>CAXTAE010000003.1:0-282318 GCA_964242225.1 uncultured Acidobacteriaceae bacterium
CCGACGTCCGCGACGAGTCCGACCGCGACGGCATGCGCATCGTCATCGAGCTCAAACGCGGCGCGCAGCATGAAATCGTCCTCAACCAGCTCTACAAGAACACCCAGATGCAGGAAAGTTTCTCCATGATCTTCCTGGCCGTCCTCAACGGCCAGCCCAAGGAGCTTCCCCTCCCCGAGGCGATCCACGCCTTCATCGATCACCGAGTCGACGTCGTCCGCCGCCGTACCGCCTTCCTGCTCAGCAAGGCCCGCGACCGCGAGCACATCCTGCTCGGCTACCAGATCGCCCTCGACCACCTCGACACCGTCATCCGCGTCATCCGGCAGTCCACCTCCCGCGCCGACGCCCGCGAGAACCTCTTCGCCTTCTTCTCCAACCGCCGCATCAACCTCCGCGGCACCGAGATCGCCGGCATCACGCTCGACCCCGCCAAATACGCCATCGATCTCACCGGCGGCAGCATCTCCGCCCAGCTCACCAACGGCGCCACCGCCGCCGCGGGCGCTGCCGGCACCCTCATCCTCAGCTACAAGCAGATCGACGCCATCCTCGAACTGCAGCTCTATCGCCTCACCCAGCTCTCCATCGACGAGCTCCTCAACGAGCTCCGCGCCGTCCGCGACAACATCGCCGAGTTCGAGTCCATCCTCGCCTCACAGTCCAAGCTCCGCGACGTCATCCGCAAAGAGCTCGAAGACGTCCGTGAGCGCTACGGCGACCAGCGCCGCACCGTCATCATCGACGAGGCCAACGAGCTCACCCTCGAAGACCTCATCGCCGACGAGCAGGTCGCCGTCACCGTCTCCAACACCGGCTACCTCAAGCGCACGCCCATCTCCATCTATCGGCAGCAGCGCCGCGGCGGGACGGGCAGATTGGGGATGAAGACCCGCGAAGAAGACTTCGTCGCCCAGCTCATCATCGACTCCACTCACGCTTATCTGCTCTGCTTCACCAACAGCGGCCGCGTCTACTGGCTCAAGGTCTACGAGATCCCCGACATCGGCGCCGCCGGCAAGGGCAAAGCCATGGCCTCGCTCGTCGACCTGCAGCCCGGCGAAAAAGTCGTCACCATCCTCCCCGTCCGCGACCTCACCCAGGAGAATCGCTTCGTCCTCTTTGCCACCCGCAACGGCACCGTCAAGAAGACCGCCCTCCGCGACTTCTCCAACGTCATGGCCCGCGGCATCATCTCCATCGGCATCGACAAGGACGACGAGCTCATCACCGCCCGCCTCACCGACGGCGAACAGGTCATCTTCCTCGCCACCCACGACGGCATGGCCATCCGCTTCGACGAGCGCGACCTCCGCGCCATGGGCCGCCCCGCCTTTGGCAACCGCGGCATCTCGCTCAAAAAGGGCGACTACGTCATCGGCGCCGCCGTCACCCCGTCCCCCGAAGCCCGCAACAAGCAGCGCCTCGAAATCGCCGCCGCCAAGGGCCTCAAAGACCAGGTCGAATCCGTCCTCGACGAAGCCGGCCTCATCGTCCCCTCCACGGAGTCGTCCTCTCGACCGGAGGCCGCAGGCCGCAGTGGAGAGACCCCTGTATCCGGCGCACCACGCATCTCCGACCTGGGCCACCGCCCCAACACCCCCGACGGCCAGGAAATCCTCGGCTCCGACGCCCCCGCCATCTCCGAAAAAGCCGCCGCCAAGCTCGAGAAGCTCGACAAGCAGCTCGGCCTCACCCCCTGCCTCATCCTCACCGTCTCCGAAAACGGCTTCGGCAAGCGCACCGACGTCGACATGTACCGCCTCCAGACCCGCGGCGGCAAGGGCGTCATCAACATGCGCACCACCCCCAAAATCGGCAAGGTCACCAGCATCCAGCTCGTCGACGACACCACCGAGATGATGGTCATCAGCCAGTTCGGCAAAATCATCCGCATCGACACCAAACAGGTCCGCGCCGCCGGCCGAGCCACCATGGGCGTCAAACTCCTCGACCTCGACAACGACGACAAGGTAGCCTCCGCCACCGTAATCCCCCCCGACGACAAACCCACGGCCGAAGGCGGCACCCTACTGCAGTAGAGCGAGCCCATATCTATTTGACGTGTATATGGCTTCTCACAACTCTCTTATGTCCTCCTGTGTCACTACCGCCTACCGTTGCTCTACTTGGTTTCCGCTAAGAGAACTAAGGTAACGGTTGCATGTGAAGGAAAACGCATTAGAATTACGCCGATCCGTTTCGGATCATTCGAAAGGTGTGAATTGTGAATGGGAAGCTTTAGTTTGCCACTTTCAATGCAGGTTACACCTCAAGAGATTTTCTCTGAGATGCCCACAGGCTTTCGCTCTTTTCTCAATAGGGGTTTCAGCGATTTAGCTCTCCTACCGTTCACGAGTGTTGAGAGCCTCTTTGACTTCATTGCTGAGGAAGGAGAGCTCAACGACGAGAAGGCTAAGCTTAAGTGCGCGAAAATCTTGCGGGTCTCAGAAGATGAAGTGGGCAAGATCATCGCCGCGGCAAGTCTCTTGATCGCCTTCACCACCCGCCGAACGGACACTCAGGCCGTTTTGGAAGCGGGAGTTGCCGCCTCGGCGATACCTCAAGAGAGCCTGCCCGCACTCTTCGAGATCTCTGAGAAGCTAAATGGCCGTAAAGGGGTCTACAAGGAAGCATTAGAACTGGTTTCCTTGGCAAAGGAGGTCGCACCATCATTCGAACGCTTGGATCTCTCAGTAGAGCTCCGTTTTTCCTTCACGGATGGACAGCCCTTAAGAACTGTACCGATCGTGCTTTGTCGGATTGACACAGATACAGAAAATTATCGCAACTTCTTTCAGATGAGGAAAGCGGACGTGGTGCGCTTGCGAGATCAGTTAAACGACGCTCTACAGCATATCGAAGCGGTAGAGCAGTGGAGCGCGAAGTAGACAGATTCGAAATGCCATCAGAGATCGCCACATTTCCTTTCTGGGCCCACGTACTTTTCTGCGCATTAGGGGCAGCCATTCTCTACAACCAGTGGGGAAGATCCGACTTGCGCGCATACACGTTAAGTGCATTCTTGGATACCCTCAACTTCGAGAATGAGCAAGTCCGATCAAGGGTCGAAATGTGCGTTTTCGTTATCGTAGGTACGATAATCGCGATGGGGGTGGCTCATCCGACAAACGTACCGCAGGCGTTTGCGGCAGGGGCTGGTTTCACAGGTCTGATCACTAAGCCAACAAACGCAACCAAGCCTCTTGGAAGGTCGTCAAAACAGAGTAGAGAGAAGTCGAGAAATGATTAGAGAGAAGAATGAGTACGTGAACCTCGCGTTGCGCCGTGGGGCACTCCTGCTCGAAGTGTGCATCGTTCTCGTCTATGAGCACGTCAACCTTGAACTCCAACATGTACTCGGCGGTGTGGCAGTTCTGGCTGGAATAGTGGCGGCGGTGGCTTTTCTGCATTCGTCAACTCAAGAGCTCGTAGAATGTCCCGCATTCGCGGGGATCGAGAACGGAGTCTCTGAAGCTGAGCAGCGCCTAGAACTAACGCATCAAAGAACGCAGCACCTAACTGCTCAATTAAAGAGCGAGCTGTGGTCTGCAATCGTTGTAGAGAACCAGGAGTACGCCCGTATGGCTGCAAGACTCGCGTCTCTACAAATAATTGAACTCCAATTTGTCGAGGACCGTCGCTGGGCAGGAGTGCAGGAGGTGATCGGTGCACTCACGAAAGCAAACAAAGGTTTTACCGTGGAGCTAACAAACAGCGACAGCATCTTGATCCATTGCGAGTCTACTCCTGCCATACAGTCTAGGCAGGAGCACGTAGCGAGGCCACATAGCTTTCAGCCTAAGCCGGTCAATGCGGGTCCATACAACTCCTAATTACATCTGACTCTCATCCAGCAGCCGAGGCCGATTCTGGCCTTTTCCAGATGTGGATTCCACTGTGCTAATGGCGGGAGCGGAGCAGCGGGCGGCCCACACATGCACACGAGGAGCCAGGAACGGGTGGCCCATCCATACCGCGGATTCATGCGGGATGGGTGGGTTACGCTCTGCCCTGAGGGGCAGTCCAATGGGCTGGAGTGAAGCGCAGCGGAACGACTGACTTGCCTTCCTCCGAACCGTCGACACGTACAACGACGAACCCGCAGTCAGATCGGCAATTGGACAAACCGCGTTGCCGGCGATGTTCATCGACCGGCTCCAGTCCGCATAGCCCTTCTTCCTCACCGTTACTTTCTGCTGGCCCGGTGCCACGGTGCACCCCACCCAGCGGCAAGTCGCCATCACTGGAGTGAACGGGCCAGATTTGCGCAAAGGCAGGGTTTCTGGCGGGTGGACAGAGCTCCTCAAAGCCGCAAGCAGAAGCAGGATTCCTAATCCTGCCAAGGCCGCACTACACACCCTGAGAACATCGTTGAGTCGCCGTGGCCGGTTCTCCAGTTCGAAAGCGACGTGCCGTCCCTTCAGCATGTTGTGGTACTTGGGCGGCCTGTCTTGGTCCACAGCCGAGATTCGCTCGTCGAGTTCTCCGAAGTAAATCGCATACTTCCTCTGTACCCGCTTCCTGCGAATATAGGTTCCCAGATACAGCGAAAGCCACGACACCGCAATGGACCCCACCAGCAGGCTCTCCGCAACCCAGAACCACCAAACCACCGTTGCCTTGCTCTCCAGCACCTTGTTGACGGAGAGTCCGAGAGCCGCGCCCGCGCCCAGCATGATCACGCGCGACATCTCAATCTCCAGCGAGACACCTGCCTCATCATCGGCTTCCACACCCGCCAGATGTTGCTCGCGCAGGTGCCCAATCAGGTCTCGGTGTTTCTCGTTCCACGGATCGGGATACACCGTGGGGCGAGGTGGCCGCGCAGACCCAAAGATCGCGAGCTGCCGCATCCAGAAGCGATGAAGAGCTTTGGAACAGCGCAGCTGCAGGCGAAAGAGCTCCGACCTCCACATCAGCTGTGATCTCCTCGGACTTGGGCCAAGCGTAAGTGCCCCGCCCTTACATTTCAAGTGATTAGTTTTGAAGGCGGGTGGCCCACCCATGTACAAGGATAGCCGCGAACGGGTGCCCCACCCATACCGCGGCTTCACGCGAGATGGGTGGGTTCCGCTCTGCCGAAGGCCGGAGTGAAGCGCAGCGAAACGACCAACTTGCCTTCCGTAGTGCCACCGCATCCAGCGTTACCCCACACTGCTACACTCCGACCCATGCCACGCGCCACACTTCTCCTGCTCGCCACGCTCAGCAGCATCCTGCCCCTGGCCGCCGCCCAGGGGACCTCTGCGGACATCGCCACGGCTCAGGCCAAACAGCTGCAGGAACTCCACGATCGCGCGGCGGCCATCGTGCGGGACGAGGACGCACGCGCCGGACAGCCGCTCTGCCAAACGGCCGCGAACCACCCCGCGGAGGGCATCTGCCTGGAAAAGGAAACGGCCGCCACCGACGCCAACGAGACCAAACTGGTTCGCACCCTGGGCCTCTTCTATCGCGTACACCTGCAATACGCGGGTACTCCGGCCAAGCCCGGTCCCCTCTCCTTCGATGGAGCCGAAGCGACCTGGCACCTCTTCCGCGACCAGGTCTGCCAATCTGTCGCCGACCAGTACAGCGGCGGCACCGCCCAGCCCTACATCCAGACCGCCTGCGAGATCAAAATCACCCGCCACCACATCGACGAGCTCTGGGCCGTCTACAAGGACATCGACTAACCCCGCAGCCCTCTGCGAGCCGGTCGCCCTTGGCCGTCACCGCCCTAAATAGGCGTCACGGACGAGCGGGAACGCGGTACCCTTCGGCGCAATCATCTCCTCTGCCGGAGTCGCCTTGAAAACTCTTCTCTCAGCCGTCACCCTCGCCTCGGCCCTTCTTCTCTGTTCCACTGCCCCCACCGCCCACGCCCAGACCGAGGGGATGGGGCCGGTTTCGCATGAGGAGGCCGCCATGTGGAACAACCTCAAGGCTGGCAACTACGAGGCCATCAAGGCTGCCATGGCCTCCGAATTCGTCTACATCGGCCCGGAGGACATCGGCAACCGCGATGCCTCCGTCGCCGGCATGAAGACCTGCAAACTCAACGACTACAGCTTCGGCACAGCCCAGACACGCATGCTCTCCCCCGACATCGCCCTCGTTACCTACGCCGCTCACGTCGACACCGACTGCGGCGGCGGTCACACCTTCAAGGGCGCACTCCACTGCTCCAGCACCTGGGTACACCGCAACGGCAAATGGCTCGCCCTCGCCCACACCGAGTCCATCGCCGAACAGCACTAGTCTCAGACTGGCCCCCGGCCTCCTTGCCCTCAGCCGAGAAGCACGGACGGAGGGGCGGCGGGCATTGCACAGCAACTTGTCAGTACGCCTTACACTGCAGGCAGGCTTCTACGGCTTCGGCCTTCGGCCGGGCCGCTTACCCTAGGTCGCTGCCCCCCAGGTACACCGTTAAGTCGAGCTTTCGGCGGACTTTACGGCAAAAGTACCCCCGGGGAGGCCTACTCGCTCTCTGAAAGCCCCGGCTGCACGCCCGTGAAGCCCGAGCAGCAAGGCTTCATCGCCGGCGTGAACTCCATGTACTCCACCCGCGTCTGGTCCGGATCGTACAGGTTCAGCTGGATCTTGCCATCGCGCCCTGCCTGGATGCTGGTGCAGGCCTTGTCCGTGCAGCCATTGCGCTGCAGATCGGCGAGCACCTCCTGCATGTGCGTGGTGCCCAGCGAGAAGTGATCCATCACGCCCGTCTGGTGCAGATCCGGATTGTGCTGGTTCAGCATGTACTCCAGCCAGTCGGTGCCGTCCGGCACCTGCAGGCTCACATAGTCGTCCGCCGTGCCATCCTTGGCCGATCCGTGCCAATACGGTTTGAAACCCAGCGTTTGCTTCCAGAAAGCATCTTCCTTGTCGCGGTCGGCCACGATAAAGCCAACATGGATCATGCGCTGGCTCGTGGCCGCGGGCAGCGGTTGCGACTCGCTCACCTGCTTCGCCACACCTGCCAGGTGTTTGTCGCCGGTCGCGCTCGCGTAGGGGCTCTCGACGAAGTACACGAGGTAACCCTCAGGGTCCTTCACCGCGAACTCGTCGTCATGCATCGGCTCGGCCGTGGGAACACCCTTGGCGTTCAGGTAGCGCTCCATCGCGTGGACATCGCGCGTCGTGAAGCCCACCGCCGCCATACGACCATTGGGGTTCGGAGGAGGCGTGTTGGCCAGAACTTCGACCCACTGCGAGCGGTTGACGGGAAAGACTAGCGTCCCGTCCGCGCCCTTCAACTCCGGAAAGCCCATCGTCGGACCATAGAAACGCCGCGCATCTTCCGCGTGGGTCGTGTAGTCGCGAAAGAAGGCGATGCCTGTGATCGCGGGCCGGGATTGGGCCATGGCCAGGGGAGCGGCCAGACAGAGAGCGGTAAGAACGGCTGCAAATCGCATGTAGAGCACCTTACTTCCCTTCGGGTTCGCCGGTCAAAGCAGATTTGCGGCGTCCTTGGCGAAGTAGGTCACGATAAAGTCGGCGCCCGCACGACGGAAGCCCAGCAGACTCTCCAGCATCGCGCGTTCGGGCTCCAGCCAGCCGCGTTGAAACGCTGCCTGCAGCATGGAGTATTCTCCGCTCACCTGGTATACGCCAAGCGGCAGGTCGAAGCGGTCACGAGCCTCACGCAGAATGTCGAGGTAGGGCATACCGGGCTTCATCAGCAGCATGTCCGCGCCTTCGGCAATGTCGCCCTCGATCTCGCGCATGGCCTCACGGCGATTGGCGCCATCCATCTGATAGGTGCGACGATCGCCGAACTGCGGCGCAGAGTCCGCGGCCTCGCGAAACGGGCCGTAAAACGCGGACGCGAACTTGGACGCGTAACTCATGACAGGCGTCCCGAGCTTACCCGCCGCGTCAAGCGCCTCGCGAATGGCCGCCACGCGCCCATCCATCATGTCGGAGGGCGCTACGATGTCCGCGCCGGCCTCCGCAAGCGACACGGCAGCGCGCGCCAGTAGCGGCAAGGACGCATCGTTATCCACGGTGAAGTCGACCGCGCCCGACTCCAGGTCGCGCACCTCGGCGGCCGAGCCTGTGCGACGAACGACGCCACAGTGGCCATGCGAGGTGTATTCGCACAGGCACACGTCCGCGATCGTCACCAGACTCTTTGCCGCGCCAAGCGCTTTGAGGGCACGCAACCCGCGTTGTGTGATGCCGTTCGGATCGTAGGCGCCGGAGCCTTCTTCATCCTTGCTGTCCGGAATGCCAAACAGCAGCAGGCCCCCGATCCCTAGCGCGGCGGCAGCCTCGGCCTCCTTCACAGCCTCATCGACGGAAAGGTTGTAGACGCCCGGCATGGAGCTGATCTCCCGCCGAACGCCTTCCCCCTCGCAGAGGAAGAGTGGATAAATCAGGGCACCGGGATGAAGTCTGGTTTCGCGCATCAACGATCGCATGGCTGAGGTGACGCGCAAACGGCGAAGGCGTGTGATGGGGTACTGCATGGCGCCTCCAGTGTACGGCGGGGTGGGCGGGCTCTGCGTCGTTGAGGCCCTACATCGCTTCTAATGGAGGTGATGAAGTTTCAAGACACACCACAGACACTCGGTGAACGCGGCGGCGCGGCGCTGCAATGGGAGGCGCTGCGCGAGCGATTGTCCACCCGGGCCCAGTCGCCCCTCGGACAGGCCCTGCTGCGTTTGCGCGAGCCCTCGGCCGACCTCGGCTGGATCGAAGCGCAGCAGGAGCGCGTCGCCGAGATGCAACTGCTGAACAGGGGCGGCGAACCTTTCGAGTTTCGCGGCATCTTCGACATAGAGGACACGCTGGCGAAGGCCCGCATCCCCGGCGCGGCGCTGGAGGCCGAGGAGCTTCTGCGTGTGGTCGCGCATGCTGAGCGCGTCGAGGCATGGCGGCAGCTGATCCTAGCTCCGCCGGAGTCGGTGAAGGATGCCTGGCCCGCCATGGGGGCGCTCTCTGCACCGCTGCTGGAGCATGACCTGGGCCCCTTGCTGCTCAATCTGCAGGGCAAGCTGGAGCCGGATGGCTCCCTGGCCGATGATGCCTCGCCGGAACTGGCGCGCATTCGACGTGCGCTGGGCCGGCAGCATCGGCTCATCGAAGAAAGTCTACGCCGCGCGCTGCAAAGGCTCAGCGAGGACGGCGCTGTGCAGGACGCGCTGATCACCGTGCGTGGCGATCGCTTTGTGATCCCGGTGAAGGTAGAGGCCAAGCGGCGCGTGCCGGGTGTGGTGCACGGCTCAAGTTCCTCCGGGCAGACCGTCTTTATCGAGCCGATGGACACCATCGAAGGTAATAACGAACTCGCACGTCTGCTCGATGAGGAACAGGCTGAGAGCCATCGCATTCTGCTGGCAATGACTCGTGCGGTCTCGCTGGCGAGCGAAGGGCTGGCCCTCGGCGCAGAGATCCTGGCGCAGGCCGACGCGCACAGTGCGGCTGCCCGCTTTGCAGCGGAGTTTGCCTGGGTCCGTCCCGCGTTCGTGGACGCGAGTTCACCCACCGCAGGCAGTCCAATCATGAACGGTTTGCGGGACGGGGAAGAGGCCGCGAGTGCGCCGCTGGAGCTTGTGGGCGCCCGTCATCCGCTGCTGGAGATGCGATTGCGGGAGAGCGGGGCCTCCATCGTCCCACTCACCATCGCGTTGCCGGCGGGCAAGCGACAGATGATCATCTCCGGCCCTAACACCGGTGGCAAAACTGTGGCCCTGAAGACGACCGGCCTGCTGGCCCTGATGGCGCAGGCTGGCCTGCCCGTACCGGCGACCAGCGCGCGCCTGCCCTTGTTCACGGCGGTTTATGCCGATATCGGCGATGCCCAGTCGCTGGAGACAAATCTCTCCACATTTTCAGCACATGTAACCAACGTAGACCGCATTGCGCGGCATGCCGACGCGTCCTCGCTGGTGTTGCTGGATGAGCTTGGCTCTGCAACAGATCCGGAGGAGGGTGCCGCGCTGGCCGTGGCTGTTGCCGAGCACTTCCTTCAACGGGACACATGGTCGATCGTGACGACGCACCTCACCGCGCTGAAGGTGTACGCCGCCAAACACGATGGCGTGTTGAACGCTGCGGTGGGTTTCGATGAAGCGACGCTCTCGCCCACCTATGATCTGCGCCTGGGAGTTCCGGGTGCATCGGCTGGATTGAACATCGCGGCGAGGCTGGGGCTGGATCCCGCGATTGTTGCGAATGCGCGTTCACAAATGAGCTCGCAGCAGATCGACATCGGACGCTTTCTCGATGAGCTGCACATGCAACTGACCATGGCTTCTGCGGAGCGAGTTGAGAACGCCGAGACCGCGCGCAAGCTGGAGCGAGAACGCGCGTTTGTGCAGGCAGAGGGCCGGAAGGAGCAACAGGCCCGCACCCGCGAGCTGGAGCGACAACTGAGTGAGCTGATTCGCGACTTCGAGTCGCAGCTGCGCGATACCGTCAAGGCGATCGACGACCGAACCATCGCGCAGAAGATCGCTAAGGATTCTGCGCTGCGCATCGCACGGCTGCGACGGGAATTTTCCGAGCAGTTCCAATCCACCGTGGAGGCTCACGCCACGCCCGATGCGGGCCGTTCCGGCGCAAGCCAGACACGCAAGGAGCGCGAGCCGCGAGCCGGTGACCTGGTGAGGTTGCGGAGCCTGAATCGTGAGGGCGTGGTCGTGCGCGTTCTGGACGCCAAGGCGCTGGAGGTGAGCTTTGGCACCATGAAGACGCGAGTGCCACGCTCGGATATCGCGGAGATCACGTTTGTGAAAGAGCCGTCTCCGGAGGCGCTAGGGCGTCGCCGCGGTGGGGTCACAATTGGCGGCGGTGATTCGGATTACATGAGTTCCGAGATCAACGTGATCGGCAAAACGGCAGATGAAGCGGAGTCCGAGGTTGACCGCTTTGTGGAGCGCGCGTTCCTGGCCGGGCTGCCAAGCATTCGCGTGGTGCACGGCGTGGGTATGGGCATTCTGCGGCGTACGCTGCGCGACTACCTGAAGAAGCATCCGCATGTAACTGGCATCGAGGAGCCGCCGTACAACGAGGGCGGCCAGGGTGTGACGATGGTCTCCCTGCGGCAGTAGAGCTGAACGAGCATAGCTGATTGATTGTCGCTGCGGTGAATACAGGGGTCTCTCCACTTCGGCTACGCCTCCGGTCGAGATGACAGTTTCCGGTGGAGGACGAACCCTTCGCTGCTCGACGCCGCAGAATGGTGTGGGTGATTGACACCGCGCCTTTGCTGCTTACCGCCGCAGGCTGGTGTGTGTGAGGGACGCCGCCCGCGTAGCCTCGAAGTAGACGCCACAGGCGCTCACGATGATGCGGCTCGGGCCGGCGAGCAGCACGGAGTCGCCGGGCACCTCGGTTGTGGCCCCGGTAATGTCGGCGTCCTCATGCTGCAGATCCACCTCCAGCACACCCCGGCTGCGGATGCCGAGTTGTGCGAAGCTGGCTGGGGTGGCACCTGTGTTCTCACGACGGAAATCGGCATCGGTTAAAAAGCGGGTGGTGACGCCTTCCAGAGGTACGGTACCGCCACGCCAACGCAGCGAGTTATCGCGGTAGGTGAGGGTTGAGCCCAGAAGCAGCGCGGCTTGGTCCTTGCCCCAGCAGGCACTATTGGTGGTGGGGAGCACACGCGTGATGCGCCAGGTACCCTCCAGCCGGCTCGGCAATGGCTCGGCAGTCAAGACCGCCGCCCCGAAGACCATGAATGTGGAAAGGGCGATGCCCCGTCGTAGCAAGGTAGGCACTGGATCTCTATCTCTCCGCCGGGGCTGCGACGAACCTCTGCTGTTGCAGCGACTGTCGAGAAGCCAGGAATAAGTTCTTTCGCCGAAATTGATGCTGGCGGATCGGTCACCGTTGTGCCGCCTTTCACAAGTTTCCGCACGAAGGTCACACTCCCGGCGCACACGTGAATTCTGCCGGCTATCGCACAAGCCCCGCTGTCTGTCGGCCGCTTGGGCCCGTAGGCTGACCTCCTGCCCCGGCGCCGCATCTGAATGGCTGTGAGTGCATCCACACAGCCGGAACCCCAGCCGGATCCCCACGAGAGCAGTGCCGTTGCCGAGACGATCGCGCAGACGGCCGTTCTTTGCGAGGATGAGCCCATTCGGGTGCCAGGTGCGGTGCAGCAACATGGTTTTCTGCTGGTAACGGACGCCGACTTCGGCCCCGTACTGGTGGCGAGCGCAAATGCTGAGCGCTTTCTAGGAGTGCCAGTCCGGTTGATGCTGGGTACGCACCTGGATACGCTGCTAGGGCGCGAGCTGCTCTCCGCTTTAACGGGGCTGCGTCACGCCCCTTCTGGAGAGGATAACGGGCTGGTTACGTTTCTAGGGTCGTTTCGACTCAACGCCGAGTACTTCAGCGTGACAACCCACTGTGTCGGGGCCAGGCGGGTACTGGAGTTCGAACTGCAGGATCGCCTGGTCGGGCCGGAGATGATGAACTCAGTGATCACAAACTTCGTCGGCACGCTTAGTCGGCTGAAGACGCAACAGGAGCTCTGTGCTGCGCTGGTAAAACAGATTGCGGACCTGACCGGCTTTGACCGTGTGTTGCTGTATTGCTTCGATTCAGAAGGGCATGGCACCGTGCTGGCCGAAGCAAACAAGGGGCCGCTACCGAGCTATCTGGGACTACGCTTCCCAGCCTCGGATATCCCGCGGCAGGCTCGAGAACTGTACGTCCTGAATACCGTGCGCATCATCCCAGATGCAACCTACACCCCCTCTCCCCTGGTGGGATCGCCTGGTGAAGACGCCCGCAGTCTAGACCTCTCGCGGAGTTCCCTGCGCAGTGTCTCGCCCACCCATGTGGAGTACATGCGCAACATGGGCACAATGTCGTCAATGTCGGTGTCGCTGGTGATTGAAGGCAAGCTCTGGGGCTTAATCAGCGGTCACCACGCCACGCCGCATCAGGTGCCTTACCTGGTGCGCAGCGCCTGCGACATGCTGGCGAGGATGGCAAGCACGCAGCTTACAGCCTTCCATGCGGCAGGCCGTTTAGAGCAGATGGTCGGCTTTCATTCCGTGCAGCGGAGCATCCTTACGGACCTCGCCACCGAACAGAGCTTTGTCACCGGTCTCGCCGGGCAGCTGCCGCAACTGCTGAAGGTGACTAACGCCAGCGGGGTGGCATTGATCGTGGAGAATCGCATTGTGCGGCATGGCGAGGTGCCCGACGATGATGCTCTTCGGCGCATCGCAGCCTGGCTGGACGTCGAAGGAGAGACTGAGGCCTGGGTAAGCTCGCATCTCGCAGCCGATTTGCCTTGGACCGAGGCGATCGCCGACGTGGCGAGTGGTTTGCTTGCCATTCGCATTTCCGCGGTGCAGCACCGCTTTCTTTTGTGGTTTCGACCTGAAATCGTCAAGACGGTACGGTGGGCGGGCGAGCCGGAAAAAATCGTTGAGGCAAACGCGTCGCTGCACCCCCGGCACTCCTTTGCGGAATGGCAGGAGACGGTGCGAGGCCGCAGTCAGCCCTGGTTGGCGGTCGAGATTGACTCGGCCAAGGACTTTCGCTCGGCGCTGACAACCCTCGGCTTGCGGCGTGCAGAAGAAGCGATCGAGCTGGGCGAAGCGCGCTTTCAGCAGCTAACGCGTGCGATGCCGGTGCGCGTTTTTACCGCTGACGACAACGGCCGCTTGACCTACACGAATGAGCGCTGGCAGAGCACCGGGCTGGGCGGTTCTGGCCGTTGGTTTGACGCGGCTCCCCTGCCCGCTGATGATGCACAGATGTGCGCTGCGCTGTGGCGTGAGGCGGTGGCGAAGAACTCCACATTTGAAGCCGAGGTGCGCTTGCTGACCGTGGAAGAACGTGAGGTCGGGGCGTCGGCTCGTTGGAACTTTGTGCGCGCCGTACCCTTTCAGCGTGCCGGGGCCAAACGTGCCGGGTGGATCGGATGCTTCATCGACCTGACAGAGAGCAAAGAGCGCGAGACAGCGCTGCGCATGAACGAGAAGCTCGCGCTGACTGGACGTATGACCAGCGTGATTGCACACGAGATCAACAATCCCCTGGAAGCCATCACCAACCTGATGTACCTGCTACGCGGTGAAGTGCACCAGGACGGCCCGGCGACGAGTTACATCGGCATGGTGGAAAGCGAGTTGGAACGTATCTCTGGCATTACCAAGCAGACGTTGCGCTGGAATCGCGAGAGCACGGACCAGCGGGAGACGTTTCTGGCAGGGGGCATGGTGGATGATGTTTTGCGGCTGTTTGCAGGCAAGATTCGCAATCGGCAGATCACCATTCGCCGTACGGGTGCGCCCGAAGCGTCCATTTCCGGTGTTATCGGCCAGTTACGTCAGGTACTGGCCAATCTGGTTTCAAACGCGATCGACGCTTCGCCCGTGGGTGGCCACGTAACGGTGTCCGTGCTGGCCGAAGGAGCCGTTGGCCGCGAGGTGGGGTTTGCGGTGCAGGATGATGGCCCCGGCATCCCACCTGAAATTCAGAAGCGCCTGTTCGAGCCTTTCTATTCCACCAAGGGCGACCTGGGCAATGGCCTTGGCCTGTATATCTCCCGTGAGATCGTGGAGCGGCACCAGGGTGAGATCGAGGTGGAATCCGAACTGGGGCGTGGGACGACGATGCGGGTCCGGCTGCCCAGGCAAGTCGTTCTGCAAATCGGCGGCGGTCTCTGAGAGGTCGCCACGCGCAGTCGGCACGGCGCAAGTGAGCTAGGGAAAGACGGCGGTGCTAAGCCTGCGGCGTTCCGTTTCGGTGTAGGTATAGCGAATCCGATGGATGACCGTGACCGTGGTCATAATTGCCAGAATCCACAGTGCGGGTGCCATCGCGTCCCAGCGCTGAAACAGCGCGCCGAGAATGATAAGCACAATGCGCTCCGGACGCTCCATGAAGCCAACCTTGCAGGAGCCGATAAGCGCCTCGGCGCGCGCGCGGGTGTAGCTGACCATCAGGCTGGCCGTCATCACGAACGCCACCAGGACCACGTAGAAGTAACGATCGCCGCGCGCGTAAAAAATCAGCAGACCAAAGAACAGAGCAACGTCTGAGTAGCGGTCCAGCACCGAATCAAAGAACGCGCCGAAGACCGAGACCTGGTTGGTTTGCCGTGCAACGCGTCCATCCACCATGTCAAAGAGCCCGGCTCCGATGATGACCAGGCCAGCATAGAGGAACATGCGCACGTAGTTGTCGGCACGCGCGTAGCCGAAGAAAACAGCCGCCACAACGTTGATCAGCAGGCCGATAAAGGTGAGAGTGTTGGGCGAGATGCGCGACAAGGCAAGGCCATTGACGATTTTCTGCAGCAGCCAGCCACACCCTCTGCCAAACTCACTTGTCCAGGTCATTCTGAAGCCTCTAGCAGTGTAGCGCGACGTGCTGCGCGATTTGCGTCGCGTTGGTGAGCGATCCAGCCCGCATCCTTCAGAATTGCATCAAAACCGAGAAAGGCGACAGGAACGCCGCACCACATGGGTGCGGGAACGCCGAAAGGGATAAGACAATGGCAATAGCAAAAAGCGTAAAGGACGGGATGAGCCCGAAGACTGTGAAGCGGATGTACAAGAACCGGGTCGCCCTGCCGGATGACACCAAGGAAAAGGTCTGCGAGATCATGAACGTGAAGCTTGCAGCGTCGCTCGACGTGTACACCCAGGCGAAATACGCCCACTGGAACGTCAAGGGCATGAACTTTTACCAGCTGCACCTGGTTTTTGACGCGACGGCCAAAGTAATCTTCAAGCACATTGACGCGATCGCTGAACGCATCACGCAGCTGGGTGGCACAGCGAATGGTACGGCCCGCATGTCGGCGGCCAACTCACCCATCGAACCGTACAACGTGGAAGCGCTGAGCGGCCCGCAGCACGTTGAGGCGCTCGCCAACAGCGTTGGAGCGTATTGCAAGGAACTGCGCGACGCCTCCGACAAGATCGACGAATTGAAGGATGAGCCGACCTCGGACTTCTTCAAGCAGCTCGTGGTCGAGGCCGAGGAAGAGCTTTACTTCCTCGAGTCACACCTCGAAGCCGGCGACGTTCAGTAGTCAGGTCGCAAGCACGTGCAAAGGCCGGGGCTAAGCTCCCGGCCTTTGTGCTTCCACTTCTGACATTTGCCACGTAGGCACGCCGCGACCTTGATCGAGGCCGGGCTGCGGAACACAGCCGATTACTGCGTTGCGGAATCGTGGATCGTCGTCAGCTTCAACACTTCAAGTTCGCGTTTGCCGTTGGGCGTAACCACCGTTGCAATGTCGCCGATCTCTTTGCCGATAAGGGCGCGGCCTATAGGCGAGGTCGTCGAGATCAGCCCTTTGGCAACGTCGGACTCTTCACTCGTGACGAGCTTGTAAGTGATGGTCTCGTCCTTGGTCCCGTCATGCACCTCGACGGTCGAGCCAAAGCCCACCTTGTTTCGCGGGATGTTCTCGAGATTGACGAGCGAAAGCTCACCCATGCGCCGCTTCAGCTGCCCCAGGCGCGCGTTGACGAACAACTGCCGCTGCTTGGCCATGTGGTATTCGGCATTCTCGGAGAGATCGCCAAGCGCGACGGCCTTTTTGATCTCCGCGGGGAGCTCGGTCGTGAGTTCGTGTTCGAGCTGACGGATCTGCTCGTCGAGTGCTTTTTTGATGTCCTGCATGGGAGTCTCTGCTTTGGCCGAAGTGGCGTCCGGGCAGACGCGCGGCGGAAGATAAAGCCTGATTATACCGGGGAGCCGTGTCGTGCTGGGACGCCGCCCGCGTACTGGATGCGGCAAGCGCTCAGGAGTCCTCCTGCCCCGGAGCGTCGGGGTCTGGCAACAGCGTCACCCCGTTTTCACGGCTCAGAAAGGCCTCGAGCAGAAGCACGGCGGCGACCTGGTCTATTTTTTCCTGCCGTGCGCGGCGGTCCGCGGCCGTGTGCCGCCCGCCGCTCGCGTCGAGCAGCGCGTGTGCCTCGCGAGTGGTCAGACGCTCGTCCAGGAGATGATGCATCAGCGTGGGGTGCTCAGCGAAGAGTGCCGCCGCAAACACCTCGGTCTTGGCAGCCTGCGGGCTGTGCGTACCATCGGCATGCAGCGGCAGACCGACAACCAGCACCTCCACCTCGTGTTTGCGGATGAAACGACCGATTGCCTTCAGGTCGGCGTGCGACGACGTGCGGTGCAGGGTGAAGAGCGGCTGCGCGGTGAGGCCGAGCCCATCAGTGATCGCCAGGCCGACGCGACGGTCGCCGACATCGAGTGCCATGGTGCGGCGAGAGACCATGGAGCGAGTGTAGGCGGTGTGCGGCGTAACCGCCCAGCCCGCACCTTAGTGCGCCGCTCCGCCGATTGGTTCATGCCTTGCTTGGACGGTCACGCCATAGAGCGCCTCCGCATTGCCCCGCAGCACCATTCGCGCGAGCTGGGCGGCGCGTGCCGGCGTAATCTCGCGGTCCCTCTCCATCGCCGTCAAGGCGAGCCCCAGCGCCAGCCGCTCGTTGCGGGCAGCGAGCCAGGTGGACTCTTCCCAGCCGAGCGCCGGCGTGAATGGGTAGCCATCTGTGGCAAATAGCACCTTGTCAGGGTAGGTCTCCATCCACTCGCGCAGCCAGCCGGCGAGGGTGGGCGCTGGAAAGATGAGTGCCTGTTGCGACAAATCGAGGTAGAAGTTGGGCTTCTGCAGCAGGGCGCCGGCCTCCCGCACATACGGCCAGCCGCCGTGCAGCAGAACAAAGTTGGTGGTCTTCAACGCGGGATCATTCAGTACAGGTTCCAGCAGCAGAGGATCGACGCCGGCGACCGAGAAGTAGCGTCCGCCCCCGGACATGCCATGCAGGTGCACGGCGAGCCCCAGCCGTCCGCATTCCGCGGCGATGTAGCGGAAGAGAAAGTCCTGTAATTTCTTGTACGCAGCGGGGTCGGGCACACCCCCGCCGGCGTACTGTGCGTAGGCTGCGGCGGCCTGCTCGCGGGGCGTGTCCGTAAAGTCGAATCCGCGCAGATAGGCCACCTCGAACTTCACCGCGACGGCGCCGCCGGCCTTCTGGCGCTGCAGAGTCGGCGTCACAAACCCGGCAAGGTAGGCGTCCAGCGTAGGCGGCAGACGCGAGAGGCCGGCGTCGCCGAGATAACGGGTACGCAGCTTGTCTTCAAGTGCGAAGAACTGGGCGCGGTCGGGCGTGGCAGCCGCCAGGCCGCTGTTGGTTAGCGGGAACAGCAGCGTGTCGTCATATGGAACCCAGAGGAAATGCGGCGGCTGTACGCCTGCGCCCAGGCGCACGCGATTGGCCAGCATTGTGCCGATCCCCGCCTGAGCGAGTACCCATTGGGAATAGTGCTCCCCTTCCCGCGCCCGTACCCGGGCACGTGCCTTTTCCAGCTCAGCCTGCATTCCGGCAGTGAGGGGCGGGTGGCCGTGGAAGCCATACAGCGTCGCCCACGCCTCCGCGAGCGGTGGGTAGTCCGGTCGCCAGGCCAGCGGATCGGTTTGCGGCTCCATGTTGTCGACGGGCAACGCGTCGAAGTCGCGATCGGCCGTCATCTCCGGCGGGGAGAGCATCGGGTGTGCGTGGTTGTCGATAGCTGGCGTTGCCGCAATCAGCCGCGCGAGGGCCGGGTCGACGTCACGAACCGAAGCCGCATGCGACACACGGGCCCGCCTCGGGTGCGGAGTAGCGGTCGACTGAGCTGTAGAGGGCGTCGCCGCGCAGAGCAGGACCAGGCAAGACACGACGCCTGCGAAAGGGAGGAGACACACGCGCATAGACATCAGCGTACGTGAACAGAGAGCGCCGGCTCACGTGAGCGCGTGACGCGGCATCACAAGACCTGAAAGCGAAAAACAGGAGACGATGATGAGCAAATTTCTTTGGCTTTTGGGTGGAGCGACGCTTGCTGTCGCTGTGTATGTGGTCATGAATCAGCAGCTGGGGCTCACTGCTCCAGCGGACGGCGTGGATGAGGCCGGTAACGATGTCGGCGCCTGGGGCACCAAGCAGCGGGCGTCCGGTGCGGGTGGGCAGCTAAAGGGCAAGCTGGAGCAGTTCGGGGCCAACCTGACCGGCGACCCCGACCTTGGCGACAAGGGAGTGATCGATGAGGCGACCGGCGCTGTGAAGGATGCGGCCGGCAAGGTGGCCCAAGCCGTCGGCAGCACGATTCACGACCTGAACCGCTAGGCTCTTCCCCTCGCTAACCAGCAAAGGTGTGCCGCGATTACTCGACGCGGCACACCAGGCACTTCAGGTAACGCGTCTCCGGCAGGGTAAGCACCTCGGGGTGATCCGGCGCGGCGGCAAGGGTCTCCAGCAGTTGTACGCGCCGGCCCGCATCGCTTGCGGCTTCGCTTACGACCGTCGTGAAGGCCTCGAGCGAGACGTGGTGGGAGCAGGAGCATGTGATCAGCGTGCCGCCCGGCTCCAACAGACGCATCGCGCGTAGGTTGAGCTCCTTGTAACCGCGGAGCGCCCCCTCGGCGGCGCGTTTGGACTTCGCAAACGCCGGCGGATCAAGCACGATCGCAGCGAAGCGGCTGGGCATGCCCGATGGCAGCGCTGCAGCCGAGCCAGAGGACCGACCTACACCCAACCTGGAAACAGCGGGAGCGGCAGATGTTCCCGGTGTCGCGGCCCTGCGGCTCGCTTCGTCTAAGGCGCGCAAGAACTCGAAGGCATCCGCCTCGATCCAGTCCACCTCGGCCGCGAGTGACGGATTGCCTGCGAGGTTGCGATCCGCGATCTCCAGGGCGGCGCGAGATTGATCCACCCCGGTGACCCGTGTGCACACACGCGCCAGATGTAGGGCGAAGCCCCCGTGGTAGGTGCACACATCCAGCGCATGCCCGGTCACACCGGAGCGTCGAACCCACTCCGCCGCCGCGGCGTAGTTCAATCGCTGGTCGAGAAAAGCCCCGGTCTTCTGCCCCGCCGCTGCATCGAAGCCGAATCGCAGGCCGTTGAGGGTGAAGACGGTGGAGGTGGGCGGGTGATCCTTGAGATTGCCTCCCGAGGGTGAGGTCTCTGCGCCAGCGCTGAGAAGGGTCAGCGAGGCGGGGCCGGAGCTTGCGTTACTGAAGAGGACCTCTTCGGAGACGGGCGGCAGCTGTTCAAGTTTTCGGGTGCGCGCATCGGGTCGCTCCCAGATGGTGAGTGACTCGCCAGAGGGTGCCAACTCGGCGCGCAGCACCTCGACCAGTGCCGCGCGCACGTCAGGCTGGGCGGTGCCTTGCGTTGATAGCTGCGCGATGATTAGGTCCGCGTATCGATCGACGATGATGCCAGGCAAGCCGTCGGCTTCGGAAAACACGAGACGCCCCGCGTCGGAAAACCCACGGACAACGCCTTGCAAGGGCGCAATGACGTGGCGGCGGAGGAGCGCAGCCCGGACCCGCGCCCTAACCTCCTTCACATAGTCCTCGCGCGTCAGACCGGGGGCATGGTCGACCAGCCGAAGTGCGATTTCTGAGGCTGAGGAGTAGAGGGCCGAGCCCAGCGGATGCCCGGCGGGATCCAGAACTGAGAGCAATGACCCAGGTTCGAGTGCGGTGGCTGCCTCCACCAGATCCGAGCGGTACACCCAGAGGTGGCCCGCACGCAGGCGATCAGCAGCACGGCGCGAAATGCGAATCTCCGTCTGCATCAGAGGAGCCGGGGAACGCCGAAACCGAGTGTGGCTGCGAGCGCATCTACGACCATCGCGTGGTCGTCGCGCTGCGGCAGGCCCGAAAGCACGATGCTGCCTACCGGCCCGGTGCCCTGCACATAAACCGGAAAGCCGCCGCCGTGCACCGCGAAGTCGACTTCCGAGAGTCCGTGCCGACTGGCCAGTGTGCCGCCGTCGCGCTCCAGCTTGCGCCCCACGGCGTAGGTGGAGCGGGCGAAATGGTGTACGGCATTGCGCTTGCGGCGAATCCAGTTCGCTTGTCCCGGGGTCGCACCCGGCGTCGCGCAGGCAAACAGCAGATGTCCGGCAACCTCGATCTCCACGGTTGCCCCGGCGTTGCGCTCCAGCAGGGCGGCCCGCAGCCGCGAACCGAGTTGCCAGGCGACCGCAGCATCGAACGCCGTGAAGCGGAGCACCTGCTCCTGCTGGTCGAGTATGGGAAGATCCTGCTCCGGGGTCATCGCCTACGCTCGCTAGTCGGTCATGATCATGACTTCGGTGGATTTGATGATGGCCGTGACCGTGTCACCTACCGCGATGCCCATCTCCTCCACGCTTTGCCGCGTGATGACGGATTCGATGAGATTTTCGCCCACGCGCAGGGTGACCTTTGCGGTGACGGTGCCCAGCAAGACGTCTACAACAGTGCCGCGCAGATGGTTCCGCGCCGAGATCTTCTTTGTGCTGATTTCTGCCATAAAAGGCTAGCTCCTAAGCCTCTTCAGTGTACGCGGCGCACGCGGCACAGCCCCACTAAACAGAATGGGCCACGAAGCATTTCGTGGCCCACCCCAGCTTCTTGCAGAACCGTTAAAGCTCCTTCACCCCATCCACAAATGCCTTCAGCTTGCGGCTGCGGCTAGGGTGACGCAGCTTGCGCAACGCCTTGGCTTCGATCTGCCGGATGCGCTCACGCGTCACCTGGAAGCTCTGGCCGACCTCTTCAAGCGTGTGTTCAGAGCCGTCTTCGAGGCCAAAACGCATCTTAATCACACGCTCTTCACGAGGCGTCAAAGTACGCAGTACCTGAGAGGTGTACTCCTTGAGGTTCACGGCGATGACTGCATCGGACGGCGAAACGGCCATGCGATCTTCGATGAAGTCCCCAAGGTGAGAATCTTCCTCTTCGCCGATCGGTGTCTCGAGCGAGATGGGTTCCTGCGCGATCTTCAGAACCTTGCGCACCTTCGCGACCGGGATGTCCATGCGCTTGGCAATCTCTTCCGAGGAGGCCTCACGCCCAAGCTCCTGCACCAGCTGACGGCTGGTCCGAATGAGCTTGTTGATGGTCTCGATCATGTGCACCGGGATGCGAATGGTGCGAGCCTGATCGGCGATGGCGCGGGTGATGGCCTGCCGAATCCACCAGGTTGCGTAGGTTGAGAATTTGTATCCGCGACGGTACTCGAATTTGTCCACGGCCTTCATCAGGCCAATGTTGCCTTCCTGAATCAGATCGAGGAACTGCAGACCGCGGTTGGTGTACTTCTTGGCGATGGAAACGACAAGACGTAGATTGGCCTCGATGAGCTCACGCTTCGCGCGCTCGGCATCCATGTCGCCCTGCACCATCTCGCGCTGGGTGCGCTTGAGGTCTTCGAGCGGGATGCCCGTCTCCGACTCGAGGCGGTCAAGGTCCGTGCGGCAGTTCTTCTGCTGGCGGCGGTACTCCTTCTTCAACTCCTCGGAGCGCGAGGCGTCGAACTTCGCATCCAGCGCGCGTACCTGCCGCTCCAGCGTCCGCATGGAGTCGACGGTTTTGTTCACCTTATCCAGCAGCCGCTTCTTCTCAGCGTTCGTGTACTTCAGCTCGCGGACAATACGGGTGACGTACACCTGCTCGCGACCCATAAGCCAACGCGCTTTGCGCTGCTCCTTAACCTTGGCCTTTGAATCCTCGAATTTCACCTGGAACTCCGCCGCCTTCTTCTGGTGACTGACGAGCTCCTCGACACGCTTCACGGTTTTTTTAACACGCGCCTGCACGATCTCTTCGGTGAGCTCTTCCTCGTCGAAGGTGACCACTTCCTTGATGTTGCGGACGCCGCGCTTCAGATCCTCCCCGAGACCGGCGATTTCGCGAATCACAATCGGCGAACGCGAGATGGCCTTCATCACGCGCATCTGGCCGCGTTCGATGCGTTTGGCAATCTCAACCTCGCCCTCGCGCGTCAGCAGCGGAACGGTGCCCATCTCGCGGAGGTACATGCGGACGGGATCATTGGTCTTTTCGAGTGTGCCTGGCGACAAGTCGAGCTCAACATCCGAGTCCTCGGACGCTTCGGTCTCTTCATCCGAACGCTCCTCCCCACCACGCCCACGGCGGCCTTCGCCGGAGAGCACGTCGATGCCCTGGGTATTGATGGTAGTGAGCAGATCATCCAGGTCATCAGGCGAGGTGATGTCGCCGGGCAACAGGTCGTTGACCTCACCGTAGGTGAGATAGCCCTTTTCCTTACCGGTCTCAATCAGCCGGTCTACATCTTCTTCGTACTTGTCGATCTCTTCAGCCACGTTGTGCCGTACTCCTCAAAGGCGCTCCCGGCGGATTGGCACGGGAGAGATTTACCGGAAGATTCTGCGATGGCGCAGCTTTCCCTGGGTTGTTGCGGGGGCGCTGAGAAGAGGTGCGGGCAAAGCCGCGGGCGCAGGCGGAAGAGTGAATCAGTCTCCTAAACACTCGTCTTAACCCGGAGGAGTAAGCGACGGAAGACCAAAGCAAATTCGGCAACTCAAGGCGCAGTTCTTCAGCGTTACCTAGTGTACCACAAGGCTTAGACGCCGCTTGACCGCGAAAGATTCATGCTCACCCCGCGAACAGCTCAATCTGCAGGCGCGCCTGTAGGTGCCTGGCGATAGAGCATGTAGGGCCCGAATCGTTGAACGGGTACCCATCGCTCATGGAGATTGCGCTTAAACGCAGTACCCGGATCGTACTGTGGCCGGTTACGCGTTCTGTACGGCAGCGTGATGCCCTGAAAGCTACGTAGCCTGTTGAGGGTATGCGGGTTGTCAGGTACCAGAGGCTGCGGAAGCAACATGAACGGTTCTGCGTTGACATCCGCAATCGTGCGCTGTTCGGCGGTGACATTCAGAACGTCGACCCCGAAGGTGTAGTACCCAGGGGCATACTGGCGAGCCTCTCGCAACTGCCTTTCGATTGTGGGAGGGAGATCGGCAGGGGTGGCGATGGGCGCACCTTGCGTCAGCACCTCTAAAGTCTGCATATCGAGCGCTTGGGACGCCTGGGGTTTGCCCCCCAGGACGGAGGCAAGGTCTGGCCGATGAGAGGAGACCACTCGGCAGATTGCGTCCCTTGTCGGAAGCGACAGGTGGGGCATGACCGCCTCACGCAGGACCTGCGCATTCCGTGAGTCGAAAAGTCGTTCGTTTACCCAGTGATTCCAGAAGACGAGCAAAGCAAGGGCCGCCACCCAGGTCCGGCGGGCCTGCAGGGAACTCTGACTGATGGCTATAAGTGAGAGCAGGAGAAAACCGACCCCGTCAAAAAGCACGTGAAGAGGATCGCACCGGCCGAGAGCGGGCGGCAGGAAGGCGAGGCTCGTCGCATAAAAGGCGAGCCTCTGCGCGCCGACTTCGTCGCGAAATCCAGCAATGTGGCTTAGGCCGAAGGGCACCAGCCAAAGGACGGCAAAGAGATAGACCAGCAGGTGTGGATACGGACCGATGGGCAGGTTGAGTGCGCCGCGGGAGAAGTTTGCCGCTGTATGTAAAAAGGGCTGTCCAAAGATCAGCAACAGGGCGACGAGGGTGCCGAGTGGCAGGATCGCAGTGACGCTCCATCGCCATCCGGCGACCCACAAGCGCAGAATGCCGAAGGTTAGAACCCCTATGCCCATGGCGAGGGCCAACTCGGGGGAGATCAGCAGCTCAAAGGCTTCCCCCAGCGCGAGCACCAGAGCGCACTGCCAGATCCGACGCTGGCGCATGCCCAGAAGCAGGAAGGCAAAAGGGCTGGCGAAGCGGAAGAAGGTGTAATTGAGGCCGAGATGAGGAGTAACCGCACCGATGGCGAGCAGGAGAAAAGCTGCCCGGCGCAGGCTGCCCAGGATGGGGAGGGAGTTCAGGATGTAGGCCACCATCAAGAGCCCGAGAGCACTCTGGACGAGGAAAACAACGTAGTACGCGGCGGTCATGCTGACGTGACACCAACGACTGAGCCAAATCTCCGGGTCGATCAGCAGAGGACCGTATGCGAACTCCAATTGTGAATACAGTGCTCGCCCGGTGTCGCTCTTTACGGTCGCGACTTCGATGATGTATCCGGCGTCACCGAGGTAGCGCAGATGGGACGCTGCAACGAGCCAGCAACACAGGCCCAGGACGAATGTGGAAAGAGCTACTACGCAAAATACGAAGCTTCTTGTCAGTGGCCGGCCATCCTTAGCAACTGGCGCGGGGATAGCCCGCTGCCACCATGCGCCCGCAGCGAAGACGGAGACACTGAGGCCAGCGGCTAGGATCACAGCAATCTGGTTGTTATACCCCGCCAGGTACGCAGCAGACACCGTCATGACTGGGCGCATAGGGACAAGGAGGGGCACGAGGAAGATCAGAAGTGCTCCCGTGAAGCACACGAAGCAGGCCAAGGTGCTGACCCGGAAAGGCGGAAAAGGAGAGCCGGTGCCGTTCTGAAGGCTACGAGGCCCTGCTGGCGTCGTCACAGGAGATCGATTCATAGCTGAAGACGGCATCCTTGGTTATGGCTCCTGTTTAGGGCGTACGAACAGCCCCAAACGACTGCGGATCAGAAGGGGCGAATCTGGTTAAATTGGCTAGGAACTAAACGCGTATTCGATGCGACGTTTCCGGGGGAGACTATCCGATACCTTACGCGCACTTCTCTGTGGGAGCTCCACTTGCCCGCGCTGCTGGCGCTGTTGAGCTACGTCTGGTGGCGGTGCTTTCCCGTGCGAGTGGGATTCGCACTCAGCGCAGCCAGCCTTGCCCTAGTGGTTTTGCTGGTGCGTGCACGACAGTCAACGCCGCAGGAGCGGCGAATGTGGTCTGCCCTCATCGCGGTCTTCTTCGTGGCGGAGTTTGCCTGCGCGCAGAACCTCCACAATGCCTCCGGAAGCTACCTCGTAGCCCGTGTCGAAGGAGCGCAGGTTGCGGTTATGGCGTCAGGCCCCGCGACGCTTCGCTCTGCCACGATGCATGTTGTGGATCAGTTTGAGCTTGAGGACCTGCGCGCTTCAGAGACACAGGATGGGTCGAAATACGATCGCTTATACGATCACGTTCCCATGGGAGATTTCTCGAAAGGCACACAGAAGAGCTTCTGCATTCGCACCCCAAAATTGCACGGTACGGTAGGACGGTTACGAATCAGCTTCGGAGATGACAACACAGAGTGGGGGGAAGATCTGCAGACGGCTGTGGTGGGCGGCAAGCGAACCGAAGCGATGCGAGTCGTCCGCGTCTACGGGGCCAGACCTGTGGTGCTTGCGGCCTACGCGGATGCGGGATATCCGCGCGACGAGGCCGGTGCAATCGACTGGTCATGGGTTCCTCCGGTGCTTTAAGGGCAGCTAGCCTAGGCTAGGCTGGCGGACGGTTCCCTGGCTCGGTTTCCCAGACGCGTCGTAGAGCGGAAAGCGCACCAGATTTACAGCGAGCATCAGCAGCGCAGCCGCCTTCAGCAGGCCGTTTGGCTGAAATCCGAGGATGTTGATCCAATTCTCGGGAGTGGAAAGAATGGCAAAACACACAAAGTAAGAGTCCCTGGCCGGAAATGGCGCTTCCTGCAAGGCGGCGGCCAGATACCGAGTCGTTACGATGCCCATCACAAGGTACATGTAGATGAGCGTGTAGTCGTAGGACACGGGAGGCAACAACATGATGAGGACAAGGAGGAGACAGAGTTGATTGAGGAGGGGAGCGTGCCGGCGCCAGCGTAGAAACAAGGGTGGACCGGCCAGGATGACAATGGCCTCATAGAAGTGACTGAGCACAATTTGACGGTCGTCTACGTGGAACCAGGGAAGTGCAAGAATCTCCTTCATGCCGCCCAGGAAAGAATGATCCAGCACGAGTTCTCGGTAGCGGGTGTGAGCCCCGTAGGTGCCGACGAAGCCACGGATGCCCCACATAGTTCCCGAGGCAGCGAGCTTGACGGTTGGGCCCACATACCAGAACGAAAAGAACAGAATGCCGATGAACGTGGCGGCCCCGACGAGAAACGATCGTGAGGACTTTCGCTCAGCATAAACAGCGAACAGCAGCAGGGGGTAGATCTTCAGTGCACCGGCGCATCCCCACAGGACGGCCGCGAGCGTCGGGCGGCCAAGCAGGTAGGCCCATACTCCTGACGCGATCAAGACATAGACGAAAAGCTCAATGTTGCCGCGATCATAGAGCGTGTGCCAAGGGTAGGAAGTAAGCACCATCAAGAAAACCATGCCGATTGCGGAGCCCCGGCGCATTCCGGCTCGATGCAGGGCTCGGAAGAGCAGGAAGGCAGAGATGCCCTCCACTGTCCAAAGCATCAGGTTGAACCACACATGCGGGTAAGGGTGCAGGGCGTAGAGCACCTGGTACACAAGCGCACAGGGAGCAGGGTAGGCGAAGCGGTCATTCGCAGCGAAGAAGGCCGGTTGATGCAGCAGAGTAAGAAGATGGCGGTAGTGCCAGAAATCTCCAAACCGATCCGCCTGGGGTGACCACAACCCCGCCTGCAAGAACGAGGAGCCGGCATACTGAAGCTCCGCGAGATACAAAAAAGCGGCGGAGGTCAGGGCAAGAACGAGCTGTACATAGAGCCGCAAACCGAGCAGCGCAGGGCGTGTCGGTAGGGTAAGACGCTTGGAGTAACTCATCGGGACTTTCGCAGCCAAGGCTTTCCGGTTGATCTGGAGCGGAGTCTACCACCTCAAAATGCCGCGTCAGTAACGACGGATTTCAGGGCTCTAGGAGAACAGGCTGGGTTGTGCTTCGCGTAGAGGCTCGCCCTGGGTGCCACCCTGGCAGGCGGGACAGCGGCGCTCCTTCACGTCGAGACCGTTGCAGCCGTAGTGATAACCGCAGTCGCTGCAATGTAAAGCGTAGACCGTCTGGCCCGGGCGGGTGGGGGACGGGGCGCCCGTTGCCCGCTCCACCATCTGACGGTTGGGGTTCAGGAAGCCAGGCTCGGTGGTTGGCGTACGCGGCCCTTTGCGAGGAGCGGCAGCGCGGCCGGGTGCGAGAGCAGATCGAGTCAGGCGCATCGGTTAGAGCGGCTTGCCGAAGATGAGGTCGCAGCACACCTGCGAGCCCACCTGGAAGGTTCGTGTGCCGACCTCACGGAAGCCGTTCTTACGGTAGAAGGCGATTGCCTGGGCGTTGCCCGCGTGAGTTCCGAGCAGAAGGCGGGTGCGGGCGAGCTCGCGGGCGCCGGCAACGGCGGCGTTTAACAAGGCCTGGCCGGCGCGCAAACCGGAAACGGGTTCCGCCTGCCGAGTCTCTGCGGAGAAGACCAGAACAGGGGTAGCCGCTGATCGAAAACGCGAGAACAGGTAAAGCCGCTTGAGCTCGATATCGGAAGGCTGGACGGCAAAGCTGGGAAGCTCGGGTGCTGTGAGCATTGCGTAGCCGACGGGTGCACCCCCCGGCGCGGCCTCAGCCAGGG
Source organism: uncultured Acidobacteriaceae bacterium (assembly GCA_964242225.1). Taxonomy (GTDB): domain Bacteria; phylum Acidobacteriota; class Terriglobia; order Terriglobales; family Acidobacteriaceae; genus Granulicella. The sequence goes on from CAXTAE010000003.1 coordinate 28,205, forward strand.
TGATGTGCGTGTCAGGCTGCGCGAGGTAGTGCCGATAGACCTCGGCGGTGTGGTTGCGGGCCGCATGGGCGATGATGTCCGCGCCAGGCAGCATCCAGGTGAAGGCCTCCAGAAACGTCGCAGCACCCACCAGAGCAAGCGCCGAGACATCCTCCGCCGAGGCGCGCCGCAGCGTGACGGCTTCCGGGTAGGGACGCGAAGAATCGGCGACGAAGACAGCGTCGGGAAGGGGCAGGGTTGTCAGAGAAGGCCCAGGCATCTGTGTCGGTTAAATTATAGCCGCGGAGGCTCACGGGGAGGCGATGGAGGCGCCCTGCGTGCAGATGCCGTCGGGCGTGGTTCGTGCTCTTCTGCCAGCCGGTTGCGGGTGTCGTCCTGCTAGCATCAGGCGAGGAAATTGGGTACTTTGACGTCTACCTGGATCGATCTGGCACAGATAATGGTGGCTTCAGCGGCCTTTTCCATGCTCTTTCTCCCTCCGGGCTTCCTGGTCGCTTTTCTGCTGGACATCTTCGGCTTCCGCCGCCAATCCCGAGCGGTGCAGGCCCTATGGTCGCTCTGCCTTTCCGTGCCGCTGGCCCTTTTGCTGGCCGAGGGCCTGGGACGCTGGCTACCCTCTGCGGCGGTACTTTGGGTGTTTCTCCTGCTTGCCGTTGGGGCGACTGCCCTGTTCGCCGCGGGGTGGCGAACAGGGCGGCCACGAGCGCCAAAAGGGACAAGTCTTTTGCTGCTTGCCGGCCTCGCCGTGTGCCTTTACACCCCATTTGCCACCCTCGATGTTGACGTGGGTTCAAGGGTGTTTGCGCCTTCCGTCATTACAGACTGGAGCGTGCGTCTGCCAATGATCGCGGCGGCTGAGCGCCACGGCGTGCCGCCCCTCAATCCACTCTCGGCGGTGGGGGGCTCGGCGGCGCCACTGCGCTACTACTATTTTTGGTATGTCCTGTGCGCCGTACCCGCGCGGGCGCTGCACCTCTCTCCTTTGGCGGTGCTGACCGGCAGTGCTACCTGGGCGGGGCTCGCGCTCCTGGCCACGGCACTGCTCAGCCTGCGATACCTGCTGGACATAAGGGGGTACTCCCCTCGCCGCGTCGGCTTCCTGCTACTCGGGCTGTGTGTTATTGGCCTGGATGCGCTGCATGCCCTCGCTGACCCGTTCCGGCGAACACCGCATCCCCTGCCAGACATCGAGTGGTGGCGTCCGGACCGCAGCCCCGGCTTCCGCACCTCCATGCTGAATGGGCCGCACCACCTGGCGGGAATCACCTGCTGCTTTGTGGCCATGCTGCTCTTCGTAGAGTGCTACGGTCCAGCGCCGTTTTCATCGTCGAGCAGGGACACCGAGCCGACGAAGGCCTCGGGCTGGAAGCTTGGCTCTCGTGCGGTGTTGGCCGGTTGCGCCTTTGCCGCCTGCGCGGGTACCTCGACCTTTCTCACCTTCGTCTTCGCCGGCATTTGCGCGCTGTGGGGGCTGGACCTGCTGCGGAGACGCCGATTTCGCGTCTTCGCCGCTTTGTTGGGCACGGGAGGCACCGCCTGGGCATTGAGCCACCCCTTTTTACGCGAGCTGCGCACCAACACCTCTGCCGCTCACGGCTTCGCGAGCTTCACGCTGCGGTCGGGCGCCGGTGCACGCGGCTTCCTCACGGCGCACCACCTGTTCCACACGCATCCTGAAGCCGCAATGGCCGCCCGAGGCGTGTACATCGCCGCGTACACATTTTTGGAGCTCGGCTTCTTCTTTTTTGTGCTCCTGGACCGGTTTCGCCGCGAGCTCTTCCCGGCTTTGAGAGGGGTTCGGCCCCTGACAGCGGGGCAACGTCTTCTTTGGCTTGTGCTGGCTGTTGCTGGCTTCTGTGCCATGTTTCTGTCCTCGGCGGTGACTCAATCAGCCAACGATCTTGGCATCCACGCGGCACTGACCGTGCGGTTTGTCCTCGTATTGTGGTCTGTGCCGTTCTTTGAGCGCCTGTTCCCCGAGCGAACGACTGGCCTCTCTGCGACGACGGTCGGCCTGGGCGGCCCGCTGCGCTGGGCAGCACTCGCGTGCCTGGTCCTCGGACTGCTAGGGGAGGCGGAGAACCTGCTGATGGAGCGGTTTTACTACCCGCTGATGGAGGCGCACGCCCTGCGCGGCCCGATCCAGCAGCTGGTAGCCGACCGGCTCTCCTACCGGCTGGCAGACACCCGGGCTGCATGGGGCTGGGTCGCAGCACACACGCCTGGGACGGTCCGGACGCAGTTCAACCCCGGCAGCGCACTCGAGCCCTCGTACGCATATTTCAGCAACCGGCAAATTGTCGCCGTGGACCTCGGCTGCGGCACCGCTTTTGGTGGCGACCCCGCCGTCTGCCCGCCGCTACTGCGAGATCTGCGGCAGCTATATGGCGGCTTCCCCGGGGAGGAGGGTGCAGCGCTACAGGCCAACATCACCCCGCCACCACGACCCAGCCACGTAGCCGGCGCCTCCGATTTCGCGCGTACCTGCACAGCGGACAATCTGCAGTATGTCTTCGCCGATTCCACAGATCCTGCCTGGGCGCAAGGGGCGTCGTGGGTCTGGACGATGCAGCCGGCGCTTGCGACACAGAGCGTGCGCTTATTTGCCTGCCCAACGCGCTGACGTATGTTGCGGTAAGCCACAAGGACCGTGAGCGGCTGGGTAGAGGCCATGGCGCAACTTAGGCTCGATTGCCTCATCTAAACGGGGAACGGTTCATGAATCGATCCACGGGCGCAAGCCAAAGACCGCAGAGAAGCGCTCCGAGCGGCCGACGCAGGCGTGAGATGCTAAAGAGGTCAGCTTCGAGCTCACAGGCAGCGTTTCGCGGCCGTCAGGGCAGCGAGGGACAGGAAAGCTATGTGCGGTATCGTAGGTGTCTTCGGGCACCATCCGGTGAGTGGGATTCTTTACGATTCGCTTTCGATGCTGCAGCATCGGGGGCAGGACGCGGCCGGCATTGCCACCTGCTTTCAGGATCGCTTCTATTTACATAAAGAGAACGGGCTCGTCACTAACGTTTTCAATCCCACCAACATGTCCCGCCTATTGGGCAACATGGGCATCGGCCATGTGCGTTACCCAACCGCCGGCTGCGCGTCGGTGGCGGAGGCGCAACCGTTCTATGTCAACTCGCCGTATGGCATTGTGTTTGCGCATAACGGCAATCTGACTAACGTGCGCGAGATTGTGGAGGGCGTCGGTCAGAATGACAGACGCCACTTGAATACCACCTCTGACTCCGAGGTAATGCTGAACGTCTTTGCGCATGCACTGACGCGGCGTGGTGTCGTCACCCCCAAGCCGGCCGATATCTTCGCGGCCGTTGAGGAGGTGCATAAACGCTGCCATGGTGGCTACGCCGTGGTGGCGATGATCTCCGGCGTGGGCATGCTGGCGTTTCGCGACCCGCATGGCATTCGGCCGCTGGTGATGGGCAGCCGCACCGAGGGGCGCAAGAAGGACTACATCTTGGCCAGCGAAAGCGTGGCACTTGGCGTAAACGACTTTCACCTGGACCGCGATATCCAGGCCGGGGAAGCCGTGTTTGTCGACATCAAAGGCAAGCTGTGGACGCGCAAGAGCAAGCTCGCGCAGCCGATGGCTCCCTGCCTGTTTGAGTATGTGTACCTGGCGCGGCCGGACTCTGTGATCGATGGGGTTTCGGTGTACCAGGCCCGGATCAACATGGGTGCGAAGCTCGCGAAGAAGATCAGTCGCGAGTGGAAGAATGTGCCGATCGATGTTGTGATGCCGATCCCGGAGACCAGTCGCACGGCGGCGCTCGAGATTGCGACCAAGTTGAACCTGCCGTATCGCGAAGGCTTCATGAAAAACCGCTATATCGGGCGGACATTCATCATGCCTGGGCAGGCGCAGCGCAGGCAGTCGATTCGGCGCAAACTGAGCCCGATTCCGCAGGAGTTCAAGGGGCGCAACATCCTGCTGGTCGACGATTCCATTGTGCGCGGCAATACCATTCGCGAGATCATCGCCATGGCTCGCGAGCTTGGCGCGAAGAAGGTCTATGTGGCCTCGACCTCGCCGCCGGTGCGCTACCCGAATGTGTACGGCATTGACATGCCGGCACGTTCGGAGCTGATCGCCTCGGGCCGCACGGTGCCGGAGCTTGCGGAATACATTGGCGCGGACTGCGTAATCTTCCAGGATCTCGCCGATCTTGAGGCCTCCGTACGCGAGCTTGCCCCCGAGATTTGCAGCTTCGATGCCTCGGTGTTCGATGGCAAGTATGTGACGGGAGATATCACGCGCAAGTATCTGAATACGCTGGAGCGCGCACGCAACGATGCAGCCAAACACACCGAAGATGTCGCCAGCCACATCACCCGCAACCTTGCCGCGCACCTCTAACGAGGGCGCGGTGTCGCCCCCCGCGATTTACATCCTGAACGGACCCTCCGCCCTGAATACCTTTGAGGCGGAGCGTCTGCTTGCCAAACTCAAAGCAATCGATCCGGGCGTTCGATCCGTCGACGCTGCCTACCTTTACCTTCTGCAGGCCTCGGTGGTTTCGGGTGCTGTCGACCCTTCGAGCGATGCGCGCCTGCGAGAGCTGCTCGGCGAAGGGCATGGGCTGGACGCTGGGCCGCGGCTATGGATTGCGCCCCGGGTCGGTACGCAGTCGCCGTGGTCTAGTAAGGCTACAGACATCCTGCACAATACGGGTTTTACGCACTACAAACGCCTGGAACGTGCGCGCATGGTGCGCATCGAGGGTGCGGCGGATCTGCAAAGACTGGCCCCCGCGCTGCATGACCGCATGACGGAGACAGTCTTCTCCGGCGAGGAAGCGCTGTCCGCTCTGTTTTCCACGCATGCGCCGAAGCCGGTGGTGTCTATCGACGTGCTGGGCGCCGGCAGGGAGGCGATCGTTGCGGCGGACCGTGCGCTGGGACTGTCCCTGGCGCCCGATGAGATCGACTATCTCCGGCGCGAGTTCACCGGGCCCACGGGACTCGGCCGCAACCCCACGGATGTCGAGCTGTACATGTTCGCGCAGGCCAACAGCGAGCACTGCCGGCACAAGATCTTCAATGCGCGCTGGATCATCGATGGGAAGCCAGCCCCGCATTCGCTCTTCGGGATGATCCGCAACACCCATGAGCAAGCCGAGGACCCCGATGTGCTGTCGGCCTACCGGGACAACGCGGCAGTAATCCGCGGCGGCGTAGGCGGTCGCTACTTCCCGGATCCAGCAACAGGCGAGTACCGCGCGCATGCAGAAGACATCCACATCCTGTGCAAGGTGGAGACACACAACCACCCCACGGCCATCTCACCGTGGCCCGGTGCGGCGACCGGGGCCGGGGGTGAGATTCGTGATGAGGGGGCGACCGGACGCGGGGCAAAGCCAAAAGCTGGACTCGCGGGCTTTACGGTATCGAACCTGCAGCTGCCGCAGGCGCCGCAGCCGTGGGAGGATGTCTACGGCAAGCCCGCGCACATTGCGAGCCCGCTGGACATCATGATCGACGGTCCACTGGGGGCGGCGGCGTTTAACAATGAGTTCGGCAGGCCCAACCTTTGCGGCTACTTCCGCACGTTTGAGGCTACCGGGCCAGACGGTACACGGTTCGGCTATGGCAAGCCCATTATGCTCGCCGGCGGGCTGGGCAACATCCGTGCGGAGCATGTTGAAAAGGCCGAGATCAAGCCCGGCTATCCGCTGATCGCGCTCGGCGGGCCGGCGATGCTGATTGGTCTGGGCGGCGGCGCCGCTTCGTCGCAGGCAGGCGGCGAGACGCCTGACGCGCCAGCGTCCGCGCAACAGGCGGAGCTGGACTTTGCCAGCGTACAGCGCGACAACGCCGAGATGGAGCGACGCGCGCAGGAGGTGATCGACCGCTGCTGGCAGCGTGGCGATAGCAATCCCATTGCGTTCATCCATGATGTCGGTGCGGGTGGGCTTTCCAACGCCTTTCCGGAGCTGGTGAAGGATGGTGGCGTTGGGGGCACGTTTTCGCTCCCCGCGATACCGCGCGGTGAGGCCGGTCTAAGTCCGCTGGAGGCGTGGTGCAACGAGTCGCAGGAGCGCTATGTGCTCGCAGTGGCTCCGGAGAACCTGCCGCTGTTTGCAGAGCTCTGCGCACGCGAGCGCTGCCCCTTTGCGGTGGTAGGGTACGCGACGGAAATGCAGCAGCTGGTGCTCTCCGACGGAAATGCCGGCGCATTACCTATCGACCTGCCCATGGGTGTGCTCTTCGGCAAACCTCCCAAGGTGGAGCGGCAGTTTGAGACGACCGTTCTGCCCACCACGGCTTTGGAGCTCGACGGCGTCTCGGTGGCGGACGCTATCGATCGTTTACTGCATCTGCCGGCGATTGCTTCCAAGAACTTTCTGATCACGATCGGCGATCGCTCCGTGGGTGGACTGGTCGTTCAGGACCAGATGGTGGGGCCCTGGCAGGTGCCCGTCGCGGATTGTGCGGTGACGCTGCGGGCCTTTGATTGTGCGGAGCTGCCCGAAGCTCCGGGGGAGGCCATGGCCGTGGGCGAACGGACGCCGCTGGCGGTGACGGACGCGTCGGCCTCTGCGCGGATGGCGGTTGGCGAGGTCATCACGAACCTTGCAGGAGCTGCTATCGAGAAGATCTCCGACATCAAGCTTTCGGCCAACTGGATGGCCGCCGCCGGGCAGGGTCACGAAGACCAGAAGCTGTTTGAGGCTGTGCAGGCTATTGGCATGGAGATGTGTCCGGCTCTGGGCATCACCATCCCGGTTGGCAAAGATTCGCTGTCGATGAAGCTGCGCTGGCAGGAGGGCGGGGTTGCGAAGGCCGTGACCTCCCCGATGTCGCTGATCGTCTCGGGGTTTGCACCGGTGTGGGATGTGCGGCGGACGCTGACGCCGGAGCTGCGCAGCGGTGAAGAGTCTGCCCTGCTGCTGATCGACCTGGGCGGAGGCCGCAATCGCCTGGGCGGATCCTGCCTCGCGCAGGTGTATGGGCAGACCGGCGACGAGACGCCGGATGCGCCCGCGCCGGCTCTGCTGAAGAACTTCTTCGAGGCGGTGCAGCAGCTAAATCGCGATGGGAAGCTGCTGGCTTACCATGACCGCTCTGATGGTGGCCTGTTTGTCACACTGGCGGAGATGGCCTTTGCAGGACGCACGGGACTGGTGATTGATTTGCCGGAAAGTGCTCAGGCAGACCCGCTGCCGACGTTGTTCTCCGAGGAGCTGGGCGCGGTGGTCCAGGTGCGGGCCCATGACGCAGAGCGTGTGGTGGCTTTTCTCACGGAGGCGGGCCTCGCGGCACACATGATCGGCCGGCCCGTGGCAGGCAATTCGTTGGTTGTATCTGCGGCTGGGCAGGAGCTCTACCGTCATTCGCGCACGGGGCTGCACAGTGCGTGGTCGGAGACCAGCTTTCACATCGCCAGCCTGCGCGATAATCCCGACTGTGCGGCGCAGGAGTTTGCGCTGCTCGACGACGCTGAGCGCCCGGGCATCACGGTGCAGGTGCCGTTCGACTTGACCGAGCGCGTGAGTGCTCCCTTCGTTCACAGCGCGCGGGCGCGGGTCGCGATCCTCCGCGAGCAGGGCGTTAACGGGCAGAACGAGATGGCCTATGGCTTCGATCGGGCCGGGTTTACCGCAGTGGATGTGCACATGAGCGACCTGCTGGCGGGACGACGCTCGTTGAGCGACTTTCAAGGGCTTGCGGCCTGCGGCGGCTTCAGCTATGGCGATGTGCTGGGTGCGGGTTCGGGCTGGGCGAAGACGGTGCTCTTCAATGAGAGCTTGCGCGCGCAGTTTTCGGCTTTCTTTGCGCGGCTGGACACGTTTTCACTGGGGATCTGCAACGGTTGCCAGATGATGGCGCAGTTGGCGGAGATCATCCCCGGCGCTGGGGGCTGGCCGGTGTTTGAGCGCAACGTTTCGTCACGGTTTGAAGCGCGCGTATGCATGACGGAGATCCCCGCGACGAACTCGCTCTTTCTGGCCGGCATGGCGGGCGCGCGGATGCCGATCATCGTGGCGCATGGTGAAGGCCATGCAAGTTTTGCGCCATCGCCGGCATTGGTGGCCGTGCGCTACACGGACACGTACGGGCGCGTGACGGAGCAGTACCCGCTGAATCCGAGTGGATCGCCGGGCGGTGTGGCCGGCGTGACCAGCGCGGATGGCCGCGCGCTGATCGTCATGCCGCATCCCGAGCGCATCCAGCTGGCGCTGCAGAATACGTGGACGCGCAGGCTGCCGGCCAGCCCCTGGCAGCGAATGTTTGAGAATGCCCGGCGCTGGGTCGGCTAGCGCGCTTCACGCGCGAGCACGGCACCGTTCGTCCAGCCATACGAAGTCGTTTGCAGAGGGCCCTGCCGCGATACCCTAGAGCGGTGAGCAACACCGTGGATTACAAGAGCGCTGGCGTCGACATCGAAGCCGGCAACGAAGCCGTTCGGCGCATGAAGGCGCACGTGGCGCGCACGCACGGGCCGGCCGTGCTGACGCAGCTGGGAGCGTTTGGGTCACTGTTCTCGCTGGGCGATGCCGTGCGTGGCATGGACGAGCCGGTGATGGTGCAAAGCACCGACGGCTGCGGCACCAAGACGCTGGTTACGGTGATGGCGGGCACGCCCGCGAGCTATGAGTCGCTGGGCCGCGACCTGGTGGCGGCCGTTGCGGGTGATATTGCCGTGATGGGTGCGCGCCCGCTGACGTTTCTCGACTACCTGGGCGTGCACAAGGTGGAGCCGGACGTGATCGAGGCACTCGTACGCGGCATGAGTGCGGCGTGTACGGAGGCGGGCATCGCGCTGGTGGGCGGGGAGACCGCGGAGATGCCGGCGGTATATGCGCCCGGCGACCTGGACGTGGTGGGCTTCGTGACCGGCGTGGTGGATCGCCGCAAGCTGCTTACCGGCGCGGACATCGTGCCGGGTGATGTGTTGTATGCGGTGAACTCGAGCGGCTTGCACACGAATGGATATTCGTTGGCGCGCAAGCTGTTCTTCGAGATCGGCGGGCTGGGCGTGCATGACACACCCGCGTGGGCGGGTGGGGCTTCCCTGGCCGATGTTCTGCTTGCCTCGCATACCAACTATGTGGCGCCGATTCGCGCAATTCTCGATTTTGGCGTGCCGGTCAAGGGGATGGCGCACATCACGGGCGGTGGCCTGACGGAGAACGTGCCGCGCATTTTGCCGGAGGGTCTGGGTGCTGCAATCGATCGCAGCACATGGACACCGCAGCCCGTGTTCACGGCAATGCAGCGTCTGGGCAACATCCCCGACCTGGAAATGCTGCGCGCCTTCAATATGGGTGTGGGACTCGTGCTGATTGCGCCGGCTGGTTTGCAGCCGGATCTTGCTTCGCTGCTGCGACCATTTCCGAGCCTGCGCGTGTGGGAGCTGGGACGCGTGGAAGCCGAGACGCAGGGCGTGCGGTACGTGGGAGCTTCGGCATGAGCCCGCTTCCACGCCAGACGTTGCTTGAGGCGATCCCGCATTGCCTTACCGCCACTGCGCTTCCACTGACAGGAGCGAAGAAGTACATAGGCAAGGTGCGGGATACGTACGACCTTGCCCCCGGCGACCCAGGCGGCGCGCTGCTGCTGATTACGACGGATCGCCAGAGCGGCTTCGATCGCCTACTGGGGGCTATTCCTTTCAAGGGCCAGGTGCTCAACCGCACTTCACTCTACTGGTTTGAGAGGACAAAGCATCTGGTGGCAAACCATGTCATCAGCAGCCCGCATGCCAACGCGTTGCTGGCGCGTAAATGCACCGTGCTGCCGATCGAGTTTGTGGTGCGCGGCTTCCTTACCGGGTCCACGGATACTTCGATCTGGACCAAGTACGGCGCGGGCGAACGCAGCTTTGGCGGCGCTCTGCTGCCCGAAGGCATGCGGAAGAATGAGCCGCTGCCCACGCAGCTGATCACGCCAACGACGAAGGAAACATCCCATGACCGTCCGATTACACCGGAGGAGATTGTTGCCGAAGGTTGGTTGACGGCGGAGCAGTGGGATTTCTGCGAGGAGGCTGCCTTGCGGCTGTTTCGCTTCGGGCAATCGGTTGCTGCCGAACGCGGCCTGATGCTGGTGGACACGAAGTATGAGTTCGGGGTCGACAGCGATGGGCAGATCCGGCTGATCGATGAGATACACACGCCGGATTCCAGCCGCTACTGGCTGGCGGACAGTTATGCGGAGCGACTCAGTGCGGGCCGCGAGCCGGACATGATCGACAAGGAATTTTTTCGCCTATGGTTCCGCGAACGCTGCGATCCGTACAAGGATGCGGTACTGCCGACACCCCCGGATGAGCTGATCGCGGAGCTTGCGGGACGGTACATTCAGCTGTTTGAGAGCATCACGGGAGAGAGCTTCGCGCCGGACCTTCGGCCGCTGAACGAGGCGGTGCTGAGCGCGCTTGCAGGCGATGCGCATGCACACGGAACGGCGGCCCGAGCGTGAGAGACACGGTACTGATTGTCGGCTCGGGCGCCCGCGAGCATGCCATCGCGGCGGCGCTTTCCATCTCGCCGGCCAGTCCTGATTTACTGTGCTTTGCGGGGGCGCATAACCCGGGCATCGCCCGGGTGTGCCGGCGTTATCTTACCGGCGACATTGTCGATGCAGCCGCTGTTACCGCCTTCGCCAAGGAGCAGGGCGCCACGCTGGCAATGATCGGGCCAGAGGCTCCGCTGGCGGCTGGCGTGGCGGACGCGTTATGGGCAGGGGGCGTGCCGACCGTGGGCCCGACAAAGAATCTCGCGCGTGTGGAATCAAGCAAGAGCTTCGCGCGGGAGTTGATGGCTCAGCACAACATCCCGGGTAACCCGGCGTTTCAGCGCTTCTCTGCACCTTCTGCGGGTACGCCTTCGGACGACGCGGTAATGCAGGAAGTCGGAGCCTTCTTACAGCGGCTTGGCGCAGGGCATGTCATCAAGGATGATGGGCTGGCCGGAGGCAAGGGCGTTAAGGTGTTCGGCGATCACCTGCACAGCGTGGATGATTCCCTCGCCTTCTGCCGCGAGCTGATGGAGGCGGGACACAGCTTTGTGATCGAAGAGAAGCTGGAGGGGGAGGAGTTTTCGCTGCTCAGCTTCACCGACGGCACCACCTTGCGGCACATGCCGCCCGTGCAGGATCACAAGCGCGCCTTTGAGGGCGATCGCGGGCCAAACACGGGCGGCATGGGATCGTACACGGGTGCGGATGGCTCGCTTCCCTTCCTCGCCATCAGCGATGTGTTGGAGGCGCAGGCCATCAATGAACGCGTGGTCGCAGCGCTGCGCGAGGAGTGCGGCGAACCGTACCGGGGCGTGTTGTACGGTGGCTTCATGGCTACGCGCCACGGGGTAAAAGTCGTGGAGTACAACGCCCGCTTCGGTGATCCGGAGGCGCTGAACTTGCTGCTGCTGCTGAACACAGACCTGCTCAGCATCTTTCGTGCGATTGTCAACGGCACACTGGCGGAGCTGCACACCGCGTTTCTGCGCGAGGCTAGCGTGTGCAAGTACGTTGTGCCTGAGGGCTACCCGGACCAGCCACGCAAGGGCGATGCGGTCGATCTCCCGGGCTACACGCTGCCGGGTGTGAGCCTGTTTCTCTCTGCGGTGGATACACGCGCGGGTGAACTGGTGGCGACGGGCTCGCGCACCGTGGCGGTGGTGGCGCGAGGACGGACGATCGCTGAAGCGGAGGAGCTTTGTGAGCGGTTCGCGAGCATCATCCCCGGCCCTTTCTTTCACCGGCGCGATATTGGCACGGCGGATGCCCTAGCGAAGCGCGTTCAACACATGCGAGCGCTGCGGGCGCTACCGGCATGAGCTCTGAGACGTTGCGTGTAGGCGTGCTTGGTTCGACGCAGGGCACCGCGCTCGCCGGTGTGCTGCGGGCGCTGGCAGCCGACGATTTGCCGGATGTGGAGCTGGCGCTGGTTGTCTCTGATAAGCCCAACGCGGGCATCCTGGAGCGGGCTAGCGATGCTGGTTACGACGCGCTGCATGTGAGCCCGGCTGGCCTTGAGCGTGAGATGTTCGACGAAGAGGTGACACGCGCTTTCCAAGAGGCCGATGTCACGCTGGTTCTGATGATTGGATACATGCGCATCGTCTCGCGCGAATTCATCGAAGACTGGCGAGGGCGTCTGCTGAACGTGCATCCGTCGCTGTTGCCGGCCTTTGCCGGCTTGATGAACCGGCGCGTGCACGAGGCCGTGCTGGCCTCCCGCGTGCGCGAGACGGGGTGCACGATTCACCAGGTGACCGAAGAGGTGGATGCCGGACCGATTGTGTTGCAGCTGCGTTGCCCGGTGCTCGAAGGCGATACAGTAGAAAGCTTGAAGGAACGCGTGCAGACGCTGGAGCAGCAGGCCTTTGTCGAGGTGCTGCGGGACTGGCCGCGCGGGTAGGCGGACGAGATGAGCGCAGGCAGGAAGACGCGATGAGCGTAGGTAGAAAAACACGATGAGCGCAGCGGCTGAGGGTTGCCGGGTGGCGATCGTGATGGGGTCGCGCTCCGATTGGAGCACGATGGAGCATGCAGCGCAGGCGCTCGATTCACTGGGCGTGACGTATTTCGCCGAGGTGGTGAGCGCGCACCGCACCCCCGAGAAGATGTTCACCTTCGCGCGCGAGGCCAAAGCACGCGGGCTGCAGATCATCATCGCGGGCGCAGGTGGGGCGGCGCATCTGCCGGGCATGATCGCCGCGCTGACGCCACTGCCGGTGCTGGGTGTGCCGGTGGAGAGCAAGGCGCTGCAAGGGCTGGATTCGCTGCTTTCCATTGTGCAGATGCCGGGCGGCGTGCCCACGGCGACTTTTGCGATTGGGCCAGCGGGTGCCAAGAATGCGGGGCTCTTTGCGGCAGAAGTTCTGGCGCTGGCGGATGAGGCCCTCGCGGTGCGTGTGGAGCAATACCGGACGGCACAGACAGACGAAGTGCTGAGCAAGGCGGATCCGCGCGTATGAATTCCCATTTGCCGGGGCGGCTGCGTATCGGTGTGCTGGGCGCGGGTCAGCTGGCGTTGATGATGGCCGAGGCGCTGCCGGTGCTTGCGGCGAAGCTGCCGGACACGCAAGCCGTAGAGGTCCTGTGCGCGGGGTCGCCGGGGGATTGTGCCGAACGTGTGGCGCCGATCATCGAGACGGACCTCACCGATGCCCTTAGTGTGCACCGGTTTGCCGAGCACGTCGATGTGGTCACGGTGGAGAGCGAAAATATCGATGCCGCGGTGCTGGAAGGGCTGCACCTCTTTCCGAACGCACGCGCTGTTGGGATCGCGCAGGACAGGCTCTTGGAGAAGCGTTTTCTGCACATGTGTGGCATTGGCACGGCACCCTATACCGCTGTCGATTCAGTCGAGGATCTGCAGCAGGCAATCGAGCAATTAGGCCTGCCGGCGATCCTGAAAACGCGGCGCATGGGCTATGACGGCAAAGGCCAGGTGCGGCTCCTGCACGTAAGTGAGGCCGCTGCCGCGTGGGTGGAGATCGGCGAGGTGCCGTGTATTCTGGAGGGCACCGTACGCTTCGATTCTGAGGTGAGCCTACTGGCGGCCCGCAGTGGCCGTGGGGAAATCGCCTTCTATCCGCTTACTGAAAATCATCACCGGGCGGGTATCTTGCGTACTTCGATTGCACCGTATAACGGCGAAGCGCTGCAGCCGCTCGCGGAAGGCTACCTGCGCGAACTGCTCACACAGCTGGACTACGTTGGTGTGCTGGCGGTTGAGTTCTTCGTTGTTGGTGAACACTTGCTTGCCAATGAGATGGCGCCGCGGGTGCATAACTCGGGCCATTGGACGATTGAGGGTGCGGCGACCTCGCAATTTGAAAACCATCTGCGCGCTTTGCTGAATCTGCCGCTCGGGTCCACGGCGAGCAAGCCGACGGTGATGCTGAACTGCATTGGGAGCATGCCGGATGTCGCGGACACGTCCAGGTTTCCGGAGCTTTTTCGCCACGATTATGGCAAGGAACCACGGCCGGGGCGTAAGGTCGGGCACCTTACCTTTCCTGCAAGTGCGAGGGCGGCGATTGCGCACTGGCGAGCGATTCTTGCCGATGAGTAGAAGGATTCGGCCAAGCGAAAGAACGCAGATTCCCTTCGGGAATGACAACTAAGAACGCTGTAGCGCAACAAAAGATGGAGATGAAGTCATGATCGTTCTTGATAACGAGCAGGTGGAGCTCAGTACGCCGTATGGTCCCATGCGCACGCATATTTTTAAGCCGGCGGCCCCGGGCAGGTATCCGGGCATTGTGTTTTACTCCGAGATCTTCCAGATGACCGCGCCGATCCGGCGCACGGCGGCGATGCTGGCAGGGCATGGCTACCTCGTGGCGGTGCCGGAGATCTACCATGAGTTCGAGGCCGCGGGGACGGTGCTCGCGTATGACCAGGCGGGCTCTGATCGTGGCAACCAGTGGAAGACGACGAAGGAGCTGGCAAGCTATGACGCGGATGCACGGGCGGTGCTGGATCACCTGAAAGCGCGGACTGATTGCACCGGCAAGCTTGGAGTGATGGGTATCTGCATCGGCGGACATCTGGCCTTTCGTGCGGCCATGAATCCGGATGTGCGGGGCGCTGTTTGCTTCTATGCCACGGACATCCACAAGGGTGGTCTCGGTAAGGGCATGCAGGACGATTCGCTGGAACGCGCGAAGGACATTCAAGGTGAGCTGCTGATGATCTGGGGTAGGCAGGACCCGCACATTCCTTTGGAAGGACGCATGAAGGTACATGCGCGGCTGGATGAGGTGAACGCCACGTACAGCTGGATCGAGGTGAACGGCGCGCATGCCTTTATGCGCGATGAAGGCGCGCGCTATGATCCGGAGCTGGCGCTGCGGCTCTACAGCACGGCCCTCGACTTCTTTCATCGGCGGCTTGGCCAGGGTGATCTGGTTGCACAAACTGCGGGTGCGGGCGAGTCACGGCACTAGACGCGATGTCACGCGTGCCTCTGCGCCATCAGGGACAGCCCGTGCGCCACGGAGGTGAAGGCGTCTCCGCTGCTCACGCGAGCCTCGCCGAAGCGTTCGGTGAAGAGTCGATGCACGGCCGGGACCAGCGAGGTGCCACCCGTGAGGAAGACGCGATCGACTGCCGAGGCGGCAACGCCGGCTGCCCGCAAGAGCTCGTCAAGGCTCGCGGCCATGCGGGCGACCTCGGTGGTAATCCAGCCTTCGAATTCGGTGCGGGTCACGGACGCACGAAGATGCACTGCTTCCGTATCGAGCACAAATTCGGCTTCCTCGTTCCCTGAAAGATCGATCTTCAATTTTTGAACCGCGCCATGCAGTCGATAACCGAGGTCATGATCGATAACGGCCGTCAGCGCGGCAATGCGTTCCGGTTCCAGCGCTCGCTTATGGGCCGACCTGAGCATCTCGCGCACTGCTTGTGTCCGCAGGAACGACAAGGTGTGCCAGCGTTCCAGGTTTGCGTAGATCCAGGCCGGTAGTGCGGGCAGGGTCTTGTCGAGCGAGCGGGCCAGGGAGTCTGAACCGAGGGCCGGCGAGATGAGGTGGCGCACGATGCGGGCATCAAAGGCATCGCCGGCAAGACCCACGCCGGTGTTGCCCAGTATTTCGTGGGCACCTGTCTCTCGCGAAGACGGGCCGATGCGCAGGAGTGAGAAATCCGTGGTGCCACCGCCGAAGTCACCGATGAGAAGCAGCTCTTCCCGATCGATGCTGGATTCGTACGCATAGGCCGCGGCGACCGGCTCCATGGCAAAGTCGACTTGTGTGAAGCCCGCCTCGAGGAAGGACCGGCGCAGCCTGCCGACAGCGAAGTCGTTGTCGGCCTCGGTGTCGGCTCCGACAAACATAACGGGGCGTCCGGCCAGGGCGCGGGTAATCTCCACACCAAAAAACTCGCTGGCGCGCAGGCGCAGATCGCGCAGCATGCGGGCGACGAGATCTTCAAAGCGGTACTGGCGGCCGAAGATCTCGGTGCCGGTGAGATCGCGCGCCGAGAGGTAGCTCTTGAGCGATTGAATGAGGCGCCCGAGGTACTCTTCGTCGTAGTTATCGGTGGCCAGATAGTGCTCGATGGCGGAGGCGCCGGTGTACACCGAGACGGGCTTGCCGACGGCATGGAGCCGCCGTTGCAGATAGAGCAGCGAACGGGAGGATCGGCTTGTCCCCAACGTTGAGGGGAAGTCCACCATGCGCACGTGGCCGTTAAGGGCCAGCGCAACCGAGCTGTTGGTGGTGCCAAAGTCAAAGCCGACGACAGGCGAGGGGCCGAGGTTCACCTCTCCATTGTCGCAAGAGAAGGCGCGATGCAACCGAGCTGCCTATCAACTGACGCATATGGCTTTCGTGAGTTGTCCTCTTCGAAGCGACACGATTCCGTAGCTGGAAATACAGAAGTCTTTCCAGTACGCAGACGATAGAGATGTCTGCTTCGGTTAAGGGTGAAGCTTTCGCGAAAAGACAGGTCAGGCGGAGGCTACGTTGAAGCCCTCCACAATGATCTTTGGCTTTTCCCCGCGAGCATCGGCATTGCGGAGCTCCGTCTTAATGACCCGTGTCTCGTTGGGCATAAGGGCGATGTAGTTGTCGTCGTAAATCGCCGGCAGTATGCGATCGCCGGTTGACTCGCGCACGGCCTTGGCCCGCACCATGAGTGCCGGGACAGCCGAAGTGTTCTGCAGCGTGGTGGTAAGCATCCAGCGGCCCTCGTGCTGCGCGGTCGCCGTGCTGGCCTGTACGGTGGCCTTACGCAGAGAGCGAATCGCTGTAAAGTCACCCTGCTCCCGGCCGCGCAGGTAGAAGTTCGTAGAACGCACCGCCCCGTTCTGCGTCAGGGTGAGGCGCAGAAAGTGCACGGGCGTCAGGCCCTCGGGATACATCATCGGGATGGCAGTGGCCACACTGTCTTCGGCGCTGGTGACGGGAGCGGACTTCTTGCCCATGCTCTTGCCATCCATGTTGAGGATCTCGACCTCCGCCATAAGGCCTGCGACGTTGCCGGCACTGTAGTTCACGACTTCGATGGTCTCGGTATACGAGTTCCACTGGATGTGAAGCGGCTCAGAGCCCTTTTTGGAACCGAAGTAGGCAGAGGTAGGCTCGAAGTACCAATCGTAGGTCTGCCAGACGAACGAGGGCCAGCAGGAATGACTCATCCACAGCAGCGTGCCCTGCCGATACTTGCTTTGCGCTTCAAAGATCGCGCGGTACGCCTCGTAGTTCACGAATTGCGCGAGAGCAATCCAATCCTCGCCGTTGGTTGCACCGCCGTAGTTCTCATCGATGAGCGTGCGGAAGGCGGTGCCGCCCTGCGCGCCTTGCAGTGTGAAGTCGTGCAGACCCCACTCGAGTCCCTGCGGCCAGATAGCCGACTCGGGCATCATGGCGCGCACGCTTTCGATCGGTGGAATGCAGGGTGAACCGATCTCGCTGTGCAGCTTGGTATCCGCAGTGCGGAAGTATTCGGGCGAGGTGAGCGCGTGATACGGGCCGTGGCCGCTGACGGGACCGTCGGCCGAGCTGCCGATGTAGGGGATGTCCGGGTGCAGCTCCGCGAGCAGAGCTTTGAGGCCGGTTTGCAGCGCGGCGGGTGGGTACCACTCGTTGCGGCCGCAGTAGATACCGATGGAGGCATGACTGCGGATACGACCGAGGTAATCGCGAGCGTTGGCGAGGAACATGGCGTTGTCTTCCGGGATGGGACCATCCCAGGGGTTGGCAAGCCAGAAATCCTGCCAGACCATCACGCCGTGCCGATCGCAGGCCTCGTAGAAGGCGTCATCGCCGACCTGGCCGACCCAGTCGCGGATCATGGTGAAGTTCATCTCGCGGTGGTAGCGGACGGCGGTGTCGTACTCGCGGGCGCGGTAGCGCAGCTGCACTTCGCCGAAGCCCCAGCTACCGCCACGCGCGATGAAGCGCCGGCCATTAATAAACATGTGCAGCTTGCCGTCGTTTTCATCGGCGGTCATCTGCCGGATGCCGGCTTTGAACTGCTTGCGGTCGTAGAGGTCGCCGCGCTTACCTTCGAGCCGAAGCTCTACGTCGTAGAGGTGCGGATCACCGTAACCGACCGGCCACCAAAGCTCGGGCTTGTTGATACGCAACTGATGGTGGGTAGCGGGCGAGAGCTTGACCGTTTGGCGCTCTGACGCCCCGAGCGAAATGCGCTGCTCAAAGGCGATGCTGCCGAAGCGGCCGCGAAGCATGGCGCTGACCGGCTCTGCGGAATGATTGACGGCGAAGACCTCGAGGCTGACGTCCGCGTGGCTGGTGTCGGGCAGAGGCAGGATGGAGCGAACGAGCGGATCTTCGAGGGTGATCGCACCGGTCTCGGTGACGTATACATCGCTCCAGATGCCAGTGTTGCGGCCGCGCACCGTAGGGATCCAGTCCCAGCCGACCGACGCATGATACGTGGGGTTGTCGGCACCGAGCGCCCCGCCGTTCTTGCCCGTGCTGGCGTAGGTCTTCTGCTTGCAGCTGCCGGGGGTAGCATTCTTCAGGATGCGGATGGCGAGAGCGTTGGGCTTGCCGGTCTGCACCTTCCCGCTGATGTCGAAGCGCCCGCGAGTGAAGCCGCCGTCGATGCGGCCGATCTTGGCGCCGTTGAGGTAAACGTCGGCCTTCCAATTGATGCCGTCGAGATGCAGCCAGGTGAGGCCGTCTGCCCGGGGTGCGGGTGTGGTGAATTCAGTGCGGTACCAGAAGTCGGAGTAAAAGTAAGAGTCGGAGATGTAGAGCTGATTCTGGCCGTAGTTGGGGTCCTGAATGGCACCGACGTTTTGGTACGAGGTGAGGACAGTGCCGGGGACGGTAGCGACGATCCAGGCCTTGTCGTCGAAGCCCACGGCGGAGAGTGCCTCGCCCGTTTGGCTGGCCATCTTGTCATCGGCGCGGACCAGGCGCCAGCGGCCGCCGGAGAGGTCAAGACGGCCATCGGCACGGGGCGCAGGGGCAGTTCCCGGCTGCACGGTGAAGCCGCCTTTGCCGAAGACCTCCATCTCGCTAAGGATGTAGCCATCGGCCGTGGCAGGGCGTGTCATCAGCACGCGCACGTAGCGGCCCTGCGCGGGGCTCGCGAGTTTGATGTCGTCCGCGGCAGCGTCTGTGGTGGGCAAGGCCTGCAGATCACGCCAGTGGTGGGCGTCGTCGGAGACCTGGAGCTTGCCTTCGGCGGCGCGGGCGATCCAGTGCAGCGCCACGCGATCAAAGGACAGCGAGGTGCCAAGGTCGACATAGACCCACTCTTCATCGAGGCCGGCACTTTTCCAGGCACTGGTGAAGGTGTAGGGGCCGCCGATCTCGATGCGCTGCTGTCCCTGGTGGAACTCGACCTGACCGAGGCGCCAGGAAAGCGAGGGCGCAGCCGTGGCCATGGCGGCTTCGGTGGTGCCCGCATTGGCCGTGCCGGCAGCCGCAGCTACGGCGTCTGCAAAGCCAAACTGAATGCGATAGAAGCGATGTCGGCCGGGCTGCGTGAGGGTGATCGAGGGCGTAAGCAGGTGCGCGCCGCGGGTGAGGTCGGGCGGGTAGTTTTCCGGCGGCAAGGGGGAGGAGCCGGTGGCGGAGCCGGCCGGCTGCCAGAGATGCCCATCGGCGGA
The DNA here is from genome assembly GCA_964242225.1 of uncultured Acidobacteriaceae bacterium. GTDB lineage: Bacteria > Acidobacteriota > Terriglobia > Terriglobales > Acidobacteriaceae > Granulicella. Next base: position 47,769 of record CAXTAE010000003.1, read on the forward strand.
GACCGAGGCCGCAAAGGTGAGCCGTTCCACAGAAACACCCGATGGAACGACGACGAAGAGGCTCAGCCGATCGATCTCCGGCGCCTCGGCCCCACCGCCAAGATGCATCTCGACGACCGGGCTGGTGCCGGGCAGTTCCAGCACGGCGGACTGAAAGTGGTCGACGAGGATTTCGCGCTCGTTCTTGGGCAGAATCGCGCCGTTCACGACCGTGCTGATCCAGGTAGGCATGTCCGTGTGCACGATGCCATCGGTGACCAGCTGCGCGGTGAGGTTGTAGTCGTAGCTGCTGGAGTGATAGGCAGGGCGAAGCAGGGCGAGGTTGCGGTAGGCACCATTGGCATCGGGGAGGAGCCGCGGACTGAAGTCCTCTTCCGGAGCGCCAGGATAGATGCCGACGCCGCGGGTAGCGGCTGCGGAGCTGGAGAGCGCAGGTGCGGTCCCTGCTGCCGTATCAGCCGCCGCGCCAGCGGCTAAGCGACCCTCAGGATCGCCGAGGGTGCCGCCGGCGAAGGCCGCACCCGGCAGCGTCAAGCCCGCGCCCGCGATGATGCCCGCTTTTACAAAAGTCCGCCTTGTTGCCTTCATCAATTTTCTCTCCGGAACCCGCAAAGAGGGTTGTATCACGACGGCCGCAGTGTTGGCAGCAACCGTACCCGGTACTTTCCGGCCTGTGTTATCGTTCTCAGGCGGCAGGCGGGATTTGCTCCGGCAGACCATGCGAGAGAAGGCGCTCGCGGGCACGGCCAGCAGACTTCGCAAGGGCTAGCGGCGGGCACTCCGCTTCACAATCGCGACGAACACAAACGCATGCAGTAAATGAATCGACAGCCTGTTTCTAGATTGAGGACCTCCGCTTTTGACTTCCAGAACCTTCACGATTGGCATTGATTTAGGTGGCACCAGCGTGCGGGTGGGCCTATACGACGAAGAGATGGTGCTGCGCGCCAACCATGCGATGCCGACCCGCGTGACGGCTGGACCGCAGGCGGTTGTTGAAGAGATGGCAGCGGCGATCCAGACATTGCTGCAGGCAGAGGTCAGCGCGAACGCAGGCGCCGGCCAACCGCCCGAGATACTCGGTATCGGTATAGGGAGCCCAGGGCCGATCAACCTGCGCACCGGCGTGCTGGGACTGCTACCCAACCTGCCCGGGTGGGAGAGCTTCCCGCTGCGGGACGCCCTGGCCCGGGCGACAGGGCTCCCGGTAACGCTGGAGTCAGATGCGAACGCGGCCGCGATTGGTGAGTGGAAGTTGGGAGCGGGGCAAGCGACGGGGCTGGAGACCATGGTGATGGTGACGCTGGGCACCGGCGTTGGCTCCGGGCTGATCCTGAATGGCCGGGTTTGGCACGGCATGTTCGGCATGGGAGGCGAGATGGGTCACGCCTCTGTGCTGCCCGACGGCCTGCCCTGCGGGTGCGGGAGCAGGGGCTGCCTGGAGATGTACGCCTCGGCCAATGGCCTGGTGCGGCTCGCACGGGCAATCGCGGAGCAGCCGACGAGCTCCGCGGCGCTGCGTGCCTTGGCGGAGGCTGCCAGCTTTACGCCATTGGACGTGGCGCTGTTGGCAGAGGCGGGCGACGAGGGTGCCCAGAGAGCATTTACCGAGCTTGGGAGGTATCTCGGGATCGGGCTTGCCAGCCTGATCAACACGCTTGACCCGCCGATGATCGTGGTGGGCGGCGGAGTCGCGAGTGCATGGCCGCTGTTTGCGCCGGCGATGTTTCAGGCAGTGGCGGAGTACAGCGTGGTGTATCGGCTGGTGGCCCCCACCCAGCAGACTGACCTTGAGCAGGACAGGACCTTCATCCGGCCAGCTGCGCTGGGGTCGGCGGCAGGACTGCTAGGGGCGGCATTGTTGCCCCGGCTCTATGGCGCACCGTCGAAAGGGATCGCTCTCGTGACAAGAACAGCTTGAGGAGGCGGCTCGGGAGGGAGAAACCTGCGCCTATGAGACGTTTGCGGTGACATACTTCACCTCGTAGGGAGAAATCTCAGGGAAGAGGCGCCGAATCTGGCACGCGCTCTGAAACCTGAGGACGAGGTGTCTGCACCATGCCCCAACCCACGGTCGCCCAACCCGCGCGCATGAGCGATGTGGCAAAGCTCGCGGGCTTCAGCACCATGACGGTCTCCCGCGTGCTGAACGCGAATCCGTATGTGCTGGAAGAGACGCGGCAGCGTGTGCTGGCAGCTGTGGAACAGTTGAGCTACCAGCGCAATGAGCTGGCACGCTCGCTGCGGGAGCGACGGTCCAGGCAGATCGGCATCCTGGTACCGAATCTCTATGATCCCTTCTTTGCGCTGTGCGCCCATGCAATCAACGCGGTCGCGAAAGCGCACAGCTACTCCGTGAACATCGCGACAACGGATGAGGACCCAAAGGCAGAGTTCGCCGAGGCCAGCCGCATGTTGCTGCGGCACGTGGAAGGGCTGGTGGTGATCCCTGCCGAGGGAGCCACCGCGGGCCCGTCACGGCTGCTGTCCCCGGAGTTTGAGCGTCTGGCCATCGTGACGCTGGATCGTCCCCTGGCGCTCGATCGTTACCTCAAGGATGCGAGCCGCGTCACCGATACGCTGTTGGTCGAAAACAAGGCAGGTGCGCAGCTTGGGACGACGCACCTGCTCTCCCTGGGCCACACGCGGGTGGCCTTTGTCGCGCTTGAGCGAAAACTCTACACAATGCGCATGCGCTATGAAGGGTATCGGGCGGCGATGAAGAAGGCGGGCCTGCCGGAGGAGACGATCTTGGTCTCCGGCGAGTCTGCGGAGACACAGGCGGTTTTGATCGCACGGCTTTCCGTGCAGGATCGGCCGACGGCGCTGTTCTCCGCGAACAATTTGGTGACGCGTGAGGTACTGCATTGCCTACATAGCCTGGGCATTCATCCTCCGGAGACGATGGCGCTGGCGGGTTTCGACGATTTTGAGATCGCGGACCTTCTGCGTCCGGGCATCACGGTGGTGCAGCAACCCATAGAAGAACTGGCGCGGCAAGCGGCAGAGTCCCTCTTCGCCCGCCTGCAACGAAACGTCGACGACCCGCCGACACCAGGGAAGCGCATCGTACTGCCCGTGCGCCTGATCGTACGCGGATCATGCGGCGCCACAGTTGGCCCATGACGGCCATCGAGAGGAGCCGGCATCCCTCTGCAGTGACCTGCGAGGCGAGCCGGCTTTCCTGCGGCGGAAACGCCTACATATTGGTGAGGCCGGAACGCATCGACTCATTGAAACTGGGCTTGATGAAGTTGAGTGCCTCGGCCACTTCAGCCTCGAATTGCCCACGCTTCGCGATGAGGGCAGCGGTGGCGGTGGCGCGGTCGCCAGCTCCGTTGCCGTCAAGCTGCAGAAGGCCCTCGGTGACGAGTTGCGCGGCAGCAGACTTCAGCTCGGCAACGGTTGTGTTGAGGTATTGCGCATCGCGCGGGTCCGCGATCCACACAGGCGTGTCGCCGCCCAGGGCATGGCTCAGCCAGAAGACATGGCCAGCGAGGAATTGCTTGCGCTGCTCGGGTGCCGTGTCGTTGAAGATGAAGCGGTTCTGCTTGGCGGAGTAGTAGCGCGTGGTGACAGGGACAGGCTGGCGGTTGCCGCTTTTCACAAGCTCCAGCTGGCCTTGATCGAGGGTTTTGCGCACAGCGTTATAGATGAAGCTTTCGGCGAAGGGCTGCTCGAGCGCACTGAGCACCTCAGCGAAGGTGCGCGTCAGCGACGCCGAAACCTTGGCGTGAAGGATGGCTTCTTCGCCGGTTTCGAGGCGAATCTCGCCATGCACGATCGAGGTATCGGCGCCGGAGGTCGAGTTGTGAAAGGGCCAGGCGAACTTGCCGAAGGAAAGTGGTAGCCCGAGCAGCGAAAGGTAACAATCGGGTCGCGGATTTCGCAGCCGTTCTGCGGCTTCGCTGAAGAAGGTGCCGAGCTCGCCGGCGTAGCGTGGATCGGCGGCATCGAACTCCTCGCCAAGCTCGAGCGTGAGGCTGTGGGTGGAAGTATCAGCGCGGGTGAGGCTGTACCGGGCGGTCGGTTCGCCGCTGAAGCTGGTGCCGGCTTCGGTAGGCATCAAGGTGAGCCCGGCAGTGTGGGCTGCGAGTTCAAGCTGGGCGAGGGCGGGGGCGGAGGTGCTCATAGTTGGAAGGGTCCTTGCATCATCTACGCCTCCATTCTAGTGTTTGTGTCGGGGGTTGCGGGCCATACACCCTGATGGGTAGTCTGGGGCCCATGGTCGGATGCTCCGCTGCACCCATCCTCCTGTTCTGGCGCCCGCGTGCGCGAGGCGTTCTGTGCTTCATCGGCCTGCTTGCCCTCTTCGGTGCAGGCTCCCGCGCTGCAGGCCAGAAAACCCAAAAGGCCTTCGTCGCGGATGGTCGCGGGGCCTTCGCCACAGGTAGATACCGCAACCTGTTTGCGGAAAACGGACACACGCCGGAGCAGAGCCAAGCTAAGCTGCAGGCCGCGTTTCAGCAGCTGTTCCATGGCGACCCCCAGACGCAGGCGGTCTACTTTGAGACTGGCTCGAACGCGAATGGCAAGCTGGCCTACATCACGGACTGGGCCAACCACGATGCGCGTACCGAGGGCATGAGCTACGGCATGACGATTGCGGTCGAGATGAACCGCAAAGCGGAGTTTGATGCGATCTGGAACTGGGCGAAGACCTACATGTATGAGAGCGATCCGAAGCATCCCAGCTTCGGGTACTTTGCCTGGTCTTGCAAGACGGATGGCACGCCAAACTCGGAGACGCCTGCACCCGATGGGGAAGAGTATTTTGTGATGGCGCTGTACTTCGCGTCCGCCCGCTGGGGCGACGGGCAAGGGATCTACGACTACCATGCGGAGGCCGACGCGCTGCTGCACGCGATGCGCCATCGGGAACGCATCGCAGGGCCAACCAGGTTCGGGGAGCGCGACGAAGCGGCGGAGATGGATGAGGAGCACAAGATGATCCGGTTCGTGCCGGACAGCTTTGGCGCTGGCTTTACTGATCCCTCGTACCAGCTACCGGCGTTCTATGAGCTTTGGGCGCGATGGGGACCGGTGGAGGATCGCGCCTTCTGGGCAGAGGCCGCGCAGGCGAGCCGGCGGTTCTTTATTGCCACCGCGGACAAAAACACAGGGCTTGCGCCCGTCTATGCGAACTGGGATGGCACGCCACACCCGACGCGTTTTCCGCAATCGGGGATTTTCGGCTATGACGCATGGCGTGTGGCCAGCAACTGGAGCGTGGACTGGAGCTGGTGGCACCAGAGCGCGGACGAGCCAGTGCTGAGTGATCGCCTGCAGACCTTTTTCGCAACGCAAGCAGCGAGCTATGGCAGCGTGTATACGCTGCAGGGCATCCAGGTACAGTCAGCGCACGACCTGGGGCTGGTAGCTACCAATGCGGTGGCGGGGCTGGCGTCGACAGACCGGACACGGGCCCATGCGTTCGAAGAGGCATTTTGGAGTGCACCGATTCCCTCCGGTGAGAATCGGTACTATCCCGGCATGTTGTACCTACTGAGCTGGCTGCACCTGAGCGGGCAGTTTCGGATATGGACGCCCGCGTGGGTTGCACCCGTGCCAGCTAGGTTGCCACTGGCAGGGGCGAAGGCGCGGCCCTAACCCGACCGCACCCACCCTGGCTGCACGTGTTTGCAACACCCTAAATGCAGAAGCGTGATGACCGTCTGCGGGCGGCTCACAATCCTTCTCTGCAGACGTGTGAGTTAGACAGCGCCCCTGACCTCAGTGACAAAGGTGCCTACCGGGTTGGTGAGGATGCGCCGGGCGATGGTGATGACCGATTCACCGCGGCGGTACATCAGGTAGGCGGCGGTAGCGCCAGCAGCGATGGAACCCCAAAGAACAAGACGTTTCATTTCAAAGACTCCCCACGCGGCCAATTGGCCGAGTCAGCCTCATTGGATGCCGTGCAGCGTTCTGCAGTAATTAGAAACCCGGATAAGTCGCTGCTCACGCCACGCCGGGGACAGCAACAGACGTTTTGGCCAAAAAAGAAAGGAGAGGACCGGAGTCCTCTCCTTCGAGAGAGAGCAGGAGAGACAAGATGAATTAGACCGCGACGCGCCGACGGTAGAACATGGCCGTAGAGGAGAGCAGACCAGTGCCCATGAGGATGAGCGAGCTGGGTTCCGGAGTAACGCTGTTAGTCACGGTACCAGCGAATTCCAGGCCCTCGGCGGAGCCATGCTCCTGCAGAACGTCGAAGGTAAGGGTGTTCAGGCCGTTTTGGAAGCCGGTGAGCACATAGGTCGCGGGCTGGGTGCAGTTTGGTTGGCTGGAGTCGCAGGTGCCGGCGGTCGCGGGGCCAGCTGCCGGGGTGATAAGGACACTGTTCAGGTAAACGGCCGCCGTGTCGTCCGCCAGGACGGTGATGGAACCCGTGGACGTCGAAGCGGAGCTATCCATGAAGGTTGTGGAGTAGTCATAGGAACCGCTGGGTTCCACGTTGTTGCCGCCCGGGTAGTTACCGGGGTTGTTGGATACCCAAGACGCGCCGGGGATGGTCGCCCACACGCCGCCCGTGCCAACGTTATATGAGGGGCCGCCACCAAGCGGCATGATGAAGCCAAGGAGGCTGCCGTTGTAGACCGTCGCTGTGTTACTAACGCCGGAGGGCGTGGCCGCTGTGGAACCGTAGCTGGCGAGGGTGATGGTGCTGGCCGAGGCAGCGACTGCGGAAGTGGCGGTAAGGAGGACAAATGCAGACAAGGACTTCAAAAGTTTCATCGGGGCAACCTCTTCTTTTTCATGGCTCGGATAGGTACTGGCCTGACCCAAAAGTAGCAGTGACTTCTCTTCGCAAAACTACAAGGTAGTAACTCGCCTCTGCCCCGACGTAATGATTTCCCAATCTGGGAAGGCAGACTCGACGCTTTTTCCTAACCGGCACGAACTTCGGGAGAGGGGTGGTGCGCGCGACAAAATGCTTCGATCTGCATCTATATGTATGGAGGCTTCACCTCATGCCAAGGATCAAAGCGGCGACTCTTCTGCTTTCCCTGGCGACTCTGTCAGTTCCTGCTTTTGCGCAAGGTACAGACCCAGCCGTTCGGGACTCTTCTTCTGCTCTCAACTATGTACAGGGCCAAGCCACGCTGGATGGGCAGCCCATCACGACCAACCTCAACACCGCGCCGCGGAAGTTGCATGCCGGAGAGGTGCTAACCACATTGGAGGGCTCGGCGGACATCATGCTGGCTCCGGGTTCCTTGCTGCGTCTCGGGTCAGGCGCGAGCGTCCGCCTCGTAACGACCGACGGCAATCGCACGGAGGTACAACTCAAGGACGGCCGTGCAAACGTGGCCGTAAGCAGCCTGCGGCCGTCCAGTCTTTTGCTTGTGGACACCCCTAACGGTCAGACTCAGATCCTGGATCGCGGTCTCTACACCTTTGACACAGCCAGCGCTACGGTTCGCGTCTTCAACGGACGTGCCGATGTGTTTCCTGGGGCCAACACCAACCCAGGCGTCAAGCCCGTCAAGTTGAAGGACGAGCACGAGGTCGTGTTGAGCGACAATCGTGCGAAGCCGGTGAAATTTGATCGCGAGACATCGCAGAGTGACCTGCTGCCGTGGACAGGCCCGCAAGAAGCCCATGCCGACGATGACTACGGGCTCGCCGCCAACAGCGAACGCGGCGACGGAGGCTATGCGACCGCAGCGTACGGCTACGGACCGGGGCCCTACGCTTTTGGCTATGGCTATCCTGGCTTTGGTTTTGGCTGGGGCTACCCCTATGGAGCGTATGGGTATCCGTATGGCTTCTACGGCTACCCTTACGGAATCGGCGTTGGGTTCGGTTATGGAGGCGGATATCGAGGTGGCTACGGGCTTCCCTACCGCTACGGTGGGGGCGGATATCGCGGCGGGTTGGCAGGTGGCGTAGCCGCTGGACGAGGCTTTGGTGGTGGATTTCACGGCGGCGGTGGACACCGCTAGTCGGAAGAGAATGCCAAAGGTACGAAAGGGGGTGCTGATCTAGCAGTACCCCCTACCCTTTTGTGTGGTGAAAGCCGGTTTGGGGTGAGCGCCGAGCAATACTGCACCTGGGTGAGTCGGGTCCATCCAACAAAACGTGAAGCGAACCATAGGAACGAGTAAGCCAGCACCGGAGTTGAACGAGGCACAGCGGAAGGACCAAGTGTATGCCGGCGAGGCCGCGACACTTGAAGCGGACCGCAGCATTCCAGATGTGGTGAGGGCGCTCGCGCGCGATCAACGCGTCGCGGTACGCCGTGCAGGAGCTCCCAGTGCCGACGGCAAGTGCGTTGTGTACTGGATGCAGCGCGCGCAGCGCGGTTTGGACAACCATGCACTCGACAAGGCTGTCGCGTTGGGGAACTCGCTCGGTTTGCCGGTGGTGGCGTACTTCGCCGGAATTAAGAACTTTCCCCACGCCAACTTACGGCACTACGCCTTTCTGAATCAGGGATTACCGGACATCGCAGAGGACTGTGCGGAGCGTGGTGTGGGCTTTGCCATGCGACGAGCTCCGCATGAAGATCACGAGCAGTTTTTCGCCGATGTACATGCGGCGATGGTGGTAGGCGACGAAAATCCGATGCGCGAGCCGGAACGCTGGCGGGTGGCGCTGGCCGAGCGGCTGAGCATACCCTTCTGGACGGTGGACGCGGATGTGATTGTGCCTTCCAAGCTGCTGGAGAAGGCGCAGTATTCCGGTGCTGTCGCGAGGCCGCGCATCACGCGCTTACTGCCGCAGTTTGTGAAGCCCTTTGCCAACCATAAGGCTGACAAACCCTGGCGGACTCCGAAAGGTCTGCAGACCGACGATGTGCACGAGGACATCACGCGTGGATGGAAGGACTTCGACCGCAGCGTGTTGCCCGTGGAGGCATGGAAGGGCGGCCGCAGGGAGGCTTGGCGGCGCCTGGAGCTGTTTGTAACGGAGAAGCTGGGGAAGTACGCCGACAATCGCATGCATCCGGAACGTGATGCGACTAGCCGCTTATCCCCATACCTCCACTTTGGGCATATTGGGCCTTTGACGATTGCCTTGGCTGTGAACGCGGCAGTGGAGAGAGACCCTAAGTTGGCGGCTGCGAGAGACAGCTACTACAACGAGGTGATTACGTGGCGAGAGCTCAGTGTGAACTTTTGCCGCTATCAGCCGGACTATGACAACACCGGATGCGTGGATAACTGGGCGCGCGAGACGATCGAGAAGCATGACCGGGACAAGCGAGACACGCTGTATTCGCTTGAGCAGATGGAGCGCTCTGAAACCTATGACGAGCTTTGGAATGCAGCGCAGACGCAGATGGTGCGACATGGCTGGATGCCAAACTACCTACGGATGTACTGGGGCAAAAAGATCGTGGAATGGACGCCGAATGCGAAAACGGCAATGGAGCAGATGGTGTATCTAAACGACCGTTATTTTCTGGATGGTCGGGATCCGAATGGATACTCCGGCATTGCCTGGGCGGTACTTGGAAAGTTCGATCGGCCCTGGGGTGAACGGCAAATTTTTGGGAAGAGGCGCTTCATGAGCGGAGCGAGCGCCGCACGCAAGTTCGACGCAAAGGCCTACATCGCCGATGCAGGAGCCTTACCCAAGTAACGGAATGGAAGTAGTCGGCCCGAGCGGACCAAAGTTACAGATACAGAAGTATGAAGAGGGTTGATGGCAGAACATGCAACAGTGGTTGACCTTACGGCCACCCAAAGGGCCGTTTTGCTGCAGGATGCTGACCCAGTTGCCCCGGCCGCTGAGGCAGCGGAGGGAAAGCTTTGGCGTCCACGTCGGGTATTCATTACGCCGGATGCGTATGCGTTGCCGCACGGGCGCGCCATGCTGGAGCGAGCGGAAGGTTTTGGCGCAGCGGTCGTACTGCTAAAGAGCAATCAACTACGTGGGCTCACTGAGCCCGCACGCAAGGGTGACCTCGCAGACGAGAGGGCAGCGCAACGGGCGTATGCAGCGGCCAAGACCAGCCTAGCAATTGTTGTATCCCCGGCTGGGCAGCGCAGACTGCAGCCCATTCCACCCTCAGCGGACTGGCAGTTTCATATTGCCCAGGGCTGCCCGGCACACTGCCAGTATTGTTATCTCGCCGGCTCCTTGAGCGGCCCGCCAGTGACCCGGGCGTATGCGAACCTGCCGGAAATCCTGGAAGGGCTTCGAACCTACGTTGGGACGGGACGAGTGACGTCAGCCTCCCGAGACCGCGCACATGAGGGGACGACCTTTGAGGCCTCGTGCTACACCGACCCACTAGGGATCGAGCACCTCACCGGCGCGCTTGCCGAGAGTATTCGGTTCTTCGGACAATGGGAGGAAGCTGTGCAGTTGCGGTGGACGACTAAGTTCAACGGAGTCGGACCCTTACTGGGGCTGCATCATCAAGGGCGTACGCGCGTCCGGTTTTCCCTCAATGCCGTAGGCGTTTCGCGTGGTTTTGAGGGTGGGACAGCTAGCGTCGCGCAGCGAGTCCAGGCGTTGCGACGGATGGCAAAGGCCGGCTACCCCGTGGGGTTGACGATAGCCCCGATCATGCCGATTGAGGAGTGGCGGGCGGAATATGGAGATCTTCTCGCGTCCGTAGCCGAGGCCCTGCGCGAGATCAACGATGTGGACCTGACCGTGGAGCTGATTACACATCGATTTACCCCTGGGTCCAAGGATGTGTTGCTTAGCTGGTACCCCAAGACCACGCTGGATCTGCGCGAGGAGGGTCGAACGCAGAAGCGAAACAAGTTCGGGGGCTTTAAATACGTTTACCCGAAGGATCCCATGCGCGAGATGCGCTTGTGGTTTGAGGAGGAGTTAAGTCGCGTATTGCCAGCTGCCAGGGTTCTGTACTGGACTTAAGGAGACCCTTAAGAGAGAAAAAAGCGGAGGCGATGTTCGCCTCCGCCTGAGTGTGAGACAGAACTACTGGACTGTGACCTTCATCGTGAACGGAAGGGAGACTTGGTTGGTGTTTCCGTAGGTGATGTAAGGGTAAGCGGTAATGACCTGAGAACCAACCTGCTTCGCTGTGACGATGACATTGTAACTACCTGAGGGGCTAGAGGTTTGCGTACTTGTACCGAGTTGGGTAGTGCTGCAGCCGCTGATACCGGCAACTACGCCACAGCAGAGGAGCAGACCCATAAGGGTGACCATTCGACCTTTCATCGACTTGCGTCTGCCAAAGGCGAGCCCGAGCACTCCGAGACCGAACATTGCGGCGAAGGTAGGTTCTCCTGAGCCACGACGCACGGCGACAAGGCCAGTCGGAACATTCGTTGTAATGGTCATCATGACGGTGCCCGGACCGGCGCAACCCTGAGCTACCGTGCAAGGCGCAGCGGCCGCCCCTTGGTAGGAGAGAACCGTGCCGGCGGCCGGACCCACGGCGACCGAATTCGGATCGCTGCTGGCCGGCTGAGGATAGACGAAGGAGCAGGTTGCGTAGGCTGGCAAACCATCGCATGAGAGTTGGACAGGAAGTGAATAGTTGTTCAAGAGAGCCCCCGAACCGGCAACACCGTAGCCAAGCAAGGAGCTCAACGTGAGTGTGGCTGTTGCGGTTGATCCTGAAGTCACTGCCAAGGTGCTGGGATTGGAGGAGATTTGCACCACTGGATTCCGGAGTGCTGTGAAGGTGATAGCGCTCCCGGTTGCCGCGGTGTAGTTCGGGTTGGTGTACGTCGAGTAGTTGCCCGTAGCAGTGGGACTATACACCGGGGTAATGGTGAACGTGGACATAAGGTCCGGAATGGAGTTGTTGCTGGTATCGATTGTGAAGCAGCTGGTGGAGAACGGTGCGGTACCATCTGCGTTCACGGCAACCGGCACACAACCCAGTGCCGGAGCACCTTGGAAAGTTACCGACCCATAATTTGTAGAGACCTGCTTACCACTCGCATCGAAAATGGGCTGTCCAACCAAGGGAGCGCCGTCGGTGGCGACTACTTGTACGGGGTAGATATATTCAAATTGGGTGACTGACCCATCATACGGCTCGGCCGCTCCACTTGCGCCAGCGAGGACGAGGGGGTAGGTGGGAGCCGCGGCTTGCACCGCGGCCATGGTCGGCTGAACGACCGTAACGGCGCCGGGCGCGATGGTGACAGTAGCCGTAGCTGCTGAGGGCGAGTACGTGCGGTCTCCGGCGTAGTTGACCGTATAGGTATAAGTACCGACGACGAGCTGTGTCGGACTAAGGGTTACTTTCCCGGTTGCATCGAGAGTACCGGTGGCCGTGATTGGGGCTTTGAGGCTAGCTCCGGCCACGGTGAGGGTCACTTGGCCGGTAGGGGTTGCGCCTGTGTTGGCAGTAGGCGTAACAGTGACCACAGCGGCTGAGGCGTCGACGTTGGGGTTTGCGACGGTCACTGCAGTAGTGGACGCAGCAAGCGCAGCGCCTACACCGGTTCCGTCAACACCTACCGGAGCGTTCGCTTCGTCACCGGTAACAAGAACCGCACCCGTGAGAGCGCCCTGATCACCCGGGCCGGGGCTGAAAGTGATGGTGACGGAGCAGGTGGAATTGATGGCGATGGGAGTTCCCACGCACGTGTCTGCCGTGGCCCCGAAGTCTGCCGTACCGGCGAATCCGGTGACGTTCAGAGGTGCGTTTCCATTGTCCAGGATGCTGTAAGTCTGGGAAGCCGAGCCGGTAGTCGAGCTTAACGTGCCGAAGTTGAAAGAGACTGTGGAAGCGACCTCAATCACGTTTCCAGCTGCGGTGTTAAGAAGATAAACGTTTCCGGAGGGATCCAGAGCAACGGAGACAGCACCGGTCACATCTGCGGCGATCGGCGTTTGGCTCGCTTGGGTGAGAGTGCCGTTCAGGGTCGGAATGCGGTACGCAAGACCACCCGCGGTGTAGTAAACCGCTCCCGAGGGATCAATCGAAAGGCCAGTGACACCGCTCAGTCCTGTTAAGAGCGTGGATTGAGTTCCAGCTGGCGTGATCTGGTAGAGGCTTGTGCCATCGGCCACATACACGTTCTCATTCGGATCAACGGCGATGGCAGACGGCGCGGTGAACCCGGTGAAGTCTGTCTCAAGTTGTGAGTAGAGGCTAAACGTACCACCGACGCTGCTGAGCTTGACGACCCGGTGGTTATCGGGATCGGCGATGTAGAGATTTCCAGAGCCATCGGCAGCGAGCTTGAGATTCGTCCCAAGACTTGCCTTCACGGGCACCTGCGTTGCAGCGTTCAAGCCACTTGCGCCAGTTGCTATCTCGTACACGGTGCCAGAGTCAGCGATGAAAAGGTTACCTGAGCCATCCGTCGCGACGCCCGTCGGCGCAGTCAGACCGGTGCCCACGGCCGTTGTTACCGGCGGGGAGCCAGCAGTCTTGACATACTCGGAAATAGAAGCCGTCCCAGAGTCCGCAACGAAGACGTCGCCATTTGCGTCGGCAGCTACCTGTACAGGAGTTTTAAGTCCCGAGCCAATCGCGCTCTCTGTACCGGGGAGCACCTGGACGGCCGAGCCGGTGCCCATGCCATGAAGATCAATGCTATCGAGCAGATTGCCGGAGGCGTCCAGCATCTGCAGCTTGGCGGAGACACTGCCAGCGGCGTGGGGGCTGAGGGCAACGTTGACAGTGCAGCCGCCTAAAGCGGCGTACGCCTGACCCGCTGTACAGGTGCCTCCTGAAACAACGGTGAAGTCAGGGACAGTGACACCGGACTCCTCGATCGCAAAGGAGGCTGGCGTGACTGCGCCATTGAAGCCGAAAGAAACGGGAACGGAATTTGTGGCGACCGCTCCCGTTGCTGCCGTACCGAGCTCCGCGGCATTGAACGTTATGGCGGCAATGACCTGAGATCCACTGGCGTCGTAGGTGGGAATGTAAAGGATATTGCGAGCGAGATCGATGCTCGCCTGGCCGTAAGCCGGTGTTGGGCTGAGAAGCGTCGCAGCAGAAGTCTGGGGCGTTCCGGTGGGATTGGGAACGAAGAAGACACCCTCTTTGGAGTCGCTGATGTAGAGGTTGCCGGCAGCGTCTACGGTGACACCGGTGACAGCGGGAAGGTTAGGGTCGACGCGAGCCAGGGTAGCATCGGAGGCTACAGCCGCAGAGCCGGCGGGAATCATGAGCACACCGGGAAGCGGGCCCTTCTGATCGCTCTCTTCAACGATGTAGATATTGCCAAACTTGTCCTCAGCAACCGACGCAGAACGAGCAGCAGCCGCAACAAGACTGAGACTGTTGGCCTGTGCTGCCGTAGAGGTGATGCCGGTCCCCACCACAGGCTGAATGAAGACGAAATTATTACTATTATTTGCAGTAATTACTACGTTGTTACTGGCGTCGACGAAAAGTGCCCACGGTTGGAGGTAATAAGGATTGGTATTTGGCGTATCGCCGCAGGTGAACCCGTAAGGGGGGGCGGGGGTACCCGACCCCTTCGGGCAAAGCGCGCCCGAGTTGCTGCTGTTGGCCGAGCTGATGGTTGAAAGGCCATCCCAAGACTTCGTTGCTGGATCGTAGGGAAAGCGACCGAGTGTGTTGTTGTAGTTGCCCTCGAGATAGAGGTCGTTGTTGGCACCGATAGCGATGCCGGGGTTGGCATAGCTTCCTAGGCTGCCCGCCGGAAGCAGTGTGATGACCGCTCCACCGCCACTCGGATATTCGTACAGGCCGCCGTTGGCATAGTCCTCTACCAGAAGATCGCCGAAGGAGTCCACGGCGGTTTGGAAGACCTTGCCGAGGCCTGTGGGTGGGGTCAAGTTCGTGGTGACGCTCGCCGTGACGAGCGGCGTAGCGGCCTGCCCTTCCGCTCCCTTACTGAAAGAGACACAGACGAGGAGCAGCGTCAGCACATGAGCAGAAAGCCGGCGCAGTGACGTGTAGGACTTGGTAGACATGAACTTCTCCCTAAAGGACTCGTGACCGAACTGCAAGCGGTGTGGAAATCAACCGCATCGTGAGGTGTAGCGGGCTCCGGAAGGAGAACTCGGTCCTCCGGAGCCCTGGTTCGTGATGCTGGGCAACCGGCGCTATTGGATCGTCACAGGAAGCGTGAAGGGCAGTGACGAGACCTGATTTGTGGTGAGGTCGACGGTGTAAATGCGCACGTTGTACGTTCCCGAAGGCGAGACGACATGTTGCACCACCGGCGTCGAGGTGTAGCCCGAGTTGGTACATCCGGTGAAGCCGCCCAGCATGCCGCCGCAAATCAAGATCAAGCAGGCTACCTTGAGTGCTGAGTGGTGCAGCTGTGCACGGCGGCGGAAGGCAAAACCAAGAACCCCCAGGCCGAACATACCGGCAAAGGCGATCGAGGATGGCTCCCGACGCAGCGCTCCCTCATTAACAGGAATATTGCTGCTAATCGTGATGTGGCTGATCTGAGGGATCCCCGGATTGTCGAAGATATCGATCTTCGGGACATCGAAGGTGCACTCCGCGTACTTAGGCAAAGTAGTGTTGTCGCACATGAGCTGAGCGCCCAGTGCCGGCGCGTAGCCCTCAAGCGCAGTGATCGTCAGAGTCCCGGTGACAGGGACTCCTGCTTGTGTGGTGAGGGAAGCCGGGTTGGTGGTGATAAGAGCACTGGGGTTGATTATGTCGACCGTGACCGTCGGCGAAGCAATTTGTCCGAAGTTAAGGTCCCCATTGAAATTGGCTACCAGGTTGTAGTTGCCAACCGGAAGATTGGAAGTATTGAACGTTCCGTTCCCATTGGCATCAAGCTGGATCGGATCCTGCGTGGGGTCGGCTACCGTTGACCCACTCAGAAAGGAAATGCTTCCGGTTGGCGTGCCCACGCTCGAGGTGACGGAAGCATTCAGCGTAGTGGTTGCCCCTTGCTTGACGTAGTACACGCCGTTAATAGCAGCGATGCCGGTTGGGCTGCCAAGAGTGACGTTCGGGGTGGCTTGGCCGACCACAACAGTAAATGTTCTGGAGCTGGAGCTGCCACCGAAAATGGAGTCTCCGCTGTAGCTGACGAAGAGAATGTAGTTTCCACCATTCAGAGCGGTCAGATTAAAACTGGCCTGTCCGCCGCTGAGCGTTCCAGTTTGCTTTGTCTGAGAGGAGCCCTTCGCCTGGGGGGCCAGCGTGAGCGTGATCTTGCCGCCAGTCGGTGTGTTGCCCGGAGAGCAGGTGGGGTCGGTAGCCGCTGTGGTTGCCGCAACCATTGCGGATCCTGGGAAGACGATGCCTGTAGAGGGCGTGACCGTGATGGTGGTCTGAGTTCTGCAGAGGTTATCTTCCGAGAAGGCATCCAGGGTTGCAGTGGTGGTGGGAGCGTTGATGGCGTTGGTGGTAACCGTCATCGACGCCTGACTGACACCAGTGTTTTGCGCGTTGACCGTCACGCCCAGTGTGCAGGCTGTGCCGCTAGCAACAGCAGTGGCACCCGTGGGGTCGCAAGGGTTGAGACCATCCTGCTCGATAGCGTAATCGGTGGCGTTCGCCCCCGAGAAGGAAGGATTACCCGTAAGCGCAAGGGGAAGGTTGCCGATATTAAAAAGACTGACGTCTTGCGGATCGCTCTCCGTTTGTGTACTGACATTGCCGAAGGATACGGAGGCGCCGGCCAACAGAAGCAGGGTAGGCGAGGTGACGGTGGTGGTGGTCGGACCTGTTGCTGCCACACCGTTGACAGTGTAGGAACCAGTGGTCACATAGAGGTTTCCGAGGCCGTCGAGACCGATGCCGTTCGTAGCCGTGACGCCACCGTTATCAATTGCTGCCGCGTCGTTGAAGTTCAGACCGGTGGCCTCAAGAGGAATCCGGAGGACACCCGTGCCCTGGGCAACATCCACGGAGCCAGAAGGATCGACGGCTAACCCAGTTACCGGGGCAGCAAGATTGTTTGTGATGGTGGTCTGAAGGCCGAACGGCGTGATCTCGATAAGACTGGCCCCGTCGGCTACAAAAACGTTGCCAGTGTTATCGACCGCTACAGCCGTGGGTTTGGTGAAGCCTGCGCCCACGGTGGCAGTCCCCTCGATGATGGTAGCCGTCTGCCGGTTGTAGATCCTGACGATTCGCGCATTGTCTGGATCGGCGACGTAGATATTGTCTGCGCCGTCTACAGCAAGCCGTAGATTGGTTCCAAGCCCGGACTGTAGAACAGCCTGACCAGCCGGGTTAAGGGTGCCGTTTACGGCCGGTACTTCGAGCACTTTTCCGGAGTCGGCGATGAAGAGGTCTCCCGAGCCGTCAACAGCCACGCCGGTGGGTGCCGTCAAACCAGTACCGACCGGCGTGCCTGCCGAGGCCATGGCCGAACCAGCAGCAAACATGAGCACTTTCCCTTGACCGGCATCCGCTACATAGGAGTTGCCGATCGAATCGCCAGCCACCTGCTGTGGCGTGACGAGCGCGGTAGACAGCGGGGTCTGCTGGCTGGGTGTTAGGAGCGACGCCGCCGGGCCTTGCCCGATCCCGTCGAGATATAGAGCGCTACCCGGGACGACGTTGTTCTTGCTGTCTAAGAGCGTCAGCTGTCCCTGGATGCTACCTACGGAGTTTGGTCCCGCTGGGGTGAGTGTGGTCCACACCTGGCAGGAGGAAAACGCGATATACGCCATCCCCGGCGTGCAGGGGATCGCGGGCGTTGTACCGTTGGTGGGCGGATAGGGATTGACAGCAGTGGTGGTAAATTGCGCGGTGCCGCCAGGCTGTGATGCGCCGAAGGCAGCTGGCGTCACGCTGCCACTAAACATGTAGAAAGCAACACCGGTCGCACTCGGCGTCCCTACCGGCGTAGCCCCTAGGTTCTCTGAACCCAGCTGCCACAATACAAGGTTACCGGTTCCCGGAATGGCGCCTGAACCGCCCGGCGAGTAGTTGGAAGAAGTGCCCGTGGTGAGCCAGATGAAACCCCGCGGATCGATTGTGGGATTGGCGTTGACGGAAACAGGAGCGATATACTCCGCGTCTTCGAAGTTAAAGCTTTGCGCAGTTACGCCGACCGGGCTTCCGCTTTCGTTAGGGATCTTCAGCAGACCATTCCGCGTGCCGCCGTAGTTGTCGCTGGCATCGGAAACGTAGACGTTACCGGCAGCATCGAGAGTGATGCCGTTGAACTTCTCAGGGTTCCCTGAATCCACACGCTGCAGCGAGCTCTCAGCACCCGAGATGCAAGCCACCGTGGGATCGCTGCCACCCGAGGCACTCTTGGCCATGCAGCTCTTGTAGGCAGTAGCCGGAACAAAGTACACGCCAGTGGAGCGGTCCGTCGGGGGATCGTACGGGTTCTCGATAAAATACAAGTTCCCGTTCACGTCCGTCACCATCGGCTGCACCTTGTCGGTGAGGCCGCGGACGATGTATTGGAACTGCGGCTTGCCCGCGTTCGTACCACCGGTGAAAGTGGGAACCGTGCCATCCGCATTGACGGGAATGGCCATGATATTGTTCCCGCTCTGCGAGGAGACGAACAGAATGCCACTGCCATCGCGGGCTGGGTTGTCGTAAAACGCTACGTTCTGCGTTCCGTTACTCTCAAAGCCGGTATCGAGCTGCGGCTCCCAGTTATTGCCGGCAGCGGAAAAGTCCCATGTGCCGTCTGCTGGATTGTAAGGCGTACGGTAAATGTGCTGGCTGGAACTATAACGATCCGTGATGTAGAAGGTGCCCTTGGCATCGATCGCCATGCTCTCGTTGAAGTAGGTACCACCGCTGTCGATGACCGAAGTGATGGTCTGAAAGGTCGTGGAGCCCTTTTTCAACTGATACACAGACCCGTAGCCGCCGCCACCGCAGACATCGAGAAAGAGGGTGTCCCCGTTGGGAGCGAGCTTGACGTCATAAATTTGGCAGAACTGGCTGTGCTGCAGAGGGATGATGGAGCCAGTCGTGACCAACTGCTGCTGAGCAGCGGCGACACTGCCAAGAATTACCATGGATGTCAAGGCCGACACGCCACGGGTGACTAGCCGGCGTAAAAACGATGCAGATACCAAGGCCATAAGACCCCTCCAAAAAACTCGATCAGATACTTGCGAGTAGCCCCTCGACCGCTCGCATTAAGCCCGCTCTATAGGCGAACTAGACATTCTGTAACAGTGGCAAAGTGACGTGCCACCTATTTGCTCTGCCGGCTGGCCTGTACGAAGTCAGGCCAGCCCCAGGGCTACTGCGCTAGAAGCTGAACTTTGCACCTAACTCAAGCAAGCGGGCACCGTACTTGATATTTGCAATGCCAAAGTTGGGCACCCGGAGCTGACTTGTAGTGAGAGGCTGCCCTACAACCGCATAGTTAAGGCTGCCAAGGTTCAGGTTGGTGTTGTCGTTGTTATTAAAGGAGACCAGCGGGTGATTGAGGAAGTTAAAGGCTTCAGCCCTGAACTGGATGTTCTTCTTTTCCCCCGCAGCAAAGTTCTTGATGAGGGCCAGGTTGTGGTTCTGAAAAGCCGGGCCATGAATGTATGGAAGGCGCAGGACGCCCTGTCCGGAAGGATTAGGAGAAAGCGCGTACTCGCCAGTTGATGGGCTTCCGGGCACGGGAACACCGAAGCAGGTCGGGTTGATGAATTGGTGTTTCGCTGGTCCACCCGCCGGGTTGCAGTTCAGGGTTGGCATGAGTTCATAGTCAGGCGAGCCGAGCCACGTAGTTGAACTCAGGCCTGTGGTGCAGAACTTGTTGCCATTCTTATCGGCAGGCGTCCCATACGTTTTCGTGCAAGCGTCCTGATTGGTTGAAGCGAATTGTTGCTTGGTCGCGAGCTGTGTCACCTGGATCGTGCCACCGCCAAAGCCGAAGTTCTCGCCTTCGCCCGAAGGAAGATTCTGGCCGCTCATCCAAGTAGAGATCCCGGAGATCTGCCATCCGTTCGCTGCCTCCGCGAGGAGATGGTGATCTCCGCGGTACCGCTTCCCAAGGTCCAGCAGGTAGTGCGAGTTGAAGACGCTGGAGCGGTCAAAAGGAGCCGGGTTATAGTCATTACGCAGATCGATCGGATCCACGATGGAGTTGTTATAAGCAGCAGCGGTGGCAAGATCTTTCGAGAACGTGTAATTCAGTCCGAACTGGATCATTCCCGAGGATTTATCCCACGCGACCTGAAGGCTGTTGTAGTTGGAGTAGAAATTGTGATTCAGCGCATAGACATGTTGATAAAAGGGAAAGGGACGATAGTAGTCCTGCCCTGCGGTGGTTAGCGCGGAGATGCCAGAGTTGGTGGAGATCAGCGACGGAAGAGAATAGTTATTCGTCGCGTCACTGAAAAGGAAGCCGGCAGGGATCAGATTGACATCCGACGCTTCGTTATAGCCGCTGCCCTGATTAAAGCTGCTCAGATGTTGGCTATTGCTGCCAACGTAGGCGACCTCGAGAAGCGAATTCCACTTCAGCCGCTGCGAAATGGTCGCGTTGTAGGTGTAGTAGGTGGGCCTCACGGTGTCGTTCGCCGTGAGCGTCCGAACGGTAAAATCGGAGGGATTAATCGGCGACTGCTCATCAACGCCGTCGAAGTTCCACTGCTGCTGGGCGTAGCTCGTCTTGTAGCCCTGGGCAGTTGCTGCTGCCGCGGCATAGGGGGCGAACTCCTCCTCGTGCCGGTAGATGCCCCAACCGCCGCGTAGAACGGTGTTCCCTTTGCCGAAGAGATCGTAAGCCAGTCCGACGCGAGGCGTAAAGTAGGCCATCGCCGGGTTGTTTACGGAGTTCGAGATGCTGTTATCGACACCGTGCCAGGTGATGCCGGGGTACTGATTACTTGCCGCGCACGTGACGTAAGAACCAGGCGTCTCACTGCACAGGGAGTTATACAAGGCGGGGGAGAAGACTGCGAGACCATTGTTGTGCCGATCGGTCCAAGGACCGAGATGCTCGATACGCGCTCCGAGGACCAAGGTGAGGCGACGAAGCTTCCACTGATCGTTCGCGTAGCCGGCAACCGTCTGATACTGCATGTTGACGTTCGGAGTGAAGTTCGTTTGCTGAAAGCTATCCGGGGTGCCCATATACATCATGGCGATGGGATTAATGCAAGAGCCCAGAGAAGACGCTCCGGAGGAGCGGCTTGTACCCGTGCTCTGAGGATTTTCGCAGGCCGTGAACTGAGCGTTTGTGAAAGGGGCGCCAGTATGTCCGTTGTACTCATAAAAGGAGTTCTGCGGATTAAAGGTGTACTCGCCCTGCGGATAAGCACCGGTATCCGCAATGCCGTTCAGAACACCCTTCTCGTAGTAGAAACCGAACTGGAAGTAGTGCGCACCGCGCGCCCAGCTCACGGAGTCCTGCACGTCTGGAACGAACTTCTTGAGGTGAACTTGGTTGTTGTAGAAGCCGCCGGGCATTTGAATATTGGGGTAGCCAAGGTTGCCGCCACCATCATTGAGAGCCGGAACCGAGTAGTCACCGGCATTCTTATATTCGCCAAGGTAGTTGAAGTTGCCGTGGCCGGCGGTACCGCAAGTGCCTGCCGCGCGAGCTACAGGATCACTGCAGTTGTAGTCGTTCATCGAGAAGCGGCTCACCGCGGCGGGGTCACCGAGGTTGCCCGGATCGCTGATAAGAGCAAAGGCAGCATTGAACTCGTTGGTGACGGTGGGTGAAAAGACGTGGGTGTAAGTGGCTGAAACGATGTTGGAGATATCGCCCTGCGTCACCTGACCGGGGTAGAGGGAAGCGTAGTCCGGAGCGTAACCGAGAGAGACGGGCTCCTGGCTGATCTGGGTCTGACGGCCATAGGAGGCGTAGACCTTGTTGTTGTCATTGATGGAGTAATCAAGGCGCGCGTGAAGGATGTCGCCGTTCTGCGTCTGCACGACGGGCTGAATGTAGTTGTAGCCAGCGACGTTGGTGAACGGGTTGGCGTTCGGCAGGGGCAGCCAATTGACCAGAGCCACGCCACCAGCGTTAGCCTGCGCGGTTACGTTGCCGTTCATAACGGCGTTGCCGTTCGCGAGGTAATTTTCGGCAAAGCACATCGGCTGGTTGGCGTTGGGGTTGAGTCCGCCATCTGGGCGCGAACCGCAAAGCTGGGCGTTCAGGTTGGCGACGCTGAAATCACCCGTGCGTTCGGCGAGGGTGGGAGTCCAGGAGCCAAGGGTCTCAGGGGAGTACTTCTGGTTGAGAAACTCCAGGCCGAAGAAGAAGAAGAGCTTGCTGTTGTTTCTATGGAAGGGGGTTCCAGGGATCCACAAGGGGCCGCCAATGGTGCCCCCGGGGTAGAGATAGCGCCCGTCAGGACGGGTCTGCTGAAGATAGTTGTTGTACCAGTCGTTAGCGTTCAGGGTGGTGTCGCGAGCGTAGATATAGGCCGAACCGTGGAAAGAGGAAGAGCCGGCCTTCGTTGTGGCATTGAAGAGGGCAGGGCCCTTGGCGGAAACCGCGCTGAAGTTCGCCGTGGAGACCTTGGCGTCCTGAATCATGTCGGCGTCCACGGTCTGCACCGTGCCGGAGTTGGTTTGAATATCGGTGAGGGAGACGCCATCAAGAATGGTGGCCAAACCGCTCGGCCCAAGGCCGTTGGAGGAGTACCCGCCCGTGATGCTGTTATTCAGACCGACGGCGGCCGTGTTGGCCGAGGAGGTGTTGTTCACGCCCGGGCTGATCATGGCGAAACCGGGCAATGTCTCGATCAGCTCGGTCGCATCGCGGCCGACGATGGCGAGGGTGTCCAGGTCCTTGGCCGTGATGACGTCGCTGCGCTCGGCGGTATCAAGGGGCTTGACGGCCTGCGAGTCGGTAGCCTCGATGGTCACCTCGGCGGTTGCTTCGCCGATGGCCAGCTTAATATCCGTGAAGGCGACACGGTCACCGGGACGGAGCGGGAAGGGTTGAGACTCCCAGCTCTTGAAACCGGGAACCTTGATGACCACCTGGTACTGCAGAGCCGACTCGACCGATGCCATGGTGAAGTCGCCCGAGCCGTTGCTGGTGGTCTTCCGCTCTGTTTTGTTCCCGAGGTTGGTAAGCACCACGGTGGCCTTCGGTATAGCGGCTCCGGTCTCATCACGGACAATGCCGGAGACATTGCCGGTAGTCTCCTGCGCGAGGGCAGGGAGTTGCCAGAGCAGGAGACCCGCTAAAAGAAGGCCCATCCACGCGACTGTCTGCCTGATCCTAGAAAACAACTTCATGTAACAACCCCCTTGACTACCTTCCACAAGCGACTTCGAGACCCGTGTGTTATCGATCACAGCTTTTTGACACAAAGCTGTCCCGTACGCCGGGCAAGCTGCCCTGCGCCTGGGATAAGAGCATCCCATCACGGCACCGTCTCTTCTCAAAATTGATTGCGGGACGGATTATGACGGCCTCTACGCAGAACCGTCAAGCGGCAATTTCAACCGGGTAAACGAAGAGGAACTTTGGCCTGTTTTTAGCGTTATTGGCGGGGTTGAAACGGTACTGAGAGGACAACGTGAACGACGAGCGGCAAAAGTTTTGCACATGACCAGCGATGAAAGAGGGTTGAGAAGGCGCCCTTGCAGGCTGCGCTGTTCCGAAGGTCACATTACTCGTAGTTACGGAAACGGGGGTAACTCTCGAGCCGCCTAAGGGCGTTTCGGAGCAGGGGAGGGCTGTCAGGGGTGGGTTTGGTTGTGAGAGTCAGGAACTGGATGGAAGTCGGCGGGAGCAATCCGGATTTACTTACGAGCTAGATCGCTCCGCGACACTCTTACATGGTTTCGGGACGGGTTTGCTGCCCTAGGGCGGTGCGCGAACGATGACGGTAAGAGAGGACCGGGGAGGTCGAAGCTAGCAGATCAAAGCCGGTGACGCTCATTAGAATGAAGGGGAGAAGGGTTTCCTTTTGTGCGGGTCGTCAAGCTGCTGCTGTTTCTGTTCGTTGTTGCGGGGGCGGCTTTGGCCTACCTGGTCATATCCCCTTACGGTCCGGCGAGCCCTACTTTTGTCGAGATTCCAGCACACACAGGAACCCTCGAGATTGCCACGACGCTTGAACGCCAGAAAGCTGTTCGAAGCCGATGGGTCTTCGCGATGCTGCGGGAGATGGAAGGGGGAACGCTGAAGGCTGGCGAGTACCGCTTCGCGCAACCGGCGTCGATGCTGGGCGTGTACGACCGTGTGCGTCGAGGGGATGTGTTCACGGTAGCTGTTGTGATCCCGGAGGGGTACAACCTGTTCGACGTAGCCGGAGCGGTCGAGGCTGCTGGCCTGGGAACGCGGGAAGAGTTTCTGGCGGCTGCGACGGCCAACACGGGGCTTGTTCGACAGTGGGACCCACAGGCTGTGTCCTTGGAGGGGTACTTATTCCCTGACACCTACCGCTTCGGCCGACATGCAACACCAACGCAGATGCAGGTGGCGATGACGCGCCGATTTCGCCAGGTAGCCATGCGGCTCGGCGTGGCTGGGCCAGAGATCGCGCGCGTGACGACGACAGCGTCGTTGGTGGAGCGCGAGGTTCACCTGGATGCAGAGAGGCCCATAGTGGCTGGGATCTTTGTCAATCGGCTCAGGCTGGGGATGCCGCTGCAGACAGATCCCGCGGTGGCGTACGCCTCTATGCTGCGGGGAACGTGGACCGGGGTGATTCACAAGAGCGAACTGCAATCGGACAGTCCTTACAACACGTACACGCATCGTGGCCTGCCGCCTGGTCCAATCTGCAACCCAGGGGTTGCGGCTCTGCGGGCAGCGCTGCAGCCGGCAGCGACGCCTTATTTGTATTTTGTGGCGAAGGAAGACGGCTCGACGCAGTTTGCCACAGATCTAGCGGAGCAGAACGCCCATGTCGCGACCTACCGAGCGGCTGCGCGCTGAAGAAGCTCCGAGCATGGAGTCGCTCGGGTGCGTCAGCGCGTGCCCGACTAAGCCCTGGCTTGCGGCATCGCCGTCTGGCCTGACGAAGGCAGTAATGCCGCTTGTGGTACCAGTCGGGATGCTGCCTATCGGTTGGGGGTGGAAAACCACTCTGCAGAATGCGACAAGCGCAAGCCATTCAACAAGCGAAGATAAAGCGAAGATGAGCACTTAAAACTTCAGACTTTCGGCGTAAATGCTAGTGAATGCGATACTTGTTTCCCGCTGCGCTGTGTGGAAAAGAATTTATTGACTCGGGCTTGCGAGCGGGCTATAAACACAGAACTTTCTTCCCGAAGTGGGACGGAGCGAAGAAGCGACGCCCTGGAGGAAAGCCTCAGGGGTAGAACCGCACATCTCCCGGCGGAACTGCCTAAAACCGACAACCGAAGCTACTGAAGGATCCTGGAGGCGCCGCTAGAGCGTACGACGGAACCTGAGGGGATGTACGCCCAAGAGCCCAGCCGACCGCAGATAACGAGGCTCGACGGGAAACGCAGTATTTGGAGACAAGATGAAGCAGATATGCATGCAGTTGAAGGTTTGCGAGGGATGTGGGGCGTTGTGGCTCCGGGGCGTGAGTGAGGGCGTGTACTGCCGACGATGTGCGGTGGTGCTTGCGGACTTCCCTCCACCACGGGGACAGAGCCGACGAGGACGGCGCCCCAAGGCTGGCAAGGTAGGGGTAATTGCGCCGGCAGTCGCGCGGTGAGCCCTTCCAGCGAGTGCAGAGCGAAAAGCAAGTGAGCCATGGGAGCAGCAAAACGGGTCAGGTAGTAGCGGGGGATGCAATGGCAGAGCAAAAAGCATTGAGCGTGGTGGCGGGGCGGAAGCATGTTGCATCGGTTGCAGGGGCAGGTAAGGCGACGGAGCGGCGGGAGGGAACGACAGGCTTGCCGGTAAGGACGCTTGCGCACGTGTGGGCAGTCGCGGCAGAGACGTCAGCGAACGCCGCACCGAAGCGCAGGGTGACTTATGAGGAGCCCAAGTTGGAGATGGGCTTCTATCGGAAGTACACCGAGGGCCTGCTGCGGCGCTACACGCAGATGGCAATGGAGGCGGGGCGCGTGCCTTCGATGCTTGGACGGTCTGTGTTGGGAGGGAGGGCGAGCAGCTATCGCATTCACGGCTTTGACGATGCCGTGATTTTCCGCCTTGATATGGAGAAGTGCCTGCGCAAGCTGGAGGCCAGTGAATTCGAGGTAGTGCGGCGCGTGGCGATGCAGGAGTACACACAGGCCGAGGCAGCGGCCTTGATGGGGGTGTGCCTACGGACGTGTGTGCAGCGTTACGGACGATCCATGGACAGGCTTACAGGAATTTTGCTGGAAGCTCGGCTCCTAGAGCCTTTCCGCGGCCTGTCAAGACTTCGCCAGTGTCAGGATTAAGTAAGTACTTTACAGTGCATGAGTTACGGGACGATTGGAGCTTGCGTACCGAGATGGGCAACGCTGGTATTCTGAATCAGCAAGCACGGAAGGGGGACGGGCAGCGATGCTCGTCCCCCGGCTTTGTTTCACGCTAGTGCGGGAGTGGGGTTGGACAAGGACAGTGAGCCGGCGTGTGACTGGGCCGTGCGCTGCAATCTCAAATTCAGGGGTTATGCATGGCGGAGCGAGCAAGGTGTACGGCTGCTGGCAGATCAAGGGCATCGGCAAGCGGACGGGGCCACGAGCCGCCTGAGCCGGTAGCCGTTAAACCGCCGCTGCGGCCAGGGCAGTGCCGTGCCTATATGCGGCAGGTGCTGGCACAGGAGTTTCGCGGGATCGTCGATGGATTTGTGGAAAGTGCCAAGAGTGGAAGCTGCCAGCATGTGAAGCTGGCGACCGAGTTGCTGCGGCCAACGCCCAAGAAGAAGGTACGCGGCCGTGGACGGGTCCAGGAGTTGCTGGAGCAACTAGAGCGGGAGGCAGGAGGCAGGTGCTAGGCAGTTTTCGGACTGTTTCAAAGGAGATAGGAATCCGTACTGAGGTGAGCTAGCCGGTTGGCTTACGGCGGCCCGGTATACTTGGAAGTTGCCAATGAAGAAAATTCAGGCTTTTGCCTTCGCCGGTCTCCTTGGGCTCACGGGCTGCTTTTCCAGCGTGCACCAGGTAGCGCGGGTGCAGACGTTAGGGGGGTCGCGGACCGCAACGGCGCAGGAGCTTGAGACAGGGTTGGAAGAGCGAGATGCGGCGATTCACACGCTGAACGCCTCGGTGCTGATTACGGCGACTACGGGCGGCGGCAAAGAAGGCAAGGTCAAGACCTACACAGCTTTCCGCGGCTTCATTCTGGTGCGAAAGCCGCGGGATCTGCGCGTGCTGCTGGAGCTGCCGATCCTGCGCTCGAAGGCGATGGACATGGTGAGTGATGGAGCAAAGTTTACGTTGCTGATACCGCCGCGGAACCGCGCCATTGTGGGAACCAACGAGGTGACGAAGCCCTCGAAGAATGGGCTCGAGAACCTGCGACCGGCCGTTTTCTTTGATTCCCTGCTAGTGCCGGGTCTTGCCACGGATGAGTATGTGGCGTTGACAGAGTCGATGCACGTATTGGAACCCGCGCATGGACGAAAGGCCGAGGTAGACGAACCCGACTATGACCTTGCGACCTACAAGGTGACGAAAGACCACCTGCTGCGACAGGAACGGGTGATTCACATTAGCCGAACGACGCTTCTCGCCTACCAGCAGGATATTTTCGATGGTCAGGGTGAGATTGTCACGCGAGCGACGTATGAAAACTACGCTCCTTCGGGGGAGACGCAGTTTCCGAGGCTGATTACGATTTCAAGGCCGCTGGACGAGTATTCGCTACGGATCGACATCACGAAGCTGACGCTAAATGAGCCATTCCCTGCGGATCAGTTTGAGTTGAAGATTCCGCCTGAGGTGAAGGTCGAGCATATGGATTAGTGGCTGCCCTGTTGCAGCTGTACCCGCCCGCCTCGTTGGCGGGTTTTGCATTTCCAGGGTTCGGCGGGTTCGCTTCGAACCGGTCGAGATGACGAGCTTGTGGGCAAGAGATGACGACAGGAGCTTCAGGAGAGATTGGTGAGCTGGGCTCGCTGGGCGTGGGTGGCCATGGCGGCGTTGATCTCCAGGGCGAGGGCGAGGGCTTCGCGAGCGGCGGAGGCTGGAACGCGGGGCGAGGTGCGAGTCGCTACAGCGTGGAGAAAGTCTTCGAGTTCGAGGCGGAGGGGCTCGGCACGAGGAAGACCGAGTTTTTCGAAGTTTAGGCCAGGAGAGGGATGGGGCTGTGCCGAAGGCGAGTTGCTTTGCGCGGGGGGCTGAAGGCCGGCGGCGGGAGAATGCGGGTCATCGCGGTCGACGTTGATGGCGAGGAGTTCCTGGCGGGCGTAGTCAAGGGAGAGGTATTGCGCGGGCTGGAAGAGACGCAGCTTTCGAACCTGCTCAGTGGAGACGCGACTCGCGGTGAGATTGGCGACGGCGCCGGAGGCAAAGGCCAGCCGGACATTGGCAATGTCAACCTGACGGCTGAGCACGGGCAGGCCCACGGCGCGGACCTCCTCCACGGGCGAGCCGGCCATGGTGAGGAGGATATCGAGGTCATGAATCATAAGATCCAGAACGACGTCGACGTCGAGAGAGCGCGGGGTAAAGATCGAGAGCCGATGCGCCTCAAAGAACATGGGCCGGGTAAGGCGAGGAAGCGCGGCGGTTACCGCTGGGTTAAAACGCTCGAGGTGGCCGGCGGCCAGGATGCGTTTTTCCCGGGTGGCTAAGGCGATGAGTTCGTCGGCTTCGGCGAGGGTCGCAGTGAGGGGCTTTTCGATGAGGACATCGAGGCCTGCCGCGAGAAGCTCGCCGGCGATCGCGGCGTGGACCACGGTTGGAACACAGACCGTAGCGGCCTGCAGGTAGAGGCCTGACGCGAGGAGCTCGGCTACGGACGCAAAAGCGGGGATGCCGTAGCGATTGGCGGCTTCAGAGCGGTTCTGGGGGTTGGGGTCGACGACGGCGGCCAGGGTGACCGCCGTGCCCTTGCCTTGAAGACCAGGGTTGAAGCTTTCGGGTTCTGCGGAAGTAGATTGTGCGAGGTCGTGGAGGACGCGAAGGTGGTTGCGGCCAAAGGCGCCGGCACCGACCACGGCAATACGGAGGGGCTGGGGCACAGCTACTTCGTAGTGGCCGGAGACTCGACGGCCTTGCGGCAGCGGGCGTAGAGATCGAGCAGTTGGGTGACGGGGTCGTCGCCCTTCGGCGTGGACGGGGCGCCGAAGCCAGGGGTGGCGCCGGCCGAGCCGGACTTGATGTTGGCATGACCAGCGACGAATTTAAGCAGATCGAGGGCGATGTCTTCCGAGCGGCGGAGCGATGCGTTGGCGGTGGTGCTGGATTCCATGATTACCTTTCGCGACGAGTTCGATGGTAGCGGTTGTTCCGTAGCCTGCGCAACGTGCGAGGTCAGTGACGTGGGAGTTTGTACAGGTTTTGAGCTACGAGGATGCAAGAGTTTCGGTTCAGCAGAACCAGCTGTGTAAAGGGAGGGTGGATGCGGGTAACGAGGCGGGAATGGACGCTGGTCGGAGTGCTGCTAACCGCGATAGCGGCGGCGCCAGTGATGGTGCAGGGTCAGGTAACGACGACGACTGTGCAGGATACGGTCTACAGCGCCAGCGGGACACCTGCGCAAGGCACGGTGGTGGTGAACTGGCCGGCGTTTACGACGGCGAACGGAAGTGCGGTGGCGGCGGGCAGCACCTCGACGATGCTGGGAGCCAATGGGGGGCTATCCCTCCAACTGGCGCCAAATGCTGGGGCTATGCCGACCGGCTCATATTACACGGCGATCTTCCACCTGAGTGACGGCACGACGAGCCGCCAGTACTGGGTAGTGCCGGCGGTGGCCGCAGGAGGCGGGCCGGTAAAGCTCGCAGCCATTGAAAGCCAGGCGCTGCCGACGAGCATGGCGATGCAGACGGTGAGCAAGAGCTATGTGGATACGGCGATCGCCAATGCCTTGTCGAGCGCCGGGACTGGAAGTGGGACCAGCTCAGGCGTTGCGGGGACGACCTATGTGGCGAAGGCGGGCGATACGATGTCTGGCCCGTTGCTGCTGCCGGGGGATCCGGTAAGCCCTTTGCAGGCGGCGGACAAGAACTATGTGGACGCGGGTGTGCAGGCGGTGAGCGCGGGGCTGGGCAGGGAGGTGAGCACGGTGCCCGCGGGCGGTCAGACTGTGACACAGGGAGCGGGAACGCAGCTGGAGGTGAACCGGCTGAATGGCGTGCTGGACGCGACGGGATTTCTTTCCGGCACGGGCAACAACGGCATGGTGAGCGCGCTGATGAGTCCGGATTGCGCGAGCGGCTGCGAGGTGCGGGCGAGTCAAAACTACCCCGGGACGGAGGGGGTTTCACCGGGCGCGATCGGTTCGGGAAGCCACGTGCTGGATGCGCGGGGCGGATCGATGGCGCAGACGTTTGTAAATCCCCTGGGACCGGGAACAGCTACCACCATGGCCGCGTCGATCACGCAGATCACGACGCGCACGGCGCAGCAGTCGGTGGCGGCGCGGCCGGGCATCACGGGGCCAAACAGCTATGTGATGAGCCTGACGCAGACGGCGCCGACGGGAGGGTCGAACCAGTTCCCTACCAGCCATGAGTCGGTGCCTTACGCGAAGAGCAACTATGGTGTGCTGCAGCTAACAGGCAACTACAACACACAGGGCCAGCATGTGCAGTTCGGCAACTCAGTGTATTGCTACTCGGTGGGCGACTGCCTGGCCGGTGGGCAGTTCATTACATCGGCGGGTGGGTATCGCGATGAAGCCGATGAGGGCACCCACCCGTATGACCTGCAGGTGGCCGAAGACAGCCGGGTTTTCACCGGCGTGTGTGTGAGTGGATGCACGACGGGTTCGACGACGGTGGTGGCGGGGCAGGCAGGCGCGGCCGGAACGCAGGGCGATGGACGCTTTCTGATGG
This sequence comes from uncultured Acidobacteriaceae bacterium, assembly GCA_964242225.1. Lineage (GTDB taxonomy): Bacteria > Acidobacteriota > Terriglobia > Terriglobales > Acidobacteriaceae > Granulicella. The sequence continues at coordinate 78,423 of CAXTAE010000003.1, forward strand.
ACAGGAACCCGACGAAGGTGATCTCGGCGGGCACGATCACAGGGGGCGGCGGGGACCTGTTCCCCATCGTGAACTTCGCGGGGACCAATTTCGCCCCGAGCGTGTTCCTGACGTTGACCCAGGCAGCGACCTCGCAGGCGGGTAATCTGCAGCCAGGGACGGTGACTCTGCCGATCGCGACGAGCGGGGTGCAGAGCGGGTTTGCAACGACGACGGCGGCGCTGCCGGCAGCAAGTGGCGTGGCCTGCGTGGCCGACCCATCCAGCACGGGGCCGTTCCCGAACTTTGAAACGGCACGGTACACGGCGACGGATGCGACGCACCTGCAGCTGACGCTGAACAAGGTGCACAGCGCGGGAGCGACGGCCGCCGTGGGTGGGCTATGCGGCTATGGGCTAGAGGAAACGGTGGACACCCAGGGAGCGGTGCGGCAGGTATTCCCCGTAATCGGCTCTCTTAGTGCAACGAAGCTGTACTACGCGGGCGCGCTGACGGGAGTGGTGGGTTTGCAGTCGCCGGTGAGCACCAGTGGCTATGCGAACGTTTCGCTGCCGATCACCAGTGCGGTACGGAATGGAAACATCGTGACGCTGACGACCGGCAGCTCCATGCCCTACGACATGAACCGGCTGAGCCTGACGGTGGCGGGCGTAGCGGATGCGAGCTATAACGGCACGTTCGCGGTGAGCACGACCGGGGGCAATACGCTGACGTACGCGAACACGGGAGCCGACAGCACCAGTGCCGGTGGCACGGTGGGCCTGGTGACGGGCGGCTTCAACCTGTACCCGATGGCCGAGGTGCTGAACGTCTTCAACCCGAATACTGCCTTGGTGGACGGCACCCTGACGCTGGCGCCGAACACGGTGGCCTGGGCCAATGGCGATCCGCTGGAAGAGCCACACTATCACCAGCAGCTGGTGTACCCGGATACGGAGCTGGTGATCCAGTATGTGCCGCGCCCGGTGCTGTACACGGCCGGCGGCAAGACCTATGGCGGGCAGGCCGGGCCGGGCCTGCGAGGCTGGCAGATCAGCAACAATGTACCCGCAAGCAATTACCTGGGCGCGGGTGGAACCCACCAGCCGCCCGATGACGCGTACCTGGCGACCGGCGTGTGGCGGAATACCTTCGAGGGCGACGCCGGCGAGGAGGCGGTGCTGAAGATCCACTGCAATCTGCACACCTGCTCGCGCTGGGATAGCGGCTATGCGCTGTTTGCGCTGGACTCGCATCTCGGGCAGGACTTCCTGAGCTATGACCCGAACAGCGACACGGCGACGTGGAACCTGGCGAACACGTTTTATAGCTTCTCACCGGGGGCCTTTACAGCCCCGAATGTGAACGCAACCACGGTAAATGCGGGGGCGGTGAACGCGGGAGCGATGAATGGAACCACCCTGCGGTCGAGTTCGCCGGACGCGCGTTCGGTGATGCTGGGCGGAGCGACGAGTTCGGCTTCGGCGGACGCCTCGACGGTGATCCAGGGCGCGGGCTCCGCGCATGTGCTCGAGTTGCTGGCCAACAATGGCACAGCACGCAATACGTTCACATTCGCGGCCAATATCGGAGGGACACCGACGGCCCTGTTCGAGATCGGGTCGGGGCTCGAGGAGACACAGAACCGCAGCTTCTACGTGTACGACTATGCGCAGGGCTATGTGCCGCTGTATGCCTCGGCAACCTCGAAGGCACTGGGCGTGAACAACACGACGCCGGTAGCGACGCTGGACGTGGGCGGCAACTTCCACGCAAGCTCGGTGGCGGTGGGCGCGGGGATGGATACGCAGATCTCGCGAACGGCTGCGGCGACGCTGAGCGTCGATGATGCCACAGCCGGCGACAGCAACGGCGCGATCAGCCTCTCGAGCGTGCTGCTGAAGGACACCGCCAACGGACACACCTACCGGCTGACGGTGACCAACGGAACGCTGACGACGACGCAGGTGAAGTAATTGGGTGAGGGTGGGTTCGGGGCGAGACAGTCCTGGGCTCGCCCGCGGCCCTCGGAGACGAGCCGTTGCGAATCAGGTGGGAGAGGTAATGGACGAGTATGAGGCTCTGCTGCGGCTGGGCCAGCAACTGGAGCGGCAGCCGGGAGGCATGGTGTCGGCCGCGGCGGGGCTGCTGCGTGTCCGGAACCGGCATGGCAAGCTTCAAGCGCTGGTCGCCAACCCGGCCCAGCGGCAGTTTGAAGCGCGACGGGGACGGCAGAACGTGGTGCTAAAGGCACGGCAGATGGGCATGAGCACATGGATCGCTGGACGATTTTTTCTACGAACGATCACCCAGCCGGGAACGCTGACGCTGCAGGTGGCGCATACGCGCGAGGCGGCAGAGGTCCTGCTTGGGCTGGTGTGGCGGATGTGGGAGGAGTTGCCGGAGACCTTGCGGGATGGACCCTTGCAGCTGGAGCGCGCGAACGCCGGGCAGCTGGTTTTCGGAGAAATTGGCAGTGAAATCCGCGTGGCGAGCGCGGCGGATGGGAACGCGGGCCGGGGTTTGAGTGTGCAGAACCTTCACTGCAGTGAGGTGAGCCGCTGGTCCGGGGACGCGGGAGCGACCCTGGCCGGCTTGCGTGCGGCGCTGGCACCCGATGGCGAGTTAGTGCTGGAGAGCACGCCGTCGGGGGCCTATGGTGCCTTTTATGAGGCGTGGCAGGCGGGGTTGGCTGCCAACAACGACCCTCAGAGTGTGGGCAAACGGACGAGGGAAGGACCCGTGCGGCACTTTCTGCCCTGGTGGCTGGAGCCAGCCTACCGTGGTGTTGCGATTGAGCCGACGGCATGGACTGACGAGGAGCGGGAACTGGTGGAACGGCATGGCCTAGACGGGGCGCAGATCGGGTTTCGCCGCGGGCTGGCGCACACCTACGGCACACTGCGAACACAGGAGTTCGCGGAGGACGCGGAGGTCTGCTTCAGGGCTACGGGGGCTTGTTGCTTCGAAATTGATGCGCTGGAGCGACGGCTCCGGGAGGTTCCGGAACCGATGACCCAGCGACGCGGGGGCGCCCTGCAGGTATGGCTGCCGCCGATGGCCGGGAAGGACTACCTACTCGCGGTAGATACAGCCGGGGGAGGCGAAGACGGGGACTTCGCGGCGGTGCAGGTGGTGGAGGTGGCCACCGGCCTGCAGTGTGCGGAGCTGCAGGAGCGCCTACGGCCGGCGGAGCTGGCAGCGGCGTGCGCGGCGCTGGGGCGGGAGTACGGCGGGGCTCTAGTAGCCGTGGAGCGGAACAACCACGGAGCAGGAGTGCTGGCGTTTCTGCAGACGGAGCACCGGTACTCGCGAATTTACGAGCAGGATAGACAGCCTGGGTGGCTGACTTCCGCGGCTTCAAAACCAGAGGCGGTCGCACGGCTGGGAACGCTGCTGGCGGGGTCTCCGGAGAGATTTATGAGCTGTCGGCTGCTCGCAGAGTGCCGAAGCTTTGTCGTCGACGAACGGGGCCGGGCCGGAGCTACGGCCGGGGCGCATGACGACCTGGTGATGGCGATGGCGATCGCGCAGGCAGTCAGGGCAGAGATATTGCTGAGGGGATCGTTGCAGGGTCGCCTGGCTGCCTAAACCGCTGCGCCGGCCGACTCCCCAGGCTGCGCTGCATGAGCTTCGCCGCTTCATGGTTTCTGGTCTGGTCTGGTTCTGGGTTCTGGTTCTGGTTCTGGTTCTGGTTCTGGTTCTGGTTTCTGAGAGGAACGTGCTGGCGTTACCGGATTCTTCTTCGGTGATGTATTGCACGTCAATTCAGGGCAATCCGGTATGGTTCTGAATAGAGGCGGTGACGGGCTTGGCGGTGTTGGCAGTGCAGGCGATTCGACGAATGCGCGGAGGAGCGCAGAGCCAGTTGATGCTGGGCGCGGACGGGGCGCTGTGGGTGGTGAAGTTCCGGAATAACCCGCAAGGCGAGCGAGTTCTGGCCAATGAGCTGCTAGCGACGCGTCTTGCCGAAGCGGTAGGGCTGACGGTGCCGAAGAGCGAGGCTATAGAGGTTTCGGAGTGGCTGGTGGCACACAGCCCTGAGATGACCGTGGACCATGGACGCGGCGATCGGCGGCCATGCGCGGCGGGGCTGCAGTTTGGCAGCCGGTTTGTCGGAGGCCTGATGCCGGGTCAGGTGGTGGACTACCTGCCGGAGACGCAGCTGGGCGAAGTGCGCAACCTCGGAGAGTTCGCCGGGATGCTGGCCATCGACAAGTGGACGGGCAACTGCAACGGGCGGCAGGCGGTGTTCGAGCGCAAGGCCAGGGAGCGGAAGTACCGGGCGACCTTTATCGATCAGGGTTTCTGCTTCAATGCGGGCGAGTGGAGCTTTCCAGACGCGCCGCTGCGGGGCGTGTATGGGCGCAACACGGTGTACGAGGGTGTGACCGGATGGGAGAGCTTCGAGCCCTGGCTGAGCCGGGTGGAGAGCTTCCGGGCCGAGGCGCTGGGAAAGATTGCCGAGGAGGTACCGCCGGAGTGGTATGGCGGCGATCCCCGCACTCTGGAACGTCTGTTAGAGACGATGATGAAGCGGCGCGGCCGGGTGCGAGAGTTGATCGCGGCGTTTCGGGATTCGAGCAGAACGCCATTTCCACAATGGAGTGCGTCGGAGCGAGGGATGGTGTCGCAGTTTGGGACGGTTGGAGCGACGGCGAAGTTTGTAATGTAGCTTGTGGTGATGGATGGGCGGGTGATGGTGGGACGGGTCGAGTGTGAGTTTGCGCTGATCCGGTATGTGCCGGACCCGGTGAAAGGCGAGTTCGCCAACATCGGCGTGGTGCTGCGCGAGACGGGGGCGGGCGCGGTGACGGCAATCCGGTTTACGCGGAACTGGAGCCGTGTGCGCTGCCTGGATCCACAGGCGGATGTGGATTTGCTGGAAGCACTGGAGGCCGAACTGGCAGAACGGTTGGCGGCCGAAAGCTCACCGCGGCTGTTGACAGAGGTGCGCGGGAACGGCAAGCCGGTGCTCGATGTGCTGCGGGATTCGCTTTCCAACAGCTTGCAGATCACGGACCTCCGCGGCACCCTGGCCGAGAGCTTGCCGGCGGAGATGGAACAGCTGCTGCGGATGTATGTGGAGCCACTGAAGGCGCCGGCGGCCAAGCGCGTCATGAGCGGCCGGACGGCGCTTGCCGGCAGGATGCGAGATGCTTTTGAGCGCGCCGGGGTGTGGCAGCTGATGCGCAAGCGGGTTCCAGCCCGGGAGTACACCGGGGCTGGCGACACGTTGAAGCTGGATTGTGGCTATCGCAACGGCCGGGTGCGGCTGTTCCATGCGGTGTCGCTGGAAAGTGAGACGGAGACGGCAAAGGGTCTGGCCTTTTCCGGAGCCGCACTGCGCGAGGGTGTAGAGCGCGTGGAAGGAACAGGGTTGGAGTTGACCGCAGTGGTAGAGCCCATCGCGGCTGTGCAGGACGCCGAGCTCCACCGATTCGGGGTGGGCGTGATGGAGCGCGCGGGGCTGCGCGTGCTCACGACTGCAGATCTAGGGCGCGTCGCGGAAACAGCACGGCGAGAGCTTCATGTGTGAGTGAGGCGGCACACCGGGGGCGCAGTTCACCTGCGCTCCCGCCGTAGGTGAACGGGCTGGGTATGTAGGGCGGCGCGAAAGATTCAAACGATTTGTTTCTTCGAAGGATTGGGGAGGGCGCGGCTTCGGCTGCGCCCTTTGTGCTTGCGCGCGTTGTTGGAGCGCTAGGGAAAGGTGAGACATGGATTTTGGGGCGGCGGTGGTGCGGGTTTGGGAGCGGGTGCGCGGGATAGAGGCCGGGGCCGGTGATCGTACAGGCGGCGAGCGTAAAACTTCTGTGTTGCCGATGGGGGTGGGGTATGGCAATGGATCGCTGCTCATGCCTTTTCGTAACGGCGGCGTAGCCCATGGGCTGCCCAAGCCAACCACGGCGAATCTTCGCCGCTTGGCGGAGACCCCGGCAGCACGGCGGGCGATCAACTGCATCAAGGATCAGATTGCGTGCATGAACTGGCGTATCGAGGCAAGGCCCGGAGCCTTGGCAGAGACCGCCGGTGACCGGGCGGAGCGGAGTGCGGCGCTGGTGGCCGCACTGGGAAGGCCGAATGGTTCAGACAGCTTCCGCACGCTCATCGAGCCGGTGATCGAAGACATTCTTGTGGGTGGCTTCGGCGCGGTTGAGGTGGAGTTAGGGGATGGGACGCTGCCGGTGCGTCTGTACGCCGTCGATGGCGCCACAATCCAGGTCAACCCGGCGTGGGATGGAGATCCGGAGACGGCGCGCTATGCGCAGGTAACGGGCCGGGCCGGTGCGGAAGGCCGGACGACCCTGCTGGATCGCGAGCTGATGTACGTACGCCTGAACACGCGGTCACACACGGTGTTCGGTCTGGGGAAGATGGAAGTCGCGTTTGAAGCAATCAACAGCTTTCTGGGCGCGCACCGGTATGCGAGCAAGCTCGCTTCGAATGGAACGGTGCAGTATGCGCTTTGGCTGCAGGACCGGACGCCAGAGCAGCACGAACGGCTGACGCGCTGGTGGCAGGACGAGGTGGAAGGTTCGGGCAAGACGCCGGTCTTGAGTTCGGAGACGGCACCCGCAGTGATCCGGCTGGGAGCGGGTACGGATGCGGAGTTGCGGCCGATGTGGCAACAATTTCTGCTAACGATGATCGCGAACGCCTTTGATCTGCCGCCGATGATGCTGGGTGTGACCGGTGATGTGAATAAGTCGACAGCCAGTGAGATGGCCCAGCAGGCGTTCCAAAGCGCAGTGGTCCCGCTGGCGAAGCTGATTGCCGAACACATCACGCGCGACGTGATTGCGAAGCGATTGGGATGGCACGATCTGCGCTTCATGTGGAGCGACCTGGAAAGCCGGGACGAGGCCACTGAGGTGAGCATCCAGATGCAGCTGCTGCAGGCGGGCGTTCTGAGCGTAGATGAGGTACGGGCGATGCGTGGGCTGCCCGCACGGGTCGTGGCCGAGGGTCTCCATCGGGATGAGGGATGAGGTGCGGAGCGGGCGAGGGCCGTTGAGGCCAGGGCTATCTCGTTCGGCTTTGAGTTTATGAGTTGGGGCGTTTTCGAGGCGGGTTCTCGGCGGGGGTGGACTTGAAGGGTGTGGTTGAGGAACATCGGATTGCAGGGCACGGCCTGAGGACATTGCGGGCAATGGCGGTGGAGTTCCCGGAGGTCGCCGGGCATCCGAATCGAATGCCGTTTGAGGGGTGTCTGACGCTGGTGGATGTGCCCAGCGACAAAGCCCCAAGCGGAGCGCGTGGACACCGCGTGGTGTTGACGCGTTCGGCGGCTGAAGCGGCGTTGCCGAGTCTGCTGGGCATGGCCGTGGATTTCAAGGCGGGATGGGATGGGCATGATGCGCGGCAGAAGTGCGGCATCATCACGGGCGCAGAGTTGCATGGGCAAAAGTTGCAGGTAACCGGGTTTCTATTTGCGCGCGACTTCCCGGAGATGGAAGCCAAGGTTTCAGCGGGTGCGCAGACGAAGTCAGCTGGAGCCGAGATGGGCATGAGCTACGAACTCGCTGACGCGCATGTGGCGGATATGCGGGCCTCGGTGTGGACGCTGACGCGCGCGACGTTTACGGGCGCGGCGATTCTGCTCCGGGATAAGGCCGCCTATCGCGGGACGTCGTTCCGGGTGCGGCGCTGCCATGGGCGCGCCCGATCTTAGGATTCGCAGGCCAAGTGCCGCGGATGAGGTGTTTCTGGAGGGGCAATGGAAGAGTTGATGGAACGAATAAGCGCCGCAGCGGCGGCGTTGGAGCGAGTGGCCGAGCAGATGGCCGAGCGGCAGGTTGCGCTGGTTGCGGAAGCAGAGCACACGGTGGAGCGCATTGTGGCCACAGTGGAAGGGCAGCGTGAAGCGGAGTTAGCCGAACGCCTGCGTACGGCGGAGACCAAGCTTGCCGAAGCCGAAGGACGCATTGCGGAGTTGAACGCGGCAGCGGCGGCGCAGAGTGCGGGGGCGAGCGGACGGAAGACCATCTCCGCGGGTGTGAGTACCATGCTCGCCAAGCAAGGCGTGGCCGTGGAGAGCTTGCAGAGCGGCCGACTGGAGGCAGGGTCAATCGATGCGGCGTTGACGAGCCTGTCAATAGAACAGCGCTTTGCCGTGAAGGCGGAGCTGCTGCGGTCAGGGATGCTGGGCTAGCGGGCTAGATCTCGAGAAGATTTAGCTGCCGACGGGATTCCGCGGCAGAGATCGACTAGCCAACGAGTGCAGCTTCGCGCTGCGCTCTTTTTTTGGGATTGAGAACGACAAGGAGAACGGATGAACCCGAAGTTTACGGAGATCAGCGCGGCGGCAGATTACATCGGACCCGGCGCCATTGAGGTCCCCCTTTACCAGACCGAGATCCTGGATTTGGTACGCCGTCGTGGGCCGTTCGGTCAGCGCATTAAGCAGGTGCCCGCGACAGGGCATCCGTCGCGCTACTTCGAAGAGACCGCGATTCCCTCGCCCGCTGCCTCGGCCGGGTTTATGGACCCGCGGAACCTTGTGCCGCCGGTGGTGAGCCCGACACGTGTCGAGCGTTCGGTGCCTTTGAAGGCGCTGGTTTCACAGATCAACTACAACCTCTTTGACCTGGAGCTGGGCAAACAACAGGGCCAGTTTGCGTACCTGCAAGCGAAGGACCTAGCCGATACCGTGGATGGCGTCCTGCGGACGCATGACATTGCGCTTTGGAACGGAACAGACACAAACCTAAGCTCTCCGACTACAGCACAGTACTTCGGCGCCGCGGGCCAGATTGCGGCAGGTGGGAACTCGACAACAATTCCTGTCAGCGAATCGATTGTGGACGGGCTGAAGTCGACGATTGCGCAGATGCTTTCCAACACCAGCTTCGGTGTGCGGCCGACGGCGATCTATGCCAATCCGGTGCTGTTGGATTTGGTCGATCGCGAGATGAAGTCAGAGTTCAACGTAGTGCTGAACACGAAGACCATCGAGGGGGGCCTGACGGTGAAGATGCTTTCAACGCAGGCCGGTGATCTTCCGCTAATTCCGGAATGGACGCTCCCGTATACGGGGACTCCGGGCTCGGGCTCGGCGGTGCTTCCGGCATACATCGTGACGGAAGATCTGATCGAGTACCACTGGCTGGGCGACGCCACACCTCGGGTGTTCCAGCTAGGCCTGCCGGGTTCGCTGATTCACCAGAACGTGGTGGTGAAGTTTGGGGCAGTGGTAGTGAAGGGCGCGAACTACGCTCACTACCAGGTACTAGTGAATCGCTAGACTACATGACCCGGTGCGAGTTCGAGGGAGGATGAGCTCTCTCGAACCTCTTGGGGAACGGCACACACACATGGGCCGATGGTGCGGGTTTAGGCCATCGGCCCATTTGCGTGATGTGGCGATAACGAGATCGTAAGGTGGTGAAAATGGCATATCTGGAGGCTTCAGAGTACGAGGTGTACGGCCTCAGCGCTGATACAGCGGACGCCTGGCTGGAAGCGGCGTCGGCCATGGTGGATGCGTACTGCCGAAGAAGTTCGCTGCTGGTAGTGACCTATACGGAACGGCTGCGCGTAGCGAAACCATGGGGAACCGTGCAACTGAGCTACGGGCCGGTGGTGAGCGTTTCCGCGGTGAAGGTGCGCTACAGCCGGCAGACCGAGCGAGGTGACGACATGCTGCTGGAGTGCGCTCTGCTGTTTGGCCTGCCGGGACAGTGGATCACGCTGGACCCCGTCACTGTCACCTGCGATTCAGTTACGGGTGAATTGCAGCTGGCACCGAATCTATTCGGTTTGCCGTATGGCGAGGCTGAGGTGAGTTACACGTCCGGGCTGGCGACCGTGCCGGGGCCGATAAAGATTGCCTGCGCGCAGATTGTGAAGAATGCGCAGGCGACACCCGGACTGAATGTGAAGTCCTCGAAGATGGACACGTTGCAAACGCAGTATTTCAGCGATTCACTGCTGGACGCGCAAGTGCGGAGCTTGTTGCGGCCCTATGTCGCGGAACGATTGGGGTGAGGCATGGACGGAGCGTTGAAATTTAACGCGGTGCGGCTGGTGGACACGGCTTTGCGCAACCATTGCGGGTTTGCGGCGCTGCTGCGCCTGCCGGGAGTGGCCGTGGGTGGAAGCGATGCGGAGCAGCTCGGACTCTCCTCACCGCAGTTTCAGGACGTGCTGATGGGGCCGGGTGTCTGGCGCAAGAGCGGGGTGGATACCGCGTTGCTGGTAGGGGCTTCGAGTGTGGCGGAGCTGGTCGGGTCGACCGGCTTCGTTTCTGCCGAATCGATGTTTGAGGCGGCAGCCGGCGTGGTGGTGGAGGACGTGCTGTACACGATTACAGACAGCCAGCCGATCGTTTCCGGCGGTATCCCTTGTGGGTATCGACTCAGTGTTGCGTTGCCAGTGAGGGGTTAAGCGGTTGCGCTTCGAGTCCCGGGGTACCGGTGAACAGGAGTCTATGGCCGGCTTCAGCAAGGCCGTGATTTGCGAAGGAGATGGCGTGCAGAACGCGAAAGACAGCTTCTATGAACTTTTGCGCGGACGATTGTCAGCGCTGAACCCGGAGCGCACTATCGTCGTCCGTGGACTTACCCGTCCGGGCGCCCTGGTGGATGAAAACGAGATGGAGTCTTCTGCCTCCCTGCCCGACTGCTTTCATCTGGCGTGGCTGTCGGCGAGCGCGGACGTGCAAGGAGCCCTGCCGACGGTAACGCTGACCGGCGAGATCACATATTCCACCGCGGGTAGTGGTTCCACTGGGGGGCTAGATCGTGGGCGGCTGCTGGCGGTCATGGACGGCGAGTTGCTGGCGGCCTTGGGAAGCTACCCGCAAAGCACGGCGAAGAACGATTACAGCGCGCTTGCAAGTGGCGGTGCGGTGTCGCCGATGAAGACGCGCGTGTGGTGGGGCGATGTCGTATTCGGCGCAGCTGCGGTGGAGCGCAACCGAATGACGCGGACGGCAACGGTAGCTGTGCTGAGCTACCAGGAAGCGGGCGAGCTGTGACCAATCCCCATATGATGTCCCCCGCGATAAAGCGCATCCGCGCGTACTTCGCTCCAGTGAACCGCGGCGCAGAGCAGGCGACAATCTTCGATCCAACGCAGAACGGCGGGTTTCCCGTAAACACACCGCCGGCACCATGGGTTGACCTGGGGTGGATCCGGGGGTTTGCGCGCAGGAGTGGAACGACTGTGGCGGCGGTACGAACCGGGGCTCCTCTGACGACGCAGACGCAGGTGAGGTCGGATGTAGAGGCAACGGTGCAGTTCAGCTTTGAGAGCTGGGGCAAACTGCAGCTTTCGCTCGCAGCGGGAACACAACAGATGAACCTGCTGGCCAGCGTCGCGGGGACGCAAGGGGCAGGTTCGGGGGGCGTGGCGGTCAGCGCGTTGGCGCTGCTGGCGGGCTCGACGGCAACGACTTTGAATCTGGGCGGAGCAGCGGCCGCCGGCTTCACAGCAGGAGCACAGGTTGCCGTAGATGCCGACTACGCGGTAGGGCTTACAGGGTTTGTGGGCAGCGGTGTGAGTGGGGCGTATGTGCGTACCGCGCTGACTGACGTCGACTACATACGGCGTGTGACGTTGAATGTGGGGCGAGTCGCCAGCGTGAGCAACGGTGTGCTCACGCTGGAGCACCCACTGTTGGCAGGAGTTCCCTCGGCGGCGATGAAGGCCAGCGCTGTGCAGGGTTTCTGCGATCGCGAGGGCTCGAGTTTCTTCCAGGAGTGGTCGGCCTTATTCGTTGGCGAAGGCCAGCAAGGGGAGCGCGTGCTGTGGCACTACCCTCGTCTGCAGGCGATGAGCGGGATCGCGGAAGAAGCCGACAAGGGTGCAGGCGGATACGAGGCACTGCGGCTTGCAGGAAGTTTCCGCGCCCTGGCGGTGGTTGATCCCGTGGATGGTGAGACCGTGGTGTGCTTTCGGAGTTATCTCTCAGTGTGATGCGCGTTGCAAGAGGGCTTCAGAGCATTTAAAACGAGCCTGGCTAAGGAGGGCGGATTGCGGATCACGATTGACAATGAGGACGGCCGTGGTGCGGTGGACTACAGCGCTGTTGTTGCTGCGGAAGGGCCGATCACGGTGCAGCGTCAACTGAATGCGCCCTCCCGCTGCACAGCGGAGATCGTCCTGGGAGCTCATGGACTGGCAGCTCCTGCGCGGCGAGGACGGGTTGTAGTCACGGCAGACGCCGGTGCAGTGTTATTTACCGGGTACCTGGCCACCGAACCGGTTTCGATTTTTGCGGGGATGGGGACCAAGGGTGCGGTTTATAGAGCCAGAATTTCAGCGATCAGCGATGAGTGGGTTCTTGATAAGCAGGGGTCAGGAGCATCGTCGAAGGTGAACGGGCTTGCCCTGTCACTCTCTGGACCATCGCTGCTCTCGCAGTTGACGTCGCGTGTGCAAGCGGGTGGGAGTAGTCAGTTAGCCGTAGCGCCGGTGACCAACGCACGGGCAACAGGCGCCTTTGAGATTGCACCAGCGGCTTCGTGGAGTGCAAATGCAGGGGCAGCTGCAAGTGCCAGTTACGCAGGATATCGTGCACTCAATGGCACGGTTTCCTTTGTCCCGGCGGGCAGCGTTACACACCCCTTCAGTGACGCGAACGGAACACTGAACGTGAGTGAGTTGAATACCGCTGCGGTGCGCGAACTAGCCAACGACGTGACGCTTTCCGGTGCCGAGGAGCCGGCAGCCTACGTGCAGGAAATCTTTGAGGGAGATGGGACAACGACTGTCTTCGCGTTGAGCAGCGCAGTGTTTCGCGGTGGGAACCGCCAACTGCTGCAGGACAGCTTCAACGAAGCTGCGTTGGATAGTTCGCAGTGGATGCCAGAAAGCACTGGAGATTACCTGACGTTGACGGATGCGGGTCTGACGATGAACGGCGGAAACGGCTTTGACGGGCAGACCACCCTCACGGCAGTCAACGCAATTGAGATGGGCGGGTTTGTTCTGGCCCAGCTGGGCGGGGTACAGTTTGGCGCCGAGTCCGATGGGATGCTTTCAGGCTTCTACAGCGGCGAATCGGTCATCACGGATTGCTTTGCGGGCTTCAGGGTGCGGCAGAGTGTGAGCTCTACAGGCGGCAGTACGATTGTCGTCCCTGTTGTGAATGGCACGGAGGTGGGCACCGTGTTCCTGCCAATGCAAGGGCATAGCTATACGTTGCGTCTGCGGCTGTACTGCCCAGAAATGCTGCGCATAGCGCAGACGTATTACTGCATGGTGGATGGCGCTGTGCAGGCCTTTGGCCAAGGGCAAGCGGTATCGGCGGCGATGCAGGTCGTGTTCGAGCTGGTCGACGAAGGGGTGAGTTCCAACACGCCGGCAACTGTGTTGTATGACACAGCCGCGGTTGGCGCGGCGGTGCCAGATACACCGGCCACCTGCCTCTACACGGTCGCGAACTCGACAAGTCTGGTTGGCTCCATCGCCTCTGTAGAAGTGACACGGGCGAGCAGTTTGTGGGTGGTGAGTACGCTACCCAACGGGTCGCAGCAGACGCGCCTGGTAGGTGCGGCCGGGCAGGGTGTCGACTGTGAAGCCACCTACGGAAGCCCGACTGGATCATCGGGAAAGGTGACGTTCTTTGCGGGGCGAGTGCCGGCGGTGGGCGAACGCATAACGGTGAGCTACCGTACCTCCCGCCGGGCTGCCGCGCGGCTGGCCGACAGCGCAAGTGTGACGGCAGAGGAGGAGGCGGGTGCAGATGTTGCGGTACCCGGGGTAAGCCGTTGGCTGGGCCGGGTGACGCAACCCGTGGCGCGTTGCAGCGCGGATTGCGAGAACGCCGCGCAGGCTGTGCTGGCGATGGCAACGGCGCGCTCAGCCGCGTTAGGCGGGACGTATATAACGCAGAACCCTCCGCAGGACATCTGGCCGGGAGACGTGCTGGCGGTAACCAGTGCGGGTGTAACTACCAGTCTGCTGGTCCGAAGCGTGGTTGTGTCCAACGCACATTGCGTTCCCGAGTTGATGCAATACAAGGTCCATTTCGCGAATGACTGGGCGACGGAGTGGGCGGACGGCCTGGGGCTGAAACTGAGCGAAACAATTGCGAGCGATGCCTACCTACCAGCAGCCGCGGCGAACGGGCCTGCAAGCGTACTGCCGAATCTACCCGCGATGGCTGTGCTGAGCCTGACAGGCAACGCACTGCAGGTAAGCGCCGGGTGCAAGGCGCCGCCGGGCGGAGGATATGAGGTACGACGACGAGATTGGAATTTCGGTGTGGGCGTGGACACACCGGATCTCCTGTTGCGCAGTCCCGTGGAGAGCTTTTCCATTCCACGGGCAGCACAGGTGGAGCGGTTTTACATCAGGATGTACGACGCGAGTACACCACCGTTGTATTCGCGGTGGTCAAGCGCTCTGTTCGTGAATGCACCGGTGAGCTAGCGCACTGCGGTTCGCTGAGCAGACATCGGCATGCACGACGGCGCAATCAGAGACGCATCGAGAGCCAAGCTGTAGGCGCGTGCGGACCATGAGATGGTCCCAATGCAGGCGATCGTGCGCGCGAGGTGAAGCATGACGGATTTTGAGCAGAAGGTTCTTGAAGACCTGAGTGGTTTGAAGGTCCAGATGCACCATTTGATGGGAATAGGGCAACCAGGACGATTGCAGCAGTTGGAAGGGCGTGTGGACTGCCACGAGCGGAACATGCAGCGCATGAAAGGGCTGCTGAGTGCGTTTGGAGGTGGCCTGACGCTGGTGCAAATGGCGATCGCCTACCTGGGCGGGAAACATAACTGAAGCTTGCAAGACGGGGGAGAGGGATGACGTCCATCAATCCGGGCAGTGGCAGGCAAACGACACCGCTTTTGCTGGTAGCGCTGGGACTGGCTGCGTGCGCCGCGGCAGAACACCTGGGCTTCCGGGATCTGGTGACCATCGCGGTCGCGACGAATGCCGCTGGCCTGGCGCTGCTGACTCAGCAACACACGCAAGTCACCAATAGGGATGGTGGAGTCACCAGGATCTCGCCAGAGCGGGATGACTGAGTGTTTGCCCGAATACCGAGTACACCGCTGAGGCGGAGGAGAACCGAATGACCACAGTAGCTGTTGCACCCGCTGGAGAGAATGCCGTTGAACGATTCATCGATAAGGTGGAGGCGGTATTCGTGAAGGCTGAGCCCCTAGCGGAGTCACTGGAGGCGGTCGCTGTCGAAGCAGAGCCTATTCTCGCGCTGACGCCTGCCGGGCCCGAGTACCAGGTCGCCGTAAATGCGATTGTTGGGGCTCAGCAGATGGCACAGGCTTCCCTGGCAGCAGGAGTGAACCTCACTGGATCGCAAAAGGCGGCGCTCGCCGTGCAGGCAGCCACACCGGCGCTGAATAGCATTCTGGCCAGCAAGGGCGTGAGTGCCGGGGTGCAGTGTATCGTCACCACCTGGATTCAGAATGTGTTCAATATTCTGGCGGGTCCAGTGGCGTCGCTGGCGGCGTCAAAGCACAGCTAAAACTATGTGCGGGGTAGGAACGAAACAAAGCGGATGGCAGGCCTGATGTGCCTGCCATCCGCTGGTGCTGTATTGCTCATGTTCAAGGGCGCGTTAGCCGATATCCTCGGCCCAGTTTTCCAAGTAGTTCTTGAAGTCTGTCATGAACTTTCCTGCGTCCGAACCGTCAATGATGCGGTGGTCGAAGCCGAGTGTAAACCGCTGAATTGATCGCACAGCAATGGAATCATTGCCGTCCTTGTCCGTAAGGACCATGGGCTCTTTGTTCAAACCACCGATACCGAGAATCGCCGACTGCGGCTGCGCGATGATGGGTGTGCCGAACTGCTCGCCGAAAATGCCGGAGTTTGTGAGCGTGAAGGTGCCACCGGCCACATCATCGGGGGCCAGCTTCTTCGAGCGTGCACGGTCAGCCAGATCCACGATGCCGCGGGTGATGCCGAGGAAGCTCTTCTCTTCGGTGTGCTTGAGCACGGGAACGATGAGACCCCACTCCAGTGCGACCGCAATGCCGATATTGATGTGCTGGTTATAACGGATCGCTTCGCCTTCGGTAGCCGCATTGACGATGGCATGCTTGCGCAGGGCCTGTACCGTTGCCCGAGTGATGAAGGGCATGTAGGTGAGTTTGACGCCGTTGCGCTGCTCGTACTTGTTCTTTTCCCGCTCGCGAAGTTTGACGATGCGGGTCATGTCGACTTTAAAGACAGTGTGGACATGGGCGCTGGTGGCCTTGGACTCAACCATGCGGCGCGCGATGATGGCGCGCATCTTGGACATTGGTACGAGTTCGCCGGGCTGGGGTGTAGGCGCCGAAGCGGCTTTTGCTGGGGCCGTGGTCGCCGCCGCCGATTGTGCCTGCGTGTAGCTGGGGTGCGTCGCCGCGTCGGCGGGGGGCTTCGACGCTGCGGTTGTCTGATTTTGAAACTGAGCGGCAGCCTGAGGGAGCGCCTGCTGCGAAACCGGGGCGCCACCGCCCTCCATGTGACCGAGAATGTCCTGTTTCGTGATGCGGCCTGAGGCGCCGGTGCCGGGCACGGCAGCAAGATCAATGTGATTCTCGGCAGCAATCTTGCGAACAAGCGGAGAGGAGCGCCGAGGCTCACTTTGCGAAGCAGTCGACGGAACTGAAGAGGTGGTCGCGGCAGGCATCTGGGTGCCTGTAGGCGCGGACGCGACAGCAGGCGTTGTGGGTGAGGCCCCTGCGCCACCAATCACAGCGACGATCGCGTTTATTGAGACCGTAGCGCCTTCGCTGACTCTGATTTCCGTGAGGGTACCGGAGATGGGGGAGGGAATTTCGGCGTCAACCTTGTCGGTCGAGATCTCAAAGATAGGCTCATCACGCTGAACCGTGTCGCCCACCTTCTTAAGCCACTTAGTGAGTGTGCCCTCTGTAATGGACTCGCCCATCTGCGGCATGAGCACCTCCGTACCCGAACCGGGGGCGGAGCCTTTCTCGTTGCCGTTGCCGTTATTGAGGGCGGTGTCGCGGATCGCTGCAGCTTCCGCGGAAGGTGTCACGGTGTCTTCCCTCGTGGGGGACTGAGACGCACTCTCCGGCTCCAGTGCCGACTTGGAAGGTGAGACGCCGTTGCTCTCACTGACGGTGCAGACAATAGTATTCACGCCAACGGTATCGCCTTCAGAGACCTTGATCTCGCCTAACGTGCCGGCGACGGGCGACGGGATCTCGGCATCCACCTTGTCGGTAGAGATTTCAAAGAGCGGTTCATCACGGGCAACGGTGTCTCCGGGCTTCTTGAGCCATTTGGTCAAGGTGCCTTCAGTGATCGATTCGCCCATCTGGGGCATGAGGACTTCAGTTGGCATGAACGGGATCTCCGATGGAACGCTGACGCGGACGCCAGTTCGAGGTGTGCAACTAGGGATTATACGAGGGCATGAAGACTGTCGACCTGTGCCGTGCGTTTAGCGGCGGGGACGTGACGAAACGTGTGCTCATGCGGACACTTTAAGCAAATCAGGGAGTGATTCCGCGGCGAGGATCTCGCGGCCAAAAACCCGACCGAAGTTACGCGCGACAGAGTCTGCCGCCTTCGCCAACGTGGGTTGGAAGTCGGGAGGCGCCTCGACTTCCAAGGAGGTGACCCCGCGGTCGACGATTCCACACGGGACGATCCAGTCAAAATCGCGGAGGTCGGTGGTCACATTCAGCGCGAAGCCATGCGTCGTGATTCCCTGCGCGACGTGAATGCCAATGGCGGCCAATTTCTTCTCCGGTACCGAGCCCCCGGCATAGGTCCAAACGCCCGTCCGTTTGCAGATACGTTGGGCGGGTACACCGAAATCTTTACAGGTGAAGATGAGGGCCTCTTCGAGAAGCCGGACGAAATCGACCGGACCGAGATGCGGGGCGCGCTTGCCGGGAAGATCGCCGCGCAGATCGAGAATCGGGTAGCCAACCAGCTGACCGGGACCGTGGTACGTGACATCCCCGCCCCGGTTAATCTCGTGAACTTCGACGCCCTTCCGCGCGAGTAAAGCGTCCGTAACGAGAACATTCGCTCGTGTCGCGTTACGGCCCAGTGTGAGAACGGGAGGATGCTCCAGTAGGAGCAACGTATCTCCGATGCTCCCCGCCTTCCGCGCCGCGAAGACGTCACGCATTGCGGACAGTCCGGCGGTGTAGGAGATCCGGCCGAGTTGGACGAGGTGGAGATGCAACGCGAGTTCCTATAGGCCAAGGTCGGACAGGCTGGGGTGGCCGTCCGGGCGCCTGCCCAGAGGCCAATGTAAGAGTCGGTCCTGCTCATGGATCGCGAGATCGTTGATGCTGGCGTGACGCACTCGCATGAGTCCGTGCTCGTCGAACTCCCAGTTCTCGTTTCCGTAAGAGCGAGACCACTTCCCGGCAGCATCACGAGACTCGTAGGCGAAGCGGACGGCGATTCGGTTTAGGCGAAAGCCCCAGATCTCCTTAATGAGTCTGTACTCGGTTTCGCTCTGCCATTTGCGGGTGAGAAAGGCTACGATTTGCTCGCGACCGTGCAGAAATTCGGAACGGTTTCGCCATCGGCTATTTACCGTGTAGGCGAGCGAGACGGTGTGGGGATTGCGAGAGTTCCACGCGTCCTCAGCTCTACGAACCTTTTCCGTAGCGCTCTCAAGCGTGAAAGGAGGCAGCGGCGGTTTAGTCTCTGCGTCCATGCCACTTGCCTCCCTTCTAGAGAACTTTGAATGCAACCTTAGACGTTGATGGCCATGCCTTCAACGGCGGAGAAGCCATCGAGTAGCGCCTCATACAGGGTGGGATGAGCATGGATCGTGAACATCATCTCCTCCACGGTTGCTTCGAGCTCCATGGCAGTGACACATTCACTGATCAACTCCGTAGCAGAGGGTCCGATGATGTGTACGCCGAGAATCTCGCCGTATTTCGCGTCGGAGACTACCTTTACGAAGCCATCATGCGCATCGAGGATCGTCGCTTTGGAGTTGCCGACGAAGGGGAACTTGCCGACCTTGACCTGCAAGCCGCGATCCCTGGCCTGCGCCTCTGTAAGGCCAACGGAACC
Organism: uncultured Acidobacteriaceae bacterium; assembly: GCA_964242225.1. Classification (GTDB taxonomy): domain Bacteria; phylum Acidobacteriota; class Terriglobia; order Terriglobales; family Acidobacteriaceae; genus Granulicella. The sequence goes on from CAXTAE010000003.1 coordinate 97,389, forward strand.
GATCTGCGGGTCACAGTAGGTGCACCCCGGGACGCGATCCTTGCGCACGGGACGAGCGTACTTGCCAGCAGCCTTTGCAGCCACGACGATGCCGGCCATAGCACCAACATGCGCGAGTTGCGGCAGGCCTGCGACTATGTCCCCAATGGCGTACAGGCCTGGATGCCTGGTCTCCATCCACTCGTTCACCGGGACGAAGTTGCGCTCCAGTTCCAGGCCAATCGTGTCGAGACCGGCGTCATAGGTGCGCGGGGCACGTCCCACTGCCACAAGTACTTTTTCCGCGCGCTTCAACTGCCGCTTGCCCGTGGCGTCAGTCCAGGTAACCTGCACCTGCCCGTCCAATTTTTCGATCTGCTCCACCTTGCAACTGGTGTTGATGTCGATCCCACGCTTCTTATACTGGCGCGCCAGTTCCTTTGAGACCTCTTCGTCCTCCACCGGAACGATCCGTGGCAGGGCTTCGATGATGGTGACTTCGGCGCCAAAGCTGTTCATTACGGAAGCAAATTCCACGCCCACGGCGCCGGACCCAATGACGATCATCGACTTGGGCATGTTTGGCAACGTAAGAATCTGCATGTTGGTCATGACGTCGTCGTCCGCCTGATAGCCGGGCAACATACGCGCGTCAGAACCCATGGCAAGTACGAGCTTCTTGCCTTTCACTTCGGTCTTGATCTGCTGCGAGTAGCCCTCGGCCTGAAGGTCGCGAGGCCGATTCGCAGCCTTGTCCTCGTCGGTAACCTGGACGCCCCACACGCCATCCTTCGCCGGCCCCGAAAGTCGACCGTGACCTCGCACCACAGTGATTTTGTTCTTCTTCATCAGGAAGTCAAGGCCCTTGGTGTGCTTGATCGTGATGTCGTTCTTGCGCTTGATGATGTTTTCCCAGTTCACCCGTGGCGTCTCGACACCATCGATGCCATAGCTGGCCGCGTGCTTGAGGTGATCCCAGACCTCGGCCGAAAACAGCATGCTCTTCGTGGGAATGCAGCCCCAGTGCAGGCACGTACCGCCCAACTTGTCGGTTTTCTCAATGAGCGCGACCTTGAGGCCGAGCTGAGCTGCGCGGATGGCGCAGGTGTACCCGGCGGGACCGCCGCCGAGGATGACGAGATCGTAGATCGTTTCCGCTGCCAAGGGTCAAGCTCCGTTCCGTGTTCGTTCGATTTTTCGGGGAGAGGCCGCGCCGCGCACGTTTCCAGGGTGAACGCGTCGAGGCTTCAAGCCGTGACTTCCCTAGTTTACCTCTGCGCTCCCTTCGCCGGCCACGCGGTAGCCGGCGAGAGCGCGGCTGCCAACCCTGCCCTCGGGCCCCTTGAAAGGAAATCAACTCCATGCTGACATTCACTTACAGCGATACCGGCCTTGCGCTTACCAAGCAATTCGAAGGACTGCGACTGGGAGCCTACCAGGACTGCGCCGGCGTTTGGACCGTCGGCTACGGCCATACGGGCCGGGACGTACAGCCGGGCCGCCATGTTAGCGAGTTTGAGGCCGAGGTGCTGCTCCGCGTCGACCTGCGTGACGCCGTCCTATGTGTAAACCGCTATGCAGAGGTACCGCTGGCGCAGCATCAGTTCGATGCTCTTGTCGACTTTTGCTACAACGCTGGACGGGGTAACTTCATGCGCTCCAGCCTTCTCGGGAAGGTCAATCTCCAAGATTTCGAGGGCGCTGCGGTGCAGTTCGGTCTCTGGGTGAATGTGGATCAACAACCCGTTCCCGGCCTGGTAAGGCGCCGTGCGGCGGAGGCCGCCATGTTTCGCGGTCAGGGGAACAAAGCCGCACAGGTTTGATCGAGGGAGTTCGCGGGATCGGGATCCGCGTTATCGGGAACGGCGGCGCTGTGAGTTGCCGCGCTCGAAGATCCGCGGGTCGTTGTGGATCAGGAAACATGCCGGGAGCTCGCCGAGTGAGCTACTGTACTGGCAGTACCACTGTCACCAGATCGGTGCGCGGCGGCGAGCACACCCGATTGCTGCAGGCTTGGTATCGGACCAGAATGTGTAAAGGCTGCCTTTGGGCAGCTAAATCAGATTGAAGGCTCAAAACGAAGCTTGCCGCACCGCGGAATAGCGTCACACGCTGCTGAAACGGGGAGTCGAACACGACCTCGGGCTGCCCCTGTTTCACGCTGAGTAGCGTGATTTGATCATCCCCCCGCAAACCAATACTTGTGGCTGCAGGTCCACCTTCGGGCTCATTCAAGGCGTAGATGTGCCACCCTGGGGCAATTCTTCCAACCAGTTCCACGGTTAGCTGCTCGCCGTCAGGCACCGCTTTCACCATGATGCGGTCTGTGTGCCAAAGCACAACCGCAGGCGCCGACTTCGCCGCTGCGAAGCTCCCCACGACGAGGCTTCCCACGACGATAACGAGCCGAGCAATCCGCGGCACGTTACAGCGCCTTCTTCGGAAGAGCCGCATAGCTATCCTCCGTTCCTAATAGGGCAACTCGCGACGAATCACGGGCCCCTGGCAACGATCCGATGCGCTCCCTACTCCAATCGTGCATTGATCCAATGGAAAGTTCTACTATCCGCGGCAACTAACAGGAGTGTAACGATGCGAGTGATCTATGGGCTAGGCCGTGCGGTGGTCGGCGGTTTCTTTCTTTACAACGGTATCAATCACCTGTCGAACACGGAAGCGCTGGAGGGCTACGCACAAGCCAAACAGCTCCCCAACCCGCATTTCTCTGTACAAGCCTCGGGTGCACTGATGGTTGCCGCAGGCACCAGTTTGCTACTTGGGCTGAAGCCGAAGCTCGGCGCCCTGGGCGCTTTCGGGTTCCTTGCTGCCACTTCTGCGCTATTCCATGACTTCTGGAACGTTGACGACCAACAGGCTAAGCAGACTGAACTGATTCAGTTCTCCAAGAACGTTGCGCTGATGGGAGCGTTGCTCTCTTACGCGGGCGATAAGCCGGCCAGCGTCGATTGATCAACAGGACTCACCCAACCTGGAGTAGAGTCTCGGCTGCCGGGATCACTCCAGGGGCCAACTTTTCCGGTCGAGGGTGAACAAATCTCGTGTTGTGCAGTAGCCTCCGCCGCCATGCATGCGGCCAATGAGGCGCATCTGGGCAGGATCAATATGCAGGCGTTTCTCGTCCTCAAAGACCGAAGAGCGTACGTGCACATAAACAATCTTTCCAAGGACGATGACCGTCGAACCGCCTGGCTGGATCGTCTCAAATAGCTTGCACTCCAGCGCCACAGGCGAGCCCGCAATACGAGGCACGTCAACTACCTCGCACGGCGCCATCGCCAGCCCGGCGATCTTGGTTTCGTCGGTCCCCCGTGGAGCGTTGGTGGCTGTGATGTTCATCGCTTCGGCTAGCTCCTCTGGCACCATATTGACGACAAATTCGCCTCGTTCACGGATGTTCGCCAGCGTGTCCTTCATGGCGCGGTCCGAGGAAGCGGCGATGCTGATAGCCACGAGCGGCGGATCTGACGAAACAATGTTGAAAAAGGAGTAAGGCGCCGCATTGACTTCGCCGGCGCTGTCCGTAGAGACAACCCACGCGATTGGCCGGGGCATGATCACAGAAGCCAGCAGCTTATAGGCATCTGCTTTCGGCAGGTTATTCAGGTCAAAGTGGCTGAAACGCTCGGCGGTTTCAGCGGGGGACTTGGCTTCTGCTTCGACGGACATGGCGATTAGATGACGCGCCGCCCGGTCCGCCTCAGGGAAGCTTCATAGCTCGCTCGCAGATTTAGGCTCTGCCTTTCCAGGCTCAGGGTTCCCGGTTCGAAATCCTCACCCGAAATGGCGGCTTGGCAACCTCCGTGGGCTCCTGCGCGAACGTCTCCTCAGTCTTCGCCGGGTCGTAACCGCGCCAGAGCCAGAGCATCTCCTGGGCGAACTCCGCCCCACCCTCCGCCGCGGTATGCGGCCCCGTGCCGAACGAGAACCTGAAATCATACCCTTTCAGCTTCAACGCATTGACCATCCGGATGTTGTCCAGCGGCCAGGAGCCGTACAGCGGATTCTCCTGGTCGTTGCTGCCATCCTGCAGCCAGACCCTGAGATTGCGATGGTCCTCTCGCAGAACTTTGTCCGCGTAGTCCTGTCCACCTTCTCGCACGGCAGGGTCCTCCTCCCACTGAATTGCCGTGAATGAGCCAATCCACGTGATCACCCGAGCGAACTCCTCCGGCATCTGCCATGCCGCATTGAACGAGCAAATACCCCCCGAGCTCAGGCCCGTGATCGCATGGGAGTACGCATCCGTACGCAGGTTGTACCGTTTGGCTACCTCCGGGATCAACTCGTCCCGCAGAAATCGCGGGTACCGGTTGGACACCGTGTCGTATTCTGTGGAACGCATTGAATCACGCAGCGAACGTTGCCATTTCTTGCTGAAGCGATCGACAGCCGCATACGTCGGGGTCTCCGGTGAGCCTGCTATGTCACCGGGATTTGTGAAAATTCCGATGATCACCGGCAGCTTGCCCTGAGCGATCAGGTTGTCCAGTACGTTTAGCGCCGGATGATCGCCCTTGCGGTTCAGGTATCCCTCCCCATCTTGAAAAACCATGACTGCGGCCGGCTTCTGCGGGTCATACTGCGCCGGCACGTAGATCCAGTAATCACTCACCATTCCGTCATAGACTTCGCTACGCAGCGTCAAGCGCCCTGACAACGTGCCGGCGGGCACGCCCTCATGCTGCTGCGCGTCCGCCGGTAGTGCCGGCGGTGCCGGCGCGGGACCAGAATTAGGGCCACCTGGCTGCTGCGCGTGCGTCAGACATACTGCGCCGAGCAGGGTGAGAGAGAGCAACGCAAAGAAGCGGGCGAATGATGGGCGGTACATGCAGCCAAACTACCGCAAAGGGCTTGGTCGGCGAGATAGCGACCCAGTAGCCTCGTTATGCGTTGCTGACAGTGTGCGGCATTCGCCTGACCTCGCCCGCCGAACGGTCAGTGAGCCTCACGCATCGTGGAGGTGAATCGAATGCGCCCAGATCCGAGTGCGCACCTCACGCGACTCGCAACTAGAAGATGTGTAGTCCGATACGCCGCGTGGCGAACTCAAGGCTGCTTGACTGCGCTACCATGAGGGGTACCCCGGAGGGTCATGGCGTCCGTCGAAATTAACCAGATGCTCGCCGCAGCCACAGCTGCCTGCGAGGACAAAAAAGCAGAGGACATCCGCATTCTTGCGCTCGACCCAGCGGAGAGTGGTCTCACCGACTACTTCCTTATCTGCACGGGGAGCAACGATCGTCAAACTGTGGCCATCACGGATGAGATCGAGTTGCGCCTCAAGCGCGAGTTCAGCACCTACCCCAATTCGGTTGAAGGCCGGCGTCAGGGTGAGTGGATTCTTATGGATTACGTCGACTTCATCGTCCACGTTTTTCTGCCCGAGAAGCGCGCGTATTACGGGCTGGAGCGGCTGCGCCCCTCCTCCACAACGCTGAGTCTCGCGGACCTCAATGCCGAGATCACCGCCGCCATCGCCGCGCAGCGCTCCGGGAAGGGTGCGAAGGCGACGGCCAAGAAGCCTGCAACGAAGATTGAGACTGCTACCTCCGCTAAAGAGCGGACCATCGAAAAGGCAACAGGCACGAAGCCAATCAGTACGAAGGTGACCACCAGGAAGCTTAAGGTTACTGATCCAGCGCCTGCTGCGGCCAAGAAGGTCGCGGCACCTAAAACTGCTACCAAGTCCACTGCCAGCTCTGCGAAGAAATCTGCTAAGAAGGTGGCGCCCAGGACTAAGAGGAGCTAAGGCCTCGGGCGCACATCCCGTAGGGCCCGTCGCTCTTTTCTCCTGCTGTCTCTACGCGAGCTGCCCCGCAAGCCAGATCACCCACCAATGCGCCTTCGATTGCTTTACGTAAGTCTCCGTCGGGATCGGCTGAAATCGGCTCCCGCACAGGAGTTGGTACATGACTACGTTACCCGCGCCGGCCGCCTCTGCCCTATCGCCGTGCAACCCTTCCGCTCCGAAGCAGAGTTGCTCCAGGCCACTCTCCACCGCGTACGCCGCACTCCCGCATACCTCATCCTGATGGATAGCCGTGGACGTGAGCTCTCCTCTGAGGAGTTCGCGTCCAGATTGCGCGAACTGCGCGATAAGGGTACGCAGGAAGTGTGTCTTGCGATCGGTCCGGCTGATGGCTGGTCGGCAGCTACCCGCGATACCGCCGATGCCGTATATTCGCTCGGCCCGATGACTCTGCCGCACGAACTCGCGCTTGTCCTGCTTGCAGAGCAGACCTACCGCGCGCTCTCAATCCTTGCCGGACATCCTTATCACTCAGGACACGAGTGAGTGAACTGCATTTCCTTTGACTCCACAGAAATGTCCACGGAAGCAATGACGGAAACAGCTTCAGTTCTGTATGTTCGACTGTGCACCATTGGGAGGGTATGCAGTGAGCGAAAGCATCTTCAGTCAGTTCCCCACAATTCAGTACGAGGGCCCAGACAGCGATAACGCACTGGCCTACCAGTACTATGACGCCAAGAAAGTGGTGCTAGGCAAACCACTCAATGAGCATCTCCGTTTTGCCGTAGCGTACTGGCACAGCTTGGCGATGAACGGCAGCGATCCATTCGGCGCTCCGACGATCGATCGCCCCTGGATGACGGGCCCAGATCCTATTGAATCCGCCAAGATTAAAGCCGATGCCGCCTTTGATCTCTTCCGCGTCCTCGACCTTCCTTTCTTTTGTTTCCACGACCGTGATATCACCCCCGAGGGGGACAGCCTCAAAGCAACGATTGAGAACCTCCACACGCTCGCCGACTATCTGCAGGCAAAGATGGAAGGGTCGTCTGCGAAGCTGCTCTGGGGCACAGCAAATCTTTTCTCTCACCCCCGCTTTATGTCAGGCGCAGCAACCAACCCGGATCCCGAAGTCTTCGCCTGGAGCGCCACCACCATCAAGCACTGCATGGACGTGACCATGCAGCTGGGTGGCTCCAACTATGTACTGTGGGGCGGCCGCGAGGGCTACGACACCCTGCTCAACACGGACATGAAGCAAGAACTGGCACAATTTGCCCGTATGCTGCATTTGGTTGTCGACTACAAGCACAAGGTAGGGTTCAAGGGCCAGATCTTGATCGAGCCAAAGCCCAAAGAGCCCACCTCGCACCAATACGACTTCGACGCCGCAACCGTGTTCGGCTTTCTTGCCAAGCATGGTCTTGAGAGTGAAGTGAAGCTGAATCTCGAGGCAAATCATGCCCTGCTCGCCGGCCATAGCTTTGAGCACGAGATCGCCACCGCAGCGGATTTGGGAATCCTTGGCTCCCTTGACATAAATCGTGGAGACCCACTCCTCGGCTGGGATACTGACCAGTTCCCCAACGACCTTCACTCCATGACCCTCTCCATGTATCACGTGATTCGTAACGGCGGTCTGGGGCTAGGTGGCATGAACTTCGACGCCAAGATTCGTCGGCAATCGATAGATCCTGCGGACTTGATTTACGCGCACATCGGAGGCGCCGACCTCTGTGCCCACGCCTTCCTGCTCGCCGCCAAGATGTTCGAGGACGGCAGCCTGAAGAAGGTCATCGATGACCGCTATGCCGGTTGGCACGAACCCAAAGCACAGGAAATGCTTGCCGGCAAGCTCGATCTCGCACAAGTCGCTCAGCAGGCCGTGGAGAACAACATAAACCCCCAACCGCGCTCGGGAAAACAAGAGAAGCTCGAAAACCAGTTCATACGTCGGCTCGTTTAAAGGCGTACAAGCAAGCGAATGGCCTCCCTAGGAAGGCCATTCGCTGCTACACGCGGCAATGATTCGGTTACTAGAACAGGATCTTTGCTGACAGTTGCATCGTACGCGCATTATTCTTGAATTCTTTATCCGGTCGGTTGAAGAAGCTGTTCGAGACCGTTTGGAAGTTATAGCTCGCCGTGTAGGAGGTAACGTTCACGTTGTCGATGGTACCTGGGATGTATTGGGCATGGTTGGCGACGTTAAAGGCTTGTGCGCCGACCTCAAAGGTGTAGTTCTCGTGGAACGCGAGACGCTTGTAAAGCGATAGGTCGATATTATCAATGGGACGCACGGGAAGAGTATTACGACCCGCAGTGGGGAGTGTACCCGGCCCTGCCTCCACGTAGTACGCGTTCGAAGGCGTGAATACACCACTTGCGAGACTTCCCGCCGCATACCCAGTTGTATCAGACTGACACACGGGATATGCGCCATTTGCAGCGCCGGTGGTTGTGATGACTGTCGGGCCGCTCGTGGCAGTCGCAGAACAGATACCGGCCAGAGCAGTGCTTACTACGGGAACGACGCCAGTACCGGTCCCCTTCACACCGCCGGGGTTGATAAGGGGGCGATCGATCGCAGCGCCAGAATCACCATTGAGGTTTGAGTTGACACCCGACAGGGCGGTTGCGTATTCAGGGGATTCGTAAGAGTAGATCGGCGCAACAATCCAGTTACCGACGAGGTTTTTCTCGACCCAATTCCCACCCTGAAACGGCTTGAAGTTGTAGTCCGCTTCCAGGCTTATACGGTGTGTGCGGTCCAGAGCGGAACGGCTGTAATCGGCATTGAGATTTTGAGAGTCCTGCGGGCGCCGCGGTGTGAGTACAGTTGCAAAGACCTCGGCCGTGGCGTTATCCATTGCCTTTGAATACGTGTATGAGGCATTCATCTGCAGATTGTGAATCCGGCCCTGCAGATTCGCGATTAGACCGTTGTAGTTCGAACCCGAGTACGGTTGGTACGACGTGATCTTGCTGGTGAAGTTCGCAGCTGCGAACTGGGGCAGGATGTTAGATTGAGCTTCGATGTCGGCCAACGTGGTGGCGTTCGTACCTGCCCCTTGAAGCACCCCGTTACCCAGGAAAGTCGGCAAATTGTTGGTCGTGTTGGTCCTTGGCTGCACATTGTACTGAATCTGCGTTGGCAGGTGTACACCGCGAGTGCCCACGTAACCGATTTCAGCAACCAGACCCTTCGTGACGTTCCGCTGAATTGTGAGTGTGTAGTTCTCCGAGTAGGGCACGACTTGGTCAGGCAAATAGGCAGAGGTGATGGGCCGCGCCTGAGCGGCCGTAAGGACGGTTACGCCACTGCCGGTACCCGGGGGCAAACCGCCATTCGCTAGGAAGTTCGGCGAGCTGTAATTCGGTGCCTGCCCCGAACCAACATCCTGCGTTGAAGAGTATTGGGGCGGGAAGGAGAGCGTGCCAAGGTTATCGAAGAGTACGTCGCCCGCAACGCCGTAGCCTAGGCGGACTGAGGTCTTGGTATCCGGAGCCCACTCAATACCTACGCGTGGGTAGAAGTTTGTGTAGGAAGGGGTCGGAGCGTGAAAGTCTATGAGGCCGGGTACCGAGGACACAGCGTTTAACGCCTGAGCGCGCTCGCCAACGGGCACCGACGTGAACTCATAACGCAGGCCATAGTTCACTGTGATAGTTGGGGTTACCCTCCAAGTATCATTTCCGTAGCCGTACAGTGCGGTCTGGTCGCCGTAGTAGGTCTGACTTCCAGTGGAACGCTCCGCGAAGCCATTTGAATCGGGAGCTAAATCGTGAAGGAACTGATCCAGGTTAGCCCATTCGTAGTCTCCGCGAGCTCGTTGTGTGAAGCCCTGGGGAGAGATATATTTGCGACCATCAAACCCAACCTTGATAGTATGTTTGCCCTTGGTCCAGCTGATGTTCTCGGTCGCCTGGTATAGGTTCTGCACCGTAAATTGCGGGGCATTCGGATCGGCGCCAATATTGATATCGCCTTGATCGTAAAACGTCAGGTTTGGGAACTGATCCAGCCCTGGGTAGGTAAAGTTTCCGGCGGTCAGTTCGTTCTCGTACCGATTAAAACCGACGCGGAACTCATTCACCAGATTTGGCGTGAAATTGTGATACTCCGATAGAGCGATCAAATGGTATTTGAATGGCTCTGTCGTGTAGAAACCGGGAAGGCTGGCTGCCGTATCGGTGTAACCCTCATTGTTATAGATATAACGGGCGCGGAATGAGTCCTTCGAACCGATTGTGTAGTCCGCGCTGGTAGTCAGCGCGTAAAAGTTCGTTGGAGCCTGAGCACTTACCAGGTAATTACCCAAGGGAATGTTCGTAGCGCCACCTGGTCCAGTGACGGTCAAGTACTGTGGCCCTGAGCTCTGATTACCACATGCATTATCGGCAGTCGCGTCGATGCCAGCACCTCCTGGTCCGGTAAGGGTCGCAGCAGGCGTGTTCGCCAAATACTCGTTCAGGTTCGTTCCGGAAAAGCCGTTCGCTGTCCCGATGGCTTTGAGCGTGGCAAGCCCGCTCGCGGTCGGCGTACACAAGTAAGGGGTGCCAATGTTTTGCGAAGCATTGGTCTGCCCGATCGTATTCCGCTCATAGTTGGCGAAGAAGAAGAGCTTATCTTTTAGAAGCGGTCCACCCAGCTGCCCACCGTAACGATTATTGTCATACCGCGGATTCGCGATCTTGCCGCCCGCGGTGCCGCTCTCGGCGTTCAGATTACGGTTCTGGAAGTATTCGTAAAGCCTGCCGTGAAAGTGGTTGGTTCCTGAAATCACGTTGGTGTTGAACTGGCCGCCCGAAGAGTGTCCAAACTCAGGGGAAAACTGGTTCGTGATCAGGGTGAAGTCGCCCACCGCATCATTCGGCGTGTAGACCAGCGGCCCCGTTACTGCCTTGTTGTTGTTATCAATGCCTTCGATCATGAAGTTGTTATTGCGAGGACGCTGGCCACCGATCGACGGGCCTACGCCGATACCGATACCGCCTGAGGATGCGACACCAGGGCTCAACAGGGAAGCATTCAGCACTCCGCTTTGACCGGCGCCGCCAATCGAGGCAGTCGGCAGAGTCGACAACTCCTCGTTCGTGAAGGTTTGTGCGAGATTTTGCGTGGTCGTATCGAGGACCGCGTCAGAAACAGCGTTGACTTCCACAACACTGCTCTGCTGACCCGCCTGCAAGGAAACATCCGCAGTCACCGTCGAGTTCAGGATGACGCTCACGCCATTGAGAGAGGTAGGCGCGAAGCCCGGAGCGTTCGCTGTAATGTCGTATCTCGCAGGGAGGAGGTTCTGGACGAGGTATTCACCTGAACCATTTGCCTTGGAGGTTGTCGTGACGCCTGTGGCTTCGTTCTTGATGGTGATCGTTACGTTCGGAACGACCGCGCCGGTAGCGTCCTTCACAACACCCGCGATGTTACCGCTCGTTACCTGGGCAAACCCTGCATAGGAGGCGGATGCCATCACCGCCAAGGCGGCATACCTGCTGAAACGAATCATTAAATCTCCTTGCCTCACGCCTTGAAGAGGTGAGTACCCCACTGCGCGTCTTCCTATGGAGGCCTACGCAGGAGCGGCAAGACGACGAGTTGCACGTTCGGTGCCAAACTTCGTTCGCCGAAAGAGCCTAAAGATCATGAAATGTGCAATCCAGGTTCAAGAAAGCGTACAACTTTGCATAAACATCCAGAAAAGCATATCCAGCAGTCCGAGCCCACGATCAAGCCTTGTCCCTATCCGACCAGACTGGCCGGTAGACTCGCGTATATACGCCACCAAACACCGTCAGCAAAATTCCCCACCAGAAGGTCGGGTGTAGATGGTGCAGTACGGTAGGAGCCTCATGCCCTCCGAACCAGGCATACGCGCCATACGGCAGAAGCACGAGGCCATAGAGCAGCGTCATCAAGCCCACGAAAAACCAGATAGAGAGAAGTTCCCCGCGTCCTGTACCTTCCGCCATAAGCAATCCTTCTCCTGAACTCTGACCGCATCCGGCGGCCACCGGCACTGCATTTGCTAATGGCGCCAGCTTACCAAAACAGCAGATTCAACCCAACGAAGACGACCGCCACCACCGCGGCCCAGAATGCCGGTTTCTGCCATAGCGTTACGCTGCCATCGCTAGGTATCTTTGTGGCGCCGTAAACTAACCCGTTGAGTTCAGCGTCGGTTCGTGGCTTCGTTACCAGGCTGACGACGACCGTCACCAGAACACAAATGAGCCAGCTCCAAAGGGCACGGTACAGGTTCTCTGCCATCGGCTGTGCGTCCGGGGAGAGTGCCACGCGCGCCAAGGCGTGAGCCTTCTGCTCAGCCGTGCCGGTGCTGGTATATAGAAACATCGAGATAGAACTGGCGGTGCCGAGCAGCAGGCCCCAGAAGCCACCCGCCTTCGTGGCGCGCTTCCAGAGCATCCCCAGCAGCACCGTGCCGAACAGCGGCGCGATGAAGAAGCTGAACAGGGCCTGCACATAATCCATGATGGAGCTGGCGTTGGCGACCAGGTACGCCGTCGCGATCGACACCAGCATGCCCACTACCGTCGAGATGCGCCCCATGGCCACATAGTGCTTGTCGCTCGCCCGCTTGTTAATGTACGCGCCGTACAGATCATAGGTCCAGACGGTTGAAAATGCCGACACATTGCCCGCCATGCCGCTCATAAATCCGGCTACCAGCGCGGTGATCCCCAGGCCTAGCAGACCGGGTCCGCAGTAGCGAATCAGCATCAGCGGCAAGACCTGATCATAGGCATGCTGACCCGTTTTGGCGGCGACGTCCCCGGGCACGAGATGATAAATCTGGTGACCATTTTCGGTCAGCCCCAGGGCGAGCAGGCCAGGCAGAATCACAATTAGGGGCACGGCCATCTTGAAAGCCGCCCCAATTACCGGAGCCATCTTCGCCGAACGGAGGTTGTTCGCGCTCAGCACGCGCTGCACGACAAGGAAGTCAGTCGTCCAGTAGCCGAAGGAGATGACCGCCCCCAGCCCGAAGACGATGCCGGCCCAGTTGACGCCCATGGGATTGGTATTGAAATGTCCCAGGGTCGACCACATGTGCGTGTACTGGTTTGATCCGGCGTTGTGCGCGATCTGCGCTTTCAGGTTCGTCCAGCCGCCCGCTTCGGTGAGGCCGAGAATCGGAATAAGGGCTGCCCCGGCCCAGATCAGCACGAATTGCAGCACCTCGTTGATGATCGCAGACCGCAAACCGCCCAGCATCACATAGATAGCGACAGTAACCGCGCCCACCCAGATGGAAAAGGTGATGTTCCAGCCCAGCACTGTCTGCATCACGACGGCCATGGCATACATGTTCACGCCGCTCATCAAGATGGTCATCAGGCCGAAGCTCACGGCTGAAAGCCCGCGGGCGCCCTCACCGAACCGTAGCTGGAGGTAGCCGGGCACGGAATGAGTCTTGGAGATGTAATAGAACGGCATCATGACGATGCCGAGGAACAGCATCGCCGGTATGGCACCGATCCAGTACCAATGTGTGGCCAGAATGCCGTACTGATACGCCGAGCCGGCCCAGCCCATCAGTTCCAGGGAGCCAAGATTGGCGGAAACGAAGCTCAGACCGGCGATCCACGCACTCATCTCGCGACCGGCAAGAAAGAACTCCTCACTGGTGTTGGTCGAGCCTTTCACATAAAAGCCGATGAAAATGACGACGGCAAAATACAGGACGAGGATCAGGACGTCCACCGGCGCCAGGTGGGTCAACTGCGTCGAGGCAAGAAATGCGAGCAGATTCATGCGGTTGGGGCCGTTTCGGTCTCGTGGCGGTAGCTAACGTGCTGCATCATACGTGCTGCCAGGGGCGTTCGGCTACATCAACTTGGGTCTGCGTCTGGATACAAACCGGATTTTCTTCGACTCTCGACAAAATTACCGAACCGAGGTCCCTTCGCGATGCCTTTCTGCGGTCAGGAGACCTGTAACATCGACTTCTCACGCGTGGGCCACAGCCGCCAAAACCCGAATAAGGCACGTGTCTTCATCCAGAAAATCGGCCGCGTGCTCTGGTTTGCGGCATCCAGCAGGTACGAGACCGATGCCTGCGTAATCAGCGTCGCCAACGCCGAGCCTATCCCGCCGAACCTTGGCACCAGGGCATAGTTAAGCGCCACGTTCGCCAACGCCCCTACGATGCTTCGCTGCAAGGAGATCTTCGTTAGTCCTTCGTGCACGAGTTGCATTCCGGAGGCCACGCCTAGGAAGACAAACGGCCCCGTCCAGATGTGCACTCTCAGGATGTCCACCGCCGGCAGGTAGGCTTGCCCGAACAACAGTACAACCACATACTTGCCCAGAAACGTAACCGCCAGCGCGAGCGCAACGCTCACCCACACCAGCAGATCGTAGAGCCGCTGCAGCCGGCCGTAGTAGACCTCCGGCTCAGCTTCTTTACGGCGGAGAAGCCGTGGCATCACGCTGGTACAGATCAGTGTTGGGATGGCATACCAGATCTCGGAGAGCCGGCTGGCGCTGGAGTACTGACCCACGACCGCCTTGCTGCAGAGCGCGCCGAGCACAATCTGATCCGTCCGCATATAGACGATCACCAGCAGGCTCGCAATGAGCAGCGGCCAGCTGGCCCGCAGCATGGCCACGCTTTTTTTCCTCCTAAAGCGCCAGCGGAAGAGGTTGCGGTGGTGGAACGAGTACACCAGCACGAGCGCGATCTCTGTGCCAAGGATCTCCAGCGCCGCGATCAGCCCAAAGGTCAGCAGCGAAGCTTTGCCAAACACCGCGGCCACACGCGCGAGGTTGCTCAGAACGAAGACAAGCAGCTGCGGCAGCACTGTTAATCGGGATCGCGTCTTTGCCTGAAAGAAGAAGTCAACTACATCCAGCCCCTGGGCAATCGAGGCTGCAGACAGCATGGCCACGATCACAACGACGACCGTATCGCCAGGGTGGGCGATCCACGCATAGAGAATTGCCGCGATCGTCGTAATCACGCTCGCAATGATCTTCAGCCAAAAGGCTGTACCCAGTACCTGCTCCTCTTCAACAACATCCTGAGTCAGCGTGATCTCACTCACGACCAGCACATCCAGTCCAAGATTGGACACGATGTTGAAAAGGCCATAGATGGCGAACGCATAGCTGAACGCACCGTAGCGAGTGGGTCCGAGGTAACGGACCACCATCGTGCCCACGACCAGCGATCCACCCATGCGCAGCAACCGGCCAGCGCTCACCCAGCCAATGTTGCTCATCGTTTCCCAGAACCCGGTGCCCATCCGCGGCAGGCGCAACGCGGCCAGTCTTGCGCCTTGCCTTCGCACAGGGAAGTCAGGGAGGGTTTGCTCGGAACTCACTTCCGCGTCAGTCGCTCCGTCGACCAAGCCGCTCACCATTTCAGGATCCGCTCCGATGTCCTGATCCGGACGCTGCCGTCAGGCTGCAAGGTCACCTGGTCAAGGGTCTTTCCGGCAATCATTGCATGGACGTCGCCGATCGCCTCTGCAACCTCCGGGTGAAGCGACGGGTTGCCGACAAGCTCGTCATCGTGCGCGTAAAAGCACAGTGCGCGCACGCCGAGGCCAGCCTGCACAGCCGCGCAGCGCCGCAGCACCATCGCCTGCGCTATGCGACTTGCTTCATGGAACTCGTCCTCCGGAAGGAATCCAAACTCCGTGTCATAGAGCGGCGCCGTTATCCCCAGCAGGTGCAGCATGGCCTTCACGCGGACGATCTCCTGCGCGAAGTACCGGTTTGTTCCCGTCGTCGGCGCGTTGTAGCAGTGGAACGCGATCCCATCACACCATCGCGCTCCATGCGCACCATGTCCATCAGCCGCGGTCAGGTACTGGTATATCGGGCTGCTCTCCGCATCCTGCAATCTGGGCGCAAAAAGGTCTAAGGCGCCGGCAAGATTACCAGCAAAGCCGGGTGAAAGGACGCAAATCCTGGGGTCTTCCGCCTTGGCCGTCAGCGCGGCTGTGCGCCCGAGCGCCACAAGTTCCTCCGCTGTGCCGCACCAGAAATGCCCAGGGCTCCGGTCGAAGGTTGGCTCGTTCCACAATTCCAGATACGCGATCCTGTGTTCGCCGTCGCTGTTATAGCGGCGCACCAAAGTCCTGACGAAATCAGCGACAGCTCGCAGGTCCCGTGGTGGGGCGGCACCGCCTCTTTCCCCATACGGGTCTCGCTGCTCCGGCAGCTGCGACGCCCACGCCGGTGTGCCGTAGAGGGTGTAGATCAGCGAGCGCCCGGCCTCGGTATGCACCTTAACCCAAGCATCCAGCTTTTCCCAGTCATACACGTCCGGTGCCTTGTGCACCCGGCTCCACGCTGCGCCCTCGAAATCGTGAGATCGTGCCGTTCCGAAGTGGTAGGTCGGCTTTGCTGAGGCGGGTGTACCCACTGGCCAACGGTGGGCGTGCAGGCCTGCAAAGTCCTGCGGCACGTGCACGGGTTCGGTGATGAGGCTCTGCGCGTTCGCGGAAGCTCCCTGGAGGTGCTGCGCCAAGCCATGCAACTTTCCGAAACATGCCCCGGCGACTAGTGCAGCCAGCGAGCCCCCAACCACTTGTCTTCGCGAGGTTTTCAACGGACGCTCTCCGGTGCGAGCGATCCCGCCGAAACCTCGGGCAAGCCCGTGAGTTGGCCTATCGCCTCCAAGCCAGATACCCGCATAATTTGCCATGCCGATCTTCGCTGTGTCTCTCGTCGCAGCTCCGCATACGTGATGAAGTACACGAGGCAGTACGTGAACCAAAGCGGCCCGGGAATCATGAAGTCGGCTTCTGTGATGTTGTCGATCATGATCGACAACCACGAGAGCGTCAGCCAAAGGGCAGCCGTGTTGTGGCCCATGCGCCGTGCGCGCAGGATCAGAAAAATTCCACTCACCAGCGCTCCCAGCAGCAGCATCACCCCTACCGCACCCAGCGTCACCCCGATCTCCAGAAACCCGTTGTGCGCCTGGCGTGGATTCCACCCCAGCCATTGTTGGATCAGCGTGTCCTCTGACTCCCAGAAGCTGTACAGCCCGTAGCCCAGCAGCGGTCTCGTTTTCCACTGTTCCCACGTGAACTTCCAGATCACATCGCGACCGGTGAAATTCGTGTTCTTGCCTGTGGCGTCGAAAAGCTTTTCTGTGATGTGGGGAATCAGTGAGAAAGCCAGCACGACTGCTCCCAGCGCGGTGCTCGTGGCCAAGGGCCGCATGCGCCTGGGTAGGCGCAGAATCGCATAGAGCGCTCCGGCAGCCAGCACAAAGATCATGGAGGTTGTCGACTGCGACAGAATCAGCATCGTGACAAACAGAACAACCTGCAATATTCGCCACACGGTCCAGCGGCGCTCCGAAGCGAACTGCGCCAGGCAGCCCACCCCCATGCCGATCCCCAGGTGATTCTTCTCGCCATACACACCCGTCCAGCCCGGCGCCATCGTCTCGCGGACCGGGGAGAACAGCTGAAAGAGAATGCTCAGCAGTGCCAGAAAGACGACCACATCACTCACCAGATCGGCTGTCTCGGCGGCTTCCAGATGCCGTGCACTGATGATGCCGCACAGCAGAAATGCCCAGATAGAAAGCCCTCCGCGTGCGATCATGCTTGGCGTCGCCGACCAGAAAATGGAGATTACGCTCCAGAGGTAAAGGCCAGTCATCCACGGGTTGTTGAGCAAGACGCGCAAGCATCGTTGATACCCGGGCAGCAGAAGCATCACAGTGCCCAGAATCAAGGTCGCCGTGAAGCAGAACATGATCGGATTGTTTACGACACCTGTGCGTCCGTTGGCGCTGGGCGTGATGCCGCCAAAGACGCGCAAAAAGACATCGGCATCCATGCAGATGCAGAACGCCACGTACAGCTTGATCACTCGTTTCGGCGTGATCTTCATCGCTCGGCCTAGCCCGGCCAACGCACGGCGGTGGCGATCGTCTTCAGGTAAGGCGACACGGTGTACAGCGGCCACAGCACGCCTAGGTGCCGCTTGCAGTACAGCCGCCACTCGCTAAAGGGAGAACCTTTGGGTGACCGCAAATGGCTCCATCGCTTTCCGAAACTGGTGTGCCGATCGCGCCAGGTGCCGCCCTGGGCGTTGTCGCTGCAACTGCCGATGAATCCCGGCGCCACATAGATTGAGAATCCGGCGGCACGGGCGCGAAAGCCATAATCCATGTCCCCAAACGAGTGCTGGAATGCCACATCGAGGTTTCCCACTACCTCGGCGACCCCGCGTGGAATCAGCGTGCAGTTCCCATTCATCGTGTCGCACGGCACCGGCGCGCTGGCCGGCGGCTCCACAGGCACAAGCTTGCGCTGCCAACCGTTTCGCCAGCGAAAGCCGCCATAGCTTCGGCCACCACTGGCGTGATCGCACGTGCTGCCTGTCACGATGGCGGTGATACCTGCCGCGTCGAGCGCCTCCATCACATGAGCAAGGCGCGTAATCGCGTGCGGGTACAGCATCGTGTCGTCGTTAAGCCAGAGATACGCGTTGCATTCCCGCCGCGATGCATGCGCAAACGCCAGCCGC
Organism: uncultured Acidobacteriaceae bacterium; assembly: GCA_964242225.1. Taxonomy (GTDB): domain Bacteria; phylum Acidobacteriota; class Terriglobia; order Terriglobales; family Acidobacteriaceae; genus Granulicella. The sequence continues at coordinate 115,667 of CAXTAE010000003.1, forward strand.
ATTCCTTGGTTCCAGTAAAGGTTGCCGCTGCCGCGAACCAGGTGGACGGCGGGAAATTGCTCAAGCACCGCGTCCGCTGTTCCGTCCGTACTCCCGTCATCCACCAGCGTCACGTCCAGCGACAGCGTGTCGGCGTGAATCTGCCCAAATACCCGTTCCAGACACAGCAACGTCTGCTCCCTGCGGTTAAAGCAGGTCATCAACACGGCTATCTTCATCTTTTTAGCAGCTTCTGGCATAGGTCTCTTGCGTGTGGGTCCTGACGGTGAGGTGGCGCGGATCGATGGGCGTTGTTCAATGCGCGTTGTAGACGGCAGCGTTCACCGCGGCGCCAATAATGGCCGACCCATCCAGCAACGTCACCTTCCAGCCACTGCGCGGTATGTACAAAACGTCGTTGCGTTGCAGCTGGATCGTTTCCTGTCGCTGCTTGCGCAGGTTGGAGAACGGTACCTTGATGGTCTCGAAGACCTCATCATGAGGCCGAATGATGTACATGCCGTTCCGTGCGGCATCGAGCGTCGTTCCGCCGGCCATGGATAACGCCTGAAACACGTCCAACTTACCCCCGTTGGCCATCAGGTAGCCGCCCGGCCGGTTCACCGCGCCCAGCACATAGGCCACGCCTGCCCGATGCACCACCACGAGATCTCCCGGCTTCACGGCGATGTTTGCCAAACCGGCGATCGAGTCCCGCTGCGTATAGTGCACATGCTGTGAATTCGCCCCTCCTTTCGCCGCCGCGGCCGGGTGTTGGATCTCTACCTCGTCGCTCGCCGCTACCGTCTCCCCACCAGCAAGTCCCAGCACATCGCTCAGGCTGCGAGGCGCAATCAGCAGGTAACGCCCTGGGTTCTGCACTTCACCCAGCACGGAGACATAGGCCGCAGGGTACTGCACCACCGTAAGCCGCACATTCGGCGCAACCAGAATCTCACCGTCCACCAGAGCCTTCTCCATCGCGCGCTGCGCCTCCGGCAACGTGATGCCGGCAACGTGCACGGTGCCTAGCGTGGGTACGGAGACATCCCCTTCCGCATCCACACGCAGCGTCAGTCCTGAGAGCTCAGGCGTGTTGTACACGTCCATTGACAGAAGCGTGCCGGGGCCCACGACGGACTTCTCAAAGTCCTCCGGGGCCGGGCTTACAGGGATCTGGCTGTAGGGTGTAAGCGGACGCCGCTGCGCACCTGTGGCCAGGTCATCCACGTTAGCCGAGACATACGGGTTGTTGCTCTGTGCCAGCGAAGCCAAGTTCAGGCCGGCGCTGAAAATCAACATGTAAGCCACTCTCGCGACTCCCCGGCCTAGAAGCCATCTGTGAGAGAGAACACCGCGCATGCTTCTATGCTCCATAGCCAAACTTCGTGTAACGCGGCGCCTTGACGCGCGCTCCGTTGAACACCACGCCGAGAAAGTCCGCGCTCGACCCATAAAGCGAGTCCAACGTCTTGCGCAGATCCGCCCGGGGAGTGCGCGAGGCCTGCACCACCAACACATAGGCATCGGCATAGGAAGAGAGAATTTTTGCATCCGCGAAAAGCAAAGCGGGCGGGCTGTCCAGCAGGATGTAATCGAAGTTGGATCTCATCTCGCACAGCAGAGATCTGAACCGCTCTGAGCTGAGCAGCTCCGAAGGATTCTCCGGTACAGGCCCTGCCGGAAGCACATAGAGGTGTTTCACCTCGGCCGAGGGCTGGATCGCCTGCTCGGTGGAGACCTGACCTGTCAGGCAGCGACTTAGCCCCCCACTCGACGCAACGCCGAAGGGCTCCGCGCCCTGCGTCCGCCGCATGTCGGCATTCACAATCAGCACTCGATGCCCCTGCACGGCCAGTGTGGCCGCGACGTTGTAACAGGTAGTGGCTTTCCCCTCTGCCGGGCGAGCGCTCGTCACCAGCAGCGTCTTGCAAACCTGCTGTGACGGGGCAGAAAACGCGGTGGTGCGGAATATGCGATAAGCCTCGGCGATGGAGGAACGTGGCTCCACAACAACCCAGGGCTTGCACTCCGGCGTCCGTCGCGGAAAGCGCGGAATGGTACCCAGCACGGGAGCGCCCAGGGCCTTCCGCACCTGCTCCACGGAATGCAGGGAGTCGTCGAGAAGCTCTATCAGGAAGGCGCCGATAAAGCCCAGCACCGTCCCGACCAGCAGCCCCAGCACCAGGTCCATCTTTTTGTTCGGCGCAGCCGCCACTGTGGGCACACGAGCCGGGTCCAGCACCGTGACGCGCGGAGCGCGGATACCCGCAGCGAACTGCGACTCCTCCAGCTTCGCGAACAGGTCCTGGTAGAGCGCGCGGCTGGAGGCCGCCTCACCCTGGAGCAGCAACAGATGATCGGCCTTTGTGGTCCATTGGCTCACCTCGCCCTGCTGTGCAGTCACCTTGGCCCGCAGACCGTCCTCTGCACTGACCGCCAGATCCAGATCCTTCCCTGCGCGCTCGCGAATGCGGCCCAGCTCCTTTGCAATCTGCGCAGCAATTGCCGCTTGCTGATGACCGTACTCCAGCATCACCTGATTCTTTGCGCCATACTTCGCTGCCGCGGTCGCTGTCTGCACATCCGCCTGCGCCTGTTGCTCGCGCAGATGCTGCAGCAGCGTGAGACCGCCGTTCCCGGGGGCGAGCGTGCTGTCGGCTCCCTGCCCGGATACGAGCGAGCTGCTGCCGATGCTCAGAATCGCTTCGGGATCACCCGATTGCACCACCCGGTAGATCGCCTCTTTGGCTACCCGCGCCACCTGCGCGCTCGTCAGCTCAGTGTTCAGGGCTAACAGCCGGGCCACCGGCACACTTTCTGAGGCGCTCGGCGGATCAATGCGCCCGCTTTGGCCCCCTGCGCTGGAACCCGCGATGGTCATGCCGGCCAGGTCACGCTGGTTGGCGTTCTCGTACGCCTCAACCTGCTTCTGACTCTCTTCGACGCGTTCCTTAAGTGAGGCAAGCTGATCGGTAAGCCAGGACGTGACCTGGCTGAAGGTGGCGTTATGCCGGCCCGAGGTCTGCTCAATGGAAGCACTGACCACGGCGTTGGCGACAGCGGCCGCCCGCACTGGATCGTTGTCCGTGAACGTGATGTTCAGCAGCCGCGTGCCCTTCACCACATCGACGCTAAGATGCTGCTGAAACAGCTTGAGGACCCGTTCCCGCTGGTACGGCGCCTCTTCGAGCGGCAAGCCGCGCTCGCGGCTTAGCGGATTACTCGCGCCCAGATTGCCCGGGATGGTAAATGGCTGCTGTGTATCCAGGTGTAGCTGGCGGATGACGGCCAGCGTCGTCGCATCGTCGGTAATCTCGGTCTGTTCGGTCTTCAGCTCGGTATTCAGCAGCTCCAGCGTCGAAAGATCGCTGGAGCTGTATGACGGATCATCAAGTCCCAGAGCATGGTTATTCGGCTGGGCGAACTCCACGATGGCGGTGGCTTGGTAGGTCTTCCTGGTCGTCAGGGCCATGAGCAAACCGCACAGCAAACCAACCAGCGCGAGACCGACGATGAGGTACCGGCGCCGCAGGAGAGCTGCCGCAACCTCGTGGAATTCGAGCTCTGTCTCCGGCGCTACGGAAACGGCGTCAGTTGGTGCGAACCGCGACCGAGGCGGAGCGGCCCTCGCGACGGAGCCCGTCAGCATCGTTCTGTTTTCCAGCGCTACAACCTGCGTATCCAACGAGTACTCCCTCGCGGTGAGGTCTACGGCCTGCGTCGGCCCCGTTGCCCGAAGCCTTGATACAGCTCGCCTGGACGCATGCGGCACGATGGTTGAAGGAGCGGAAACGGTTCAAACGCGACGGAAGCCACGACACAAGGGCTGCACTGCTGTGGAGCAATCTGCGCTTCGCAAGTTGCACGTCCTCTGTACCGAGGGCCTGCGATGGAAGTCTGAAGATAAGTGTCGAGTCCCGTGACGAAAGTCACCATGGCACGAAGGTGGAAGTCGACTGCAACGTGCTACGTTTGCTCTACTTGGCACCGAAACTGCCTGCGGCGGTCAGCCGCTTAGCGGCACTGAAGTACCGTGAGGCCCTGCACTCCACTTTCCGTCGACGGCCGAGTCACCCGGCCGGCGAGCGCATCCTGAACGGCGTTCCACGCGTCCTGGACGGTCACCTCATCGATACACGGAACCGGTGTGCCCTTCGGCGGGTGGTACACGCAGCGCCAGTCACAATGGAAGCAGGGCTTGGCATGAAGTGCAGGCACCGGCAGCGGCCGCTCATCTCCCTTTTCGACGCTATACGGCATGAACCGGCCATAGTGGCCACCGCCCACGATACAAACTGAGGATGTGCCCACAGCTGCCGCTATGTGGACGGCCGAGGTCTCATTCCCTACCAGAAGCTCAGCCCCGGCCAGCACCGCCGCTAAACCGGCCAGGCTCGTGCGCCCTGTCCAGTTCAACAATGGCATCGCCGAGGCTTCGCACATCCACTTCGCCTGGGCGGCCTCGCCTGGCCCACCACAGATCACGCCAGTAAAGCCGGTCTCCGCGTGGAGCCGCTCTGCTACCTCGACGTACCGGCTTGCCGGCCAAAGTCTGCCGGCGAAGGTGGCCCCGGGGAACAGAACAAAATAGCGCGACGCCTGCAGCTCCTCCCTCAGATCCCGCGGCAACAGTAGTCCCGTGAGCTCGCTTAGCCGGGCCACCTTGGCTTTGTAAGAAGTCAACGTGAGCGCCCGCACAAACGAGGCGTTGCGTCGCATCTCGCCCGGCGGCCCGTCGTCCGTCGCGAGCAACCGGGTGTAGCCGCGATCGCCGCGCCGGCGATGCCGCTCAGCGCCACGGTCGAAGACGCCTACCGGGCCAATGCGATGGATCGCTCCACTGACGCGTACAAGGGCGTCGCCGCCGGCGAGAATGCGTGTATAGGCAGGCTGCACCGCGGTGCCGAACATTCCGGAACGCAGCTGCCGGCCCATCCGCCAGCGATAGCGCAGGTCTCGCCTGTAGCGCTTCTCCTCAAGTGGGATCACCTCGTCAAAGACACCCAGCTCGCGCGCCCAGTCGCTCCACACGCCGTTGGCCAGCAATGTCACATGCTTACCCAGGCCACGGTAGTACGCCACGATGGCCTGCGCGGCATCGAGCCAGACAACGAAATCCCCAATGTTGTCCAGACGCACCAGCAGCACGCGGGCAGCATCAGGGGACGGACGCGTCAGCAGCACAAGCCTGTCCACTGTGAGCAGCGCTGTCGTGCGTCCCCAAGCCTCTACGGGCCGCAGCCGGCGCGAAAGCACCTGCCGCACACGACGCTTCCACCCCAGCTTGAGAGCGGGATCCCGATCAGCCACGGAGCACCCGCCTCGCCTTACGCAGAGCCCGTACGGGAAGTGTTGGCGTATGCCATCCGCTCAATTGCTGGTCAAGCTCGTCCAGGGGCTCTGCCGGCGCAATCTGCGCAGGGTGCACGAGCGGAAATGACAGGCTGCCCACCTCCACACGCGGCGCATCTTCGGGATCATTCACGTGCGTCGCGTCCACTCCGAAGCCAAGATTCTGGACGAGGTTTTGCTGGGGAACTACCGACAGGCAATTTCGCATGATGTTCGTAAACATCCACTGGTAGTCCCAGGTGTTGGGTCCTACCCCGCGATACATGCCCTCCAGAATGGGCGTCCAGTACCGCCTCGCCGAAGGGGATTGGAAGACGCGTCGCATCGCAAAGGCTCGTTCGGCCGAGGGCCAAAGCGTCATGCTCTCGTCGTAGTGGGCCCACGCGCGGCGCCAGGTCGCCCAGCCCCAGATGTGGGTCAGGCGCGAGAAGAAGTAGCTTTCGGGACTTCTCGCGTGGTCCGCGCCAATGTTGAAGCCACTCACCATCGCAACGCGGTCCTCATGGCGATAGCGGCACAGCATCGCCTGGCAGAACGTAAAGAAGCTTGGGTCCGGCAGGATGTCATCCTCCAACACAATGGCCTCTTCCACCTCTTGGAAGGCCCAGTGCAGCCCACTGATCACACGCCGCCGGCAGCCCAGGTTTTCTGCCGCGAAGTTCGTCTTGATCTCGCAGTCCCACGAGACTGAAGTGGCGATCCGGCGTACCTCTTCGCAGCGCTCCCGCTCGCCGGGCCGATCCTCCCGCGGACCGTCGGCCACCACCAGCAGGGTGCGGGGTCTGACCTCCGCAATTCTCTGGAACACTCTGCGTGTGAGCTCCGGACGGTTGAAGACGATCAGCACGACCGGTGTCTCAAACCCACCAGGAACTCCGTCGACAGCCGCTTCGCCTGAACGGGGTAGCCCGTATGGCTGCGTAGGCGTGCTCCACACCGTCATGTATCGAAGATCGAGTGCCTGGCCGCCCTAGGTCAATCACCCCTCTGTTGCATTTTGGGACAGGCTGCAGTTCCCCGCGTCCGTTGCCGATAAAGGGTATGGCGGAAGGAATCGGCCCTGCTCATCACGCCGGGTGCTCCGCCAAAGGGGGCAGGGTGCGTTTGTTTCAGCCTGGATGCGGCCGTGGTGCGCGGCGCTGGTGCCACGCGACGGGGGTGTTGTTTGCGACCTCTGGGATGTTGCTGTTGCAAAGTTGTGGCGGTGTGAAACGCGCCGGCTTCCCCTTGGCTAGCCTTTCCCCTTCACTCAGCACGCTGCCTGTAGGTGAAGAGCTCCGCCTGAGCACCAACGGTCCTGTGGATACGGCATCATGCGTTTGGAGTTCCTCTGATCCGTCCATTCTTGCCATGGAAGGGAACGGCCGCTACCGTGCGCATGCCCCAGGGCAGGCCGAAGTGCAGGCCCAGTGCACGGATGTGGAACTTCTGTCTGCTTCGGTAACGGTCACCGTGCAGCCGCCGGGACCACTGGTCATCACCCATGGCGGCACCTACTCCGGTAATTGGGCCAGTGATGACCCTGCTGTGCCTGCCGTCAGCATCCTTACAAACGAACCCGTAATCCTGCGAGATGCAGTGATTACTGGTCGCGGCGATCTCATCAACATCGACGGCGCTGGTGGCCTGGCCCACGTGACGGTTGAAAACGTCACAGGAAACGGCCGCGATCCCGGCACTGAAGGCTTGCAGCGAGGAGCCTTTCTCTCGGCACAGAACATCGCTGCCCTGCGAGTGACGCACTGCTCCATGACCGGCGTCAGCTACGGGATTCGCGTGCTCTCGTCCACACTCTCGACCTTGTCGCTGACCAAAAATACGGCGCGCGAGTTGGAGGACCGCGCCAGCGACGGAGCGGGCGGTCTGGAGCCCCGCAGGCCCAGCCTGGGGCACTTCATTTACCTCTACGAGGTCACGGCGCCCTCCGGTGCCGAGATCGCCTGGAACGAATTGATCGACACCATTGGCAGCAGTTCCACGGAGGATGTGATCAACCTTTTCAAGACCCAGGGCGCCCTCGCTACCCCCATTCAGGTGCACGACAACTACATGGAAGGGTATGCCTCGCCCGCAACCGCCAGCTACACCGGTGCCGGCCTCATCACCGATGGCGACAGCGACGCTCCCGTTACCGCCTTTGTGAACTTTGAAGCCAACGAAATCGTGCACACAGCGGGGTCCGGTGTCGAGATTGCCGCAGGCCATGACATCATAGCCCGCGGCAATCGCGTGGTCTCCTGCGGCATGGATGAGGCCGACAGATGGTTTGCCATGCCCTTCGTCAATGCAGCGATCCTTTGGAACGCATATGGCGCCCCAGACTTCTACAACAACGTCGTGAAAGGGACTACTGGCGGCATGCTGAAGCCTGATGCCCAGGGACAGCCAGTTACGGGCGATCTTTATGCTCGTCTCTCAGACCTCGACGCGACGGACCGCTTTAAGCACAACCGTTTCTCTGATCCGTGCCTCGTTGACGGGCAAATTGATCTTGCGGCAGAAAATGCAGAGAGGGCGCACTGGGCTGCGAAACTGTCGGCCGGGGACATCACCTTAGGCGATCAACACCATCCGTGATGGCCTCAGGTATCGGGTGATGCGTACTCCGTGGAGGCTTGGTCCCACGCTCGATGGAGGTGCTCTCGGCAAGTGCTCGGCACAAGGCCTCGCTGACCTGCTCACAAGTCATCATCCGCTCCGTCGAGGCTGGACGGATGCGCCCGGCAAAAAAGCGGGTCAGGGCATCATCAAAGCTTTCCGCCGAAAGCGGATCGAAGAGGTTTTCCTCCCCGAGAATTTCGGCGCATCCGGCGTACTGGGAGCAAAGCACCGGTGTGCCCGCCCATAAGGCCTCGTTCGCAACCAAGCCCCACACATCCTCCAGGGTCGGAAAAACAAACACATCCGCCGCACGGTAAATGCCGCTCAACACTTCTTGCGACTGATTTGGCAGCAGATGGACGTGCTCGATCCCGGCGGTTCGCGCCTGCTCAACAAGATCCGCCCGCTCCGGTCCCTCGCCCACCAGAACCAACGTGAACGGCAGGTGGCGAGCCGCCAGGCGCCCACATGCGTCTACCAGCGTGTGTAATCCCTTGCGGCGAATCATTTGGCCAACACTTAAAATCACCGGCTTCGGCGCGGAGTCGAGCCAGTTTGCGGGTACCGCAGGCGCATCCGCGAAAACCCGATGCGGCACACTGTTCTGCACCTCCAGCACTTGGGCGGGTGACACGCCCAGGCTGTGAAGGTAAGCACTGGAACCCGCTCCATAGCTCACCCAGTGCCGGATGACTTTGGCCAGCAAACCGCGTAGCCGCCTTTTGAGGCCTTGGACATTGCGCTCAGAGTGCAAGGTGCCTTCCCATTGCACCCACACGGGCACCCTCGCCAGGCGACCGTAAAGCAGTGCCAGCAGGGTGCGCAGACCAAGCTCGTTGCTCAGAATGACGTCGGGGCGGAAGATGGGAAGCCACCAAAGCAGACCGCCGTTCAGGTGAAGGTACTGGGTGTCCCAGACGCCGGCGATCCCCGTCTGTTTCTTCGTTGGGATCTGTAGCGTCCAGACCTCCCGCGTCTTCAATCCTTCGGGGAGATCCAGCGTCCAGGAGCGATTCGCTTCGCGTCCGCCGTGCAGCACCAACGCCTCAAAGCTCTTCGCCAACGCCGCATAGATCGGAATGCGGTAAGGCGCGATCGTGTTCACCAGAATGGCCAGACGAGCCCTTCGCGCGGGGCGCCTCGCAAGTTGCTGGGCGCGGTTTGGGGCGGATCGCGTTGAAGCTTCAGGTCGGCTCATTGTGACTCTACGCCGCGGAACGACGCTCTCCAGGGTTGTCTGCACCACGCGTGAGCGCCGCACGGCTGAACTGCCGAAGAGCGGCAAACCTCAGGGTCTGGCCTTCGTTTAGGCCACTTCGAAAGCTCATGCCCGGGCGTTTAGCGTGCCAAAGCATTGTTGAAAGCTCAACACGGTCGTACTCGCAAAGCAACGGCACGATAGTTGCAGTTTCTTAGCAGTGGCTTTCAGCAATAAGGATCTCTCCGTAGATGTCGAGGAGCATCTTGTAATTGGTCTCTTCACCATAGCGCTCCAGGTAACGAGACCGGACTGCCTCGCACATGCTTCGTCGCTGCTGCGTCTCCATGGTCGAGAAGTGGATCAACGTATCGAACAGAGCCCGCGTGTCCCCGGCCGAAAAGAGAAGTCCCGAACGACCCTCTTCAACGATCTCGGCCAGGCCACCAAGGCGCGAAACGATGACCGGCAGTCCCAGTGAGAACGCCTCTACCATCACCATGGGAAATCCTTCGTACCAGAGCGAGGGTGCCACCAGTACCGCTGCGGCTTGCATCAGGGCCCGCACTTCACCTTCACTCTTGGGCCCAAGATAGCGAAGGCGGCTTCCCTCCCGGGCACACGCCTGCGTCACCGCATCGCGCATAGGACCATCGCCAACGATCCATAGCGGCAGCGGCAGCGTTCCCAGGCGGTCGGCTTTCATCAAAACTGCCAACCCTTTTTCTTCGCTAAGCCGGCCGACGAACAGCGCGTAAGCTCCCTTGGGCTCTCTCGTGTCCCATCCCAAAAAGCGATCGGGCACAAAGTTTGGCTTGATCCGAATCTTCTCTGCCGGCAAGCGAAATTTACCAAATTTTTCAGCGGCAAACCTGGAAAGGGCAATATAGCGCGCGATGCGGCCGTTCCACGTACCCAGCCCGGCATGCAGTGCTATTGCTCCGCCCACCACGGCACCGCCGAGCCGACTGTTGCGATAGCAACCATGCTGCACACCCGGCCAGAACGAGCGCTTCTGCACGCATAACTCGCAGGTCTGCCCGTCGCGAAACAGCTGCGCGTTCGCACAGAGCAGGCGGTAGTTGTGCAGAGTCTGCACCACGGGGACATTTACCTGCCCGGCGGCGAAGAAGACCGCTGGTGACAGGGTCGGCTGGAAGTTATGCACATGCAGCACGTGCGGCCGGAAGCTCGTCAACGCCTCGCCCACCCGCCGATATGACGATGGCGAGAAGACCGAAGCCGCGGCAGCAAGGAGTCTGGCTGACGTACCTGTGATGGCTTCATTGTCGAACTCCAGCATCTCCACCGTGTGGCCGTGGCGACGTAACATCGCCGCCTCGGCCGCAACGACCTTGTCTTCGCCACCTGCCTGTTGATAGCGGTTGTGTGCGATGGCGATACGTAACCGGTCGGGCATGCCGCGCTGCCGAGACGGCTCCAACGTCTTCTGATCTGTCTGGTGCACCGCAAGCGAGCTCAAACCTGCTCACCGCAAACCTGCTCCATAGCGCGCACAGCCCACAACGCAACGTGGGCGGGGGAGATCTCCGCAATCCGCTCCTGCCCGCAAAGCGACATGTCTTCCAGGTCCTCCACACTGCAGGCGAAGGCGCGATCAAAGGCCTTGAAGAGGCTCTCATCGTCCCGCGGATCGAAGACCCAACCCGTCACGCCGTCCTTCACCAACTCCACGACGGCCTGACTGTAGAGGCTTCCGAGTACCGGCAGTCCGGCAATCATCGCTTCATTCACCACCACGCCCCACTCGTCGCCAAGCGTTGGGAAGGCCAGCATGTCCGCCTCGTGGTAATGGGCAGCTAAACGCTCCTGGTCCATCGGACGGAAGATCGTGATCGCCAGATTCCGCTCCGTGGGCAGCGTCCGAAGGGCACGAGCGTCAGATCCGTCTCCTACCAGATCAAACCGCACCTTCACTTCAGGGTGCGCTGCGCACCATCGGTTGAGCGCATGGCAGAAAGGCCGTAGACCCTTCTGAGGTACAAGTTGGCCGGCATAGATCAGGCGGAACGTGCCTTGGCGTGGACGGTAGGCGCCCTCAGCGAAATGCCGCTGGTCGATAGCATAGGGAATCGTCGTAACAGGCCCTTGGTAACCGAGCAGGCGCAGGTAGTCCTCCCCCTGCCGGCCATTCACGAAGGCCCCATCGATGTGTCCCACAATCCAGCGCCTCAAAGCTCGTCGCATCCAGTGGCGTCGAGCCTCCGTGTGGAGCGAAAGCGTCGCCCAGAGAATGAGTTTCACCTCCGGGCGACGCATGCGGTAGATCGCAGCAAGGGCCGTGCGCAAACCGAGTTGCACGGAAAGAATCAGGTCGGGGTCGTACGCACGCAGCTGAAGGTACGTATCGTACGGCACATGAAGGTCACCTTTTTGCCAATGACCATAAACTTTGCGTGGAAAGCGCAGATGATTGAAGGAGCGCTGAACCGTGATCCGAAAGCTCGCTTCGGGCTTTGGAAACTTGTGATATCGGTCCTCCGCAGAGGAGAGAAAGGCGCGGAACTCCTTAACAGCGAAGCTGATGCCCTCGCAAACAGGAAGACTGTGAGGAGAAAGGGTGTTGGTCAGCAATGCCACCCTGATCTTTTCGGCGGTCAGCTCTTGTCCTCGGCACGCCGCGTGCACGTCGGCATGGTGACCCGGAGACCTCTCCTGTACTGCCAAGGCATCGTTCTCAACCCCGCAATGAAGTACGCTCGCCACTTCCAAGCAGATTCCCTCACCAATGATGTAGTCGAGTCTGTCGTCCGTCCTGGGCCAACCAGGAGGGGAGGACATCCCAAAGCTGTCGCCAAAACCCAGACGGGCGGCGATCGGCTTCAACGGCAGCATAGCAAGCGTTTCCGCTTGAAAAGCAGAATTGACGCGAAGGTCGTATGTTCAGGAGGAGGTAATGCCCCGCAAGTTGTATCAAGCCGGAGGATGCCTGTCTCGACGGTGGAGCCGATCTCGGCTTCCGCAATCGAGGTCCTACCTGGTGGGGAAGATAGTGCTAGCTCCGGCCCCGGATGTTCGCAGGGTTGAGATGCAGCGGTGCGGTCGCGGCCTTGACAGCGCGAGGCCCCTCGCGCTCAAGCGCCTGGTAGTGCGGGGTGAGCCGTTCGATGCCCCAGTTAACGATCGACTGTAAAAGTGCTATCACGCCGCTGTCTCCACCAAACGCTTCAGTAGGTCGGCACCTTGTGCCTCACCCGACCGTGGTAGAACCATAGCACAACAGAGTCAGGGAACAGGCGTTTTGCGTGTCTATTCAACAGCATGCTCCCATCACGTCCGTAACCCTGAGTGGTGACGCCGTGTTGTGATTGCCTCCCACAGCCAAGCACACCTTATCCGCTAACCACCTCCGTTTCCGCGGCGGTATCTCGATTTCGTAAACGCTCCAGCTGTTCCCTTACGACGAAGAGCACAAACAGCGAGTTCGTAACCATGTACCTCTTCCAAAGCCGGCGCGGCTCCTTTGCGAGCCGATAGGCCCATTCGCCGCCGCAGCTTCGCAGGAAGGCCGGTGCTCGCCGGGTGCGCCCAGCCAGGATGTCGAGCGCCTGTCCCACCGCGAGCACGACTTTTGCGTGCAGGTGATCGCGCATCTCCGCCATCCACTGCTCCTGCTTGGGACACCCTAGGCAGACCCACACCACGTCGGCTCCACTTTCGTTAATGGCCCCGATAACCTCTGTCTTCTCGGTTTCGGTCAGGGGGCGAAAGGGAGGGCAATAGTGCCCAGCTATTTGAATCCCCGGGTAAAGCTTCTCCAGGGCGGCACTCGCATCGGCGGCGACGCCATCTGTGCCGCCATAGAGAAAGTGTCGATGGCCGAGAGCAACAGATTGTTCGCAGAATCGCGGCATGAACTCCGGACCAGAGATCTTGCTGATCGACGACCCATGCTCTCGTCGAGCCAGCCAGAAAACCGGTGCGCCATCCGGGCAGTTCAGATCCATCTCGCGCAAGCTCTCCCGGAAATCGGCCCGCAGTTGCGCTTCCACCGCCATGTGCGCGTTCACAAACGTCACCAGGTGCGCTCGGCTTCCATTTGCGGCCCACTGATTCACCTGCCGGATGGCTTCGTCCATGGTGATGACCGCGATCGGCACATCCAACACGGCATGCGTCCGCATGGGCCGATAGGGGGCGACGCCGGTCAGCGCGATCCCAAGCTTCGAAATGGGTAGACCAATCTCCATCGTGTATCTGTAACCCTGTCCGGATCCCTATCCTTGTGAGTGCGCTGATCTCCAAAGCCCCACAGCACCCTGCGGCCGACACGAGGAGGGGCAGGCACGCCAGCTCGGGCGTGGTGGTGACGTTAGGCCGCATGTGCGGGCATGCGTACCGTTGTCGGTTCTTTCCTGAAGGCGATTCTAGGCAGCACCGCTGGCTTACTGAATCCCTACTTAGGACCATTACGAAGGAGTTATGTCCTGCAGCTACAGGTCGCCTTCGACGCCAGCCTGTTCGCCGGCTCTGGCCGTCCTGCCCGAGCCCTCGGCCGTTCCTGAGCGGCTGATCACAGCCCCATGCGATGCTGGAGATGTGGCCGGCATCGAACCCAGGGAAACTTCCGCAGCTTCGGCCGGAGCGCGGCGAGTGGGTGCCCCCGCGGAAACCATCGCCGCTATTTCGACACCTCCAGGACGTGGCGGCATCGGCATCGTCCGGCTCGCCGGCCCAGCCGCGGTCTCGATCGCGAACCGTCTTGTACGCGTGCGCGATCCCCTGACGCACGCTCGTGCTCGCTTCGCGCGTGTTCTCGACCCTAGTGGTGCCCGTCAGGCAAATGGGGAAGAAGCCACCATTGATGAGGCCGTCGTTACCGCGTTCCTTGCACCAAATTCGTACACCGGTGACGATGTCGTCGAGATCGCCGCGCACGGCTCCCCTGTGGTCCTGGAAACTGTACTGTCCGCGGCGTTGCGCCACGGCGCACAGTTGGCGCGCCCCGGCGAATTCACAGAGCGAGCCTTTCTCGCCGGCCGTCTCGATCTGACACAGGCCGAAGCCGTGCACGATCTGATCGCCGCCCAGACACTGGAGCAGGCCCGTGCCGCGGCGCAGCAACTTGGAGGCGCGCTGAGCCGGCGCCTCGACGCCCCGAAAGACACTCTCGTCCATCTCATCGCCACCCTGGAAGCTGGCATGGATTTCGCATCCGGCGAGCTGGACGACGTCGACATCCTGCCACCAGAAGAGATCGCTCAGGTAATCGAAACAGTACGAGCGAACCTGGCACAGCTTGCGGCGGGATTCCAGGCGGGTGCAATGCTGCGCAACGGCATCTCGCTCGCATTAGTGGGTCGGCCGAACGCCGGCAAAAGCTCGCTCTTCAATCGATTGCTGAAGCGACCACGCGCAATCGTCACACCGGTGCCCGGCACCACGCGCGACACCGTCGAGGAAACCTGGTCACTCGCAGGGATTCCTGTGCGCCTGATCGACACGGCAGGGCTCCGACTGGCCCACGATGCGCCCGCGGACGAGGCCGAGCGACAAGGCATAGAACGCTCCCGGGAGGCGCTCGCCGATGCCGACCTCGTCCTTCTGGTACACGATGCCACCATGCCCTTTCTCGCTGACGAACAGGCACTCGCCCTTAGCCTCGCGGAACGGCCACACCTTCGCATTCTGAACAAAGTTGACCTCCTCACGTCAGCGCCAGTGCCGTCGGAGCCGGCCCAGCCCCCGCTTCAAGCCGATTTTGCGACACACATCCCTGTCTCTGCCCTGACAGGGCTTGGTCTTGAAACGCTGCGGGGGGAGATCCTGAAGCTACTGAGCGTCGGTGGTGGCGCCCTGGAGACGGGAGCTCTCAACACGCGTCGCCAGCAGGAGAGTGTGCTGGCGGCCCTCACCGCGCTCGCGGACGCTGCAGCCGTTAACAGCGCCGGCCTTCCGCACGAGGTCATCCTGCTTGAACTCCATTCGGCCTTGCTCGCATTGGACTCGCTCACCGGCCAGACAACAGCCGATGACATTCTGGCTCGCATCTTTTCTACTTTCTGCATCGGCAAGTAGCTCTTCGAACTGAATCAATCGGAGAGCGCCCACGCTCGCGTTCATGTCATCGAGGGGAACCGCGCGCTGCCAGAGTGCGGCGATGCGCTTTCGGCAGATCGAAGCGATCCTGTTGTGCAGAAACACTAGTCTTAACAGGTGACGAATCAGGACTTGAAACGCCCTTCCACCCGGGAGGCACTCGCCTCCGCCCTGCGGACGCTCTTTCCCCACCTTTCGCCCTCTGACACGGCGGTAAGCCCCACCCGCGGCGGACGTGTGGCGGCACTGGCCGCACTCGCGCAGGTGAAGCCGCAAAGCTACGAGCGCACACGCAATTACCTGGATGGTGACGTGACGCGGCTCTCCGCTTATCTGCGCCATGGGGTGCTTACGCTCGCAGAGGTGCGTGACGACGTCTTGCGGCGGGTACCCGAACCGGACCAAGCGCGCAAGCTCATCAACGAGTTTGCGTGGCGTGATTACTGGCAGCGTCTCTATACCCAGATGGGTGAGGGCATCTGGCAGGACCGCGAGCCCTACAAGACCGGCTACCGCGCCTCAGACTACGCGACAGCATTGCCCGATGACATCAGGGCCGCCAGCACCACGCTTGTCTGCATGGACAGCTTCTCGCACCAGCTTGAGGACACAGGCTATCTGCACAATCATGCACGCATGTGGATGGCCGCCTACCTCGTGCATTGGCGCAGGGTGCGCTGGCAGGCGGGTGCCCGCTGGTTTCTGGAGCACCTGATTGATGGCGATCCGGCCAGCAACAATCTCTCGTGGCAATGGGTGGCTTCTACCTTTGCCAGCAAGGCTTACATTTTCAACCGGGAAAACCTGGAACGTTATACAGCGGGCGAATACTGCGGTGTCTGCCCCCATGCGAAGGCACGCACCTGCCCTTTCGAGCGCGACTACGAAGCTCTGGAACAGACCCTCTTTCCGCGCCTGCACTCCCCGGTCGAGTCAAACGCTATGCCCGCACCACCGCGGCCCTTCACACCGACGGTCAACAGCGAGCCGTCATCGAATCGCTCGGCACAGATCGCCGGGAAGCCGATGCTCTGGCTGCACACCGACAGCCTAAACCCGGACTCCCCGATGCTGCGTGCTCACCCGGATAGCCCGGCCGTCTTCATCTGGGACACGGAGTGGCTTACAAAAAGTCACATCGCACTGAAACGGATCATGTTTCTAGCGGAATGCCTGCAGGAGATGCCGGAGGGGATAGAGCTTCGTGCAGGAGATCCGGCCACTGAGCTACTCGCGGCCGCCACGGCAAACGGCGTCAACTACATCCTGGCGCAGCGGACGCCAGATCCCCGCCTGCAGGCTGCGGCGCTCACAGTCGAACGTCACCTGCCGGTTGTCTGGTATGACCCGCCAGCATTTGTGGAGGGCACCCGCTCCTTCGACCTGAAACGCTTCTCCCGCTACTGGCAGCGCGCTGGAAGTGCGGCCATGCAACTTACGCGTCCGGATTAGTGCGCGCTTGCGAGCGGTGCGGTGCCATCCGACCCGACCCGACCCGATCTTCGACGCTGAGAGATCGGCAAAAAGGATCCCACCCAAGCTCTGCGGGAACGGGTGGGGCCTGGAGGTAAGCTCTGCGCGCGAGTTTGGTGTGCTCGCTACGGCCTGATCTAATGGGCTACTTCTTGGGTGGCGCGATGGTATCTTTCGCAGCCTTGGCGATGCGGAACTTGACCACCGTTTTCGCCTTGATCTTGATGGCTTCGCCGGTCTGCGGATTGCGACCGATACGTGCCTTGCGCTCTGCCTTCACGAGCTTGCCGACGCCCGGAATGGTGAACTCGCCGTTCTTCTTGGTTTCCTTCACGGCCGTCTCAGCCAAAGTGGTAAAGAAAACGGCGCTCTGCTTGTTGTTGATCTCAAGCTTCTCCGCCATAAAGCGAATCAGCTGCGTTTTGGTCATGCCTTTTGCCATTGCAATGTGCTCCTTTGCACGGGAAAATTTGTTGTTGTTCTCAGTGGTTCATACAGCTTGGGAGCGAGATCGCCCTTCGCGACAGAACGAAATCCCCAATGATTATGCGGGTACAAGAACCTCGCCGAGATTCACCATCCACCCTGCCCGCCCACGTTGTCAACAGCTAACCTTCGGATTTCGCCGTGTTTTGCCGATATTTCCTGGGAAACGTGCCCTTTTGGGTGCAATTCGTTCGACTTTCAGCCAATCTGACGACGTACGCCGCTAGAAGAGCGCCTTTGGTGCGGCTACCCTTATTGCTGCCGACAGAGGTTCGTTAAGCAGCGCGACCAGCGGCATCAATCTTTGGAACTGTGCCACCACTTCGGCCGCCAGGTCAGAGGAAAGCACCACGTCGGCGTCAAGCGGCGCTGTGACACCCCAGTTCTTCGCGCGTAGAAGATCACTGGCTGGATGCTCTGGCGGGAAGCCTTTCGGGTTACGCGTCAGCAGCTCGGATTCCATGGCTTGCATCGCCCGCCACCTTCCCTTGGCCCTCAGCAGCGGCTTCAGCGTTTCGCGGTATTGTTCATGATGCCCTGCGAACCACGTTCGGAGGGCCAGAAGCGCCTCGCGTTCCGGCGCGTATACCCCACCGGCGAGGAAGCTGGCATCCGGGCCAATCTGCACGTAGAAGCCAGCGCCGGAGGCCTTGTCCAGCCCTCGCTTCGCCCACCACGCCGAGACGTTGGTCTTGTATGGCCGTTTATCCGGAGAGAAGCGTACATCGCGGAAGATGCGCATCGCGATCTTGTGGGGAGGGCGCACAAACTCCGGCGCGAACGTGTCCAGGCTGGCGTTGACTGCCTCCACGAGGCCGAGCAACGGTGCCTTCACGGCAGCCTCGTACACGGGCCGCCGCTCCTCGAACCAAGCGCGATCATTGTGTCTGGTGAGGCCACGTAGAAAACGCATCGACTCGGAGCCGAAGAGAATAGCCATGTGCTCAGGCTACGCAGAAGTGAGGCTTCATGCGGTGACTATGCGGGGGAGGTGAGCTCAGGCTTGTGACGCAGCTTCCTTCAAACGGCCACGCTTGTACGCCATTACCGTTCCCTCGCCGTCCAAAACAGTGCCGGCAAAAGGAGAAGGAAATTGCCGAACAGGGGCCTTAGGAAGCGCTGGAGCTTCCGCAGCCGCTGGGACGGTTTCCCGCTTGATTTCGGCGGGCTCCTCGCCAGTCCGGAAGGAGCGCGGCAGATCGGAAGGTTTGTAGGTGATGCCCTCGCTGGCCAGTTGGCGAGCCGTTTTCACCAGCAACTCCCGCTTCGCGTTCAGCTTGTTGGCGGCCGACAGGCGCTCAGCGTCAGTGGGGAAGCTGTCGTACTTCTGCAAGTGGGCGAGTTTGCGATCGAACAGATCGATCTCTTCATGCAGAGTTTTCAGATAATACTTGTCATGCGTGGGAGTGGCCATAAATCCTCCGTGTTTTTGGGCTTGAAGTGAACGACGGGAGGGAGGCGCGCGGGCGAAGGGTAACGCCGGGCGTCTCTGGCTCGGGAGAATGAAAAAGGGCAGCAGGCCTTGTTTCCACGCCCGCTGCCCTTCTCGTTAGGGATGTTGCCAGCCCTAGATAACCTGGACCTGCTCAGCCTGCCAGCCCTTGGGGCCCTTGACTACGTTGAACTGGACCTGCTGGCCCTCCTGAAGCGAACGGAAGCCGTTGCTCTGGATGGCGGAGTGATGGACGAATACGTCCTCACCGTTCGGACGGCTAAGAAAGCCAAAACCCTTGGTATCGTTGAACCACTTAACTGTTCCCTGTTCCATATCTAGTTCCTTTTGAAGCCTTGATGTACCGCTGGACGCAATTTGGTGTTATTTCAAAAAAAGATGCGTACGGCCAACTCTTCGAAAGTAACCAGATCGGATTCCTACGATCAGTCTGTAGTGTAGCACCGTGGAAATCCGGGCGTCTATTGAACGGGTGTCGACCTGTAAGAGTTCTGTCACAAGCTAAGAAGCGCCGCGTCACGCAGTGGTCTCTTAGCCCGCACGTCCCTTGGTGACGATCCGGCGTACCCACTGATAGCTCAAGAAACCAAGCGCGGCCAGACCCACCAGAACACCGATGGGGAAACCGATACGCTTATAAGCAATCGCGAAATCTACCGGATGGTGCGTGGACCCCGTGTAGAACAGCATCGCCACGATGGAAAGAAAGGTGGCGAGAAAGAACGCCGTCATACCCGTCGCCAGACCCATCAGAATCACCTGGAACCAGCCAAGGTCAGCCACAGGGACCCCGAAGAGGGTTCCGGCGCCCGTTGGGCGTTCGCGGTGGTTGGAGGAGGCCATCTCCGATAGAATAACCGGATGGGTGAAGGTGCGACCACAGGACTAGGTGCAAATGTGGGCGCGGGCCTTCCCGCAACGTTTGCGGCAACCGCCCCAGCGGGTCTGATTCGTGCCTCGCAGGTAGCGCGTGAGGTGGAAGTCCATCGCTCCGCCAATGGCGTCCGCTTCGCCACCTATGGGGAGACGGGGGTGCCCACGCCCGACCTGGATCGCATGCTTGAGGCCGTTCCGCCTACGATCGCGGGCGCTCTTAAGAGCAACACCTACTATTTCGTTCCGCTGGCGCTACGCGAGGCTGACGCGACGGAAACCCCGGCACGCCGGGGCAAGGCTGAATCCTGTGACCAGGCCATGGTGGCGCCGGCCTGGAGCGAAGACCTGGGCGACGCCGCCATCTGCCATCGCAATGTGGAGCTGGGTAGCGGCGGATTTGGCGTTTTCATCTCCACCCGCCTTATGGGCGATCGCTTTGCCCTGAGCTTCGAGTTCTTCATCAACGTGGCACATGCCTATGTGGATGAGGCTGGCGTACCGGAGCGCTTCGCCGAGCTCGCCTGGTCGCAGGTACTAGCCAATGCGCGCGGGGAAACCAGCCTTGACGCCTGGGAGTCGCGCAATCTGGCGCTTGGCCGTCCGGCGAACTGGGAGCCGGGGCTGCCGCCCACCAACACCGCCTCGCGCCGTGGTCGCGCGTTTGGCACCAGCAGCGGTCGTGGCAATCGTCCCTTTGGCACGGCGAGCTCCGGAGAGAGCATCACTCTGCAGGGGAGCGCCGAGAGCGCGGTCGCTGACCCGAAAGAGCGTGAGATGTTCCTGGAAAGCGCCTTCTCTGACGCGCTCGCCATCTATCTGCTATCGCTCGCGCTTGACCTGGATTACAGCGAGCTACGCGAACGCGATTACCCACTGCTTGCCCCCGCGGCTCTGGCAGGACGTCTGCGCCTAGTTGCCGAGCTCTTTCCGCCGAACGCCGGCTATGAGTTCGCCGTGCGCTACCGCCGTCGGGCCTAGCGCCTCGGGCCGGTACCTGGCTTACTCGGGCCGGTAGCTGGGTCAGCGGACCGCCGCGATCGCTGCCCGGAACAGGGGCTCGAAATCATCGGTCGCCGCACTGTCCTTGCCGGCGCTCTCGACAGCCTTCAGAGCGACCGCACGCGGGTAGCCTAGATTGATTAGCGCACTCAAGACATCTTCGGCGACCGCTCCCAGCGATGGACGTACCGGCTCATCGGTGACCTTGTAGCCGGGGAGGTCGTCGAGCTTGTCTTTCAGCTCCAGCACCACGCGCTCAGCGGTTTTCTTGCCAATTCCCGGGATCTTGGTCAGCGTGCCATGGTCCCCACCCCGGATGGCCCCCACCAGCCGCTCGGCAGAGATGCCGCTCAGCACAGTGATGGCCAGCTTGGGGCCGATGCCGGAGATGGTCAACAGCTTCTCAAATAGACGCTTTTCGGTGAACTCCTTGAAGCCGAACAGCAGCAGCGCGTCTTCCCGTACATGCGTGTGCACGTGCAGAGCAGCCTGCTTGCCGGGCTCTCCCAGCTCGGTATAGGTGGCTACGGAGATCGCCAGCTCATACCCGACGCCACCGCACTCGAGCAGGACGGCATTGGGAGCCTTGGAAAGGATCTGTCCGCGGAGGTGAGCGATCACTTCGCGATTGTACGTGCCCTTTGATCGGGACCGTGCTCGGGCTCAGCCGGCAGCCACGTAAGTGCGATGGATCACCGCGCGCATCTGCTCTGTCAGTCGCTCCGCGTCCCGTGTGGTTAGCCCAACCGTTGAAATCGGCTCTCCGATCACCAGCTGCAGCGGCCGGGGCCGCAGGGTGTAGACATGGATTGGAAGCAGTTCATACGTGCCGATTAGCGTGAGCGGCACCAGCGGCACCTGAGCCTTGATCGCCATCCAGGCAGCGCCGGCAGCCATCGGTCGCAGTGCCCCGTCGGCGGTGCGGCCACCCTCTGGAAAGATCACCAGCGGCATACCCGTGCGCAGGGTCTCCACGCCCCGGCCAAGGCTGACTACGCCAGCGCGCGCGGAGCTGTGATCGATAGGCACCTGGCCTGACCTGCCCAGATACCAGCCGACAAACGGCAGCTTCCACAGCGAGGCCTTGGCCAGAATACGGAACTGAAAAGGAAGGGTAGCGAACAAGGCGGGCGTGTCGTAGTAGCTGAGGTGGTTGCACGCGAACACGGCCGTGTCGACGCTGCGCAGCCTCTCCGGATGCCCCACCGTCACGGGTGAAAACGCGATCCGCAGCAACACGCGCGCCCAGGCTCGCGCGACAAGATGCTGCTGGCGGCCGCGTCCATCCCAAATCGCACAGACCAGAGAAACCGTTCCGAAAAAAGCAGTGGCGGTCGCCACCAACGGCATGAGCACAAGATACGTCAGCCAGCGCAGAACCACGGGAATCGGCGAAACCTCCGCCGCCTGCGACGGTGGCTGTGCATGCAGAGGTTCCTCTGTAGGCGTCATCGGCTCTTATCGTACCTGCCGTCACGCGCGCAGCCCTGCGGTGAACCAGCACAATGCCACTTCGCTACTTTCCGTTTGCTCTTCAGTCGATGCGAGCACGGCCCCGAAGCACGCAAAGGCAGGCAGAAACGGGCAAAAGCAGAACGAGACAAAGAGGACAGGGAACTTCTCGGGCAAGTTCGATCTTCCCGGTGACCTCGATCCACTCATGGTGTAGATCGCCGCGTGGCGGCGAAACCCACGCGCTCCTGTCAGACAAAGGACAGCGAGTGGTGAAGCATGTACCCTCATCACTATTCATCCCTCTCCGTTTCGCAGGATCCATTGAAAGAGCTCTGTTTTTCGCCCAAAGATCGTCGACCCGTGCTCGAGCGTACGCGCCACCTCAAGATGTCGGAGTCGGCCCACGCGTACGTGCGGGGCAACACCGTTCAGTTCTACGACTGGCTTGCCAGCAATGACGTCAAAGGTTCTGTCCCCGTAGGTCCGGACGTGTGGATCTGCGGTGATTGTCACACCGGTAATCTCGGGCCGATCGCTGACGTGAACGGTCGTATCGAGATCGAGATCCGCGACGTGGATCAGACTGTTGTGGGCAATCCCGCCCATGACCTGCTGCGACTCGGCCTGTCCCTTGCAATGGCGGCGCGCAGTTCCGATCTACCCGGCGTTACGACGGCGCTCATGATCGAGGAGATGATCGAGGGCTACCTTGCGCGTCTGCAGGGACACTCCGCCAACATCGCAGCAGGGGAAATAGAGCCGATACGAGACGTAATGCGAGAGGCCGGCAGGCGTCGCTGGAAGCACCTGGCCGAAGAGAGAATAGAGGATGTCACGCCCACCATTCCTTTAGGCCGAAACTACTGGGCACTCACGAGGGACGAGCGCGCAGAGTTAGACGCACTCTTCAGGGAAGAAAAGCTGCTGAAGCTGATTCAAAGTATCCGCGGCAAACAAGACGAGCCGATGGAACTGCTGGATGCGGCGTATTGGATGAAGGGCTGCAGCTCGCTGGGCCGCCTTCGCTATGCAGCCCTGGTGGGCGTCGGCAAGAAGAAACGCCGCGAGTACCGCCTTCTTGACATCAAGGAGGCAACCGCGGCAGCGGCGCCTCGCTCTCCGCGCGCAAGGGTCTATGAAAACCACGCGGAGCGTGTCGTCGAAGGAGCCTGTAATCTCTCCCCGTACCTGGGGAAGAGAATGGTTGCGGCAAGCCTGAGGGGTAAGTCGGTCATCGTGCGTGAGCTCCGGCCTCAGGACATGAAGTTTGATCTGAAGGGTCTTACGCGAGATCAGGCCGTGAAGACGGCTCGGCTCATGGCAGGCGTTGTGGGCAGGGCACATGGACGACAGTTGGAGCCCAAGGCCTGTCGCGAGTGGGCCAGGGAGCTTCGTTCCCGCCACTCAAAGGGTCTGGACGCCCCGCGCTGGTTATGGAGCGGCGTGCTGGATCTGGCGGCCTTGCATGAGGCCGCGTACCTGGAGCACTGCAGGCGCTACGCCCTGGGCGAAAGGCGGTCTGCGGAATGAAAGGGGCCGCTGCTCGGGAAAGCACGAAGCGCGAATAGCGTGGTGCTTGGGCCGGTTGACGAGCGCTCCTGCCCGACTTTGCAGCACGCCAATTGGTCTCGACTCCGGCTACGCTTCGCAAGACGTTGTGGATGAAGCCTCACTCACCAGAACCGCCGGCACGCTGAACCTTCCTCTCCTTTATTAGGTTTCGCCTGAGGCGGAAGGTTTGGATTGCAGAAAGCGCACGATCAACCGCAACAGGGCCAGGCGGGCGGCTACTCGGGGCGCCGCTCAAGTTCGTGCCAGAGCTAACTCCCGCAGCTCGCCTACCAGGTACACCGAACCAGTCGCCACAATCACGCCCTCGGGCGGCGTCAGGGCCTCAGCCTGCGCCAGCGCACCACGGAGGTGCGGCGCCACGTGCGCAGGCACAGTTAGCGCGTGCGCAACGGCCAGCAATTGCTCCACCGTGGCCGCACGTGGATTCGGAATGGGCGCCAGCACAATATGGTCCCGCCTGCGCGCCGGGTCACCCGAAGTAGGATCGAACAGCGGTAGCAAGATGCGGGCCATCTCCTCGATCTGCTTGTCGGCCAGGCAGGAAAAGAGCAGGGTGCGCGGACGCTCCTCCGGCAGTTGCGCCAGGGCGGCTCGCAGCGCCCATGCCCCAGCAGGGTTGTGGGCGACGTCGAGCAACAGCGGCGCATGCGAGACGGGCGCACCCGGAACGGCGGGGATCCATTCCAGCCTGCCCGGCCACACTGTGGCGCGTACCCCCACCTCGATTGCCGCATTAGGGATGGCGAAGCCATGGTTGGCGCGCAGCTCCAGCGCCGTGGCAACAGCCAGGGCCAGGTTGCGTTGCTGGTGGTGCCCGGCGAGCGGCGAATCGAGGTACAGGATCTCGCCATCGATGGAAAGCGGGTACCGGTTGCGCCCTAATGGTGAGTTCTCGGAGAGTGATGACGGGCTCGGCGACAGCGTGGACCGGCTGGACGCCGGCGAATCAGCCGCATGCGCGACCGGGACAGGCCCTTCCCGCTCATTGTGGTTGAAGGGCACCATGGCCGGCTGGTCGCCCCGGGCAGCAGGAAGCGGCTCCCGTCCCTCCGTGGCACCAGTGAACCCGCGCGGCGGCAGGCAGCGCGCCGCATCAACACCGCGCACACCGAGGGCTACAGCACGTTCGCCGATGGCGGCATTTGCCTCCTGATGTTGCGACAACGTAACCAGAACACCACGCGGGCGCAGAATGCCCGCCTTCTCCGCTGCAATCGAGGTAATCGTGTTTCCCAGGAACTCAGTATGGTCGATGCCGATGTCGGTGATGACCGAAACGATCGGCTCCACGACGTTGGTGGCGTCCAGCCTGCCGCCAAGCCCCACCTCCAGCACTGCCAGCTCCACGTCAGCTTCCGCGAAGAACAGAAATCCGGTAGCGGTTAGGAGCTCGAAGAAGCTCGGCTGATGCGGCAGGGCGCCGCGCGCGACGAGCCCCTCGGCGGTGCGGTACACCTCGCCGAAGATGCGGCCAAAGTCAGCATCAGGAATCTCTGACATCTCCGGTATCTGGGACGCACCCCCGGGCGACGAGACGCGCATGCGCTCGTTCACGCGCAGCAGGTGTGGTGAGGTGTACAGCCCGGTGCGCAGACCCGCGGCGGCACAGATGCTGGCCAGGGTCGTCGCCGTGGAGCCCTTACCGTTGGTGCCTGCGATGAGTATGGACGCAAAGTGCTTTTGCGGGTCGCCCAGCGCCGCCAGCAGGGTCCGGATGTGGTCGAGCGTGAACTTGCGCTGCGGAGCGCCGGGTAGCTGGGCGTTGCCGGTACGCAGCTCCGGGCCGAGCGCGGCCAGGATCTTCAGGGCTTCTTCATACTGCATGGTCGAGGCGTCCACAGGCTCGTGCTGTCGCTGGTTGCGCGCTTTGAGCCAGCCTCAATTTTCGCACTCACCACCGCCGGTATGGTGATGGGCAATTAGGGCGAAGGATCAGGGTACGACCGCGCAGCAAAGGCGGCTACCCCTGCCGCGTAAGCCCAGACCGTCCGCGCGCCCAGAGAAAAGTCGCTCGTTGAGCACCGTGCTGCTCATATCTTCGGCGACCGCAAGGTTGTACCTGGCCAGTTCCGCCGCCAGTGTCGAGGGCGTAAAGAAGAGCTGAAACGGCTCGCCAGCCTGTGCCACACGCGCCGCCAGTGAGTCATACATCTGCTGTTCCACGGGCGGCAGCACCTCCCGCGGTTGCATGTAATCGAAGACGGCGGAGGAACCGGAGGGCAGTCTGCCCAGCATCGCAGCGGTGGCTGCGAAGGCGTCGCCGGTGAGATACATGGACACGCCCAGCCATGCAGTAACGGTACGTTTGGTGAACCGGAACCCCGCGTACGCCAGCTGCGCTTCCAGCGACTGCGTTTCGAAATCCACCGCAACCAGGTGCGCCGAGCCAGGGAGTGACAAGCCAGCCTCCGCCAGCCGCTCTCGTTTCCACGCCTGCGTGGCCGGATAGTCCACCTCGAACGCCTGCAGTCCCGGGTAGGGGTTGCGCAGGGCAAAGGTGTCCAGCCCGGCACCCAGAATCAGGTACTGTGCCACGTCGGCCTCTCGTACGGCGTTCGCGAGTACATCCTCCGCAACCCGCGCCCGTGACACCACCCAGGAGCGCATCGCGGCGGAGAAGGGCTTGCGCTCCGACTGCGGCGTACGCTTCAGCTCCTCCACCGCTTCGGGGTCGAGAAGGCGCAGAGCGTAGGGATCGCGGAAAACAAGCGGCTCCTCATCCATGATCTGGTGCGCCGCGCGACGCAGAGCGACACGTAACGCCGTCCGGGATGGTTGCGCTTCGATCACGAAGTCACGCCCCGGAAGCCGCCGCGAGGAGGTCACCCCGGCGCGGAAGCCTAGCTGCGCCGGGCATCGCTGCCTGCTGACTCGCTGTTCATCATCCAGCCGAAGGCCTGCCCGAGGTACGCCTTCAAGTCCTTGCGCGGTACCACCGCGTCCAGAAAGCCGTGCGAAAGCAGGAACTCGGAGCGCTGGAAGCCCTCAGGCAGCTTTACGCGGATGGTCTGCTGAATCACCATGGGGCCCGCAAAACCGATCAGAGCTCCCGGTTCGGCTATGTTCAAGTCGCCCAGCATGGCGAAACTTGCCGTGACGCCGCCGGTGGTGGGGTCTGTCATCAGCGAGATGTAGGGAATCTTCGCGTCATCGAGCCTCCCGAGCACGGCGGAGATCTTTGCAAGCTGCATCAGGCTGGCGATGCCCTCCATCATGCGCGCGCCGCCAGAGGCTGAGACGATGATCAGGGGTTTGCGCTCGTGCAGGGCCCGCTCTGCTGCGCGGGCGATCACCTCACCCACCACCGCGCCCATGGAGCCGCCGATAAAGCCGAACTCCATTACGCTGAGCACAACCTCCTGCTCACCGATGCGGCCAACGGCGTTTACCACGGCGTCATCTAGACCGGTCTTCTTGCGGGCGGCGATTAGGCGGGTTTTATAGGACTTGAGGTCGGAAAATTCCAGCGGATCCGTGGAGAAAAGCCCGGTGTCGACGATCTCGTAGCCGGGCTCCAGCAGCAGATCCACGCGCGCAATGGCAGAGATCTGAAAATGCTTGCCACAATGCGGGCATACCTGCAGGTTGGCGTCCAGGTCGGCTTTCCAGATCAACTTGCGGCAGTCGTCGCACTTTACCCAGAGACCTTCGGTCCGCACCTCATGGTTCGGGGTGGGTTGGATCTCATGGTCTTCGCGCTTAAACCAACTCATCGGGCTAGGTGACTCCGCCCGGAAGCCCCGGGACCCCTTCCATTGTAGCGAAAGGGGGAGCGTTCGCTTCCGGCCCGGGAAAGCGGGCTGGCTGAGCGCGATCCGGATGCGGCTAGTTGTAAACGCCCAGTAGCGCAGGCATTGCTGCCGCCGCCGCATCGCTGAAGGGAGCAGACGTCATGCCATCGGCCAGGTGAAACGCCGAGGGATGGGCGTCTGCCGTGCCGCCTGCTGTGTGTTGTAGCCGCAGTCCATGCAGCAGGCTCTGCCGCTGCTCATCGCGATCCTTGGCGGCGATGCGGGTCCAGTACACCAGGAATCCCTGTTGACAAACGGGGCAACAGACATCATTGAACACGCTTGAAACCTTGCAAAGCATCTGCATCTGCTACACCTCGTCGGAACCGTGCCGGAGGAAGGATCCCGGCTGCAGTTCTCACGCTAAGCAGCCCGGGGAGTTCCGGCGATGCCTCTTGCGCACACCGGGACTACAACCTTCCGCCGTGACGTACCCGTTCTGTGCTGTTCCCCGAGCGGGACCAGCCACGGAGGACGCGCCCTCCGCTATCCTCAGGAGTTGATGAGTGATTCGGTTCGCATCCAGCTTCCTGACGGTTCCATGCGCGAAGTCGCACCGGGCACAACCCCGCTCGACATCGCCAACAGCATCTCGCCGCGTCTTGCCGCCGCCGTCGTTGTCGCCCGCATTCGGCCGCTGAGCGGATCCACCGCCGGAGAGGATGCCGAAGCCAAGGCCAAAGCGGCGCAGACCGAAGAGGCGATGTATGCCGGTCACGAGGCCGGGGGGGAGCGCCTCGTCGACCTGCGCGCCTCACTGCACGAGGATGTTGCTCTTGAGCTCCTCAAAGAGACTGACCCGGCCGCTCTGCGCGTGGTCCGCCACTCCGCTGCACACGTGATGGCGGCCGCGATCCTTGAGCTGTTTCCGGAGACCAAACTTGGCCACGGTCCCGCGACGGACAGCGGCTTCTTCTATGACGTCTATCGCGAGGTGCCCTTCACGGAAGCCGACCTCGCCGCGATCGAAGCGCGCATGGCCGAGGTCGTCAAGCGCGACGAACCGTTTGTGCATATCAGCGAGCCGCGAGAGAGAGGCCTGGAAGGCTACCGGAACGCCAGCGAGTTCATGAAGGTTCACTTTATCGAACGCTTCACCGAACCCGGCGATGAGATCTCGCTCTACAGAAATGGCGAGTTTACGGACTTCTGCCGGGGCCCGCATGTGCCTTCCACCGGCCGCGTGAAGGCTTTCAAGGTGATGTCGATTGCTGGCGCGTATTGGCTCGGCAAAGAAGACAACCAGCAGCTGCAGCGAATCTATGGAACAGCCTTTTTCAACGCCAAAGACCTGGAAGCCCATTTCAAGCACCTTGAAGAGGTGAAGGCGCGCGACCATCGCGTGCTGGGCAAGCAGCTGGACCTCTTTTCGATTCAGGAGGTCGCCGGCGCAGGGCTGATCTTCTGGCACCCCAAGGGCGGACTGATCCGCAAGATTATGGAAGACTGGATGCGCGACGAGTGCGTGCGGCGCGGCTACTCGCTCGTCTACACGCCGCACATCATGAAGCGCGAGCTGTGGCGCATCTCCGGCCACGAGAGCGTCTATGCCGAAAACATGTACCCGCCCATGGAGCTGGACGACGCCGAGTATCGGCTGAAGCCTATGAACTGCCCCGGGCACATCCTTATTTACAAGTCAACGCCCAAGAGCTACCGCGACCTGCCCCAGCGCTATGCCGAGCTCGGCAATGTGTATCGCTACGAGCGTTCGGGCACCATGCACGGGCTGCTGCGCGTCCGCGGCTTTACCCAGGATGACGCACATATCTTCTGTACACGGGATCAGATCAAGAGCGAAATTGAAGCCTGCCTCGATTTTGCTGAGGCTGTCCTGAAGACCTTTGGCTTCGCGGAATACCGCGTCGAGTTGTCGACGCATCAGCCCGGCAACGCGGATTTCATCGGCACACCGGAGGAGTGGGCGGAGGCCGAAAGCGCCCTCAAGGGCGTACTCGACAGTCGCGGGCTCTCCTACCAGACCTTTCCCGGCGAAGCCGCTTTCTACGGTCCCAAAATCGACGTGAAACTTGTGGATGTCCTGGGCCGGCTGTGGCAGCTTTCCACCGTGCAGTTCGACTTCAAACTTCCCCAGCGCTTCGAGCTGGAATACGTCGGCGAGGATGGCGAGCGGCACCAGCCCGTGATGGTGCACCGTGCACTCTTCGGCTCGGTCGAACGCTTCTTCGGCGTTCTCATCGAGCACTACGCGGGTGCGTTTCCGCTGTGGCTCGCCCCCGTGCAGATTGGCCTTGTGCCGATCTCCAACGAGAAACACCTCGCCTACGCCGAAGGCCTCAAGCGACGTTTTGAGGCTGCGGGGCTGCGCGTCGAACTCGATGCGACCAACGGCAAGATGCAGGGTAAGATCCGCGACTTTGGCCTGCAGAAGGTGCCGTTCATCCTTGTGATGGGCGATAAGGAGGCCCAGACCGATTCGGTCAGCGTACGGGTGCGCGGCAAGGGCGACCAGGGCTCCAGCCCAGTTGAGGAATTCCTGGCCCGCGCCCGTAGCCTCGTAGCCGCACACGCAACGGAGCTCTAGGCGGCAGCTGCGGCAGCTGCGACAGCGGCTGCACCTGGCAGCAGCCGCCACAGTGCAACGATCCGGTGTTAGCGCGCTACACGTTCCATCTGCGCCGTTTCCGTACCGAAATCGGTGCGCAGGCCATCGGTGAAGTAGCTGTGCGCCTCGTCGACATAACCTTCGCGTACCAGGGTCTGGTAGGCGAGCCTCTCTTTGCCGGAGTGCGGCCGGTAGAGCAGGACGAACCGCGGCGGCAGGGCGCCTCCCGGCGCCGGAAGCGCCTGCACACAGGCGCGAGCGCAGTAGAAGTTGACGGGCTCTCCCTCACCGTACTGCCAGGCTGCGTAAGTGGGCACGCCCCTGGTCCCGGCCTTCGCCACGACCGCCTCTACGCGATCGTAAGGGTAACGAGTGGTGCCCGCATGGAGCGCCTCCGCTGTGGGCAGGGCCGCTAGGAGCAGAAGACAGGCTGCCCCTGCGGCTAGCAGGCTGTGGCGCCATTGCCTGAATCCAGGACCCGGAAGCTGCGTCAGCCGTTCGAGGCCGTAGCAGCACAACAGCGGCAAAAGCACGGTGGAGGGCAGCACATGGCGTAAACCAAACAATGGCAGGTTCAGGGGCGGGGAAGAGAACAGAAAGATGATCCCGGGTGGCAGCCAGGCCATCGCAGCGACCGCGACCACCAGAGGGGCAGTCGCCACCCGGGAGCGGCGGGCGACCAGCACCAGCGCGGAAACGCTCAGGGCAACGGCCACGGCAAGGGCAAGGGTCGTCGCGCCAGGCAGGTTGGCAACCCCGATGCCCGAAGCCCACACGGCACGAAGATCGTAGAAGCCCGGGTGCCCCTGCCAATCAAGGTTGTCGCCGATTCCGTGCTTGGCGTGGTACACCCCGAGCTCCCCCCAGAGCCACGGGACGAAGAGCAAGGCCGCAACCGCACCGCAGCCAACGGCGCGCAGCTTGGTTTTTGCGTCATTCCGGCACACAAGCAGCGTCACCACCGCGAGCGCGACGTACACGGCCGCGACGTAGTGCGTATAGACAAGCGCCGTCATCAGCACGAGGCCGGCAGCCCATAGCTCCGGAAGCTTCTGACGCTCTGGACGCTCCGAGACAGCGCCCACCCAAAGCGCCAGCAGCACAACCAGCAGAGCGTACAGAGCGTAGGAACGCGCCTCCTGGCTATAGAAGATGTCCGATCGTCCAACCGCCACCAGCGCGGCGGCCAGGAGCCCGGACCAGCGAGCGCCGGGCAGCCGCCGGCCCAGAACGGCAATCAGCGGCACGGTAGCGAGCCCGCACAGAAGCGAGAGCAGCCGCAGGGCAATCATGCCTGCGCCCCCGATGGACGTGACGCCTTTTACCAGCAAGTAATAGAGGGGCGGATGTACCAGATCCAGGCGAATGTCTCGCCATGAGGCCGGCAATGGCTCCCTCGCCATGCGCCATGAGAACAGCTCATCGCCCCCCAGCGCTTCACGATGCAGCGGCACCCAGCGCAGGGCGGCCGCGACGAGGACGATCAGCAGCAAGATCAGAAGCTCGGTTCGTTGTGAAAGACGCGGGGAGCTGAGTGACGGCCGGCCCTCACCAGCCTCCGCCGATGCTTTCAGTGATGTTACGGATTCCTGGACAACCATGAGCTTTCACTGATACCAGCAATAGGGCGGGGGCACCAGCCGAAAGTTGATATGGCGGAGGTCTTTTCTCCCGTTTTGGCACGCCACGAGGCTCGCGCGCATCCCAAATCGCATGTCCGCAGCACGCAAGAAGGCCGGCCCCGAGCCCTCGTACGAGACTCCTGAAGCGCCGCTTAACCCTGTCCAGTCTGCCCGCGCCGCCGGTTTGCGCTACGTCTCCGATCGCCATCCGGGTCTGCACCGTATGAAAACAGCCAAGGGCTTCCGCTACGTCGATGCCGATGGAACGCCGGTTCGCGAGAAAGAGACGCTGGCCCGCATCAAGTCGCTCGTGATTCCCCCAGCATGGACGGACGTTTGGATCAGCAAACATCCCAATGGTCATCTGCAAGCTACCGGGCGGGACGCGCGCGGCCGTAAGCAGAGCCGATACCACCCGCGCTGGCGCGAGGTGCGCGACGAGAGCAAGTACGAGCGGATGGCCCAGTTCGCCGGGGCACTGCCCAAGATCCGTGACCGCGTAGAGCACGATCTCAAGCTGCCTGGGCTGCCGCGGAACAAAGTACTCGCCACCATAATCAAGCTGATGGAAGAGACGCACATCCGTGTGGGCAATACCGAGTATGCACGGGATAACGGCTCCTACGGCCTGACCACGATGCGCAACAAGCATGTCGAGATCCATGGCGCTCGCATCACCTTCGACTTCAAAGGCAAAAGTGGCGTGCACCACGCCATCGGCATCAGCGATCGGCGCCTGGCTAAGATCATCAAGCGCTGTGAAGAGATTCCCGGCTATGAGCTCTTCCAATTTCTCGACCACGACGGCAATCACCACTCCGTCGACTCCCACGATGTCAATGAATACCTCCGTGACATTACCGGCGAACACTTCACGGCGAAGGACTTTCGCACCTGGGCGGGCAGCGTTCTCGCTGGCGAAATGCTGCGTCAGATCGGGGGATTCGCGAACGCGACGCAGGCCAAGAAGAACGTGCTGCAGGCGATCACGGCTGTGGCGGCACAGCTCGGCAATACGCCCTCAGTCTGCCGCAAATGCTATGTGCATCCGGCGGTGCTGGAGGCTTATCTGAACGGCCACATGAGCGAGGTAGCGAAGGAGCAGATCGAGGAGATTAAAGAAGAGATCAAGGACGTGAAAGAACGTCTTGACGACGAGATCGAGCAGCACGCAGACGCGCTGCACAAAGAGGAGCGCGCCCTTGTGGAGCTTCTGCAGCAGCGGCTCCTGGTGGAAAGTGCCGCGGCATGAGCACTGAACCCCTACACGACAGAGTCCACGGCTCCCAGGAGGTTCATGCCCCGTTAGATCGCCTGTGGGCGCTTTCAACCCGCGTTGAGCTTGTGAAGACAACGCTGGGCATGAACCTTGCCGGCGGCGTCACCAGTGGTTCAATCGGGGCGGGGAGCCGGGTGATCTGGAAGGGGTGGAAGTTTGGCCTGCCCACAGAGCACCACACCCTCATCACCGGATTTGCAGCGCCGCACCCTGCCGTTGCCGAGCCGACACTGTCCCCGGAGCTGCATGCGGAGACTTTGGGCCAGCCCGTGGCTTGGTTTCAGGACTCCCAGGAGCGGGGCCGCTTCGCCTTCTTCCAGCATGACCACTGGTTTCGCGAGCGGACCGGCAGTGATGGCTCGCGCCTGACGGTGCTGGAGGATGAAGTGCACTTCAGCCTGCCGTTCGGGAGCCTGGGTCGCCTGGTGTCACGCCTCGTGCTCGAGCCTTATATCCGACGCCTTGTGCAGCGCCGCTTCACCAGTCTGAAACGGCTGGCGGAGGGGGAGGGCTGGCGGCAGTGGGTCTGAGCCGCCCGGCGTGGCGGCTGCCGTGACGTCACGGCCGCTTGCCGGCGTTCCGCGATGCGGCTTCGCTCCCGGTCGTGGTAGACCTTCACTTGGTAGACTCGCGCGAGCACCCATGCGCACAAAAAGGAGCAGCAGCGAATGAACATTGTGGTAACGGGAGGCGCGGGCTACATCGGGGGGACAGTCGCTACACTGCTGTCGCAGGCCGGGCACACTGTCACAGTGCTCGATAATCTGTGCCACGCGCGTCGTGCGGGAGTTCCGCAGGGTGTGGAGTTTGTGGAAGTCGATCTCGCCGATCGTGCACGTGTCGAAGAGGTCCTGCGGGCTACGAAGCCCGATGGTGTGCTGCACTTCGCCGCGCTGATCGAGGCCGGCGAATCCATGCAGAAGCCGGAAATCTACTTCCGCAACAACACCGCGTCCACGCTTTCACTGCTGGAGGCCATGCTGGCCACGGGGGTGAACCGGCTGGTGTTCTCCTCCACGGCCGCGGTGTACGGCGAGCCGGAGTCCGTGCCGATCCCTGAGAGCGCCAAGCTGCTTCCCACCAACGCCTATGGCGAATCCAAGCTGCTCGTCGAGCACATGCTGACGTGGCTGAACCGCATCCACGGCCTGCGTTATGCCTCGCTGCGCTACTTCAACGTGGCCGGGGCGATCCCGGGCCGGGGCGAAGCCCATGAGCCCGAATCGCACATCATTCCATTGATTCTCGATGTCGCTCTGGGCCGCCGCGAGAAGATCTCCATCTTCGGCGACGATTACGACACGCCAGATGGCACCTGCATCCGCGACTACGTGCATGTGGCCGACCTGGCCGCCGCGCACACCTTGGCGCTTGCGGCGTTGGGCGATCACTCCCGGCTCATACTCAATCTGGGCAACGGCGCAGGGTTTTCTGTGCAGCAGGTGATTGAGGGCGCGCGGCAGGTGACGGGGCACCCAATTCCGGTCGAGATTAAGCCGCGCCGCGCTGGCGATCCCGCCCGGCTCGTGGCCAGCTCCGCAGCGGCCAAAGCCGTGCTCGGCTGGGAGCCGAAACATGCTGACCTCCGCAGCATCCTGGAAAGCGCCTGGGCGTGGCATCAGCAGCGGTACCAGTGAAGGGCAGCTAAGCGAAAGCGTGCGCAAACGCGGGATGCAACAGGATGAAGGGGCGAAGCGCCGTGGGCAAGAACGACACCTTTGAACTGCTCGAGATTGACGGGCACCAGGTACGGATTTCGCACCCGGAGAAGCTGTACTTCAAGCGCGAGGTACAACTCACCAAGTTGGAGCTCGTGCAGTACTACCTCGCGGTAGCGCCGGGCGCTCTGCTGGGCATTCGGGATCGCCCGATTGTGCTCAAGCGTTTTGTGGGTGGCGCGGACGAAGAGCCCTTCTACCAAAAACGGGCACCCGCCGACCGCCCGGAATGGCTACGCACCGTCACCCTTTCGTTCCCCTCTGGCCGTACCGCGGAGGAGATCGTTATTGACAACGCAGCAGGGCTCGCCTGGATCATCAATCTCGGCTGCATCGAATTGCACCCCCACCCCGTGCGCACCGGCGACCTGGACCACCCGGACGAACTGCGCGTCGACCTGGACCCCGGCCCGGGCGTGCCCTGGGATCACGTGCGGCGCGCCGCGCTGGAGGTGCAGGCGCTGCTGGAGGAGCATGGCCTGCGCGGCTGGCCCAAGACCAGCGGCTCCCGTGGCATGCACATCAACGTGCGCATCCAGCCGCACTGGAGCTTTACGGAGGTTCGCCGCGCGGCGCTGGCTCTGTCGCGTGCCGTGGAGCGCCGCGCTCCGGCCTTCACCACCTCCAAGTGGTGGAAGGAGGAACGCCATGGAGTCTTTCTCGACTACAACCAGAACGCCAAGGACCGCACCACGGCATCCGCCTATTCGGTCCGGCCGCTGCCCGACGCCCGCGTGTCCGCACCGCTCACCTGGGAGGAAGTTTCTACCTGCGAGCCAGGCGATTTCACGGTATCGACGATGCCAGCTCGCTTTGCTGCGATCGGGGATCCACACGCCGCGATGGACACGCATGCCGGCTCCCTAGCGCCCCTTCTTGCCCTTGCCGCCCAGGATGAGGCCTCCGGGCTCGCCGACGCCCCGTGGCCGCCGCATTTCGCCAAAACCGCCGGGGAGGCCCCGCGCGTCGCGCCCTCACGTGCCAAGGCGGCCGGAGATTCAGCCAAGAGCTTCGAACAGCAGGCGGCGGAGGGGTTCGGCGCGCATCGCTTCAGGCGGCGCTCGAAGGCGCTCGCGGAGACTCTGCCTGCAACGTCCATGGAAGCCTCAAGCGAAGCACAAACCGAGGCCGCTGCCAGCGAGGTTGACACAGCCGCGCCAGCTGCGAAGCCCGCCCGCAAAGCACCTGCGCGACGCATCTCAAAGTTTCCCCTGATCACGGTCGCACAATCCCCCGACAAGGCTGCCGCGGAAGCCGGGCTGGAACGCTGGAAAGCGGCCCACCCCGAGGCCGCCGCTCTGCTGGCGGAGGACGACGTTCTGGTGGACCGTATGCGGGGCAGCGCCTACATCTGGTACCGCATCCGGCTCAACCTGCGGCACGTCCCGGAGCCGCTGCGTCCGGCCCAGGGCACCCCTGATCCGGACGACGATCCGACCCGCGGCTGAGCTTACCTATTTCACCTTGGGCATGATGCCAACCATCAGACCTCCTTCGCTGAATAACCGGTTCTCGCCACGATCAAGCCCGAGCATGGAATGTCTCCCAAGGTCGCGGTCGAAGATCTCTCCGTAGTTCCCTACGGCCGAGATCACGTTCGCGCCCCAGCGTGGGTCCAGCCCCAGGGCGGCTCCGGAGCCGAAGCGTTGGCCCAGGATCTCCGCGAACTCGGGGCGCGCACTCGCGGAGGTCGTCTTCGCCGCACCCATGGTGATGCCGAGCTCCTCGGCGACTACCAGGGTCTGCATCGTCCAGTCCACGATCGCCGCAAAGCGAACGTCTTCGCCAGGCGTGGCAGTGGCCAGCGGGTCCTGCCGGATGAGTTGGGGCAACACCTTGAAGTCATTCGCCCGTCTCCCATCGATTGTGCGAATGTTCGCCAGCTGCGAAACGTCACTCGAGATTGCATCGCAATTGCCCGTGAAAAAGGCAGCTTCCATCTCGCCGGCCTCTGAAAACGGGTACCAGATGTAGCTGACGCCGTGGTCCGCCGCAAACCGGTGCAGCCCTTCCTCAGCGTCCGAGCCGGTGAGAAAGCAGACCTTCTTGCCGGCCAGGTCCAGTGGCGTGCGGAACTCAGGCCGATTGGGCGTGAGCAGGCCCTGCCCGTCGAACCAGACCGGCCTCGTGAACAGGAGATCCTCCGCAGAATTCGAGACGGTGGGGCTGGCTGTCGCAAGCATCTCGATCTCGCCGGTACGGAGCGCGCGAATCGCAGTCGGCTCGTCCGGGTAGCTCTTCACGAGTAACTGCGCCCCGGGGCCGAGTATCGCCACGGCCACTGCCTTGCAAAGATCGATGTCAAAGGCAGCTCGATTGCCATGATCCTCCGCGCGCGAGTAATCCTCCTCCTCTTTGGAGATCCCGCACGCAAACGCGTGAGCGGCGTGGACATGATCGAGCACCGGATGCGGCAATGCGGGCGGCAGCGGCGCGCGGACTGGTGGCGCCACCAGCGCACCGGGCGTCGTCTGTGCAGAGAGAGGGGCGGCAAGGGCAATCAAGAACAAAAGTGCAAATGGGAAAAGCATACAGCGAGACTGACTCCAGCTGTCTCCCGCTACCTTCAGCAGAGAGGGGCAGACCTTTGGGACGGCTGCTCACCGTTGGGAGGCCGGTGGACGGGTCAGGGCGTCCAATTGCCGCTGGTCGGGATCCCGGGATCCGAGCTCGGCCTTGGATTGAAGTCAGCCGGTACCGGGTTGGGCATGCCATGATCCGTCGGCTCGATATTCAGCACCTGACACCCGTTATTCTTCAACTGCGGCAGGCTGGCATAGAACGTGTTCGGCAGCGTGACGTAGTCCGCGGTGAGCGGCGCCGCCAAGCCGGATAGGCGATTGTTATCGAAGGCCGAAAGCATGTTGCCCACTCCCGGAACATTCGCATCCGCCGGCCCAAGGTAGGGCTGCCCGTAGGTCTGCAGACCGGCAGCCCTGGCCTGCTTCTCATCCGGCAGGTCGGCCAACGGCTTCAGGCCATACAGCAGGTCGATGAACTTGATCACCGAGCTGTGTTCGGCAGCCTCGTGCGAAATGCCGTGCACAACACCGTAGGGCGAAAGAACGATCGTCGGGATACGCGGTCCCTGGTCGAGCGCATCGCCGTATGGATCGTAGTTGCGGATCACCTCAGGCGCGTGGTCGTACAAGCCGTCGGTTTCGTCGTAGGTGATGATGATGGCGCTCTGTGACCAGTAAGGGCTCGCAGCGATCGCATTGACCTCCTGGGCGAGCAGGGCGCCCGAGATCTGCACGTCGGAGTACCCCGGATGATCGTCGTTGCCGTTAAAGACGGTCGCGAGCTTGGGGTTCGGATCGACAGGCGTCAAGCCCTGAATGTTGTTGTAACCGCCACGGAGGTAGTACACCCCACCCGTCGGCGAAAGGTTCTTGTTGGCGATATCGGTGAAGAAGTCCGTCAAGCCGTGCAGGTGTGGGGTGACGGTCGGGTTGTTGGACACATAGCCGAAGTATTGCGGCCCATTGTGATGCGGGATGTAGTCGGCGTGCGACGCCGTCGTACCGCTGTCGTTGGCTTCGTGATCGTAGCCCTGCTGGTACCAGCCCCAGTTGGTGGGCGGCAGGCCCTCGCCAGCGATCTCACGAATGTCCTTTTCGATGTCCGTCAGATCCGTCTGCGGCTGACGATCCTGCGCGACGTTGGCATTGATGCCCGAACCCATGAAAGTGAGCGGCAGCGTCGCAAACGTCAGGTTGACTTGGGGATTGCCGGAGGGTGGATTGGCCGGCTGCCCGCTTCCGTAGATGTCCAGCTGCGAGCCCCAGAAGGGGTCGCCATCCGAAACCACCGGCACGCCATTGCCGCTGACAGATCCGAAGGCCTTCGTGCTCTGCTCGGGGTGCTTCACCCATTGCGTTTCACCGGTCTGGCCCGCAATCATCGCAATCGCATTCGGCGTTGAGGCCGAAAGGATCGTCTGATGGAAATCATCGAACAACACACCGCGGTCCGCATAGTTCCAGAGAACCGGCGCGGTGTTGCAATCGACGTGCCCCATCACCAGCTCGCCCATTTGCTTTTGCGCCAGGGTCGGTGTCCGGTTCGGCAGGCCGTTCACCAGCTTCACTCCTTCTTCCGTCAGCGCGTAGCCGTCATTCAGGGTTTGCCCGCCGGGCTGCAGATCGATCTTCTGCTCATAGGCCACATGCGAGTGGTTTACCGAATCCGTATCCGCCGGATAGACCGGAAGCGCGGTACCGGCGGGGTAGGGGGGCGGCGTAACCGTCCCGCCCGGTGCCGTGGTGCCGGTGCCAGTTGTGGTGATCGTCAACGGGATGCTGAACGGGGTGATCGTGCCAATGCTGCCATCCGTGTTGATGATCTTCTGATAAAAACCGGGCGTCTGCGCGGGTGGCTGCGAGTACAGCCCGTGCGCGCCGGGGTAAGTGCCAAAGTAGAAGTCGAAGGAACGGTTCTCCTGAAAGAGCACAAAGACGTACTTGATGTTCTTCTGCAGCAAAGCCAGTTTCTGCGCCTGGGTGAGCTTGGCTTCCTTCTCGACGCTCACCATCTTCTCGGCTACCGCTCTGCTTGACCTGGGTGCAAGCGTCACGGCGTTGCTGTTATCTGTGGGCATGGAGGCGGCGCTCTGCGCGTAGCCTAGCCCCGGCTGCGCGACAAACGCGGAGGCAAGTAGAACGGCAACACTGCTTGAAACTTTGGTCACGTAGTTTCTCCAAATGGCTGGAACCGACCGGTATAGCTTCGGTGGGATTGACGGGGGAGTCGCGGGGGTACACACGCATTCAATCCCAGCTTCGTGAGAGGGAGATTAAGACCACGCGAATGTTGTGTCTCAGACCATCCCCGTGTGGTGGGAACGGCACAGAGCGCAGCGGGCGCTACGAAAAAGTGATGTCTCGCGCTGCCTACAGGTCGAGGCGGAAGGGTGTGGCGTAGATCAGCTGGCTGTAGGTGCAGGCACTCGCGGGTTTATCGACGCGCCAACGCCGAAAGTGCGCCAGGTGCCGAAAACGCTCACCCTGCATGTGCTCATAAGCGACCTCGGCCACCAGCTCCGGCCGCAACAACTCCCAGGAGAGATCCTTCTTTCCGGTCCACCGGCTCTTGGCCCCCGGCATGCGCGAGGGCGCATCCGCCTCGGGGCCGCTCCAAGAGGCCCAGGGATGACCGGTCGTGGCACCGTCGCGGTACGGTGCCAGGAACTCCACCAACTCCCGCCGTTTCGCCTGCGTAAAGCTCGCGCATGTGCCCACATGCTGCAGCTTGCCGGCATCGTCGTAAAGCCCCAGCATGAGCGAGCCGACCAGCGTGCCTTCACCGTCCTTGTGCCAACGGAAGCCGGCAACCACGCAATCACAATCACGCTCATGCTTGATCTTCAGCATGACGCGCTTATCTGGCTCATAGACACCACTCGCTGACTTGGCGATCACCCCGTCGAAACCCGCACCCTCATAGCGACGAAACCAGTCCTCGGCAACATGAACGTCATCGCTGGCGGGCGTCAGATGCAGCGGGGCGGATGCGTTCTGCAATAACGCTGCAAGCGCGGCACGGCGCTCGGCAAAAGGGGTCTGCCGCAGATCGCGCTCCCCCTCTGCCAGCAAATCGAAGAAGGCGACAGCCGCGGGCGTCTGCTCGG
This sequence comes from uncultured Acidobacteriaceae bacterium, assembly GCA_964242225.1. Classification (GTDB taxonomy): domain Bacteria; phylum Acidobacteriota; class Terriglobia; order Terriglobales; family Acidobacteriaceae; genus Granulicella. The sequence continues at coordinate 155,779 of CAXTAE010000003.1, forward strand.
CAAGGGTCTTCACCCTGGACGCGGCAGGGTGTATCCGCAAGGAAAGCGCATCGAAGTCCAGCACGCCCCCTTTTGAGATCACGATCTCCCCATCCAGCACGCAGCTCTGCGGCAGCTGTGCCTTCAGTGGCTCGATCAGCTCAGGGAAGTAGCGGTTCAGGGGTTTGGTGTCGCGACTCTGCAGTACGAGTTCCTCGCCGTGGCGGAAAACCAGTACACGAAAACCGTCCCATTTCGGCTCGAAGACCCACTCGCCGGTCGTCGGCAGCGCATCGACGCGCTTGGCGAGCATGGGCAAGATCGGTGACTGGAGCGAAAAGGACACAGCTCATCCTACGTGGATGATGCTGGGCTGGCACTTCTTGGCGCGGCATTTCTGGGGGAAGGCTCAAAAGCTACGGTGCAGGGCACATTACTAAAGTTCAGTGCAGACCTTTTTGCCGTGGTGACTTCATCCCAGTGCATCGTGGCCGCGGGCTGGCAAAAGTTACAGGACTGCCCAACTGTGAGCAATGCGATTTTGCGTGGGCTGGCGAGTAAGCTGCCTGTTGGCCGTTCCCAGTCGCTATCGAGAAAGGGGGTGCATTAGCCCAGAGCAACAGCGGGCGGTCCCTTGTGACCCATGCCCCTAGCTGCTGGCGGCGTGTTTGCAGATTGCCAGAAAGCTCAATGTAGACAGGCTGACCAGAACACCCCCCGTGATGCCCTCAATCGTATCTGTTCGCCAGGCCGGGGGACCCGACTTGAGAACGACGACACAGGTCGCGGTAAGCGCGGTACAAAGACCCGGCATCATCAAAACCAACTTGCGCGATAGACCCTGGGGAGCAATAGAGTTCTGCATGGCGAAGACTATAGTGCAGCGAATACTACGATCGTCAAATGGCCCAAACAGGGAATCGGTGCCGCTAGACGGGTGATTTCTCAGTTACTTCAGTTTTCGTCAGTGAAGCACTTCCGTAACTGCTTCAGAACGCACGGCATGAAGGGACGACGCTCTGAAAGCATCTACGGGAACGACTTTGCAGCACACCAGAGATATGACTCAAAAGTGGTACTACCCTGATCACTAAGCTGTCGCACTAGTAGCCCGTGGCACCCGCGGCAGCAACGCTTGCAGTACCAGTGAGATCCCGAGAGAAATCAGGATGCCGCGGATGAGTGGCTGGGCATTGAAGTCCCACCCAAACCCCAAAAGCGTGATGACAACACCGATCATGTAACTTTCGCCAGCCAGTGCCGGCAGCCAGTGCGGCTGATGACCGGTCGGCGCGACCTGAGGCTTCGGTGAGGGCAGAAATTGCGGCACCCGCACCTTATACGTTGCATACTCGCCTGCATACTGCTCCAGCAGGTAGGGTTCTTCAGCCGCGGCCAGGCGCAGCTGAAGGATCCAAATTGCCGCGACAGCAAATACCGCGCCCGCTGGGGGCATCAGGATCGAGAGCCCGACGGCGTGCAGAAGCGTACCGAGGAACAGCGGATTTCGCGTGCGCCGGTACGGTCCGTCAGTCAGCAACCCCGTGGTTTGCATGTTGGGGGCGCTCACGATCTCTGGTCGCAGATAAGCTGATCCCCAGACCCGCAGCAGGGCTCCTAGGCCGGTTAACAGAATTGCAATCAGCAGCAAGGCAGTCGTGGCTGCCTGGAAGTTAAGCCAGCCTTGGCGTGCGAAGATCGCGCTCGCCGAAAGCCATGTGGATTTCGTCGTTAGGCCAAGCCACGGCTCCCAGAACGGCAGGTACCCTACAAGAAGAATCAGGACAGCGAGCGGTACACGCAGCCGGTACTCCCAGACGGATGCACGCATCAGAAACTCGATTCTGCGACCGGCGTCGCGTGGGCAACTCCGGTAGCGGACGAAAGGTGATCCAGGGTCTGTGGCTGTGCCTCATTCTTGTACACAACCCCGCTCTTCATCACAAAGGTCACGTGCTGCAGCGTACGTATATCCAGCAAGGGGTCGCCTTTCACGGCGATCACGTCAGCCCACTTGCCTGGGTCTAGCGCGCCCGCGCGATCGGTCCACCCCATCAGGTCGGCCGCGCTGAGCGTAGCGCTCTGGAGCGCCGCCAGAGGCGTCATGCCGTAGTCCTTCACATATACCTCGAGCTCATGGGCGTTCAACCCGTGAGGATAGACCGCGGCATCGGTCCCCAGCGCCACTTTGACTCCGGCGGCGATCGCCCGCTTATGGTTCGCCCGCGCCACGGAGGTCACATCGTGCATCTTCTGCGCATACAGTGCAGGCAGGTGTCCGTTCTCGCGGTACCAGTCATACAGGTAGCTGGTCGGGACGAGATAGGTACCATGCGCTTTCATTGCCTGAATGCAGGCGTCATCGATGTAGCTGCCATGCTCGATGGAGTCCACACCAGCTTCCGTGGCCCACAGAATCGCCTGTGCACCATGGGCGTGTGCGGCGACTTTGCGCCCGAGCCGATGTGCGTCCGCCACGATCGCCACCATCTCCTCGCGGGTGTACTGAGAAGCCTGGGGATCGTCTCCCTTGCTCAAAACGCCGCCGGAAGCCCCAATCTTGATCAGGTCCACGCCGTACTTGATGTTCTGGCGCACCATATGTTGCACCGCCGGGATGCCATCGGCCACGCCTTCACCCTGTACGTGATACTGAAATGGCAGCAGGTTCTCATCCATGTGTCCGCCCGTTATGCCCAACGCCGGGCCGGAGACCTGCATGTGCGGTCCGGGGATGTGACCCTCATTGATCTCATCGCGCAAAGCGACATCAGTGAAGTCATTGGCGCCCACGTTGCGCACCGTCGTGAAGCCCGCTTCCAGCGTCGTCTTTGCATTCTCGACACCGAGGATTGCTTCCTTGCCCGGGGTCATAGAAAGCTCGAAATAAGGGTCGAAGTCCGTGACGCCTGTGAGGTGGGTATGCACGTCAAACAACCCCGGAAGCAGCGTGTAGCCACGCAGGTCGATCTCCCGGTCGCCAGGTTGGGCCGGCGTGGCGCCCGTGCCAGCCACACGCACGACACGATCACCCTGCACGATCACCGTGGCATCTCGGCTCTCTTGGCCGGTATGCACGTCCACAACCGCCCCAGCACGCAATAAGGTGCGCGCGGCCGAAGCCTGATAGCTTGGCTGCTGCTGCGCGATTAGCGAGCGGATAGCCAAGACCGTGAGCAGAACCGCGGCCTGAGAGAACGTCGCTCTTCTTTTGTTGCAACCACTTAGACACATCTAGGCTCCTTTGCCCAAAGCATGAAGTATGGAATCAAAATCGTCGACGCCGCTGTACTCGATGATCACGCGGCCCCTGCCACGCTTATCTTCAATGGTGACTTTAAGCCCGAGGCTTCGACGCAGGTGTTCCTGCGCATCGCGCACATTGGGGTCGATCGGCTTTACCGGCTTCGCTCCAATGACTTTGCCCTCGGGGTTCAGCATGCCTTGCACCATGTTCTCTGTCGCGCGCACGCTTAACCCAAGTTGAATAACTTTCTGTGCTGCGCCCCCTACTGCCTCTGGCGTCGGCAGGGCGAGAAGTGCACGGGCATGCCCGAAGCTTAGCTCCCCAGCCTCAACGGCCTGCTGTACATCGTCAGGCAGACGGAGCAGGCGCAGGAAGTTGGCCACCGACGCGCGATCCTTGCCGGTCCGCTCCGCCATCTGCTCCTGGGTGAGGTGAAACTCGCGGCTGAGCCGCTCATACGCCCTTGATTGCTCCATGGGATTCAGGTCAGCCCGCTGCAGGTTCTCGACGACGGTCATTTCCATGGTTTGCAGGTCCGAAACCTCCCGCACGATGACGGGTACCGTCCCAATGCCGGCCTGCTTGCTGGCCAGAAGCCGCCGCTCTCCCGTGATGAGTGTGTAGCGACCGTCTTTACCCGGGCGGACCAAGAGGGGTTGCACGACGCCCGTGGCGCGGATGGACGCCGCCAACTCAGCCAGTTTTGCCTCGTCGAAGTTGGTCCGGGTCTGAAACGGATTGCGGTCGATCAGATCGACAGCGAGGTCGAGGGCCTTGCCAGCCTGGTACGCTTCATTTCGTTCGCCACCGGGCGTGCTGGCGGGGCGCTGCGGTAACAGCGACTCCAAACCTTTGCCCAGAGCTCTCCGTTTTGTCTCTTGTTGCACTGACATAGATCTCCGCCTTCCGGAATTCTAATTACGGCGAATGCCCCAACGCCGCTTCGCGCTGACGCCCGCTCGGGAGGGCGCGACATCTGGTACGGGAACAACGGACGTAGCAGGCCCAGTGCCATTCGTCTTCTGGGAAGATAAGGAGGGGAGAAGTACTCCGTTGCGCTTGAGAAGCTCTCGGGTGAGTTCCCGGTATGCTTCGGCACCGCGGGAGCGAGGATCATAGGTGACCGCCGGTTCCCCATGACTGGGCGCTTCCGCGAGCCGCACATTGCGGGGAATGGTGGTCGCGTAGAGTTTTTCACCGAAGAATGCCTGCAAGTTCTCCCGAACCTGTTGCGAAAGGTTGGTGCGCTCGTCATACATCGTCAACAGCACACCCTCTAACCCGAGCTCGGGGTTGAAGCTTGCCGATATGCGATCCAGGGTGGCAATCAGTTCGGAGATTCCTTCTAGCGCGAAGTACTCAGCCTGCATCGGGACGAGCAGACGATCCGCAGCCACCAGCGCGTTCAGCGTCAGCAGATCAAGCGCCGGCGGGCAATCAAGCAGGATGAAGCGGAAACTGCTCCGGAGAGAATCGGTCGCTTCACGGAGCCGGCGCTCGCGGCGATCCATATCGACCAGCTCCAGATTTGCCCCAATCAAGTTGCGCGATCCGGGGATAAGGGAAAGATTAGCTACCGCAGTTTGCAGAATTGCGGAGGCAGCTTGCGCTTCGCCCAGCAGCACCTCGTAAACGGAGCTTCGATCATCAGTTTTGTTGAATCCGAAGCCGCTGGTTGCATTTGCCTGGGGGTCGCAGTCGATGAGCAGTGTCGGCTGACCCTCTAGCGCCAGGGCAGCGGCGACGTTCATGGCGGTTGTTGTTTTGCCGACGCCGCCTTTTTGATTCACCACGGCGAGTATGCGCGCTGTCTTTGAGTTCTTAAGCTGGGGTAAAGCCGACGAAGCTGACATGGGTGCAGCTTCGAGGCTAACAGAGTGGCTCTTCAGCTTCTGACACTTTGTTCCATGTGGAACAGAGTGAAACCTGCTCGAGCATTCACATGTTCCACGTGGAACACCTCGGTACGTGTACTCATGCCCTTTGCGAAAACTTCACAAATCCTCGATCGAGCCCCGGCGTCGCCCACTCACGCTCGGTGCCACCCGCTTGCCCTGCCACTATCTCGACCAGCCAACCACCTTGCGTAACTCGATTCCAGGCCGCCGCTCGCGCCGCTTCTGGCGAATCCACGGCGCGCATCGCCACGACCTCAAAACGCCTTACTAGGGGCATGTCCTCCACCCGACTCGACCAAACCTCGGCGTGGAGGCCCAGCAGCCGCACGGCCTCCCGTAGAAACGCCGCCTTCTTGCCCTGCGACTCCGCAAGCGTGACTGACAGGCCAGGAATCCATACCTGCATGGGGATTCCCGGCAGACCAGCTCCCGACCCAAAATCCAATAGTCTTCCTTCAGCGCCACCGACTGCCTGTAAACAGCGCGCGGCAAAGAGGCTCTCACCCAAGTGCCGGGTCGCGATGGATTGCACGTCGCGAATGGCCGTCAGATTCGTCCTTTCGTTCCATCGGATAATCAGATCAAGGTAGGCCGAAAGCTTTTGGTACACGGTATGAAGCTCCACACCGCTGGTTGCAGCTGGTATATCCGGCGCCTCTGCGAGGTAGGGCATGAGCAGCGACTCTAGTTGGTCCTTAGAAAGAGCCGACATCTAAACGCTTCCATTCTGTCGGTCAGCACCATCCAGGGCCTCCGCTACCACCCAGAGAAACAACGACCGTGATGTTGCACTCGTCGCTATGTTCCGCTCAGGATGCCACTGGACGCCGATAAAAGGTGCCCTTCCAAGCTTTCCTTCCACGGCCTCTACTACCCCGTCCTCCGTCGAGCGCCCCACAACGACAAGGTCCTGACCTGGAATCGCGATTGCCTGATGGTGACTTGAATTCACCAGGAGGCGGCGGAACTGTCCGCACTTCTCTGCTTCTTTGCCATCCAACAGCCCTCCAAGCAGACTCATGCTCGCGACCATCGTCCCATGAGCGACCGCGACTGCAGTTCCTGCTGAATGATTCACCGGCACTGGTCGCAGATCCTGCACCAACGTGCCGCCCTGCAATACGTTCACCATCTGCATGCCGAAGCAAATTCCCAAAACGGGAATACCCTGCCGGCTCGCGAGGTCTAAGATCTGCTCGTCCATTGCTTCCCGCGCTGGATCTGATAGCGCCGTCTGTGGATCACGTGTGTGGCCGTAACGTTCTGGCTCAACATCCGCAGGGCTACCCGGAAGAACAAAGCCGTCCATCTGCTCGAGGCTTTTCGGCGTCGTGGCCTCTAAAGCAAGTTGTACAGGCTCTCCGCCGGCGTCTCGAACCGCCGCCGAGTACTGTGACCAGCATCGCTCGTTATACTCGCAGTCTCTGAGCGTTGGTACCGGGATTCCAATCTTCGGCCTCATGCGGCTATTTCCTCCTGGCGTCCCTTGGGTGTGTGGGCGCTGAACTGCCTAAGAAATGGTACGCTGCGGCTATGCAATTCAAGCTACGGGTGTCGCTTGCGACTATCGCCTGCGCTGCAGGCACGTTTCTCCTACCGGTAAGTCGAGGGCAAGCGCCAGACAGGACCACTGCGCTGCTGCAGCAATTGGCCGACGCACCTGGACCGCCGGGCGCTGAGGATGCGGTCCGCTCCATCATGGTCGCCCGCATGAAGCCTGCTGCGACGGCTCCCTTGCGCTACGACGGAATGGGTTCTGTGATTGCGCAGGTAGGTGCAACAGGCCCACGCATCATGATCGACGCTCACATGGATGAGCTAGGCGGCATGGTGCGCCGGATCGCTTCAAATGGCCAGCTCACCATGCAGATGCTTGGCGGCTGGCTGGATCAGGCGCTGGTTGACCAGCGCTGGGTTATTCTCGGCAGCAAAGGTCCCGTCGAGGCCGTCACAGGGATTCGTGACATTCACGTCGCAACCGCGGCCGAGCGTACCGCCGTTATTCCGCGCGACACGATCTTCCTTGACATTGGAGCAAAGACCCCGGCTGAAGCCACCGCAATGGGTGTGTCACCCGGCGATCCGATCGTGCCAGACGCACCGTTTCAAATAATGAATGGATCGCAGAACTATCTCGGCAAAGCCTGGGATGACCGCATAGGCTGCGCCGTCCTGCTGCAAGCCATGGAGCAGATAGCCCGGTTGCCGCATCCTAACCAGCTCTTCTTTGTGGCGACCACACAGGAGGAGATCGGTCTGCGGGGCGCACGTACCGCTGCCAACGTGGTCAAGCCAGACCTCGGCCTGGCGATCGAAGGCGGCATCGCCAACGATCAGGGAGGCCGGCTTGAGGAGACCCAGGCCCACCTTGGCGATGGACCCGGCATTTTCCTCTATGACTCAAGCGCCATCCCCAACCGCAAACTGGTGCGCTTCGTGCAGACGACGGCCAAGACCTACAACATCCCTCTGCAACTCGACGTCGTGCAGGGCTATGGGGACGATTCAGCCGAGATGCAGGAGAGTGGGACCGGAGCCCCGACGCTGAACTTCGTTGTACCCGTCCGCTACACGCATGCGCATAACGGCATTGTGAATCGCGGCGATTTCGATAAGACGGTTGATTTGATGGTTCACCTGCTTCAGCACCTCGATCAGTCCACGGTCGATCATATCCGTGATTTCACTCCAGGCTCCTAACCGCAGGCCCGCATGAGCAGCTAAGCAACAGCCTCGGCCCATATGTAAAAGTCCGTTCACATAGTGCTGGCGTGGGCGCCGTATGTGACTTGACATTCACATTTTCTCTCGGCGGTAGGACCGCCGTCTTAGTGGGCGTCCAGCTCAATTTTGCCGGTAATACGCGGAGGGCGCTTCAGCAGCAGCACGAGCGGTGTCATGGCTAGCAGAAGGTACGCGAACATGCGGTATTGGTCCATGTACGCCAGCAGTGTGGCCTGACGCTGCAGTTGGCCATAGAGCACAGACATACCTGCAAACCCACGGTTCGCGATGGCGAACCCCTGGGCACCGCCAACGCTACCCATTGCCTGTTGCGCGAGCTCGCTGGAGGCCGATACGTTCGCCGCCAGATAGGTCTGGTGTGCCTGCGCCGTCCGTTGCAGAAAGGTGCTGGAGAGCGCAATGCCGATCGAGCCCCCTTCGTTGCGTACGAGGGCATAGATTCCCGCGGCGTTGGAGGTCTGCTCGGCCGGCAGAAAGCGGAACATGATGGTGCTAAGCGGCACCGTCGTCAGCCCGAGGCCAAGAATCTGCACGACACGAGGCCATACGAGATTGCTTTCAGCGACATTGAGGTTGCCCAGCGACAACCAATAGGTGCCAGCCGTGATGGTAAGGATGCCGAGTGCGATCATCCGGCGCGCGTCGGAGCCACGGCTGAGCAGCCAACCCACAATCGGCACCTCAATCATTGTCACCAGGCCCGCGGGAGAGACTGCAAGACCCGCGTTTGTTGCGTCGTAGCCCATTAATTCCTGCATGAACTGCGGTAGCAAAAACGTCGACGCATAGAGCGCCGTGTACAGCCCCAGCACGATCACACAGCAAAACAGGAAGTTGCGTTCCTTCAGTAAGCGCAGGTTCACGACCGGATTTTCAACCCGCAGCTCCCACCAGATCGCGCCGATAATAGCCACCACAGCAATGCCGGCACTCCACGCAATGAAGCTGTTGCCGAACCAGTCCAGCTCCTGACCCCGATCCAACACAATCTCCATGGAAGCTAGGCCGAGAGAGATAAGGGTCAGCCCTGTGCCGTCAATGCGTAGCCTTTGCCCCTTGCGCGCCAGCCGTGCCGCGATGAGATGCGGTGGGTCGCGGAGTACGACGCGCGTGAACAGCGCGCAGAGAATCCCGACTGGGATGTTGATGTAGAAAATCCAGCGCCACGAGTAGTTGTCAGTGATCCAGCCACCCAACGTCGGCCCCAACACCGGGGCACACAGGATGGCAACGGTATACACCGCCATAGCCATCCCGCGCTTCTCGCCCGGAAACGCATCCGCAAGGATGGCCTGCACGCTCGGCTGCAAACCGCCGCCGGCCAGCCCTTGCAAGACGCGAAACATCACCAGCAACCCGAGCGTTGGCGCCAGCCCGCACGCCGCCGAAAACACAGTGAACAGCACCACGCTGATCATGTAGAAAGTTTTGCGGCCCAGCACGGACGAAATCCAGCCGGAGATCGGCAGAATAATCGCGTTCGCCACCAGGTAGCTGGTCAACACCCAGGTCGACTCATCCTGCGACGCCGAGAGGGCGCCCGCGATGTGCGGCAACGCGACATTGGCGATGGAGGTGTCCAGAACCTCCATAAAGGTGCCCATGGTCACGACCAGCGCAATAATCCACGGATTGAAGACGCGTTCGGGGCTTAGCGATGTGGGAGTGTTGGCCGTTTGACTCAGCGGTGTTCCCGGCTCGAATTCTGGGGCCATGGGGGCGAGCGCTTCTTCAGCCCCGGCCATTAACTTTTCGGCATCGTCCCCGATCGTGAGGCCTCGCTCCTGCTCGTCCCGCTCTAGAAGTGACTCACTGGTCATAATTATGACTACCGGGTCATTAGAGCCCTTACTGCGCCCCTGGGATTCAGCCTTCAATGCAGCTGTGATGTGGTACGGTGAACCGGATGACACCGGCAGCGAGTCCGACCCGCAAGGCACGCACGTCGCATCGCGTGCTCACTGAACTTCGCCGCCAGGAGATTATTGCGGCCGCCATCAAAGTCTTCAGCAAACACGGCTTTGAGGCGGCTCGCGCAGAAGACATCGCCCACGCCGCCGGAATCGCCAAAGGTACGCTCTACCTTTATTTCCGTTCCAAAGAGGCGCTGTATGCTGCCGCAATTGCGCATGCGGTGGCCGAACTGCAGCAGCTGTCCGCAGAGCGCATCGGTCTCGCGACGAACTTCCGCGAGAAGCTTTCAACAGCCATCGCCACACGGCTGCATTTCTGGACGGAGCGCCAACCCCTGTATCGACTGCTGCTGACGCTGGGCCGCGAGCCCCGCCATCGCCGGCAGACGAACGAGCTACTCCGCTCCGGCCAGCAGCATCTGCTGGAGGTGCTCACAGGCGGCAACGACGAGGTGGCCAGCAGCGACATCGATTCCCCGGCGCTCGCGTGGGCCATTCTTGACATGATCCGGGGGGCGACAGAGCGCCGCATGGATCGTTGCACCACTACGGATGTCGAGGCTGACACGGAGGCCATCGTCGCTTTCGCTTTACGAGCGGCGGGCTTGCGCTGACCTCAACCCTGCGCTAACGCGCAGCGCCCGTTGCGTACAACACTTTATCCAGCCGGATAGGTAATTGCCGTACCCGCACACCGCTCGCGTGGTAAACCGCATTTGCCAGGGCCGCGGCCATGCCCGTCGTGCCGAGCTCGCCGATACCTTTCACACCCAGCGGATTGACCAGCGTATCCTCTTCCTCCAGCATTACTGTCGTGATGTCCTCGATATCGCGACACACGGGCACGTGGTACTCACCAAGATCGGCATTGGCGTAGCGCGCGAGCATAGGGTCAAGCTCCGTCGCCTCGTGAAGCGCGGAGCTGATGCCCCACACCTGGCCACCCTGCAGCTGCGCGTACGCGGTACGTGGATTCATGATGCGTCCTCCGGCAAAGACGCCGACGACGCGCGGCACACGCACAGCCCCGGTCGCCCGCGAAATGCGCACCTCGACAAAGTGCGCTCCATGGGCAAACTGCATGCGATCTTTCAGCTTCGCACCGCCCGTCATCATGGCCTTGCCCTTGTTCACCATGGCAGGGCCAATCACCTCGGGCAGCCCATGCGGCGTATGCGACGTGTTCTGTACCAGCGGCTCGCCGCGGTTTACACGCCGCAAGGTATGGGCCAGCGGCTCGGCGAATGGCGACTTGCCCGGCATCGGCTGCGGGATAAACGGAGCTCCATCCCCCACCGACTGTTGTGGTTGGGCAGAGGAGACCTGTGGCCGATGCGGCGCCGTGGCTTGCGGATCATGAGTAAACATCGCGGCCCCATCGATGAGACGAATCAGCGCGGGGTCAAGGCCGTACAACGGACTGCGCCGATCCCGCACCGCAGCCTTCGCCAACTTTTCACGAATCTCCTCACAGCACTTCGCCAGCACATTGCAGATCGTGGCCGTTGAGTTGGAACCCGCGGAGAGCGGCGCTGCCGGCAATTGCGAATCGCCAATGCGCACCTCAATCGCCTCCATCGGCAGCCCCAGCAGGTCCGCGACCGTGATGGCGACCAGCGTGCGGATCCCGGTGCCGATCTCATGCGTGCCCACCTCTACCGTCGCGCGTGGACGTCCCGTCGCGCTTCCGATCTCCATGGTGATGCGGCAGTGCGCCGGGCCGATCTGCGTGGGATAGAAGGCCGATGCGAAACCCCACCCGACGAGATCTTCCGCATCGCTCATAGAGCCCACCGCAGGGTTTCTGGCGTTCCAACCGAACAGCTCAACGCCACGCTCAATACAGAGCAGCAAGGAGCGCGAGGTGTACGGCCGGTTGGTCGCGAGTTCGACGAGCGTATCGTTCCGGCGGCGCAGTTCTACTGGATCGAGGGCGAGCTTGTAGCTCAACTCATCCATCGCAGACTCCATCGCGAACAGATACGGCATCTCCGGCGGTGCGCGCATAAATCCGGGCGCCTGGCGATCCGTTTCGACGTTGTGCACCAGCGTGCGCACATTGGCGCAGGCGTATAGGCGTGCGGTACTGTCCGAACCCGCAGTGGCAAACTGCTCGCTCCGACTGGTCAACTCCCAGCTCTCGTGGTCCAGCGCCAGCAGCTTGCCTTCGGCGTCGCTTCCCAGGCGAAGATGGTGGCGCGTCTCGGCGCGGAAGGTCCGCAGAGAAAAACACTGCCTCCGGCTCGCGACAAACTTCACTGGCTGGCCGAGCTGCCGCGCCGCATAGGCTATCAACGCCGTGAACTGCCCCAGTTCACCCTTGGAGCCGAACGCGCCTCCGATGAAAGGGCTTAGAATGCGCACCTGCGCCGGCTTGATGCCGAGTTGCTCCGCCAGCCCGTACTGAAAGCCGCGCGTGTTCTGCGTACTCTCCCAGACGGTCAGCAGCTCTGCGCCGTCGCTGTCGGTGTGCCACGCACATGTGGTCTGAAATAGCTCGATCGGATTGTGGTGCTGCGGCGGTGTCTCATACCACTCGTCAACTACGCAGGCCGCGTTCTTTAGCGCCTTCTCGGGGTCACCAGCCGAGACCTCAATCTCGCCCATCGACTTCGCCTTCACGACCTTCGCCGTCTCGCTATCGAAGAAGCCGGCTGGCGGCTTCGCTTTGTACTCAAACTCGAGGGCGGCGGCGGCCTGCTCTGCGATCTCAAAGGTGTTCGCAACCACCACAGCCACAATCTGATCGCCGAAAAGAATTTCATTGGAGCGCAACGGCGCCACCGCTTGCGACATATGACCGCCTGCCAACAGAGGCTTACCCGGCTTGATCTTCTTGCCGACGTTCTTGTAGGTCAGCACCTCGCAAACGCCGGGTATGGCTCGCGCCACTTCGTCCCGAATCGCCGTCACCCGCCCCGTGGCGATAGGAGCCGTGCACAGGACCGCATGCAGCATCGGCCTATCCAGCACAGCTACCGCGCCCGGCATCTCCTCCGTGCTCAACAGCGCGCGGCCCTCACGCCCCAGTAGGGCCTTCTGGTCGGCGCCGTAAAGCGCGGTACCCGTCACCTTGGCGACTCCTTCCACGCGCCAGTGGGCTGTGCCGATCCGACCGTTCGGGGTGATGTTCTTCATCTTGCTCCTGACTGGCGGCTCCGATAACCCGCACGCGTCCGCGGTTGCCTTGCTTTTGGATGCTTCGCTGTCCGGAACTGGATCAGCCCAGGAGTTCGCTTAAAGCGACGTACTGCTCCTGGCCTTGTGCGCCTGCATCCAATGCCCTTGAGGAGATCCACGCGATGAAGGCAGCGGTGTTACACGAGTATGGTGGGCCATCCAAGCTGAAATACGAGAGCTTTGAAGATCCGAAGCCCGGCCCAGGTGAAGTGCGCGTCCGTGTGCTCGCCGTCAGCGTTAATCCCGTGGACTGGAAGATGCGTTCCGGCGACGCCAAGGAGCGTTTTCCCGTCGAGTTTCCCGGCATTTTGGGACGAGACGTGGCCGGGGTCGTGGAGTCGCTCGGCGAAGGCGTTACTGGTTTCAGCGAAGGCGACAAGGTTTTCGCCCTTGCACATAAAACCTATGCCGAACTCTGCGTCGTGCCCGCGGCTGATCTCGCTCACATTCCCCAAGGCTTGGAGATGACCTCCGCCGGCGCCCTGCCGCTCGTCGCGCTCACCGGCGACCAACTCATCCGCATCGCGGCAGACGTGCAGTCAGGGCAGACAATCCTGCTGACCGGAGCGACCGGGAGCGTGGGCCGTTGCGCTCTCTTCTGTGCCTTGGAGATCGGGGCCAAGGTCATCGCCGGCGTACGCAAGAAGCAAATTGCCGAGGCGCTGTCCCTTGGCGCAACCGCCGCCATCGATCTCAGCGAGGAAGACGAACTAGCTCGCGTCGGCCTGCTCGACGGCGTGGCCGATACTGTGGGTGGTAAGCTCGCGCCCAAACTCCTCGCCAAGGTAAAGCCCGGCGGAGCCTACGGCAGCCTTGTGGGGCCGCCGCAGGATGCCGCCCTGCACCCGCTTGTGCGCATCAACGCCATGATGGCTGGGCCCAGAGCGGACACGATCGTGCACTATGGCGAGGCGCTGCGCGACGGCAAGCTCAAGCTGCCCATCTCCCGCGTCATGCCGCTGGCAGGGGCCGGCGAGGCGCAAGCTGCGGCCGAAAAGGGTGGTGTCGGCAAGATTGTGCTCGTGCCCTAACGCAAATTTGCGAGCCGGCCTTCTTGACTCTTATCGCGAAAGGACACTCACGCCTGCTGCTGGTACCGCCAGTTCAAGCCTTTGCCGGCCGCGATGCACTCCACAGCAATCGCGACGCGCCTGGCCTGCGTCTCCGCCCGTTTCGCCCCGCCGATCCACTCCTCATACTCACGTCGGCAACTCGGGCTGAGTTGCCGGAAGCGGGCCGAGGTCTCTGGATCTCGCGCGAGAGCCGACGCCAGCGCCGCGGGCATCTCTGCGGCAATCCGTGGGGGCTTCGCCACCCGCTGAATTGAGTGCGTGCGTGCCCCGGAATCGATGAGCTCTGCTGCTCGCCGGATGTAGCTCTCCAGCTCAGCCGTCGGCGGCAGATCCGATAGAGCTGTCAGCCTGCCGAAGGTGCCCATGCCTTCCTTCGCAGGGACGCCATCAGCCCGTAACACTCCGGCCGTTTCAATTCCCCACAGCCCAAACGAGCAATGCTCCTTAAAAGCCGACACATTGCCCAGGATCACGCCGCGATATACGAAGAACGGCCGTGACCACTTGATCTGCTCCTGTATGTCGGGCACGGCCCGATGAATCGCCGCCCGCAAGTGCTCCAGGATCGGCTGCGCAAACGGCCTGGCGTTCGCGAGGTACCTATCCACGGCTTCCAGACGATTGGCCACGCGGGTAGACTACGCGCCAAAGGACGATCGGCAAACATCATTCTGCGCCCGCCAGCTTCACCCCGGCCAACGATGCCGAAGAGAGCCGCGTTGCTGCAGCCGTTCCGCGCAGCAATCCCGGCCACAGCCGCACGGCCGCGGAAATCGCCCGCTTCGACGGCTCCCACACCAGCCCCCGCGAGATTGCAGTCGCGCGTGCTACCTGCCCGCACAGGTCACGATGCAGGGTGCGCTGAAAGGCCGTCGCGTCCTCACCCCGCAGCAGGCCTTCGGCGGCGCGGACACCGCTCATCAGGGCAATTGACATCCCATCGCCGGTGAAGGAGGGGATTACGGCCGCCTGGTCGCCGACAGCCCAAAGCGCCTCCCCCAACGGAGCCTTGCGCACAAAACCGTAAGGGATGGCCGCCACCGCCAGGGCTCTCTCCAGCAGCGGCGCCGCGTCGGCCAGCCGCTCCCGCGCGTGGGCGTTGCCGGTATGTAACAACGCCAGCAGACCCTCCCAGCCGCCGCCCGCCGCGCTCAGCACGGAGCGTTGCACCAGGCAGGAGAGGTTCGTCACGCCATCCGCCACGGGCTGCAACCCCGCATAGCCGCCGCGGTATAGCAGAAGCTCCACATGCGAACCCAGCGCCCGGAACTGCGCCGGGCTTAGCCGGAGGTACATCTTTAACGCTAGAAGATTGTTCTGCGCTCCCGCCGGGCGTGACCAACCGCGCAGATCATGTTTACCGGTGGCCAGCACTACCGTCCCGGCATGCAGCTCACGGCCATCCCCCAGGCGAGCGCACCACAGCGAACCCTGCCGCTCCAAGGACTGCACCGGCGTCCCTGCCAGCACGGTAGCTCCGTTCCCCGCTACGCGCGCCAGCAAAGCCTCGTCCAGCACCTTACGCGACAATGACATCGCCGGGAACGGCAACTCGGCCGTACTGATATGTTCTCCAGAGCAGAATCGGACACCCCGGATGGGCACCGCACCCAGGGCGCCCGCGTCCACGCCCAGTCCTGGCAGTATCGCCAGCGCCTCATGGCTAAGAAACTCGCCACAGACCTTGTGCTTCGGCCCTGGGTCCCGCTCAACCAGCGTGACCTCAAGCCCGCCCCGTGCCAGCGTGATGGCCGCCGCGCACCCTGCCGGCCCACCACCCAGCACCAGTACCTTCGCTGAGCTCGTCATCGCATCCTCGTCAGGCAAAGACGTCCAGGCACCGGCTGGGAGAACCGCACAGCCTCCAGCGGGATCTCCGCCGCACGCAGCAGACGCTCCCAGTCCTCGGTGCGGAAGGCGCGGCGAAAGGACACCGGGCCATCATGGCGCACAAAAGGGTGCCAGCGCATCAGCCTGGCCAGAACGCCGAACCAGCGGTACGCCCGCGGGCTGCGCAGAAGGTCGTTGACGAACCAGCCGAAAGACGCCTGCGTTTCCATCCAGCGCAGAAAGTCGACAATCTCCCCATCCTTCATGTGGTGCGTCATCAGGGAACTCATCACAACGTCTGGCCGCTGCGCCGCCGGCTCGGTATAGGCGTTGCCCGTGCACCACTGGACGTCGCGAAAGCGTGGATCTCCGGCCGAAAACTCTACGGCGGCGCGGGTCGCATACGGGTTCAGATCCACGCCGACCAGCTCCAAGGCCAGGCGCTCCCGCCTCGCCCATAACGCAATCCGCCGCAGGGCATCACCGCCGCCTGAACCCACATCGACGATCCTCAGCGGATGCTCCAACCCGCGATGACTCTCGACCACTTCTTGTAGGAAGCCCAGCGTTGGCCGGTGGCCCAGTGTCCAGCGGTTCACCGAGCCGAGATCCCGCAGGCAGTCCCGGAAGGTCTCGTAAGGGCAGGGCTCATCCATCCACTCCGGCAGTTGCGCCGGGTCCGCTCGTTGCGAGAGGTCCACGACCGCCAGAGCAGCAGGCTCCGCGACTCTAGGCGGCATGGAACAGCATCGTCTCTGCCGTCAGCCCCGGGCCGAAGCTCATTGCACAGCCCCGATCTCCGGACTGGGCCTCGGCCATCAACCGCTCCAGCACAAACATCACCGTCGCCGAGCTCATATTGCCGAACCGCTCCAGTACTTCACGGGAGCAGAGCAGCGCCTCCCGGGGCAGCCCCAGACCGCGTTCCACCGCATCCAGCACGCTCTTCCCACCCGGGTGCACACCCCACAGCTTGATCTCATCCCGGTGCAGATCCCCCAGCACGGCCGTGCCGCCGTGCTCCAGCGCTTTGCCGATCGCCCCGGGTACTTGCCCGCTCAGCAGCATGTCAAAACCCACCCCACCGATCTTCCAGGTGATCAGGTCGCGCGTCGTCGGGATCAGTACCGCGCGAAAGCTGTCCAGCGCAAAACCTGTCGCCTCCGCCGAGATCACGCTGGCCGCGCAGCCATCGGCAAAAACCAGGAAACTCAACACCTGCTCCAGATCCGTCGTCTCCTGCAGGTGCAGCGTGCACAGCTCCAAATTCACCATCAGCACGGTGGCCTCCGGCTCGGAGCGAACGATGTGCCGCGCCATCTTCAACCCATTGATGGCCGCATAACAGCCCATAAAGCCAATCATGGTTCGTTCGACGTCAGTACGCAGGCCGAGGTGCTCGATGGCCTCGAAATCCAGTCCTGGCGCATACAGTCCCGTGCAGGTCGTCACCACCACATGCGAGATCGCCGCGCGCTCCGCCGCACTCAGGTTCAGCTTGTCCAGCGCCCGCCGCATCAGTACCGGCGCAAACCGCTCGTATACGCCCATCCGCTTCGCCGTATGCGGAAAATCGCCGTTTCTGTAAAACTCATGCGCGTTGATGTGGAACTCGGTCGATGCCTCGTTCGGGGTCAGCACGGAGTACCTGTGTTCGATCCCTGACCGCGTGGCCATCCGGTTGAACAGCGCGCGTACCCGGCTATCGGCACCGCCCGCCAGAAGACCATCCGCAAAGGCCACAAACGCGCTGTGCACGTCATGATCGGGAACAGCGGAAGCAATACGATTCAGGTAAACCTGGGTCAACGTGCCCTCTTGGCGACTGCTCGGTCCGGCACCTGCCGGTCGCCCTATAGGATGCACGAACGCCGCCCCGTCCCAGTCTGCAGCCCGCAGCGTCTGTTTGCTCCGACTCCGACTCCGACACTGCATTCAGGCGCCCGCACCAAATCGCTCGCCCGCGCGTACATCCCTGCTCCCCGGCGGTACACTCCGCTTACGGCTCTCGCTCATGGCAATGCTAAGACAAGACGCGTTGGTGATGGCTCTCGCCTCACTCTGGGCCAACAAGCTGCGGTCAGTACTGACGCTGCTCGGCGTAGTCGTCGGCGTCGCTTCGGTCATTGCCGTCGTCAGCCTGGTAAACGGGGCCAACCATTACGTTGCAACCAAAATCAGCCGCTTTGGGGCGGATACCTTTACCGTCTCCCAGATGCCCACGCTGATCACCAACTACGACGATTACCTGCGCTACACCAAACGCAAGGTGATGAGCGTCGACGAATACCACGCCCTGCAGGATGACTGCCGCACCTGCCAGGCCGTGGGTGCCAGCGAGACCGGCAAAGGCAAGATTGTCGTCGGTCGCCAGTCCAGCACCGATTCCCAGATCCGCGGCTATACCGCCCTGATGCCCGAGCTTACAAACCTGAACATCACCGAGGGGCGAGGCTTCACCCAGGCCGATGAAGCCCACGGCGCGCACGTCGCCATCATCGGCACCGATGTGGAAGACAACCTGTTCGAAGATGCCGACCCTATGGGCAAGGAGATCCGCGTCGATGGTGTGCTCTACACAGTGATCGGCCTCGGTGAGCGGCAGGGTAAGACCCTTGGAGCCAGCCAGGATGACTGGGTTGCCATTCCACTCCCTGCCTTTCAGCGCACCTATGGCACGGCGAAGTCCATCTCTATCGCCATTAAGGGTGGCAGCGGCCCGGCCATGGAGACCGCCATGGACGAGAGCCGCGTCATCGTGCGCAGCCTTCGCCACGACCGGCCCGGCGTCGAAGACAGCTTTTCGCTGGAAAGCAGCAACGGCCTCGTTTCGCTCTGGTCGCAGATCTCCGGTTCATTTGAGCTTGTCGCTGTGGCCATCGCCGCCATCTCGCTTGTCGTCGGAGGCATCGTCATCATGAACATCATGCTCGTCTCGGTCACCGAGCGCACCCGCGAGATCGGCGTTCGCAAGGCGCTTGGCGCCAGCGCCAACGACGTCTTGTTGCAGTTTCTGCTGGAGTCCGCGACCATGGCGCTGATCGGCGGTTTCCTCGGAGTCGCGCTCGGGGTTGGCGGGGCGCAGATCGTCACGGTACTCCTCGATTTTCCTTCCAGCGTTGCCCTGTGGAGCGTCTTCGCCGGGCTTGGAGTCGCACTGTCAGTTGGGGTCTTCTTCGGTGTCTACCCCGCGCGCAAAGCCGCGCAACTCGACCCGATAGTTGCCCTGCGCTCAGACTTCTAACGCGCAACGCCTCCTTTACGGACCGGTCAGACGGCCCACAGTTTTCACCGAAGCTCGATCGGAGCGCCCCATGGTCTCAGCCAAAGTGATTCAGCAGCGCGAGGCCATCATCATGGCTCTTGACACGCTGCGCGCCAACAAACTCCGCTCCGCGCTCACCATTCTGGGCATCGTCATCGGCGTCATCACCGTCATCGCCATTTCGTCGGTCATCAACGGCCTCAACACCTCGGTCTCGGCCCTGGTGGAGCAGTTCGGCACCAACGTCTTGTGGATTTCCCGCCTGCCGCCTATCACCATCCGCCCCACGGCCGAGCTGCTCGCCCGCAAGCAGCTCACCTTCGACGAGATGCTCGACATCGGCAAGCTTCCACATATCGTTGCCGCCGGCGCCACGCTCCGCTACCAGAGCTTTGAGTGGAACAATGGCCTGGCTACCGCCAAGTACGGCAACAAGAAGGCAGAGCACATCATCATCTCGGGCGAGACGCCCTCCAATGGTGATGTATATGACGAAAAGATTGTCGACGGCCGGTATCTCACCAAGTCCGATGAGGATCGCGCCGCCGATGTTGTGATCCTTGGCAACGACACCTCCGAAGAGCTCTTTGGCGAAGCCGACCCGACCGGCCAGGTCGTCACCGTCGAGGGTCGCGCCTTTACCGTCATCGGTACCATGGACAAGCGCAAGTCTCCCTTCGGTGGTGGCAAGAATCCGGATGACAACACCGTCTACATGCCTATCACCACCTTTCACAAGATGCATCCGGAGGTGCTTGAATACTGGATCAGCGCCAAGTTCGACGACCAGAAAAACAAACCAATCGTTGAAGACGAGATTCGCGAACTGCTCCGTCGCCGCCGCAAGGTGCCCAACGCCAAAGACGACGATTTCTCCATCTCCGGCCCTGATTCCATTACGAAGCTCTGGGGGCAGATCACCAGCAGCCTCTTCCTCCTGATGCTGGGCCTCAGCTCGGTGGGGCTCATGGTCGGCGGCGTCGGCGTGATGAACATCATGCTCGTCTCCGTCACAGAACGCACCCGCGAGATCGGCATACGAAAGGCCATCGGCGCTACCCGCTCCACCATCCTCCTGCAGTTCACCGTGGAGGCCGTTGTGCTGTGTGCCATCGGCGGCCTGCTGGGCATCACGCTCGGCTCGGTGCTCGCCTTCGCCATTCATTTCCTGCTCAGCTCACAGGTCGGGCTGCTGTGGGTACTCGCGGCCTTCTGCTCCTCGTGCCTGATTGGCCTTGTGTTCGGCATCTACCCCGCCTGGAAGGCCTCCACACTCGACCCCATCGACGCCCTCCGGTATGAGTAGCTGACACCTGCTCTGGCTACACTGGGAACGGTGAACACCCTTGTCTCGGCTCTGCCGCTCGTCACAGCCCTGCTCACGCTCTGCGGCATTGCATACAGCCTGCTGGCACTGGGCGGGGCGCGCGCCTTCCGCCGCGCCACACAGACGCGTCTTGAGCCCACCCTGCCGCTGCCCGGGGTCTCTATTCTTAAGGCGTTGCGCGGCGTTGACGCACGCATGTACGCCGGCTTTGTCAGCCATTGCCAGCAGAACTACCCAGGCCCCTTTGAGATCATCTTCGGCGTCAGCTCCCTCGCGGACCCCGCGGTCGCCGAGGTAGCTCGCCTTCGCGTCGAGCACCCCCGCATCCCTATCCACCTCGTCGAGTGCGCCGCACGGCTCGGCCCCAACGGCAAGCTTTCCTCGCTCGCCCAGATGCTGCCGCACGCCGCGCACGAGCACATCGTCGTCAACGACTCCGACATCCTCGTCTCGCCTACCTACCTCACGCGCGTGCTCACGCCCTTTGCCGTAAGCGCCGCAGCGCAGGCCGCTGCCGAGCGCCCGCTGGGCCTTGTCACGGTACCCTACCTCGGTCAGGCTGAGCGCACCCTCTTCTCGCGGCTTGAGGCCCTCGGCATCTCCACGGATTTTATCCCCGGCGTCCTTGCCGCTCGCCTTCTCGAGAGCGGCCTGCGCTTCGGCCTGGGCTCCACGCTCGCTACCACCAAATCCGCCCTGAGCGCCGTGGGCGGCTTCGAATCCCTCACTAATCAGCTGGCCGACGATTACGAGCTCGGGGCTCGTCTCCATCAGGCCGGCTACCGTGTCGAACTTGTGCACGAGATCGTCGCCACCACCGTACCCGCCTACACTTGGCGTGGCTTCGCGGATCATCAATTGCGCTGGGCTCGCAGCACACGCGACTCCCGCCGTGCCGGCTACCTCGGCCTGCTCTTCACCTACGTTCTGCCCTGGGCGCTGGCCACCGTCGTCGCCAGCGGCTTCGCGCTATGGAGCCTGTCGCTGCTCTCGCTCGCCCTGCTGGTCCGTGTCGCCGTCGCCCTCACCATTGGTGTGGGCCTGTTGCGCGATGAGCAGGTCCTCCGCGATCTCCTCCTATTGCCCCTGCGCGACCTTTACGGCCTTTTCTTCTGGGCCTGGAGCTACGCCGGCGATACCGTCATCTGGCGCGGCGAGCGCTTCCACCTCCGGCGCGGCGTTCTCACCTCCGCTGCCTGAGATCCAACTAACCCAGCAGGTCTTCGGGCTGCCGCGCCTCATTCGGCCCGCGCATCCGGTCATCAATGTCGTCGACCTTGTCTGTTAAAGAGTTCAGCTTGCGCGAAAGCGCCTGGATCTCCAGCTCCGAGCGCCGGTTTACGTCAAAATCCAGCTCCGAGCGCAAGCGGTCCCGGGAATCCTGACGGTTCTGGCTCATCATGATCACCGGCGCCTGAATCGCCGCCAGCATCGACAGGAACAGGTTCAGCAGGATGAACGGGTAGGGGTCCCACGCCCGTCCCTTCATCAAGATCTGGGTAGTCGTATACGCGACCAGGACTATGCCAAACGAGATGATGAACCGCCACGACCCGCCAAACGACGCGACGCGATCGGCGATCCGCTCGCCAAAGGTCTCCTGCTCGTCGATCAGCTCATTCGGGTTACGCGCCGATCGCACCCGCACCAGGTGCTGCGTCGCATGGATCTCCCGCGCGATCACCGTCAGCAGATCCAGGCCTGCCATGGGCTTGCGTTGCAGCAGTTGCTGCAGATCGTTGCGATCCACCTCGACGCAGGTCGTCGCCTCGATCGCCACCGCGGAGGTCTGGTGCGGGGCATCGTCGAGCATCGAGGCAAAGCCGAAAAAATCTCCATGTTTGGGCTCGGCAAACAGCACCTCCTGCCCATCCTCGTCGATGGAGGTGACGCGCACTGCGCCTGTCATTACTAAAAAGGCGCTGACAGAGGGCTCCCCCGCTTTGTAAACACGCTGCATCGGGGCGAAGTCACGCAACTCCACCTGCTGCGCCAGCACGGCCAGTTCGTCTTCATCGAGCAGCGCAAACAGGGGCACATGGCGCAGCTCTCGGGGGTCGCAGGGCATAGGAAACTCGCAGTTGGATGGATTCGCTCCGATGCTACCGCACTCCCGTTCACCCCGCTGTACAACCTCCTCGCAATGCCACACCTGTCTGCTAGCGATTGGGCTGATTGCTCACAATCTCTTTGCCGCCGCCTCTCGCAAGCACGTAGACGCCTCCCGGCAAGGGCGGCAGCCTGTTCGGAGGATCCGTCAGGGACTGCCACAGAAAAATGCGCTGCGGCCCCGCCCACTTCGTCGCCAAACTCCCCGGTGTCTCAAAGATCTTTGGTGCATCCGGGAAGAATGACCCGTACCAAAGATTCGAGCTGCGGCCCTCCAGAATGTGCAGATCGCTTCGCCCAAGATAGAAGCCGAGCGTCGAACCGGACTCGTACTCACCGTGGATGACCAGCAAATCTTTCGCTCTCACCTCAGGCCGGATCGCGTTCGCAAGCTGCGCCGAACTGAGCACCGGCGCAAAGGTCTGCAGACCCAGATGCGCTGCCAGCAGAAAGCCAAATGCACTGGCCGCCAACACCAAAATGGCAAGGTGCTCACGACGCCGGCCGCGCAGCCACCACACCAGCGGCCACCCCAGCCCCAGGCAGACCGCTGTGAGAGCCAGCGGTAAGCGGAACATACCCATCGCCTTCCCATCCAGGTCCAGGAAGTGCCCCATGCTCAAGGCATACTCCCCGGGATTCTGCTGCAGCAACTGCGCCAACTCCGTACCCTGGTCCGGTGCGCGCGTGTGCAGCAAAAAGAACACGCAGACACACGCCGCAACCACTCCCAAAATGGCCAGAACGGCCGTGGCTCGTAACCCAGCCATACGATACGCTTCAGCGTGGCTTTTGTCGGGCAAACGCCGTGCCAGCCAGCCTGCAATCAAGACGGCCAGTGGGGGTAATGCAGGCAGCACGTAGTACTCCTGCCGCGTGGAAAGCGAGAAGAACAACAGCACGAACCCGGCCCAGATCGCGAGCAGCAGTAGGCCCCGCTCGCGCAAAGGTAGATCATGGCTGCGAAATTGCTCACGCCACGCCTTGAAGCGCAGCGGCACGGCCCAGCCCACCGCTTCGAACACAAACGCCGACCACGGCATCAGCCACACGAAACAGAGCCCCCAGAACAGGGGCAACGGAACGGTGTCATAGTCGCGCGGGACTCGCAGGTTCAGGTAGCGCAACAGGTGCTCGTTCACGAAGTAAAACCACCACCAACCGCGCACGTTGCCGTCGCGCGGCAGGGGAATCTGCCAATGTCCCCAGGGCAGCCTGGTCGCTGCATTGCGAAGGAACACGAACGGGGCCGGATGTCCCTGCGTCGGGTTCGCGAGCCCCGCCATCACATGCCACGGCGCGGCCATCGCCACAAAGACCAGGGCCGAACTCCACGGACGTGACGCCAGCAGCTTCCGCACAGCACCCCGCATCCCACGCGTGAGCCATAGGTACACGACCGCGATCCCCAGAGGAAACACCAAGCCGATAAGTCCCTTGGTGAGCACGTTCAAGGCACAACTCGCGGCAAAGCTCCAGGGCAGCCATCTCCGCTGGGTCCCGCGGGTGCCAGGCTGCGCGAAGTCCATCTCTTCCGTAAGCCAAAGATCGACGATCGAGATCGTAATCCAGAGGCACACCATGGCATCCGGAATGGTGATGCGCGTGAAGATGAAGATGCCAAAGCTCGACAGAACCATGAGCCCGCTATACAGGCCCGCGCGCATTGAACAAAAGACACGACGTGCTAACACTTCGCAATACAGCGTCAGCATCAGCACCGCGAGCGCGAGTGGAACCCGTGCAGCTGCAGCCAGCGCCTCGGGCCTTTGCGCCCGCAGCATCTCAGCCACATGCATGGCGAGCGCCATCGACCAATACAGCAGCGGCGCCTTTTCGAGGTACCGGATGCCATTCGCATACAACGTTACGTAGTCGTGACGCAGGAGCATCTCCCGCGCTACCTCCACGTGCACGCTGTCGGCATCATCCAGCAGCGCGGGGCGAAACAGCGTGAAGCTCGCGTAGAACGTCAGCCACAACAGCAGCAAAGAAACCAACGTTGTCCGTGGTCTGGCTGGAACGGGTACCGACATCGCAATCAGTGTACGTTTTCGTGCACGTAAACTTGTTGTGTGGCGCGCATGCGACCAATCCGTGCGGGCCGCGCTCCGGACTTGATCCAGATCGGCCCAGCCGACAAGCCCGGCCCTCCCGCCGAGATGATCTTCGGCGAGTGGTACCCCGCCTCGCGCGTCGCGATCCTGAAACCCGGGGCCACAACCCTCACCACGCTCCTTGGGATTCCGATGCTGCTCGGCCGCAAGTCCGACGGCACTCTCTTCGCCCTGCGCGACCTCTGCCCGCATCGGGGCATCCCGCTCTCGGCCGGCTGGTTCGATGGCGAAACGGTGATGTGCAAGTATCACGGCTGGCGTTTCGAGCCCTGCACCGGCCGCTGCGAAGAGATCCCTTCGCTCACCTCACACGACGCGCTCGAGCCCACCCGCATCTACGCAAATGCCTTCCCGGTGCGCGAGAGCGACGGCTACGCCTGGGTGTACGTACCCGGCGCGGGCACCGGGCGCATTGGCGATGAGAGCGCCCTGCCGCCCGTGCCGCAACTGCCCAGGTTCACGCCGCAGTTCCGCACCGCACACCTCGCCGCCGATCTGCCCTGCAACGTCGATCACGGCATCATCGGCCTCATGGACCCCGCGCACGGACCGTTTGTGCACCAGGCCTGGTGGTGGCGTTCCGCCGGGAGCATCCACGAGAAGACCAAGCACTTTGAGCCAATTTTTGACATCGAAGGAGTTGGCGGCGAAGGGGGAAGGAACGCCGGCTTCCGCATGAGCCCCCACGCGCCCAGCGCCAACTCGGCCCCATACAAGCTGCTCGGCAAACCAATCACCACAATTGATTTTGTGCTGCCGAATCGGCGCTTTGAGACAATCGTCGCCACGAACGATCGTGGCAAGACGCGCTGGTTTTCCTCCCTCACCACCGTCACCCCCGTCACAGCGTCCACCTGCCGCATCGACGTGGTCGCCGCATGGAACGTCGGCTACCGCGTCCCTTTCGTGACGGCGTTGGTCAAGTTCTTCGGAGCACGATTCGTCGCACAGGATCAGGAGACGATGGTCGAGCAGGCGCGCGGTCTGCGTTCCAACCCCGGCCTCATGCTGATTGACGACGCCGACAAGCCTGCCAAGTGGTACTTCGCTTTGAAGCAGCGCCGGCTCACCGGCAAGGGCGAGCATCCCCTCGCCGCTGGCCCCGTTACGCTGCACTGGCGCAGTTAGCTACCGTCGGCAACGCGGACGCCGTTACTCGACATCTACCGCAGCTTCGCTTTTGCGGTATCGATAGCCGCCTGCAGCAGTGCTGGCCCGCCTTCTACCAGCCGACCATGCCCGCTCGCATACCGGCGGATGTCCGTCCCCAGCGTATCCAGCAGCCTTTGCGCGCTTGCCACTGCCAGCGGCTTGTTCCACGTCGCCAGGCCAGGCAGTGGAAAGAACCACGGCCCGCCCCCGGGCACATTTACCTCGCCACCCATGCAAACCAAGGCATCCCCGGCATACAGGGTACCGTCGCGCTCATCGAAGAAGCTCGCATGGCCGGGCGTATGCCCCGGTGTCGCGATCACACGTAAAGAGCCAAACAGTTCGCCGTCAGCCACCAGGTGGGTTGGCTTACTCTTCGTACCCGGCAGGCTTCCTTTGATCTTTCCTTGCGGCTCGCCAGACTCCAGTGTCTTGTCCGGCGGCTTGCTGAGGAGCCGCGCATCCCGCGCCGTGATCGCGAGGTCCGCATGGCCCAGTGCACCCAACACCTCATCCACTGAGCCCACATGGTCACCATGCGCATGCGTCAGCAGCACGCGCGCGATCGGTTCGGAGGCCACGCCGCGAGCCGCCGCGATGATGCCCTTAGCAGCGCCTCCCACGGTCGTGTCGATCAGCGTAAAGCTGTCCGACTCACGAACGAGGTAGCAATTCATCAAACCCAGCCTCGTGAGCTGGAAAGCATCCGTGCTGATCTTGCGAAGCTTCATGCGGGCAGTTCCTCGGCAACGCCACACGCACTCATCGTGCGATAGCCGTCATGAAGGATTGGATGCGTCTTTCGCTTGGAGCAAATCGCCGTTAATGGTCACAAGAGCCCTTGCAACGGCGCGAGATAAACTAGAGTCATGCACGCGCACTCGCAGCCAAACGCGGCCATGCAGCGCATCCTCAAGTTTTCGCTGGCGCTGACGTTTCTCTACATCCTCGCGACCTTTATCTTCGGCTTGCGCGCGCACTCGCTGGCCCTCATTTCGGAGGCCGGCCACAACGTCTCAGATTTTGCCGCGCTCGGCCTTAGCTTTGTTGCCGTCTGGCTGCAGTGCCGCCCCGCCACGGATGAGCGCACGTTCGGATACCAGCGATCGGGCGTCCTCGCGGGCTTTGTGAACGCGCTTTCGCTCGCCGTCCTGGCCGTCTGGATTGCCGTAGACGCCGTCCTGCGACTGCTGCATCCCGTCCCGGTCGAGCCCCACCTCATGATGATCGTCGCGGCCTTCGGCGTCGTGATGAACGGCCTCATCGCCGGTCTGCTCTGGCGCTTCTCCGGCGACGTCAATATCCGCAGCGTCTTCGTTCACATGCTTGGCGATACGATCTCCACGGCGGCGGTCATCGTCGGCGGCCTCCTTATCGCGGTAACGCATCAGCAGTGGATCGACCCGCTGCTCTCGCTTATCATCGCCGCCATGATCCTCTGGAGCTCCTTCGGCATTGTCCGCGAGACGCTGCACATCCTGCTCGAAGGCACACCACGCTCAGTCAACATGGGGGAGATTCGCAACGCGATGCGGGGCGTCGAGGGCGTGCTGGACGTGCACGACCTCCACATCTGGAGCCTCACCTCGCAATCCCATGCGCTCGCCAGCCATGTGCAGGTGAACGAGATGCCACTGGCCGAGTGCGAAGCTTTGCTCGAGCGCTTAAATCACCAGCTGGGCGACCACTTCGGCATCCACCACACCACCATTCAGGTGGAGGTCACGCCTTGCCATACCGTTGATGGCTGCGCCAATCCACCCCGGCCTGACGTCATCGACGGCCACTCCCACCACAGTCACGGCCCGGGCGGCCATCACCATGACCACGCCCACGCCCACTAGGCCCCCCGGAAAAGACCCAACTTGGCTGTCATTCCCGAAGGGAATCTAAGTTTCCGCGCCGCTTAAACCGAAGCCCCTTCCAACATGCGCCGCACCGCTCCTGCCTTGCGGCTCACCTCGCGTATCGGGGTAGCCGGCTCGTAGGCAATCTCCAGCATCTCTGCCGGCGCGTCCTTCAGCCTGGCCAAACTGGCCCGCACCACGCCCCAGTCCACCCCCTTGCCGCCCGCTGCCTCGCCCGGCCAAAGGTGCTCGTCGCGGCCGCCGCCGTTATCGTGCAGATGCAGTTCGACCAGCCGGTCCCCGAACACCTGAAACGCCTCGGCGAGCCCATCCTTTAGCGCCGCATCGCCAAACTCCTCGCGCAGCCGCTCACGGGCATGGCAGTCGAACCCCGTTTCATCCGGCATCGTTGGCTGCGTCAGGTGAGCATGGCCTAGATCCAGGCAGAAGCCCACCGTGTCAAAGTGCCCCACCCGCACAATCTCCTGCAGGTGCGCCGGCGTGGCCAGGTCGTTGGTCAGATTTTCGAGCAGTAGCTGCACCCCTAGCGGCGCTGCAAAGGCCTTCAGGTGCTCCACTGCCGTCAACGACAGGTCCAGCGATTCCGTCGCCCAGCGGTCGTCGCCCAGCCCCAGATGCAGCACGCAGGCGCGAAACGGCACCTGCTCCGCAGCTTCCAGCGCCCGCTTTACCTCATCCATGGCGGCGATCCGCTCACCCTTCGCACGGCTCACCAGGTTCAGCGTCGGCGCGGTGTGCTTGCTCCATTGCGACTCCTCTGCTTCGGTGTAGATCGGCATGTGCATCGTCGCCACAACCGGCATGGAATGAAACCAATTGGCCACCTCCCGCACCGCCTGCCGGTCTGTGTAGTCGAAGTGGTGCCGGGCGGCAAACACCTCGATCACGTCCGCGCCAGCGTCGCGCAGCGTATCCAGGGTTCCGGGGGAAAGTCGATCGGGGAAGAGAAGGTGGCTGGAGATGCCAAAGGCCATAGCTTCCAAGCTACCGCATCGGGAAGCCGCTCTCTGTGCATTGCCTCAAAGCGCGGCTTTGGAATCGCGACCCCTCAGTTTCCCGCAGCCTTGCCGAAGCTGTGCCGCTTATCCTGCCCGGCCGTCAGCTCGCCCGGCTTGCCATCCTTTGACGGGTCGCGCGCGATCAGCTCACTGTCCCCCCAGGTCCCGGCGCTGTCCTCGTCCTTGGCTCCCGCGTGTCGCACCGGGTAGCCCAGGGCCTCCATAGCGTCGATGGTCCCTTGCGGGAAGCGCTTCTCAAACTCCAGAACATCCGGCAGGTACTGGTGGTGGAAGCGCGGCGCATCGGCAGCGGCCTGAATGTCGAGGCCATTGTCCACAACAGAGATCAGGTCGTTCACCACGGTCGTGATGATGGTCGACCCACCCGGCGAGCCGAGCACCAGCCGCACCGGACCGGGGTTGTACTGGCCATGCGCGTCGTAACTTCCGTGCTCGGCCACAATCGTCGGCGTCATCGAAGAAAGCGGCCGTTTGCCCGGCGCAATCGCATTGGCGGGCCCTTGAATCAGCCCAAACCCGTTGGGCACGCCCATTTTGCTGGCAAAGTCGTCCATCTCGTCATTCAACAGAAATCCCAGTGGCTCCACCGTTACCCCCGAACCAAACCCGAAATTCAGCGTATAGGTCATCGCCACCGCATTGCCCTCCTTGTCTACTACGGAGAAGTGCGTGGTCTGCGGTGACTCATGCGGCGCAGGCTTGGCTGCGGGCGGTGGAGGCAGAAAGCCCGCCGGACGCACCAGATTCTTCGAGGCAGTTGGCTTTCCCGGATCGATCGTCTTTCGCCACGCCTCGGCATAGGGCATCGAGGCCATTTTCGCGATCGGCATCGAGCTGAAGTCCGGGTCGCCGAGATACTCCGCCCGATCCATGTAGGCCCGTCGAAAAGCCTCGGTCAGGATGTGGATCTGTGCCGGGGAGCGATCCGCCCCAAGCGCCTTCAGGTCATAGCCGCTGAGCATGTTCAGCGTCTCGAGAAGCGCAATGCCCCCTGAACTCGGCGGCGGCGACGTGATTACGTCCAGCCCGCGATAGGTTCCCAGCAGTGGCTCGCGATCCTTAACCCGATACGCCGCCAGATCCGCCGCCGTGATTAGCCCGCCGTGCGCCGCCTCAAACGCCGCGATCTGTCGCGCCATCTCACCACGGTAAAAGTCCTCCGGGTTGGCCGCGATCCGCTCCAGCGTCGCCGCCAACTCCGGCTGCACGAAGCAGTCGCCTGCCTTGTAGAACTGCCCGTCTCGCTGGAAGATCCGGTGCGAGGCAGGGAACTGCGCCAGTCGATCGGCCCTCAGAGACTCTGCCTCTTCGCCGGAGAGCACATAGCCCTCCCGCGCCAGCCGAATCGCCGGCTGCATCACCTTGGTCAGCGTCAACCGTCCAAAGTGCCGCTCGGCATACACCAGCCCCGCCACCGTTCCCGGCACCCCTGAAGCCTTCGCGCCCACAGTACTCAGCTTCGGGATGACGTTGCCTCCGGCATCCAGGTACATATCCCGCGAGGCCGCAGCCGGTGCCTTCTCGCGAAAGTCGAGGAAGTGGGACTTGCCGTTCGCAAATCCAGCTTCGCCCGGCCGCAGCAACAGAAAGCCGCCCCCGCCGATGTTGCCCGCTGCCGGCAATACCACCGCCAGCGCAAACCCCACCGCCACGGCCGCGTCCACGGCATTTCCGCCCTCACCCAGCACCGCCAGCCCGGCATCGGTCGCCGCATGGTGAATCGTTACCACCATCGCATTTCGCGCCCGCACCGGAGCCACCGCCGGCAACGGCGCAAAGGCATCAGTCCCGCCGGGCGTT
This sequence comes from uncultured Acidobacteriaceae bacterium, assembly GCA_964242225.1. Classification (GTDB taxonomy): domain Bacteria; phylum Acidobacteriota; class Terriglobia; order Terriglobales; family Acidobacteriaceae; genus Granulicella. The sequence goes on from CAXTAE010000003.1 coordinate 186,301, forward strand.
TGCGCCAGGCCGCTTGTCGTAAACGTGCAAGTGAGCAAAAGGAGCGCAACAGGCAGCTTCATGGAAGGGACCTCAGGGAAGGGTTCTCTCCAATATGCGTCATCGGCACCCGAAAAGCAGAACTCACTGCGCACAACACGCAAACATATCGCCCGTGAGGAGACGTCAACTCGACCGCAGCGAGACAGCCCCTCGTCTCGCGCAGTGGAGAGACCCCTCTCTTTCGGCCACGCCGTCATTCCCGTTGCAGCATGAACCAAGGAAGTAAACACCCGCCTCAAGCTCCACTTGAGGTGTTACTTCCTGAGTAACACGGGTACCAAAAAGTCGAGCAGAGCTTCATTGCAGATCTCCGTGGCATCCTGCTGCACCCAATGCGAGACCCCAGGCAAGAAGCGTAGATCCAGATCCGGGGCAAACTCTGCCGTGCCGTCCGTGGTGTACTTCGCGAGCGCCGTATCCTTCTCTCCCCACAACATCAGCACCGGAATCCTGATCGGCGGGAAGCCAAGCCGCAGCTGGCGTCTCAGGCCGCCCCCACCCAGAAACGCCCGGTACCAGTCGATCATCGCCTTCAGTGCTCCCGGCTGTGCCGCATTGGCGCGCGTCGCTTCCAACAGATCCCTCGGAAAGGTCTTCGGAGCCGTGGAGGTGCGCAACAGCATGTTGACGACCGGCTTTGCGCCCCGTCGCGAGAGCAGCCACTCCGGCAGTCGCGGAACCTGGAAGAACCCCGCATACCAGGAGCGCAGCCGCTGTCCCCAGCGTTGCCGCAAGGCCCGTGCAAAACAAACAGGGTGCGGCACGTTGATGATGACGAGCCTCTCTAAGGGCCGCGTTTGCCGCGTGGCAAAGCACCACGCCACCAGCGCTCCCCAGTCATGTCCCAGCAAAACGACGCGCTTGGCGCCGGATGCATCGATCAGCCCCGCCACATCCGTCATCAAGTGCTCGATGGCGTAGTCCCCGACACGCGCCGGCCGGGCGCTTTGCCCATAACCTCGCTGATTCGGCGCCCACACCCGAAACCCCGCCTTCGCCAAAGCCAGCATCTGCGACTTCCAGCTAAGAGCAACCTCTGGGAAGCCGTGCAGGCAAAGGGCGAGCGTGTCGCCCGAGCCGCAGGCCAGTACCTCGAACTCGAGGCCATTCGCCGCAACAAAGATTGTCTCCAGAGCTTCGGGCATACGTTCTTTGAGGCCGGCTGCCTGCTTCAGGTCGTCTGCAGGTATTGCAGCTGTGGGCGAAGCTCGAAAAGGCAGTCCCGGAGCGGTAGTAGGCTGAAGCGATGTCGGCCACCGGCGTTCGCTCGCCCGTAGAGAAACGAGACGCGCTGGCCTATGGGACCGTCGTTCTCTTGGCCATCCTCTACTCCTGGCATCGGGCGCACGTTTATGTGGCCGGCCTCCCTCCCTTTTGGGATGCGCATGTCTACGCGCGGGCGCTCACAGCATGGGGCCACGGACAGGATCCGTACCTCGCCGGGGAGAACAGTCCGCTTCCATTTGTCAGCCCACCCATTTTCCTCTACCTGATGGCCTGTTTCAGCCGCCTTCTGCAGGCACAGGCAGGCGCGTCTTGCTACCTAGGCGCGGCCTGCGCGGCTACGCTGATGTCGCCGGCACTGCTTGCTCGCTACTACCTTCGTAGTCGCTGGCTGACAGCCCCGCTCTGCCTCCTGATCTCCTGGTTCCAGCCCGGCCACTACGGCAGCGAGTCGCTGCTGAGCGGCAATCTTAGCAATCTGCTGTACGCCTCCGTGCTGGTCGCCGGTGTCCCCGGACTGAAGCGCAACCAGTGGCTTCCGTTCTACCTCGCCCTGATCTTTGCCAGCACGATGAAGCTACCCTTCCTCGCCTTTCTCCTGCTTCCTCTCTGCGCCGGTGAGCGGCAGGAGGTACGAAGTTGCACAGCCGCCCTGGCGGTGCTGGCCGGCTACCTCGCCCAACGCTTCTTTCTGCCCCAATACTGGCAGGAATTCCAAGCCAACGTCATCTACCGCGTCTCCGTGCAAGGCGACTCCGGCTTTGGCCTGCTGGGCCAATTTCACCGACACCGCGATCATTTGGGCGTCTTCGGCCGCCTCACTCCCGCAACCGACGCGGTCCTGGTTCTGCTGCCCCTTGTGCTGTCGCTGATTGTGCTGCGGAAAAGACGGCTCGCGGTTCGCCAGCTCTGGATACCCTGCCTGGTGGTCGTGTCCATCCTGAGTAATCCCAGAACACTGGCCTACGATGCTGCCCTGGGCGTGATCCCTGCGTTGTACATCGTGGTCGAATGCGTACGAAGCCTTCGGGTGTCGAGCCCGTGGCTGCCGCAGTTACTGCTCGCATCAGCCTTGCTGGCAACTTTTTTGGTCGCTCGAGGCGAGCTCACCGTCTGCCTTCTGCTGCTTCTCGCGCCGGTCTTGGTCATCTTTCGTCTTCTATGGTCGGAGCCTCACCTCAGCACTTGACCGAAGATTTGGTGATCCTTCGCAGCGCACCTGCAACCACGTCCAGTCAGCAGGATGTGGGCACGCCCGCATTGTCCGGGTACCTCCTTGCTCACGGCTCACCCGGATGGAGAACCGTAGGTGCTGCCGTGGCGAGATACCGGCCATCAGGCCCCCGCGTCACCGTGGGCGCGTAGGTGCCGAGCAGCTCACGGCGCCACCACACTCCTTGCGTGCGCTTCTCCGCAGGCGTTGAAAACCAGTATTGCCACAGCACCGCTCGCACAAACTTCGGCGGATGCGCCGGAAACGGGTTGCCCGCAAACAGGCTCAGCACCTCGTCGCTGCCCTCCAGCAGACGAACTTCGGTACGCGCCACGATGGGCGCCTGTTGCCAGTCCGTCAGCGACGCAAACCAGAGGTTCCAGTCGAAACGTGGCTGATAGGGCGCGTAGAGGCCCGGACGCTCGCGAATATCCTGCGGCTTGTACTGAAAGGGGTAGACGGTCCAATGCGCACCATCGTCCGAGCCCTGGAACTCCACCTCATAGCGGTGCGGCGTCATGTTCGCAAAGAGGCCATAGGTGTTGGCAACACGCCATGGCTCCAGTGCCGCTACCGGTCCCTCTGGCAGAGCCAAGTGGGGCGGAAGCATAGCAATCAGCGGCACTGCCGTCGCATACGCGATCCAGGTCAGCCCCACGGTGGTCAGCCCAATCCGCAGCGCGCGGATCACCTCACGCGGATGCCGTCGCAAACCTAATCTGGAGCTAGGTACGATTCTCGGTTCCGGCGACTCAAGATCTTTGTAGCATGCTGCACTCGCCATCAAGCCAGCGCGCCAACGCAGCGGCACCAGCCGCAGCAGCGCCCGGTCATCGAGCAACAGAAAGCCAAGAGCCAGCACAAGGTAGTTGAGGAAGGCGTAGTTGGCTGTCGCGATCACGCCGGTCTGCCACACGGTGACAAGTCCGAAGCAGACCAGCCGCCAGCGCCGCGGCAGAAAAACCAAAAACACAAACACAAGCTCCATAACCAGCGTGACGCCGGCCGTCACGCGGTGGAAGGCGAGCGGCAGGTGCTGCAGGTACCAGCCGATCCACGTCGGCAGCGGGCCATTCTGGTAGTACTCGTACAGCGCGGTCAGGTGACGCCACGTCTGATCTCCGGACGCCAGCTTCACAACACCTGATTCGAAGTAGATCCGGAACCACTCCCACAACAGCAGATACCACGCCGCACGTGTCGGCAAGGATCGCCCTCCCCAGCGCGGCCACACCCCGCGCGGTGCGATGAGCAGGGCCAGGAGCCCCGCTTCCAGCAGCATGCCGTCAGACTGGTACAGCGAAAAGTCCTGCGCGGTCGTCACAAAGCTGAGAAAACAGAGCCAGCAGACCAGCAGCGCAGGCCGCGGCATCACGTTCAGCACAACGAAAAGCGAAGCGATCAGCCCTGCCCACACCAGAGCGGCTAGTGCGCCGTCCGAATCCCTGTACCAGAGCAGCGACGGCGCGAGCAGAAAGCCGTGCTGCCCCATCGGCCGCAACACCGCCATCAACTCCTCGACTGGCAGAATGCCCCGCGAGCCCACAAGGCCAAGGATTTGGAAGCGAAGTGAGAAGAAGGCCGAAAAGTAGACCAGCCCAAGGGCCCGTAGAAAAAGCCAACGCGGAATCAGCCGATCCGTCGGTCCAAAGTCGCGATCGAAGAGCCGCAGCAACGGCCCAAACGCTTGCCTCTGATCGCTTGCAGACCTTTGCCTCATCCTGCCTTGGATGAGTTTTGCGTTGCCCGCCGTTGTGGCTGGTGGCTGCGCTCGGCTCAACGCCGCATCGTACGGGCTACAGCGACTCCAGGCAGCGCTGCAGTTCACCGAAGTTATCGATGACCATATCGGCGCCTGCCTCCCGCAGGGCCTCGCGTGAAAAGCTTGTAGTCAAGCCCACGGCGAAGCAGCCGGCAGCCTTTGCGGCCAGCACACCATTCACCGCGTCCTCGACCACCCAGCAATTCACTGCCGGCAGACCAAGCTTCTGCATGGCGATCTGAAACACCTCCGGCGAGGGCTTCGGGTGCTCAAACAGAGACGCATCCACTGCCGTTTCGAACAGCTCGGCGATACCCAGCATCTCCGACGTCTTCTGACGATTGCGCGCGGTGGCCGAGGTCGCCAGCGCCAGCCGGTACCGCGGATTCGCCCATTGCAGAAATTCGATGGCTCCCTCAATCGGCTCCAGCGTGTGCTCAAGCGACTCATAAATGACGTGTTTAGACTGCAGAATCTCTGCACTTCTTTCGTCATCCAGGCCGTTTTCCGTAGCCAGGTCATTGATCATCACCGTGTCGCTGCGGCCCGTGTAGCTGGCAAATCGCTCCTCCGGCACCTCGATGCCGGCTTGCGACAAAGCTTCGCGCTTGGAGCGCTCGTGAAGCGGCTCGGAATTAATCAGGACGCCGTCCATGTCAAAGATCAACGCCGTCGGATTTTGTAGCTTGGTCTGATTCATGGTGGTCTCTTCCAACAAAACGGGCATCCCTGCAGTCTATGGCCGCGCAGCCCGCAGGCTCGCTTCGTGCTTGGCCAGATCAACGATTGGAGTGCTCCTTCGCGCCAAACGCTTCCACTTCGCGAAACTTTCATCCTCCATTCGATCTTTGCGTATCAGCAGGTCAAAACACTTGGTTTGACCGCCCGCGTTATGCTGCAAGCACAACCCCCTCCAAGGTCTTGATCCGAAAATCTCGTCACCCGGAGCTCACCCATGCGCCGCCGCCTGGAACTGTACTTCCACTTCGCCGAGCACGGCACCACCTGGCGCACGGAACTCCTAGCCGGACTTACCACTTTTGTGACGATGGCGTACATCATCTTCGTCAACCCCTCCATCCTCAGCGAAACCGGCATGCCCGTCGCTGCCGTCACCGTCGCAACCTGTCTTTGCGCTGCCTTCGGCTCCATTCTTATGGGAGCCCTGGCCAACTACCCTCTCGCCCTCGCGCCGGGCATGGGCCTCAACGCCTATTTCACCTACACCGTGGTCAAAGGCATGGGCGTCCCCTGGCCCACAGCCCTCGGGGCGGTCTTTCTCTCTGGCATCCTATTTCTGCTCCTCACGCTGGGCGGCATACGGCAGAGATTGTTGGCCGCTATCCCCTATCAATTACATGCGGCTGTCGCCGGCGGCATAGGCCTTTTTATCGCTTTTATCGGCCTACGCAACGCCGGCCTCATCGTGCCCAGCCCCGCGACGACGGTCACGCTGGGCGACATGCACAAGCCCGCCACGCTCCTGGCCCTCTTCGGCATCGCCCTTATCGCAATCCTGCAGGCGCTGCGTGTCCGCGCGGCGATGCTGCTTGGCGTTCTTGGCACATTGCTCGTCGGCATCCTTTGTCGCCAAGTGCACTGGCAGCCGGGAACGCTCAATCCGCTGGCCGTCCGGTACACAGCCTTTCACCTCGACCTGCGCGGTGCGCTGCGCCTCAACGCACTGGAGATCATCTTCGTCTTTCTGTTTGTCGATCTCTTTGACAACATCGGCACACTGGTTGCCGTCACCGAGCGTGCGGGTCTCATCGCGGCTGACGGCACCATCCCGCGGCTCGACCGCATCTTCTTCGCCGACGCCGCAGCCACCGTCGTGGGCTCGCTCGCCGGCACCTCCACCGTCACCACTTACATCGAAAGCGCCTCGGGCGTGGCTGCGGGAGGGCGCACGGGCGTCACGGCCATCGTGACGGGCCTGCTATTCCTGCTGGCGATCTTTGTCGCGCCAATCGTCGGCGCCATCCCCAGCTTCGCCACCGCGCCCGCACTCATCCTGGTCGGCGCGTTGATGGTAGCCAGCGCCGCCCGTATTGACTGGGACGAGCCCCGCATCGCCATCCCGGCGTTCCTCACGCTGCTCACCATTCCGCTCACCTACTCCATCGCCACCGGCCTCAGCTTCGGCATCATCAGCTTTGCTGTGTTGGAACTCGCGACTGGCCGCGGCCGTCGCCAGCACTGGATGCTTTATCTCTTGGCCGTGCTGTTTATTGCGCGCTTCGTCTGGTTGCACGGCACTTAACAACTGGGACTCACAAACGCGAGTAGACGCTACGAACCTGTCCAAGCCGGGACGCATCGTATGAAGCGGCGGCGTGGCTCAGGTCTGAGCGCGCTCCCAAGGAGCTTACGTATGGATCGCAGCGCATCGGCCGTCTGGCAGGGTGGACTCAAGGACGGCAAAGGGATTCTCAGCACGCAGAGCGGCGTGCTTCACGAGACACAGTACAGCTTCAATACCCGCTTCGAGAACGGCCAAGGCACCAACCCCGAGGAGCTGATTGCCGCCGCGCACGCCGGCTGCTTCACAATGGCGCTCTCCGGCCAGCTCTCCTCCGTCGACAAACCGCCGCAACAGCTCGACACCACCGCCACGGTCACTATGGAGAAGACCGACGATGGCCCGACCATCACCAAAATCCACCTCACAACTCGCGCCCGCGTTTCTGGCATCGAGAAGGCGCAGTTCGACGAACTCGCTGGGAAAGCCAAAGAGGGCTGCCCCATCTCGCGCCTGTTGAAAGCGGCCGAGATCTCCCTCGACGCGCAACTTGTATAAGTAAGCCGGGAAGAGGGCGTTGGAGCACGCGCCCTCTTTCAAGCCAACCTGACCAAAACCGACCTGTTCGCCGCGTGTCCGCAGCGGTCCCTGTGTGTGCACAAAGCCCGAGAAGAAGGCTCTAAAAATGTCCTCTTCGCGAGCTAGCATGAACGAATGCTGGCCGACCCCCCTCGCTCCTGGATCTCAGAGTATTACCCCTCCTTCAACGGCCTGCGCGCGCTAGCGGTCCTCGCCGTGTTTGTGAATCACTACGGGCGGCTGTTGAAGGACACCGTGTGGGTCAACACGTTCTTCGTCGGGGTCGATCTGTTCTTCGTGCTGTCCGGCTTCCTGATTACCGGCATTCTCTACGATTCCAAGCTATCGCCCCACTTCTTCCGCAGCTTCTATGTGCGGCGCGCGCTGCGCATCTTTCCGCTGTACTACGGCCTCTTTCTACTGCTTTGGGCGCTCAGCCCGGTACTGCACCTCCAGTATCAGCACAGCTTCTGGACGAATCTGCTGTATGTCTCCAACATGTTTCCGCGAGACATCCCGGGCAGCAATCCTACCTACATCGCCGTGGGCGGCCATCCGGAGATCATTCTTGTTCTGGGCCATCTGTGGAGCCTCTGCGTCGAAGAGCAGTTCTACCTCTTTTGGCCTTGTGTGATCTGGGCTCTTCCGAATCGGCGCGCGATGATGTGGTTTGCCGGCGTGGCCACCATCTTCACATGCGTCCTGCGCACCGGCCTGTACCTGCATAACCCCGCAGAGGTCGCAAGGACGGGCTACACCTACATCGCCACCTACACCCGGTGGGACGGCCTCTTCATAGGGGCCTGGGTTGCGCTTTGGCTACGAGGGACAACCCTTACTCGCCGACAACTGCGAACCTCCGCCTATGGCGTCATGGTCCCATCAGCCCTTATCGTCGTTATTGGCGCCGTTACGATTGGGCAACGCTGGCTTTGGTACGCGCTGAACCCCTTGCTCTGTACCTATGGCTACACCCTCATCGACCTTGCCTTCGCCGGAGTCCTGCTGCTGGCTCTGGATGAACGTGGACTCCTCGCCCGAACACTGCGGCTCCGGTTTCTCAGCGTTCTAGGCACCGTAAGCTACGGCTTCTACCTCTTCCACGAGATAGGGAACTCTTACGTGAACTTCTGGCACAATCGCGTCCAGACCATTCCGTATTCCGGACCCATCTTTTTCGTTGGGACCCTGGTGCTAACGCAGGCACTGGCCTGGGTCAGCTTCCGCTTCTACGAAAGCTGGTTTCTGCGCTGGAAAGACCGTCTCGCCTACCCCACACAGCACGCGTCCATCCCGGAACCGGCCCGTACCTGAAAAACTCTGGCCGGGGGCAGGTAAAGACCGGATCTCGTCTGCCGCACCGAATGGCATCTACCGCAAAAAAAGAGAGAGGCCGCCCAGATTGGGCGGCCTCTCTTTATTTACTAATCCTGATTTAGTCGCCGGCAACCGGCTCTTCAATCAGGTTGACTACTTCCACCTTCGCTGTCGAGGTAGCAGGCTTGATGCCGCCCAGGGAGCCTAGGCCGCCAATCTCACCGATGGCCACGAAACCACCCGGCATCTCCGGCTCCTTCAAGATCTCCTTGCGGTAGAGCTTAGCCATACGCGCGTTCTCGGCTTCCAGCTTCAGCTTGGCATCACGAGCGCGAATCTTCTCTTCGCGGGCATTCTTCGCGATACCGGACTTCTCGAAGGTATCGTTTGCCGCGGAGTCGACGTGCTCCTGATTGAGAACCAGGTCATACTTCTCCTGCTTCTCGATGCCGACCTTCTTGCCGCCTGCGAAGATCTCATGCCGGCCATGCTCCTCGTACCACTTGGTGAGCGTGGAGGTCATGTGCATCTTCTCGATGATGTTCCGCCAGCCCACACCCGTGTTGTACGCGCAGAAGCTGATCTCGCCTTCCTGCGTTGCGTAGGGGATGATGCACTGCTCGGTGCGGCGGAAGTCGTAGTTGAACAGGTCCTGGAACCACATACCGGCGATGAACAGGAAGTTCCAACGATCGCCGCGACGCTTCTCGATATCGGCCTGCGTGCGATCCGCCGTGACCTTGCCGTAGTTGCGGCCGGAGGCGCCAAAGCACTTATCAAACTTCTCCAGCAAAGAGAAAATGCTGAAGTGCGTCGGAGCCTTCTTGGGGTCGTAGTTGCGGATCAGCGCGAGCGCCGCACCCACAATGGTCAACACCTTGCCACGGGAGGCGTCGTTGACCTTCGCGATGTCCTTGGCCAACTGGGTAGCGTTCAGGAATGCCGTGACTGGCACAGCTTCCTTCGTTTCCTTGTCGATCATCAGCGCCATGCCGATGCCGCAGTTCGGATGGCAACCGCAGCTGAGCTGGCCCCAATCGTGCTCCGGTCCATGCACCAGATCGGCCCAGTCGGAGAACGTCGACATGAAGCTGATCGGGAACCAGTCACGCGTGGACTCACCCAGACCCGTCTGGTCGCGGATATCGTGCGCGAGATGCGAGAGCGTGTAGCGTTGCGCCATGCGCCGGTCGTCCGAGACGGCCTCATCACGGCCCGTAAACGAAACCGGCTGGAACGAGAGGAAATTAATCTTCTTGGGGTTATCCAGCGCGAACTGGATGATGCGGCCAACCTGCTCGTTATTGATGCCGTTGATGATCGTCGTCACGGGGACGATATCCACACCGGCCTCATGCAGGTTATGGATCGCCTGCAGCTTGACGTCAAATGCATTGCCAACCTTGCGGTGTGAGTTAGCCGCGTTCCCAATGCCATCAAACTGCAGGTACGCATAGCGCAGACCCGCCTCAGCTGAGGCCTTGGAGAACTCCTTGGACTTGGCAAACTCGATACCGTTGGTCGCGGCCTGCACAGAGTTGTAGCCAACTTTGCGGGCATAAGCGACGGCATCGAGGAAGTACGGAGACAAGGTGGGCTCGCCACCGGAGAACTGCACGCTCATCTGACGACGCGGCTTGATCTGAATCGCGTTGTCGAGCATGGTCTTGATCTCGTCCCATGTCAGCTCGTGCACGAACCCGACCTGGTTGGCGTCCATGAAGCAGGGATCGCACATCATGTTGCAGCGATTGGTGAGATCGATGGTCAGCACCGAACCGCGACCATGGGTAACGGTAGATGTCCCGTGGTTGTGCAGCTTCTCATCGTTATGCGCGCGGATGTCGCGGCCTGGGAAGACCTCTTCGAGGTGGCGCATCATCGGCGGGTCGATCGACATCACGTCCTCGAAGTGGCCGTGAATCGGGCAGTCCTTCACCATCAGGATCTGGCCGTCGCGCTCGATGATCTGCGCCTTGATCTCGCCAACCTTCTCGTTCAGCAGGATCTCGTGCGGCAATTTGCCATCGATGATGGACTGGCGGATCTCCGGGATGCACTTCGGGCAAAGCGAGTCGGTGGTCCGCGGCCAGCCAAGCGGCGGCTTTTCCTTCTGGTAGCTCTTCAGAAGCGGCTTATCGCTCCACTTCGGGGTGAAGCTCTTGTTGGGGCTGATGCCGTTGAGCTTCGAAAAGACTGCCCATCCAGCCTTCGCGCCTAAAACGACGCCCTTTTCCAGAACCTTCGATGCCTTTGCCATTGCTTGCGCTTCTCCTGAATGTCTTTCGGGTCCTGCGTTTGGATGCAGCTCCCCGGCTTTGCGCACCGCCCGAAGTTGTTACTCAGCGGAGTCCCTCCGCAGATCGCTAACGTCGGCAGTGACCGGTCCCGTACAGCTTTGAGAGTACGACGCTGCCCCGTAAGCGTCACGGGAAGTACAGCGAACGGAGATATGCTGCAGCGAATGGCGTGAAGCGGCCGATTTGTCCTCCGCGGCCCTGCCCGGACGGCTGCTGAGTCGCACGTCTCACGCCAAAGTACCGTTCCGATGCGCATGCTGATTCGGCAAAGTTACGCGCCCGCCCCCGAAGAGACCGCCCGGCCTGAGCAGTCCCAAAACGGTACCGGGAAAAGGGGCAGCCTTGAGGAAATCCCAACTCCTCTTCATGTTTGTGACGTTATCTGCCGATAAACCCAGCAGCAAAGAACGCCCATGAAGATTCCCTCTCTCCGCCAAGCTGCCGTGCACGGTTTCCTATGGAAGACCCTTCTTCCCCTGTTGCTTCTGTGCGTCTCCCGGCACCTCTGCCTGGCAGAGCAGCCTCAGCCACTTACCTCCGCTCACCGAGTGCATAATCTTTCCAGCGCTCTAGCCTCTCATCACCTGCCGGTGCATCTCGTGGCTACGGTCACCTACTACGACCCCTCCGAGAACACTCTGTTTGTCGCGGACGATAGCGGTTCGGTGTACATCGCGACCTCGCACCCGTATGCCCTGCATCGCGGAGACCGCGTGAGGGTAGACGGCACCACCCACGCAAGCTTCAGAACTGTGGTCTCAAAGGATCCAGCGATCCAGGTCATCGGCACCGCCGCCTATGGCCAGTTCAGGCGACCGGGCCTTCGCTCCTATGGCGACCTTATGGCCGCTGCGTGGGATGGCCAGTATGTCTCAGTGCGCGGCAGAGTCCGTTCCGCCCTTGTCGAAGACCATGGCAAGGGTCGCTATCTTGAAGTGGAGTTGCTCATGCCGGGCGGTCTTGTCCAGGCCTATGTGCAGGACTTTCGCGGCCTGGACCCTCGCAAACTGATCGATGCGGATCTTGAACTATCCGGAGTCATCGGCGGTGAGTTTAATGCTCAGTGGCAACTGATGCGTACGCTCCTGTACGCCACCGACCGCACGGACGTGCGGATTCTTCGCGGAGCCAAAATACGTCCCGAAGGCATTCCCCTGACACCGATTCCCCACGTCATGCAGACCCGCTCAATCCTCGATCAATCGCAGCGCGTCCGAGTGCGGGGCACAGTGACCGCCTACCAGCCCGGCCGCTCAATCGTTATCCAGCAGGATGGGCAGAGTCTGTACTCCTTTACCCGGCAGGCGGCTCCGATTTCCTTGGGAGCGGTAGTCGATCTCGTGGGCTTCGCCGACGAGGGTGGGTATGGTCCCGCGCTGGGCCAGGCCGAAGTACTCCCTTTGGGCAAACAAAACCCCGTGCAACCGATTGCTGTGAGTTACGCCGAGGGGATCAGCGGGGCTTACAGTGACAATCTCGTCTCACTCCGGGGTTCCATCCTCTCGCAGCTGCACACCGACGCCTCAGATACCCTCACGCTCATGGTGGATAACCACCCCGTGACGGTGGTCCTTCAGGCGTCCGGCAAGGAAACCCGTTTGCCCACGCTCCCAGTCGGCACCTGGGTTGCTGTAACGGGTATCTGCCGCGTCACGCCGACGGGCGTCTGGAGTACTCCCGGCACTGGCGCCATGCTATTCCGTGTCGACCTGCGCACCCGAGACGATCTCAGCATCCTCCACTGGCCGTCTTGGTGGAATCTTGCTCACGTTCTCATTCTCTTTGGTGCCCTGTTCGCGGTCTCTCTGCTCATTACCGTGTGGGCCATTGTTCTGCGTAGCCGAATCGCACAACAGACTGCACGCATCGGCGATGCCATGCATTTGGAGCAGGAACGCAGCCGCCTTCTGGAGGCCATCAACTCAGAGATCTCGCTTTCCGAACTGCTGAAAGATATCTGCACCTCGTTCGAGCAACTCGCCCCGGGTTTGGCCTGCTGCTGCTCCCTGAAGGAAAGTTCCGATCCGGGGGGCAACGACGACGTCGACGGGTCGACCTGCTTCGGCGAACCTCCCGCGATAGTGCTGCTGGAAGTGTCCCTCACAGACCCCCAAGGACGACAGATCGGCCGCTATCGCGCCGGGCGTAGCCGGCCGGGCACCCTGAGCGAACCCGAGATTGAGCTCATCCACGTCGCCGCTGGTCTCGCCAATCTCAGCATCAACCAGAGGCGTCTCTACCGCGAACTCAACTACACCTCCACCCATGACCAACTAACCTCGTTACCGAATCGCCGCTCCGCAGACAACAGCCTCGACACCGCATTAGGAGAGGCCCTGGCCAACGGATGGCAGGTCGGCGTTGCCTATATCGACGTGGACCGTTTCAAGCAGGTCAACGATCAGTACGGTCATAAGATCGGCGACCTGTACCTGCAACACATCGCCGCACGCCTGTCTTCTGCATTGCGCCCCTCTGATCAATTGGCACGCATCGGAGGTGATGAGTTCCTCTTGATCGCGCCCATGCTGGCGGGCAAAAGCGATCTGGAGACCTGCCGCGAGTGGTTGGAGGGCTGCTTCGGTTTGCCCTTCGTGCTCGAAGGCATTTGCTTCCAGGGCTCGGCCAGTATTGGAATCGCCGTCTTTCCGGATCACGGCACAAACGCCGAGGATCTGAAGCGGCATGCAGACATCGACATGTATGCCGCGAAGCACCGGGGCCGGCTCAAGTGCGAGCAGCCGCCATCTTCGTCGGACAAATGCGATCTCTTCTCTCCGTCAGACCTGAGGCAGGCACTGCGCGAAGACCGTTTCATGCTCTATTACCAGCCCCAGTTTTCCTCGAGTGGCGAGTTGAAGGGCCTCGAAGCTCTTCTTCGGCTCAATGATCCCATCCTGGGCGTGATGGCGCCCGACACTTTTATTGATGTAGCCGAGAGCAACGACCTCATCGTGCCTTTGGGCAAATGGGTGCTGCGCCGCGCCCTGGCCGATGCCATGCATTGGCACCTGGACCGCGTCCCAGGCGCACGCGTGATCGTCAACGTCTCCGCCCGGGAGCTCGACAATCCGGACTACGCCCGCGAGGTGCTTTACGCGCTCGAGTTGGCCCAACTTCCACCCGACCGGCTCGAAATCGAGATCACCGAGAGAGTTGCCATGCGGGATTTGCTGACCGCCAACCAGCAAATCAAAAACCTGCACGGGCGGGGTGTTCACGTGGCCGTGGACGACTTCGGGACGGAGTACTCCTGCCTCAACACCTTGCACAAGCTTTCCGTTGACACCTTGAAGATCGATCGCAGCTTTATGCGCGCTCGGAGCGACAGCCCTGAGGTGCTCCACGTGATCGAGGCCATCGTTTCCCTGGCGCACCTACTCGGCAAACGGATCGTTGTAGAAGGCGTGGAAACCGCGGAAGACCTGGATGTTCTTGCACCGATGGGCGACATCGATCTTCAGGGATTCTTCTTCAGCCGCCCCCAGCCCGCAGAGGTGATCTCCGCCCAACTGCAGGCCTGGCGAGTGGGTCTGCGCGCGGCACCGGATGGGAGTTGCACCGTGCATCCGCCCGTACTCTCACAAGCAGGAGAGTTGTGACGATTGCGTACACTTGCCGCATGAGCCGGTCTTTCTACCCCGTTCTGGCTTTGCTTCTCGGCCTTGCGCTTAGGCCAGCTCTCAGCCAGGAACCCTCAACCGCTCCCGCGAGCGACCCGGCGACCCCGACCCTCACCGTCAACTCACAGCTTGTCCTGGTTCCAACGGAGGTGCGCACCCGCAAAGGGGACACCATCTATGGGCTGCATGCCGAGGACTTCACGGTCGAGGCCGATGGCGTGCCACAGCGCGCAAGGCTTGACGAGTCGAGCACGCCGATCCCTTTGTCACTGGTCGTCCTGATCCAGTGCTCGCGTTCTGCCTTTCGCGAAGGTCCTAAGATCCGCGGCCTCGCCACGATGGTGGACGCCATCGTTGGCGGCGCGCCCGCAAGCGTGGCCCTCGTGGACTTCGGCACCGAGCCCGAGCTGCTCACCGGGCTCACCGCCGATCCTGCCGCGCGGGAAGCGGCCTTCGCCCATCTGCAGCCCTGCTACGACGATGGCGGGGCGAGCATCTATGACGCGATTGCTTATGGGAACTGGCTGCTGAGTCGTGCCCATGCGCCCGGTCGCCGGGCGATTCTGCTGGTCAGCGAAACGCGCGACCACGGTAGTCTCGCCAAGGCTCCGAAAACCATCGAGGCCCTGAGCCGGACCAACACTGTTGTCGACGCTGTCAGCTTCTCCCCAGGCCGCGACGACGTTGTGGAGGATGTGAAGACCACCGATGGTGCCGCCGGCGGCGTAGTCGGGCTTGCCTTGATGGCCGTGCAATCTCTGCGCAAAAACGCGCCCAAGGAGTTCGCTCGCGAGACTGGCGGCAACTATATCAACTTCGCCAGCGAGAAAAGCTTCGACGCAAGCCTGAATACACTGGCCAATCGCCTTCATAACGGCTACGCGCTGAGCTTCGTGCCACATTTCCCGCCGGGTTCACCGGCAGACGCTGACAGGCTGCATGAACTAACGGTCCACGTGCCCAAGTACCCCGACGCCGTCGTCGCACACCGTGAGGCGTATTGGAGCACGGGCACGAGCGGGGTCACCCACTAGGCTTGCCCACCCCCACCGCATGAGGCGCTCCCCCGAACCCGGATTGTGAACATTCCGTCACATTGCGGAGCCGGCGCGCACCTCCCGTACACTGCAGAGGCGATGCTCACGCCCAGTTCACCGACCTGTTCTGCACCTGTTCTCCTGATCCACGGTGGTGCCTGGGCGATGCCCGACGACGCGGTTTCTGCCCACGAGAATGGAATTCAGCATGCCTTGCGTGCAGGCTGGGAGGTTCTGGCGCGCCGCGGTTCGGCTCTCGATGCCGTGCAAGCTGCCATCACCGTCATGGAGGAGGACGACACCTTTGACGCGGGTCGCGGGTCGTTTCTTACCCGCGACGGCCGAGTGCAGCTGGATGCGCTCATGATGTCGGGTGCGGATCTGCGGGCCGGCGGTGTGGCCTGTGTCGAACGCCTGCGTAACCCCATTCAGGCTGCTCGCCTGGTGCTGGAACGCTCCCCACACATCTATTTCGTCGGCCCCGGTGCGGAGAGCTTTGCCGCCGAGCACGGGATGGCGCTGATCGATAACGACGAGCTCGTCATTGAACGCGAACGCGAACGACTCACGCGCTTCCAGACAGCCGAGGCCGCGGGCCTGCCCGACACCACCTTCGCCGGCTCCGCGCCCGCGCCCGCCGTCTCTGAAGCAGCTATTCCAGCACAGCCCGTCTCCGAAGACCCCGCCCTGACTGCAACGGCGGTCGACGAAGCGGTGGAGGGCAGTTTACCCAACGAGCTGCGCTATGACGATCCGACCTTGCACTCTCACGACACCGTGGGCGCGGTCGCGCTGGACGCCGCCGGGAACCTGGCCGCTGGCACGTCGACGGGAGGCACCCTGTCCAAGGCACCCGGCCGCGTCGGCGACTCCTCCCTGATTGGCTGTGGCTGCTACGCCGACAATGTGTCCGCTGCTGTTTCGCTTACCGGCTGGGGCGAGCCCATCATGAAGCTTGTACTCGGCAAGTGGGCGGTTGACCGCGTCGCTGCCGGCAGCACGCCGCAAAAGGCGGCGACCGAGGCGATCGCCTACCTGCATCGGCGATTAGGCGGCCACGGTGGCATCATTCTGCTGGGCCCCGATGGCCGTCTCGGGCTCGCGCACAACACGCCGCGCATGGCCTGGGGATGGGCTAACGCTATGGAGCAGCGGTTCGGCATCACACAGCCCTAGCGGCATCGGTCCCCAGTCACACAATACGTTCTGACGAACGCCTTCTCGCGGTAGGGCAATGCTTCACCCGAAAGGACAGATACTCGTGGCACGGAGAGAAAGTCGTTGAGGTCCGCGTCACGCCCGTGGCAGGATGTCCCCTATGCGGCGGCGAGCTACAAAACTTTCCCTCTCCACGTCAATCGCGCTATGCCTGGCCCTCGCCCCGATAAACGGGATGGCGCACGGAGACCTTAGCACCCCCACACACCCCGCAAACTTCCTCGCCCGGCGCTACAAGCTCGGCGACGTCCTGCACTACGAGATGAAGGGCAGCAATAACGGCTGGGAGTACCAGCTTCTTGCGACTGATACGGTCCGCCAGGATGCCGACGGCCACTTCTATGAGGAGATCGGCTGGTCCGATCTTCGCTCAAATGCATCCATGACACTCTCGCCCGCGAGCCTAGCGCTGCGCCAGACCGTCTCCGCCGACGGCTCGGGCCGCTATATGGCCGTACCCGACTTACGCGGCGTGCAGCCGCTGCTCATCGGGCCCATCACGGACACCCTCACCTTTTACAGTGATCTCATGTTCGCCGCGCAGGCGTCACTCGGCCCCCAGCACCCGCGCGCCTATGTCGAGCAGGGGAAACCGAACTCCTGGGCCGATGGCCAGCATTTCCTCCTCGCGGAGGACTCCATTGACTTCGATCTGGGCTTCGTTAAGACCGATCAGGCAACCCACACAGCAACCTTCTTGGTAAAACACGTCGTGCCCACGGCCCCGCGGATTGCCCTGCCGGCGGCTTGGATGAAAACGCCAATTGCCGACACGCCCAACAACTGGGTGCAGGTATCCAGACAAACCGCGACGCAGCAAAGCGCGACACAACAGGCCGTGCCACAGCTAACCGGCTACACCGCTGAGATCGGCAAGGAAATCTTCGAGGTGCGCTTCACCGTGGATACACGGGACGGCAAGCTCCTTGACGTTCACCTTGACAATCCGGTGACAGCCGTCAGCCGGGATTGCCGTGATGCCGCACTCACCGACTGCGGCGCCCCGACCCCGGACAACACTCACCGGGAAGTCTCCCTGCAGCTACTGCCCTAAGAAGGTCCATTCTACGACGCACGGTATGCCCTGGGTGTATCCACATAGAGCTTGGAAGTACCCTCGCCGTGTCATCTCGACCGAAGCAAGCCGGTTTCATCGTCTTGTGCAGTGGAGAGACCCCTGAATTTCTCGCGCCACGACTCATCCAAAGGCTCGGCGGCCCTCAAATACAGGGGTCTCTCCACTTGCTGCGCTCGATCGAGATGAAACTTTTCGTGGGCAGATCTATGTGGATACCGCCTAGACCGCTACCGCCAACTCCCTGACCGCGGGCTTCACCGCGGTCCCTAGCAGCTCAATGGAGCGCAGCATGCCGGCGTGCGGTATGGGACCGCCACTCATCATGAGGCTCACTCGCGACACTCCACCGAGTACCTCGTCGATGTGCTGCAGCTTGGCAATCGCGGTGTCCGGCGAGCCAACCACAAAGGCCCCCGTGGGGCCGATCTGCGCGCTAAAGGCGGCACGGTTCATCGGTGCCCAACCACGCTCACGGCCAATCCGGCCAAAGGTATGGGCGTAGGCCGGCCACAACTCGTCGGCAGCCTGTGCATCTGTCTCAGAGACATAGCCGATGGCGTGCACCGCTACATCCAGCGCCGCGGCTGGGTGTCCCGCACGGCGGCCAGACTCACGATATAGATCGATCAGCGGACGGAAGCGATGTGGTTCTCCGCCAATGATGGCAACCGTGAGCGGCAGCCCCAGCGAGCCGGCGCGGGCAAAACTGTTCGGTGTCCCGCCGACGCCGAGACGCACCGGCAACGGCATCTGAAGCGGGCGCGGGTACACCTCCTGGCCGGTGAGCGAGGCCCGGTGCTTGCCCTGCCAGAAGATCTTCACTTCATCGCGCAGGTGCAGCAGCAGATCCAGCTTCTCGGCAAAGAGCTCATCGTAGTGCTTCGTATCGAAGCCGAATAAGGGGTACGACTCCACGAAGGAGCCACGGCCGACGATGATCTCAGCCCGGCCGCCCGAGATCAGGTCCAGCGTCGCAAACTGCTGAAACACCCGCACCGGGTCCTCGGAACTGAGAACCGTAACGGCGCTCGACAGGCGAATCTTCTCCGTCCGGGCTGCCGCAGCCGCCAACAACATTGGGGGTGCAGAAGCGATGTACTCTTCGCGGTGGTGCTCCCCAATGGCGTAGAGATCCAGTCCCACGCGATCCGCGAGCTCTACCTCTTCCAGCATCTGCCGCACACGCTGCGCTCCCAGCTGTGGCAGGCTGACGCCCGGCTGATTCATCACTTCAACGAAGGTATCGATCCCAATCTGCATGGCTTTTCCCCTTGCTGCACGGCGAGCTCAAGTCCGTTCTCCGGAGTGGCAACGCCGGCTCGCGCCGATTGCCGTGTACCGCTAACGTCAGTCACCCGGGAGGCCGGATTACAGCCCGGCCCTCTGCACAGCGGCTGATCTCTTGCAGGCTTCAGATGCGGCACGACGAAGAAGGACGCATCACCCTATGGGCCAGCACGTCTGAGTTGGGGGGAAGCCGCACAGTTAGCGCAGGCTGGGCGAAGCGGGCGCAGACTGTGCAGCGGAGCTGAAGGCCGTGGTAGCGGTGGTCGCCGGCCGTGCCGCTTTCATGGCCGGCAGCAGACTCATCGGCACGGGCGGCGCGTCCATGCTCTCTTCAGAGAGCTCCGGCGGCAGCGAACCGGGCCACTCATAGGGCAATTCGGCCCGATTGCCAAAGCCCACCATGGGCGTCCGGTTCAGGTGCCAGGCGGCGCGATCCAACCGCACGTACAGGTGCGCGGGGGCGACACCTCGATCACTCGCTACGCTGATCCCCGAAAGCCCATAGTGGTGGCCATCCACCGTAAAGGTGAGCTCATCCATATGCAGCGTCGCAGGGGTGACAACGGCTTTGCCGTCCGGCGATACCGAAAGCACAGCTGTGCCAATGCCGGGAACGTAGAGGTACAGATAGGTGGAGCCCTGAACGTCGTAGTTCAGGTGAACTTTGGCGACCATGCCATCCACGGTGTACACGCCGTCCCGCACGCGGGCGAAGATAAGTTTCTCTTTGGCGCTATGGCGAGCGCCAGGCACCTCCACATGGCTCTTAATGCCATCCACGGTCACCATGGCGGGCGCAGGGGCCCCTACGCGCGCGGCAAAGGTCTGCGCCGAAGCAAGGATGGGAAAACCGGCCAAGCAGGCGAAGGTGGTAATCGAGCGGGCGAAGGCAAAGGCGGAACGCATGACGGATCTCCTGGAAAGGTTCTTGCGTGTTGCAGGAAGCAGTGGGAACGTGCAGGGCCTTCGGCGTCTTTGCGCCGATCGTCCTGAGCCTGGGCTCAACCAGCAGCCCGAAAGAACAGACCGAGGGGCGGTTCGTCAGACCCGCCGGGCCAGCGCTGTTTGGCGCCCGACTCGTGTAGCCGACGAGACCGCCCGTCGCTGGTGGGAACAACGTAACACCTTTGGGTGAGAGCGCTACCACAAATTGGTAACCAGGAGCGGTGTGCCTGGGCGCGTTACCCCGGCCCAGCATCGAACCGCTCCGCATGATTCAATGGAAGTTTGGGAGTATGTGACGCCGAATGCCTTTGAACTGCGGAATCGTCGGCCTGCCAAACGTCGGCAAGTCCACCATCTTTAACGCTCTGACCGCCTCGAAGGCGCAGGCGGCCAACTACCCGTTCTGCACGATCGACCCCAACGTCGGCATCGTCAGCGTGCCCGACGAGCGGCTCGACAAGATCGCCGCGTTGATCCAGCCGAAGTCGTTGGTCCCGACAACCATGGAATTTATCGACATCGCCGGCCTGGTCGCGGGCGCTTCCAGGGGCGAAGGACTCGGCAACCAGTTCCTCGGTCATATTCGGTCCACCGATGCGATCGCCCACGTGGTGCGCTGTTTTGAGGACCCTGAAGTGGTGCATGTCGCCGGCACTGTCGACCCGCTCTCAGACATCGACACGATCAACACCGAACTGCTGCTCGCGGACCTCGACACAGTCGAGAAGCGCTCTAGTCGCCTGGAAAAACTGCTCAAGAATGCGACAGACGCGAAGATCAAGTCGGAGGGCAGCGCGGTCGCCAAGCTGAAGGAAGCACTGGAGGCCGGCCGACCGGCCCGCACCGTCGACCTGACCGAGGATGAGCGCCTCGCCGCCCGCGATCTGCACCTGATCACGGCCAAGCCGATGCTCTACGTAGCGAACGTGGACGACGCCGCACTGGCCAGCGGCAACGCGCATACGGCCAAAGTGGAGGCACGTGCAGCCGAAGAAGGGTCCGAGGTGGTGAGAATCTGCGGCGCCCTGGAAGCGGAGATCGCGCTCCTGGAACCCGAGGAGCGCGGGGAGTTTCTTACCGATCTCGGTCTGGCCGAAGCCGGTCTCGACCGCCTGATCCACGCCGGCTACCGACTCTTGGAGCTCATCACCTACTTCACGGCCGGCGTGCAGGAGGTGCGCGCGTGGACCATCAAACGCGGCACCAAGGCCCCCGGGGCGGCCGGGGTTATCCATACCGATTTTGAGCGCGGCTTCATCAAAGCCGACTGCTACAGCAGCAATGACCTGTTTGCGCTGGGCAGCGAGGCCGCCGTCAAGGAGAAGGGACTCCTGCGTTCGGAAGGCAAGGAGTACATCGTGAAAGACGGCGACATCCTCTTCTTCAAGTTCAACGTGTAGCGGCTCACCCGTCCAACGGCTCGAAACGGAACGCCTCGCCGCGTTAGTGAGCTTAGATCGCCTGCAATGGCTCGGTGCGGGCCTCGGCGCGTCGCTTAGCGTGCTTGGCCAGCCTGGCTCCCAGGTCAATCATTGGCTTCTCGAGAAGGTGATACGTAGCGACCGAGATGACGGCAATGGTCAGCAGCTCCACCAGGAGTTGGAAAGAGGTACTTCGCCCGCGTAGCAAGTAAAAGCCAAGCACCAGCGCGAAAAGATGTGACAGGTAAATCCCATAAGAGTACTTTGCGATCTCATGGCTGGCGCGCACGAGCCATCGGCCGCGAAACTGGTGAAAGAGCGGAAGCAGAAGCCCCAACGACAACGCGAGGTACCACCCGCGGCGGTTGTTGGGGTGCAGCATCACCAAGCTGACGAGCACGGCCAGCACCACGGCAAAACTCCAGGCCGGCAAGAAGGGCCGCCAGCGGCCGAAGCCCACATAGGCCATCACCCCAGGCAGAAACATGGGGACAACTGTCACAAGATTGACGAGATTCGGGTCGGGAAAGGTCACGCGGCAGAAAGCCACAGTCAGCGTCCAGATCAGCAACAACGGCCCCAGGCTGAAGCTCTTGCGCACAAAGAAAACAGGGCAGGAAGCACAACGTACATCTGCGCTTCCAGTGGAAGCGTCCACATCACGTTGACGATCGGCGGCGTTCCGGCGCGCAAATCCTGCAGCAACAGGCCGTGCGTGACGACGTCGGCGAAAGTGACATGGAAGTGACCGAAAAAATCCACAACATTACCAGCCGTGGGCGCGTGCGTGATCAGGGCGAACCCGATGGCCAGCCAGGCCAGCGGATAAATGCGGAAGACCCGACGAAGATAGAAGTCGAGCGTATGCGGCTTGCGCTCCAGCGACCACATCAGCACCAGGGCCGTGTGCACAAAAAACAGGAACACCCCCATTACGCCCAGCCACGCAGGGTCCCACCGGCCGAGATGGTGTCTCCGCAGCGCCAGGCAGGTATGATCCCGCACCACGAGCATCACGGCCACGCTGCGTAGGAAGTCCAGATTTGGTTTGGGCTGGGTAGGGGCCGTGAGCGCTCGGGCGTTGATGTGACGTCGTCCTCAGTGCCTTCCGTCATAACGAAGAGCCTCGCGCTGAGCGCTGCACATCCATCCCGCGCCGAGCTCTGCTTGGCGGCTGAACTCGGTTGAATGCGGTTAAGGGCGGCCCCGGCATCCAACGCGTGAAGACGGTGGGCGCATGCGCCCTTCGGACAGAGCCAGGGAGCCAAGATGACGAAGCTAGCCGTTGCAGTAGGACCAAAAGATCACATCCAGGGCAGCGACAAGGCCGAGTGCACGCTGGTGGAGTATGGCGATTACCAATGCCCCTCCTGCCGCGTGGCATATGCCCAGGTGCATCGCGTGCAGAAGCACTTCGGCGACCGGCTTCGCTTCGTCTTCCGCAACTTTCCGTTGGAACAGCACCCTTTTGCGGAGCCTGCGGCCGAGGCTGCCGAGTTCGCCGACGCCGCAGGCAAGTTCTGGGAGATGCACGATGCGCTCTACCAAGAGCAGGGAAAGCTAAGCGATGAGTTCCTGCCGAAGCTGGCCACGAAGCTGGGCCTGGACGCGGATGCTCTGCTCAAAGCGTTGGAAGAGGGCAGCTTCGAGGAGCGGGTGAAGACCGATCTGGCGAGCGGCGAGAAGAGTGGAGTTGAGGGAACGCCTACCTTCTACATCAACGGCGGGCGCTACGACGGCGACAGTGATGCCACAGAGTTGATCGAGGCCATCAACGCGGCAGTCCGCGGCTAGGCGCGCCCGGGTGCCCTCGGAGGTTCGCCCGTCCCCAACCGGCCCTCGCATAGCGGACACTGGGAGCGCATGAGGGACACAGGGAAAAAGCTTCGGGTCGGCATTCTGTTCGGCGGGCGCAGCGGGGAACACGAGATCTCGCTACGCTCCGCTCGCTCCATCGTCAAGGCTATCGATCGCACCCGCTACAAGGTGGTCGAGCTGGGCATCACCAAGGATGGCCGCTGGCTACCGCCCGAAGACTCTATTGGCTTGCTGGAGGGGCGTTCGGCAGCTGAACTCGCGGCGCATTCTGGAAACTCTGGTGGGGTGAGCCTTTCGCTGGCGTCAACGGCCGGCGATCCCTCGTCGGGTGCGCCTATCGATGTCGTCTTTCCCGTACTGCATGGCACCTTCGGGGAAGACGGCACCATTCAAGGTCTGTTTGAACTGGCCGATATCGCCTATGTGGGTTCAGGTGTGCTGGGTTCGGCTGCGGGCATGGACAAGGACGCGATGAAGCGGATGTTTGCCTCGGCCGGGCTGCCGCAAACACCTCACGTCACGCTGCTGCGCTCGGAGTGGCACCGCTCGCCGGCGTCATCCATTGAGGCGATCGAAGTCAAGCTGCGCTATCCCCTATTTGTGAAACCGGCAAACCTCGGCTCTTCGGTGGGGATCAGCAAGGTGCACGGCCGCGCCGAGCTCGCCCCCGCCCTGGATCTGGCGGCCGGCTTTGACCGCAAGCTGATCGTGGAGCAGGGCGTGGGCGGCCCCGGTGTCAAGCCACGCGAGCTGGAGATTGCCGTGCTCGGTAATGACGAGCCCGAGGCTTCGGTGATCGGGGAGATCGTGCCCTCGAAAGAGTTCTACGACTACGAGGCCAAGTATGAACTCGATGGCCCGGATGAGAGCATCAGCATCGTGCCCGCGGAGCTCAGCGAAGAGGAAGCACAGCGCATCCGCACCATGGCGCTCGCCGCCTTTCGCGCCTGCGACTGCGCCGGGCTGGCGCGGGTGGATTTTCTAATGGCTCCGGGGGTAAATGGGGGTGAAAGTGAGATCGTGCTCAACGAGATCAATACCATGCCCGGCTTCACGTCCATCAGTATGTACCCCAAGCTTTGGCAGGCAAGCGGCGTTCCTTACCCTGAGCTGATCGATCGCCTGATAGAACTCGCCCTCCAACGGCAGGCGGAGAAGAAGCAGACCCAGTTCGCACGATAGGGGGAAAGAGGCCCAGCTGGCTATACGAGGTCAGCCTCACGCTGAAGGAGACAGCGCCTTGCCCAGAGATACGGGCGCCTCCGTCGCGGCGAGCGGTTCCACCTCGGTGCGTCTCCGGCCGCGGCTGGATGGGGTCGACGCGCTTCGTGGCCTCGCCATCCTGTTCGTATTGATGAACCACGTGAACATGCAGCTGCTGTTTGCTGATGTGCCGTACACGCGTGGTCTTCCGCGGCAGCTCGTCTCTTCCCTGGTCTGGAATGGGCAACGCGGGGTGCAGATCTTCTTTGCGATCTCCGGGTTTCTGATTACGTCAACCGCTTTACAACGCTGGGGTTCGCTGGGCGCAGTTCGTCCGTCTGAGTTCTACAAGCTGCGTTTTGCGCGCATTGCGCCGCTGCTGCTGCTGTTGCTGATTGTGTTGAGCGCCCTTCATCTAGCCCAGATGAAGCACTTCGTTGTGAGCCAGAAGCAGGGCGGCCTAAGCAATGCGTTGTTGGCCGCACTCACCTTTCGCATCAACGTTCTGGAGGCGCGGCACGGGTATCTGCCCGGGAACTGGGACATTCTCTGGTCCTTGTCTGTGGAAGAGACCTTCTACCTCTTGTTTCCGATTGCCTGCAAAGTACTGGCTCGGGGTAGGCTTTTCGTTGCTTTGCTGCTGATTCTTGTGGTGTTGGGCCCGTTCGCGCGCACGGTGCTCACACACGGTAACGAGGTCTGGCAGGAGTACTCCTATCTCGGCGCTACCGACGCCATCGCACTCGGCGCGCTGACCGCCATTTTGGTGAGGTATAGGCACCTCCCGCGGCGAGTTCTGCGCCTGCTGCTGGTTCTCGGCACAGGTCTTCTGGTCTTTGCCCTCTGCTTTACGAGGACGCCTGCAGCTTTGCTGCTCTACCGAGGCGGGCTTGACATGTCTGTCGTCGCAATCGGCGCCTGCATGCTGATCGTTCCTGCCGCGCAGACTGCGTGGAAGGCACCGCTGCCAGCAGCCCCCCTGCTGTGGATCGGGCGCAGCAGCTACGAGATCTATCTCACGCACATGTTCCTTGTTCTAGGCTGGTTTGCCATGTTTCACCACCTGGGCGATCCCCTTGGGTGGGCGTGGCCCTCCTTTGCCGTGGTAATTACGACAGCCGCTCCGCTGGGTGCTCTGGTCGCGCGGGTCTACTCCGAACCTCTGAACGCCACTCTTCGAAAGCGCTTTGTCCGGCTTGGGTGAGGCGCAGAGAATGCGACGTTGATGCTGCTTGCGAGCAGCCGCTTCGGGAACAGTTGATCTCTCTCGCGCCCTGACTCACCAACCATGGAAGCAGGATCGTTCTCCTACGCCGTAACGTTATCCAGCGATTTTCTTTGCATCCATACGCCCCCCTTGTTACCTTCAGGTCACACACTCTCAACACCGCGTTCACGTGTTCCATGACGCGCCAGCGCCCTTCCCCTGTCGAGCTAGGCGCGCCTTTTCCTACCTCTGCGCGCGGCTCGAAGGTTCACGCGCACGGGCCTCGCCGTACCTGACTCGCTGGAGGTTTTCGCATGATTCGTCCCCGGGGTGCCCTGGCCATTCTTCTCTGCTGCAGCGCTGGCGTAATGTCTTCGCTCTTACCGCCGGCCTTCGCCCAAGGCACGCTGGGCGGTATCTCCGGCAATGTCAGCGACCCCGGCGGCAGCATGATCCCCGGCGTCAAGGTTACAGCCGTGGCTGAAGGCACGCAGCTCACCCGTACTGCCATCACCAACGCCAGCGGCGAGTACACCCTGAACGACCTGCCCATCGGGCGGTACACCGTTACGGTGGAGCGCGAGGGCTTCGCGAGCACTCGCTTTCCCGGCATCGCCGTCCAGGGTAATCGCACGGTCTCGTTGCCCGCGCAGCTCTCTGTAGGCACGGTGCAGAACTCGGTGACCGTCGAAGCCGACCCCATGCTGAACGCCACCGACACTACGAACGGCTATGTGCTCGATAGCGCGCAGATCCAGTCCATCCCCCTGCCTACGGGTTCGTTTACGGGACTGGCGATCCTGTCGCCAGGCGTCAATGCCGAGCTACCCGGCGGCACCGGCGCCAACTCCGGCCTGGGCAATCTGCCCATCTGGGCGAACGGTCAGCGCGATACGTCCAATACTTTTCTCATCAACGGCGTGGACGCCTCCAACTACTTCAACGGCAAGAGCACCAGCCAGGTGGCCTCCGCCCGCGTCATCAACAGCACCGGCTCATCGGGCGGCAGCGGCGGCGGTGTTATCCAGTCAGTCGCGTCGGTGTACCTCACCATCGGCAACGCCATCCCGACTCCCGCACCCGAAAGCGTGGAGGAGATTCACGTCAACGCATCGATGTATGACGCCGAGCAGGGCTCCAGTTCGGGGGCGCACATCGAAGTCAACACGGCCTCCGGCACCAACTCCATTCATGGCTCGCTCTACGGCCGACGGGGCACAAACTGGATCAACGCGGCGCCGTTTTTCTTCAAGCAGGACGGTGATGTGCCGGTGAACATGAAGAACCCTGAGTTGCACCGCTACCTGCTCGGGGGCACCGTGGGCGGCCCCATCCTCAAGGACAAGCTCTTCGGCTTTCTCTCCTACCAGCACCTCCATGTCTCCGATCAGGAGATCGGGGATGGCTTCCTGAACGTCCCGGTGGGGCTTTCGGACAGCAATCGCACGCCGACAGGCCTCGCCAACCTGGTGAACAATCAGTACCCGAACGCGAATTTTAATACCGGGGGCCCGCTGGGCGGGGGCGATGTCGACAACACCGTCGTGCAGCTGTTCAACTCGCCCGCGGTTGCAGGGGAGCCAGGCAAATGGCTCATCCCGAACGACACAAGCTCCGCCACGCTGGGGCCGGCGCAAGGCTATGACGCGTTTCTCCCCGGCACCGGCCGCTTCACCGCGGATTTAGCTGTGGCCGATCTGGACTACAACGCAACGGCCAAGGACACGCTCTCGCTGAAGTACTACTACCAGCATGACCCCACGATCGCGCCATACAGCTACTCCAGCGTGCCCGGCTTTACCGAGCATCTGGACTCCGGCGCGCAGGTGTTCTCGATCATCAACACCTTCTTGGTCAAACCAAATCTGAGTACGACGGAAAGCCTCGGCTTCATCCGCGAGAAGGACTGGGCCGACAACGAGCAGCCCTTTGGGCCCAACGCCATCCCCGGCGGGGCCTACGGTACGGGCAGCATCAACGAGTTCGGCTCGAACTACTTCCCCGGCATCTCGGTCGTAAATGTCCTTGGGGCGGCGGGCACCACTGCCGGCGTACCCAGCAGCGAAAGCAACGGCATCCTGAACATCGGTCCCAACGCAGAGGGCCAGGCCTCCAACACGGGTGCCTTCCAGAACCGCTGGCAGCCGGCTGGCAATGCCATCTGGACGCTCGGGCGGCACACCCTCAGCTTCGGCACGGGGTATAGCTACACGCAGCTGAACACCGTGGATAAGCGCACCGGCACAGGCACGATTGCCTCCGAAGATCTCGGCGCCTTCGCGCAGGGCTTCGTAACGCCCGGCAGCTCGGCGACCGCGTTCTACGTCAGCTCTTTCCTGCAGGGCGACGCTACGCGGTACTACCGTGCCAACCAACTGGGCAGCTACGCCCAGGACAAGTTTCAGGTGCTCCCGAACCTCAGCCTCACCGCCGGCATCCGCTATGACTGGGACGGCGGGCTGAGCGAAAAATACGGCCGCCTCTTCAATTTCGACTCCTCGCTTTACAACTACAGTGAGGCCGCCGATAACATCGTGAACTCCGGCCTGATCATCGCCGGCAACAACGCCAACGGGAGTGCCGGCGTCAGCAACACCACCCTCACCGGCCGCCAGTGGGGCATCGGTCCGCGCCTGGGTGCCGCCTGGCAGCCTAGCCGTTTCAAAGATAAGGTTGTCGTCCGTAGCGGCTTTGGCATGTACTACGATCGCGGCGAGTTCTTCAGCTATCTTTCACCGGGCTATGCCATCGGCACGGTTACCGGGGGGCCCTTCGGCGTGAACCAGCAGCTGCCCTTCGTAAGCGCGCAAAGCTGCCCGACTGGCCCTGGCAGCTCGGAGGTCTTCTACAACGGCTACCTGCCCACCTGCGGTGGCGGCGGTCAGGGAAACACGCCTGCTGCAGCGGCGGCAGGGAATCTCGAGAACCCCTACGGCCTTACCAAGTCGGCCGCGCCCAACAATCCCAAGGCGTCAGATCTCATCAACTACCTGCCCAACCTGGCCAGCATCGGCAACGGCGGCCAGCCCGTCTCGCTGGGCGTGTACGACCGTGGCAACAAGCTCCCCTACACCTTTAACTACACACTCGACCTGCAATGGCAGCCGCGCAACGACCTTTCCATTGAGCTCGGCTATGTGGGCAACGTGGGCCGACACCAGGTCATCCCCGTGCCCTTCAATCAGCCCGGGATCGCCGCCCCCAACGGCGCCATTCACGGGGAGCACTACAGCTACGGCTACAACATAGCCGGCGCAACCCTTCCTGACGGCACTGGCTACGACGCCGACTACGAGGGCGGCAACGTCGACCACCGCGTGCCCTACATCGGCTACGCCGCCGAGTCCATCGACTACAAAGCCGCCGGCGTGGACGCCTACAACGCCCTTACCGCGCACGTCGAGAAGCGCATGAGCCATGGCCTGCAAGTGGCCGCCTCCTACACCTACTCGCACGCGCTCGATGAGCAGAGCGGCCTGGGGTTGTTCTTCAACGGCAATAACCCACTTAACCTGCGCAGCGCCTACGGCTCAGCCGACTTCGATCGCACCCACGTCATCGACTTCAATTATGTGTACCGTCTGCCCAACTTCGTCGCGGAGCACACCCTGGAGGGCGACTTCGTCAACGGCTGGTCGCTTGCCGGCCTGACGGTGCTGCAGAGCGGTCAGCCCTACTCCGTGATCGATTTCTCCGGCGCCATCGGCAGCGTGTACTACTCCACCTCCGACGGCATCACTAACCCCATCGTGCCGCTGGCCCCGGGATGCACGCCAAAGAGTGCCAAGACCGGCTCTTCGGGCGCGTTCTACCCCTACGATCACCAGACCGCGTTGAACCCCACCTGCTTCACCCTGCCGGTGCTCGCGCCCGGCTCGCTCAATGGCGCCATCCCCACCAGCGATCCCTATGAAACCGGCTTCACCACGGGCCAGCGCAACATCTTCCGGCAGTCCTTCCAGAAGCGTGCCGATGCGTCGCTGATCAAGACCGCCAGTCTTACCGAGCGCTACACCCTGAAGTACACCTTCGACGTCTACAACCTCACCAACACCACCAGCTTCGACGTCCCCGGCAACGAGGTGCAGCAGAATGCCGAGTACAACCCCTTCCCCACGGCCGGCACCCCGGTTCTACCCGGCACCTGCAATGCGGCCGGCCAGGGCACCGTCCAAAACAGCTTCTATAGCTGCCCGAGCGGCCTGGGCATCGTGACGCATACCGTCGGCAGCCCGCGACAAATTCAGATGAGCCTGCGGCTGCTGTTTTAGACTTTTCTTCGCTGACCATGCAGAGCCCAACACCGCGGGCTCTGCAAAGGTTCGCAAGACGAGGAGTGCGGCAAGTCAGCGCCGACCCGTTACGATGGAGCGATGAATGCAACGGCTGCTTCTACGGTCACGCTAGCGGCAATTCAGGCAGCGCGGGAGCGACTGGACGGCGCCATCTACTGCACGCCCTGCGCGCGCTCTGAGACCCTGTCGCGCATCACCGGGCAGAGCATCTTTCTGAAACTCGAAAACCTGCAGATGACGGGCTCATTCAAGGAGCGCGGCGCGCTGAACCGCCTCGCCCACCTGACGCCGGAGCAGGCCAGAAAGGGCGTTGTTGCTGCCAGCGCCGGCAACCACGCGCAGGGCGTTGCGTATCATGCCACGCGCCGCGGCGTGCGCTCGGTCATCGTGATGCCGCTCGCCACGCCGCTGGTGAAGGTGCAAGCCACGCGTGGCTTTGGCGCCGAGGTCATCCTGCACGGGGCCAACTACGACGAGGCCTGCGCGGAGGCCACACGGCTGTGCGGGGCCGAACAGATGACCTTCATTCATCCCTTCGACGATCCACTCGTCATCGCGGGGCAGGGTACGATCGGGCTCGAACTGCTGGAGCAGGTTGAAAATCTGGAGGCAGTCGTGGTGCCCATTGGCGGGGGCGGCCTTATCGGCGGGATCGCCTGCGCGCTCAAGGAGCAGCGCCCCGAGATTCGCGTCATTGGCGTGCAGACTGCGCGGCTGCCCTCCATGCAGCGTGCCCTGCGCGAGGGCCACCCTGTGACGCTGGAACCCGCCACCACCATTGCCGACGGCATCGCTGTACGCCGCGCCGGCGAGACCACCTTTCCGCTCGTGCAGCGCTACGTGGATGACATCGTCACCGTCAACGAGGACGAGATCGCCAGCGCCATTCTTACCCTGCTGGAGCGCGAAAAGACGCTTGCCGAGGGTGCCGGCGCCGCGGCACTGGCAGCCGTGCTGCAGCACCGCACCGGTCTCCCCGCGTTTACGCGCACGGCGGTGCTGGTATGTGGTGGCAACATCGATGTCACGCTGCTCAGCCGCATCATTGAGCGAGGCCTGGTGCAGGATGGCCGGCTCATCCGTCTGCGCATTCACCTCTTTGATCGGCCGGGCGCGCTTGCCGATCTCACCGGGATCATCGCCGCCCATCGCGCCAACATTGTCGACACACTCCACAATCGCGCCTATTACGGCGTCAATCTGGGCGATACCGTGATTGACATCACCATGGAAACGCGCGGGCGCGAGCAGGTGGAAGAGTTGCTGCTGGCGCTCACCGCTGCGGGGTACAAGCACAGCCGCGTGCTGTAGAACCTCCTCATCAAACAGCTGTTTGCGCGACTTCTCCGTAGGAAAGGCGTCATTACCTGTAGCCCTGTAGGAGTTTCGGCCCATGCTGTCCCGCGTTCGCTTTTCACTTGCCCTTTCGACGATCCTCTTCGCAGCCTTCCTTGCTCCTGGCGCTGCGCATGGCCAATTAGGCATTTATGGCATGGGCTCCGGTGGCTTTCTTGGGTCCGCAAACGCCGCGCCGGGTTCGTTACTGCTGCAGGACAGCGGCTTTTCAGCCTACGGCGGAACCTTTGGCGTTTATGACGAGTTTTTGCACTTAGGACCGGTGAAGCTGGGCTCGGATGTCCGCTACTTTCAGCAGACCAGCTCCAACGGCAACAGTTATGGCAACAAGCTACGCGGCGTTACCGCAGGCGTACGTTTGGCCCTCAAGCTGCCGGTCTTCCCATTGAAACCCTACATACAGGCCGAACTGGGCGACATCGCCACCAACTACGGCGTGCAGCCCAACCAGACCAACTCGTTCGCTTACCAGATTCAAGGTGGCGCAGATTACACCCTTCTGCCCCACCTCGATCTTCGCGCGGAGTACGGCGGCGGACAGATAAGCGCCTATAGCACCGGCCCGAAGCAGACCGTGCAGCAGGCCGGCCTTGGGCTGGTGGTGCGCTTCTAGAACTCAGCCCGCTGTGAACCCGCGAACCTAGAGCACAGGGCGGAGCAGCCGGCGTACGAGCTCGGTTGTTGCGCCATACACCAGATGGGCGGTGAAGGGGTTGGCGTAGGAGGCCGGCGGGTACGCCGACAGCGGCTTTGAGAAGCCCAGCGCCGGCACGGCCAGCAGATCGCCACCCACAAACAGGGCTGTGCCGAACGTGGTGCCAAAGCCCGCACGCACCACCGGCAGGTACTCCGCAAGGCCGCCGTAAAGACCACCCATCACCGCAGCAAAGCCGTAGTGAACGAGCGGACCGTCGGCTGCCCGCTCTTCGTGCGTCAGGTGTTGCCCGCCATCGACAGCCGCGGCCAGCGCGTCGGCGGCCTTCATGGTGGCGTCCTCGCCGTCACTGCCACTTGCGAGCTGCTCCTGCTCCTCCGGCGTCTCCAACTCCTTGCTCAAGGCGGCCCCTGGGCCTTCACTCCACACGTTCATCGCCCATGCGGCAACCAAGCCGCCTGCTACGCCCGCCAAAACTCCCCGAACCGGATGCTTTCCCATGTCAATGATTCCCCTTTGACTATTGTCCCTGCTACTTCTTTCTTCCTGAGATGCAGGGGACCATCGCAAAATTTCGTAAGCGAACGGAGGTTGGCCGCACTAGGATGGCTCCAACTGTTTCCTGGAGGATCTCCACGATGGCAACCACGCACACACCCTTACGCTTCGAGATCTCGGAGGCTCCTTACGAGCCTGCCTGGGTGACGACCACGCTCACCCTGCATGGTTCGCTGGTGGCGGGCGATGTCGGCCAGCTCCGCGAGCTTGTGAGGCCCCTGATCGTGAAAGGCGGCCGCCTGCTGCTCGACTGCACCGACATCAGTGTCATCGACAGCTC
This sequence comes from uncultured Acidobacteriaceae bacterium, assembly GCA_964242225.1. GTDB lineage: Bacteria > Acidobacteriota > Terriglobia > Terriglobales > Acidobacteriaceae > Granulicella. The sequence continues at coordinate 218,961 of CAXTAE010000003.1, forward strand.
CGGGCTGGGAGCCCTGGTTGGCCTCAAGGTATCGGCAGTCAACAGCGGACACTGCACGTTGGAACTGGTGAATCTTTCCCCGCGCGTGAAGGATCTGCTGCGGATCACAAAGCTGACGGAATATCTCGCCCGCCCCGATACCAAACTTTACTAGACGTAAGTTCGCAGTGCGGAGTCCGCCCGAGAGCAGGTCAGAGCAGCCTCAGATCCGCATAGGCATGAGGATGTAGCGGTAACGCACATCCTCATTGCCATCCTCCGGCCGCATCTGGCCAGCGGACTGCGCATCCTTGAACTCCAGGCGCACTTCGCCGGATTCACCTGTCGCTTTTAGAAAATCGATCAAATAGCTTGAGTTGAAGCCCACCACAAGAGGATCGTAGTTATACGGAGTCTCGATGACATCCTCTGACTCGCCGGAGTCGGTCGACTGTGCGCTCAGCTTCAGCTCGTTCTGCTCCAGGCGAATCCGGATCGCACCGGAACGCTCATCGGCGAACTGCGCCACACGCTGGATGCAGCCCATCAGGTCTTCGCTGCGCACAATGACGAACTTGTTGTTGTCGCGAGGCAGCACGGCCTCATAGTTCGGAAATTGTCCGGTGAGCTTGCGGCTGGTCAGCACACGGCCGCCGATCTTGAAGAAAAGCGTCTGATCGTCATCGGCGAATTCGATCTGCTCGGAATCTGTGTTCGCGAGCAGGCCATTCAACTCCGCCAGGGCCTTGCGAGGAATCAGGGTCTTTTTTTCGCCGGTGAGACCCTCAAGATTTTCACCCAGTTTCTCAATGTGAGCCAGGCGATGGCCGTCGGTAGCGACCATCGCCATCGATTCCGCCTTCAAGACCAGCAACGCGCCGTTGAGCGTGTAACGAGACTCCTCGTTCGAGATCGCAAAGATGACCTTGGCGATCATATTGCGCAACGATCCCGAAGCAATCTTGTAGCCGATACCCGTGGGGAAGGGTGGCACCTGCGGGAAGTTTGCGCGCGCCATACCGACCATCTTTGTGTTGGAGCGGCCGGCCCGGATCTGTACCCAGTGGTTGTCCATCAGCTTGATGGAGATCTCCCCCTCAGGCAGCAGGCGGATGTAGTCGTACAGCTTGCGGGCGGGGATGGTGCAGGCACCGGGCTTCTTCACCTTGGCCGCGCAGCTCGTGCGCAAGCTCTGGTCCAGGTCGGTCGCCGTGATGGTCAGACGCCCCTTGCCCTCCTCGCCCTCCGTGGCTTCGAACAGAAAGTTCGACAGAATCGGGATCGTGGTCTTGCGCTCCACCACCGACTGCGCCGCGGTGAGCTCGCGCAGCAGCTCCGCGCGAGAAACCGTGATCTCCAGATTGCCGGTAGGAGCTTCTACTTCGGGCGTGAGCGTTGCGGTTGACACGATAGGTTCTTCTCCTGCGAATGTTCCTGATTCTAGGCGAGCGGAGCCGGTTTGTGTGGTTTCCGTGGGGTGTGGATTTTCCGGCGCGTTGTGTGGGCTACCAGGACGTGGCTCAGCGATGGTAGCTGGGTCTGCTTCGAGCGACGAATGCTTCTAAAAACAAGAGGGAAGAGAAGAACCTTTCCAGTCGTAGCAGTCGTTGTGCGTGGAAGGGTGGATAAGCGGGCTATCCCCCATTCGGGTCACAACATAGCCCGGTACGGGAATTCCAAAACCTGGCCGGGGAACTCGAACATGAAGGAGGACTGGGTGCCTTTGTGCGGGGAGGGGTGAGATTCGGACGCGGATCTCCCGCTTTCCCACGTGCAAGCCTCACAGCGGATCGTAAGACCCCGGTCGTGATGTGACAAACCGCCCGCAAACCTACAAATTGCCCTTGTTTCTCGCCACTGCTTCTGCACAGAGCAGCGTAGTGGGTGAGGAAAGAGCCGCCGAAACTCACCATTCGGTGTTGGGCCATACCCCGTCCGCGCTACGCCCTACGCAGTCACGTCCTGAAGGGCCGTTGTGGAAAGCACGGTCGTTTACCTCTTCCACCTGGTCCATCTCCGTCGCTTTTGCCCAGGCGGGCTGTGGGGTCTTGTCCTCTTCGGAGAGGCGCATCACGAGCAGAAGGCGCGTGGGATGACTTACATCCTTTCCGCGCTCAGGATGAATCTCTACCTCAACCGGAACAGCGGCACCATTCTTATGGTGTAGCCGCGTCATGAACGGCGGGGGCGGATCGGTGGCGATGAGAGCCTCACTCACGGCCTGTTGCAGCCCTTGCTCGCCAGGCCCAAACGCCAGGGAGGGAAGGCCGAAGGTAAGCAGTTCCGGGCTCTGCCAGCCGAGTGCACGAGTGCACGACGGTGACGCGTAGAGCAGGGACTGATCAGCGGCAAGGCAGAGGATAAGGTCGCTGCCGTTGTCAAACCGTGTGCGGAAGAAGCTGTGATCGAAAGCGAGCATGGTTGTTCGCTTTATCGGCAGAACAGACGCAAGCATGAACCCTCGCCCGTGCCACGGAAGTGGCAGAGGTCTCTATGAGACCGCGGAGCCGTAAGGCACCGCGACGCGGCGATCTAGCCGCGAGGGCGTCGGTCGCCCGGAGGCCCGGGTCGTTGCCCCTGGGACGACCGTGCTGGGAAGCGGGATCGCCCGGGTCCAGATTCAGCGGGACGCTCGACTGGAAGTTGGTAGCCCGCCGGGTAGAGCACAACAAAGCGCCGCGCACCTTCGCCAGAACTGGCCGTCTGCAATCCGGAGTCGCGCAGCAGCAGATGCAGCATCCTGCGCTCGCGCGAGCTCATCGGAGGAAAGCTGTGAGGATGGCCGGTGTCCCCGACGTCTCTGATTGCCTCGTTGGCGGTGGCCTGCAGCGCAGCCGCGCGCTCGTGCTTGAATCCCTCCGTATCGAAGGAGATCCGATCGTGGTCTTCTGGCTCCAGCCGCAGCACCTTGGCAGCAACATGCTCCAGCGCGCGGAGCAACTCCCCATCCCGTTCCAGCAGTAGAGGGCTGTCGGGGCCTTTGCACTCGATATAGATATCTCGGCGCTCGAGACCGTCCGGATCGACGGCTCCGGCGCCGGCCGTGATCTTAAACTTGAACCGAAAAGCGCCAGTGTTCGTCAATATCCGCATCAACGAGGCGACCTTTTCGGCAGCCTGCGCGAGGTCTTCCATGTCGCTTTTGGTCTCCAGAGGGCAAACGCGCGGCATGTTGAACGCGAAGCCCGTATGGGCATCATACGGAACCCGAGCGTCGTCGCTCCTCCGCGTTTTCGGGATATGACTTGGGGGATGCGTTCAGGTAGTAGGGAATCAGGCACCGGGCTGCACGAACAGCAGCCAATCAGACAGGGTTACCCTCCGGCAGCATGGCTGCTGGACGGTAACCCTCGGTCTCCCGCTCTTTGAATCGCGGTCTTAGCGGCGGCCCTGAATCGTCTTCGGCCCAGCGCCGCGTCCCAGCGTCTTGCGCTTAGCCCGGTCCAGTTGCAGCTGCCGCATCTCGCGGCCAAGCGAGGTACGGTTCATCACCAGCTGCTGCACGAGGTTGATGATGTTGCCCACATTCCAGTAAAGCGCCAAGCCGGAGGCATAGCTCCACGTCCAGTAGCCCGAGATCGCCGGCATCATAAAGGCCATCATGCGCTGCTGTTGTGGGTCTACGCCCGGCTGCGGCAGGAAGTACTGCACCGCAAACGAAGTCACCACCATCAGGATCGGCAGGATGTGGTACGGGTCGGCGGCAGAGAGATCAGGCAGCCAGAGAAAATGCGCGTGGCGCAGCTCGACTACCTTCGTCATCATGGTGAAGAAGGCAAACAGCAATGGGAATTGAATCAGCGTCGGGATGCAGCCACCGAACATGTTGACGCCCTGCTCCTTCTGGTACGCCATGACCTCCTGGTTCATCGCGGCGGTCTTGGCATCAGTCGGCCCGGGGTTGCCGTGCTTGGCCTTGATCGCGTCGATCTGCGGCTGAATGCGCTGCATCTTCAGGGCGGCACGCATGGACGTCACGCGCAGGGGCAGAAGCACCAGGTTGATCAGTGTGGTAAACAGCACAATTGCCCAGCCCCAGTTGGACACGATGTGCGTGTGTACAAACTGCAGCCCAAGGAAGAGGAACTTGCCGATCGGGCCCCAGAAGCCGAAGTCCAGCATCGGTTCCAGGCTGCGGCCTGTCACAGAACTCACGGACTTCAGTACCGGCACCTCCTTCGGGCCCACGAAGAGTCGCGTCTGCACGTGCCCGGTACGATCCCCCACTGCGGCGCCGAGTACAGGGACCAACGCAACGCCCTTGGCAGGCGTTCCCTGGCCCTGGCCAAGGCCCCGCTGTACCTTGTTCACGTCGATCTGATGATTCAGAGTAACCAGCGTGGCGTCGCCTGGACGATCCGGAAGAAAAGCGGCGCCGAAGTATTGGTCAGCTGTGCCTGCCCAGTCGAACGGACCGGAAATTGTGGAACCGCCGATGACTTTCTTGAATGCTGTGTGGTTCTCCTTACCATCGGCCATGGTGTCCAGCGTTCCATTGCCATAGGCGGCTGCATTTTCCATGTCGCCAAAGCCTGCCGGCCAGGCGAGATCTGCCGCGACAGGCGCGCCAGCGCGCAGCACCTGCGCATCGGCATGGATCACGTAGTCGGAGCCAAAGCTGAAGGTCTTCGTCGCCTGGAGATCGCCGCTGGAGTATTTAAAGGTCAGCGTCGTGGGCGATTGCAGCGTGCCCGTGGCGGACGGCACATACAGGGCAGAACTCAACGCGCCAGTCAGGTTGGCGTCGTAGGTGTACAGCGAGAGCGGGTAGCCGTAGAGCCTGGAAGCCCCCTGGTGCACAAGATCCAGCGGATGACCGTCATTATCCTTGTAGCGCTTCAGCACCCAGGAGGTGACGTCACCTCCGCGATTGGAGAAGGTAATGCGGTACAGCTCGTTTTCGACCACCGTGGTGGTCTCCGCGGCCGCCTGCACGGCGGCAGCAGCAGCGGCAGCGGACTGGCCTCCCTGGCTGCCGGGGACGGCCGCGGGGGCCGTGTTGTTCATGCCTGCGACCGGGGTTATAGGTGCCGTGATACCGGCGGAGGCGGCCGGCGACTCGGTCTGCGGATTGTGCTTGGCGCGCCAGTATTGCAGGCCGAACAGAACACCGAACATCACGAGCATCATCAACAGAAACGAGCGGTTATCCTGGCTGCCGCCACCACTGGAGGCGCCACCGCCCGCATTGGGATTACGAAACTCTGGCAAGGGAAAGATCCTATCCGCCGACCCTGCGCGCAAAGCTGAGTGAAACCCGCGCAGGTACGCTGCTCTCATGGTAAACGCACGAGTGGCGGAAGTGGTTTCGGAAACCTAGGGCACGGGATCGAGGCCGCCCGCAGCGAAGGGATGGCATCGCCCGAAGCGCCGCAGGGCCAGGGCACCGCCACGCCACCAACCGTGCCGCACCACAGCCGCATAGGCGTACTCGCTGCAGGTCGGAAGGTATTGGCAGTGGCCAAGTGCACCGGCCTGCAGCAGCGGCGAAAGCCCCCACTTGTACCCAAGGAACAGCACCCGGGCAACCCGCGCCCGGAGACCAGGCCCGGCACCCTGATCGACCACACGCTCAGTCTGAGGCATTGCTCTTCGGGGCCGCCGCGGTAAGGCGACTGCCAGCGGCGTGACGCGCATGAACAGATTTGAAGATCAGTGCGACCTCGCGCTGCAGCACGGGGAAGGGAGCCTCCAGCACGCTGCGTTTCGGATGCAGGACGACGTCGAGAGGACCCCCGCCGAGCAACGGCAGTGTGCCGCGTACGATTGCGCGAAGACGCCGCTTGATGCGGTTACGATCAACGGCCTTGCCCAGAGCCTTGGGAACAGTAAGGCCCACGCGCGGTCCGGCCGTCTCGCTGCGTACAGCCGCCTGGGAGCCCGGCTCGCGCGGCGCGCTGAAGTACGCGATCTGCTTGGCCCACTGCTTGCGGGCGCTCTTGTACACCCGCTGGTAGTCGGGGTGTTTGCGCAGGCGATGCTGGGTGGAGGTGCTCATCAGGGGTGGAAGCGATCGAACAAGAGCCTGCGGAAGGTGGCGAGCTACCTGGCGGTAGGCTCGGCGGCCGCGAACGGAACATCGTCCGGGTGTGTATCGGCCAGTTGCTCCCGAATGGATCGTGTGAACTCGGTGTGCTCGCCGCCGGTGTGTTCGGTAGTGACAGTCTCGATAAGCGCGAGCCATGTCTCCACGGTTGCCGCGGTATTGTGGCGGGTACCGCAAGGAACTACAAAAAACTCGCCCGGTCGTACGATGACATCGCCGCCATCGGCCTCACTGCGGCCTATGCGCAACTCCCCGCGAAGAACGAAGAACATCTCGTCTTCCACCGCGTGGGTGTGCCACGGGAACTCGCCCTGGATACGGACGGCCTTGATGTATTGATCGTTGACGCGACCGACAACGCGTGGTGACCAAAGCTCAGGGAGAGCTTCGCAGACGGCCTCCAGCGATACTGGCTGCTGCTGCATGGAAGCTCTCCCTTCGAGGAAACGCGTGGGTAACGGCTGTGGCCGAGCGAGCGAGGAACTAGTCGCGGAAGCCTGCCGATACGGCAATCTTGTGCCGGCCCTTGGCGCGACGCCGATTGAGCACAGCGGCACCAGCTTTGGTCTTCATGCGGGTAAGAAAACCGTGGACCTTGGCGCGGCGACGGCGGTTGGGTTGGAAGGTGCGCTTGGGCATGATGGATTCCTGTCAGCGTTTCTAAAAAAAGGATGTCTTGAGGCTGCCGTCGCGCCATCGGGAAAGCATGGCCGCACGCGGGAAGACACCCGCTCAGCAGCAAGTCTTAAGTATAGCCGAGCTGTGGGAAAGCGCAACGGATTGCTTTGAATTTAGGGGCCAAAGTAACTCACCTGTGACGCCGATCGTAATGTCGCGGATGCCTGGAAGACCGTTCTTCACCATGGCTGGTGCAAGCCGCGAGTGGCGGATTTTTTTCGGCTTTCCGCGTGTCAGAGGCCTGCGATCAACGTGCTAGTATCGACTCCGTTCCGAGAGATCGCGGTTGTTACGCAAGGAGCTTTCAACCGTCGTCCTCCTGCACCAACTCTTTCCCGCCGTCTTGTCGGCGTGGAACTCATCACTGAAGCGATGTCGCGCAAAGCAACGCAGATCACCTGCGCTGACAGGTGTTTTACGCCCAATTTCCGGTCACTTTTACCGGTGCGACGGGGCTCGATCCACGAACATATAGAACAGAAGGAAGTCGCAAGCAATGTCATTTGTCCCGGTCCCCGCCGTCGTTCTTAACCAGTGGGTGCGCGTTCTTGGTGCGCTGGAAAAGAAGGTCAAACGTCAGAGCTTCGAGACCTGGTTCAAGCCGACTCGGTTCTCGCATGTGGAAGGCCGCACCCTCTTCGTTCGGGTGCCCTCCGCCGAGTTCGAGATGATCGGCGACCGTTATAGCGATCACATCCACGAAGCCATCGACACCCTGGGCCTGGAGATCGATGAGGTTGTGTTTCAGGCACCGCCCGCCGAGCCCACCTCCGCCCGCGTTCGCGATGATGGTGGCTTTGCGCCACAACCGACTCACTCCGCCAACGCGCCTCGCGGTGCGCGGCCGGCGCCCGGAGTCGGTTCCAACAGCGGGTCTGCTGCCCCATCGCCGGAGCAGAGCCGCTTCGATTGGAACACTGCCGCGCAGCTCAATCCGCGGTATCACTTCGAATCCTTCGTTATCGGCTCTGGCAACCAGTTTGCCCATGCCGCCGCGCAAGCCGTCGCTGAACGTCCCGCGCGCACCTACAATCCACTGTTCTTGTATGGCGGTGTCGGCCTGGGCAAGACGCACCTGATGAACGCCATCGGGCATGGGGTGAAGCACCGCCTGCCGCACGCCGCCATCTCCTACATCACCGGCGAACAGTTCACCAACGAGATGATCAACTCCGTGCGGCACGATCGCATGACCGGCTTCCGCGATCGGTTTCGCTCCGCCGATGTGTTGCTGATCGATGACATCCAGTTCCTTACAGGCAAGGAGCGCACGCAGGAGGAGTTCTTCCACACCTTCAACGCCTTGCACGAGAGCGGCAAGCAGATAGTCCTCGCCAGTGATCGTCCCCCGAAGGAGCTGAACGGCTTTGAAGATCGCCTGCGCTCACGATTTGAGTGGGGCCTGGTAGTAGACATCCAGCCGCCGGACCTGGAGACCAAGGTCGCCATTCTGCAGCGCAAGGCTGAGCTCGACAACACGCACTTGCCCATGGACGTGGCGCTGTTTATCGCGGGCAACGTGCGTACCAACGTCCGTGAGCTGGAAGGCGCGCTGGTGCGGCTGATGGCCTGGTGCGGCATTCATGCCTTGGAGATCACGCTGCCCACAGCGCAAAGCTGCCTGAAGCAGTTCATCGACACCCAGGTACGCAAGATCACGATCGAGGCGATTCAGCGCGCGGTGGCCGAGCAGTTCGGCATGCGCATCGGCGATCTGAAGCAGAAGAACAACTCCCGGCAGATCGTGGTGCCGCGACAGATCGCCATGTACCTGGCCAAGCAGATGACCGAGGCATCACTGCCTGAAATCGGCCGGCAGTTTGGCGGCAAGCATCACACCACCGTCATGCATTCGATCTCCAAGATCGATGAGCAGCGCCGTCATGACAAGGATCTCGCGCGCACGCTCGGCAAGCTGCAGGAGACGCTTAGCTAGCCCCACTGTAGCTAAGAACTTGGTCAGGCGCCGTCAGGCGCGGAGCCTTCCTGGCCTGTGCCGAAAGGCACAGGTCAGGCTCGTTGGCCGGCTTCGTTTGCTTTTGTGCTCTCAGAGCGCTTTCGGCCGCGCGCTGTGCGGTAGCTGCGAGACCCACAGCTGCGGCAGATCCAGGGATAGCGTCCAAAGAGAGAGAACAGGGAGTCGACGAGCCCCGATCTGTTGAGGCGTGAGAGCCGCGGCAGACTGCAACCGCAAAGATCCGCTTCAAGGCCCGTCACACTACCTGCATGCTGCATATATCTAACCTCAAAATTGATCGACTCGCCTGCTCTGGCCGGAGACTGTGAAGCGCCAAGGTGCACGCCGGAGCCACGACGGGACGTCACAAAGCCTCCCGGCTACGACGGTGTCTGGTGATGCCGCGGGGTACTTTATGACTGCAGCCGAAGCGTACAACAGGGTTGCTTCCCGCACGAAGCTATCTTTGGTAACTGACTTGCCGACCCCGAGATTGCAGGCGGCGCAGCCTTCCTGAGGGCTCGTCACGCGCTTGCGAAACGCGTTAAAAGGGTTGTCCTTTCCGTAGCTTCATCAACAGCCGCGACGGCTCACCACATAGCATGGGGAGATGCTCCCGGTTGCCCCTGACATCCGTGCCACCCCTGGCGTTGCTTACCCTCCCGGCCCGCGTCTGTGGCCTCGGCTCCTTACCGGCGCCGCCTTCCGGCAGAATCCGATGGAGGTGCTCACGCAGAACGCCAGGCAGTACGGCGATCTGGTGCACTTCCGCGGTTTTCAGGGACACATTTACCAGTTCAACCACCCGACCCTGATTGGCGAAATGATGGTCGAGTACGAGCGCCGCAACCGGCGCGTCATCACCATGCAGCGGGCCCGCGCACTGCTGGGCGACGGTTTGCTGACCAGTGAGGAACCGCTGCACATGCGGCAGCGCCGGCTGGCCGCACCCGCCTTCCATCGCCAGCGCATCGCAGCCTACGGTGAGGTGATTGGGCGCTATGCCGTCGAGACGATCGGGCGATGGCAGCCCGGCGTCGCCGACCTCCATCCGCAGATGCTGTTGCTGGCCCTGCGCATCGTGGGCAAATGTCTCTTTGATATCGAAGACGAAGCCGAAGCGCGGGGCATCGCTTCCGCCGTCAGCGCCTTCATGGTGACGCCCCCGCCGCCCTGGATCCCTTACCGCCTGCTGGAGCAGCTACAAAAGGTACCGATCGGCCCGGTGAAGAGGGTGCAGAAGGGGATCGCCGATCTCGACGCCATCCTGTACGCGATGATTGCGGAACGGCGCCGCGTGCCTGGCGATCGCGGCGATCTGCTTTCCATGCTGATGGAGGCCGAGGACACACAGGAAGACGCCGGTGAGGGCGAACGTCGCATGAGCGACAAGCAGGTGCGCGATGAGTGCCTTACCGTGCTGCTGGCCGGCCATGAGACCACGGCCAACGCCCTGAGTTTCGCGCTCTGGCTTTTGAGTGAACACCCGGAAACGCAGGAGCGCGGCTACGAGGAGGCCGTGCGCGTGCTCGGCTCACGCACACCCACTGCCGCGGATTACCCCAACCTGCGCTACGCCTACACGATCTTCGCCGAGGCCATGCGTCTGTACCCGACCGTTTGGGTGTTGGGCCGCACCTCCGGGCCGGAGCCGTACGACTTTCACGGCTTTACCATCCAGCCCGGCGCGATGCTGCTGGCGCCACAGATCGTGGTGCATCGCGATCCGCGCTTCTGGGACGAACCGGACAGGTTTCTGCCGGAGCGCTTTGCCGAGGAGGGCAAGAGCGGGCGCCCGAAGTTCACCTACTTCCCCTTCGGCGGCGGTTCGCGGCAGTGCATCGGTGAAAGCCTGGCCTGGATGGAAGGCACGCTGGTCCTGTCGACGATTCTGCGTGACTGGCGGCTGTGCCGCGCGCCGGGCGAGCCAGCGATGCTGCCCATGAGTCCCTCGGTCAACCTGCGGCCAAAACGAGGGGTCAAGCTGCTGCTCGAGCGTCGCTGAGCAGGTCGGCACGCAGGCCGGGCTACTATTCTAGGCAGAATGCAGAGTGCGGCGCAGGCGAACCTCGGTGCACCTTCGGTTCAGCCGCTCGAGCCCGTCCCTTTTCGCAAAGCCCTGAGCACCTGGTACCGCAAGCATGCGCGGGTGCTGCCCTGGCGCGGCATCACGAATCCGTACTGGACCTGGCTTTCGGAGATCATGCTGCAGCAGACGCGCGTGGCCACGGTAATCGAGCGATACGGTGATTTTCTGCAACGCTTTCCCACCCTGCCTGACCTGGCCGCGGCGCCCGAGGACGATGTGCTCGCCTTGTGGAGCGGGTTGGGCTACTACCGCCGTGCCCGCATGCTCCATCGCGGGGCGCAGTTCGTGGTGCGTGAGCTCGGGGGCGAGCTGCCGACCTCTTCCGGCGCCCTGCGCACGCTGCCTGGCGTGGGCGAGTACACGGCTGCGGCCATCGCCTCCATCGCCTTCGGCGAAAGCATCGCCGTGCTGGACGGCAACGTGGAGCGTGTGTTGTTCCGGCTGCTAGGGATGCCGGAAGATAAGACTGCGCGTGCGCGTGCGCTGTTGCGAGGGACTGCCAACGATCTTGTGCCTCCAGCGGCAAAGCGCAAAGGCGCCCGGGAGACCCCCGGCGATCACAACCAGGCCATGATGGAGCTCGGCGCAACGATTTGCCTGCCGCGCGCACCGTTGTGCCTCCAATGCCCGGTGCTTGCCTTCTGCAAAACGCGAGGGGAGCACGTGACGGCTGCACGGGCTCCGTTGCGCAGCCGTCACGTAGCCTGTCTGCTGGCAACACGCAAGCGCGGTACGGCCACCGAGGTGTTGCTGGAGCGCCGCCCCGCGGAGGCCTCCCTGATGCCCGGCATGCTGGAGCTGCCGCCCCTGCCGCTGGATGCCGTGGAGGCTCGTGAACCCGTGCTCCGCCTGCGTCACAGCATCACGAACACAAACTTTTACGTTGAGGTTTACGCCGAAGGGGGCGCCGGTGCGCCTGAACTGATCATGACGGGAGAGTTGGAGAGCGAAGATCCTCTTCCCGTGCTGTTGCCAGCCTTCGTCGCGGCCGACCCCAGCCTCGACAGGAACGAAACAGAGACGGACCTGTGGATCGCGCTGACCGAGGACGTCTTCCGTGGCGAGTTGAACGCCGAGGCGCGCAATCTGCGCACGGCCGTGCCAGCCCGGGAGGCGGACCTTACCTGGCATTCGACCCAGCGTCTCCATGACCAGCCCCTGACCGGACTGGCGCGCAAGGCTCTGCAGCGGCTCGGACTGATGCCCATGCTGCCCGTGCGGGTGGGCGCAGGAACAGGAGCTGTCTAGCCCCCTTATACTTCGTTCATCGGGCACCGAAGCCATGGCTTTGAGTCGGGTCGTTCGACGGTTTGGATCTGTTGCTGCCAAGGAGCGTCATTGCGCACTAGCCTTCTTCCCTTCATCGTTGCCACCCTCGCCCTCACTCCCTTCGCCAAAACTGCCGAGGCCCAGGGAGCCAATTCCTCCACGCCCGCGACGCTGGGGCGGGCGGAAACAGCCGTGAGCGCTGATCGCATTCGCGAGGCAGATCGCTTTATCTCATCGGATCTGTTCGAGGGCCGGTACCCTGGCCTGCGCGGCGGCACACTGGCTGCCGAATACATCGCCGACCAATTTGCGCAAGCGGGCCTGTTGCCTGCCGGCGACAACGGCGGCTACCTGCAGCAGGTCAACTTCGTAGGGATGAAGGCGGACCCAGTGGCGACCAGCTTCTCGTTTTCCCCGGCTTCGGGCGCTGCGGCGAAGAGTTCCAGTGCCCCGCTCACCCCTCAGTTCGGCCAGGATTTCGTCGTCTCCAACCAAACGCTGACCCCCACCACGACCTTTACCGCGCCGATCGTCTTTGTCGGCTACGGCGCTACCGCCCCGGAGTTCGGTTGGAACGACTACGCCGGCGTGGATGTAAAGGGCAAGGTGATCCTCTGCATCGTCGGTGACCCACCGTCGGACGATCCTAAGTTTTTCGGTGGCCGCGCTCTGACCTATTACGGCCGTTGGACCTACAAATTTGAACAGGCCGCGCGTATGGGCGCGATCGGGGCCCTCATCATTCACCGCACCGACCTCGCGAGCTATGGCTGGGACGTGGTGCGCAACTCCAACTCGGGTGAGAAAACCTTTCTGCGCGACGATAAGAACCCGCGACTGAAAGCGGCCAGCTGGATTCAGCTAGACCTGGCCCGCCAGATCTTCGCGATGAGTGGCCTGGATCTCGAGAAGGAGTTCACAGCCGCGGGTCAGCGCGGCTTCCACGCGAGGGAGCTTCCAGTAACCCTGCAGGCGACCGTGGCCAGCACCGTGCGGCCCTTTCAGAGTCCGAACGTCATCGCCGTGCTGCCGGGCGCCTCGGCAGGGGCGGGCAAGCCCGACCAGGCGGTGCTTTACACCGCACACTACGATCACCTCGGCATTGTGCCGGGCAAGAGCGGTGACAACATCTATAACGGCGCCGCCGATAATGGCACCGGCGTGGCCATGGTGCTGGAGATGGCACGGAGCTGGAAGGCCGCCGTCGACAACGGCCTCGTCCTGCCGCACTCCGTCTTCTTTTCAGCTGTCACGGCGGAGGAGCAGGGGCTACTCGGCTCCGAGTACCTTGGGCAGCATCCACCGGTACCGGCCGCGCAGATCGCCATGGACATCAACTACGACATGCTGCTGCCGCTGGGCGTGCAGCGCGAGATCAACGTCAACGGCGTGCAGCGCACCAGCTTCTACCCCAACGTGGAGGCTACGGCCAAGCATTTTGATCTGGCCCTCGTGCCGGACCCACGCCCGGAGGCCGGCTCCTACTACCGATCCGATCACTTTTCGCTCTCGCGCGTCGGCATCCCGGCGTTCTCCATCGACGCCGGCACGCTGTACGAGGGTCATGACGCGGCCTGGGGCATCGCTCGGGAAAAGGCCTTCAACGACAACAACTACCACAACTTCTCCGACGAGTTCGACCCCCATTGGGACTTCCGCGGCGACGCCAAGCTGGTCCGTTTCGGCATGGATCTCGGTTGGCAGGTCATCGCGGCCCCTGCCTCCGTCCAGTGGCATGCAGGGGACGAGTTCGCAGCCGCGCGGAAGGCCTCTGGCGGCCAGTAGCGGCATCGGGGGGTAGCCACGCTAGGTCATCACTCCAGTTCGGTGCGAATCAATGGGCGTAGCCGCCCGTGGCTTCCACGACAGCCTCGACAGGCCGGCTCTCGTTTCCCTTCGGATCGATCGCTGTCACTCCGTAGCGGTACGCCTGGCCGGGCAACGCCGAAGCATCGTGGAAGCCCGGCGTCGGAAGGGGTTCCGGCGTCAGGCGCATCCGCTCTCCCCGCACCTGCCTGCCGACATCGAGCGCCTGCCGGTACACGAGGTAGCCCGCCAGCCGCGAGTCATCGACTGGCTGCCAGACCAGGTCGACGGCGAAGACTCCAGGGGGCTCGTTGCCCGTGGTCTGAACCCTGGATGTTGCATGGTAGCCCAAGGCCGCCAAGCCGGCAGGGGCCTCTGGGGGGTAAGTATCCCGCCAGGTCACTGTGACCTCGGCCCCGGGTGCACTTTGCAGCTCCAGCGTGCGGCCGCCAACCTGCACGATCTCGCGACGATACGCGGTGTAGCGATAGGTGCTGCCCTCGGTCACCTCCCTGTCAACCGTGGCTGAAGCGTCACTCACTCCCGGAGCCGCCTGGAGCACGACTACGCCGGGCACCGCACCCCGCGTGTGGCTTTCAGTGCGGCTTTCCCCGCCATGCCCCCTGAGATCCTTCAAGCTCTTGGGACCCTTGGCCTTCTTGGCCGCCTTTCCGTTGCCAGGCTCTTCGAAATTCTCCGTCGCCGCGCCCCCCGTCCCCGCTCGTGTCGAGGTCATTGGATTCCCGGCGGTCGTGTCAGTCGCAACTGCCGGAGCAAGGACGCGGCGCAATAGCACCTCCCCCTGGTGCGGGGCCGGTGTCCAGCGCAGCGCAACGCCGACGCGTGTTCCCTCGGCTTGCAGTTGCGTCACTGGCGGTGGGGCGGCCCCTGCCGCTGTATAGGCGGGGTCGGAGGGGCCGGCTGATTTGCCAGCCGGGTTGCGCAGCTCTACACGGTAATTCATAGGCCGGGGGACCCCGGTGGCGAGCGACGCCGGCACTGAATCGGTCCAAACCACTGCTCCCGTCTGTCCCGAGGACGGTACGGGAAGCGCGACGCGTGTTTCGCTGGTGTCGACCGCATCGCAAGGACCGCGGCTGGCGATTTGCCGGCAAAGACTGCCGGTCACTGTGGCGGCCCGCAAAGGTTGACCATCCGTAGCGTGGGTCGGGACGCTGAAGTGCAGGATTACCGCGTCCCCTGCGCGCGTGGCCGTGAGGTCTTGCACAAGGTCAGGTAGTTGCAAGGACGGCGGCCGTGGCGGGCCAGGGCTGGCACAGCCGATCAGAGCGAAAACACTGGCAGAAAAAGCCGGCAGCAGTGGTAAGGCGCGCCTCTGCCGCCACGTGAGGGGCTGCATACCCCATGAGCCTAGCACCGTGCCCCATGGCTTTGTCCGAACTGGCGAATACCGGCTCGTTGCAGATCAGCCCAAGCATCTTTCCGTCCTACTCAAACATCTTTCATGGTGTCAACCGGACTGTGCCGTAAGGTTGTTGGACCGCGACAACCTGCCCGACCAGCTACCCCAGGAGAGCGTCGTGTCCAAGCAAACATTTCAGCCGGCCGATCGGCCCAATCTGCAGTTATCCGTCATGCACGGCAACGGTTCAGGGGAAGGATCACGAGGCGGCAGCGCGCTTGCCGAGGACGACCTGGATCTCGGCGCCGAGGCGGAGATCATCGCCGCGGTTCCAGAAGCCCTGGCAGCCGAAGAGGACGTGGAAAGCGTTGAGCCCGGCGGCATCGATCCGCAGGTGGCGGAAGCCTTTATCGAAAATAAGCGCATTGGCGATCGCATCAAGTACCTTCGCCAGCGGAAACAAATGGGTCTCGTAGAGCTTGGTCGGCACACGGGTCTTTCGGCCAGCTTCCTCTCGCAACTCGAGACCGGTCGCGTCGTACCGACGTTGCGCAATCTCGCCCGCATTGCCATGGTCTTCTCCAAGGACATGAGCTACTTTTTCGAACCGGAACGCCCGGAGCTGTTCCGTTTATTGCGCGCAGACGAGCGCCAGAAGCTGCCGCAAAGCGGTGTAGAGGATCCGGGCTACTTCTTCGAGAGCCTGGGCCACGTGCCCGTCGATGGCGGCATTGCGCCCTACGTCGCGGAGTTCCTCGAAGCCTCCGAGCGGCGTCAGCCGAAGTCGCATGCGCACGCCGGCGCGGAGTTCCTTTACGTACTCTCCGGCTGCCTCCGCCTCACCCACGAGGGGCAAGTCGAGGATCTCGAGGGGGGCGACGCGGTATTCTTCCACGCCGCCACGACGCACAGCTACGAGCGCGTCGGCGCCCTCGATTGCAATGTTTTGATCATCACGATGCAGGAGCAGCCGCGCGGACACCACACCGGTTCACGCATCCCACTACGCAGCGCCCGTAACGGAAACAGCGGCTCCGCGAAGCGTAAGCGGTAGACCTCAACAGCGCGGCTCCTGCGCGCCTAAGCGGGTTAGTCCAGAAACAGTGTTTCGACATCCAGCCAATCCTTCACCCGGCGGTAGCCGGTCACGAAGGCGTTGGCTGGGGCATTGTAAAGAATGCCCTCGCCGCGAAAGCGGCGCAGCTGCCGCGGGTTATCGTCGATAAGAAAATCCCCGCGCAGAATGCCCTTATCCCCGCAGAAAACGATGTGCGACGGGCGTATGAACGGGAAGTGCAGCTTCAACCAGTCGAACTTCGCGGTGAAGCTCGTGGGCACTTCCATCGCCGCGGTCGCAATATAAATCTCGTAACGCTCCTGCAACCTCTCCAGTACTCGCTGGCTATGGGGGAAGACGGGAAGCTTGCCGAAGAAGTCATCACTGCGGATGTAGCGCTCCAGGTGAGCAAGGCGCTCCGGCGGCACCAGATCCCAGATCCAGCGGCCGTGCAGATCGTGCACGGTCAGCTTTTCGTGAAACTCACGGTTATAGCGAATGAGGTGTTCGCCTAGGGCGTCGGCGATCACCTCATCCATATCGACACAAATGATTTTGCGGCCCTGGCCGACATGCGCGTCCAGGCTCATCGAGCGCTCCCCGGGGTACCCGCCCCCTGCGCCGCATTCAGCCGCTCACCCGCGGCCCACGACCGCGGCGTATCGCGGCGAGGATCCCAAAAGAGCAAACGTCCACAGCTTTCGCAATGAAAGATTTCGTCCGGGTAGTCGCGGCCAATCAGGTCCTGCCAGCGCTGCGGACGGATCCCCATCTGGCACGCCGCGCACTTGCCCGCTGTTGCACTTCCGAGAGCTTCCGCGATGGCCGTTCCGCGTGTCTTCGCGAGCCGGTCATAGGTCGCAAGCCAGTTGGGGGCAATCTCCTTGCGTAGCGCCGTGCGCTCCCGCTCGATGCCCGCGATGCTGGTGTCGTGGCTCAGTTTCTGTGCCACTGCGCGCTCGCGCTCCGCCTGCACGGCAGACCTTGCCCGCTCAGCCGCGGTTAACGCTCCGCGTTCCTCCGGCTCCAGGAGCTCGGTCCGTTCCATGGAGGCGAGTTCCTCATCCTCCAGCTTGCGGATGGCGGCTTCGGCGAAGCCGATCTCATGCTCAAAGGCGGCCACCTGCTGCCCGCTGGTGGCGCTGTCCAGCGATCGGCGCAACCGTATCAGCTTCGTACGCTGCCCGGCGGCGTCCAGCTCCTGGCTGCGCCGGAGTTTTTCTTCGCCCGCCAGGCGGTCGCGAAGGGTCGCCAGGGCTTTTTCTGCCGCTGCCAGCATTTTCTCAGCTGCCGCAACTTGTCGCGGTGCCTCGGCGAGTTCACCACGCAGCCGCGCTAGCTCGAGATCCTGCGCCTGCAGCACGATGAGGTGTTCAAGGTCCGCGTTCATCGTGCGAGGGGCTCCGATCGTGCGAGGGAAGGCTATACTCGGGGGCTGCTCACCCCGGCTGGGCACCGTTGTCTCCAGACCAGCAGCCTAGCATCTTCGCCCCAACCCTGTTTAGCGGCACGACAGGCCCGTCCTCGTTTTATCTGCAAAGGACATTGCCGCAGGAGCAACCGGACGCGGCAATTTTGAATCGCCGGATCGCTCGGGGAATCTGACACTGCAACCATGGCCGCCGCCGCTACCGCAGATCTGTCCAGCCCCAGCCTAACCGTCAGCCAGCCCTGGCGGCCAAGAGTAAACCCATGGGTAGTCGCCATGACGGTAACGCTCGCGACGTTCATGGAGGTACTCGACAGCTCCATCGCTAACGTCGCGTTACCGCACATCGCCGGTGGCCTGGGTGCAACGCAGGATGAGGCCACGTGGGTGCTGACGGCGTACCTTGTGGCGAACGCCGTCATTCTGCCTGCCGGCGCTTACATGACGACCTTTATCGGGCGCAAGAAGTTCTACATGATCTGCGTCGCGATGTTTGGCATCTCGTCCGCGATGTGCGGTCTGGCTCCGAGCCTGCCGTTGTTGGTCTTCTTCCGTATCCTGCAGGGCATCGGCGGTGGCGGTCTCGCACCTTCTGAACAGGCCATCCTTGCCGATACGTTTCCGCCTGAAAAACGCGGTCAAGCGTTCGCCATGTACGGCCTCGCCGTGGTCGTTGCCCCGGCGATCGGACCCACACTCGGCGGGTACATCACCGATAATTTTGATTGGCGCTGGATCTTCTTCCTCAACGTCCCCATTTGTCTACTATCGCTATTCCTCACCTCCCGCATCGTGGAGGATCCGCCCTATGTTCAGGCGGAGGTCGCGCAATCGAAAAAGGGTGGCATACGCCTCGATCTGCTCGGCTTTGCGCTGGTGGGCATCACGTTCGGTTCGCTTGAGTTCATCCTCGACAAGGGCCAGGAGGACGACTGGTTCTCCTCGCACCTCATCAGCTTCTTCGCGGTCGCGATGGTGGTTGCCTTTGTCACGCTTATCTGGTGGGAGCTGAAGCAGCTGCGCGAGGGCAACAGACCTTTGCTGAACCTGACCCTGTTTACGCGACCGACCTTTGCTATCTCCTTCATGCTGATGTTTGTCCTGGGCTTCTCTCTCTACGGCACCACGATTCTGATTCCACAATTTGTGCAGACTTTGCTGGGGTACACGGCGGAACTGGCGGGCCTTGTGCTCTCGCCGGCCGGCTTCATGATGATGGCGATGATGCCCGTGGTGGGCTTTCTTTCCAGCAAGGTGGATCCGCGTAAACTCATCGCCTACGGCTTCCTCAGCCTGACTCTCAGCCTTGTGTATATGTCCAACATCAACCTGAACATCAGCTATGGCGAGCTGGTGATTATGCGCATGTTCCAGGCGTCCGGCCTCGCGTTTCTCTTTATTCCCATCAACACAATCGCCTACGTTGGCGTAAAGCAGAGCGAGAACAACGATGTTTCCGGATTAACAAATCTCGCGCGCAATATCGGTGGTTCCTGCGGCACTGCCTTTATGGCGACTCTGCTGGTGCGACGTTCGCAGGCTCATGAGAGCTCCATGGTGCGCAATCTGACGGCGAGTAACCCAGCCTTCAACTCCCAGGTAGGCGCCGTCGCCGATGCTCTGAAGGCCGCCAATCGTACCGGCGTCACCGGTGATACGTATGTCGGGGCCAAGCACATGGCACAGGCCTACATCTATAACCAACTGCACGCTCAGGCTGCCACCCTGGCCTATGTGGACATCATCCGCTATCTCACGATCTTCTGCGCCTTAATGTTGCCGTTGCTGCTCTTCATCCCACGGCCGCCAAAGAACGCGGCCGCGAGCGCCGGTCACTAGGCGCTTCCCTTATGCGTCAGGCGGTTCAGGAGTGCTCTCTGCGCTACGGCTGCTGGTCGAGCCGCGCTCGGCAGAATGGTAACCTGAGGTCGATTCCTGGGGGGTTGTTGCGGCGTTGAAACCTGTTCGCTGGAAGCGATGGAATACCTATCTGCTCCTCGCAGGTTCAGCGCATTTCGCGTTGTTCTACACGCTCAATACGCGGCCGATGCTGAACCTCCCGGCTTTTGAGATAGGCGTGGAGCGCGCACCCTTCCAGTACCGTGCGCTTACCTCCTGGATCTACGCTGCCGCTGATCGCACGCTCCACATTCCGGTAACGCTCGCGAAGCATCTGCCCCCGAGCATGAGCACCGTGGACTCGTTCGTGACGCTGCTGCTGTCTTTCGTCTCGCTGCTAACCGCCGTGTTGGCCACGCGCTCCGCACTGGAGTGGCTCACTGAAGGCAGTGCCGGCTGGAGCCGCTGGGGTGCGTTGCTCGTTCTGCCCATGGGCTACTACCACTACCTTTTGGAGTTTGGGCACCCCTGCTGCACGCCGATGCAGTTGCCTTACGATCTGCCCTCGCTGGCTTTCTTCGCAACCGGGATTGCGCTCATCGTGCAGGGCCGCGTCGCTTGGCTCTATCCCGTCTTTCTACTGGCGACACTCAACCGCGAGTCGACAGTGTTTCTCATCATGCTTTTCGGCCTGTACCGCTTCGCCGGATGGTCCGGACGGTCGCGGGAACGTCCACCGTCTCGTCGCGCCTTGCTTACGGGAGTGCATGTAGTCGCGTTGACGCTGCTTTGGTTGGCTTTGCGCGTGATGCTGCACCACCTCTTCCACCCGCCGGCAGTACCGGGCGCCCAAGCGGCTGGCTTCGAGATCCATGTACGGGACAACCTTGGCTATCTTCTTCGCCCGTACTACTGGACCTCGTTCTTAAGCCTGTTTGGCTTTACGTGGCTCTTTGTTTACGCGCATTGGCGTGACGTGCCCAGCGCCGGCGTTCGCCGCATGCTCTGGATCGGTCCAATCTACCTTGGAGCCATGTATCTGGTCGGTGTTCTCTCGGAAATTCGCATCTTTGGCGAACTGATTCCGCTGTATGCCATCGCCTTCACGCTGTTGCTGCGCGCATACGCCGGAAAGTGGCGTCAAGCGCACGAAGCCAAATCGACGACCTTCGCTTAAGTGCCCTGCACGTACGTATGCGGGCAGCCAACCAAGAAGCTCTCGCCACCCCGAGGAGACCGGCGCTGCGGTTGTTGCAGCAACGCCGGTCCGAATTGCACAGGTCAGGCTTGTTTAGGCTGCGGTGCCGGGAACGGGTTGCGCTCCACGAACTGCGTCTGATGCCAATAGGGATAGGCGAGCTGCACCTCGCTGGCTTTGTCCAGCCGGGCAACCTGCTCGGGCGTCAGTTCCCAGCCCACAGCGGCCAGGTTTGCCCTTAGCTGCTCCTCATTGCGCGCTCCGATGATGAGGGTGGACACGGTCGGTCTCCGTAGCAGCCAATTCAGCGCGATCTGCGGCACGCTCTTACCAGTCTCTTCGGCCACCGCATCGAGTTCGTCTACCACTTTGTACAGGTACTCGTCGGGCATCTGCGGACCACCAGCCGAGGCCTTGTGCAAACGGCTTGTCTCCGGCAGGGGCTGTCCGCGGCGAATCTTGCCCGTAAGCCGTCCCCAGCCTAGCGGCGACCATACCAGGGCGCCTACGCCCTGGTCGGCTGCCAAGGGCATTAGCTCCCACTCATAGTCGCGGCCCACTAACGAGTAGTAGACCTGATGGCCCACATAACGGGCCCAGCCGTAGCGCTCGCTTACGCTCAGCGATTTCATCAGGTGCCAGCCGGAAAAGTTCGAGCAAGCGATGTAACGCACCTTGCCCTCGCGCACCATCTTGTCCAGGGTATTCAGTGTCTCTTCGACGGGCGTCAAAGCATCGAAGGCGTGCAGATGATACACGTCCACGTAGTCGGTACCCAGCCGCTTGAGCGAGCCCTCTAGCGCCTGAATCAGGTGATAGCGAGAGCTGCCCACATTGTTGGGCCCCTCACCGAAACGAAAGGTCGTCTTCGTGGAGAGCAGTACGTCTTCGCGCTTCAGGTGCTTGATCGCGCCGCCGAGCATCGTCTCACTCGCGCCGTTGGAGTACACGTCGGCTGTATCGAAGAAATTGCAGCCGGCTTCCATGCAGACGTCGATCAGCTTCCGTGCTTCGTCCTGCGAGGTATCGCCCCAGGCTTTGAAGAATTCGTTACCTGCACCAAAGGTGCCGGTGCCGAAGCAAAGCTCGGGGACCTTCAGGCCAGAACGGCCAAGCTGACGAAATTCCATGCGAATCTCCTTGAAGTTAGAAGTAAACAATGGGTAGCTGAAGCTGGAGCGCGGCTCCCACTAACGGCTTGGATGCGAAGCGTTCACCAGCGAGCTTGCCGAGAAGTCGCGGCTCAGCCCCAGGCGCTCCGCGGTGGCATCCAGCACTGCTTGCGACTGGAAAAAGCGATGCTGCGGATTGGACCCCGGGTAGAAGCGAATCACAATGTCGCGGCCTTCCACGGCATCGTCCCGACCATCGTGGAACGGGTAGCCCAGCGCCTGCAGCAGGTGCAGGGAGCCCTCATCCCCGGTGGGATTGCCATCGTCGCCCACAATGCCATAAGCACTGCGGTGCGTGCGTCGAGAGTACGCGGCCACAAAGTCGCCCAGGCGCGCTCCGCCGCGACGAGCCTTGTCACCAAGCACCACATAACTGATACGGGTTGCATCCACGTAGCGGCGCACGTCCCGTTCGTCTGGGCGGTCCGGGTCGGTAAACGCAGTCTGTGAGATGTAGAGCCCCGGATGGGGATCGTGCGGCCCCTGCTTTACGGGGATGTTCGGGTTGTCTTCTTCGGTAAGGAAGCCGACGATCTCAGCGTGGCTGCGGCCGCGGTAGTGCGCATGCTTCAGCACATCCAAAGTCGCGGCGCCGGGCGGCCCATAGGCATTCGGCGCGCCATCGACGTCGACGTCCATGCGCCGGGTCAGCAACTCAAAGGGTACGCCCGGCACAGTTGCGACGGTGCCTGCACTGCGGGCGACGCGACCGCTGATCACCGTGGCTGCCAGACAAAGAACTGTCCCGTAGATAACCGTCAAAGCCCGCATCTACCGGTTTAGACGGTGGCTGGTCGCAGAAAAGTGCAATCTGAGGTAACACCGGAGCAGAAGCCGCTACGACAACGAGGGTTCATCCGACCGCGAACCCAGGGGTTAAGGCGCGACTGGTCTCGCAGTGATCGGCGTCGTTGTCGGCGTGGCCAGCCCGAAGAACATTACGAGGCTGTTCTGCGCGCGATTGGTAACCCAGAGATTACCGCTGGCGTCCGGGTTGATGGCGAAAGGCTCGAGTAGACCGGCATCCGTGCCCAGCGCAATTGGTGAGAGCGCCGCGCCTTTCGAGGTAGAGGCGTTGCTGGCGTCGATACCGATAAAGGTGCCGCTGTGGTAATTCAACACCCACAACTGGCTGCCGGCGTCCATCGCGGCACCGCTGGGCGTGCTGAGGCCGGGGACGGCCTCGTTCTGGATGAGCACTGCCCCACTGGGCGCGATCTCGCTCACCGTGTACGCGTTGTTGATGCGGCCGAAGTTGGTCACCCACACATCGCCCTGCGGATCCAGCACCACCGTGTCGGCTTCACTGCAGCAGGTGGGTTGCTGGATGGTTCCGTTGGCGGCAACGTGCGTGATGCTGTAGTCGCCCTGGTTGGCCAGCCAGACGCCACCCGCGCCGTCTGAAACGACATCATCCGGAAAAGCGGAGTGGTAGGCGCCTACGTTGTTTACATACCCACCATTCACGTCGTAGATCGTGGCCGTATTGCCGGCATAGTTGCCGATGATGATGTTGCCGGTCAGGGGATCGGTGGCGATGGACTCCGGGAAGTCCAGCGTGTCATCAGAGAACGTGCCCAGAACTGCCCCGGGCGTACTCGCGTTCGCGCCGGCAATCTTCGTGACACTGCCGTAAGTGCCGTCATGGCCGACGTTCTCTTCGCTGGTCGTCCAGACGTTCCCGCTCTTGTCCAGCGTCAGACCATACACCTCGGTCTGCCCGCCGGACCCGAAAGGCGTGCCTGCAAACGGAGTGCCCTGTGGAGAGTAGGCCACCACACCGGTAGCGTAGTTGCTGGTCTGCGTGGGTGCCGGGCCGCCGAAGTTCGCGACCCACACATCGCCTGCCCCGTCGATGGACATCGCAGTCGGCTCATAGATGCCGCCGCCGGTCACGGTGAGACTCATGGTCCAGTCACTCGGAACACGCTTCAGCGCACTTGGGAAAGGAGGAGTAGGGCCGATCAGGCTGTACACCCCGGCCACGTTATTGCCAGGGTGCTTGACGATGTTCAGCAGTGCTCCCACGACCTCCGTGGGCGTTGCCCCGCCTTGCGGGGTGGCCGCCGCAAACAGAGCGGAGCAGGGAACGCCACCCGTGGAGTTCACGCAGGGCACCACGGCATTGGCCAGTGCATACAGCTTCGACTGCTCAATCGAGAGGTTCTCCGCCAGCGGGGCGACCTGGCCTGTGGCAGTGTTTACGAGCAGCTGCGCGTCCAAGAAGGCATTATTGGTGCCGACCGTGTTGCTGGCCGAAGCCCCAACATGATCGTAGGAACTCATGAAGGGCGAAAGCGCGTATACCGCCGCCACCGTCGAGACCTCATTCACCAGGATGAAGGCGCTGGGATTGTTGATCAGGTCTGTGCAGCGGCCCAGCGCACTCATCAGCGTCAGCGCCGGGTTATTGACATTGCCCGCGAGACCCGGGTTGCCGCCGCGCACCACGAGGTACAGCTCTTCGTTCGCCGAAGAGCACGTGTAGTCGCCAGTCAGGGTGAATAGGCTGTTCGCGTCCGTGATTACGGGGTGGTTCAGCACACTCGTAGCCTGCGACCCGTTGCCGCCCGTACCTACAGAGAAGAGCTGCACCGTCGCGCCCGAGACCGGCTGGGTGCCGCCATGCACCTGGCCGGTGATCGCCAGCGCGCCCGGGGCCGCAAGCGTGGCCGGACCTGCCCCGCAGCCCACCATCGCGGCCGCGAGCGGCAAGAGAAGAAGAGCAGGGTGGACTCGTCGGAGCAGTGCGGAGACGGAGTTCATAGGCTTGGCCTGAGCCTAGGCCGGCCCATTACGGAAGTAAGTCCCCCGTTAGGGGCAGGGTGGCGAACCTCCGTGCAGCAGATGCCTCAATTTCCGAGCAAACCGACATAGTGCCGGCGAGGATGAAGCCCGTTAGTAACAGTGTGCAGGCGGCTCGTAAGCCGAATTCTGTTCTAGACGGTCATTCCTCTAGGCCATGCATTGCTGCATGGCTCCAGCAACCTACCCGCAGGTTCCGGCTGCCTCCTCCACTCTTGCAAGTGGATCGGGCTCTCCCCGCCTATGGCGCAGCGGGCCGCTACGCAGCCACGCCTGGGGAGGGGCGCATGGCTTTCCTGCCTATTTGGTCTTGCTCCGTGTGGGGTTTACCGTGCCGTGGCCATTACTGGCCCCGCGGTGGGCTCTTACCCCACCCTTTCACCCTTACCTGACGACTCTTGCGAACCGTCGGGCGGTTTGCTTTCTGTTGCACTGGCCGTCCCTCAGCCTTGACGCTGAGGTCCCGGACGTTATCCGGCACACTGCCCTGTGGAGTTCGGACTTTCCTCCCCCGCCAAACCCTCAGCCGAAGCTGAAGCGAGGCGGCAGCGACCATCCGGCCGCCTGCACCCCTTGAGTGTAGCAAGCGGCCCGGAGAGGGCGACGTCGCCACGGCATCGCAGCGCATCTCACGGGGCTATGTCGATCTCACGACGCAAGTTTGTCTATGGGGCTTCTGCCCTGGGTACCGCGGCTGCGATGCAGGTTCCAGGCTGGGCACAGAGCGGGGCTCCGCAGCCGGCTGGCACGCCCGCAACGGTACCGGCGATGCCGCCCGGCACGCCGGCCAGCACGGCGATTGTGCCGCCGGAGTTGACCACCATACGTGAGGCAGCCGCGGCGCGCCATCTGCTAGCGGGCTGCGCGGTAAATACCCGCCTTATCGGGGTGGACGCAGCCTATACCCAACTGATACGGCAGCAGGCGAACATCGTTGTCGCCGAAAACGCGATGAAGTTCGGCCCACTGCGGCCCACGCCGGAGACGTTCTTCTTCGACGACGCGGACCGCCTCTTCAGCTTCGCCGAGGCCAACGGCATGGCTGTGCGCGGGCATAATTTCGTCTGGCATCGCCAGTTGCCGCGCTGGTTTGACGGGTACGTCACCCCAGCCAACGCGCAAAGCGTTCTGGTCCAACACATCGAAACTGTAGGCGGCCGCTATGCGGGACGCGTGCACAGCTGGGACGTGGTCAATGAGGCTATCGAGGTAGGGGACGGGCCGCCAAACGGTTTGCGCAACTCGCCTTGGTACAAGCTGCTGGGGCCGGGCTATCTCGATCTCGCGTACAGGACCGCGCGGCGCGTCGATCCGAAAGCCTTGCTCTGCTACAACGACTACGGGATTGAAGGCGAGACGCCCGAGCAGACCGCCAAGCGGGCCGCCGTGCTGGCCCTGGTACGCGGCATGGTGCAAAGGGGCGTGCCGCTGGACGCGGTCGGCATCCAGTCCCACATCGTCGGCGGCCCGAGGTATGCCTGCGGCGCGGGTCTGCAAAGCTTCATGGCGGAGATCCAACGCATGGGTCTGAAGCTTCTCTTAACCGAGATGGATGTCAACGACCGCTTTCTGCCCGCCGACATTGCGACGCGCGATCGGGAGATTGCCGCTACCTACCGCGATTACCTTCATCTCACCCTGGCGAACCCAGACGTTGTCGCTCTGCTGACTTGGGGCATTACCGACCGGTACACCTGGCTCAACAGCGAGGACGCCCGAGTAGACAAGCTGCCAGAGCGCGCGCTGCCGTTCGATGCGGACCTGCGACCCACGCTCGCATACCCGGCCACCGTTGCGGCCATACAGGCGGCACCGGCGCGCCCGTAACGTTGCGGCGGTCTGCGGGCTGTTCAGGGATGCGTGGCTTCCTTAGCCGCCGTTTCCGCGGCTTCTAGCCCCCGCCTTTGGCCGCGCCAGGCTTTGGTCGCTTCAGCAAAAACGAGATGGGTACACACACTGCCAACGCAAGCACTAGATACCGAAACACGTCCACATAGGCCCACAGCTGCGCCTGTTTCGTAAGACCGTCGCTCGTGAGCTGCAGCGCTCGCAGGGAAGCTACGTGCGGCCCGGCGTGCCGCGCCATCTGTTGGGTGCGCAGCTGCAATGTTCGCTGGTATAGCGGGTTACCGCCGGAAAGCCAATGCAGATTCTCGTAACGGCGCGACTGCGAATGACGCTGCGAGATCGTATTTGCCGCGGAAATGCCAATGCTGCCGCCGATGTTGCGCAGGAAGTTGAATAGACCACTGCCATTGCCCGCCTCCTCCGAGCTCAGCGTACCCAGTGCCAGGGAAGAGAGCGGCACAAACACCATCGCCAGGCCCACGCCGCTGACAAAGATGGGCCAGAAAAGCGACCACGGCGAGATGTCCAGCGTGGCAGAGCCGAGCCAGTAGGTAGAGCCCGCCAGCAAGGCGAAGCCGCCCGCGACAATCTTGCGGGGATCCAGCATGGTGGTCAGCGCGCCCACCGCCAGGGCCGCGATGAACGATCCAAGCCCGCGCGGACTCACCGCCAGGCCCGACTTGAAGGCGTCATAGCCGAGCAGATTCTGGTAGAAGACGGGGAGAATGGTTGTAAGCGAATAAAGGCCGACACCCAGCAGGAAGATGAGCACGCAGCCGAGCGCCAGGTTGCGATCCTTCAGTCCGCGCAGGCTTACCAGCGGCTTCGGATGCACCCACTCGTAGACTACGAAGACCACGAAGCCGACGGCCATGATGGCAATGCCCCAGCGTATCCGCGCATCACCAAACCAGTCCTGCTCCTGGCCTTTGTCCAGCACGTACTGCATGGCCGCGATCCAAAGCCCCAGCAAGCCGAGGCCTACGCCATCGAGCTTGCCTGGCTTCGCATTCTTGATGTACGGCGGGTCTTCGAGCACCTTGTTCTGCAGCAGCAACGCGATGATGCCGATAGGGATGTTGATGTAGAACGCCCAACGCCAAGAGACCGCTACCGTGAGCCACCCGCCCAGCACCGGCCCGACCACCGGAGCCACCACTACGCCCAACGCGAAGACGCCCAGCGCCTGCCCCTGCTTCTCCTGCGGGAAGCTTTCCAGCAGTATCGATTGCCCCAGCGGCTGCAACGCACCGCCGGCCGCACCCTGGATGATGCGCGCCGCGAGGATGAACCCAAGTGTGGGCGCGATGCCGCACAGAAACGAAGCGACCGTGAAGACGACGATGCAGCTCATCAGAAAGCGCTTGCGGCCAAAACGCTGTGCGAAATAGTTGCTGCCCACAAGGAACACAGCGTTGGAGACCAGGTAGACGGTCAGAACCCATTCGGCTTCATCGGTGGTCGACGCCGTCGAGCCAGCGATATACGGCACAGCGACGCTGGCGATGGAGGTATCCATCACCTCCATGAACGTGGCGAGCATGACAGCCAAGGCGATCAGCCATGGATTCGCCTTGGGCGTCCAGTTGCCTGCCGCGCCTGGCATCTAAAAATCCTCCCGGTAGGGGGAAACCACTACTTCACCCAGACCTTTGGCTCAACCGACATACCTGGCGCTAGTCGTTCCGCGCCCGGCTGGCCTGGCTTGAAGCGAATGCGAACCGGTAGCCGCTGCACTACCTTCACGTAATTGCCCGTGGCGTTCTCCGGCGGCAGCAGGCTGTAAATGGCACCGGTGCCACCGGGCAGCGCCTCGATGTAACCCTGGAAGTCCAGCGACAGGGCATCGACATGAATCGTCACAGACTGCCCCGGCCGCATCTTCTGAATCTCGGTTTCTTTGAAGTTGGCCTCGACCCAGATGTCATTGGTCTGCGTCAGGGCGAACATCTCCAGACCGGGCGTCACCTGCGTGTTCAGCTCCACGCTCTTATCGCCAATGATGCCGTCTTCCGGGGCGTAGATGCGGGTGTACTCCAGGTTCAACTCCGCCATATCAGCCTGCGATTTGGCCGCCTCCGCGCTCGCCTGCCGTTCTGCCAGTGTGGCCTTCTGCGCGGCAATCTGGCGCGGCAGGTTGGCCTTGGCCTGCTTGAGCTGGTCCTGCGCCTGGCGCAGCGAAGCCTGTGCCTGCGTCACCTGCTTGGCGGCAGCGGCGGCGGTCTCACGCCGCGAGGCGACCAGGGCCGCCTGCGCGCGCTCGTCGGTCGCGCGCTGGTCGTACTGCTCGCGCGAGACCTCCTCTTTCACCACCAGCAGGCGGTAGCGCTCCTCCTCGCGGGCGGCATTGGCCTCGTTGGCTTCGGCCTGCTGCAGGTCGGCCTGTGCGGAACGCTCCCGCTCCTCCGTTGCCGCCACATTGGCCTCGGAACCGGCGACGTTCTGCACCGCGTCACTCACCTGCGTGGACTGCTGTGTGGTGGTAATGGAGATGTTGGGCGATTGCGCCTGGATGCTCGCCTGCGCCTGGCCAAGCTGGGCCGCGGACTGCTCCTTCGTTACCTGGTAGTCACGCGTGTCGAGCTGGACAAGCAGCTGACCTTTCTTCACATGGTAAGTGTTTTCGACATAAACACCGGTGACGAAGCCGCTGACGCGCGCGCTGATGGGATCGGTATGGCCCTGGACGAAAGCATCGTCCGTCGTCTCGTAGCTGCCGAGATAGATGAAAAGCCAGATGCTCACGATGATAAGCAGAACGAAACCCAGAATGATGCCCAGCGTTCCGAAGGGATGCTCGCGAACCCAGCTTCCAACACGCTCTTTTAGGGGAGGCTTCTTCTCTTTCTCGTCTCCACCCTCCTTTTTGTCATCTCCTCCTTTTTTATCGTCTCCGCCCTTTTTGTCCTCGCCGCCTTCCTTTTTGTCATCTCCATCTTTCTTGTCCTCGCCGTCTTCTTCTTTGTCTTCGCCGCTCTTTTTCTCTTCTTCCTGCTTAGCCTGCTCCTGCTTCTGGCGCAGGTTGTCGAGCTCCGCGCGCAGCCGCGTCTGCTCGTCATAAAGCATGCGCAGCGCCAGGTCGTGATGCGCTTCGGTGGCCAAAGGCGGTTGCTCGGATTGCGGGTCGGTGGTCGGGGTGTCGGCCATTTGTCTTCTACTTCCTTAGCAGCTGCGGCAGGGTCTGCTCGGCATTGCCCATGGCGCGCGCCAGCGAGACCTTCGCAAGGTTGTGTTCGAACACAGCGGTGATGTAGTCGTTATCGGCCTGGACGACGGCCTGCTCAGCTTGCACAAGCTCCACCGTGTCGGCCACCCCGGCGTTAAAGCGATCGCGGGATTGCTGCAGCGAGTCATGCGAGAGGTCCACGTTGCTCTTCGCCACGCCCACCTGGTCACTCGCCGAGTTCAGGTTGATGAACGCCTGCCGTACATCCTGGTCCACCTGGCCGCGCAGGTCCTCGAGCTCCGACCGGCGCTGCTTCACCGCGGCCTCGGCCTGCTGGATCTCGCCATGGATGCGGCCACCCTCATAGAGCGGCACGGTCAGCGTTCCTGCCACCTGATATACACCCGTGGAGTGCTTGGACGGCGTCACGCCGGCGCCCCCAAAATCGGCCGTTACGGCAAGCTCGGGCACCCGCTCCGCATGCGCCGCTTTCAACCCGTCATTGGCCGCCCGCACACCCGCCTCCGCGGCTTGCAGATCAGTGCGCCCGGTAAATGCCTTCTGCAGCGCTGCGTCCATCGTCATGTCGAGCAGCGGCGTGTAACGGTAGTCGTCCGCCGGGCTGAAACGCTGCCCCGGCGGGAGACCGATAATCCGCGCCAGCCGCAGCATCTCGGTATCGCGGTCGGCTTGCAGCGAGCGCAGCCGCTGTTGCTCCGTGCCTAGCTGCACCTGCGCGCGCTCCGCATCCACACGCGCGGCCAGCCCCGCCGCGAAGCGGTCGGCCGCCTGCTGGTAGATCGCTCTGGAGCTTTGTACCTGCGCCTCGGCGGCCACGATGCGGGACTGTGTACTGATCAGCTGCAGGTAGCTGCCGCCTACCGCGAGCACGATCAGGTCGCGCGCATTGCGGGTGTTCAGTATGCTCGCTTTCAGGTTTTCACTCGCACTGTGCAGATTATCGATGCGCACAAGATCGAACACCGATTGATTCAGCCGAGCCGCCCGTGCATCGACGTAGTTAAACTTCACAGCCTCGGGGATCGACGGCAGCGACACGCCCAGGGTGCGCAGGTTCTCTCGCTCAAATACCTCACTGATAGCCATGTTGAGGTTCGGCAGCAGGGTGCTCTTGGCCACCGCGCGCTGGCCCTGCGCCTGCTCGACAGCGGCGCTCTGTTCCAGGGCCCCGAGGTTTAAATGCAGGCCTCGCCTGAGGGCATCATCCAGCGTCAGCGGCAGGACCTGATCGGTGGCCTTGCCTTCTGCGGCGCTCCCGCTGTAGGGCGGCATGACAGCCACGGTGCTTTGAATGGAGTTCACCGTATTGCCGCCACCCGCATTGGTGGTGCCCTGAGTGACAGCGACGGCCCCGCCGTTCGCCGCGCTTCCGCTTGAGAGCGGCACCGGCGTAGCACTGGTGGGACCGGTGACCTGCTCGGAGGGTGACTGCGCGCGCAAAGCAGCGCCGAAAGAGAGCCCAGCAGCCAGGGAAAGCCCACCCATCCGCGCCATCACGGCACGCCGACCGCGCCCGGCTCGTGCGCTCTTCGTTTGTCCTCTGGAAAGATTGCGTTTCAAGTCAAGGCACTTCGTGAGCTTAGGCATAGCCTAAGGGCTTAAGGAAAGATTGATTGCGTACAGGCGCGGGCCAAGGGTCTTACCTGAGACGGATGCCGGGAACGGAACGCCGGACCCCCACATCAAATGCACCACATGGTGAGACTCAGGCTCACTTTCCTAGCAGATGCCGTGAGACCCACGAAGGGTTTGCCGCAAAGCGAAAGCGCCCGTATGTGGGCGCTTTCGGGGTACGCGACGCGCAAACACTAGTGCACGCCGCCGTCGCTTTCCAGTCCACGTTGCTTCAGCAGGGGGGCAACGTTCGGCTTCGCGCCCAACCAGCGTTCATACATGGTTTCGAGATCTTCCGTGTTGCCGCGTGACAACACCATCTGCCGGAAGCGATCGCCGTTGGCCCTTGTCAATCCGCCATGATCCTCAAACCACTGGAAGGCATCATCGTCGAGCATCTCCGTCCAGGCGTAGGCGTAATACCCCGCCGCATAGCCATTGCCCCAGATGTGCAGGAAGTAGCTGGAGCGGTAGCGCGGCGGCACCTCCTTCATCGCCACATGCGTGCGCTCGAGCGCCGCCTTCTCGAACTGGTCCACGTCCTGCAGCGGCGCGTTGGCCGGCAGCAGGTGCCATTGCATGTCCAGCTCCTGCGCTGCCAACGCCTCGGTGGACGTGTACCCCTTGTTGAAGGTGGCCGCTTTCTTCAGCTTGGTGAAAAGCTCATCGGGCATCGGCTGTCCCGTCTGGTAGTGCACGGCATAGTGACGGAAGACCTGCGGATACGTGGCCCAGTGCTCGTTAAATTGTGAGGGGAACTCAACGAAGTCGCGTGCCGTGTTGGCTCCGGACAGGCTGGGATAGTGCGTATTCGCGAAGATCCCATGCAGCCCATGGCCAAACTCGTGGAACATGGTCGTGACATCTTCAAAGCTGATCAGCGCGGGCTGTCCGGGCGCGGGCTTCTGGAAATTGGCCACGTTATAGATCACCGGCAATGTGCCTAGCAGCTTGGACTGCGAGACGAAATTGCTCATCCACGCGCCGCCGTCCTTGTTATCGCGCTTGAAGTAGTCGAAGTAGAGCAGTGCCAGCGGCTTGCCATCCACGTCGTCGCACTCAAATGTACTTACATCCGGCTGGTACACCGGAATGTCGTGGCGCTCCTTGAAGGTCACGCCGTACAGCTGATTAGCCGCGTAGAACACACCATCCTGCAGCACGCGGCTTAGCTCAAAGTACGGCTTCAGCGCCGCAGAATCGAGGTCGTACTTCGCCTTGCGCACCTGCTCGGAGTAGAAGTTCCAGTCCCACGGCTCGAGCTGAAACCCGCCATGCTGGCTGTCGATCAGAGCCTGAATATCCTTGGCTTCCCCACGCGCCTTCGCCGTGGAAGCCGGCACCAGCGCGTCGAGGAACTGCAACGCGGCGTCGGGCGTCTTCGCCATCTGGTCCTGCATGGCCCACGTTGCATAATTAGGGGCGCCCAGCAGCTGCGCTTTCTGCGCGCGCACCTGCGCCAGTCGCGCGATCGTCGCACGTGTGTCGTACTCACCGCCGCGCTCGGCCCGCGTTAGCGAGGCCTCAAACAGTGCCTGGCGCGTACCCCGATCCGTCAACTCGGTCAGGGCTGGTTGCTGCGTCGTGTTTTGCAGTGGCAACACGTAGCCGGGGACGCCACGCGTCTTCGCCGCGCGCGCGGCCGCGTCGATCTGCTCGGGCGTCAGGCCGGCCAAGTGTGCCTTCTCCGGCGTGGTGTACGCGGCGGCTTTGGCCGCAGCCAGCAGCTTGGTGTTGAAGGCCGTGGAGAGCACCGACTCCTCTTCGTTTAGCTTCTTCAGCTTGGCCTTATCGGCCTCGCTCAGCTTCGCGCCAGCCTTTATGAACTGGAGGTAATCCCACTCCAACAGTCGCATCGATTCCGGGTCAAGCCCCAGCGTGGCGCGCTTGTCGTAGAGCACTTGCACCCGCGCGAACAGCTTCGTGTTCAGGTTCTGGTAATCGCTTTGCGCTGCTAAAGGCGCCGCTTCGGCCTTCTGGATAGCTTCCAGGGCCGGGTTGGTGTTGGCCTGCGAAACGCCGCTGAAGACCTGCAGTACGCGCTGCAGCAGCTGCCCGGAGCGTTCCAGCGCCACGACCGTGTTCTCAAAAGTCGGCGCGGCCGT
This sequence comes from uncultured Acidobacteriaceae bacterium, assembly GCA_964242225.1. Taxonomy (GTDB): domain Bacteria; phylum Acidobacteriota; class Terriglobia; order Terriglobales; family Acidobacteriaceae; genus Granulicella. The sequence continues at coordinate 252,402 of CAXTAE010000003.1, forward strand.
GCTGTTGGCGATCGTGTCGATCTCCACTCGCTGCGCCTCCATGCCGGCATCGATGGCTGGCTGATAATCCGAGTCCTTGATCCGGTCGAAAGGCGGCGCCTGGAAGGGCAGGGTGCTCGCTGCATAGAACGGATTCGCTGGTCCAATGGCTGCGCCCTTTTGCGCCCGTGCCTGTCCTGCCGCCATCATCACCCCTAATCCCAGTACCGTCGCCGCGCTTACCCACCGTCGCATGAGGAACCTCCCACCACTCCAATGTACCGACGTTCCGTGGCCTTGCGGCCCAATGCGCTCACCTTTCATGGGTTAGGGCGAAGCGCACAGGCGGACACCTCTCCCCTGCTCGCCTCACCCGCGCGACCGATTGCCGCCCATTGGCGTCAGATAGCCACAGGAGACCTTTCCCGAAATGATCAAGACCCACGGCTACGCCGCGCAAAATGCCACCTCCGCCCCGACGCCCTTTGAATACGAGCACCGCGATCCAGGCCCCAAGGATGTCGTGCTCGACATCCAGTTCTGCGGCATCTGCCACTCCGACATTCACCAGGCCCGCAATGAGTGGGGCAACGCGACCTACCCCATGGTGCCCGGACATGAGATCGTTGGCACCGTCGCCGCGGTTGGTTCCGAGGTGAAGAAGTTCAAGGTGGGCGACCTTGCTGCCGTCGGCTGCATGGTCGATAGCTGCGGCGAGTGCGCCAGCTGCACCGAAGGCGAAGAGCAGTACTGCAACCGGCACGCGACCGTCTTCACTTACAACAGCAAAGGCAAGGATGGCAGCCCCACCTTCGGCGGCTACGGCGATCACATCACGCTGACCGAGGAGTTCGCCCTGAAGGTGCCGGCATCGCTCGACCCGGCCGCGACCGCGCCCCTGCTGTGTGCCGGCATCACCACCTATAGCCCGCTCAAGCACTGGAAGGCGGGTCCGGGCAAAACAGTCGGCATCGTCGGTTTGGGTGGCCTTGGCCACATGGGCCTGAAGTTTTCACACGCTTTTGGGGCAAAGACGGTCCTTTTCACCACCTCGCCCAGCAAAATTGAAGACGCCAAGCGTCTCGGGGCGGATGACGTCATCCTGACCAAGGAACCGAACTGGCATGCACCCCATGCGGGGACCTTCGACTTCATCCTTGACTGCGTCTCCGCCGAGCACGACATCAGCCCGTACCTTGCGCTGCTGAAGCGTGACGGCGTGCTCTGCACCGTCGGCATCCCGGAAAAACCCATGCAGATCCAGGCATTCTCAGTGCTGGCCCGTCGCCACTTCACCGGCTCCATGATCGGCGGCATTGCAGAAACGCAGGAGATGCTCGATTTCTGTGCCGAACACAACATCGTTTCTGATATCGAGATGACCAGCTTCGACAAACTCGAGGAAGCTTGGGATCGGGTCGTCAAAGCCGATGTGAAGTACCGCTTCGTGCTTGACTTGAAGACGCTGCGCTCATAGTGGGCGGCAATCACGGCAGCGAGTTCGACGAGCTCTGCCTGCCACGTGAAATGCAAAAGGCCAGCCATGGAAGGCTGGCCTTTTTGCCGAGTTTTTCTTTCTCAGCGAGTATTTGGCTCTGTGCCGAAGGTACTCGCGGCAGCTGTGCTTCCGACATCGGCGATCACCCAATCCGCAAAGGCCTTTTGCACACGATTTAAGCTGCGTCCCCTAAGTTTTGCGAGGGCAATTGTGCGCCGCGCCCGCCCATCGGTGAGCCGCACATAGCAGCACTCGGCACGACGATCTACGGCCATTTCTGGAACCACTGAAATGCCCAGACCAGCACCCACCATGGCGAGCACACTGCTGAACTGGCTGCTTTCGAAGGCGATGTTGGGCGTGATCCGCGCGCCGCTGCAGGCGAGGAGGCTGAGGTCTCGAAAGCAGTGCCCATCGCGCAGCATGACAAAAGGTTCTCCGCGCAGCTCTTTGAGGAAGAGTGACTCCGACCCGGCATGCGGGTGACCCTTGGGAAGCGCCGCAAAGAGCAGCTCCGTGCGCAGCGGAACGACCTCCAGATCTTTATGACGCAGGGGCAGAGCGAAGATTGCGAGATCGATGGACAGGTCGCGCAGACCTTCGACCAGCACTGGCGTCGTCTCCTCAACAATTCGCATCTTCGCCTCTGGAAACGTCCTCGTAAAGCCCGCCACGTAATCCGGCATAAGGTAGGGTGCGACCGTGGGGATGACCCCGACGGAGAGGTTGCCGCGAACGTCCGTGCCCTGCAATGCGACGCTGGACCGTGCAGCGTCCAGGGTGTCGAGAACCGAACGCGCATAGGGCAGAAAAGCGCGTCCTGCCTCCGTGAGCCGTATGCTGCGGCCCAGGCGATCAAACAGCCGGGCACCCAGGTCCTCCTCAAGTTTCAGGATCTGCTGGGACAAGGAAGGCTGCGCAATCTGACAGCGCTCCGCCCCACGGCTGAAACTGCCCGTGTCGGCCACGGCACAGGCGTAGCGAAGCTGGTGAATTTCCATAGGAACAGCCTATACCTGAGTAGGTGTTCTGCGTATTTGAACGATACCTGCGGAGGTGCTACTGTCAAAGTTGGCATCGGGCGGCAGCACCTGCACCACTGCCCGTTGAGCCAAAACATTGATAACCCGCAACAACGATCAGCCGCACAGCGATCAGCTGCAAGAGCGCGCAGGGAGACCAGATGGCGAATACAGATACCGAATACATGTCCGAAGCGAAGACTGAAATGAATGCGCTCGTCCCGGACGCACCCGCAGCGGACGCCAAGTGCCCCTTTAACCCCAGTGCTGTTGCAGCGAGCCCTGTGAGCACGCCCAGCGGCCCACGTACCGTGCGGGACTGGTGGCCGAATCACCTACGATTGGATCTGCTTCATGCCCACTCCGAGCTCTCCAATCCCATGGGCGAGGACTTCGACTACGTCAAGGAATTCAAGACGCTCGACTACGAAGGACTCAAGAAGGACCTCGCTGCAGTCATGACCGACTCGCAGGAGTGGTGGCCGGCGGATTTCGGCAACTACGGCCCGCTCTTCATCCGTTTGGCCTGGCACGCCGCGGGTACCTACCGCACCTACGATGGCCGGGGTGGGGGCGGGCGCGGGCAACAGCGATTCGCTCCTCTAAACAGCTGGCCTGACAATGCGAACCTCGATCGCGCCCGCCGCTTGCTGTGGCCGGTAAAGCAGAAGTACGGCAAGAAGATCTCTTGGGCGGATTTACTGATCCTCTCTGGCAATGTCGCGCTCGAGACGATGGGGTTCAAGACCTTTGGCTTCGCTGGCGGCCGCCCGGATACCTGGGAGCCTGACCACGACGTCGATTACGGGGCGGAAGCCACCTGGATGGGAACTGACAAGCGCTACTCAGGGGAGCGCGAGCTGCAGGATCGACTCGCCGCAACGACGATGGGCTTGATTTACGTGAATCCTGAAGGCCCTGAGGGTGTGCCTGATCCGTCGAAGTCTGCCCACGACATCCGCGTAACCTTCGGCCGCATGGCGATGAACGATGAAGAGACCGTAGCGCTGATCGCGGGAGGTCACACCTTTGGCAAAACCCACGGTGCCGGCCCGGGCAGCCATCTCGACAAGGAACCTGAAGGGGCGCCGATCGAAAACCAGGGCCTCGGCTGGAGCAGTGCCTACAAAACCGGTATTGCCGGTGACGCGATCACCAGCGGTCTGGAGGTTACCTGGACCACCAAGCCGACGCAGTGGACCAATGAGTACTTCGAGCATCTCTACAAGTTCGAGTGGGAGTTGACCAAGAGCCCCGGTGGGGCCCACCAGTGGAAGCCGAAGGGTGACGGCGGCGAAGGCACCGTGCCGGACGCCCATGATCCGAACAAGAAGAAGCAGCCGGCCATGCTGACCACGGATCTCGCTCTGCGCGCGGATCCGGCCTACGACAAAATCTCCCGTGACTTCCTGGCGAACCCGGAAAAGTTCTCCGATGCCTTTGCCCGTGCCTGGTTCAAGCTGACGCATCGCGATATGGGTCCGCGCTTCCGGTACGTTGGCCCCGAAGTGCCGGCCGAGGAGCTCATATGGCAGGATCCCCTTCCGAAAGTCGATCACGTGCTGGTCGATGAGAAGGATGTGACCACCCTGAAGGCGAAGGTGCTCGAGTCGGGCCTTTCGGTTTCCGAGCTGGTCTCGACTGCATGGGCCTCGGCGTCCACGTTCCGCGGCTCCGATAAGCGCGGTGGCGCGAATGGCGCACGCATCCGGCTTGCGCCGCAGAAGGATTGGGAGGTCAATCAGCCTGCCCAGCTGACGCGGGTGCTGAAAGCGCTGGAGAAGATCCAGGGTGAGTTCAACTCCTCGGCCACAGGTGGAAAGAAGATCTCGCTGGCGGATCTGATCGTTCTTGCGGGTGCTGCCGGTGTTGAGAAAGCGGCGAAGGATGCCGGCATTGAGACCACGGTGCCGTTCCTCGCAGGTCGCACGGACGCCTCGCAGGAACAGACAGACGTTCCGTCCTTCGAGCCGCTCGAGCCGAAGATCGACGGTTTTCGGTCCTATGGCTACAGGGATGAAGAGCCCGCCGAGGTCGCGCTTCTGGACAAGGCCCAACTGCTGCGTCTGACCGCCCCGGAGTTGACCGTGCTGATTGGCGGTTTACGCATGCTCCACACCAACTTCGGGGGAACGAAGCTTGGAGTCTTTACGGAACGTCCGGAAACGCTGACCAATGACTTCTTCGTCAACCTGCTCGACATGAAGTACACCTGGAAGCCGACAACCGAGTCGAAGGACACGTTCGAAGGCCGCGACCGCAAAACAAGTGAGGTGAAGTGGAAGGCGACGCGCGCCGACCTCATCTTCGGCTCCAACGCCCAGTTGCGCGCCACCTCTGAGGTTTACGCCTGCTCTGACTCGCATGGGAAGTTCGTTAGTGACTTCGTTGCTGCGTGGAACAAGGTCATGAACCTGGATCGCTACGACTTGACCGCTTCCATCGTGTAACAACTCTCTGGGTTGTTTCCCAGCCCGGCTGACCGTGTCTCAAATCGGCCGGGCTGGGCCGTGTTGCTTATGACTGAGTAATGCGAGAACGAGCAGAGCAAGTCCGGGCGTCTCGATAGGTTCGAAGCAGGGCCGACGCTTCTTTCCTCGCAGTTATATGGCAGCGACTAGAATCGGGGATGCATGAGTGACCTCGCCGCACCCGCACACGATGCCTCCTTCCACGCCCCAATCACCACCATCGCCGAGCTGAACAAGCATGTCGGCCAGACCGTCACCCTGCGCGGCTGGCTCTATAACCTTCGCAGCTCCGGCAAGCTGCTGTTTCCCACCTTTCGTGATGGCTCCGGCACGGTGCAGGGAATCGTGCCCAAGGCGCAGGTTGCTCCCGAGGTGTTTGAGACACTCAAAAATCTCACTCTGGAGAGCTCGTTGGTGGTCACCGGCTCCGTCCGCGAGGACAGCCGCGCCCCCTCCGGCGTCGAGCTCGATGTCACCGGCGTCACGGTCACGCAGCGCATCTCTGAGGACACGCCCTATCCGATCTCCCGGAAAGAGCATGGCGTCGACTTCCTCATGGAGCATCGACACCTTTGGCTCCGCACCCCACGCCAGGCTGCCATCTTGCGGGTGCGTGCGACGATCATGCGCGCTGCTGCCGAATATTTTGATACGCATGCCTTCACCCGCACCGATCCGCCCATTTTGACGCCCAATGCCTGTGAAGGCACCTCCGAGCTCTTCGAGATGAAGTATTTCGACGAGGAGATGGCGTATCTGACGCAGTCCGGCCAGCTCTACCTTGAGGCCACCGCCCTTGCGCTGGGCAAGGTCTACAGCTTTGGTCCTACTTTTCGTGCTGAAAAATCCAAGACACGCCGCCACCTTACCGAGTTCTGGATGATCGAACCAGAGGTCACCTACCTTGACCTGGATGGCCTCATGGATCTTGCCGAGGGCCTCCTCACCCACATCGTGCGCCGTGTGCTTGAAACCCATCGCGCCGACTTATCCCTTATCGGCAAGGACATCGCAAAACTTGAGGCCGTCGTTGCGCCCGCTGCCTTGTCATCCGGCAGCGAAGCGGAGAGATCTGCTTCTGAGCCCAACACGGCCCAGGCTTCCATCACCGAAGCTCCACCTGCCTATAACCTTGCTGGCGGAGAGGCCCCTTTAGTTGCCCCTGTCCAGGCATCCGAAGCCCAACCCGCTCCCGCCCACCACAAACACACCAGCAGCCCGTTCCCGCGCCTCACCTATGACGAAGCGCACGCCATGCTCGAAGACGCGTTCAAGGCCGGGAAGATCGAGCATCCGCACACCTATGGCGATGATTTCGGCTCGCCGGATGAGACCTACATCAGCTCCCAATTTTCGAAGCCCGTCATGGTGCACCGTTACCCCGCCGCCGTAAAGGCCTTCTATATGCAGCCTGACCCGCAGGATCCGACCAAGGCCCTGTGCGTTGACGTGCTCGCCCCAGAGGGCTACGGGGAGATTATCGGAGGCTCGCAGCGCGTGGACGACTATGACCTTCTCAAGTCGCGTATCGAGGCGCACAACCTTCCGCTCTCCGCGTTCCAGTGGTACCTCGATCTCCGCAAGTATGGCTCTGTCCCTCATTCGGGCTTCGGCATGGGTATCGAGCGTTGCGTTGCCTGGATCTGCGGGCTGGAGCATGTGCGCGAGACGATTCCCTTCGCGCGCACCTTAAACCGGCTTTACCCGTAGCGGAGAGAACGTGTCCGCGCGCGAAAGAGCAGGCAGTCTGTACCGCGTCGTCTTTAAGATCTCTGAGGCGAGATCCCATGGCCAGCCCGTCACACCCTCGCATCCTACTGGGAAGCCGCAACCGCGGCGGGAGATTGACATGGCACGTTTCACCGTCACCACACTGAGTGTTGCCACCGTGGCAGCCGGCCTTCTCTGCGCGCCCTCACTGGCCGCGGTGCCCGCCTCTCCGGTAGACGCCGCCTTTGTTGGCAAGGTGTCGCAAGGCGGCCTATACGAGGTGGAGGCCGGTAAGGTTGCCGCGATCAAAGGCCAGACGCCCTTCGTGAAGAACTTCGGCGTGCTCGAAAGCCACGACCATGAGGGTGTAAACGCCGAGTTGAAGCACATCGCCGGCATGACCGGCATTGCCATTAAGCCCGGCCTGAATGCGGAGTTCTCCCAACGACTCGCTAAGCTCAAGGCCGTGCCCGCGGCACAGTTCGACGCCTTCTACCTTGACGATATGAAGGCGATTCACAACAAAGATGAAGGCCTCTTCCTTCAGGAGTCCCAGGACGGCACGGCATCATTCAAAGAGTTCACCCACATGACGGCAGTGCTGGTAAAGGCGCATCTGGGCTGGCTAAACACGTTATAGCCTTAAGTTGCCGCCTATTGTTTCGTGCCGAGGCAGAACCATTCCCCCTCCGCGCAGTGCTGAAGTGCGACGCCTCCCAACGGCATGACCACCTGCTGCCAGGGGTCCCGCGGCCGGCTCTCGAGCGGTGTACTGGAGATGCGCTCTAGAAAGAAGAACTGCACCTCAGGCGGGTTCCATTCGCCCCCAGGCGTAAAGGCCGCCGGTGGATCGGAAAGCCGCGGGGCTCGTTGGGTGCCGGTAGGCTCGAGATGACCCATAGCCGCGTTCCGCTGGATAGGCATCTGCGGCTGGTCGATCCAGGCGCTGTTGTAAAGCACCAGATCATGACGCCGGAAATAGTCTGCCCCTGCCCAAAGCAGCGGACGATAGTTCAGTCCCGCCTCACCCAGATTCGAGCCACCCTGCACCAGCACGCCGACGCTGTGTGCCGGCAGCGGCGGCGCCGCGATCACCCTGCTGATCTGTTGTGCAACGGGCGTCAGTCTGACCATCGCCAACCCCAACCCACACACGCTGAGGAAGACTGACGCACCGACAAGCGTCGGAGCCATCCAGCGCCCCTGGGCTGCACCCGTAGTGCCAAGCGCTGTTGCCAAAAAGACCACCAGCACCAGACGCCAGGCGAAAAAGTGCGCCCCATTCAGATCACTGGGTATCAGCGGCAGGACAAAGGCGCTGGCGATCGCGATCAAAACCCAACCGGACGCGCTATCTAGACGTCCCCCGCGCAGGGTGCGCCAGCAGTACACCGCGCCCGAGATCAGCGCACACAGAAAAAGCAGGGTCAAACCCACCTGGAAGCAGGTGGATACGACGTCTCTTGCCGTAAATACCAACAGCCCGACCCCATGCGCGTAGTTGAAAACGTTGTCAGCGAGTCGCCGGCGTAGGGATTCCGCTTCACCACCGGCGAAGACCGCCCGGATCGTGAAACGGCGAATGTATAGAAAGGCTGGAAGCGCAGCGAGGAGGCAAAAGGCATCCTGCCGGAGCGCCGCGTAAACTTCTCGCGACCTTGGCTGCGCTGTTCTGAGATACGTGACTGTATGGACGGTAAATTGCAGTCCACACACCAGAATCAGCATCGTCAGGGGGACCGGGTGGGTGATCATGAGCACGTAAACCAGCGAGATGAACAAGACGCGCCGCGCCGAGCCGTGTCCCAGACGAAAGCGCCCCCAGACACCCGCTGCCCAGAACGCAATGCCAAGGCCAAGGGCAAAGTTTAGAAAGCCCATGGCGATTGGCCAGCTCAAGAGCACCGGCAGCACAAGAAAGGCAGTAACTCCACCCTGCCTTCCGATGGACAGCGCGAGATAGCGAAAGCCAAAGGCAATCAGCGCCATGCTGCCAGATACCACCAGCTTGTCCGCAGTGGGTAGCGCAACAAGCTTACCCAGAGCGATCAGCAGGTAGTAATAAAGAACATAGGGCGGAAACCAGCTGCCCACCCGGTAGTAGACCGCGTATACGCCGGGAGCGCCGATCAGGATGCGCTGGAAAATGTGTGCGTAGTAGAGATGAAGCGGGCCATCCTGCGAAGGAAAAACAGGCAGGCTCAAGACCCATAGGCAGTAAGCGGCTACAACAAGGCTGAAGAGCAACAGGAGGCAGCGATTAGCTCGCTGCAGGGAAGGGTTATGCGCAGAAGGAGCGTACATGTTTGCGGGGTGGGGGCTCGCTGCTCCTGGGTTGATCTAAGTTCCTTGGCTCGCCCTAACGTACGACAGTTTAGGGGCAATCCAACCCGAATGCAGTCTTTAGCCGACGTCATTCTTACGAGTAATCCCAAAGAAGAATGGCGGTCCCGAGAAGACTCGGAGACCGCCATGGTGTTGCTAATCGGTGTTGCAGCTTTGAGTGGAACTACTTGATGTTGCCATTCAGTCCAGAACGGAAGAAGCCCATGTTGCTCGCGGCAGTGCCGCCGGCGTACACGATGGGCAGTACCTCGGCACCAGTGCGCGCAAAGACAAGCGAACCGGCTGTTCCCGACGCGCCAGCGGCGTTGATGCTGCCAGTGGTGCTTGCGTCGACCAGGGTCGAGGCCGTCAGGCTTGTCGTTCCGTTCAGCATCACCTGCTGCAGGCCGATGCCGATATCGTCGCCCTGCGTGTTGGTGGCATTGGTAGACATGGAACCATCTACACTGGCGCGCAGCTTGGAGATTGCTGTGGCAATCGCCCCGAGCGTACCAGCCGGCGCGGTCTGTCCCTGCACCGTGTTCGAACTCTGATCCAAGCCGACAAGGGAGGTGCGAATGATACCCGCATGGTAAGCCTCCACGGCCTGGATACCCGCGGCTGCATCGAGGTACGCCGGTGTGGTCAACAGCGGGGCAGCGCCGGTGTAAGCCGTCACGCCCACATCTTCGAAAATATACGAGCCAAGAAGAAAGCTCGCGTCGTCGGCAAAGGGATCGAAGGCGGTAATGCTAAGACCTAGCAGACCCGCCAGCGCGTTGAAGCTGTTATACAGATCGATCGCTGGCTGCGCGACAGCCGCGGGTGTGGTGCCCGCGTTCAGCGCAGAGCGCAAGAAGGTCACGTGATTACGCTCTTCCTGGGCGATCTCGGCGGCGTACACGGCGACCAGGGCGTTCTTGAAGTTCACCTTGCAGGCCGCGAAACCACCGGGCTTGACAGTGACCACACCCTGCGTTCCGGTACCGGTCAGCGCGACACCCATCGTATCGATGGTCGTACCACTGGCAGCAAGCGTGTAGAAGTTGGCTTCAAGGTACTCGAGGTTGAGTGCGAAGTTAAGGTAGTCGGCGTCGGTGTAGGGGGTGGTAGTGGCCTGTGCTTTCGCCACGGAGGTAAACGCCAGACCCGCGAGGGCAGCGCCGCCCAACGTCAACATCTTGCGCCGGGAGCTCGCGATGACCTCGTCTAAATGCTGTGTTTCAAGGGTTGCCATTGCTGTCTCCGTGCTTATGTGGTGGTGACTTTGATGTTGCCGTTAAGGCCAGAGGGGAAGAACACGCCGCTCGCCACGCCCGCGCCGCTGGCAGCAGTGCTGGAGGTCATCGCCGTGCCATAAACAATGTGCAGCACCTGGTCAGTGGTGCGCTCGAAGGCGATGGAGGTTCCGGTCGCCGCGGCGACAATGCCGCCAGTGGCGCTCAGGGTCGTTTCATTCCCGCCGCCGAGTGCAGCGCGAACAGCCTGCACGGCATTCGCGATGGTGATGAGCGAGCCACCGGTCGCCACAATCTGGGCGCGGATGGAACCCGCGTGGTACGCCTCGACAGCGAGTATCTCAGCGGCTGCGGTCAGGTGGCCCTTGTCGGTGAGCAACTTCGCGGCGCCATGGTAAGCCGTCACACCGACGTCCTCGAAGATGAAGGCTCCGATGAGGTAGTTGTTATAGTTCGCGAAAGGATTGAAGGTGGTCCCTACGCCTGCGGAGGGGGTCAAGCTGTTAGCAGCGGAAGCCAGGGCGTTGAAACTCGCTGTAAGGTCAATGGCGGGTGCGTTCACGGCCGAGGTGCTCAGCGCGCTGCGCAGGAACCGTACGTGGTCGAGCTCATTCTGGGCAATCTCGTTGATGTACGCCATCTGCACTGTCGTGAGGCCAGGGACAGCGGAACCGCCCGTCGTGAGGCTTGTCGTATTGCCGGTATCGGCGGCCGAAAGACCGTTGCCGGTGGCAGCGCGAAGATAGAACTCGGCTTCCAGATACTCCAGATTCAGCGCGAAATTCAGGTAATCGGCATCCGTCAGCATCACGGCGGGCGCAGCGGGTGTAGCGGGCGGCGTGGTCGGAGGTGAGGGCTCAGGTGCGTTGGCGGCGGAGACGCCGCTTCCGCATCCGGCAAGCACCGTTCCTGCAGCCGTCGCACTCACGCCCGCAAGGAAGCTGCGGCGTGAAACGGCTTTGTCGATCAATTGGATAAGTTTACGTTCCACTGGCACATCTCCGAGAGGAGGACTGAACTGTCCGCCACGTGATTTAGAAACGTGGGCACGTCTGCGATGGATGTGCCTGACGAAAGTTTATTTTCCCAACGAGCTCACATTGCAGCCAGGGGAATGCCTGGTGTGCGGCACTGTGGACAGTCCGGGCTACGCATTCTCCGCGGCCTGAACCATCTCGATCAACACGCCCCGCGCCTCACCCGCGCTGCTGATTGCATGGGGGAAGTTGATGCGTGTACCCTTCACGCCGTTGGGGGTCTCGAGGCGGAGAGAAAAGCCCAGCCGATCGATTCCCGTCATCGTTGCCCCGGTGGCCGAAATGCCGGCGTGCGTCCGGGCCAGCAGCAGCAGCGCGGGTGTGTGATCAGCATTCATGTGTTCGAGAATGCGGGGGGCGGCAGCGGCAAGGGGATCCGGCTCGGCCTGGGCATAGTCCTCTGCAGGCACCCACCCCATCATGCCGAAGCCGCCGACGAAATATAGCTCGGTTAGAGCAAGACGAAAAAAGCTGAAGTCTGTGAAGTCGACCCAATAACGGCTGTTCTCGTGGCGAGCAAGGTAGCGCTCGCGAGCTTCCGCTATGTCGTCCTCTGGAACCGGCAAGACTTCTCCGACAAGCGTGGCGCGCGAGGACCCCAGGGAGTCGCCATCCGCAGCCGTTTGTGCCACAAACAGGCTCGCCCGGCTGTCCGCCTTCAGATTTTGCGTGTGCATGGCCATGTTGCTGATCAGGAACAGCGGTCTGCCAGCGCCATCCAGGGCGAAGGGCATGAGGGAGCCAAACGGAAAGCCAGGGTGCTTGCGCGACATCGTCGCAAGTGTCCCTACGGAAGCCAGCGAGATAAGAGTTCGCACTCGCTCGGCATAAGTGGGCTCGGGAAGCTGCGGAGTTTCCGGTCCCGTACGCGCGTGTTGACGGGGGCCGGCGTTGCTGTTTTCGATTGCCACAGATGTGTTTCTCCTCTTCGCCTCAGCGGCGCTTCCGCAGCACCCAGGTAGTCATGCAGCGGAAATCCTGCACCACGGTTGTCTTCAGTGGATCGACAAGCACGGCATCGAGCTCGTCGGTGAGCTCGAGCAGCATCTCTTCGTCGACCAAAAACCACTCCGAACCATCCCCGACCACATAGGTGCAGCCGCGCACCCGCTCGAAGTCCATGCCAATCCGCGAACCGAGGCGAACAAACAGGAGGCCACCTGGCTCCAGAACGCGCCACAGCTCGGCCAACATCGCGCGGAAGTGGTCTTCGTCTCGCGCAAAGTGCAGCACCGAGTTGCAGATCACCACCTCGAAGCACGCGTCTGGAAAGGGCATGCTTTCGATCGCGCCGACCTGGAAATTACTGCCAGGTAGGCCCGTTCCCACTGCTTCTGAAAGTCGTCGCACATGGTCGACACCCTCCGGGTCGGCATCCAGCGCGAAGACCTCGCAGCCCTCTCGCAGCAGGTATACGAGGTTGCGACCGTAGCCGCAGCCCGCGTCCAGAAGGCGGCTTGGCGGGGCGATGTTGCCGCGCAAAATCTGGTCGAAGACATAGATGTCGATCGCGCCAAACTGCTCCTGAATCGTCCCTGCCAAAGGCATGTCCCCTGCCAACACTATAGGCATTTCCAGAGTTCCCACACAGCTTCGGAGAGCACAACGCCTTGGCGCACGCTGAGGTCTCCGTGGGCTTGCGCGGTATTTCTGCATCTGACTTGGGAGACGGGCTTGTACGCGATGTACCACGGCCCTCGCAAAGTCTGTACCCGATCGACTTGGTACTCACCCAATACACAACTGAAAGGCAAGCAAAATGAAAGCACTCGTTTACCACGGTCCCAAAAAGGTCTCCGTCGACAAGGTTCCCGATCCGAAGATTGAGAAGCTCACGGACGTCATCATCAAGCTCACTACGACGAACATTTGCGGCTCTGACCTGCACATGTATGAGGGACGCACCGACGTCGCCAAAGGCAAGATTCTCGGGCATGAAAACCTTGGTGAGGTTGTCGAAGTAGGCAAGGCCGTCGACACCGTAAAGAAGGGCGACAATGTCGTACTGCCCTTCAATATCGGCTGCGGTTTCTGCGCCAACTGCGAGCGCGGCCTGAGCGGCTACTGCATCACCTGTGCCGATCCAACCGTGATGCCGGGCATGGCGGGCGCGGCTTATGGCTTTGCCGGCATGGGCCCCTACCAGGGCGGTCAGGCGCAGTACTTGCGCGTTCCCTACGCGGATTACAACTGCCTGCAGCTGCCGCCTGACGCCACGGACAAAGAAAACGATTACGTCATGCTTTCGGACATCTTTCCGACGGGCTGGCACTCTACACGCCTGGCTCATCTTGAGGCGGGTCAGTCGATCGTCATCTTCGGCGCGGGTCCGGTAGGCCTGATGGCTGTGATGTCGGCGCGCATCCAGGGCGCAAGCCAGATCTTCTGCGTGGACGGCAAGAAGGACCGTCTCGCGCTTGCGGCGCGCCTTGGCGCTACCCCCATCGATTCTATGAGCGGCAACATCGGCGACCAGATCCGCGCCATGACCGGCGGCCACGGAGCCGATTGCGGTTCGGAGTGCATCGGCTACCAGTGCCACAATGCCGCCGGTAAGGAAGTGCCGAACCTGGTTATGAATGCATTGGTCGATTGCGTGAAGGCCACCGGGCACATCGGCGTCATCGGCGTGTTTGTGCCCAAGGATCCCGGGGCAGACGACGACCTCGCGAAGAAGGGGCAAATTGCCTTTGACTTCGGCAAGTTCTGGTTCAAGGGCCAGAAGATGGGCACCGGTCAGTGCAACGTAAAAGCGTATAACCGCCGTTTGCGCGATCTGATCCACGTTGGCAAGGCCAACCCGTCGATCATCATCTCGCACGAACTGCCGCTGGAGAAGGCGCCAGAGGCCTATAAGCACTTCGACGATCGTGATGCCGGATGGACGAAGGTAATTCTGAAGCCGAATCGCTAGGAGGAGGGCAGTGAAGCGAAACACGAAGGCCGCCATTCAAGATTGGCGGCCTTCGTGTTCTGCCCGAGTTTGATAGCTGCCCTAGATCCCCTAGTCGCGCGGGACTCCTGTAAGTTGCGTCAGCTGCGGCACCCGCTTCGGGCGTGGCGCCCAGACCGGCGAACGTAGCTCGGGCATCGGTTTGGCCTGAAAAATCTTGCGGGTCTGACTGGCCATGAAGCGTGCGGAGGTCTTGGCCTTCTTGCGCCGCGCACTATCGGTGGAGATACCCGTGCCCGCATACATCTGCCGGTACAGCTTCGACAGAAGGACGAACGCGAGACGGGCTTTCAAGGTCGGTGTGCAGGCGGAACGTTTCCAGATCGCATTGAATTCGTAAAAGCGGTCCCACACTTTCTGAGTTCGCTCGCTGATCTCCGTAGAAGCCATCGAGGGATGCGGCGTAAACATCTTCGGACGCACCGCGGTCGGGATCAGCCAGTAGCGTGTCAGTGGCGTGCCATTTACATTTTCTATCTCTGCTTTGGCCGCTTGCTCCTTTTCCCAGCGCCCAAAATCGACGGTGCCCGGAAACGGCGTCATCATCACAAACTGCGCAAAGGTCACATCGGCTTTCATGGCCAACTCGACAGTCGCATCGAAGGTGCTGGGCTTGTCGGTTGGAAGACCGAAGATGAAGGAACCCAGTACGTGCAGGCCATGCTTGCGGAATAGCTGCAGCTGCTCAATCAGCCGGTCGCCAGAGTAGTTGAAATCCTTGTAAACCGCCTTGAGCCCTTCCGGTGTTACGGCCTCCACGCCCACCAGCGCGCCCTTGATGTTGGCGCGGCGCATGGCATCGAGATACTCGCCATCCTCAGCGGACTCCATCGTGATTTGCGTGAAGAAAACCATGTCCTTGGGCAGCTTGGCGAGCTCCTCCATTAACAGAAAGCGCTCATTGCGCACCGCCATCAAGGCTTCAACCTTTTCGGTGTTGCCCTGTTCGCGGGCGAGGCGCAGGTCGGTTAAGGTCACGGGGTAGAAGTTGTCGTCGGCGAGCGCGATAAAGCGAAAGCCCTTGCGGCGCAAATCGATGATCTCGTCGATGACTTTCTCAAACGAGCGCTGTCGCGGCTTCTGGCCATCGGTCCGCCAGACGGAGCAGAAGGAGCAGTGTTTCGGGCAGCCGCGGATCGTTTGCACGGAGGCCCACATGTACTTGTCGGTCTGCATCAGATCCCAGCGCGCAGCGAGAAAGTCGTCGCCTTCGATCTTGCCGCCGTCGTAGATACGTCCAGCGGCGCCGCGCTGCAGATCCATCAGCACCTTGCCCCAGGCAATATCCCCATCGCCCTTAACGACGTGATCGGCGAAGCCGCGTTCAAAGGGCTCCTCTGGAAACAGGGTGGCGTGGATGCCGCCGTAGACCACGGTGGCGCCGCGCTCATGCGCCAGCCTGCCCACCTCGTATCCGCGTAGGGCATTGCCCGTGTGCACGCTGATACCCACCACATCGCCGGCATTGATTGTGTCAGGGTCGAGTGGCTCCAGTGACTCGTCCACGAGAATGGGATCGCCGAAGGCTGCGGGTGTGGCAGCCGCTAGAACGAACAGCCAACGCGGTGTAATGACGGCTGTTCCAAAGGAGTTATCGCTGGGATTCACCAGGTGAACGGACATGCAGATCCATGTTCCTTTCGCGCGTGTGGTTCCCTGGGCCCAAATCGTGCAGGACGACCCCCAGAGAGATGGACCGCAGCGCGTGTGCCAGGTGGCGGGTCGGGAGGACGCGGGTGCCCCCTTAACTATACAGAGGCGAGGTGACTTTCCTCAGCCAAACGGGTCAGGCTTTTTCTGCCGCGTAAGCTCAGCTTGACGCCCGCCGCCATTGACGCGACGGCTATCGGCGCCTGAGCACGAGCGCGACGATGGCGATAATGACGATCAGTCCCACGCTCCCGGGAAAGATGAAAAAGCCGCCACGGCTGGAGCCGCCAACCATCAGACAGCCAGAAACGGTGCAGGTTGCAACCAGGCCCATTAGCAGCAGCAGGGCGGCTTCGATTCGTCTCCGCAGTCTTTTCACCGTCTGTACTGTAGCCATTCCGTATTGCCTCACGTTTTCATGAGATGCAATACAGAACGGTTCCCACGCTATTTTTCGCTGCTGGGTGGAACCAGGCCTTTCAGGCGCAAGTACAGGGCCAGAGTGGCATACTGCTCGTTGTCATGGGAGACGGTGCCCCAAAGCAGGCCGATGCGGGACCGTCTCGCGGGGCCGGCGGTCAACATTTCGTTGAGATTGGCATCCGTCAGGCTTGCGAAGGCCTTGTCACACTCGTTGAACGAGGCTTGTAGCGCCGCAACGATCGTCGCCTTCTCTGCTGTCTCCGCAGGGACGATCGGCAGCGTGCTCGGCGCTGTCCCATTGGCCGCGCTGCAGGAGTGCCCCTGTGCCTCTGTGACGTGGTTTACCACGCGAGCAAAGGTGCGGATCTCGGGCGTCGGCTTATAGCTGTAGCTCTCAGCGGGCATTTTGTCCGCTGCCTTCAGGATGTTTGCCTTTAGGCCGGCATAGCTGCGCTGTACTTCGGTCGCCGGGCCGGAGGCGCCCGCTGGAGCCGCCGCAGGCCCCTGCGTGTACCCGGTTACGCAGGCCAACATCCCTGCAATGCCACAGACCATGCTGATACCACGTAGAAGCTTCATGCGTCCCTCACTCACTGGGCCAGCTTACTCGTTCGCCAGGGTAGCGGTCAGTGTGCGGACGCGCTGCTCCCACGTGCCGTGGCGGCTGGCCTGCCAGCGTGCGGTCTCCTGCCCGTCGTGGAAGTGCACGCGCCGTAGCCTGTCCAACTCCCCCTGCATCTCACCGGGATTGTCGACCAGCACCAGCAGCGGTGGCTTTTCGAGAAGCTCGGCGAAACCGCGCGTTGCCACCATGGGGCGACAGGCCGCTAGGTGCTCATAGAAGCGGGTTGAGCTTCCGGAGTAGGTCGGCTCCTTCTTCCGGTAAGGCAGCACGGCGACATCGAAGCAGCGAGCAAAGCTTTGCAGAGCCCCGTACGGCTTGGCACCGGTAAAGTGCACGCGTCCGCCCAAGGCCAGCACGCGGGCCCGGGCGGCGGCCTGCAGAGGATCGATCATCGGCATATCCGTGGGCCCAACGAAGACCCAGGTCAACCATGGGGTCGCGACGATGGCCGGCTCCAATAGCTCCCAATCCATATTGGCCGCCAGATTACCGATCACGCCCGCAATAGGCCGGGGCAGGTGCGCAATCTCTTTAGGCAGGGGACCGGGCGTCAGCAGGGGCTCCGGCGCGATGTTGCTTTCGCGAGTCGCATTGGGCACCACGGTGATTTTTTCGATCGGGCAGAGAGCCTCGCGCTGCAGATACTCCGCCAGCCGTTGTGAGTTTGGGCAGATGGCCGTCGCTGACTTGCCCATGCGCCTATCCAGAGCGGTCACCTGCCCGCTGTGCAGACCGTCATAGCCCGCCGTAAGGTCTGTGACGTAGTACACCGTCGGCCCAGCCCAACGCTCTGCCAGCGGCGCGTAGAACGGGGTGGAGCATACGAGGGGCGTGTGCCGTTCGTCAGGGCAGGCTGCTCGCAGGCGCTTCAGCAAGCTCGTCTGAAAGGGCAGGAGTTGACGGATCGGCGTGCGGGCGTAGCCGCGCTGCAAGGGAAAGCGGCGGACCTCGAGCGCGGGTTCCACGAGGATCTCAGTACGTTCCCAGCGCTCAAAGGCGCCGATGGAGCGGATCTCCGGCCACCAGGCCACGACCGGGTGCGTCTTGGCCATAGCCGAGGCGAACTCCCGCATCCAGATACTACCCACGTCAAGAATCTGCCATGCATTCAACATCATTGGTTATCGAAGGGCATACCGCTTCTGAGATGCGGCCGATAAGCCGGTGACGATCCAGGCAATCAAGTTTCCGCCATGGGTAACCTCTCGACGTTACGGTCGTGAGGGCCACAGCGCTCTGCGCCTTCGGCGCGAAGCCACCGCAGCGCTCATCTCTGCGTCCGATGGAAGAGAACAGGCCTGTCTTTCTCCTTATTGAGCAGAGCCCAAATCAGCGGAGCATATGGATGCAGATAAGCTACGGCCCTGAGCGGGGGAGAACGCTAGGCGCCGCCTACATCCTGTTTATCGCCTGCCTGACTGTGCCGATCACCATTTTCCGGGCACTACATCCGAACGGCTGGACCCCTGGCGACTGGCTCGTGAACTACGAGGGTGGATTTGTGCGGCGTGGGCTGCCCGGGGAGTTGATCCTTCAGGCTGCACACGGCATTCACCTCTCGCCAATCTTGCTGGGAAGCCTGGTGCCGCTGCTTTTCTACTCGCTGCTCTACCTCGCCATCTGGCAGCTGTATCGCCTGTCCAGCGGCGATCTCCCGACGTTTGCCGCGCTGGTCTCCCCGGCAACGCTGGCATTCCCCATCCTCGATCCCACAGGGGCCTTCCGCAAGGAACTGATCTTCTTGCTGGCCCTCGCGTGGCTGCTGCTATGGCTGGCTCGCGGCCGTGTCTCGGACGGCCGCCTGATCGCCTACCTCACCGTGGTGGGGCCGGTCGCGATCCTTTCACACGAGGGTCTGCTGCCCTACCTCGTCTATCTAGTCGGAGCGCTCGCCGTGGCCCTGCGCAATCCGCGCCGTGTCCTCCGCGTAGCTGCCCTGCCGCTGCTGGCCACCGCCGGCACACTGCTCGCGGTGCTGCACCATCGAGGCAGCGCTGCGGAGGAGCGCATCATCTGCCGATCCTTGGGGCCGACCCCGCCGGTCGTTTGCAGCGGATCGATCGCTTACCTCGCCAACGGCACGGATGTGGCACGCTCCGATGTGCTGCGCAACGTGCACGCCTACCATTACCTCTTTTTCTACCCGCTGCTTGCGCTGCTTGCCGCGCTGCCGCTGGCGGCGATGGCGTATAAGCTCTCTCGGGACCGCCGTCTGCGACCCGACCTGCGGGTAATCGCGGTCACCACTCTGCTCGCCTTTCTTGCGTCCCTGCCGCTCTTTCTTTATGCGATGGATTGGGGCCGCTGGATCTATATCCACGTCATCAGCGTCTTTCTTCTTTTGCTTTTTGTGGAGATCCGGGCGTACCTCACGGCGCCGGTCGCCATCAGCGCAGGCGTTAAGGAGGTTGCCTACCCCAGCTGGATCCTGGTCGCGCTGCTGCTCTACGCAACTTGCTGGAATATCCCGCACTATGGCAATTACCCCAAAAAGGGCTATCTAAATGTCCCGTTGCACCTGCTGAAGCAGGGTCTGGCACGTCGCCATGGGCAGGCCGTGCCGGCGGACACTGCAATGCTCACACGAGTGCCGTAGGTGTCCCGCCGTCAATAACGGCCGCCTGCCCGGCGAAGGTTTCATACGCTGTGAAGGGATGGCGACGCCTCGCGCTTCGCCCGCATCTTATCCGCGGAACATCCATGACCGCAGCCCTGTTCACCGATCCGGCCGATGCCCAAGCTCCCGAGCCGCCGCTGACCCCGGAGCAGGCCGATAAGCTTCCGCGCATCCATCGTCTGTTGCTTGGGTACTACGGGACGCCAGCGGCACGCGAGATGTGGGATCCACTGACGCAATTCATCTACTCCCTGTTGAGTGCCCGCACCAAGACCCGCGAGGCGCACCAGGTGATGCGTGACCTGGAGCGCTCCTTCCCTGGGGCGGGACCCGGTGCCTGGGAGCCGGTGCGCGAGGCGCCGGTTGCTGACATTGAGCGCGCCATCGCGGTGGTCACCTTCCCTGAGGTCAAGGCACCGCGGCTCAAGCTGGCCCTGGTGGCCATCACCGAGCGCACCGGGGCGCTTTCTCTCGACTTTCTGGCGCGTTACAAGACAGAGAAGATTCGGGCGTGGCTGGAGCAATTTGAGGGTGTCGGCGCACAGGTTTCGGCAGCCGTGGTGAACTTCTCCACCCTGCGCCGCCGGGCACTTTCGATCGATGCCAACCACCTGCGCGTGGTGCAGCGGCTGTGCGTGGTGCCGCGCGCCGACGGGGCCACCACTGAGGAGCGGTTAATGCGGTTAGTTCCGGAGACCTGGGATGCGGCCATGCTGGATGAGCACCACTCGTTGGTGAAGCTGCACGGGCAAACACTGTGCACCTTCAGCGAGCCCCGCTGCCCGGAGTGTCCTTTGCTCCGAATCTGCCCTACCGGCGAGCGCAACACGGCCGGCCAGACGCTGCCTGCCGGGGGAGCGCACTAGGTCTCTGGCCGATCTTTACGGTGTGCTCGTGTAGGTCTCGTTGCCGGAGGTATGCCCGTGCACGATCCCGTTTGCTGGCAGAACTCCGGAGAAACGATTTCCCTGCAGGATCCACACCGCATGCGGCGCCCCCGGATTGCCGCCGTTTGTCGCCGTGGTGATGCCGTAGCGGAAACCTGCGCAGGAATTGCCGCTGATGCGCATGGTGTCCGTGCTGTTGTAGTCGCTCCAGCCCTGCGTGATGCAGGCTGCGTCGCCCGCCAGCCCCGCCGAGGCTGTGATGGTGTTGCCCACGATCTCGGAGTGATGACCGTTGCTGAGCGAAGGCCCGGTGATCGCGGCGACTGAACCCGCGGGCACTGTGAATCGCAGGGTGTTGCTTCGAATGCTCACGTCATTGGTGTAGTTAATGAATTGCAGAAAGCCATTGTTTACGGTGTTGTTTGCGAACGTGAGGCCATCTTCGCCTTCGGTGTAGAGTGCGGCGCACAGCTTGGCACAGGTGAAGGTATTGCCGGTGATCGAGAGATTCGCATGGTTAGGGCCGCGTCCGCTGGGATGCTTAATCAGAAGCATCGTGTGGCCGGGGGCTCCGTCATCAGAGGCTGTATTGCCGGTGAAGGCGGCGTCCTGCGATTCGAACTCCGCCGCATAGCAGCCGTTCGTGCAGCCCTTGGCAGTGTTACCGGTGAAGTGGGTGCGTACGCCGCCCTCCGTGTCAAAGCAGACGTCACTGCAGGTCTCGGCGGTATTCCGGCTGACCTCGATGTCAACGCCGTCTGAGCCCCAGACGCATGCCCCACCGGCAACTTTGCAGGTGTTGCCGGAGATGGTCAGCTTGCCCGCACCGGTCACGGCGGCGAAGCCAGGCCAGCCCTCATTGGCATCGCCACCCCACCACTGGATGCCATGGCCGGTACCTTCCAGGTGATTGCCTGCCACAGTGCCGCCTACGACGTACAGCAGGTAAATGCCGATCGGCCCCGTGCTGGGCGGAAACACGGTGCTGTTGCCGGTGATGGACACAGCGGTCGTCTGGCTGCCGGCACCCCCGGTGTTGTGAGTGTTGAAGATCGCCATGCGCCGAAGGTGGTTATCGGTCACCGTCACCCGGGCGGCCCGCGTAGCGGTCAGCAGATAGCCTCCGGGACGGCCCGTAACCGTCACCTCGCAGCCATGCACGCTAAGGTCCGCCACGCCCTCCGCCACAAACAGGTCCGTGGCGTTCTCGGCGGTCACGGGAGCCGTGCAGGTAACTTCGTTGCCGCCGCCGAGGCGCACCGTGGCGTTGCCCACCGTCAGCGGCGCCGCGATCCGCAAGGCATGTCCGGCGCCCAGTGTCACAGGCGCATCAAGCCGCGCAGGTTTGTTCAGCACGATCTCTCCCCGCGCCGCGCCAAGCCTGGCGTCGGCTTCCCTGATCAGCTGACTGGCGTCGGCCAGTGGAGCCTGCGCACGTACCGCAGTGACTCCGGCCCCGGCCAGCGCGAGCGGCAGAACACCCAGCCGGCAGAAGCGAGTTCGCCATAACGGCCGAGCGCTCTCGCCCACCCTAAACATGCAACCCTGTCCGCACCAGCGGGCTGGTATCGAAATGCGCGAGCAGATCGGCCGCGTTCTTATAGACAGCGATGCATCCGGCAGCCAGGAGGTCGGGCTCCGACCAGCCACCCGTGGTAACGCCAATGGTCCGAATGCCGGCTTTTCCAGCGCTTTCGGCGTCGTAGGGTGTATCGCCCAGGGCCAGGCACTGCCATGGCTTCAGCGACAGTTTCCGAAGCGCCACCGAGAAGATATCCGGGTTTGGCTTGCTCTTCTCGGTATCGTCCGCGGTCGTCTCCGTGTCGATCAGGTCGGCTATGTTCGCAATTCCCTTGGCGATCTCGAGATCGTCCTTTTGCGAAGAGGTAGCGACCGCAATCTTGATGCCGGCGGCGCGGGCTCGCTCCAGCAGCGGGCGCACGCCGGGGATGGGCTCCACCTTCTGCCGCAGGTCATGCTGAAAGATGTATTTGCGAAAGGTTTTCAGGGGCTCTTCGACGATTTCGCGCTTCCACCAGGGCACGAAAACCGGGATCAACTCATCGCCGCCCTTGCCGATTTGGCGGCGCAGCTCTTCAAGCTCCAGGTGGACGCCCATAGCGCCAAAAGCGATCTGCCAGGCCTCCGCATGGAGCCAGTTGCTTTGCACCAGGGTGCCATCGATGTCGCATAACAACGCTTCAATCATGTTGTGTCTCCAGCCGTACGCCTCCTTGAGATGCAAACGTAAAAAGCGTTGGAGGCCGTTGCGGCGCAGACCCGGAACGCATCAGATGATCGCCATGCAGAATGCAAGTGAGTTGAACGACGCCTTCGGGCTCCCAGGTGTGCTTGCCTTTGACGAACCGCACCCGGGGATGCCACGTGCCCTGATCACCACACCCGCCTGCACGGGCGAGTTCTACCTGCAGGGCGCCCACCTGACGCAGTGGCAGCCGGCGGGTTCGGCGCCGGTTCTGTTTCTTTCGGAGCGCTCGGCCTACACGCCGGGTAAGGCGATCCGCGGGGGTGTGCCCGTAGTTTTTCCGTGGTTCGGGGCGCCGGAGACCTCGCCTGTCTATACCTCCTCGGCCGCTCCCAGTCATGGTTTTGCGCGGGTATGGCCGTGGACGATGCGCTTTGCGGCGCTGGCCGGCGGCGACGTCCATCTCTCCACTACCCTCGATCAGACAGAGGGTATTCGTGCTCTCGGCTTCTCGGGCTTCGAGCTCGCCTATGAGGTCATTCTTGGGCGCACGCTGACAGTGCGCCTGTCGGTGGCCAATACAGGGGCGGCGCCGCTCTTCTTCGAGGAAGCCCTGCATGCTTACCTTGCCGTTGGCGACAGCGACCAGGTCACGGTAGACGGCCTTCGTGGCACGGAGTTCCTGGACAAGACGCAGCACTTTCAGCGCAAGACCCAGACTGAGTCTGCTTTGCGGTTCGAAGGGGAGGTCGACCGTCCGTATCTGAACACCGAAGCGCCGCTTTCCCTGCGTGACCCCGCTCTGCGACGCTGTCTGGGGCTGCACAAGGCGGGTTCGCGCACAACGGTGACCTGGAATCCAGGTCCGGCGCTCAACGCCAGGCTCCCCGATCTTGCGCCGGAGGATTGGCGCCGCTTCGTGTGCCTGGAGACGGCTAATGTGGCAGAAAATGCCATCACCCTGCGTCCGGGAGAAGCCCACAGCCTAGAGATGAAGCTCGAGCTCGGGCCTCTGTAAGGCCAACTTTGCGCTCCGAAAGGCACTCGGAACAGAGAATATGATCCTGCTTGCCTCCGCGTCGCCGCGTCGCCGTGAACTGCTGACTCAAATAGGGGTGCCCCACGCGGTTATGCCCGCGGACATCGACGAAAGCCGACTGCCCGACGAAGGGGCGCTGGACTACGTGTGCCGGGTCGCCTTGGGCAAGGCTGTCACAGTTCACCGGGGGCACCCGCAGGCCACCGTGCTAGCTGCGGATACCACCGTTGTGCTCGGGGGCCGCATCCTGAACAAGCCTGTCGACTTCCACGACGCGGAACGCATGCTGCGTGCGCTCGCCAGCGGCACCCATCTCGTCCACACCGGCATTGCCGTCGTGTCGAACGCAGGGGAGCTCGTGCACGTGGAGACCACCGCGGTAACGATGACGGCGATCCCCGAACCGGAGCTTCGCGCATACCTTCAAAGTGGCGATTCACTCGACAAAGCGGGAGGCTATGGGATTCAGGGGTACGCCGCTCGCTGGATTGCCCGGATCGATGGCGACTATTTCAACGTGGTCGGCCTACCGCTCGCCGCGACGGTGGCATTGCTGCGTCGAGCAGGCATCTCTTAACAGTCAGTCCAGTGCGCGCGCGCACAGGAGCTGCTTGCAGGAGGCGGGTGCGCCAATACGATCCATGGCACTGTGGCAAAAAAGCCACACCTGCGTTCCCGTGCGGGGGAGTAGTCTTTGCGTTGTCGCACCAAGCGCGCGAGACAACCTGCTGACTACGAACGCTCAACTCGAATACACCATTGAGGCGCCGCTGAGCTTTTCCGGCGTCGGTCTTCATTCCGGGGCTCCCGTGAACCTGCGGCTGGTGCCAGCCCCGGCCGGTTCGGGCATCGTCTTCCGCCGGTCAGACCTGGAAGATTTTGAGATTCCGGCCATTGGCCGCAACGTGGCCAAGGTCTCCTACGCGACCAGCCTGATGCGTCAAGGCGTGCTGATCTCGACGACGGAACATCTGCTCAGC
Source organism: uncultured Acidobacteriaceae bacterium (assembly GCA_964242225.1). Taxonomy (GTDB): domain Bacteria; phylum Acidobacteriota; class Terriglobia; order Terriglobales; family Acidobacteriaceae; genus Granulicella. The sequence continues at coordinate 277,062 of CAXTAE010000003.1, forward strand.
GCGCTGATCGGCCTGGGCGTCGACAATGTCATCGCGGAGCTCGACAACCTGGAATTGCCGATTCTGGACGGCTCGGCACAGCCGTATGTGGCGGCTATTCTGGGCGTGGGACGACGGCAGCAGCGACGCAAGCGCGAGTACCTGAAAATTCTGCAGCCGGTGGAGGTCCATGACGGGACCAAGTTCATCGGCGTCTATCCCGGCGAGGGGTATGAGATCGACTACACGATCGACTTTCCCGCCCCTATTGGCCGCGACCGCTTCACCGGTGACCTGGAGGCGGACGCCTATGCCGAGTGGATTGCCCCGGCCCGCACCTTCGGCTTTCGCGAGGACGAGGCGACGCTGCGAAACATGGGCCTGATTCGCGGCGTGTCGGACTCCGCCGCCATCATCCTTACGCGGGGCGAGGCAGGGCGTGGGGGCGGCGTGCAGAATGGCCCACTGCGTTTCCAGGACGAGTTTGTGCGTCACAAGGTGCTGGACTTGATTGGCGATCTCGCCCTGGCGGGACGCCGCATCTGGGGCAAGGTGGTCGCTGAACGCGCCGGCCACGCCATGCATACGGCTCTGGTGCAGCGACTGCTGCGTGACCGCAGCGCCTGGAAGCTGGCGACCCGGCCCTTGCCCACGCCGGAGCCGGCGTCCGTTCGTCACCCTCGGCTGCCGCCCTCGTTACGGCCTGCGGCTCTTTATGCGCGGGGCTGAGCGGCAAGCAAGCCGCAGGCCGTGAGCCACGACTCGCCACAGACTGGAAGCCCGGTTTCAGGGATGAATGCAGCGACGCGCCGGCCCTTGGCAGCCATCGCGCTGGGCGCCAACCTCCGCTCCCGCTGGGGAGAGCCGCCCCATACGCTGCGCGAAGCGGTGAGACGTCTCGGCCAGCTCGGCACTGTCCTCGCGGTGTCCAGCCTTCGCGAGACCGAGCCCGTCGGTCTAAGGGAGCAGCCACGCTTTACGAACGCTGCTGCCTTGCTGGAGACAGATCTGCCGCCCTTGATCCTGATACGCTCACTGCTTGCGGTGGAGCAGGCCATGGGCCGGGTGCGAGCGGCCGACACACCGCCCAAGGGACCCCGGGTCGTCGACCTTGACCTTCTGCTCTACGTCGACGCTGGGGGAAAAAGCCTGATTCTGCGTGAGCCAGAGCTGTTATTGCCGCACCCGGCGATGCACCTCAGGAGCTTTGTGCTGGAACCGCTCGCGGAGATCGCTCCGGGGCTGGTCCACCCGGAACTGGGCGCGACGATCGCCGAACTGTTGGCCACGCTGTCACGCTCCGCGGCCTAGCGCCGCCTCGCGTCTGCTCCTCCATTCGACGTCGCCATCCCCATCGTCTGCAGCCGCTGGCGCAGTGCCTCGGCAAACAGGGCGGTTGCCTGCGGTACATGGGCCGGCAGAATGTGCGCGTAATCCACGTCAGCGGCAAAGAACGGGGCCGGCAAGATCGCGGGTGCATGGGCTTGCAGCGCGGGGTAGGCGCGCGTTGCCAGGGCTGCACTGTTGCGACAGCCGGGCACCGGCGCCAGGTAGACCATCACATCCGTTTGCGGCGTGCGGTAGCGGCGTTGGAGCTCCTCCACCGAGTTGGTGCCAACAGCGTCGGTGTAGCTCGCTGGCAGCGTGCAGGTGGGTTGCAGCGGAGGGTAGCTCGCGTCGTTATAGTCGGCGTGTCCCAGCGAATCGGCCGTGGCCCGCTGGCGATCCACCCCGTGCAGCGCGGCGGTGATCATTTTCGGCCCAAAGGTGCTGTACAGGCGGAAGGGGAACTGCAGCATCTCCGCCGGGTGGTGCAGGGTGAAGGTGGTGATCTCGCGGGCGGACCCATGACGCAGCATCATCTCCTCCCCCTCGAACTGCCGCACCGTGGCGATGTGCGCGAAGTCCAGGTTCCAGGGCGAGAAGTAGAGCACCAGCAACTTCGGTGGGCGGTTGTGTGCCAGGTAGCTGCGCAACGGGGCATCGCCCGTCACGGGAATGCTGCCGATAGAGTCGGGCAGCACCAGGCTGCGGATGGCCAACTCCGCATTAAGGATCTTCGGATCGATGCCAATGAAGGCGCTGGAGTCGCCAAAAAGCACCACGTCCGCGTTCCCCGGTGCGGCGTTGTAGGCGTACTCGAGCATGGGCCCCCATTGCGAGCTCGCCCAATGTTCGTAATGGGGCGACGTGGCAATGAAGAAGGGCAGCGGATAAAAGACAATCGGGATCAGGACGATAACCAGAAGATAACGCCACAAACCGCCCAGCCCGGGCGCGAGGGAAGCGACTGGCGCGGGGCCGTGCGGAAGCGTCTCTGTGTGGGCAGCGGCCATCACGTCCAAAGCTACCAAAGCCGCTCGCCAATGTGCCCCAGAACCGGGCAGTCGCTAGAACTGGAAATAGAGGAAGGTGCTGGGATTTTGCATTTTCACCAGCGCGGCGAAGAAGACGAGTCCGAGACCGACACTCCATGCTAGATTTGGCCGCCAGAGGATGCGAAGGCGGCTCTCGGTGCGGTCGGCCGGCGTGAGCTCGATCGCGGGCTTGAAGCGCGCGAGAATCTGCTGCGTGTTGGGCAGGAACCAGACGATCGCCAGGCCGCCGAGGATGGGCAGCAGCGCGCCTAGGGAAGGTGCAAAGCTGGCGGTGGCTGCTCCGAAGGTGGTGCCCCGGTGAAGGCCGAGCAGTCCCGCAACCATCGCCCTCGCTGCCGAAACGCCTGCTGCCCGAAAAAAGATCTGCGCCAGGAGCACCGCCAGAAACGTCAGCAGCACACGGCCAGCGCTGCCGAGGCCCTGGGCGAGCCTGCCCGCAGGCAGGAGGGAACCGGCCGAAGCCGGGCGGAAGACCCGCCACGCATGATTGGCCGTCAGGTACAGGCCGTGCAGCAGGCCGAAGATGACGAACTGCAGCCCCGCACCGTGCCACAGCCCTGCGAGGAAGAGCGAGACGATCGTCGGCACCGCGATCATGCTCGCAAAGCCGGAGGGCGTCGCCATGGCTTTGCGCGAGATCTTCTTGCCCTCGGTGGCGCGGCGGCGGCTAATGCCGAGCGCCATCGGGTTGTAGAGATAGCTGTTGATATAGCGGGTCAGCGTCATGTGCCAGCGCTGCCAAAACTCGATGATGCTCGCAGCCTTGTAGGGCGAGCTGAAGTTCAGGGGAAAGTCGATGGAGAACATGCGCGCAAGGCCCAGCGCCATGTCCGAATACCCGGAAAAATCAAAGTAAAGCTGCAACGCGTAGCTGAGCACACCCACCCACGCGCCCCTTGCGCCAATGCCCGCGCTGGAGTTGAAAGCAGGGTCGGCGGCCAGGGCAAAACGGTCAGCCAGCAGGACTTTCTTGCACAGACCCATAAGAAACCAGCTAAAGCCCATCGTGACATCGTCGAGCCGGAGACGGTAGTCGCGATCCGCCTGGAACTGCGGCATGATTTCGGCGTGGTGCAGGATGGGGCCGGCAATCAGGTGCGGGAAGAAGGTCGCAAACAGCGTATAGCTGCCGAGGTCTCCCTGCGCGGCGTCGCCCTGCTGCAGGTCCACGAGGTAAGCGATCTGCGTGAAGGTGAAAAACGAGATGCCCAGCGGCAGAAAAACATCATGGACGTGATACGTGCTGCGCTGGTACGAACCGAAGAAGTTGAGCAGCGGAAAGAGGTACTTGTAATAGCAGAGCGTTGAGAGATTGACCGCGATGGCACCGCCGAGCAGCACGCTGGTAGGGATGCGGTTGGCGATGCGGCGGCTGATCAAGCAGCCCGCGGTGTAGTTGAACAGCACCGAAGCGCAGAGCAGGATCAGGTACGCCGGACGCCAGTAGCCGTAGAAGGCCAGCGACGCCAGCGCGAGCCAGAGCACCACGGCGCGGCGACCCCAGTGCGCGGCCAGCTGGTAGCCGAGCAGGCTGACCGGCAAAAAGCCGAAGAGAAAGATGTAGGAGTTGAAGAGCATCCGAAGCTGGTCTTCAGCTTAACGGAGACAGCGTTCTGCAAGCGGGCCCGCCCCTCGCGGCTGGTCTGCAGTCACATAGCGTTCCAGCAACATCTGGGCGGCGGCAGCAGCGAAGAGGCCCGGTAGGACGAAGGCCTCGACGGCATACCAGCTTCCGGAGACGGCGACGAGGAGGTTTGCCCCGCCCCAGATGCCGGCTGCCAGGGCGGCGGCGGCCCAAGGTGGGTTCGGCGCCCACGCGCGGCAGACCTGCACCAGCACCAGCGCCAAGAGCAGGGTGACAGCACCTGCGTCGTACTGCATCACCCGGGGATTAAGCATAACGGCGCCGAGCAACAGTACGCAGAGGTATCGCTCCCGGGGAACCCGGCCCGCGAACGCTAGCAGCGAGCACCGCCAAAGGGTGAAAACGATCGCCGCCGCTATGCCTAGCCAGAGCAGAAAAGCCACTGCCCTGAAAGGCAGGTCCTGCGTTAGCAGTAGCTTGCCCGCCTGGCCTGGAAGGCTGGCGCCGAACTCGTCGTTCCACAGTAACTCGCGCGCCATCAGGTGCCGGTACTGCCCTGTGAGCTCCGGCCAGACCGCTGCGCTCAGCGGCAAAACAACACAACCAGCGACGGCAACCACGGTGGCCCGGAGCCGCTCTCTCCTCGCTGCAAATGGGGGGATGATCAGGAGAGTGAGCATCGTCGGCTTCACCAGGGAGGCTAGCAGGACAGCTGCGTAGAAGCCGCTCCAACCGTGCTTGCGCAAACCCCACCCGATACCCAGGCCAATGAAGGCGTAAAGCAGCGGCGCCACGTTCCCAGACAGGATGGAATCGTCGAACAGAAGCCCTGGGAAGAAGATCGTAAACGGAGTCAACAGGAGAAAGGGCCACCCCTTCCGTCCTGGTGGCAGAAGCGCGCGTTCGAGCCAAAGCACCGCCCATAGACTGACCCCATAGGCGAGCCAGTAAAGCCACGCCAAAAACTTCGGCGGTACGTCCCGAAGCACACGCAGCAGGGGCAGGGTCGCGGGTGGGTAGATGTAGTTCAGGGTACGGTGTCGCTGGCGCGCGGCGTGGTCGCGCTTGATCCGCGCCAGGCCGGCGACGTAGGGCGACGCCCCACTCCGCACGTCACCGATGGCTGTTGCGTAGGTTCCAGCGTCGGCGGCGGTGGGCAAGGTGCGCGCCATCGCCAATACCGAGAGCAGGGCACACAACCAGGCACCGCGGATGAGCCACCGCGAGGGCGATCGTTCCAAGAGAGTCGTTCCAGGCGGGCTACGCGCCGGCGGCTTTGGCCGCGAGCTTGGCCTGAACCAGGTCGGCGAGATGA
>CAXTAE010000004.1:0-281990 GCA_964242225.1 uncultured Acidobacteriaceae bacterium
ACCTGATTGATTGCACCTCCGCCGAAGGATAGGCTGGCAAGGAATCGATCGATCGTGGCTTGGTCTCGGCTGAACATAAAAGCTGCCAGTGGTTTCGGGTGTTTCTTTACCTCTACAATCGCGTGATCGAGGTCCGTGTAGGTGATGATCGGGAGAAGCGGACCAAAGATCTCCTCCTCCATAATCGGGTCGTCCCACGTCACCGGGTACAGTATTGTTGGTTCCATATAACGTGCTTCGGGATCTGAAGCACCGCCGACGACCACCCTGGCCGGATTAATCAAGGCCGCTATACGCTTAACAGCCTTTGCGCTGATTACGCGCGAGTAGTCGTCATAGTTTGTCTTGGGGTCCGTTCCGTAAAGTTCACGGACAACCTCTTTGCATTCCGCGATGAACTGCTCGACTATGGACTCGTGCACATAGGCGTATCCGGGAGAGGTACACCATTGCCCGCCCCAGGCCATTGCACCCCAGACTATCTTCTTGGCGGCGTCAGATACGTTCGCGGTCTGGTCGACAAAGGCGGGATTCTGACCGCCGAGCTCGAGCAACACCGGCGTAAGGTTCTCTGCTGCTGCACGCATGATAACTTTGCCGACCTGGACGCTGCCAGTGAAGAAGATGAAGTCAAAAGGTAGCTTCAACAACTCCGTGATGTCGTCACGGGAGCCGGAGACCGCGGCAACGGATTCAGGTTCGAAGTATTTCGGCACGAGTTGTAGCAGCAGGTCTCGTGTTGCTGGGATCGCATCAGCGAGCTTCAGGATGCACGGGTTGCCGGCGGACAACCCCGCGATGGCCGGATCAAGCAGAAGGATCAAAGGCCCATTGAAGGGGCCGATGATGAGTGTGACCCCGTAAGGCTCCCGGATCACTGTGGCGCTATGCCCGGTAGCAGCCAGTGCTTTCGGAACCATTGCTGAGACGGGTTTCATCCATTCCAAGAGCTGCTGCTTCGTGAATTCGATGGTGGCCAGCGGAGCTTCCACCTCAAACACCTTCTCCTGGAGAGCAGTCTTGAAGTCCTTGCTTACGGCTTCATAGAAGGAATCACGGTTGTCCAGCAACATCTTAGCCATCCGGTCGAGCTGGTCCGTTCGCCATTCGTATGACTTTGTCGCATCCGAATCAAAGTACGCCTTTTGTCTGTCGAACAGTTCGCGAAAAGTCTGCATGGGGCCTCCTTGGTGTTGTGTGTTGCTTCGATCGCCCCTTATTGGGCCGATTGTTCCTGTGGTGGTTGGTGGCAGCTCAGCCTCGCAGAAACATAGTTGTGTGTTCCACAAACAGAGCCGGGTACTGAAAGAGCGAACCATGCGCAGCGTCGGGGTAGAGGATCAGCTGCGCGTTCGGAAGGTGCTGCTCCAAATAGAACGAGTTGATGGTGTAGAAGATGATGTCAGACTTACCCCCAACGATCAGGACAGGCATCGTGATGCCGTTTAGGTAGGCGAAGCGCTCCCCTATCGGCTGTCCCCATTCCTGAAGAGCCGCAAACTGGGCAGCCTGCACCTTCTCTCCGACAGGTGTGTCACGATTCTCTGTCCGTGCATCTCTGCGCTTCAGGAACGCGCGACCCGCAGCCTGGCTTTCGGAGGAAGCTGTAAAGAAGCCATCGATCCAGAAGTCATCGAGGTCACCGTACTTGTTCGTGAAGATGACCTGCGATTCTGGGGTGAGCGGAATGCCATCCCCATTGCGAGGTCCGCTACCTACGAGCACCAGCTTGCGAACCAGATCGGGCCGCTCCAGGGCGACATTTTGTGCAATCATCGACCCGATCGAGAACCCGAGAACATCAACCTTACTTAGCCCGAGAGCATCGATGAAGATTCCAGCATTCCTGGCCATCTCTGCAAAGGTCGTGGGCACCTCCCCGCTCGAACTCGCGATCCCAGCATTGTTGAAAAGAATGACCTCACGGTCCGCCGCGAAGCCGTCTGTCACTGAGGGGTCCCAGCTATCCATATTTCCCAGAATGTGAGGAATGAAGACCAGCGGAATGCCTTCCTTATTGCCAAAGCGGCGAAATGCGAAGCGAACCCCGTCGACCTCAACGTATTGTGTAGGGGCGGTGTTGTGGGTATTGGTGATCACGTGATTGTCCTTTTATGAGCCGAGGTCGGGTAAGTTGCAAAGAGGCTATTTGGGGTGGGGCGCTAGCAGCCATAGATCCCGCGACAGCCAATGCGAGACAGGAGAGGGTAAGCGACGAAGGTTGCGTCTTCGCCGCTCCCCACCTTTGGTTTCGGAATCTAGGGCCGGTCTCTGTCGAGCGAATGACTGGCTCGAACGATGACATCTGTGACCACGTCGGGCTTGGACAGCATGACTACATGGCAGGAGTCAGCCGTGGTGGTCACTGCATTCATCCGTTTCGCTTCCAGCTCTTCCAATTGCGGTGCAATCGTGCGGTCCCGGCTGGCTATGATGAACCACGATGGCTTGTCTCTCCATGCCGGGGTGGTGACTGGCGCACCTAGCGCAGAAGCAGAGATAGGTCCTTGCGTTGCGAACAGTGTGGCCCGCTCCTTCAATGGCAGGTCTTGTACGAAATCCTCAAACACTGCCTGGGCGTTCAACTTGAGGTTCCCTTGCACATCGTGTGTGATCTGGCTGGATGCGGGTGAGGCCGGCGCCAAAGCATTCAGCGTGAACGCGGACTCGCCTGCGTCGGGCGCGTACGCAGCCACGTACACTAAGCCGCTTACTTTCGGATCGTTTCCGGCCTCGGTGATGACGATTCCACCGTAGGAGTGCCCGACGAGGAGCACAGGGCCTCTTTCCAGAGCAATTGCTCGCTCGACTGTGGCCACGTCACTCGCTAAAGAAGCCAGAGGGAGCTGAACAGCCACCACGTTGAAGCCCTTCTCCTTCAGGCGGGGGATGACCTTCGCCCAACTGGAACCGTCGGCCCAGGCGCCATGAACGAGGATCACGTTCTTTGTGGTGCCAAGTGATGTGGAATCCTGCGCAGTTGCAAACAATGGGAAGCAGAAGAGTATTGCCGCCACTATCCTTACGAACAAACCTGTCTTGGACTTTGTGATCTTCATCTTGTCTCCTGTGCTGGTGGAATGGCGAGGGGTGAGTCATGCACGCAGCTTGAGGAGCCTTGTGTAGGGCCGAAGCGTTCTTTGTAAGTGCGGCTTTAGACAGCCACGGCACCCCCGTCAACAGGCAGGTTGATGCCCGCGATGTAGCTGCTTTCACTTGAGGCGAGGAAGAGTGCCGCTGCGGCAATCTCTTCCGGGAGACCGATACGGCCAAGTGGCGTAATCGACGTGAAGTAGGCGCGCGCTCCATCGGCTACTTCCTGCGACGGCATCTGCGCCGCGATGATTGGCGTCTCGATCAACCCCGGGCTAATCACATTTGCCCGGATCTTTCGATCCTTCAGCTCAGTCGTCCAGGTGCGCACATAGGATCGCAAGGCTGCTTTGGTGGCCGAGTAGGCCACGTAATTCGGGATCCCTTTTTCCCAAACGCCAGACCCGATCAGGATGATGGAACCACCATCGTTCATCAGCGGCAACGCCTTCTGAACCGTAAAGAATGTCCCGCGTGCGTTGGTGTCGAACATCTTATCGAAATGCTCTGGCGTGACGTCCGGCGTTGCCACCATTGCAGCAAAGCCAGCATTGGCAACCACGATGTCCAGCTTCTTCCTCGATTCTGCAATGACCTGGTAAATACGATCGAGATCCTCAAGGCTTGCTATATCCCCCGGGATGGCAACTACGTTTCTGCCCATCTCAGCCACAGCCTTGTCGAGTTCAGTCTGACGACGGCCTGTGATGAAGACAAATGCGCCTTCAGCGACAAAGCGCTTGGCTGTAGCGAGCCCGATACCGCTGCTTCCGCCGGTAATGATGGCTGTTTTCCCATCTAGGATTGGCATATTGATCTTCCTTTTAGGCTGCGCGTGACGGAGTGAACTCCATGAAAGATCAGGGGAGTTCAGTCGAGTCTCGTTGGGTTATGGCTGCCTTTCAGATTCATACGGCAGCACAGAAGCGACGTTAGCGCTTGCTAAATGCCGGCGCCGCCCGAAACCAGAATGGTCTCGCCCGTGATCCAACGGGAGTCGTCCGACGCAAGGAACAGCACAGGCAAGGCAATGTCCTCCGGGAGTCCAGCGCGGCCTAATGGAGTCATAGCGACCATTTGGTCTTCAAACGCGTTCCCAGCCATCCCTGCCGTATGAAGTCCCTCAGTGATGACGAGGCCAGGGTTCACAGCATTGACCCTTATCCTTCTTGCACCGAATTCCTTGGCCATCGTCTTCGTAATCGTGTCCACGGCGCCTTTTGTTCCGGCATAGACCGAGGCTGTTGGGGGTGCCATCGTGCTCACAACGGAACTGACATTGATGATGCTGCCACCGGTCTCGGGAAAAAGCGGGAGGGCAGTCTTCGTCACCAGAAGAAGTCCAAGAACATTGGTGTTAAACATGCGACTGAACTCGTCAGACGTAACGCCTTCGACAGGCGCAAAGGCATACACTCCTGCATTGTTCACAAGGATGTCCACCTTGCCATAGGCTTTTTTAGCCTGTTCGAAGAGGGTGACGACCTCGCTTTCGATGGCAACACTTGCCTGCACCGCGATGGCCTGTCCGCCAGCCTTGGTGATATCTGCAACCAGGGTGTCAGCGCCCGTTTTATCGGAAGAATAGTTCGCGACGACTGAAGCGCCTTCCGCTGCCAGATGCTTGGCAATCGCCGCACCGATGCCCTTGGATGCTCCTGTTACGAGTGCAACCTTACCTGTCAGCTTACCCATGATGTCTCTCTTTTCTATTCGTGCGAGCCGCTATGGCCGATGGCCAACGGGGTGTGTGGAGCGAGGGCGTGCTGAATGGAGGCCATCTGTACAAGTCTGACCACCTCACGTAAATACCAATCTTTACTGGCGAATAGTGGCGACGGCGGCCACAGCGATGCCAATAGCCACAGCGTCCTCAAGGAAGGCGGCTGGAAGATCACGCTGAAACAGCTTTGCCGCAAAGCCTCTCGCCTTGGCCCCGCCAAATGTGCCTGCTATGCTTCCCGCAGCTCCAGCAAGGAGTCCGATCACCAGGTGATTGGTGGACAGCCCAACAGCCACTCCGCACAGCGTGCCGGTGACTACGCGAGTGATGAACTGTGGCGGTATGAGGCGGCTAGGAGTCTTAGGAAGTGTGTCGTTTGCCAACTCCCCAATGGCCATCGCGGTCAGGATGTATGGAGTGACGGCATAGCCAAGGAAGGCGAACCAGGTGTGTCCCAGAGGAACATAGCCCAATCGAGCGGCCCAGCTCAAAATAGCGAGACCTGCGAGAGCCCTGAGTCCAGAAGTGATCCCGAGAAAGAACGATGCAAGCAGTACGAACATGAAGAATTTCCTTTGTGTTGGTTGGCGCGATGGTAGCTGTGGTTTTGCTCAGAGTGGAGCCCTCTCCGTCCTGCATTGCCAGCCCGGGGAGACCTGCTGATCGGTCTTTCCCAAAGTTATGTCCGGTGCGCGTTCGCCGGAAGTTCCCTTTGGATCATCGGGTACGGGCTCTTTCGAGGGGGAGGGCTCTCGACAGGAAGGAGCTTTGGTATGCCCTGTCGACTACGCCCAAGAGTATTGCGATCTCCTCGCGACACAAGAGAACGATCCAATCTTGGTTTTGTGTCAGTGCGCGTCAGGAGCTATGAGGCGTCGTCCAAACATCCTTGCGTCCAGAGAGAAGGCTCCCGGTCCAAGAATTCCTAAGGAGACAGTAATCAGGACGGAGACAAGCAGGAAGAGCAACAAATCACTTCTAGCATTAAGCAATTTCAATAGCTCGACCAAGACGCAAACTCCGCTGGAAAGCGGGGTGTAGATGCCAAGACAAAGCGCTGCTGTAACCACTAGCGCAACAACGATCTCCCACCAGTTCACACTCCGCAAGTCGCGCGTGAAAATCATCAGAAGGAAGAGTCCGGCCACCGAAAAGCGCAGCAGCAAGAGTGCTCCACCCACTGCGCCTGCCGGGAACATGGAAAAGAGCCTTTGCATTCTCCCAGGTTTACTCTCGTGCAGAAAAGGCCGCCAACCGCTATCCGCTCATGGTTGAGTAGCCCTTTCGAGGGGCGAGTTGTACAGGATAGGGCGTAGCATTATGTGACGGTGAACGATGAACACTGAGCTTTGATTCGCCCCAACTCGCGACGCACGCTCCGCAAATTGCTGATCAGCATCTCGAAGACGGCTGCTGCACTCCTGATGATCGGATTCCTTGGCCACGAGGGCGCAGCACAATCTCACACACCGTCGCTCCAGGAACGTTTTCATCAGCGGTGGACGGCGACGGATGGGGCACCCGGTATCCGGTCCATGACTCAGGGTGATGATGGGTATCTCTGGATCGGAACAGATCACGGGTTGTTTCAGTTCGACGGCGTCACTTTCGTGGCAAGTCAGACCACTCCGAAGAATGATGTGCTCACCAGAACAATTTCTGTCGTATCGGCTCTACCAGGAGGCGGGGTTTGGATTGGCTATGAATCAGGAGGCGCGAGCTTTCTAAAGAATGGACACCTTGACACGTACTCCATTCAGGAGGGCCTGTCTTCCGGATCAATCAATGCTTTTGCGAAAGACAAAAGAGGTGACATCTGGGCTGCGAGTCAGTATGGCATTGCGCGCTTCCATGGTTCACGTTGGGAGGACGTAGGCCCTCACTGGCAGTATCCACACGACTACCCCAACAACGTCTTTGCAGATAGCCGTGGAACCATTTGGACCAGCACGATGGCCGGTCTAAGCTTCCGTCGCAAAGGAGAGGAGCGCTTCATTGAAGCTGATCCGCACAGGCTTCAGAACGTAGACTTTTCCGAATCACCCGACGGCACCGTGTGGTTAGCAAGCGTCACCGGGTCAGTAAGGGCCATCACTACGCGAGATGGAGAGTACACGCCCTACGGCAAGGTATTTCCGCTTCGTTCCGAGGGCATCCACATTGATCGGGATGGTGCCTTGTGGATCTCTACCGTCGATCAGGGGCTTTACCGTATCACGACGCCGGAGGAGTCCGGCACGGACGCGAGGCGCCTAGGCCCTAGTGATCACGTTGGGGCGCAGGATGGCCTCACAAGTGAGTACGCGTTCCAAGTGATCCAAGGTCGCGAGGGAGAATCTTGGATTGCGACCGCGAAGGGACTCGATGAGTTTAGGGAAGCGCCGTTAAGAGCGATAAAGCTTCTCCGTAAATCGACTTGGGAATCGATGGTTACAGACCCTTCTGGCACCCTGATGATCGCGTCTGAACGGTTCGCCAAGGTAGAGAGAGACGTAGCTGTACCGATGCAGGGTGGCCCTTCAAATGTTGAATGCGTGTATCGCGATCCTTCCGGCGACATATGGCTGGGCAGCTCCTCCCAACTTTGGCGGCTTGCAGGATCGCGGTTTCTTGCACAACCCTTGCCACCCGGCTTTGACAAAAACCCCCATGTCATTCAAGCCATGACGATGGGTAGAGACAATGCACTCTGGGTCTCGTATCTACGAGACGGTGTCTATCGCTTCAAGAACGGCAAATGGGACCACTCTGGAGCTGTGCCACGCCTTTCCGGCGCTCCTGCAAACAGCATGCTTACTGACTCAAGCGGTCACCTGTGGTTCGGCTATGTCGACAATCACGTCGTTCTGATCGCGGATGGCCACCAAACAAGCTTTGGACCAGACCAAGGACTGGCCATCGGATCGGTAGGCTCCATCCTGGAGATCGACCAGCGTATCTGGGTAGCAGGCACCAGTGGTTTGCAGTTCATGGACCGAGGCCGTTTCCGCTCTCTTTGCCTGGCGGATGCCGACGATCTCCGCGGTGTCGCAGGTATGGCAATCGGTCAAGATGGGGCTCTCTGGCTGAACACCGCGACGGGAGTTATACAAATACCCTCCCGTGAAATCAAGCACGTGCTCGGCGATCCTCAATACAAAGCCGTGGCAAACCGCTTCTCCTATCTCGATGGCCTTACGGGCAACCCCGATCAACCGCATCATCACCCAACCGTCATCAGCGGAAGGGATGGCCGGCTCTACTTCGCAATCCAGGGAAGCGTGGTTTGGCTAACGCCAATGGAGCAAACGCGGAACCTGCTTCCTCCTCCTGTGTGGATCCTCTCGGCAACAGCGGATGGAACGTCCTTCCGAGAACCCACTACAGTCACGCTTCCGGCGCGTACTAAAACTCTGATCATCGACTACACCGCTACCAGCATCCTCATTCCACAACGCGTAGGTTTCCGCTACAGATTGGACGGCATTGACTCTGAGTGGCAGGAAGCAGGCACTCGACGGGAGGCTCTCTACTCACGGCTCCCCCCAGGGCATTACCGCTTTCGCGTGATCGCCTGCAACAACGACGGCGTCTGGAACCAGGCGGGTGCCGGGTTCAACCTCCTGATCCCGCCGGCATTCACACAAAGCGCGGGCTTCTTGGCACTGTGCAGCATCGCCGGCTTGGCCTTGCTGTGGCTCCTTTACTGCGTCAGAATCCACCAGGTCACACAACAGGTAAAGAGCCACTTATATGCACGTGTGAGCGAAAGAGAACAGATCGCGCGAGGGCTCCACGATACCTTCCTCCAAGGAGTTCAGAGCGTACTGTTGGCCTTCCATACCGCAACCAAGCATCTCAAAGGAGACGATCGGTCACGCGAGCTGCTGGATAAAGCCTTCTTACAGTCCGCCCAGGTGATGCTTGAAGGAAGGGAGATCATCCTCAATCTGCGCGGTGAAGGAACGGACGCGGAAGATCTCTCCCATTCACTATCAGTTGTCGGAGCCGAGCTGTCTAAGACTCAAGCGACGATCTTCAACTTGGTCGTGAATGGTCGTAGCTGCCCTCTCAATCCGATCGTTCGGGATGAGATATACAGAATTGCACGGGAAGCTATCTCCAATGCCTTCCATCATGCGACAGCAGACAAAATCGAGGTCGAATTGACCTATGGGATTGAACAGCTTTCTCTCAGTATCCGAGACAATGGTAGCGGCATTGACCCGACCATTTTGAGTGCGGGATTTCGCGAGAAGCACTGGGGCTTACCTGGGATGCGTGAACGGGCCAAGCTCATCGGTGCAGAACTCGACTTATGGAGTCAACCGAAAGCAGGAACCGAGTGGGAGCTCAGGATTCCGATGGGTCTCGCAAGCGCCTCAACCCGGCGCCGTCCACGATCCTTCTTCCTCCCTTTTTCCTGAAGTAGTAAGGAGACCCCATGATAGGCAAAGCACAAATCAAGGTTTTGATCGTGGACGACCATCAGTTGATGCGAGCGGGGATTGCTGGTGAGGTGGGAAGCGAACCCGACATGACCGTGGTCGGCGAAGCAGCCGATGCAGAAGCGGGTCTAGCGATGTTTCGATTGCACCGGCCCGACGTCACCTTGATGGACATCAGGATGCCAGGGACAGGCGGCATCGACGCCATATCCTCTATTCGCGGAGAGTTTCCGCGAGCTCGCATCGTCGTCTTGACAACCTATGGAGGGGACGTTCAGGCTCTCCGCGCCTTTAGGGCAGGCGCCGTCGGGTACCTGCAAAAAGATCTGCTTCGTACCGAGCTCTTAGACACCATTCGGCAGGTTCATGCGGGTCAGCGGCGAATCCCGCCAACTCTTGCAGTCGAAATGGCGGAGCATGCCACAGATGACTGGATGACACCTCGTGAGCTTCAAGTCCTAACCGGGGTTTCCCAAGGATGTTCGAATAAGCTGATCGCGGCCAACCTCACCATTTCCGAGCACACAGTGAAAAATCACCTTAAGAACATCCTGTCTAAGTTACACGCTAGCGACCGTACTCACGCGGTCACAATCGCGCTCAAACGCGGCATCTTCGAGATATAAACGGACTGCAGCGGTTTGATCCGAGATTCACAGCCGTGTACACCTGATGGCGTATGAGGTGGAGAGTGGGCCATGTTCTACGCGATTCGCCCCGCAACAGACATGAGGGCGAGGCCCTGTTTCCCGGCCTGACCCTCACCGCCCTAGAAGCGCAAAGCCCGGAGCGCGCGAAGAAGCTCCTGGACCCCCACTCTTCCGGGCTTTCCTCGTCTGGGAGCTTTATGGCAACGACGAACTTCAGGCGTCGGTTGGCCCGTCTTCTAGGTTTTACGAACCTATGACTCGATCCCGAGTAAAGATCGTTGAAGCTTGGGTCGAGCCGATTCCCACCACCGAAGAAACAGTGGCCTCCACCCCGCAGTCGTTGACACCATCGCCTCCGTCCCCTTGTCCAGTAACGGAACGCTGAACGAAGCCAACTTCGTTCAGAAACTGGAGTCTGCACGGGAAAGCTATCCAACCGGCTTCGCGTAGAGGTTTGCGTGGAGTTGTTTCGCGATGCGATAGCAGTCGCAGGCAGCCGATTCCAGCCCCTCACGATCTAGGATCCGTACCCCTCCCTGTTTGTACTGGATGAGCCCGATGCGCTGGAGTGACCCGGCGATCAGGGTGACGGTGGTGCGCTGCGCGCCCAGCATCTCGGCCAAGAACTCCTGCGTAAGGCTCAGCACTTCGTCTCCAGTTCGATCCTGGGCCATAAGCAACCACCGGGCAAGGCGAGCTTCGGCCTCGTGAAGCCGGTTACAGCCGGCCATCTGGCTCACGGTAAGGGCTTGCTGCTGCACGAATTCAAGCACGCGGCCGCGGATCTCTTCGGAGGTTTTGAAGGCAGCTCGCAAGTCGGCGAAGCGTATGCGCAGGCCTGTGCCAGCCATCTGGATAAAGCAGCTGGTCGATACGGGCGCTGACCCCAGTAGATGAAAGCTGCCGACGATCCCTTCTCGTCCCACTAGCTCCACCTCAGCAGTCCCGCCGTCCAGCATCGGGGTGACCACGGAGGCAATACCGGAAGTCATGAAGTACGCGTGTTGCAAAGGCTCATCCGGCTCGTAAAGGGAGGTTCGAAGGGGCAGGGATACAGGGGTACATCGAGAGGTTAGTAGCTCCGCAGCCTGTGAAGACAGAGCCGAGAGGAGACGATTGGTGACCGGGGTTGCCATGGTGGTCCTTTGCTTCAGTTCGCAAGGGACGGCCGTACAGAATGCACAGCGGCAAGTCACGTCTCTGATGAGAATCGCCAGCAGCGACTAGCGGTGAACTGAGTGTAGCCAGACAAGAACGATTCAGATGTCGGGTAGCGAACATCTGCCGTCCCTGTGATGGGCTAGCTTAGTCTTTTACGGCTACTCACAGCCTTCTCAAGACCTTCAGAATGAAATCCCCCAACACCCTCATCTTTGGAAGTGCCCCCGCTCTCCTCGACACCCGGAGGATGGTCATGGAGCATTCAGGTTTCAAAGTGACTGTGTCACTGGACCTGGAGGAGACAAAGCGGCTGCTTACAACTCAGATGTTCGATCTACTCATCCTTTGTCATTCCCTTTCGTTCCGGGACTCTGAAAAGGCGCTGACCCTCGCCCATATGCTCCGCCCAAGCATGAAGAATCTGATTTTGGCCACCGACTTCTCCGGTCATTCTGACGATGGCAGCGACACCGTCTTGACTGCCTTCTGCAGTCCGCAGGCTCTCATCTCCAAAGCGGCATTTTTAACCGCTTACGTTTCTTCCAGTTCTCCCATCTGACCTCGTGTCTGGCAGAGCTGCCGGCCCAAGTCGGAATCCAGCTAACGCTCCAAGGGTACCCCCCAGCCAAGTCGTTTCGCTTATAGCCTCCAGAACTGGGGGCCACATGGTTGTTCATTCTGCATCTGACCTTCTAGGCAAGCGGCTGGTCGGTGGTGAACCCTCTCCGAAAACGTCGGTGAGCGTTCTCTCCAGCCCTGCCGCTTGGAGACGCATGGACCAGAGGCATGACACTGCGGTAGACGATAGGCTAACGCTAGCGGCCGAGGCCTTTCGTCGAGCCGAGGAGCGGGCGACCGCAGGGCAGCTCGCCCTGGAAATGGTCCACGAAATCAGAAATCCTCTTGAGGCTTTGGGCCATTTGGTCTTCCTTACCCTGGCGGAATGCCGCGATCACGAACAGGTGATGAAGTACATGCACATGGCAGAAGAGCAGATGGAAACTCTTCGACATGTGGCTTCCCAAACACTAGGGTTTGCACGGCCAGCGAGTGCGTTAAAAGCGATTGCGACGGTCGCGCTTGCAGAGTCCGCACTTCGCATTCACCAGAAGGCGATCCATGACAAGGGCATTTACCTGGTGAAGGATCTTCCCGAAGATCTTTCGGCTCAGGTCTACAGCGGTGAGATGTTGCAGGTTCTCTCGAATCTCATCGTCAACGCCCTGGACGCGCTTCCCGTCGGTGGCACACTTCGCATGCGGATCAGAAAGAGCGTCGATCAACTCTTCTTTGTCGTCGCCGACAATGGGCACGGCATCTCGGAAGAGAATCGGAAGCAGCTGTTCCAGCCGTTCTTCACCACCAAGGGCGAACTCGGAAACGGTCTAGGACTGGCGTTAACGAAACGGATTGTTGAACGCCACCGAGGTACGATCACGGTTCGGAGTAGCATACGACCCGGCAAAAGCGGTACGGTGATTCGGATCTCTATCCCGGCGTAGTTCTTCGAATCAGAGTCACAGCCCGCTCTAGGCGCCGAATCCGTTGTTGTACTCCGCGTAGTTGTCCAGGTGGTCCTTAATGATGCGGTAGCACTCGCAAGATCTCCCTTCGAGTTGGGATCGATTGAGGATGTGGATGACGCCGTTGCTGTATTCGATCAACCCTTCCTCTTTAAGCGCCCCGGCCGTCACGGAGACCGTAGAACGGGTGCTGCCCAGCATGTGCGCAAGAAACTCCTGGGACATCTTGTATGTCGTGCGGTGCGCCCGGTCGGCTGTAATCAGCAGCCACCGGGCAAGCCGCTGCTCCACCATGTGTTTCGCATTACAACCTGCGGATTGAGCCGTCTGAAGCAGTTGCGCTTGCACGTACGCTAGCGCGATGTCCTGAAAGTGCTCACCGCGGCGAAATTCTTTCTTTGCCGTTTCGAGACTGGAGGCATAGCCACGCCCCTCAATCTGCGTATAAACGCGATTAAGACTACGCTTTGTGCCCATCAAAGCCGAAACACCGATCACCGATTCATATCCGAACATGCCTACTTCGACCTGAGAACCGTCCTCAAATGTCGTCGTCATCGAGGCCATGCCCTCCTCCACGAAAAAGAGATTGGCAACCGGACTGCCTGGAAACTCGATCTCCTGGCCCAATTCGAAAGTGATAGGACGGAGGGAAAGACGACGAATCACGTCGACGGAGAGATGCTTCAGGAGTGTGTTTCTGTGTTCGTTCACGTACCCATGTACTTTCCCGACCTTAAAACCTTTGCACGACCAGTATGAGACTCAATCGCTGTTATTTTCAACAATCCGTGCAGATCAACTTGCGAAAAGCGCCAACCAGACCTGCATTTCGATCGGAGAAGAAGGCGGGATTGTAGAGCTGTGCTGCCTCGTAGCTGAGTCCCGTGAAATCCACGGGCATTTGCCAAGGCTTTCCCTGCCTAGGGAGATTTGCGCTCTTCCAGCCTTGCCGGCAAGTGCCGCAGCAGAGGCAGAGCGGCCAAGAAAAACGCGCACAAAAGCTGAGGGCTCCTATACTGGTCGAAATTGCGGAGTGAGCAGATGCAATCACGTCCAGAGGGCAAGTGCACCGCTGGTGTGCTTCCTCATGAGCAATGCTGCCGGGGCATCGTCCATAAACAAGAAGGAGCTTTCGTTGCCGTTCTTTGGTTATCGCACTTTTGGAGAGCGTTCATTCCCCGGTACGGCTCCGCTCGATGCATCTGCCTGATCTGGTTGGCAGTTCTACTTGGAGTTTCGGGAGGTCTGGCCCAGCAAGTTCGGCTAACGCAGCTGGATCACACCGCGTGGACTACCCGGGACGGCGCACCCTTAAATGTCTCGTCCATCACGCAAGATCCCGATGGAACGCTATGGCTCGCCGCGGAAAGTGGCCTGTACATCTTTAACGGGTTGAGCTTTTTCCCGTTCCACTCGCAGTCGACTGATCCTCCGCTGCCCTCAACACAGATTGCCGATCTGCACACCGGCAACGACGGCTCGCTTTGGGTCGGCTTTACGATTCGCGGTATCGCACGCATAAAGAACCACCATGTCATACGTGTATATGGCGAGAAAGACGGTTTGCTGAACGGGCAAGTCAGTCAGATATTGAATTCACCTGATGGCGGGCTCATCACAGTCGTCAGAAATCGCCTCTTCAGACTTCGCTACGATCACTGGGAAGAACTGCATATCGGATTGGTGTCTAGCGATGAGATCAAGAGAGTTTTCTTTGACCGTTCGGGATACCTTTGGCTGGCAACGAATGCGGCAATCTGGAAGCTCACTCCGGGTGAGCAACAGGCCACAAAGACAACAGAGACGGGAGGTATGTCAAGCCAATTTCACCAAGCCTCGGATGGCAGCGTCTGGTACCAGTTCAACAATCCCGGGCCGGCCCCCGGTTCTACCCGCCGTCTGCTGGGCGACAAGGATTTCTCATCTGCTCGGGCAAGCATCCCTGGCGATGGCTACGACTTTCTCTTTGATTCGAGCGGTTTGCTCTGGATCGCGACACAAAGTGATGGCATCCACCGAGTGCTTGTCAGGTCCGAGCCAAGGATCTCAGCAAACTCTGCAGACGGTTCGGCGGACCAGAGTGCCGAACGTTTCGGGTCGGTCAACGGACTTACCTCAGACGAGACAGACATCCTGTTCGAGGACCGCGCCGGAGACATATGGGTTGGAACGGCGCTCGGCTTGGATCGTTTCCGAAAACCTCACCTCATACGCACGGTTGACAAGCGAATCGGTCCACACACAGCCCTTGCCCAGTGCCCCGGCGGTGATCTTTGGCTTGCGGGTCAAGCTGTACCCCCACAGTCGATGCACGACGGTCGTATAGAAGAGCACGGGCCAACGCGCGAACCCACGTTCGCGCACTGTGATGCCAAAGGTGTTCTATGGCTCAGTGAAGATCAGGGCCTTTGGCGTTATCAGGGAGAACAGATCAAGCGCATACCACCACCGCCGGGAGTACCGGCGATCAACAACCGTGAGATCGTCGGCAACGACGACCGTCTTCTCTTTGCTTCCTATACGCGGCAAGGACTTTGGCGTTTCGTAAACGGAACGTGGTCGCGTGTTGAAACTCCCGGATTCCCAGTCGACACACCCTACTCCTTGTTCATGGATCGTGGTGGACGGTTATGGGCTGGCTTCATCGACAACCGCATCGGCCTTTTGGACGGCGCCAGAGGACACACGTTCGAAGTAGACTCGACACACCCACTGGGGATCGTCCAGGTTTTCTTAGAGAGTAGCTTCGGACTCCTTGCAGGTGGGTCAAACGGCATTGCCGTTCTGGCAGGAGATCATTTCCGGTCACTCCGTGCCTCGGACGAGACAAGAGTGGAAGGGGTCTCGGGTCTCCTTCAATCGCCGAATGGCGATCTTTGGCTCAATGCACTGCACGGCATCGTGCACATACACGCCGACGAGGTAGCTAACGCACTTAAATTTCCGAGCTACCAGATGCACTCAGAGGTCTTTTCCGAAGCTGGTATCGTCGGACCGTCACCTCAGGTGTTTTGTCTGCCCTCAGCAGTCCAGGATTCGCGAGGCATCTTCTGGTTCGCCACTTCGAATAGGATCGTCTCCATCGATCCTGAGTCAGTCCACCCGAGCAGCACACCACCTACTCTGGGCCTGCTCTCCGCCACGGTCGACGGAAGCCCTTTGGAAGCCGACCACCATGTGAATCCTGGGTACCATACGATTCGCATCAAGTATTTTGGTGCGTACATCACAGCGCCCGAAAAAGTGACGTATAAGTACAAGCTCGCAGGTGTCAACCAGGACTGGCAGGATGTGAATGAACGGTCGGAAGCGGTGTACACAGGACTCCGACCCGGCAAATACAGGTTCGCCGTAGCAGCCTCGAATGGGGAGGGCGCCTGGAGCCAGCCCGACGAATCGTTGCAGTTCACGGTGAAACCCTCGTTTTATCAGACCACTACATTTCTCCTTCTGTGTGTCGGCGGGGCATTTGCGGTGTTCTTGACTGGCTTGCGCATGCGTGTCCGCTCTGTCGCCGCGACGGTCAGAAAAAGTTCAGAAGCACGAGCGGATGAGCGGATTCAGATTGCCCGTGATCTGCACGACACCCTGCTGCAGGGAGTACAGGGACTTATGCTTCGCTTCCACGTGGCAGCACAGGAACTCCCACGGGAGAGTGTCACACGGCAGTCGCTCGAAAGCGCGCTGTTGACGGCACAACGAGTCGTCATAGAAGGAAGAGAGCGCGTCAGCCGTTTGCGCGCGGGGGACTCCCAGCAGGTCGATCTTCCTGAGGCATTCAAGTCCTTCGCTGCTGAATGGAACGACGAGAATGCGGTGGTCTTCCTGGTACAAGCAGTTGGGCGGCAGACGGCCATCAAAACTGAAGTGCGGCAGGAGTTGTTGTACATCGGTCGCGAGGCCATCACGAACGCCTTCGCGCACGCCGGGGCCTCAGAAATCGAGGTAAGCTTGCGCTTCGAAACGAAGTACCTGACCCTGGCGGTCAAGGATAATGGCAAGGGTTTCGACACCGCCGGGGTGACCAGCGCCCCCCGTGCTGGACATTGGGGTTTTGCCGGTATGAAGGAGCGCGCAGCTACGATCGGAGCACGCTTCCAATGCCTCAGCCAGGAAGGCTGTGGCACACAGGTGCTTGTCATAGTACCCGCTCGACAAGCGTATGAAGGGGCTCCCTCCATCAGGGCAGAGGTGAAGGCGCGGGCCACCAATGCCCTCAAGCTGTTGCGTGGCGGAGAATCGGAAAACCGCAAGCAGGCGCGATAGCAGGCCTACCCATCGAAGATTCCCCGCTTCATAGCAATCATGACGGCATGCGTGCGGTCATTGGCCTGCAGCTTGCCGAGAATGTTTCTCATGTGTCCCTTCACGGTGTCTTCAGAGATGCCCAGATCGTCCGCAGCGCTCTTGTTGGAACAGCCGGCCGCAACATGGCGCAACACTTCTGTCTCGCGGGACGAAAGTGCGTCTGAGCTGATGTGCTCTGCTATGCCCGCAGCGACTTCGGCGGGTATGCGACGCTGACCGGCATGCACGCAACGGATCGTATCCACAAGTTGTGTGCCTAACGTCGCCTTGAGAAGATACCCCACGGCTCCTGCCTTCAGCGCCCTGGATGCCTGGATGTCCCCGGAATACGTTGTGAGCACGACGATGCGCGCATGTGGAAACTCCCCCCGAATCCGGATCATGGCCTCGATGCCATTGAGCTTAGGCATTTGGAGATCCATCAAGGTCACATCGGGTCGGCACCTTCGGAAAGCGTCGATAGCCTCTTCTCCGTCGTTTGCCGTCGCTACAAGTTCAATGTCCGCTTGCGGCTGAAGCGCATACGCGATGCCATCGCGAATCAGAGGATGGTCATCAGCACAGAGAACCTTGATCCGTTGCGGGATTGGCATGGGCCCTTCCTTGAGAGTTACAGCGGGTTCCAATCAGATGGCACACAACACAGGACCGAAGATGCCAAGCCCCCGGGGATTTACTCTGACGAGAAGCATATGCCAAAGCCGCTCGTCATGTTAAGGCGACAGGATCAGCATCAAGAAACACTTCCAGGTAACCCGCGAAGATCTCCGCATACTGGAATAGAAAGCCGTGACCCGCGTGCGGGAAAATCAGAAGTTGCGCATCGGGAAGTGATTGAGCCATGAGAATGGAACTCTCTACCGAGATCATCACGTCCTCCCGTCCATTTGCAACCAGGACGGGAATGGCGAGTTGGGCTAATTGAGCCAGAGATCCACCTCCGGCTTCGTTCCACTTGCGCAAAGCCAGGGACTGCTGCCCCACACCTCTTCCCTGCAACATCGGCGTTCGGCCACCTTCTCGGGTTCCCAGCCGGGTCCAGTAGACATGGCCGGCTTCCCTGCCGTTGTCGCTTTCTGGGAAGAACAAGAAAGCCATGTGCTTCTCCTCAATGACGGGCACGCCAGCCACGTCTTTCACACGAGCATCGGCGCGCTGTAGACCCTCGCCCGGCCCGGTTCCGGCCAGAACCAGACGCCTCACACGATCCACATCGCGGAGAGCCACAAGCTGGGCGACATACCCGCCCATTGAAAACCCGAGGAGGTCACACCTCTGCAGGTCCAGCGCGCGAAGAAATCCCATCGCACGATCAGCCATACCCTCGATGGTGTCCGGCACGTCTCCCGACGATTCACCGATTCCTGCGCTGTCGAAAAGAATAAGTTCTCTAGACTCGGCGAGCCTGTCGATCAAGGCCGGATCCCAGGTGTCCATCGTTCCGCGAAAATGTGTGAGGAACACCAGGGGGATGCCGCCCTCTTTGCCGAAGCGTCGATAGGCATAGACATTGCCGTTTGCCTGGATCCGTTGGCTCTTAGCGTCGTGCTGCATCATAGACATCCTGTTTCTTCCGTTTTCGACCCAAGATGCGAAGAGCTTTATGGACGAGCTTCGGGTTCACAGCAGCTCAACAGCTTGATTACCTTGGCATCCAGAGCGCGTGCCGCATCGATTGCCTGGGGGCTACCGTACGGAGCCAAGAGACTCTGCATCGTGTCGTAACAAACGCACACGCGATCCTGCAACTCGTATACGAGAATCGTTACGGGAGCATACGATCCCGCATCCGGAACGTAACGGGTCAGCTGCTCCATGATGACCGGATTTCCAGCGATGATGCGAATCATTCTGGAGGGCTTCACGTCATGGTTGATCCGCAGCGCGACGCCGAGATCAATCCTGAGAAACTCCATAAGGTCTGCGCTGCCGACTGTGTCATAAATCAAACGGTCAAATTCGGAGGCCGATCCGGCCGCTGTGAGCTGTTGGCTTAGCAGGGCCATGTCGGGGTGTCCTATCCCTTCATCGATCAACGCCAAGGTCTGTTCGAACGACATCGTGCTTTCGAAGCGTAATCGCTCCAGCGGAATGCAATCGAATGTCATGCTCTTGTCGACCTTCCTTTGCGGCTGCACATATTCCAGATTAGACGTGAGCAGATCAGAGCGTCAGGTCACAAGGTGCTGAGTTCCCGTAGTCCTTTCGGAGCTTGCGGCAGGTGTGCAAGGCGGACGAACTGGACAACAACCGAACTTTCCAGGTGCGATTGAGCTCCTCCCGTGCGGATCGTTGCGCAATGTGTGGAACCCGAAAGAGCTACTCAAAGACCACCGGAAAGCCTCTTGGGCTGGTAGCTCTCTCCTCTTAGTCTCTGAGACGGGAGCGTAGCTGTATCCAGACGAACCGGTCATTTGGCCAGCAAATCCGAGCACCAGAGAACCTGGACCGTGCGGGCATTCGAGCCCCGTCTCCGCTCTCCGCAGTGCGTGCCTTGACGAAGCACAAGGAGAGGGTGATGACGATTCGTATGGGGCGAGCACGATCCTTTCGTTCCTCCACGGCAACGCTACTCGCGTTGTGGACGCTGAGTCGAGCAGGCTCCACTCAACAAACTTTGAGGCCCTTGGTTAGAAGCCCTCAAGAGCTGTTTAGTCAAGGATCTCAACAGCGAGTACTCGAGGCAACAAGTCGGCCTCGCATAGGAATCGCCCTGGAAGGTGGAGGAGCGCTCGGCATCGCGCACGTTGGTGTGCTGCTATGGATGCAAGAACACCGCATCCCTATCGATCGCATCGCAGGAACAAGCATGGGAGCCCTTGTGGGAGCCCTCGTGGCTGCAGGCTTGTCGCCTGAGAACATCAACGGTCTGATCGCCCATGGTGGCTTCGATGACCTCTTCACAACAAGGCCCAGCTTCAGCCGTCTCAGCATACGGAGGCGTCAGGACAGGGAGGATCTTCCTCAAGCTATCTCCTTTGGACTTCGCTCCGGCGTCGTTCCTCTAGGAAACGCGTTGATCACGGACAATCAGCTGAACGCCTTCCTCGCACGCCAACTCCTCGCCTATAACACTGAGGCGCTCAGCTTCGATGATCTGCCAATCCCCTTTCGTTGCGTCGCGACTGACCTGACGACCCTTAGGCCCTTTGTCTTCAGCTCGGGATCGCTATCGCTTGCGGTTCGGGCCTCCATATCGATTCCTGGAGTGTTTCCGCCGGTCAACAAGGGAGGAGACATCCTGGTCGACGGCGCGATCGTGGACAACCTGCCCACAGACGTACTGCGGGAGGACATGCATGCCGATGTGGTCATCGCTGTTCATCTTTCCGACGCTGCCTTTGCAGAAAAGGACGCAACCTCGCTCTTCGGCATCTTCGCTCGAGCCTTCCAGGCTGGCACCAATCGAAACGAAGAACTCAGCCGGAAGCAGGCTGATATCCAGATCCTGCCGGCCGTCGATGCGTTTTCCTCTTCCGACTACAGCAAAGCCGCTGCCCTTGTTAAAGCGGGCTATGACGCCGCGGAGCGTCAACGTGGTCCCTTGCTTGCTCATGCTCTCGATGAAGACGATTGGAAGGCGTATCGCGCTGACCTAGCCGCGAAGATCAGGCCGGCCCCGGGCATTATCAAGACGGTACGCGTGGATGGGCCTGACGCCGTCTTATCGGCACAACTCGCTCGCAATGCTGATCGTCTGCAAGGTAAGACTTTCAATGTCTCCCGCGCGGAGGCAATGGTCGCCGACACGCGCGCAGATGGAGCCCTGGACGCCTATTACGAGACATATCGCATGCCCGTAGCCACACAAGGGGAAACAGCTGCTGCACAACCAGACAACGGCGTTCTGCTTCACTGGCGACGCAAAGGAGAGGGTCCACCGTATCTGCTGCTTGGCACCGAGATCGTCGCCGTGAGCTCCAATGTTTCGCAAATCATTGTCGACGGACGCTTCGTGGATCAGAACCTGGGAGGGTATGGTTCGGAGCTTCGCTCGGACGTCCGTCTCGGGTATCTAACCCATCTCG
Source organism: uncultured Acidobacteriaceae bacterium (assembly GCA_964242225.1). Lineage (GTDB taxonomy): Bacteria > Acidobacteriota > Terriglobia > Terriglobales > Acidobacteriaceae > Granulicella. The sequence continues at coordinate 20,917 of CAXTAE010000004.1, forward strand.
GCACGGAATACTACCGCCCCGTTGGACGACGTGGCTTTTTCCTGCAACCCAGTGTGCAATTTCTACGGCAACCGGTGTACCTGTGGCAGGATCAGCAGCGCGTCTCGGAGCGGCTTCTGCAACGCGCCGGAGGAGGCCTGGATGCCGGGGTGTCGATCCCGCGAAATTTCCAGGCGGCTTTGGAGTACCGAGCCTCGACCGTTCGTTGGGTGCTCAAGGATGGAATCGATGTTAGTCCCACCCAGCACTACTCCGGAATGGTTGAGAGCGCAGCCGCGCATGTGACCTATAACGACAACGTTGCGGAGATAGCGTCGCCACGCGGTAGCCGCGCTGACCTTGTTGTTGGACACTTGTTCCCCTCAACGGCGAGTCATCAGAGCGCCTTTCTACGTTTCAGCGGGAGACGATCGTTCACGTTGCGGGACAAGAACGTCCTAGGCCTTTCCGCTGAGGTAAACACCTACTTCCGCGCAAATGTCGCTGACCCGCTCCGCTTCACCCTGGGCGGTCCCCTGCGCCTGTATGCCTCTTCGGTAGACGAATACCGCGGCACAGACACAATCTTGACGCGAGCCGCGTATCTTCGCCGCTTCGCTACGCTCCCCACAGGATTGGGGCAAGGCATCTACTTCGCAGGCGGCTATGAAGCTGGCGAGATCTGGCGTCCGGAGCAGCACTCAGTCCTGCGGCAGGATGTGTTCGGTGGCGTGTTGCTGAACACTCCCCTGGGAGCCCTCACGCTTGGCGGAGCCGTTGGCGACGACGGGCATCGCAAAGGTTTTCTTACTTTTGGAAAGCTGTTCTGAATCAGTTCTTTGTCGGTCAGCTGCAGGTCAAACGCATACAGCGGAATACACGGCACCGGTACTATCTGCAATGACCACTACGCACAAAAGACCCGGTGGCATCTGCCACCGGGTTAACGGGTCTTTCGCATCTATTTGGTGGCAACCAGGTGCTCCACCTTGTGGTGAAGCGCGCTGACCTTCGTCTCCAGCTCCTTCACATCAGCGGAGATACTCTCCCTCATGGAGTCGAATTTGGTCGCCTCCGCTTTCTTGAGGAGTTCACGCTTGCTTTCGATCCCCTTCTGCATGTGTTGCAGATCCTCGATGGCTTCAAGTTCGGTGTGCGCTGCGTTGGCCTTGGCCTGCGCCTTCAGCCCGTCCAGCTTGGCCTTTATGGCGTCAAGACGTGCGCTTACTGTGCTCTCGAAAGCATCCATTGCTGCCTTATGCTCGTTCATGATGAACTCTCCTGATTCATGACGTTGTGTTACTGGTTGTGGTCGATGCGAAGCCATCCCGATCGATCAGCGAGCCGCGGTGTGAAGGGCCTTTGCGAGCTTGTCCTGCTGGCTGCTGGTAAGACTCGTGTGCAGCACGGTGCCGCCGTACCCCTGAAAACGAGCGGCTACGATTTCAGGTTGAGCGGACTCCAGAATGGCGTAGATCGCTGAGGCCCCCGGTTCGATCAAACCGCTCACATCGTGGACGAAGTCCTCCGGAATCCCGATGGTGTCTTTCCAGAAGGCTGCATCCAGACCGGCTGTTGTAACGCCGAGGGCAGCTCCGCCGATTGCACCTGCCGCAAGGGCGCCGGCAGCCACGGCGGCGCTCGCGCCCGCTGTGAAGGGAATGGCAAGCGTCGCGCCGATAAGCAAACCCATAGCGCCTCCCCAGCCCGCGCCCTGCTGGCTCGTGGGTTGGTAGCTCTTATCCATCTTGAGTTCTCCTCCGTACTCGCGATGGACGGCAACGGCGTCACGAAGATCCACAAGCCATTCGTCATCCAGCAGCCGCAACTCGTCGAGCACTTGCGACGCACGAAGCATGTTGCCTTTGAAACCCACCACAATGAGCTCAGCCATATCGACTCCTTTGGTTGTGCATGCGTGAACGGAGAGGCATGCGAGCACCGCACGCCAGCAGTTGAAGGTGATCGAAAAGATCGGACAAGTTGCTACGCACTAGACCGACAGCCAGGAGTACCAACGCCAGCATCTCGTATGACAGAGCACAGGGGCGTGTTCGGACTTAGGAAGTGAGGGTAGCTGTCCGACCGGGGGAAAGCAGCAGCCGGGTAAAACCGGTCGTTATAAGATTGACACCGATTAGAGTGCCTATCGCCCAGGACGAACTGTAGGGCCAGTTACGCCAAATAAGAAACGCAAGCAGGAGCGAGAAGCCGGCATTGACCAGGAGATAGCCTGAGCTCTTCGCACTGCGCAGGGCAAAGAAAGAGCCGATCTCCGCAACGCCTCTTCGCCTCCCTAATTCCTGCTGCCCGCCTATGCTTGAGGAGCATTGGAAGAGCACACCAATCCATCGTCTCGGAGTCTGGGAAAAAAAGCTCCGAGACGTGGATAGCAGGTGCTACTTCCTTCCCTTGATGGCAGCTTCCTCGATGAAGTCCGCAACCGCCCGTGGCTTCGAGAGCATCGCCACATGGCTGCTGGGCAACTCAAGGACCTTGGCGCCCATGCGCTTTGCGGCGAATCGCTCGTAGTCAGGATTGATCGTGCGATCTTCCGTGGCCACCACGTACCAGGTAGGCTTGTTGTGCCATGCGGCTTGCGTGGCCTTGGCACCCAATGCCGAAAATGCCGTTGGGCCCTGGGTATCATCGAGAATGATTCTTTCCACCGGTGCGAGGTCCTGGCAAAAGTCTTCCAGGACGCCCTTCCGGGTCAAGAGCACCAGGTCTGGATTATCCTTCGTGGAATAAATCTGAAGGGCAACCGGAGTCACCGCAAAACCACTTACGGTCGATAGCGAGCTCTCGCCTATCTCGGGCGCATAGGCGGCGACGTAGACGAGACCAGCCACCTTCGGGTCGTTGCCGGCCTGGCTGATGATGGCGCCGCCATAAGAGTGACCCACAAGGAGAACGGGGCCGTCTTCCTCGTCGATCGCGCGTTTGGTCGCAGCAGCATCGTCGATCAGGGAAGTTAGTGGGTTCTGGATGGCCGTCACATGAAAGCCGCGCTCTTCAAGCAACGGGATTACCCTGGCCCAGCTGGAGCCGTCTGCCCAAGCCCCATGAACAAGGATGATGTTTTTTACCCGCGGAGTGCTTTGGGCGATACCGTGAAGCGGTTGCAAACCGAAGCATACGATCATGAAGGACTTCAAGGCTGTGGGGAGGAGACTACGTAGTTTCATGCGATTTCCTTTCGTTGTCGTTACGGGAATGAGGACAGGCAAATTGTGCTCGCCTGTAAGTCACTTCTTGTATGAACAGGCACTCGCTGATTGAGCTGCCATCGATACTTGAAGTGTTCTTCCCAATCACGACTCTGCAAACGTCAGGAGTAACTGGTCCTGCGTAGTCCGTTAGGGTTGGCCGGAGTACACGCGTAAGTAACAGGGGCTTAGATCAGCTCATCAGCGGACGTGACGGAACCGCCGTTGTACTTGGAAGCCACCAAATACAACAATGATAGGTTCCTGTGATCTAAGAACTTAGATTATCCACGGAGTCACGGGTTACCCGGCGCATTATCCCCAACCTGTTTCACGCGTGCGATGCCTGCATAACTGGAGCGCCTGCCGTGCAGGAGACATGCACTACCGGGCTCCCTTCCGTCTGCTCCAAGCGGATGCACTCGGAGTTTCAAACGCAGCCCGATCCCCTCCTCCTGCAGGATGTCCTGAACGGCCAGAGAAACATCTTCATGAGCAATGAGGCGTGATCCGCGTGCAACGACGGTAACCTCTGCGCCGGATCGCCTGAACATCTGCGCAAACTCCAGCCCAATGTAGCTGCCGCTTACGACGACCAGGTGTTCCGGAACTCCATCCAGATCCAATATCGTAGAGCTGGTTGATTAGTGTTTCTCGATCAGCGCGACGGCCTGACCGGCAGTGCATAGTCCCTGCGCCAAGAATGGGCCTGCCTGGCCAGCGCCAATCACGATCGCGTCACATTGGCTGTTCATCAGATCCTCGACACCGCGAAGATTGCCAGCAGAATCGCGACAGCATCCTCGAGCAGCGCAGCCGGCAGGTCGCGACCAAAAGCTTTTGCCAACCGGGCGCGGACGGCAGCACCGCCGTACGTTCCAATAAGGGATCCTACAACTCCTGCAAGCAGCCCAAAGACAACCGAGCCCGCAATGATCCCAACAGCGGCTCCCACGAGTGCACCGCTGCCCACCCTGCCAGCTACTTGTGCCGGCACTTTACGGCTGGGCGTGGAAGGCCGCTTGTCATTGACGATCTCCGCGATTGCGAGCAGTGTCAAAACCCAAGGTGTTGCAGCGTAGCCGAGAAAGGCTAGGTGTGTTCCGGCCAAAGCCAGAATGCCCAGGCGGGCAGCCCAGCTCACGACAGCCGGAGACGTCATTGCGCGAAGCCCTGAGACGATGCCCAGGCAGAGTGCGACCGCGATCAACATAAGAGATGCCTTTCAGAAAAGGTTAAAACCGCTCTAATCTGCCCTAATAGACAGAAGCCCACATCTTGCAGCTAGCCCGGAATGCTCAGGCGCTGATGAACTCGGAAAAATCGGCGTTGATCTGATCAGCGTGGGTCTGGCACATGCCAGGCGACAGCCCGGGGTACCTTCAGACTTGCGTTACTGATCAAGTTCGCACAGGGGGCCTTAGTGTTCTCTGCTCTTCTGAACATCAGCGATCCACTGTAAAGCTCCTATACCCGGCATGAAGCAATATTCCCCTCCTCGCACAGTGACAAATTGGGGAAGACTCTGGAGGCGTCGGCGGAGCGGTTGCTTCGGTATGGTGAACGTTCCTTCCCGCTCGGCGTTCCCTAATATCGGGTCCTGTTCCTGACCTTCACCGATGAAGTCTCCGTTCGAGAGCCACTGCGATTGCACGAACTCAAACTGGCGGTCCAGGTGAGCGCCAATGAAGAGGAAGACCCCTCCTCGATCTGCACCGTCATCCTCTAATACGCCCTCAGGTAGCGGATCACCGAAGTTGGTGCCCCGGCGAATGAATTTGTGCAGGTTCACATCCACGGCGTCGTCATCCAGAGAATCACGAGGATTGGCTCGGCGTAGATGCGCACCCATCGGGCAGCGGAGCCCTCGCTTATCTTCGCTGTAGCCGAACGCATTATTTGCGACTTGGTCCATTCCCAGTGCCGGGTTATCCGCCTCAGGGGCGAGAACAAGGGGCGCCCCACTGCGCCAGCGTCCAACCATCTTGGCCGCGAGTAGTTCCTCTTCGTCCGGCGACCCCGAGTTTTTTCGCAGGTACTGCCGAAAACGCGCGACGTCCGCATAGAATTTTCGAAACGCTATGAATGTTCCATTGCGGCGGAGGTCCTCCGGAACAGGCGATTGTGCTGTGACGCCCAGTTCGTCCGCGTAGCCCAGGAGAATCTCTCCGTTCTTGAGTGGCTTTTCCTGGTAGTTCGATGCAGGACCGGACGCCGCTTGTGGAGACTCAGGCGCCAGACCTTGGCCCTCGATGGTTGGATTGTGAAGTCCATCTCTGAAGCCGAACGGATTCCTACCACCAGGCAACTCGCTGAAGCTGAGCCGGTAGATGACTTCCACTTGTGGGAGATCCAGGTGACTCTCACCCGCCAGTGCGAGCATCTGGTGGAGGTCTCGATCATCTTTTGCATAAAAAGCTAGGGCGACATGAACGTCTGGTGAGCCAAATGGCGGTTCCCAATGTTCAGGCGCATTCCGGCCGGCATCGTGCAACACATCGGCCCGAGCTGCCATACCCTGCTGGAACTCCAAAGGAAAACTGTCCAATGACGCTTGTGGCAAGCCAAGCGCTTTCAAGCCGCTATAGGTAAACGCAACCCCTAGCCATCCGGGCAGAGTGGGTTGCCACCAGGTGTCCGCTGGCGCGACCTGCGGGATTAATCGGCGCACCATCTCGCGCCCTTGTTCTGCATCACCAACCCGCAGCAAAATATACTGCCCCCGGTATGGCGCCGGCCTGGGACGCAACACCGCTGCTTGAACATCACTTAGATCTGGCAACACAGCCGCCTGATCTGTAGCCTGCTTGTCGACGTTCCGGGGCGGCTCTGCATGGTCCATACTCATCTCCAGCACATTGAGCGAGGCAACGCAGCTTAACTTCGCAGAACACCGCGAAAGCTGAAACACACAGAAGCACTGCTTGCGACCGAGCACCTCCGGGGTACAAGGTCGAAACGGTCTCACCCAAATCCTTCAGCCTTGTGCGATATCCAAGAGCTCTTCGAAAGTATTGAGGAGCTTGAGAGCCTTGGTCGTGTCACGGACTGATGCATTTTCGTTCGAGGCATACCAAACCGAGGATTCCACCTGATATTTCGTGATGTAAGGAATCGCCTCCGGATGAGTCAGCCCGGGAAACCCCTCGACCACTCCGACAAACATGTAGTCAATCCACGGAGTAGCAAACCTGATGACGTCCTGAAGGTAAGGTTCGAACTCCTGCGAATATGTAGCCGCAAATAAAACGTGCTTGTCTTCATTCACCAGGGCGACACGTATGTCATGAACGGTACCAACATGACCCTCCCAGTAAGCAGCTTCCGTCTGCAACTTTGCCGTACGTTGGCGAAATAGAGCTGCGCCTCCGGAAGTAACAGGCGCGAGCAGGGTGAACTCTGCTTTATTACCTACGCGGAGCCCGGATCCCTCAGGCTGCTGAATCGTGGGTTGGCGAAACTTCAGGATCTCTTCGGCAGGAACGGTCGGGCTGATAGGCACATACTGCTCTTCGGCCATGGGAAATCTCCTTTGATGACGCCTTTTTAAGTTGCACAGGAAGGGACGGTACCAAATAAGGTCCGGCTTTACTTGCTTGCTCCGGGATCTCCGAGGAAAGGACAACCTCCAAGCACCAGTGACGCTTGGCGCCCCTTCCACCCACCCGTCCGCTGCGCGACGGAAACCTCGTAAATCCCGCGACGCGCCGCGAGGATGGGATCGTTGGATAGCTCGATTCCGTCGGTGACCCGGGTTGGATCATGCATCATGATCGGATCACCAATCTCCTCCACGGTCGTTGCCCGTCTAACTTCCAGACGCCCTATCGTCACGCGTGGGCGGCCCTCCGGCCAAGGTGCGCTGGGGTCATCAGTAGGATCCCCGTCTCCTGCGAGCTCAAGCACAAGGTGAAAGGCAACCGGCCCGCGGCTAAGCCGCTCATCAAGCTCGTCAAACAGGTACGAAGCGGGCTGCTTCTGGAGTTCCTCGAGAGTTTGACCGGCAACACCGGCCTCCGGCTCCCAGTGGTAACGGGCATAAACCACCTCCTCGGCTGCATTCACAAACCGAAAAGCATGCAGTGGGTTGAAGGCCGTCTGAGCCAAGCTGACGGACGCCGGGACCTTCTGTGCAAGCCCTGCCGCATGCGCAATCCACGGTCGTGCGCCGATGAACTTCCAGACCTTGTCCATGTCGGTTTTCCCAGACGCCGGATCAGGCCGAGCAACCTCGAGGACCTCAAGCACCTCATCAGGCGTGCGAGCGGGAAACAGAGGAAGAGGTAAAGCTACGATGTCGGTAGTTGTGCCGTCCGGCAGGAAAAATTTCGTAGACATCGAAACACTGGTCGAAGGTCCCCAGGGGCAGCCTGACTTGCTATTGGAATGGCGCACTGTCACGGGAATCGGCTCACCTTGAAGGTGAACTGCACGGCTCAAATGCTTCGCCTCTGGAGTCGCGGTAAACGTTCCAGCGTAATAACGACCTTGAGCGTGTACGCCGCGATACCCCGGATGAAAACCTTGAAAGTCCTGATGTATGGCTTCCACCAGCTTTTGAGCAAGTCGGAATTGGCCAGGGTTGACGGCCTGTTCAGAACTGGAAGCGGCTGCGATGGGTGCATCCATGATGATCTCCTAAGCTACGCCGACTGGGGGCAAGGAACGAATCCGACGACTCCCTCAGAATCCACCGCCGCTGAGCTTTGCCCAAGCCCCGTTAGGTCTGTGAAGTCACAGCACTTTCGTGTGGTGACGGTCGTCAGGAGCCGTCCTACGTCGCTACCGGGTCGCGCAACGGCGCTGCAACCTACGGTTCGCCTCGATCTGGGATCCGGCTTGGCTCAGATAGCGCATCAACGGAACTCTCGCTAGTGAGCCTCTCCGCATTTCGGTCGCAGTCGTGCCTTAGGTCACGCATAGCACTGCTGTGCAAGAACGACTTTGTACCCCGAGTACGGCGGAACCATCCAGGTCTGCTGAGTAAGCACTCTGAGAATCCTACGCATGTCGTCCCAGCTGTTAGCAAACAGAAAAAGCGAGAGCGACAAATTGGTGAAGGTCATCACCATACCTAACCGAGTAGATGAGCCTGTTGTTCCTGTATTCAAGAACCCCTGTTTACCAGCCTCCGCTTGGGAAACCGAGTACTAGTGAACGGTGACAAACCAACTCCTTGCCCTAATCCAAACATCGCAGATGCTTACGCCTACTCCATGTCGGACGCCGATGCCAATAAGCCACGACGATCGAACACGCGATCGCATACTTGGCGCTCTATGGCCCGAATCAGCGAGCAAGAGTCTTGGACATGGGCGTGACTATCATTTCGCGCAAACCATGCAGAGAGCGAGCTGTGCCATCGGTTCCAGAACTCCTGGACTTTCCGGGCGGCCTCCAACGGAAGCGCATCCACAAGGAAACTTTCAACAAGCTCTTCGGGGTTAAGCTGCAAGACAGCAGGAATGACGGGGCGGGCTCTATATGACACAGCAGTCCGAAGGACAAGTGATCTGGTTCACAGGATTGAGCGGCTCCGGGAAGACCACCCTTTGTCGCGGCCTGTCCGCTGCCCTCGAGAGCCGCGGTCATCGCGTTCAAATTCTGGACGGGGACGATCTGCGGCGAAAGCTCTGTGTGGATCTCGGCTTCGACGATCAGGACCGCAGCGAGAACGTTCGTCGCGTCGCATGTGTCGCCGACCTCTTCGCAAAGGCAGGAACTACTGTTCTCGTTGCACTAATTACCCCGTTAGAACGACTAAGGTCGATCGCGCGGAGTAAGTTGCCCACCATGATCGAGGTTTTTGTTCACGCACCACTTGCCGTGTGCGAAAAGCGCGATCCCAAAGGTCTGTACCAAAGAGCAAGATCCGGAAACCTGCAGGGATTTACAGGGATCGACTCGCTCTTCGAACCTCCCACTAATCCAGACCTGGTCTGTTACACGGATCGTGAAACGGTTGAGGAGAGCTTAGAAAAAGTCCTAGTTCGATTGAACAGGAGCGAGGAGAAAGCGAACCGTAGCCAGCACCGCCGCGTGACAATCGCTGTCGACTTCGACGGTGTTATCGCAGAATACGATGGGTGGAAGGGAGCAGGTGTACTTGGAGCACCCCGTCAGGACGTCCTGACCGCTCTTCATGCGCTCAGGGCGGAAGGTTGGAAAATCATCGTGCACAGTACCCGAGGCGTTGAGGAACTCTCTGGGTATCTACTCGAAGCCGGTGTTCCGTTCGATGAAATCAATACCAACTCGGACTACTCAACGCAGAGTGCGAAACCGGTTGCGACGGTGTACTGGGACGATCGCGCGGTGACTTATAGCGGCGATGCGAGACGGGATCTTGAAACAATACGAGCCTTCCGAACATGGAACAACCGCCCTTGAGCGAGCGGAACGGGAACACGTCCGTTTGGGCGGTGCTGCGGCTAATAAAATAAGGACCCCGTGTTCTCGCTTGCGAGTTCCTTGTCCACAAGCTGTGCCCCCGGTATGCGTGCGTACACCTCGTTGTTGGCCCACTTGTATTCCATCGGATCGAAGAACCGCCCGCATAGTTCTCGAAAAGTTTCGTCCTCCAACGGACAGTGCCCAAGAACCACGAAAAGGGCATTGCAAGACGCGACGTGCTGGTCCAGATCAGCAGAGCCCTCGAAAATGTCTTCGTAATACAAGACTTCTTGGCGTGCGGGCAGTGTGGCGAGCAGCCGATCTCGTTTCTCATGGGCCGCAATCATCTCTTCAAGAGCCGTCCTTGTCTTATCGACAGTCAGCGCGGGGAGACAGGCCGTGTCCAGCCGTTCGTAAAATTCGGCACTTGTTCCCACCCAGAATCCCAGGTTTTTGCTGATGTAGCTTGAGACAAACTGACGCAGGAGGTTACGCCTACGAACCGTAATGATCGTCCCCGCATGCGTCACCAGATCATCGTTCAACTCCTGATGTTGATCAAAGGGCCAGGCTGTCCCAGGTTCCCACACGTGCTTCAGCCCATTCCAGCGCAGGCGAATAAGATCCAGGGCCCCCTTTACGCTCCCTTGTTGTAGAGCTATCTCGTTGAACTGTCCGCCATAGCGTTTCGGGTGAAAGGGCTCCATGCAGCAGCGGATGTCGGGGTGTGCGTTGAGAACCCGGGTGAGAGTTGTGCTTCCACAACGAGGAAATCCGTCAAGGATGAAAGGAAATGCCTGCGTCATGCGGGATCTGCTCCAGTCACGTCTGCGGGATAGCCACAAAGAAAGGCAAGCAGGCTACTGCTTCGGCCGTCGATGACCTGATCGGCTTTGCTTGCAGCTTCGGAGGTGATCCCTGCCAACAGGACGCCACTTAGCTCCAACACGATCGCCGCCATCCACAGCCGATGTCCCAGCAGTCCGGAGCGGACAAGCAGAGTCTGATAGCCCCCGGCATTCTTCAGATGAGCGGCGGCAACGTCTCCGCTGAACCAGACGATGAACGGACATTGGGCATACCCGGGCTGGAAAAACAGAGAACTCACACGCTTTTGCGGCAGAGCTGCTCTTTCCTTTACTAGGAGATCGGACATCGCATCGTAGGTGTACACACCTGCTGCAAGGCCAGTCACGTTTTGGACGAAAACACTCGCTATCAGGCCGGAGTCTGCAAGGATGTTATTCGCAAGCGCGGTACGCAGAAGAGTCTGCACGTCAGCTGCCGTTAAAGGGCGCGGAGCAAAGGAGCGAACGGACGATCGTTGATTCAGGGCACCTCCCAAGGTCTTTGCATGCCGGCCATCGAAGATCCGCTGCAGGAGGCGCTTTGCACCTCGACTGACAGTAGGTTTCCAATCAGGCGGGATGCGCTCCTTCACCTCGGGAGTCGAATCGATCAGCGACGCTACGAGTTCATCGGCACTGGACACACCCGAAAGCCGGTGCGGATCTTCCCGCAAGCCGCTGTGCGGCAAGACGCTTGATCGACCTGATTGCAACAGGTTGGAACCGCCTAATCGAAACACCTGGGTCACCACCTCCTGCGTTGAGCGCATCCCCAAAGCCTCGCTCAGGCCACGTGCATCCCACGCACGCACGGGGTCGGCCCGAACGCCCAGGGCAGAGGCAACGAGCAGCAACTGGCTACTCGCCGCGCCCGTGTCTAGATGGGAAAGCTTGTAAGCAAAGGCACCATACTTGCGCCCGATACGTTGGTAGGCACCGGTCAGAACGAGCAGCGCGGAAGCGGTACCGTCAAGAAGAGCTGACCGAAAAGCCGCTTGCGCCATGTCACGTTGATGGCGCTCCAGCTTCGCCAAAGCGTGTTTTCCTGGATCGTAGAAATAGACACCCGGCGGCAAGGGATCCAAATTCTGAATGATGACGTAGGCCTCCACCGAGCCGAGATTGCCACCCGAGGGCGCCCATCGTTTCACCCCTTGCTCCGTAAGCTCCTTTACGCCAACGGAAAGTGACAGCACGCTCGCGAGATCATCAATTGTGAAATCGCGCTTCGCCTTTGTCGTTTGCCGAAGTAGTAATGCAGTTACTCGGTCGTTCAGACCGATGCTGGCGTCAGGCAGGGGAAACCACTCGCAATTCAGAAGAAGCTTTGTGGGCGCGGCGGGCTTGTCACCATAGCTTGCCCCACCTAGCGTGTTCGCTGTCTCCTGTCGTCGCGCGATTGCCTCTTCAAAGAGCAACGGCAATGACTGCGAGAGGCGCCGGGGACCGGGTGCACTCCCATCTGCAGCCGGCACATGGTGGCATGCACTGGAAGTCGGCCAGGTGAAGAGTTCGCTCTCGAAGTGAGGCAGATGATAACGGCGAAAAGCCTGGGGACCCGGACGGCTTTCGTGAAGCAACTGTGCTGTGACTTCCGTCGCCAGCAATGCGGACCAGAGATGCCCTTCGACACCACACCTTGAAGTCGATTGGTTGCATTCCTCGTGCCGTTCTTGCAAAAGGCAGGTTTGACACAATGTTGAATCAGGAGCAAAGACCGGCCCAATCTCGCCTACCTGCTCGTCGTGAAGCAACACTGTCCGGAGAAAGGCGGAACCTCTCCGTTGCAATGTACGGTAGTGCTCGGCGGCTTCAGCACCCCGAGTGCACCCATCGAGAACGGAAACTATCAGCTCATCTGCCGAGCTCGGACACGCGTCCAGTTCTGCACAAGTCACAAGTTGTACCGAACTGAAGCCGTTATCCCGCAGACCTTCTGCAAGGTCTCTGCCCATGCAGGTAGCTCCGCTTGAGACGACCACGATGTGCACGGCAACGAGCTTGCTACAGGTTCCCTCAGAGTCGTATACAGCTTCAGTCCTCCGCAGGAAGCCGAGAGTTTGCTGCAGACCCGAAGCCGCGGGTGCTTGCTGAATCGCTTCGCGAAGGACACCCCACGACTTCAAACGCGACACCAACTCACGCGTGTGCCGGGCCGGTACCTGCGGCATTTGCACGATCACGTCCGCCACGGAGCGCGTACCGTCGAGCAGCGGAAGCAGCACGGGTAAGATCAGAATGGCGTCCGGTCCAGTCAGGAGCTCCGGCTCTCGTCCACCTTCCACCAAGACGCCCTCTTCCAGGGGAATGAGCGCAAATTCGGGGGCCGGTACCAGGATGGCGTCGTCCGCCACACTGAATCGTTCGATTGACGTCACAGATTCTCCTGCGGGTGGCCTGACCAGAGGGATGCCAGCGAGCATCGGAGACCTTCGTAGCTCCGAGAGGCCAGATCACGGCGCAGGCCGCAGCGGCTACAGTCATCGAGCCCAACAGCGCGAGAGACAACGATGCGGCGTCCGAACAGGTCTGTGCGGACAACAAGGCCTGCGTTGTCTCCGGAAGTCTTAAGGCTAGCCGACGCCTCGGCCAGCTGTGCTGCACCGAATCGGGCGAGAGAAGGTAGGAAGCCCCGCGGTGTCTGCGCCGGGTGATCGGCGTAAAAGCGTCGCCGTTGGGAAGCATAGGGTGCTGCGTCCGCCTGCATGTCCCGCGCTGCCCAGCAGCGCCAGCAGGCGCTCAGCCCAGGTCTGATCACAGGACCAAACAACAAGGTTTGGTTTACCATCAGCAACGAAAGAAAGGACGTATTTGTCGCAAAACTACGCGCGTCCAATTGATCGGCAAGCTCCGGCAACAGGCTACCCGCGGTGAGCACAACGGCCAGGGTTGGATCTTCCAACAGCACAGGGAGGCGGCGTTCCGTAACTGCATGCAAGATCACGGTGACTGAAACAAGCCGCTGCAAGGCACGCGCCACGGCTTCGCCAAACTCACCCACGGCGAGCACGAGGAGCGTTTCTGGAAGGGGCGAGACCGGCGTCGTCAAGACAGTTCTCAAGCGAAAGGTTGAGGCCACGGGTTCAGCTGCTCTTCCTTTCGCACGGGAAAGCCCATCTTTCTCGGAGCGTCATACAGCCTTGCATGACCGAGGAACTGCGAGGCCGTATGCAGGGACAACGGCTGCAATGCAGGAATGATGACCCTTACGACAAAGAGTCCGGCACGGAGAGACTCATCCGTCGACAGGTCCACCGCGATCACCTGCATTTTGCTGTCCGCGAAACGCCGAAGAATGCATTCAAGAGTCTGCAGTTCCGGTGTCTTGTCACTAAGCTCGCGAAGTGTGATCTCGTGCCCTGACTTCAGCAGAAAGTCGAAGGCCGCTGCGTGCTCCGGTCGCGCCATGTAAGTGGCGCCATCAAGAAGCCCTGTGAAAGCGCCTGTGTCCGTCGGAACTGTCCTCGCCTGACTGAAGGCACGTTTGAATGCAATCAGATCCTGCATGGTCTTGAGTAATGCTTGCTCAAAGGTGCGAGCCGTGGCGCATGCGACGATGTTTCTCGCAAAGGGATGGTGACGAGAGACTTGGACTCCGTAGATCGTGGGTAAGCCCAGGTCAGTCGTCGCGTCAAAAAACAAGTTTTCTACATCCGCGCTTCCATCCTGGTAGAGGTTCCAGAACGCCTCCAAGGATGAACCAAAGACATCGGGGCCGGGGCGGCCAAGGTTGATGCGAGGCAGGGTCAGCTGCTGAAGCCAGACGAGCGAAATGGCATCCCGCTCCACCACCTCGCAAATAGCACTCATCACGGCCTGAGCATAGGAGGAGTGTGCCGCGCATCCCGTAGAGATCGGCAGCCAGAAGCGCTCCTGCGGCCCACGCCAGCCGGCATGCGAGTAGACCATCACCGCGGGAACCAAAATCACTTCTCCATCAAGCAAGGACAGTCCACGAACCCATCGGATCGGCTCGCTTTTCCTTGCTAGTTGCAAGGAGCAGCGTGGGTTCATGCGTTCTCGTTCGCTGCAACAGGGTATGGAATTGAGGTCAAGAGCGCGTTCCTGCAGCTTGTCCGCCGATTGCCATACAAACTGTCCCTCGTGATAGGTAGAGGTGGCATGCCGCTCTACCAACTCCGCCAGGGCCGGTAAGGTTGCCTCTTCCCCATTCCTTCCCGCACCTGCGCCTCGAAGGGCAAGCACGCGGGGGGACGAAGCCGAACGAGAGGAACCAGTCCGGCCAGAACTCCTGCTGTTCACGTGGGCCAGGGTGAGCATGGGTTCGTCCACGTCAGTCAAGGTCACTTGCAGGCCCGTTGCAAAGCCGCAGCACGGCTGCACAAGGGCGGATCGAAGCGCTGTCACGCGATCGGGAGCAGAGGTGGGGAGCATAGCCGCTACCCCACGCAGTTGCCGCTGCTGCAACTGCAACTGCAGGTACAGCTGCTGCAGTCGCACGAACTGCACCCGCAACCTCCGCAACTATCACAGCTTCCGCATCCGCTACAGCTCAACACCGGCTCGATCCGCAGCTGTGGTGCCGCCGGAGGCGTTACTTTCTGAATGGTCTGGGGCGCGTGTCCATCTGCCAATGACCTTTCATTTGCAGGCGTGGTGTGCCGACTGACGCCCACATGGACAACGGACGAAGCGGGACCCGAACTCCCGGGATTCGGAAGCAGGCTTGCCCGAGCGACAAGAGTTCGTCCCGCGGTCATCATCAACAACGGCAAGTAAAGAAGGACTTTCTGTATGCGTTGATTCACCGGCATCGGCATCGCGCTTCTCCTCGGTTGACTTCACCTGCTGCAATCACAATCTCTACTGGGACACGCTGGAAGAAAGTCCTGCGACTCGCTGCGTGAACTGCTGCTGTGCCTGCTGAATGGCGTTTACGCGTTGTGAAGCGCTTGCGATCTCCGCAGGAGACATCTGCTTCGCCAAGGCATCCGCCTTGCTCGCCGCCGTGGTCTGACCGTTGGCGGCCGCTTCCCGGTATAACGCCAGGCTCACAGCCTTGCTGCGACCCAACTCAGAATGCTGCACGGAAAGATCGGCTAAAGCTTCCTGAGCCGGCCCATATTGTTGCTGCGCCGCCTGCTGAAATCTTTCAGCTGCGCTTTGAACATTTGTTGTGACCCCGCTCCCATCACGCAGCGCCTGCCCTGCACGAAAGGCTCCCACGCGATTCCCGGAGCTGGCCGCGGCGGTGTACATCTCGTACGCCTCCGGAAGCCACGGTTCGCTGTCCTTGGTCCGACCATGCTGAAAGTCCGTAAACACAGCATTGGACGCGTACAGCTCTCCCAAGTGAAGCTGCGACCAGGAATAGCCCGCACTCGCACCGATCTGGTACATGTCAGAAGCCTTCGTGAGGTCCTGCTTCTTCACGCGGCCGGTCTGGTACACGAGCCCCATCCTGTCACAGGCAACAGGATCCCTATGCGCTGCCGCGACCTCATACAACTGAATCGCCAACCGACCGTTCACGGCGCGGCCGATGCCCTTTTCTGCCTCGAAGGCAGAGTAACGCAAGCCCACGGCGCTTCCCGCGGTCCGCGATTGATCAATGAGGCTTGAGCCCTTGATAGGATCCGGCAACACACCTTGCCCCATGAGATACATGCCCCCGAGCCAGCCTGCCGCATCGGGTGAACCCTGCGCAAAGGCACTTTTGAACCAAAGCACCGCCTGATCGTAGCGGCGGCCTACCCCATTGCCCTGCAAGTAAGCCACGCCAAGGGCCACTTGGCTGTCCGTGTCACCCGCCTGGGCCTGGGCCTTCAGCTTGTCCGAGTACGTGACCATTCTGTTCCGCAAATTCTGAGCCATCGCAGGCAGGGGCGCACATGCCCACACTGCCAGGGTAAGCAGCGCAGCTCCCCTGTATTGCCGGATTGTTTGAGACCTCTGCATAGAGACTCCTCTGCTGTATGCCTTACCAGGTTGGTCGACCATTGAGAGCGCGATGGTACCCAGCGCAAAGCGGCTTTACATGGGGGCGATTTCGGTCAGCGCGCGATGGGCAATCTGATGAGAGCTGAGTGATTCCGTCGAGTCGTTCGCGATACGAGTCAACTCGTCACTCACGCGCACCGTGGCCTTGGATCCAATCTTGCTTGCGGCGATGATTGCTGCATCGCGCAGCTGCTTGTCCTGGGAGGTGTTAACGGCGTTCACTACACCATCGATCACCCTTGGCCCGACAAACGGACTGGCGCTCATCACCAGTACGCCGCCGCGCACGCGTACGGAGCGCGTGGAGTCGTTGACGACCGCAAGCACAGCCGCTTGCGCCGTGTCGCTCATGGGGCGAGCCGTCATGAGTGCCTGCGCTGCCGCCATCACGACCCTGTCGGAGCTCGCCTTGTTGGTCAACGTGTGCTCGGCCGGCGCAATCATCACCTCCGGTGCGTTTTGGCGTAAATTCGTGAGGGTCAGCAAAGAAAGAGAGCTCACCGACTCATTGGGCGAGGCGATCGTACCGGCCACCTGAGCTGCCACCGGTTCGAGCAGGGCGGCTCCGTTCGGCATCATCGCGAGCCCCTGAAGTATTGCGAGTGTTTCGATTCTGACTTCAGGATCCGCATCCTGTAAATCATGCGAGAGCGCCGGCATGGCGGCCGCAGCCGACCCCGGGTCCCGCTGCAAAGCTGTCGCCATAGCATCCGAAAAAGGTCCGAACTTCATCTGCTTGCTATGCACTAGGCTGGGAAGAAGAGCCGCGAGCTCCGGTAAGCTTTGCGGAAGAGCGGACTGGGCCGCCACTGGCAGCGAACTGGCCAGCAATGCCATCGTGATCAAGCCATGCCTCATCTTGCCTCCACTCAGTAAGAAAGGTTGTAGCCACCCGGCAGATTCGTTGCTGGGCCGGTCAAGGGTGAGGTCGCGGGAGTCGCCAGGCAATAGCCGACGTAGAAGTAGTTCTCCGTCGGGGGCACATACGCCGCTACTTGCTGCCCGTCTACCAAGACAATGCTTTCGGGGAAGCAGGTTACAGCACCGGAAACCGTTATATTCAGGGTTCGGTTCGCGGTGTCATTTGCAAGCGTCGTGCTCACGCCCCAGCCGATCGTCAGGGCACTAAACGAGAGCGGATTGGAAACCTCGCCGCTCATGTCGATCGAAGCGGAAGCACTGGAATAGGTTAGGAGCCCCGTCGTGTACCAGTTGGGCGAAACCCCGAAGTGCGCCTGATTCTGTCCCGTCTCCCTAATGCAGTCTGCAAGCGTTCCGTCCCAATCCGGAGGCGTGAGATAGGAGCCATTCACTGGCGATGGAGGCTCAAAGGCTGTGGTAATGCCCGTGTCTGGGATCGTATCGGGACCTCCTCCGGCACCCACGTCCACCAGATCGTAAAGCGAAGCACGATACGAGGTGGGGTACTCGGCACTCGTTCCATGAGGTATATCGCCCGCATAGGTTCCCGTAATATCGCCATAGATCAGATAACAAAACCCAGACGCATTTCCCGTCACATTGTCATAGGGAATCAACGCCCGGTACTCGACCGGAAAGGTCGTCACGGGCGGCGGCGCACCACACTCCGGCGCGACCTCAAGTCTCGTAACAGCGTTTCCCGCTGCGGAGCGAGAGCGCAAAAGCCCGTACCTGAGGGGTACGCTCGCCTTGCTCGATGCATTACTTGAAACGCCGGTTTTGGCGGCTGAACCTGAAACCTGCTTGGACATCTGTTCCAGATTCGAGGGAATACTGGCGTGCAGGTCGAGAGTGAACGCCGACCCCGTGGCAGGGGAACAGTGCGCAGTCAATTTCGGTGCTTGCGCGACCAACCCAGGGGCGGAAATGCCCACAGCAAGCAAGAACAAAAGGACGATGCGACACGACATAGGCCGGCTCCGACGCACATCACTAATTGTTAGGGAATACAACAGGTCGGCGCCAGAGAGCCACTTAGGAACGGGTCTAATTGCAAGACCCTTGGGCAATCGGAACTGCTCGACGGACACCCACAGCTGGAACCAGGCAGAACAGCACACGAAAGGTCGGTGCTCAAGGAAACAGGAAGCGTCGATCCGGTAACGTCGGTCGATCGCGTAAAGGCACTAGCTGGAACCCCCTCAGACTCATGCAGACTGCGAAAGATGTCAAGCCAAGTCCGAGAGGAGGAAGCGAATGCTTCATCGCGTCAACGCTTTCACTTGCCTTGGCCCACCTGATGGAAAGAGGGCTGAAGTGCTGCCGATTTCAACCAAAAACACAGGAAAAAAGGGTGGCGCAACACTCTCCCGTAGGGTTTTCGCTCCTTATCGACTTCCGCTGTATGGCCGGCGACCTAGGTGCCTCAACAGAAACACATAGGTTGCTGTCGTGAGAAAGCCGATGGTGAGCGACATCAGCAAGGCGGCGCCGTCAGCTTCCAGTTTGCTGTGACCGTGCGTCGCGAGAAGAGACCAACCCCCAATGAAGGCTGGCCCGATCGCGGTTCCGATCAGGAGCGTGAGCCACATACGGCGCCCCTCCGCATCCTTGAACAAAAGCACGAACGGCATGGCAAGCAACCATCCGGGGAGTGCAAAGAGGAGGTAAGCAGGCAAGACCTGCAGAACGGGCCATATCGTTCTTGGGCCATAGCGTACGGCATTGATAACGATGCCCCTGAGTCCAAATAAACTAAGAGCAAAGAGAAGACAGCAAAAGGCCAGCGCCATGCGTTTGGAAGCGGTCATGAGATTTCTCCGTGCACGAAAAGACCGCGATGGAAGCGTAAGGATGACGAGCGATCGCGACTCAAAGTGCGGTTTGCTCCGTTATGCGTCGGTTCGAAATCAACCTTACAGCGACGTCCTTTGGTTGAGAGTCGTAGTTCTCGGCTGGCGTGTCGCGCTCGCGGGACGATCGGATGCGCCGTCCCTTGTCCACTCACCTGCAGCCAATGGAGCGGCATATGCGCAGGGCGCGACGGTGTACGTGTGGAGTTGTTACCGGTGAAACGGCAGCGGTCTCAATGCAATTGCCAGCCGTTACCCGCAGAGGTCTCAAGGGAGATGCGGCTTGGCTGGTCCACACTGAGATGATTAATCTTCTTGAAGGAAGCGCCCTACGCGATCGCGATCTTTGGGCGCAATATTATTTGCCTCTGCCTTGTTCTTATAATTGAGTAGGTAATCCCCATACTGGGGCGTGACTACGGCTCGGCTGACGTCTGTCCTTACCTCAGCATTTGAGCTTCGCGCAGGTTCTTCGCAGATCATGGAGCGCGAGTTTGCCCAGTTCGGTCTCGCACGCATAGCGGACTACCAACCTCACATGGCTCCATCGTCACGCATCTCGCTTCCATTCCGACCTATTCCGGTTCACAGGCTGGGAGATCCGGCTTTCGGTGATGCCGGCTGCGACGATCTATGTGGTTTCGCTGCATGCATCTCCGAACCCCGCTTCCAAGACGCGATCTTGCGGTGCAGATACTCATCCACTGCTGTCCAGATCTGCTGTTCGATAGGGAATGATAGGTCGCATTCTCGTAACTAGAACTCTGGATGGGCGGACACCTGGTCCCTATTTCGGAAGGACTACTCCCGCGGACCATGGCGGCACCACTCCGATTACCCGCGCATAAGCAATCAATTGACCCATGTGCTCATTGTTATGGCAAATGATCCTTAGATACATCCCGTCTACCTCAACGGTCTCGCCATATAGCTTGACCTTGCGCTGTAGATCTCCGGGCTTCAACTGCGCCCGCGCCGTCTTCACTGCCTCCAGCGATCTACGCAGGTACGCAACCACCTCCGGTTTGCTGGTGATCGTCTTCTCCACGTCTTCCCGCTCTAACGCATGCGGCATCTTCGGCCCGGTTACGCTTAGCAGGCCGTAGTTCGACTGTGCAAGGTGCATCAACACTTCGCTCACCGATCGCACCCCCGGCGCTGGCCGCCACCCATACTTTTCCGCCGGGATAGCATCCGCCAATGAAACCAGCAGCCGCGACACGGATCGCCACTCCCCGTCATACCCTTCCCATATCCCCTCATTGGCGGCCAAGGTGGCAGGACTCTGTGCATGCAGAGAAGACACGAGCAGAAGTGAGCAGCAAAGTATCAGCTTCCGAAGCATGCCACAAAGTAGCAGATTCTAATGACTAGGAATGCCGCCCTTCTTGCCGAGTCGCTTGAAGTGATCCAGAAGACCTCCGCCCTGATCCTCTCTGCGATCGAGACACCCGCAGCCGAACAGAACAACGAAGCCGTGTCGGAGCTGGCCTAATGCAGACCATCCTCGACATCATCAAGAAGGCCGGAGGGTGGCACCCCGGCCTCTGGCTGAAGATCGATAAGGCCCCGTTCATGGAGCTTGTGATCGAACGTCGACGCATCAGGTCCGCGCGGACTCCCTGCCCTCTCCGTAGCTCATTACGGCGAACAGAACGGCGACGCATTGGAAGGCAAGCTGGATCTCCCGACGTCAACGGATTAGCGTTCTGATGTACTCGCCCCAGCAGGAATTTGGTAGATCACCACATCGTCTTCGGTCAGAAGCGCCAGTTGCCGTTCGTCGGTGGAAAGAGCAAAGCTGCTCCTGGTTTGAGGGAAGCTTTTGACGCGGGCGAGCATCATCTCGTGACCGTCGGAGCTGCGGTGAACGGAGATCCTTTCATCATGCAAACTCGTCGTGGAGTATAGGAATTGTGCACTGGGAGCGTTCGTAAGATCCACGACTCGGACAGCGAAGATGCTGTCTCCATTTGCAAGCGCCCGCTGTTCGATCTCCTGGTCCGAGGGAGGAACTTTCATCAGCGTGCGGCCGTTCTTGCGAATGACCCGATACCAGCGACCGCCGCTTGCACATCCGACGACAAAGAACGCATCGTTCGAGGTTGCGGAGATGGAAGGCGCACAGCTGGAGTTAACAGTCGCGACAACGTGCTTCGTCTCAGCGACCTGCTCCAGAATTTGCCACCTCTGGTCCCGCTCGCGACGTAGGACGATCTCTCCCCCGCTGTCGGTGAGCACCGGCGTTCGTACGTCTGAGCTATCGGCATGACTCAGCAGGAGCTCACCGTTCCGATCAAACACCCTTACTTCTATATCCTCTTCGGGCGCGACACTGGTCAAGGAGGCGATCTGCTCATGCACCTCGCGGGTGTGCCGTTCGTTCACCATCGCCAGAGCAATCCGCCGGCCAGCCGGCGACACTGAGACCCAGAGCAGGTCGCCTCGTGCGGGGAGCACAGCCTCGGACAGAAGATTCGGTCCAAAGATGTGCAGCGCACCTCCCATATGGACCAGCACTCGCCCCGGGCCAGCAGACCACAGGTATTGACCGGAACCGTCTACGTTCCAGTCCGAGACTCGTTGCACCTTGCCGGTCTTGGCATCCAGCAACACCGCACGGACCTGGCGATGTACCGTGATCGGCCAGGTATCGGCCAGCCGCGAGCGTAGACGGTGGAGGTCAAAGGTGACCAGGATCTGCTGAGGGGTCAGGTAGCTTATCGAGGAATCTCGATCGAACTCAGACATCTGGACGTGATGCCGTGGACGGTAGCCGAGGTTTGCGATGGGGATAGAGCGCAGCGCACCTTCCACGCCCTGAACAGGGTCGTGAAGTTCGCTGCATTCGCCTGCAGCACAAACTTCCGTAACATCAGGAAGTAAGGGCGTTTTTGGATCGGCTTTTTTTACCGGGATCGACGCCACGACCTCTTCACGCCTTGCTAAAGCAGGTTGATGCGGCTTCGGTTGCAGGCTCGCAACTAGCACTAGTTCCGCTTTCCGGTTGATCGCAAAGTCCTGCTTCTCCGAGCGCAGCACAGAGGGCAGCTCAGGGCCCGTGCCGACGTCCAGTGTCACCTTCCCGGCATCGATCACCTGCCCGGCCTTCACCGAGTTCGGCACATGCGGGTCCAGTGCGTGGGCAGCGTCGGCCGCCATGACAATGTTGTTGATAAGCACTGAATTGTCGACTGGTAGGGTTTTGTTCGCCGCAGACTGTGTGATCGGGTGAAGGGAGGTAGCACCAAACAGCTGCGAAGAGTACGCCTGCTGCCCCGTAGGATCATCGTTGCTGTTGATCACTGCAAACAACACCAGTGTGATCGGCACAGCTCGCTCACCATTGCAATCAGCCCGATCAAAGAGCACCTTCAGACTCGACTCGTGCTGCCCTTTATGCTTTGAGCTCACCTCAGTTACTTGGCCGTACACGGTAGCCCCTACCTTGAGCACGCAATCGGGTCCTGACCATGGCACCAGAACCGAAGCAAGAATCGGTGCTCCTGGCCGTAGGCGCAAGGTGTCCAGAGAGACATCCAGCCTCGTCTGCAGCAAGGTGCGCGGCGGCGGAGCGCTTTGCTCAGCCCACAAGGTAGCGGACGACTGCAGACACATCGAGGAAGACGCTAACAAAGCCGCGAGGTATCTTGTCATGCACACTCTCCAAATACCTTAAGTCTTGTGCCGAGCATACGCGTGCAGATCCGTTGCCTTTGCGAGGGCACCATCTCAGGAAAGCCACGATTTCCGCTCTGACGCGGGAAAGCTCGATGTACACGCATGTTTCTCTCATGAGACCTCGGGGCGCCGACGAACACCGAGTCGCCCTGGCCAAGAGGAGCTTCATCTCGTCAATGGTCCGATGTTGCCTGAAGACCTCTACCTCATGGAGAAAACTCCCCGACACCGTCACGGACATCGGGTTCATGCCGAATCATGACATCCCAGCGCAGTACACCTTGCTTTGGCTGTGGTCTCCACGGAGATGGGAGTGCTGGTAGCAGATTCGTATCAGGGACTTGCTTCCCACCGTGTCTTCCGGCGGGTAGGTAAGCCAGCAAACCGTCCGTGCGCGCCTCGGTCAGCCTCTTGCGGGGCGGTCAGGCTGTCGATCGTTTGCTCTAGGCCTGCAGCAACGCCTATTGCTCCGCAGGTTGAGCAGGGTGTGACGGGGCGAGTACCGCCGGTGCAGCTCGCGCCTGCCGCGGTGAATCCAAGCAGGTGCCCGAGCGGCAAATCCACTCTGTACCCTGAATATTTTTCGCAGCCACCAACAGAGAGTTGCCGGGGACGTATCCTGTCTCTGTCCCTTTAGTGAGCCCTCGCCTCTCGGCGTCTCTTGCGCTCAAGCCTTCAGAATCTTGGCGTCCCCGACGGGATTCGAACCCGTGTTACCGCCGTGAAAGGGCGGTGTCCTGGGCCACTGGACGACGGGGACGCACGCAGCGGGCAATCTCACCACCGCACCTTCAGGCTACCAACCCCTCGCCCTCGCGTCAAAGCCTTGACGCAAGGCACAGCGGATTCGCTTCACCGCCTCAAACGCCCGGGCCGAACCTGCGCCTTCAGGCGCTCACCCGCGGCCGTCCTACTGCCCCTGCCCGCAACCGCCGCCGCACATCCGCAAACTGCATCAGGATAAAGTTATCCGTCATGCCGGCAATGTAGTCCGCGATCACCCGCGGCAGCCCCTGCGTCTCGATCTCCGGCAGGTACGCCTCCGGCAACGCCTCGGGCTCGCTCGCCCAGTACTCAAACAGCTCCGTCACCACCATTTCGGCCTTTTCGTGCTCACGCTCCAGCGCCGGGCACGTGTACAGCGCTTGGTACAGGTAGCGCTTCTCCTCCAGCCGTTCCCCCTCGGTCTGCGGAGAAAACACCGCCACCCGCCGGCCCAGCGCGCGAATCCCCGCCAGATCCTCCGCTCCGCTCGCCTCCACCCGCGCCGCCGTGGTCCGGATCAGGTCCATCACCAGCTCTTTTTGCATCGTCTGCAGCGCGTCATGGAAGACATATTTCTCCTCAGCCTCTGGGTGTGCCGCTCGCACCGTCTCGTAACTCCGCCGCAGGATGCTGACATGCTCACAGATCGCCTGTATCTCCAGCAGACCCGACTCCACCCCGTCATCCAGGTCAGCCGTAAGATACGCGATCTCGTCAGCCAGATCGATGATCTGTGCCTCCAGCGGCGGGCTGTCCGGCAGCAGATACTCGCGCAGCGTGGGGTGCGCCGCCTCCGTGTAGTCGCGCGAGTGCTTGATGATGCCCTCGCGCGTCGCCAGCGTCAGATTCAGCCCACGATGCCCTGCATACCGCTGCTCAAAACGCTCCACAATCCGCAGCGCATGCAGATTATGGTCGAAGCTCAGCCCATACTGCTGCAGGCAGCGGTCCAGCGCGCGCTCCCCCGCATGCCCAAACGGCGGGTGCCCGATGTCGTGCACCAGCGCCAGGGTCTCCGCGAGGTCCACGTTCAGCGACAACGCCGCCGCTACCTGGCGCGCTACCTGCGCCACCTCAATCGTGTGCGTCAAGCGGCTGCGAAAGTGGTCAGAAGCCCTGCTGGTAAATACCTGGGTCTTACCCGCCAGGCGACGGAACGCCCGCGACTGCACCACCCGGTCCCGGTCGCGCTCAAACGGCGAACGGCCATCGCTCGATGGCGCCGGAAAGACACGTAAGGCCAGGCGCTCTTCCTCGGCGCCAAAGACCCCGTACCTGTGCAGATCGAAGCGCAATCCCTGTCCCATCTCACCCAAGGATAGCTGGTTGCGCTCCGTATCGTACTCAGGCGGCACTCCCCCGGCACTCTTGGCTTACTTCACCGGACCCGCACCGGCATGCGCCAGCCGCACCCGCGCGCTCTCCAGGTCGTGCTGTGTCTTGCTCACATCAGCCGGATCGGCATCCGGCGGCAAGGACGTCGCATACCCCGCCAGCGAGTGCTCCCATTGCGTCACCGCCAGCGAGAGCTTGCCGTTGTGCGCGTAGATCTCGCCCAAATGCGCCAGGATCGACGGATCGCTCGGCAACCGCATCGCCGCCTTGCGTTCAGTATCCTCAGCCATCGCATACTGCCCGCCCTTGTAGTAGGCCCAGGCCAGCGAATCGAGATAAGCCCCGTTCTGCGGATCGAACTGCACCGCCTTCTTCAGCATCGCCGTGGCCTCGTCCAGCTTCACGCCACGCTGCGCCAGCATGTAGCCGTAGTCATTCTCGATCGACGCGAAGTTCGGATCGATCCCCAGGCCTTTCTTAAACTGCTCCTCGGCCTGGTCATACAGCTTCTCGCGCTCCGCGATCGAGCCACGGAAATAGTAGATAAACAACTTTTCTTGCGGCTTCGTCGCCGTCGCTTCGGCCTTGTCGATCGCCTCCGAGGCCGCCTTCCAGTGCTTCGCGCGCGCCTGCATGTCAGAGATCGTGATGTACACCTCACGATCCTCCGGCGTGCCTTTCAGCTGCGCCTCCGCCAGCTTCAACCCCTGCTCCAGCTGGCCGTTGTCGCCCATCTGCCGCGCATACGTCAGCTGGACATCCTTGTTGGCCGGCAGCGCCGCCGCCGCAGCCTTCGCCGCATTCAGCGCGTTGGCCCACTGGTGCGCGTCGCGGTAGGCGTCCACCACGTTGCCGTCGCCACGCGCTTCAAAGTCCCCGCCCAGCGCCGCCATCTGCTTGTAGGCCGCTACGGCGTCGTCATACTTGCCGGCCTCGCGATCGGCAATCCCCAGACGGTCCAGAAATAGCGCCCGGTTGCTCCGATCGCCTTCCTCATACGTGCCCTTTGGCGAAGCAGTCGTTGCCAGAATCGACTTCAGCGCGCGGATCGAATCGTCAAAACGGCCCAGTGCGTCGTACACCAGCGCTTCGTTATAGGTCAGCTCCAGCGAGTCCGGCGCCAGCGTCTCTGCCTTCTTCAAGGAGGTCAGCGCCTGCTCATAGTGCCCCTGCTGGCGCTGCACGTCCGCCTCCCGGATTAACGACTGCGCATCCTGCGGGTCCGACCCAACCAGCTGCCCATAGATCTTCGCCGCCGCATCCATCTGCCCGGAGGCCTGCAGTGCCGCCGCTAACGCCCGCTTGGAATCCGCATTTTCCGGATCCTGATCGACCGCTGCCTGGTACGCCTCTGCCGCCTTCTTGGGCTGCTTCAGCTGGTCCAAAATACCGCCTAGGGCGAAATCCATGCGCGGCGAACGGTTCCCTTCCGGCACGTCCGTGATCACCTTCGCGGCCTTGTTCAGGTCGCCCTGCTCGGTATACAGGCGGGCCATGCTCAGCACCACCTCCTCCGAGTTTGGGTCAATCGCCGCGCCGGCCTTGAACTGCGCCTCGGCCTTGGCTGAATCATGGCTCAGTCCGTACAGCTGCCCCAGCAGGAGGTGCGTCTCCAGATCATTCGGCTTCAGCCGCGAAATGATCTCATACTCCTTGATTGCCGCCGCCAGCATCTCCTGCGACTGTGGCCCCTGCTGCCCCTGCCGGTCGTCCAGCGAACGCAGGTACACGCGACCCAGCAGCGTGTGCGCGTCCACGTCGTCCGGATGCCGGTTTACCTGATCCTGCGCTGCACTGACCGCCTCGCGGATGCGGCCTAGCCGGAAGTACAGATTCGCCAACCCATCCTGCAGCATGGAAGAGTCCGGGTCGGAACCCAGCGCCAGCTTGTACTGCTCAATGGCCTGGGTCGCCAGGTCCTGCCGTCCACCGGAGACTGCCTGGTCTTCGTAGATCTTCGCCAGGCCGTAGTGGTAGTAGGAAGCCGCCCGATCCGGACTGCCTGCTGACGCAGTTGGCGCTGTCGCAGGCTTCGTCTGGGCTTTCGTTTGGGCAACGACCGAAGATCCTGGAGCGATCAGCAGAGCGCAGGTGAGCCAGGGCAGTGAGGCGCGAAGCGGAAAGGTCATTGAGCGGGTCCTAAGGAAACGAAGAAGACGGTCGAACAAGGCCAAAAGCAGGGATAGGCCCTTGGGCAGCACTGGTTTAGACGGTACTCTACACGCTTTGGATGCGAACGGGAGCACCTGCCCCCGTTACCGACGTAGCGTTACCCATGCCGGAAATGGCGTATCCCGGTAAACACCATCGCTATCCCCAACCGGTTCGCTGCCTCGATCACCTCGGAGTCGCGTACCGAGCCACCCGGCTGAATCACCGCCGTCGCGCCCGCGTTCGCCACCACCTCCAACCCATCAGGAAACGGAAAAAAGGCATCACTCGCGGCCACAGAACCCTCCAGCGGCAACACCGCCTTCATCGCTCCAAACCGTGCCGCGTCCACCCGGCTCATCTGCCCTGCCCCCACGCCCACCGTCTGCCCAAAGCCGCCCTGCATCCGCGCATACACGATCGCATTCGACTTCACGTGCTTGCACACCCGCCACGCGAACAGCAGCGCCTCGGTCTCCTCCGCCGTCGGCTTACGCGCCGTCACTATCTGCAACGACGCAGCCGTCACCGGCGCATGGTCCTCGGTCTGCACCAGGTACCCGCCGCCCAGCGACTTGGAGACGATCCCCATGGCCCGGCCAATAGCCTCAGCAGCCTGAATCCGCAGCACCCGCAGATTCTTCTTGGCCCCAAATACCGCCAGAGCCTCCTCCGTGAACCCCGGCGCGACCACTGCCTCGACAAACAGCTTCGCCATCTCCGCCGCCGCCGCCCCATCCACCTCGCGATTGATCCCGATCACGCCCCCAAAGGCCGAAAGCGGATCCGCCTCCAGCGCCCGGCTATACGCCTCCACCACCGTCGCTCCGGTTCCCACACCGCATGGGTTGGTGTGCTTGATGATGGCCACCGCAGTCGCCTCGAACTCACTCACCAACGCCCAGCACGCGTCCAGATCCACCAGATTGTTGTAGCTAAGCTCCTTGCCTTGCAATTGCTCCGCGTTGGCGATCCCCTGCGTCGATCCGTCGGTGTACAGCGCCGCCGCCTGGTGCGGGTTTTCCCCATAACGCAGCGCCATTTTCCGCGGCGCCACTACCCGCAGCGTCTCCGGCAAGGAGACCTTGCCGTCCGTCTCACCCGACGCAGCCGCCCGCGCCTCCAGCGTCGTCGCAATCGCCGCGTCATACGCCGCCGTGGTCGCAAACGCCGCCCGCGCCAACCCCCAACGGGTTCCCGCGCTCAGGCCACCCTCCGCCTCCAGCTCCGCTGTCAGCGCCGTGTACTGCCCGGCGCTCGAAACCACCGCCACATCCTCGAAATTCTTCGCCGCTGAGCGCAGCATCGACGGCCCCCCGATATCGATGTTCTCAATCAGCTCCGGCAGCGCCACCCCGGGCTGCGCCGCCGTCTTTTCAAACGCGTACAGGTTCACCACCACCATGTCGATTGGCGCAATGCCGTGCGCCTCGGCCGCCGCGACATGCTCCGGGTCCCCGCGTCGATGCAGCAGCCCGCCGTGCACCATCGGGTGTAGCGTCTTCACGCGCCCATCCAGCATCTCCGGAAACCCGGTCAGGTCGGAGATATCCCGCACCGCCAGCCCTGCCTCTCGCAGCACCTTGGCCGTCCCGCCCGTTGACACCAGCTCCGTCCCACCCGCCACCAGCACCGTCGCAAACGCCACCAACCCCGTCTTGTCGGTCACCGACAACAGGGCACGCCCAATCTTCTTCACATCGCTCATCACCCCTCAATTCTATGCAGGGCCAACTCAAACTCCCCAACTCGAGACTCGAAACTCCCCAACTCACAACGCGAACTGAACCGAACCCCTCCTTTTCCTCACTCCAAACCTCCGCCCCGAGCCGACCCGCACCCCACCCACCCCGCGTCGCAAGCTAAAATGTGTCGATCATGCTTGACCTTGGTTTTCTCCGTGGGAACCTCCCGCAGGCTCGGGAGAAGCTGCTTCTGCGCGGCGTCGACCCCACCCTCCTCGACAGCTTCGCCCAGCTCGACGGCGAGCGCCGCGCCGCCGTCACCGAAGCCGAAACCCTCAAGGCCCGGCGCAACGCCCTCTCGCAGCAGATCGGTCAGCTGAAGCGCACCGGCGGCGACACCGCCGCCATCAGCGCGGAAAGCACTGACCTTAAAGCCCGCACCGAAGCCCTCGAAGCCGCGGCCACCGACGCCGACCTCCGCCTCCGCACGCTTCTCGAAGCCCTGCCCAACCTCCCCGCCGACGACGTCCCCCCTGGCACCTCCGAGCTGGGCAACCGCTGCGAAAAAACCTGGGGCGACCTCCCCACCTTCGACTTCACCCCCAAGCCTCACTGGGAGCTCGGCGAAGCCCTCGGCATCCTCGACTTCGAGCGAGCCGCCAAGATCTCCGGCGCCCGCTTCGTCGTGCAGTTCGGCGCCGGTGCCCGTCTCGAGCGCGCCCTCGCCAACTTCATGCTCGACCTCCACACCCGCCCCGCCGAAGCTGGCGGGCACGGCTACGCCGAGGTCCTGCCACCCTACATGGTGAATTCCCGTTCGCTCTTCGGCACCGGCCAACTCCCCAAGTTCGCCGAAGACCAATTCCATTGCGACGACAAAGGCCCGTACACTCCCGGCGAGCTCGGGGACTCCGACCATTGGCTTATCCCCACCGCCGAAGTCCCGCTCACCAATCTTTTCCGCGATGAAACCCTCGATCTCAACGCTCTAAAAGAAGGCGCGATCAGCTTCTGCGCCTACACCCCCTGCTTCCGCTCCGAGGCCGGCTCCTACGGCAAAGACGTTCGCGGCCTCATCCGTCAGCACCAGTTCCAAAAGGTGGAGCTCGTGAAGTTCACCCGCCCCGAAGACTCCGCCGCCGCGCACGAAACCCTCACCCGCCACGCCGAAACCGTCCTCGAGCAGCTCGGTCTTCCCTACCGCCGCATGCTCCTCTGTACCGGCGACATGGGCTTCAGCTCCGCGAAGACCTATGACCTTGAGGTCTGGCTCCCGGGACAGGCGACCTACCGCGAAATCAGCTCCTGCTCCAACTTCCACGACTTCCAGGCCCGCCGCGCCAACATCCGGTACAAAAAGACCGACGAATCGTCTCCAAAGACAAAATCAGCCTTCGTCCACACCCTCAACGGCAGCGCCCTGGCCGTCGGCCGCACCTATCTGGCCGTGCTTGAAAACTATCAACAGCGGGACGGGTCTGTGCGGGTACCGGAGGTGCTCCTTCCCTACATGGGCGGTGAAACCGTGATCACCCGCCAGCGCTTCGGACGTGCCCTGTGATGAAGCTTCTGCGCAGCTACGTGTTCTGGACCTATGAGCGCGGCACCTTCCACTACGACGTGATGGTCACGCTGATTCTGCTTTTTCTTTTCATCTCGCCCCACGTCATCGACTTCCACGACCGCCCCATCCCCGAGGTGCCCAAGCGCTCTAGCGAAGTCCTCGTTCGCGACGCCGGGGACGCCGGCACCGGCCATCGCTTCGTCTACGAGATTCGCGCCGACGATCTCCAGAGCGCGCGTACCGACGCCGAACGCGAGGACGGCATCAATCGCATCGTCCACAACATCGCCACCGACGGCCAGATCGAAGCCGTCAAGCCCGTCCTCGATCCGCAAAAGCGCATCGTCGCCTATGACGTCCAGGTGCACCGCCCCAACCAGCAACCCTAAACACAGTGCTCACGCCTGGCGCTTGTTGTCATTGCTTTCCTTAGGGTGATTGCTTTTCCTGTTGTCATTCCCGAAGGGAATCTGCGTTTCGCCCCTCTAAAAACACCGCACAATCCAAAGCGCAGTTGAACGAGAAGGTAGCCGTATTCGCCGCACTGCAGCATCGTTTCTGAGAGGTTCCATGCCCCATCACCGCTTCCCGCTCGTCCTGCTCGCGCTGCTCAGCCTCCCGCTCCCCGCCCACGCCCAGGCCCCCACCCCCCAGCTCGCCGCCGTCCTCACCCAAATGGACGCCGCCAGCAAAAGCTTCAAGAGCGCCACCGCCAACTTCCAATGGGACTTCGTCGAAAAGGTCGCCGGCATCGCCGACACCTCCAAACAAAAAGGCTCGATGTACATCGAGCGTACCGCCGCCGGCGTCTCCTTTGGCGCAACCGTCTTCGATCTCGGCACCGGCCCCGCCCCGAAAGACCCTACAAAGATCATCAACTTCAGCAACGGCACCGCCCTTATCTACACCCCGGCCGAAAAACAGGCAGACCGCCTCAAAGCCGGCGCCGGCCAAAGCAACGCCGAAAGCTTCCTTTCCCTCGGCTTTGGCGGCAGCGGCAAAGACCTTGCCGGGGCGTGGAGCATCACCGACGGCGGCCCCGTGACCCTCACGGAAACCACTCGGGACGGCAACAAATCCGTGAAGACCGAAAAGCTCATCCTCGTCAGCAAGGACGCCGGCGTCCGCAACAACTTCAAACAGGTCACCATCTGGATCGACCCCACCCGCGACGTCTCCCTCAAGCAGGTCTTCGACACCCCCTCCGGCGACCAGCGCACCGCGGACTACACCGACATTCGCCTCAACGGCAAAGTCGACAAAGCCCCCTTCAAAATCCCGGCAAAGGGCGTCAACATCGTCGACCACTAATTTCCTTGACAAACGCCACAGCCCAAACAAGACTTAATCAATAAGTGCCCCGCCAGGTGATTACAGGCACTTGGCGGGGCGGTTGAGAGACGAACCTATCGAAGCAGCATCGCTGCTATTCCGATAAGCACAGCGAGCAAAGCAACAAGTGCCAGGATTACGGCTCCTGGCACCTCCACTTCACCCGAAGCTCGTACGCGAAAGAGATTTCGCACTCAGCTTCGACCAATGGATAGAGCGGTCCAGCGTTATGCTGGGCCGTTCTGCTTTATCAGGGCAGAATCTGCAACGCTGCCGTAAGCCCCGACAAACCTGCAACCACCACCGGCTACCACGGCTATCCTCTCACTCAAGACACGCCCCAGGCCGTGCCACGAAAGTGACACCCGCCAGCAAAATCACCACCGGAAAACACTCCAACGTGTACCGCGGCTCCGCATTATCGATCGTCATCAGCATCGCCGACCGCAACAGCACAAACGCCACCCCAGCCCACACCACCAGCGCCCCACAACACCCCGATCGAGTCCACGCAACCCAGCCCAGAACTGCCGACAGCAGCAGCAGAAGGTTCAACCCCGCATACCCAATCGCAAACGCTGATGCCCTTGGATGCGCCCGCACCCGCAGCCAGTCGAGCGGTATCTTCAGCAGTTCCGTCCGCGGCCGTAGCCACATGGCCAGCAACCGCGCGCTTGGCAGCCCGACGTAATACCGCATCGGATGCGCCCGCACCCGTTCCGCCGCCAGCGCCGCAAATGCCGCCTCAATCGCCGGCGTAGAGGAGGTCCCCTCGTTGTACCGCGCATAAACTGCCGCCGTTTCCCGCCGCTGAGTCTCATCCTCAAACGCCCGCGCCGGCAGATCGCTCAGGCTCTCCACCGAGCCGTCATACACCCAGTACACCCGCACCGTGTCGCCGAAGCCGATGCCCCACGTCCTGTACCAGCGCGCAAACCCCAGCGGCGCATCCTCCCCCGGATCATTGGCATACCGCGGCGCCAGCGGCTGGAAGACATGAAGCACTCGCCAGTTCCGCGCCGCCCACAAACCCAACGCCCCGCAAAGCAGCAGCGCAGCCACAACCGCATCCCGCATCCCACGCCACTGCAAAGCCGATTGCACACGCAGGCACCACGCCGCGTACAACATCGCAGGCACAACCGCCGCGGCCAACAGCCCCCCGTCTGGCCGCAGCAGAGCCGCCCCAGTCAACGCACATCCCACTACCGCCGCCCGCCCTAGCGAACCCGCCCCGGCTCGCAAACGCTCGTCCCACCGCGCCAGGCCCCACAACGTCAGCGTTACGCAGAAGATGCTCAGTGTCTCCGTTAGCGCCGCCGCGGCGTAGTTCGCCGTAAACGGGCAAAGCGCGCTCAGCCACATCACCACCAGCCCAACCCGCACGCCAAAGATTCGCCGTGCCAGATCACCCAGCAGCCAGCAGCCCAGCAGATCCACGGCTACCTGCACCCACAACACTGGCAGGTAGTTGCCTACGCCGAACACCCGGAAACAAGCCAGCAGAAAAAGCGGGTACCCCGGCAGTCGGATCAGCGTCGTTCGGACGTGGTCCTCTGTCAGCCCATAGACGTGATGTCGCAGGATGTTCCCCGCGAGGTCGCCATAAATCAGCGTGTCACCTGCAAAACGTGGGTGGTGCCAGACAAAGAACCCACGCAGCAGCAGCCCCGCAACAAGCGCCGCGACCGCACTCCCCCGGCGACCTACCCTCACACTCCGGAACCTCTTTAGCTGCATTGCATTTGCAGAATACGCTTGGCTCACGCGGGCACGGCCAAACGAAGCACCGCCGTACGTTGACGCCGCACTCCCTACTCCATAGCATGGCCTCTAGCCACGCTTTCAGCCTTTCTGCTTAAAAGCCGCGCTCCGACCTTATGAGCAGCAAGCCCATCTTTTACGACCCCCAACGCAAACGCTGGAAGCGTTTACGCCGGATCTTCGATGCGCTCGCCCTCGCCGGTGCGGTCATCGGCATTCTTTTCCTTATCGGCCTGATGAAGATGCGGCCCCTGCGCGCGCTCGATCTGCGCTCCGCCACGCGGCGCTACCGTGCCCTGCACCAGCCGCCCGCCCCCGAACTGACGCCTAAGGAAAAGCTCAACCACTCCATTCATCGCCACTCGGACCTCAAGCCCTCGGACGTCGTCATCAACAACGGCGAAAGTCTGCGCGCGGCCTTCTACACCGACACCGATCCGGCCAGCTATGCGTCCTTCAAGCAGCACGTCAAGCAGATCGACATCCTGTTCCCCGAGTGGCTCCACGTTATCGGCCCGGATGGCTCGCTGACCGCCTATTCCACTGACAACACCCCCTTCGCCGTCGTAGACAAGGCCGGCGTGCACGGCGTCGATCGCGAAAACAAGATCGTCAAAGCCATCACCGCCGCCAAGGAAGACACCGAACTCTTCCCCATGGTGAACAACTACAACCCACTCACCACCCTCTTTGAGGACAGCGTGGGTGCGTTTCTGACTAACCCCGCGGCCCAGTCCAGGTTCATCGCCCAGATCGACGCCTTTATGGCCGCGAACACCCGTTATCGCGGCCTTACGCTCGACTTTCAGGGCATCCCGCCGGAAGCGCTGCCCGCCTACGGCCAACTTATCTCGGCGCTCTATAACGACTTCCACCCGCGGAACCTTCGCCTCTACGTCAACGTGCCGGTCGGCAATACCGGCTACGATCCGGCCTTCCTCTCCGCGCACGCTGATGGCCTCATTCTCATGAACTACGACCAGCATCAGACCGGCACCGTCTCTGGTCCGGTCGCTGGACAGGACTGGTTTGAGGACAACCTCAAGGCCATCATGAAGGTCGTGCCGCGCGAAAAGCTTATCTGTGCCATCGGCAACTACGGCTATGATTGGGTGCTTCCGCTCACGGCGCCCCCCGTAACCGTCCCCGCCCGCAAAGGGCATCCCGCGCCCAAACCGCCCGCGCCAGCCGCCGAGACTCCGGACGACTCCCTCAGCATCTCGCAGATCTCCACCCAGGAGGCCTGGCAGGCCGCCTCGGACTCTGGCTCCACCGTCGCTCTCGACGACACCTCTCTGAATCCGCACTTCGCCTATGACGACGAAGACGCCAAGGTTCGCCACCAGATCTGGTTCCTCGACGCCGTTACCGCGATGAACCAGATGCGCGTGGCCCGCGCCCTTGGCCTGCAGACCTTTGCCCTCTGGCGCCTCGGCTCCGAAGACGCCTCCCTTTGGCGCATCTGGGACAATCCCCTCGCCGGCGATCCCACCGAGGAGCTCGCCGCCGTCAACCCCGGCGAAGACGTCGACACCGAAGGCGATGGCGACATCCTCCGCGTCACCGGCCTTCCGCAAAGCGGCCATCGCACCCTGGGGATGGACGACGATAAGACCATTCCGGCGCAGTACCTCTCCGTCGTCAACGAGACGATGGATTCCTACCCTCTGCCCTACACCGTCTCGCAATACGGCTACAAGCCCAAAACCGTCGCCATCTCCTTTGACGATGGTCCCGATCCCGAGTGGACGCCCAAAATCCTCGACGTCCTCAAACAATTCAACGTCAAGGGCACCTTCTTCATGATCGGCGAGGTCGCCGAAGACAACGTCGGCGTTATGCAGCGGGTCTACCGCGAAGGTCACGAGATCGGCAATCACACCTTCACCCACCCCGACATCTCCGACATCTCCGATCGCTCCGTCGACCTGCAGCTCAACGCTACCGAGCGCCTTTTTGCCGCCAAGCTCGGCGTCCAGCCCGTCTACTTCCGCCCGCCCTACTCCATCGATCAGGAGCCCGACACCAACGACCAGGCCGCGCCCGTCTTCCACATCGAATCCCACGGCTACGTCATCGTCGGCGACAAAATCGACACCAACGATTGGGACGAACACCCTCGCAAGAGCCCCAACGAGATCGTCAAAAGCGTCTTCGCGCAAATAGACGCCGCACAGACCAAATCCTGGATGCGCGGCTCGATCATCCTCATGCACGATGGCGGCGGCGATCGCTCCGCCACCGTCGCCGCTCTCCCTGTCCTGATCCAGGCCCTGCGTGAACGCGGCTACAACATCGTCCCGGTCTCCGAACTCATCGGCAAAACCCGCGCCGAGGTCATGCCGCCCCTCTCCTCCCGGCAACGCCGGCTCGCGGTCATCGACTCCGTCGCCTTCTTCTTCCTCTCCTTCTTCAACCACTTCGTCGTCTACCTCTTCTTCGTCGGCGACGTCCTCATGAGCGCCCGCCTCATCATCATCGGGGTCTGCGCCCTCATCGACCGCCTCCGCACCCGTCGCAACTTCGCCGCGCCCGACTACGCCCCCCGCGTCGCCGTCCTCATCCCCGCCTACAACGAAGAAAAGGTCATCGCCCGCACCATTCGCTCCGTGCTGATGTCCACCTACAAAAACATCCGCATCCTCGTCATCGACGACGGCTCCAAAGACGCCACCTACACCGTCGCCACCGAGACCTACGCCAAAGAGATCGCCGAAGGCCGCGTGACCGTCCTCACCAAACCCAACGGCGGCAAGGCCGAAGCCCTCAACTTCGCCCTCGAGTACATCGACGCCGCCCTCGAGCCCATCTACGTCGGCATCGACGCTGACGGCGTCATCGCCCACGACGCCATCGCCCGCCTCGTCCCCCACTTCGCCAACCCCGGCATCGGCGCCGTCGCCGGCAATGCCAAGGTCGGCAACCGCGTCAACCTCTGGACCCGCTGGCAGGCCCTCGAATACATCACTTCGCAAAACTTTGAACGCCGCGCCCTGGACCTCTTCGACGTCGTCATGGTCGTCCCCGGCGCCATCGGTGCCTGGCGCACTGCGGCCGTCCAAAAAGGTGGAGGCTACGCCCCCGACACCGTCGCCGAAGACGCCGACCTCACCATGAACCTCCTCGAGCAGGGCTACGCCGTCGTCTACGAGGACCAGGCCCTCGCCTTCACCGAGGCTCCCGACACTGCCAACGGCCTCGCCCGCCAGCGCTTCCGCTGGAGCTTCGGCATCCTCCAGGCCGTCTTCAAACACAAAGGCGCCGCCCGCAGCCGCCGCGCCATGGGCCTCTTCGCCCTGCCCAACATCTTCATCTTCCAGATCATCCTGCCGCTGATGTCCCCCCTCATCGACCTCTTCTTCGTCTTCGGCATCATCCACTACTTCGTCGACAAGCACTTCCACCCCGAAGCCGCCAACACCGCCGATCTCTACAAGCTGCTCACCTTTTTTCTCACCTTCCTCCTCATCGACTTCGCCGCCTCCGCGCTCGCCTTCCTCCTCGAACGCAAACACCCCGCCAGCCGCGGCGACGCCTGGCTCCTCGTCCATATTTGGGTCCAGCGCTTCACCTACCGCCAGCTCTTCAGCTACGTCCTCTTCAAAACCGTCAAACGAGCCATCGACGGCAAACCCTTCAACTGGGACAAACTCGAACGAACCGCCCAAATGTCCCAACGAACCGAACAACTCACCACCTGATCGGGTTTCCAACCTCCCCCGATCCCCCGATCCCCCGATCCCCCGATCCCCCGATCCCCCGATCCCCCGTCATCCTGAGCGGAGCCCGATAGGGCGCAGTTGAAGGACCCTGTATTCCGCGCGGCGCAGGCGAAGCCGAGCCCACCCGCAAGCCCACCCGCAAGCCCACCGACAGGCCCCCCAAACTTCGTCCCTAAACCAAAGCCGCAAAACCCGCCGCAGCAAAGAAAACCCACGCTCCCCGGAACGCGAGTGCCACAGGCACAAGCGCACCCACCCCCACCCAAAACGCAAGAAGACCCGGCAAACGCCGGGCCTCTTCCATATCGCAAAACCTAGAACCTAGAACCCAACCCTTAGTGCGGCGCCACACCCGGATCCGTCGCCCCATTATGGTTCCGGTTGTAGATCCCCTGCGAGTCCCGGTTCTGCTGCCGCGCAATCTGGTGCCGGTTCTGCGTCGTTAGGTGTCCCCCATCCGCCGCCCGGTCCCCGTGCTCCTCCGATGAGATCCGCGCTTGATTGGCCTCGGCATGCGAAGCTCCCCGCGGCGTAATCTGCCCATCCCGCACCCCATGCGCAATCCGAGCCTGTTGCCGGCTCTGCCGCGCCCGCACCGTATGCCGCTGGTGATAGGTCGTCGTCTGCGCCATCGCGCCCGCCACCGGCACGGCCAACACCACCGCCGCCATCACAAAAGTCCTAAAAGTTCCCAGAGTCACCATAACTTCCAACCTTCCGGCCCACATGGAGAGCCACTTCCCAAAATCCAGAACCAGCCAAAGCCAACCCCGTCTTCCCTACGCCTATAGAGACCCCACACCCCACCCGACGTTGCGCTTCCACCCTGCAGCATCGCAGGCGCCATCAACGGCAAACCCTTCAACTGGGACAAACACTCCTGCAAGGCAATCCGCTTCCAGGAGCGCCGGCAAAGCCAACACCCGAAAGACACTCATCTCGACCGAAGCGAAGTGCACTGGAGAGGCACCCGTATTCCGCCCATCCTCCCCCGCCAAAAGCGTTCAAGGTCATGGTCACTCCACAGTAATCCTGACCCGTAGAACGTCGTCTGCTATGATTCCGCAAACTTCGATTCGTCAGGGTAAGTTCAGGCCATGTTGAGTAAGTATGCGACCTTCTTTCTGCTGTTGTTAAGCGCCGTGCTGCCCCTTTCTGCTGCAACCGTTCAGTACAACGCCCGTCAGGACATCGCGACGGGTGCACAGCACCTTACCGGTCTCGCGATCGCGGACT
This sequence comes from uncultured Acidobacteriaceae bacterium, assembly GCA_964242225.1. GTDB lineage: Bacteria > Acidobacteriota > Terriglobia > Terriglobales > Acidobacteriaceae > Granulicella. The sequence continues at coordinate 59,316 of CAXTAE010000004.1, forward strand.
TCAACCACGACGGTAAGCCTGACATCGCAGTCACAGATGATTTTTCGCAGACAATTCTCGTTTACCTGAACAACGGCGACGGCACGTTCAGCGCGCCGGTTACCACCACACTCACTGTCCCGGGCATCGGCGGCTTGGGCGCTCTCGTCAGCGGCGATGTGAACGAGGACGGCAAGCAGGATCTGCTCGTCGCCCCGGTCGGGGGCAACCAGGTGGGTATCGTCCTTCTCGGCAACGGCGACGGTACGTTCACTCAGGGGCCATTTGTCTCTGGATCCTACGGCTTTCTCTCGGCCACTCTTGTTGATATCAATGGCGACTCTCATCTCGATCTTGTCAGCGCCCAGAACGGCAATACCTATGTCGCGCTCGGTGACGGAAAAGGCAACTTCCTGCAACAGCAGGTAACTGGCCCTTCTGATACACACTTTGGTCTTGCCGTCGCCGACTTCAACGGGGACAAGCACCTCGACTTCGTCACGACAGATTACACAAACGCCTCCCTCACGTTGTACCCCGGCAACGGCGATGGCAGCTTCGGTACCCCCACAGAGATCACGTCGCCTATCCTCTCGCATCCGGAATCCGTCGTTGCAGCTGATTTTCGCGGCATCGGAAAGCAGGATCTCCTCGTCAGCGAACCCGATATCGCCTTGCTCCTGAGCGGCAACGGTGACGGCACCTTCCAGACCGATCCCAACCAGATGCCGCCGATCCTCCTGGCACCCGTCACCAATAGCTCTCAGGGCATCTCCCCGATCATCGCTGTCGGCGACGTAGACGGCGACGGACATCCGGATATTGTGGCTGCGGACGACGGCTCAGACATGCTGAGCGTCTTGCTCAACGATGGTTCTGGCAACTTCCCTACGGCTGCCCCGACCTTCACGGCGCCACTGGACTTCGGCAGCGGTGTCGTCCAATTGGCCGATCTCAACGGAGACGGTCTGCCTGACATCGTCGTGGGCAACTACAAGACAGGCCACCTTTCCATCTTTCTTTCAATCGTTCCAAAGCTGAACTCCACGGTCACAGTTCAGAGCAGCCAACTGCAGGCTCTGGTGGGTAGCTCCGTAACGGTCTCCGTGCAGGTCGCTGGATCGGGCTCCACACCGCCGACAGGTGCCGTAACGCTTGCCAGTGGAACGACCTCCTTCGGCCAGCAAATGCTGAGCACTTCTGGTGTGGCCACGTTCACGCTGCCTGGGCTTGCCGTCGGGCAGTACCCGCTCACCGCCACCTATGCCGGCGATGGAATTTATAAGTCAGCCGCGAACAGTACGGTTACCCAGTCCATCACAGATGTTCAGGTTAGCCTTCCCACCACAACCGAAACTATTCCTGCAGGTTCCAGCGCCACGTTTCCCATCAGTGTGGCCGCCCTTGCTGGCTTCAGTGGCAGTGTGATGCTCAGTTGCGACGGACTGCCTTCCGGTTACGCCTGCTCTCCACCTGTGGCGACCCTGTCTGCAAGCTCCTCCACAATCAACCTCATTGTGTCGCCCCCGGCGACTCTTGGTTACCTGGATGGGAAACCACTGGCTCCTTCAAACGAGCGGCCTTTCGCACTCCTCGCCTGCTTGGGTCTGGTCTTTTGGGCAGGTAGAGGAAAGCAAAGGTTACGTGGCATCCTCCTCAGTTTTTGTTTCGTTTGCCTGATTCCGTTCACTGGCTGCAGTGGAGGCGGTCCTTCCAAACCAGCAGCCTACACCGGTACCAGCAACTTCACGGTTACGGTCACAGCAACTCAGGGAACCATAACCAGTAAGCACCAACTCACGGCAACTCTGATCGTCCAGTAGGGTGAACTCGGAGCCTCGCCGGCTCACACCCCGGACATCTCTGAGGTACGGGCTGAAGAGTGAAAGAGTACCGACAGCCAAGATGTCGGGGGGGGGGGAGTGTGCGGGTGCGGATGCCCATTCATGCGCAAGCTCCTCCACGCATGAGTGGGGTGTCCACCACACCCGTCCACCCACCACATTGCACACCACCCACCCCCAACCCCATACACTGAACCCCTGAACCACAAAAGCCCGGCCTCACGGCCGGGCTTTCCCTTGCCCCCAACACCGAAGCCCAAAGCCCAACGGAGCCCAGCCATGCCCCCACAAACCGAACCCACCCACTTCCAGTGCCGCCACATCAAGCCCGACGGCCATCGCTGCGGCAGCCCTTCCCTGCGCCACGAGCACTTCTGCTACTACCACCACACCGCTCGCCGGCCCGGCCCGCGCCAGCCGCAGGTCCTTACCACCGCCGCCCGCAAAGCCTCCACCTTTCAGCTGCCCTCCCCCGCCGACCTCTCCGAACGCTCTGGCGTTGGGCTGGCCCTCGGCCTCGTCCTCCACAAAATCGCCAACAACGAGGTCGACCCGCGCCGTGCCGGCCTTCTCCTCTACGGACTCCAGATCGCCAGCGTAAACCTCCGCCGTGAGGGCACCACACCGGGCACCAAGTCCAGCCCCGTCGAAGACATCGCCGACGATCCCATCTACGGTCTGCTAGCCCCTGCCGCCGAGCTCGGCGACAACGAGCCGCAAGGCGTCATCCAGCGCTTGCTCGAACAGTTGGAAAGAGAAGCTGACGCCCCTCTCACCGCAACTCTCAAACCTGAAGCCACGACCATTCGGACCATGCAAGCCACTGCCGAGCCTCGGAGACCGCGTCGTCGCGGGCTGCGGCAGCCGTCACGGCCTCGCAACCCTGCGCCCCTTCCGGCCCAAGCCGCTGCTCCGCCGCCTGCGCTTCACCGCGGCTCGTTGACCGAGCCCTGGAGTCCAGACCGAACCTCCGCCGTTGCAGGACTTTGCCGGGAAAAGGCTCGGGGTACCCCTGCCGAACACACCCGCGGCCAACCGTCCGCTACTCTAAGAGCGGATACCCTCGAAAGGTCGCGCGCCCATGGATCTCGCCAACCTCCCAGCCTTCAAGAACGAGCCCTTCACTGACTTCTCCACCGCCGAAGCCAAGCGAGACCTTCACGCCGCCTTCGACCGTGTGCGCGGTGAGCTCGACCACACCTACGACCTCATCATCGGCGGCCACCGCATGCGCGAAGGTGAGCTCTTCACCTCCGTCAACCCCGCCATGCCAGCCGAGATCATCGGCAATCACTACGCCGCACCGCCCGCGCTCGCCGAGAAGGCCGTAGCCGCCGCTCAAGTTGCCTTCAAAACCTGGAGCCACGCTCCCGTCCAGGCCCGCGCCGAACTGCTCCTCCGCACCGCCCGGCTCATCCGCGAACGCCACCTGGAGTTCTGCGCCTGGCTCACCCTCGAAGTGGGCAAGAACTGGGCCGAAGCCGACGCCGACGTCGGCGAGTGCATCGACTTCCTCGAGTTCTACGCGCGCCAGGCTCTGAAGCTCGAGGGCGCCACCACGCCGATCCAGTTTCCCGGCGAGCGCAACCGCCTCCGCTACGTCCCACTCGGCGTCGGTGCCGTCATCCCGCCCTGGAACTTCCCACTCGCCATCATGGCCGGCATGACTTGCGCCGCGATCGTCTGCGGCAACACGGTCGTCCTCAAGCCCTCGCCCGACGCCCCCACCATTGCCGCCCGCTTCGTGGCGCTGCTCGAAGAAGCCGGCATGCCCGGCGGCGTGGTCAACCTTTTGCAAGGCGGCCCGGAGCTCGGCCGCGCCATCACCGAGCACCCGCAGATCCGCTTCATCGCCTTCACCGGTTCCAAAAAGGTCGGTCTGGAGATCCACGAGCGCGCCGCCCGCACGCAGCCAGGCCAGCACTTCATCCGCCGCACCGTTCTCGAATTGGGCGGCAAAGACGCCATCATCGTCGCCGCTGACGCAGACATGGATGCAGCAGTGGAGGGCGTCACAGCCGCCGCTTTCGGCTTCAACGGCCAGAAGTGCTCCGCCTGCTCTCGCGCCATTGTCGAAGACGCCATCTACGATGTGTTCTGTGATCGTCTGCGCGATCGCGTCGCTACCATCAAGACCGGCGACCCAGCCGAGAACTTCTTCTCCGGTCCGGTCATCAATCCCGTCGCGAAAGCACGTGTTCTGGACTACATCGCCTTGGGAAAGACAGAGGCTCGCCTGCTCACGGGCGGCACCGAAGCTGAAACTCCTGGCCAAGGGTACTGCATTATGCCAACCATCTTCGCAGACGTCGCTCCGACCTCAAGGCTGGCTCAGGAAGAGATCTTTGGGCCCGTTCTGTCCGTCATCCGCGCGAAGAGCTTTGCGCATGCGCTCGACATCGCGAACAACACCGAGTACGGTCTCACCGGCGCGGTCTACTCCGGCAACAAGGAGCACCTCGACCAGGCCCGCGACGAATTCCATGTTGGCAACCTTTACCTCAACCGTAAGTGCACCGGCGCGATGGTGGGTGCGCATCCGTTTGGCGGCTTCAACATGAGCGGCACCGACTCTAAGGCTGGCGGCCCTGACTACCTGCTGCTCTTCACGCAAGGCAAATCGGTCGCCGAGAAGCGAGGCTTCATTTCGAATGAGGTTGAGGAGGAAGAACAGCGCATGGGGCTGTGACTGCCAGCCCCTGCTACTGAACCTCTTTTTCAACTTTGGTGCGAGGGCTATGCCGAACGTGCCAGCGTGGCCCTTACCCGCTCGACGGCTTCGGCCAGCGTGCGATGGTGTACGGTGTACAGCGCCAACTCCAGCCGGTCGGAGACGCCAACCTTGTCGTAGATGCTGCGCAGATAGTTCTTCACCACCTGCTCCTTGGTTCCGAGCCGCACACCGATCTCCCGATTCTTCGCGCCTTCTGAAACAAGCGCGACAATCTGAAGCTCTTTGGGTGTGAGCCGCTGAACGACTTGTGTGCCTGCATGGTCCGGCAGCGGCATCTCCTGAACGCCGGTACGCTGCGGAACGGTCTGTCCCGCGGCTACCCGGCGCAGGGTGTCCAGCAACTGCGGCCCGGTTACGGAGCGAGTGATGAACCCGTTTGCCTGCCGCGCGAGTCGCTCGGGCAGGGTCACTCCCTGTTCCAGAATGACGATGGAGCGCCCGCCCTGCGTGCGGATCCAACGCAGTTGCTCCTCCATATCCGGAACCATACTCGATGGGAAGATGGCGATGGGCCGAGGCACTACCCCTACGAGTTCACGAAGCCGTTGTAAGTCGGTACACTCACCAACGACCTTTAGATCGTTCTCATGCGCAAGCACGCGAGCAGCGCCTGCACGAAATACTGCCTGGTTGTCTGCCAGGATGATCTCCGTCACCCGTTCACCTTTGCCACGACTACATTTGTTGCCATGCTGCGTGGCCCTCTCGACACCCATATCATCGGCAGTCCATGGCGCAGCACTATCCCACGAAAGTAGCTCGGCGACCCCTCCGGCAACCGGTTTCGGTACGTCCGTATCATCAAGGTCCCGACAGCATGTATCCATGAAGCTCCTTGCTATCATCGGTTTATGTCCGAGTCGCCAATCGTGTTGACAGCGCCTTCCACGTCCCAGAGCGTGTCCCAAACTGCTTCATCGCTGCGTCCCTTTCACATTGCGTTTCCCGTCGACGACCTCGCCGCCGCGCGTCACTTTTATGGAACGGTGCTCGGTCTGCCAGAGGGGCGCAGTGCAGAGCAATGGATCGATTTCAATCTTTTCGGCCACCAGATCGTTGCTCATTACAAACCCAGGCCCGCGGCAAACGATGCGCTTCATTCCAATTCAGTAGATGGGCATGATGTGCCGGTACCGCACTTTGGCGTTGTGCTGACGCAGCCGGACTGGGAAACGTTGGCCGACCGCCTGCGCGCTGCCGGGACGCGGTTCATAATCGAGCCCTATACCCGCTTCAAAGGCGAGGTCGGCGAGCAGTCCACCATGTTCTTTCTTGACCCGGCTGGAAACGCGTTGGAGTTCAAGGCGTTCGCCGACCTGAGTCAGCTCTTTGCCAAGGGCTGAGTTCGCCTTTCAAGGACTCTTCGTGCGCTACGCGTGGGTACAGCTGGCACTCACTTGCTCTTACGGGAGATCTTGGGATCAGTGGTGCCCGGAAGGTCCAGCCGTCTCCCACGAGGAAGTTCACAAAGGAGCAGCACAGAATGGCGCCGCCGTTTGCTGCCAGTGCTCCCAGATGCACCCCCGGTGAAAGATGCAAACCGGACGCGAGAACCACGCTGCGCAACCGATGCATGCTTCGCAAAAGAGCCCGCAAAAGCAAGGCATTGCCAAGAAGCGAGACTAGACCGTTTGATAGGTGAAAGCGGAGCAACGGCAGCCAAATACCCGCTTTATCGTCGCGGTCACGCCAGGTGTAGCAGCAGTGCCATACGAAGTTGTGCAGCACCGCGATTTCGATAGCAGCGGACGAGGTAAGCAGATCATGGTGACCCGCCCGCCTGCTGAGGAAGGTGAGAGTAGCCAGCTGCACCCCTGCCCCCAACACACCCACGGAGTTGAACCTGAGCCAGCGACGGAAGGAGGTCATGCGAGCGGCTCCTCCCGATAGAGCCTGGCGGTGTGTCGAACAGCCACGGCGAGCAGCATGAAGCTCATCCCAGCTACCCCAATCCAACCCCCAAGGTCGAAGAGCAGGAAACGACGGCCTGCAACCGTGGCAAGGGGACTCCGCAGCAGAGCAAGGTTGCCAACGATCAGCAACAATCGGATCTCCGTGGGTCCAAACGGGCCTTGGGAGAGTTCAAAACAGGACAACGCGTAGGTAGCCAGGTAGCTCTCACTGGCGAGCAGTAGAAAAGCTACAAGCATGGCCGCCGCCGTCCAAGGGTGCAGCAGGCCAGAACAGCCCAAGCCACCCATCATCGCCACTGCGCCCAGAATGTCCACAAGGTGATCGACATAGAAACCGTAGCGGGGACGCTGCTGCCTCCGGGTGCGCGCCAGGGTGCCGTCCAGACTGTCGCCCAGCCAGTTCAGCCCGATGCAGACAATGACCAGCCATAAAGCGCGTCGATCCAAGCGCACGGAGGCGTAACCGAGTCCGGCCGCAATTTGCGAGGCCAAGCCCAGCGCGGTGAGTTGGTCCGAGGTGAGCCAAGCCGGCGCGCGCTCGGCCAGCCACTGCAGAACCTGCCGTTCGGCCCTTGCTGTCAGCGCGTTGCTGGCGCGTTTTGCCGGTCGGAACTGCTCGGCAGCCACCAAAATTCCATCGTCGTTGCTCATGATTTGTTCTCCCTAGGGCGCAGGCTTGCCGCGACCCCTTGTGTGTCGTTCGTTGGTCGAGTAACTGACGTGGCTTACTTCGTGAGCGCTCGCGCCGTCGCCTGCAGGGTGAACTGCAAAGATTCACGCGGCACGCTGTCCAGATACGGTCTGATCGCCCAGCTAAGCGCCATTGGGGCCGAGCGTGTGAGCGAAATCGATTCGAGCTGCAGGTACAGCCCTCCGTCTCCCTCCGCATAGCTCCAATAGGTGTTCTGCTGCCACAAAAAGCCGTGCCCCTCCTCGGGGCGCAGCACCCGTTCCGCAGCCGTCCCTGCCTTTTCCACCTCCGCAACACGCAGGCTGCGTGAATCGCAGGAACCGTGACCGCCGTCGGGACGGCCGATGTGCGTGGCGTAGGTCATCTCCAACGTCACGGTGAGCACGTGATGCTGGCGAACCCGCATCTGGATCTCGCTGGCGTCGTTCGTTCCCCCCCGGAGGGCGGCCCGCAGCACCTCTGGACGGTAGACGCTCGGGTAGGTTTCCACTCGTGTGAGCAGCTCCTGCATGCTCCTGGCAGTAGCGCCCGGTGCGAAGGCCGTCCCACGCCAGTGGTGCAACCAAGCCTCAGACCCGACCGTTGCCGCCTCAGGTGTCAGCCGCTCGATGACGACCTCCCCATGGCGGACACGATCCCTAATATTCGGAGCTCCTGGCGAAAGAGCCAGGTAAGTGCGGCCGTTTTGACGTTGTTGTGCGAGGCGCACGCCTACGCTGTCGATGTACTTCGTAAAGGCCGTAAGCGACTGCGCTGAGGGGACCTCAGCCACGACCTCGGCTGGCGTGGTGAAGCAAGAAAGTAAGAGGGCAAGAAGAACGAGGTGTGGGCGGACACCTTTAAGTCTCGGCATAGAAGCCACTCTGAAGTTCAAAGCACCCGCGTGCAATACCTTTGGCCTCACAGAGGTCCCAAATGTTTCTCACCCGCCAAGTAGCCTAAAATGAATACTTTACGAAGACTTGTCCGTTCCCTTCGTAATGGCCGCTGTCTTGCTTCGCTAGACTCGAATAGACCTATGCCCCTCCCTCCCCCATCCCCGCGTTACCGGTTCGGTGTCTTCGAGGTGGAGGTGGCCACGGGTGAGCTTCGCCGCCAAGGCATGCGGGTAAGGCTGAGCGCACAACCTTTTCAGGTCCTCTGCCTGCTGCTGGCCCGTCCCGGTGAACTGCTCAGCCGCGATGAGATCGCCGGCGAACTCTGGGCGGAGAGTACCTTCGTGGATAGCGAACACGGCGTGAATTCGGCCGTGAACCGCATTCGAGAAGCCCTGGGCGACACGGCCAAGAGTCCCCGCTTTGTGGAGACACTCGCCCGCCGCGGCTACCGCTTCCTGGGGCCCGTGGAGCGGCTCGACTACCCTGGGGAGCGGTTTGCGAGTGTAGTAGCGAGCCATACCCCACAGGAGCACCGTGATGATCCGACGCAGCCTGTGAGGCTCTCAGGGGCCGCGCAGATTGCGGGCAGCGCCGAGGTAGGCGCCGCGGCGGAGCGGACGCTGCCCACCCCAACGGCCACCGGTCGCGCCACACTTCTCTCCTCTGCAGGAGAGCTGCCTGGCCTCTCGCCTCTAGTCGTACGAACACTGTTTTGCCTATTGCAGGCGATGTACCTGGGCTTCTATGTCGGCGCGCTCGCCAACCTGCCGGAGATCGATGATCTCTATACCGCTTTGCTCCCCTTCCCGGCGCAGGCGCTCGGCATCACCCTCGCCACAGCCGCCGTACTCATTCCTGCCCGCGCCTTTGTGCTCTCCGCCGCGCTGCTGCAACCCCCGGGCGCAAAGACAAAACTGTTGACGCTGTGGAGATACCTACTCGTGGCGGATGAGTTGTGGGCGCTCTCCCCATTCCTGCTGCTGCACCACATCAGCTTTGGGCTGGCTCTCGCCTGCACAGCCCTGCTCGTCTATGCGCCTTTCGCGCAGCGCTCACTGGTTCTCATGGGCGCGGCAGACCCGCCCACTTCTGGACTGCTTCCAACTGCTTGAGCGGTGTACAGGCTGTGGACTACCCGGTACGAGGTGGTGAGAGGCGCTGAACCCCTGAAGTATCGACGACCACTTGAGAACGGCAACGGCTACACAGCGATGGTGAAGCTGTCTTCGCTGCGGGTGACCGCACGGTACAGGGTGTCACGCTCAAATGGCACGCGTCCGGCCTCTGTGATGAGCCTTTCGAGATCGCGGCGCTTCAGTCCCTGCGGTGTGCTCGCCCCCGCATCGTGATAAATCTTCTCTTCCACCACGGTGCCGTCGATGTCATCGGCCCCGAACCGGAGCGCCATTTGCGCCATCTGCGGCGTCACCATCTGCCAATAGCTCTTGATGTGAGGGAAGTTGTCGAGCAAGAGACGTCCCACGGCGATTTGGCGCAGATCCTGCATGCCGGTCGACTTCGGCAGGTGACCGAGCGCTGTATTTTCCGGATGAAAGCTCAGCGGAATGAACGTCTGGAACCCACCGGTCTCATCCTGGACGGCCCGTAGCTTCAGCAGGTGGTCCACACGATCCTCATCGGACTCGATGTGCCCGTAGAGCATCGTGGCGTTGGACTTCAGACCCGCCTTGTGAGCCAGGCGAGCCGTGTCCAGCCACTCCGACCCGTCGATTTTATGGTCGCAAATGATTGCCCGCACGCGCTCGGCAAAGATCTCCGCCCCCCCGCCGGGACAGGAGTCCACGCCCGCTTCCTTCATGCGCTCTAGAACTTCACCGATGCTCATTTTGCCGCGTTTGGCGAGAAATGAGACCTCCACCATCGTGAAAGCCTTCACATGCACCTTGGGGTACCGTTGTTTCAGTCCCCGTACAAGCTCCATGAAGTATTCAAAGGGCAGATCCGGATGAAGCCCGCCCACGATGTGGAACTCGGTGACAGCCTCGGTCAGACCCTGGCCAGCTGTCTCCCAAGCCTCCTCAAGCGCCATCGTGTAGGTATCGGCCGCGCCCTTCTTGCGACCGAAGGCACACAGACGACAGGAGGCCACACACACATTCGTGGGGTTGATGTGGCGGTTTACGTTGAAGTAGGCGAGGTCGCCATGCATGCGCTCACGGACGAGGTTTGCCATCCAGCCAACTGCCAACACGTCGCCGCTACGGTATAGCGCTACGCCATCATCGAAGTTCAACCGTTCCCCACGCTCAAGCTTCCTCGCAATCGGCAGCAGGGCTGAGTCGTCAGTCTGGAATCCGTGGCGTGGCTTGGCGAGACTTTGCATATCTATAGGACTCCAGTCCACGCGTCCCGGTCGCACTCTGGTCGCGACTCTCCGTCGATGGCACCGTTACTGTAGGGCACGTCGTCTGCCGAATGGTAACGGGTGTGAATCATCTACCGCGAAGCCGTACTTTGCGGGACCGGTGAATCTACCATCTGGGGTTGCACCACCATGCCGTCGAAGAGGGTCGCGCCTACCAGATGATCGCCAACAGGGCGCGCGAACCGCAACTTCCAGCCGGTGTCCCAGTACGTGACCTTGTCGTCCTGCAATTGGACGCTGAAGACGACGGGAGAACTTGCTCCCGTGACCAACACCCTATGACCAACGCTGTCATAGAAGAGGTTATCGACCTCCGTCAGGAAGAGGTTGCGCAGCGTCTTCCAGGTAGCACCCCCATCCGCCGAGAACCATATCCCCTCCCGTCCGCCAACCCAGAGCTTCCGATCACCGTCGATGCAGAGAGCACCGACCTCCGTGAGCGTAGGTGGAAGCGAAACCGGTGTCCAGCTTGCCGCACCATCGGTCGACATCATCACCTGCGTAAGACCACCGGCCAACATGACCGGTGCTCCAAGGGCAGACTCAGCCGTGGAGGTTACGGGTGCGGTACTGCCCTGCGGCTCAGCTCCGATGGCTTCCCCATTGCTTTTCGCGATTACCGCAGGTGAGCTTGCTGAAGCGACTGGCACAGGCTGGATCGCAAGAAAATGCAGGTCCGTCAACGTAAGCGCGGGTACTGGCGTCCAGTGCTGCCCGCCATCGCCGGAACGCAGCAAGCCCGCGCCACTGGCTGCGAAAAGCAGATTGCCGGAGCGCAGCATGGTATAAACCTCGGCGTCGAGCCTTCCTGTTTTCGGCAACCGCCCTGGCGTGTGGACCTCTGGGGAATGGTGCGGCTCTACCTTGGTCGACTTTGTCATCGCCTGGTGCATCGCACTCACACGAAGAAGTCTTGCTTTCGCTACGGCAGGCGTGCCGCGGCCGGGTGCTCTCGCAGAATGCAGAGATTCTCCGTGGTGGGCACTCCTGCCTTGAACCTTCACACGGCTGACCGGCTTTCGCGTCGAACTCTTTGCCTTTTTGGGTGTCTCTGCAGCCTGACGACGCCCGGCTGCAGAGACACGGACCAGCGGGGGCGCGGCACTGCGGGTCGCTGCCCTCCCCTCGCCCTTCTTGACGGTCTGTCCCCCGGCCTTTTCTACGGTCTTCTCTGAAGCCGGCGTCCCTTCCAACGTGCTCGAATCTTTCCAGGAGGCTCCACTCAGCCGGTAGATCCCGTGCTCGGTGCCCGCCAGCAGCGTTCCGTCCTCCAGCGACAGCAGACTGAAGATGTCACGTCCGCCGAGGCCCTCGCTCTCCTGCTGCCAGTGAACGGCGCCGTCAACGCTTTCGAAGACACCGCCTGTACGTTTGCCATTTACCACGCCCACATAGAGTTTCCCAGGATTGGTCGCGTCTGAAGCGTACGCGGTGACCTGGCGCGTAGAGAAGCCAGCGTTTGAGGTCTCAAAGGTAGATCCGCCGTCCTCGCTGCGATACACGCCACCGCGATCCGTCGCGAGCAGCACATGCTTGGCATTCGTGGGGTCGACATAGACGTCATTCACAATAACGTCGTCCGGAGTGAGCCTTTCCCACTGCGCTCCGGCGTCGACCGTGCGATAGAGCCCTTCGGTCGTTCCTGCGAAGACAACGTCGAGATTGGAAGGGTCCTGCTCCAGGGTGCGGGTCCTGCGCGCGGCCGACGGGATGCCCTGGACCTTGCGGAACAGCTCGCCGGCGCTCGTACTTTTGTAGATTCCCGAGCAGGCGCTGGCGTAGATGACCTTAGGGTTTTTGGGATCCACGATGATCGAGAACACATCCGAGTCGTCGATGACGCCTTCCTTGATGTTGTGCCAGGTCGCGCCCCCGTCCGTGGTCTTCCACGGCAGATGCCAGGTACCCGCGTAGATGACGTTCGCGTCAGCGGGATCTATGGCGATGGACTGAATCTCGTGAATCTCTGTGCTGCCCTCGGGGCTGATCTGCTGCCAGTGAATGCCGTTATCCAGGCTGCGGAAAACACCTTTCAGGGTACCGGCGACGAGCTCTTTTGGGTCGGAGTTGGATCGGGCCAACGCGCGCACAGACTGACCACGCATCTCCGCCTGGCTATACCAGTTCTTGCCGTAGTCCTCGCTGATATAGAGCCCGCCATCAGCCGGGTGACCGACGACGAACGCTCCCACGACCAGACGCTTGGGGTGAGTCGCGTCAACCACGATATGGTCGATTGCCAGGTCGTTCCGATTCGCAACCTGCGCCACGCGCATCCAGGAGGTGCCGCCATCGTGGGAATCGTAGATCCAGCCCGTGGCCGTGCCCAGAAAGAGGTGCTTTGGCTCGGCCGGATCGGCCGCGAGCGAGCGAGCGTCCCCACCGAAAGGGCCCAAGGCGTACCAGGAGGCCGCCTGGCAAACGGTCCCTAAGCTTGCGGCCAGAATGGCGCAACCGACCCTCATCGACGACCATAACCGCATAAACGCCTTCAACTCCGCTCTATAGGTTAATGCAATATCACTCATTCCATTCATCGGAATGCAACGATTGCGTCGATCCTGCTCCCCTTTTGGGAGGTTATGCTCTACCACATCCGCAAGGGAACTCCCAAGCACCTCTTCTCCCGAGCAAACCCGGCCCCGGCGCAGCATCTGCTCGACGCGCTTACGATGCGCATGAACCGTCGTTCCCCTCATCGGCAGATTCGCGAAAAACTTTAGCGAAGGTAGGCGTCATCTTGATTGAGCCAGTCGGCCCGCGGCGGCGCGAAGAGGTCGAAGTCGACGGTATCTACGAGCGCCTCCGCGGCGTGGGGCAGGTGTCCAGGAATCACCAGCACCTCGCCGGCCCGCACCACTACCTCGCGCTCCGCCCCAGGCTCGCCCAGCGTGAAGCGCAACGCGCCTTCGGTAATCCAGGAGATTTGTTCGTTGGGATGGCTATGCCGCGGAACAAGAGCGCCCCGCTTCAGGTCAATACGCGCGAGCATGGCCTGTTCGCCCGTGAGAAACTGGCGGGTCAGCAGCGGATTCAGGGTCTCAGTGGGCACGTCGGCCCAGCGTGTGTGCGTGGCCTGCGAGGGAGGGGGAACGGCGTCTGACATGCCCTAAGCCTAGCCGTGTGCGCCTCTTCCCGCTACAACTTGCCGGAATGAAACGCTGTTGTACAGTAAACGGAACTGCAACACACCTTGAGCTCCTCGCGACCGCTTTAGCGAGAGGTCCTGCCCGTTTTGCCTCTGCAGAACAGGGCCGGCGAGCTTGTCTCTGTTAACGAAGGATCCGCGCAGCACCGGATCCGGGGAGCAGGTCCTTACGGCCCCGCCCGACAGGGGCGCCGCAGGGCGGAAGGGATAGGCGAAGGATGCGTTCAGTGGCAATGTGTTGGAGGCGTTTGTTTCTGCGAAGGATGGCGGCCGGTGCGCTGCTTGCCCTGCTCCTGTTTGCCTGTTCGGCGAGTTCCGGAAGCGCGCAGATGCCGGGAACCCCTTCCAGCGACCGCATTGCGGCGCTCGAGAAGTCCAACACCGATAACTCTGCCGCCATTGCAGCCGCGCAGAGCGCCGGCGACAACGCCTGGATGCTGACCTCGGCGGCCCTTGTGCTCATGATGAGCGGCCCGGGCCTCGCGCTGTTCTATGGCGGCCTGGTGCGCAAGAAGAACATCCTCGGCACGATGATGCAGACCTTCGCCATGATGGCAGTCATCACCATCCTTTGGGCGTTTGTCAGCTACTCGCTGGCCTTCAGCACCGGAAACGCCTTTATCGGTGGCCTGCATAATGCCTTCCTGCACGACGTGGGTCTCGCCCCCGATAAAGACTATGCCGGAACGATCCCGCTGCAGACCTTTATGGTCTACCAGCTCATGTTTGCCATCATCACCCCGGCGTTGATCTCGGGTGCCTTTGCCGAGCGCATGAAGTTTTCGGCCATGCTGGTCTTCATGGTGCTCTGGGCGCTGCTGGTTTATAGTCCGATGGCGCATATGGTCTGGGGTAAGGGCGGGCTGCTGAACGCCTCGTTGGGCGGCAGATTCCCCACCCTCGACTTCGCTGGCGGGACGGTGGTGCACGTTACCTCCGGCGTCAGCGCGCTGGTCACGGCGCTGTACCTCGGCAAACGGCTTGGCTACCCACAGCGCGCGATGCCCCCTCACTCCGTCGTGCTCAGCTTCATCGGCGCCTGCCTGCTCTGGGTGGGCTGGTTCGGGTTCAACGCGGGATCCGCCCTGGGCGCGAGCAGCCTGGCCACCTCGGCGTTCGTGGCTACGCACTTTGCGGCGGCAGCGGCCGCGGCGGGGTGGCTCGCCGCCGAGTGGATCCGGAACGGGAAACCCTCGGCGCTGGGTGGCATTTCGGGCGCGGTCGCCGGGCTGGTCGGCATCACGCCGGCCGCCGGCTTCGTCACGCCCATGAGCGCGCTCTGGATCGGCCTCATCACCGGGGTCTTCTGCTTCTTCATGGTGGTGAAGGTAAAGAATGTTTTCGGGTATGACGATTCGCTGGACGCCTTTGGGGTTCATGGCGCAGGCGGCACGATCGGCGCCATTCTTACGGGCCTGTTCGCGAACTCCGCCATCAATCCACTGCTGGGCAAGGGAGTGGCGACCGGCTTTTTCGAAGGCAACCACCACCAGGTGGTCAACCAGCTGACTGGCGTCGCCATTGCCTGGGTACTGAGCATCGTCGGCACCTCCCTTATTCTGTTCCTGGTCGATAAGGTGATCGGGCTGCGCGTCAGTGAAGAAGACGAGCGAACCGGTCTGGACCTCACGCAACACGGCGAAGAGGGATATGACTGGGAGGCCGCCTAGGCTTTCCTGTGTTTGCACGTCTTGCCTAGAATGCGCCAAGGAGCGTCACCGTATGCAGAAGATTGAAGCCATCATTCAGCCCTCCCGGCTGGATGCCGTCAAAGACGCCCTGGTCGAGGCCGGCGTCTCCGGGATGACGATCCTGGAGGCTCGGGGGCACGGCCGGCAAAAGGGCCACACCGAGTTCTACCGGGGACGAGAGTACGCCGTGGATTTGCTGCCCAAGATCAAGTTGGAGCTGGTGGTCGCCGACGACACGCTCGACAAGGTCGTGACCGCCATCATCGGCGCTGCGCGAACGGGACGCATTGGCGACGGCAAGATTTTCATCTCGCGCGTAGACGAGGCCATCCGCATTCGCAATGACGAGCGCGGCGAGATCGCTCTGTAACCTCCCCTATGCCCACAGCCGGCGGCGGTGCTCAAAGCGTCGATCACCCCCGCGCCTCCTACGAGGAGCGGATGGCAGCGATGCGCGTCCGCTTCGAGGCTGACGGCGACGGCCAGGCTGCCTGCCAAACCCGTGCCGACGCTGTGGACGATCTGCTGCGTACGCTGTGGGCTGCCGAAGCGAGTGCCCGTGCGCTGGGCGACAGCGTCTGCGTCTTTGCCATCGGCGGCTTCGGTCGTGGACAGCTCTTCCCCTTCTCCGATGTCGATCTGCTGTTCTGCGCGGACAAGACCGCCGCGACTGAACGTGCCAAGGATGGCATCCGGCGCCTGACGCAGGCGCTTTGGGACTGCGGATTGAAGGTGGCACCCACCACCCGCGCCCTGGGCGACCTGGAGCGCTACAAAGCGAGCGATCCTGAGGGCAGTCTCGCCCTGCTGGATTTGCGTCTCCTCGCCGGAGCGGAGGCTACCGCGAAAGCCGTGCACGCGCGGCTGGTGGAAAAGCGGTCGGAGCGCGACGGGCGCGCCCTCGCCACCGCCGCCGCGGAGCTTACCCGCGCGCGCCACGCCCGTTTCGGCGACACGCTTTTTCATCTCGAACCCAACATAAAGGACGCTCCTGGCGGCTTGCGTGATGTACACGTCTGCGCCTGGCTGGCGCAGCTGGGTGGGTCCGCCTACCCTGCGGAGGAAGACGCTGCGTTTCGCGAGGCGCTCGCGTTCCTCACGGCGACCCGGGTTTTTCTGCACCTGCGACACGGACGGGACGACAACACGCTCGACTGGCACGCCCAGCATGAGGCGGCATTGAAGGGAATCGGCCTAGGGTGGCTGCCTTCGGCGGATCGGCCTTTGCCCGACGCGGCGTACTGGATGCGCGCCTACTTTCGCCATGCGCGGGCTGTGGAGCGCACACTCGCGCGGTCTCTCGAGCGCAGTGGCGTGCAACCCAAGCCCTCGCGTACCCTGCTGCGGGTGAAAGCTCCACCCCGCTCCGGGCTCTTCGCCAAAGAGGGTGTGCTGCACCTGAAGCTGCCCAGCACGGCCACCGAAGATGGCCTGAACTCCGGTGCGGATCAGGCTCGGGACACGGCCTTCGACCCTGCGCATGATCCCGAGATTGTGCTCGGCGCCTTCGGCTTGATGGCCGAGACCGGCATCGCGTTGGGGCCGGGCTCGGAGGAACGTATCGCCGCTGCGATTCCCGCCCTTTCGGCAAGCCTTGAGGATGGCCCCCGGCTCTGGGCGCGCCTGCGCGCGGTGCTGGTGGCGCCGCACGCGGCCGCTGCCCTGCGCGAGATGCATGCCCTCGGTGTGCTGGAGTTGATCCTCCCGGAGTTCCACGGCATCGACGCGCTCGTGATTCGCGATGCATACCATCGCTACACGGTCGACGAGCACACCTTTGTGCTGCTGGATGTGCTGCACGCGCTGGCACTCGAGCCTCCGCCGCAGTCCCCGGAGTGGCGGCTTCGGTTTCGCAGCATGCTGCGCGAGCTGCCCTTCCCCGAGCTTCTCTACCTCGCTGCGCTGCTTCACGACACCGGCAAAGGCCGTACCACCAGCAGCCATGCAGCGGCCAGCGCAGAGTTGGCGGGCAAGGTCTGTACCCGCCTCGAGCTCGGTCCTTATGAGAGCGGGCTCGTGATTCGCCTTATCGATTGCCACTTGGAGATGTCTGCGGCGTTACGGCGCGACATCTTCGACGGGGAAAGTGTTCGTGTATTCGCTGAGAAGGTGGGTGGCCATGACCTGCTGCGCATGCTCACCCTCTTCACCTATGCTGACATTTCGGCCGTGCATCCCGATGCGCTCACACCCTGGAAGGCGGAGAACCTGTGGCGGCTCTCCATGGCAACGGCCAACCAGCTGGACCGCAGCGTTGACGAGGAGCGGGTGCACGTCGGTGGCCAGCGCGGAGATCTCGCAGCCGGGCATGCGGCGGCGCTGATCATGCGCGCGCTCCGGGACACGGTGCCCGATCGTGAAGCGCTCGCGCAGTTCCTCGAGGGTTTCCCGGAGCGCTATCTGCGCACCCGCTCTCCGGAGACGGTGCGTGCTGACTTGGCGGCTGCCCTGGCCGGTGCCGGCCACCGCGTGCTGCTGCGTGAGCACGGCTCCATGGGAGAGGCCACCGTGATCGGCCCGGACCGGCCGCAGCTCTTTGCCGATCTCGCCGCTACGCTCTCTGCTTGGGGCCTCAACATCGTTACCGCCGAGGCTTTCTCCAACAGCCGCGGGACCGTCGTCGACACCTTCCGGTTCACGGACCCGTACCGCACCCTCGAGCTGAATCCGGAGGAGCGCCCCCGTTTCCTCGCCGAGCTGGAAAGCGTTGCCGGTGCGGGACCCACTGCACCCCGGCTTCGGCAGAGCCGTCGTGCTCCGCGCACGATGCCACGACGCCTCATCGAGACACGTGTGGATTTCGACAACACCGCATCGTCCCTCAGTACACTTGTGCAGATCGTCACGGCAGATGTTCCTGGTCTACTGCGGGCGGCGGCCACTGCGCTCAACGAGTTCGGGTGCAGTGTAGAGATCGCACTGATTGACACGGAAGGCGACGTGGCCATCGACGTTTTCTACGTGCGGTATGCAGGGGAACGGCTCACGGAGGCCGACACGCTCACGTTACGCGAGCAACTCATTGCTGCAATAACCGCCAACGCCGGCCCGCTTACCGCAGTTCCCGTCGTGTCGGCAGTTTAGGCATGTCGTGGAGCTTCCTGACCCGATTTGGAAAAGCTACGGCGTAATCCGCACAACCCCCCTTGAAACTCCATCCAGCGACCAACCCCCAGTCTGGTCGGGGCATCGCATTGTTGTTCCCCTCTGGCTATCTGCAAATGCACCAGCGCCAGACCTTTACGGCCCTATACTGACCAACATGAGTGACGATTACAAGCAGACGAGCACCAACGGCCGACCCGCCACCGGGCCGCAGCACTCTGATCGCTACATCTTTGGCACCCTGGACAGCTTTGGCAAGAACCGGGACAAAGTCGATGAAGTAAATTGGGGTGAGGGTCAACCTGAGGGGGTAGTACTCGCCTCGCTTGATGCGGCAGTGAACTGGGTACGCAAGAACTCCATATGGCCCATGACCTTTGGCCTGGCCTGCTGCGCCATCGAGATGATGTCGATGGGCGGTTCCCGATATGACATCGCCCGCTTTGGCGCGGAGGTGTTTCGTCCCTCCCCACGACAAAGCGATCTGATGATTGTTGCGGGCCGGGTCTCGCAAAAGATGGCGCCCGTGATTCGCCGTCTCTACGAGCAGATGCCCGAACCCAAATGGGTGATCTCGATGGGTGCCTGCGCGACCTCTGGCGGCGTCTTTAATAACTACGCCCTGTTGCAGGGAGTGAACCAGATTATTCCAGTGGACGTGTATGTTCCAGGTTGCCCGCCCCGACCGGAACAGCTGATGTATGCCATTACTTTGCTGCAAGAGAAGATCCAGGGAAGCCATGGTTCGGTGCGGCAGGCTCTCAATCTTGCCTAAGAATCAGGTTTACTTTTAGGCATTTGCAGGTGCGTGATAACTCGGGAGGTTCGAACCAAGACTTAATGCTTGCCGTGGCTCGTCGCGCGGGTTGAACTAAGAACGCGTGATTGCCGCAATTTACGGTGCTGCGCTGGCGCACCGTGTACGTTAAACTGCATAAGCTTTTCAATTGCACAGTTTCAGCGAGCCGTTACAAAGAGCTCGTGTCACAGGTTTAGGACTCACTCAGTGGAGGATTGTCGAATGTCTCATCGCCCGTTTCGCAAATTCAGCCGGTTTTTGCTGGCTGCATGTGCGGTCAGCTTAGGCTCTGCGAGCCTGTATGCGCAGGACTCAAGCACAAGTGCGCCGCCCGCACCAAGCACCCCTGCGCCGACCGCCCCCAGCACCGCCGCAGCCTACAACGGACCCAATCCCTCCCGCATGGATATCTTCGCGGGTTATTCGTACTTCGGTGCCCACGGCTCCGTTAATCCGTATGGCATCGCATACTCCTCTGTTGATGAGGGTGCGGTAATCAGCGGAGCGTACTACTTCAACAAGTATGTCGGCGCCGAGATCGAAGGCTTCGCCAACCCGGATGGCAACAACGATGGTTTGTATTCCGGCTCCGCGGGTCCCATCTTCCGCGCACCACTGCAGAATTTCACGCTCTTCGCACATGGCCTGGTCGGCGGCGTACGCATCGGCGGTCCCAACAGTGAAGCACCGGCTACGCTCGAGCATGAACCGTACACCTGGGGCGTAGGCATCACGGCTGGCGGCGGCATGGATTACGACCTGCCCTTCTTCAACCATGCTTTTGGCCTGCGTATCTTCGAGGCCGACTATCGGTATATCCACGCTGACTTCGGTCCGGGCAACGGCGTCATCCCAACGGGTGGAGTTCTTGGTGGACGTACCAACATGGGAGCCGCGGAGCTTTCGACCGGTATTCTCTTCCATGTCGGTCACATCATCCCGCCCCCGCCCATCACGTTTGCCTGCTTGATCACAACGCCAGCTGCGGGTGCGACCATCTACCCGGGTGACCCCGTTGAAATTACTGGCACCGCCGGCATGTTGAACCCGAAAAAGCCAGTGACGTACAGCTGGACTTCAGACGCGGGTCCGATCGGTAGCACGTCCAATGTAGCGGCCGTTGACACCAAGAGCCTGAACCCTGGTAGCTACACCGTGAAGGGTCATGTGATGCAGGGCAGCAAGCCTGGTCAGTTCGCTGACTGCGCGGTGCCGCTGACGATCACCCAGGTTCAGCCGCCCACCATTACCTGCTCGGCTAACCCGGACTCCGTTTCCCCCGGACAGTCGGCCACGATCACCTCGAACGGTGTAAGCCCCCAAAACCGCCCTCTGACGTATAGCTACTCGTCGACGGCCGGTACGATCAGTGGTGCCACCGCTACCGCAACGCTGGATACGACCGGTGTTGCTCCGGGTTCCGTAACCGTCACCTGTAACGTGGTTGACGACAAGGGTCAAACTGCTTCGACGACGACAACCGTCACCGTCGCTGCTCCGCCCGCGCCGCCTGCCCCCGCCACCCAGAGCCTTTGCACAATCTCCTTCAACCGCGACGTGAAGCGTCCGGCTCGTGTGGATAATGAAGCAAAGGCCTGCCTCGACGATATCTCCCTCGCCCTGCAGCGCGATCCTGGTGCCAAGCTCGGTGTGGTCGGTAGCGCCGCTCCCAACGAGAGAATGGCTTCCCGTCGCGCCGCAGAACGCGCTGTGAATGAGAAGGCATACCTGGTTGGCGAGAAGGGCATCGATGCTTCCCGCATCCTGGTCTTCACGAGCAACGCGGGTACTGACAAGTCGGACAGCAATACGCTGATCCCGACCGGTGCGGCTACCCCTGACATGTCGGCCGATACCGCAGTGGATGAGTCGGCAGTCAAGGCTCAGCCCCGCAACGCCCCCGCACACCATGGGAAGCGTCACCACCACCATCACCGCAGCTAACCGAAACGTAAGCGAAAAGGGGCTGGCCAGATCTTCTGGCCGGCCCTTTTTCTTTGTCGGTTCAAGTGCACCAGAGAGGCATTGAACACCCTGGCTCCCTTTCCCGGCAGTCCGGTAGACCACAAGCCCCTGAGTCTGACAGAATGGTTTGGCGCTCGAGTGTAAACCGAAGTACTCAAGCGCATCTCAATCTGGAGCAATCATGAGCACCGTCAAGATCGCGAACAAGCAACTCGGACCCGGGCAGCCCTGCTACGTCATCGCCGAGATCGGTATCAATCACAATGGCGACATCGACCTGGCCAAGCGGCTTATCTCTGTGGCGGTGGCTGCGGGTTGCGACGCGGTGAAGTTCCAAAAGCGGACCGTGGACATCGTGTACACGGCCAAGGAGCTCGATCAGCTGCGCCCCAATCCGTTCGGTGATACCAACGGCGACTTGAAGCGTGGCCTGGAGTTCGGCCAGGAAGACTATGCGGAGATCGCGAGCTTCTGTAAGCAGGTAAAGATTGACTGGTTCGTCTCGCCATGGGACGAGAAGTCCGTCGACTTTGTCGAACAGTTCAATCCTCCAGTCTACAAGATCGCCTCGGCTTCCCTGACCGATGACAATCTGCTCAAACACGTGCGCGCTACGGGCAAGCCCGTCATTGCCTCAACGGGCATGAGCACCTACGACGAGATCGACCACGCTGTTGAAGTTCTCGGCAAAGAGAACCTTATCCTGATGCACACGACCTCGACCTACCCGGCCAAGTACGATCAGCTGAATCTACGCGCCATTCCCGCCATGATCGAGCGGTACAACCTGCCCGTCGGCTACTCCGGCCACGAGACTGGGATCCCGACCACCGTAGCTGCCGCCGTCCTCGGCGCCTGCTGTGTGGAGCGTCACATCACCATGGATCGCGCCATGTGGGGCTCCGACCAGGCTGCCTCGCTCGAGCCCAACGGCATCAGCCGTCTCGTGCGGGACATCCGCCTTTGCGAGCAGTCGATGGGCGATGGCGTCAAGCGCGTCTACGAGGAAGAAATTCCGGTGATGAAGAAGCTGCGCCGCGTTGGAGCTGCCGTCTAGCCCATGCCTCTTTCCCCTTCAGCACTCAACCATGGCCTGCAGACCCTGCAGGCCATCGCCTTTGATGTCGACGGTGTGCTCACCGACGGCACGCTTTTCTGGTCTACCGGCACAGTTGACGAGACCAAGCGCTTCAGCTTTGCCGACATCATGGGTGTTTCTCTTTTGCGACGCCTTGGAATCAAGCTTGCCCTGATCTCCGGTGAGCCTTCTCCCCTCGTCGATCGCTACGCCGCCAAGATGCACCTGCACCATGTCGTGAAGGGCACACGAGACAAAGCCAGCGCGGTACGCGAGTTCGCCACAAAATTTGCCGTCCCGCTCGAGCACACCTGCTTCTTCGGCGACGATGTGAACGACCTTTTCGCGATGGAAATCGTCGGCCTATGCGCCTGCCCCGCGAACGCCGCGAACGACGTTCGTGAACACGTACTGGAGCACGGCTTCGTCAGCATGCAGCCAGGTGGCCTTGGTGCTGTCCGTGAATTCGCCGATGCCTTATTGAAGGCACGTAACTTACGCGGCCGGGACGTTTTCCTCATGCGCCCGCCGGAGTAAGTCGCCCTGCTCTCCATCGAACCGGCGGTTCCATCACCTCATGCGCGCAAAGGCACAAAGTGACCTTTTGACGAAATCAGCCAGGAGGTCGTGATCTGTACCGGAGCGCTAAGCCCAGGGCTGCCCTCATCGACCGGAGCACTGAGCCAAGGCACTTTCATGTTGACTGAAGCGAAGCACGCGCGAACCTCTGGATCCCTTTACATTTCGCGCCGCAGTTGCCCCCAAGATCACTACCCGGCCCCGCCCCAACCCGTACCATAGGAACCGATGATCAAGCTTTCCGATTACATCCTGAAGTTCATCGCCGATCTCGGCATCACTGATTGCTTCCTCGTCACCGGTGGTGGCGCCATGCACCTGAATCAGTCACTGGCTTCGGAAACCCGGATCACCCCGATCTGCAACTCGCATGAGCAGGCCTCCGCCATCTGCGCCGAGGGCTACGCGAAGGCCACCAACGGTCTGGGTTTCTGCATGGTCACCACCGGCCCGGGCGGGACAAACGCCGTGACTGGCGTGGCGGGCGCCTGGCTCGACTCCACACCGGTCCTCTACGTCTCCGGCCAGGTAAAGCGTCCCGACCGCATGTTCGACGCTGCCACCGGCAAACCGCTCGGCATGCGCCAACTTGGAGTACAGGAGGTCGACATCTGCGCCATCGTCGGCCCCATTACGAAATACGCCGTTACGATCCTCGAACCCAACGACATTCGCTATCACCTCGAGAAAGCCGTTTACCTCGCCATGAACGGCCGCCCCGGCCCCGTGTGGATCGACGTCCCGCTTGACGTGCAGGCATCGCCCATCGATGAAACTCAGCTGCGCCGCTTCGATCCTACCGAGTTCGCGAACGATGCCAGCATCACCGGTACCTCGAACGTGCCGTATGAGGTGCAGAAAGCCATTGAGGCCTTCAACGTCTGCGAGCGCCCGCTGCTGTTCGCTGGCAACGGCATTCGTCTGGCCCGCGCCGAAGCCGAATTCGAGGAGCTTCGCAAACTGCTGGGTGTGCCTACTGTCGCCACCTGGTGCGCCGCGGATCTCGTGCCCTCGGACGACCCCACCTACGTCGGTCGTCCCGGCTCCGTCGCAGCCCGTGGCGCCAACTTCGCTCTGCAAAACTGCGATTTCCTGCTCGCGGTCGGCGTTCGTCTCGACTTTGCGATCACCGGCTACGCTCCACACAACCTCGCCCGCGAAGCCCACAAGATCGCCGTCGACATCGACGCTGCCGAGCTCGGCAAGCTGCACCCCTACTTGCAGCAACCCGTCTGCGCAGACGCGAAGGCCTTTCTCACGGAGCTGCTGAAGCACAAGGACCAGCTCAAGCCGCGTAGCCGGGAGAACAATAAGCAGGACGCGTGGCTGGCTCGCTGCGCCGACTGGAAGACCCGCTACCCCGTCGTCACCGACGAGCATCGCAAGCCCGAAGGTCTGGTGTCCATCTTCAACCTCTCGGAGGTCCTCGGCACCGAGGTGAAGGCGGAAGACCGACTCGTCGTCGGCAACAGTGGCTCCGGCATCGAAATTTACCTGCTCGCCTGCCCCACGCTGCATTCGCAGCGGCTGTACCACACCGCCGGCCTCGGTTCCATGGGCTACGCCATCCCCATGGCGATTGCGGTCTCCATCGCAAACCCCGGCCGTGAGGTTATCGCCGTCGATGGCGATGGTGGCTTCATGTTCAACATCCAGGAACTCGAAACCATCAGCCGCCTGCAGCTGCCGATCAAGTTCTTCGTGCTGAACAATGATGGGTACAGCTCCATCCGTGCCTCGCAGACGGCCTACTTTAAGCAGGCCACCATCGGGGCCGACCGCAACACCGGCCTCACCATTCCGAACCTCTCGGCCGTGGGCCAGGCCTTCAAGCTTTCGACCCACGTGATCAAAGACCAGACCGACCTCCGCAACGAAGTTCGCAAGGTCCTCGACATGCCCGGCCCCGTCCTCTGCGACGTCAATGTGCTGCCTGATGAGGTTCGCGCGCCACGCCTCCAGTCGTACCAGAAGCCTGATGGCAGCTTCGTTTCAAAGCCGCTTGAAGACCTCTTCCCCTTCCTGCCCCGCGAAGAGTTCCTCGCCAACATGATCGTGAAGCCGCTGCCCGAGTAGGCGCGAGCCCAAAATCCAGGGCTTAGCGAAGGAGTCTTAGACTGACCGACCAGGTCTTACCAGTTACGGCGAACACCTCCCACACCCGACCGGAAAACCGCGCCTTCTTCCCCGCACTGGATGGTGTGCGCGCGTTCGCCTTTCTTTTGGTGTTCCTTTACCACTACCTGAAGCTTCCCTGGGGCTGGTCAGGGGTGGAGGTGTTTTTCGTCCTGTCCGGCTTCCTGATTACAGGCATTCTCTTCGACACACGCGATGATCGCTACCGCGTACGGAACTTCTATCTACGTCGCACATTGCGCATATTCCCGCTGTATTACGGGACCATGCTCATCCTGCTGCTGCTATGGCCGGTGTTTCACTGGCAAATCAATTGGCATTGGCTGCTCTGGCCCGCTTATCTTGGCAACCTGGTCAGTGTCCGCTACCTGAGCCCGGGCTCGTCCCGCCAACTACTGGCAAACTTTCAGCTCGTCGGCTCGTGGCAGCATCATGCCGTACACCTGTATCTTGGGCATTTCTGGACACTCTGTGTCGAGGAGCAGTTTTACCTGCTGTGGCCGTTCCTCGTCTTTGTTGTGAGGGATCGTAAGCGGCTTCTGTGGATTTGCGGCCTTTCTGTTCCCGTTTGCGTCCTTGCGCGACTGTGGGGACTCCTTTACTTGCCCACCTGGTTGCTGGACCAGGATGTCTTGGCCCACTTCTTCCTCTTTCAGCTCGACTCGCTCCTCCTGGGCGGCTTCCTTGCGCTTGCGCTTCGAGGGAGGCACCGTGAACTCCTGCTGCAGTGGTCAGCATGGCTGCTGCCCCCGGCGCTGGTTGCCGCTTTCATCTGGGCATTCCTGCTCGCGCCCAGACGACACATGTGGATCAACTACCCCTATCCGCGCCACACGCTCACCCTGGGTCTCACCTGCATCAATCTGCTCACCGGCCTCCTCGTCTTGAACGTGATTCAGCCGGGTAGTTGGTCGGCATCCGTCTTCGGACTACGTCCCTTGCGGTGGCTGGGCAGACTCAGCTACGGCGCGTACGTCTTTCACGACATCCCGCACCTCTTCTATGCCAACTTGGTCGGAAGGGCGTATCACCCCAGCACCAGGGCAACGGCTCTGCTGGCCTTCGTCATCACGATGCTGCTCGCTTGGGTCAGCTTCCGCTTCTATGAGTCGCCGTTTCTCAATCTCAAGGAGCGTCTCACCTTCCGGGGATAAGGACAGGTCCTCCTCTCGACTCAAGCCCCACCCTCGACCAATCCAAATCCACCTTGACCTGCAACCTTGGTTGCACTGAAGCACCTGGAGTCCCATGCACACCTACGGCGTTATGCAAGGTCGCCTCTCGCCTCCCGAAGATGGCCGCTTTCAATCCTTCCCTCGCCGGGGCTGGCGCGATGAGTTCGCCAAAGCCAAGGCCGTCGGCTTCAGCTATCTTGAGTGGATCCACGACGACTTCGACGGTTGGCAAAGCGATGCCGAGCCCGGCGCCAATCCCATCTTCACTCCGGAGGGCATGCGCGAGTTCGACGCGCTCAAGGCCGAGCATGGCATAAGCACCCCCGCCCTCTGCGGCGACTGGTTCATGGAGCATCCGCTTATCCGTTGCAGCTCGGGGGAGCAGCAGCACCGCGAACAGCACCTCCATGCGATGATCCCGCTGGCCGCGCGCATCGGCGCTTGCCGCATGGTGCTGCCCTTCGTCGACAACGCGAAGATCACCACTGAGGAAGAGAAGCTTCAGGTGCTCGACATCCTCAAACACGCGTTGCCTGTAGCGGAACAGCACAACGTCGAACTACACCTCGAAGCCGACTTCAATCCCGCCGACTTCAGAGCCTTTCTCGCCCGCCTTGATCACCCGTTCCTCAAAGTGAACTGGGACTCCGGCAACAGTTCGGGCCTGGGCTACGTTGCCACGGAAGAGTTCGCCGCCTATGGGGAACGCATCGGCTCCGTGCACATCAAGGACCGCTATCGCAAGCCCGAAGGCGGCATCGAAACCCGTCCCGTCGGCACCGGCTCAGCGGATTTCGACAATGTTTTCCAAGCCATCCAAAGCATCGGCTACAACGACGGCGTCACGCTGCAGGTAGCCCGCGGTGCCCCCGGCGACGAGGTCGGTTTTCTACGCGGCCAGCTCGAGTTTGTGAAGCGGTACTGGTAGCCTTCACACCCTTCAGATAAGACCTTTCCTGCCACCTCGACCGCAGCGCGCAGTAGATAACCCCTGTACTTCGCTCGCAGCGCACCTTCGCTTTCGGAGCACCCATGCCTATTACCGCCCAAGACCTGCAACGCAGCCAACTCTTTTCGCTCGAAGGCAAAACCGCCGTGCTCACCGGAGCCTCCGGCTTCCTCGGCCGCACCTTCGCCCTTGCCTTGCTGGCAAACGGAGCGCGTGTCATCGCCCTCGGCCGCAGCGACCGCCTGCAGTCCGAAGCCAAGACCTGGGCGAACCAATTCGGCGAAGACAAGATCGCCATCCACCAGATCGACATGTACGACGTCGCCGCCCTCAATGATCTTTGCGACACAATCGGCGCCGCAGAAAAGTCCATCGACATCCTCGTCAACAACGCCCACGAGCTCGGCGCCGCCACCGGCTTCAACATCCCTGAGGGCTCGCTCGAAAACTCCACCTTCGACCAGTGGCAGCGCAACCTGCAGGGCGGCGTCTACTGGGCTGTGCAGACCACGCAGCGCCTTGGTATCCGCATGAAGGAACAGCGCCGCGGCAGCATCATCAACATCGCAACGATGTACGCCAGCGTCGCGCCCCGACCGCAGCTGTACGAAGGAACTGCCTCGCTGAACCCCCCGGGCTACAGCGCATCCAAGGCCGCACTCGCCGCCTTCACCCGCTACACCGCGAGCTTCTGGGGCACCTCCGGCGTGCGCGCCAACTGCATCTCCCCCGGTCCGTTCTCGAACACCGAAGATATTGGCACCGGCCAGAACGCGGTACAGGAGGACTCGCCCTTTGTGACCAGGCTGAAGGGCTACACCGTCCTCAACCGCATCGGACGTCCGCTGGAGCTTTGCGGTGCGCTGCTCTTCCTGGCCTCCGATGCGAGTACCTACGTCACCGGGCAGAACCTCAACGTCGACGGTGGTTGGACAGCGGTCTAGGCTTTCCACTGCGCGCAGTTTCAGCCCCATTCGAGGCGCTGGCGTGAGTTCCACAGGCGCATCTAACTCCGAGTAAGGCACAATTGCCTACCCGGAGTCCTTCATGTCGTCAGCAGCCAAGATCGCCCACATCACTACCCCTCTGCTCGGAGTCAGCACGGGCCTCCGCTCCTTCACACCGCTCGCCGTGGCCGCTTGGTTTGCGCGTTCGGGGAAGCTTCCTGTCGAGGGCACCTGGGCCTCCTGGCTGGCGCACCCGGCCGCCGTCGGCGTACTCACCGCCGCAGCTGTGGGCGAGTACATTGGCGACAAGCTGCCCAACACCCCTGATCGCACCTCGCCCCTTGGGCTCACCGGCCGACTCACGCTGGGCGGGCTCGTCGGAGCCATCGTTGCGACGGCCTTTAAGCGTCCTTTGGTCGGCGGCATCGCCCTGGGTGCCCTGGGCGCCGCAGCGGGAACCTACGGCGGCTTCTACCTGCGGGAGGGCCTGACGCAAGGTGCGGGACTGAACGACCTACCGGTTGCCATCACCGGCGACGCCGCAGCAGTCGCCCTCGCCGTCCGCTCGTTCCGCCGCCTTACTGCTTAAGCCCGCGCCTCGCAAGTCGCGCGACGCCGCGTGGAGTTGCGGATCAACTAGCCCCGGCACTCAGAGTGTGACCACGACTCGTCCTGGCCGCTCTGGGTGCTCGACAAATTCGTGTGCCCGGGCGATCTCCGCGAGCGGTAGCCGCTCGCTTATAACGAAGCCCTCCCATCCCGCTTGGAGTGCCGCATTGAGGTCACGTGCGGCCTCCTGCTTAGCCGTGACTGGGAAGTCATCACTGCCCAGAAAGAAGAGCCGGATATTCTTGAACACCATCGGCCAATAGGGGATCTTTGGGGCTGGGTCGTTGGTCGCATAGGTCGCAAGCGACCCGCCTGGACGCAGAAGTTCAATGTCGCGCTCGATGTTGGCCGCAAAGGCCACCTCCACGATGTGGTCGACCCCCTCAGGAGCAATGGCTTTCACCCGAGCGGAAAGATCTGCGTCACTCAGCAGCACTGTCTGTGCGCCCGCGCGCTGCGCAACCTCCTTGTCGGCCGGGTCGCGAACCGTACCAATCACCCGTGCGCCTGCTGCATGCGCCAGCTGCACCGCGCAAAGTCCCACCGCACCGGCGGCGCCCTGCACCAGCACAACGCGGCCGCTCACAGGACCGGCAACATGCACTGCTCGGTGAGCGGTGATGCCCGGGATGCCCAGGCAGGCACCCTGCTCGGGACTTACGCTCTCAGGCAGTAGCGCCACTTGGACGACCGGCACAACAGTAAACTCGGCGGCGGTGCCAAACGGTCGATACGACTGTGCGCCGAAGCACCACACGCGCTTGCCGAGCCAATCCGCAGGGACACCTTCGCCCACTTGATCCACCGTTCCCGCACCATCACTGTGTGGGATCACGCGTGGGTACGACATCCCGAGCCCGAAGATGTCCTCACGCTTCTTCACATCGCCGGGGTTGATGCCGGATGCGGCGATGCGAATCCGTACCTCGCCCGGTCCCGGCATGGGATCGGGCATGTCGCCCAACGTGAGTACCGCCCGCGCGGGACCCTGCTTTTCGTACCAGGCTGCCTTCACTTCGAACCTCCTGTGGCCGCAGCAATCGGCCGTGTAGCCTTGCTCTGAACCCTCAGATGCGCGAAGCTCTATGGTCGCCAGGAACTCCAATTGCGCAAGGGTAAGTTGCTGCGACTGTCCAGAAGGTGCGTATGCAGTGAGGTGGAACGAAGACTTCCTCAAGCCAACGTAAACTGACCTCGATGGACCTTCAACTGGAAAACCAGGTCGCCTTTGTGGCCGGCAGCTCTCGAGGCATCGGCCGTGCCATCGCCGCTACGCTTCTGGAGGAAGGCGCACGCGTTGTTCTCACTGGCCGCGATGAGGCCTCACTCCGCGCCACGCAGGTGGAGCTCAGCACGCCAGAAAACCAGGACCGCATCCTTGCCGTCCGTGGTGACTTCACCCACCCCGACACGATTGCCCGTGCCCTTGAACGCACATTGGCGCACTTTGGCCGTCTCGACCATCTCATTGCAAATCTTGGTACCGGCTCCGGTAAACCGGGTTGGGATCAACCGACCGAGGAGTGGCAGCGGCTGTTTGAGCTGAACTTCTTTGCCAGCACCCGTCTTACGCAAGCGGCCCTGCCGTACCTGCTGAAGAACGCAGAAATTCTGCTGGGACAGCCGACGGACAAAGCGCCCGCCGCGCGCCCGACGAGTTCTATCCTTTACATCTCGTCGATTGTGGCCGTTGAGGCCACCCCTGCGCCGCTCCCCTACTCCGCTGCGAAGGCCGCGCTTAACAACTACGCCAAGAATCTCGCTCGTCAGCTAGGGCCGCAGGGGATCCGCGTCAACACGATCGCACCCGGCAACATCTTCTTCCCTGGCGGCAGCTGGGAGCGGCACCTCGCCAGTCGTCGCGACGCTGTCGAATCCATGCTGAAGACCGAGGTTCCGCTCGGGCGCTTCGGCTCTCCCGAGGAGATTGCCTCCCTCGTGGCCTATCTCTGTTCCCCGCGGGCCGCTTTCGCCACCGGTGGCTGTTACATCATGGATGGCGGTCAGACCCGCTTCGTCTGAGCGCCCAGATGTGCCCTTGGTCAGCGCTGCATCGAGGCTGTATTCGCCGGGGGTGCCAGCGGCAGGCTTTCCTCCATGGCGCCGGTGCGATCGTTGGCCGTGTCCCGCACTGCAAAGCGCACCGTGGTGGCGCCCAGGGGCACCTCCAGCTCCTGCTCCACACGGAAAAATCGCGGCGCATCCGTCTCCGTCGTCTTCTCCGCGAGATCCTTCCGCGCGATCCGAACGACCGCGTTCATCATCTGTCCCTCCGCGTTGTAAACCGCCGCCGCGAGTTCGAGGCTGAGAGTGGACTCCCCCTTAAACTGCCGTGTTGGAATTTCAAACGTGAAGAGATGTTTCTGTAAGGCGATCGGCGGCACCGTCGCGACCGTGCGGTTGTGGTGCCGCACCTTGAAGTACGCCGGCTCCGTCGCCAGCTCAGCCATCTGCTCCGGTGTGCCCTGTTCCGGCGTGCCTTCCGCCTTCGCCTGAAGGACGAACACCAGCTGATGGGCCATGGGTGCACCCTCCTGCATGTTCGCTGAAAGTGTGTCGCCGACCTTACGCTCGGAGGCGGCTGGTCTTGGCGCCGCCGCAGCGGTTTCCGTGACCATGCCGCCCGGCTGCCCCGACTCCGTGGCGTAGTAGAAGTGACGGAAGGCCAGCTCCGGCCCCTTCTTCTTCAGCTGCACATCCACGTTGCGCAGTCGCCCGTCGTAGTCTTTGTTCGTGGAGGAGTAGGTCAGCGTGTAGTAGGAGGAGCCGCTGTTAGTCGCGGCTACCAGTTCGCTGGCCAGGTCATTGGTGCCGTAAAAAGCGTGCCCGCCCGTCTCCTTGGCGATCTCATCCAGGGTCGAGTAGCTGCCCTGGATCATCGACGGTCCCAGCACCAGTTGGCTACCTGAGTTTGCCTGATCGCTGCCCACTCCTACCCGTCCACCTGCGGTCCCGCTCCCGGAGGCGCTGGTGGTTCCCCCGCCGCCGCCCCCGCCCGAGCTGGACGTCGCGCCATTGCGCACGCCGTCGGTGATCGCCCCACGCGCATCCGAGGCCGAAACTCCCCGCGCATCCACGGGATAAACCGCGATCTGGTTGTGCGCCAGCAGATCCATCGTCGAACGAGTCTCTTCCTTGAACTTCGTGCCGTCATTCTCATCGGCAAAGAACGAAAGCGGAAACGCTGACGAAAACCAGATGAGATTCTTGCGTCCGGGAAGACCATCCAGAAAAGTGGCGATGGTATGCAGAGTCTCCAGCGCAGAGAACTTGTCACCTCGCCCGAAGTTGGTTCCCATCAGGAAGACCATTGGAATGTGCGGTCGCGGATGGTGCGGATCAAGCGCCCGATACAGCTGCTCCTTGTCAGACGTAAAGCCCTGCACCAGGTAAACGCCGTCTGTCCGGACGAAGATCGCGAAGCGTGCGCCCTCGGGCTTGCTCTGGATGAACTTCATCATCTGCTGCCGGGCAATCAATTGGATGTGGTGGTCGTCCGGCGACTCCTGCGTGTCGGTGCTGTCCATGTTGGTCAGGTCGTAGAGCAGGACGTACAACGGACCCTTCTCCGGCGTCGCTGGCAGGTTAATGAAGGTGTTGGCTGGTTGCGGCGGTAGTTTGGGTGGCTCGTAATCCATCGCCGCCGAAAACCCGTTCGGGTCGAACGACAAGATGCGCTGCTCGGCCCCGTCCTCGGTAACTGTGAAATCTTCCTTGGTGAGATTTCCTACCGGTTCCCCATTACGGCCAGTCACCACCACGTCCAGCACCACGCGCCGCACTGTTGTGCGCAGCACCGTTCGTGTACTGGTGGTCTCGCTGGCAGAACTCTGCGCCGCCGGCGCGGACTGTGAAGCATCAGCCGGCGCAGCCGACATCTGGGGTGGGGGCGTAGGTTGTGTCGTGGCAGCGGGTGAGGGCACCGGCGTCTGCGCGCGTAAGCCAGCCCGAAGCCCGGGCGAGAAAGGGAACAGTAGCCATAAGGCACAAAGCCTGAGAAGCTGTCGCGTACGCATAACCCGCCTGCACGGTATCACGCGCCACTCCGCTTTGTAGTCGAATATTTGTAAGAGGTGCGCAGCTCCCGCTCGGCCTGCATTAAATTGGAACTGCTCGTATCTCCGTTGCGTATTGCCGCTCATCACCGTACCCGAGGAATCCGCATGCGCCCTTTTGCCTTCGCCATCGTCGCAACCACCCTGCTCCTCACACCTCACGCGCACGCGCAGTCTTTCACCACGGGGGCCTGCAGCGGAGACAGCGGTCAGGAGCATCACAGCGGCTGGTTCGGCTCCGGCGAGACGGCTTGCGAAGCGCGGCGCGCGGTGATCCCGCTAGACAATGGCCGGATCCGGGTTGAGGGTACGAACGGTGGTATCGAGGTCGTCGGGGAGGACCGCCGCGATGTCGCCCTTGAGGCCCGGGTCACCGCCCACGGCTCCAGTCATGATGACGCCATGGCGCTTATCCATCGCGTGCAAATCGCCACACATGGAGAGATCCATGCCACGGGTCCCGGCATGTCGGGCTGGACCAATCACAACTGGAGCGTCAGCTATAGCCTGCGCGTTCCGCGCCACCTTGCCGCCGAGCTGCGCACAGACAATGGTGGCATTGAGCTCACCGATCTCGACGGCAGCATCGATGCCGAAACCACCAACGGCTCGCTGACCCTGCGCAATCTGGCCGGAAGCGTTCACGCTCACACAGTCAATGGCGGCGTCTCCGTCGCGGTCGTGGGCAAACAGTGGCACGGGCAGGGGCTTTCCGCAAAGACCGTAAATGGGGCCATCGATGTCAAAGCGCCCGACGGCTACTCCGCCCATCTTATCGCCGACACGGTCAACGGCGGCATCGCGGTTAACTTCCCCATAACGGTGCAGGGCACGATTCGCAACCACCTAGAAACGAACCTCGGCGGCGGTGGAGTCACCCTGCAACTCGAGACCGTCAACGGCGGCATCGCGGTCGCTCGTGACTAGCGCCTGACATGCGCGCCTCGCAGAGTTTCAGGAGACCAGAGCCGCAGCATCAGGGGGTCACAATCCACTGCCAGCTTGCTCCTGTCCGTGAGGCTGCAGCGTCCGCTTCCCCGGCTGCCGGGGCTTTGTCCAGTCGTAGACCAACCGGCTTGCCGGCTCCAAACGTCTCCAGGGCCCGATATGGATTGAACCGGCCGCTCACTGTAGCCGCATCCAGCGTCAGCACGTCTGTGTACAACGGCCCAGGGTAAAACTCCGCCCACCCCGCATTGCCGCTGCCGCCAAACCCGGGTGTGGCCGGCTCCCAGTTCCACAGCACGCTGCGCACGCCATCCTGCTCGACGAGGCGCTCTTGCTGCTCTCGCACCAGCTCCGCGCACCCCTCCGGTCCAGGCCGCCCGCTCCACCAGAAGCCCTGCGCGTTGCACGCCGGCAGCCCGCTCCATAAGACCGCGATGTGCTCTTTCTCCAGTGTCTTCAGCAACGCCCCGGCGGCGTCGGTCTCCGCGACCCACCGAGCCTGCAGCGCCGTGCCAGGTGTCCGCAGTTGCCCCCATTCGAAGTCGGTAAGGGGCTCACTGCCGCCCCCCGTCGGGCTGGGCGGCAGCCACCGCAACGCCACCACCTTCCCTGCCTTCGCCGCCGCGCGGAACGCGGCCATTCGCTCCGAAGTGTTCGGTTCGTCCGCCAGGGTGAACTCCGCGAAGTCCGCTGTCTGCGCAGGCATAGTTGCGGCATCACCAATCACCTGTAAGCCCTGCAACGCCGTGCCACCCTTCACCCGATACAGACGCGCCAGAAGAGCCTGCGCTTCCGGGGTCGCGCCCGGGGTCACCGGCAGCGGCGCCGAACTCGGGCTGGGCAGCGGCTTGGCCAGGCGCTCATCGCCTCGATTCACAACTCCCGGCGCATGGAACATCGTCTGAAGCTGCTCCATGCTGTTGGAGCTCTCCTGCAGGCCACTCCACATCATGAAGTAGGCCCACCGCGGCTGCTTCGCGAGCACCTCGAGACTCGGCATTGCCCCCACCTCCGCCAGCGCAATCGGCCGCGTCGGCCCGGCAAGCGCCACCATGGAGTCGTAGTACGCCTGCTCGAAAGGTCCATAGATGTCCATCGTCAACACATCCGCGTAGCCGTCGCCCGGGTAGTACGCCTGTACGTCGCCGGCGTTGCCACCCGGGCTGTTCACGTTCCAGACCCAGATCAGGTTGTTCAGGTGATGGCGGTGCACATAGCGGTCGAAGATCTGCCGGTAAAGCACCTGAGTGCCCTTTGGCCCGGGCCGGCCACCCCACCAGAACCAATTCCCGTTCATTTCGTGGTACGGCCTGAAGAGCACGGGAACCCCTGCATCTTGCAGCTCACGCAGGTAGCCCGCAATCAGATCCACCTGCCTCGCCCAGCGGCTGTAGAGCTCCGTCCCGGGCGTTGTCACCTGCGCGAACTCCCAAGCCGTCAGGTGGCCCTGCACACTGCTGTGAAACGTCACCGGCTCTTCTTCTGTCGGCCGCACCGCGTGCCAGGTCAACGCAATCACCGCACCGGCCCGGTACTGCCGGATGACCTCTTCGATCATCGCCGGCCGGCCCAGCGTCGAGTCCTTGTCCTCGCCACCTGAGAAGCCAAAGTCCTGCCCAAAGACCGCCGGATAGCGCTCTGTGAGCTCGAAAACCCGGTCGCTGTACCGGGATACGGTGTTGGGGAAGTTGTGCTGTCCGCTCATCGTGGCGTGCCCGGAGAGCGCATCGAGCGAACGCAGCAGGGCCCGGGCAGCCGGCGTGGCCTCCGGGTTCACCGGCGGCGCATTCGGCTGCTGTCCCGTTGCCGCAACCACAACGATCAACGCCAACAAACAGCCGAATACTTGCAACATGCCTTCCTCCATTGCGGCCGCCCACGATAGCCGCCGCGCCTTTGTTTCTCAGCAGAGTACTCGCCTAGGGCGCAGCGGTGCTTCCCGAAAGGTGCCGCTGCACTTGAAAGGGGCAATCGCACCACAAATCCCGCCTTGCCTTACCTCAAAGGTGGTGCGCGTTCTTGGCGCTGACCAGGTGTGTGTGCTCGGCCCGCTCAGAACCTCTGGAACCGAAATCGGCTGACACCCGTATGGTGTCGCAAGCGATGTATCGAGCAAGGCAAGCTGTCCCCTGACGATGGTCGAGCAAAGCGCTTCAACCCGAACTCCCTGGCCGATCTACAGTCTGGCCGTGCTGGCGGCATCTCTTCACCTGTTCACAGCCAATCGCCATGGCATTTTTCGCGATGAGCTTTACTACATTGCCTGTGCCCGGCATCTCGCTTGGGGGTACGTCGACCACCCGCCTCTGATCGCACTCATCACCCGATGCATCATGGAGGTTTTCATCACCTCCCTCCTCGCCCTTCGGCTCTTGCCCGCTCTGGCCGCAGGCGCGCTTGTGCTACGGACCCCGTCTGGAACTTCCACCGGCCATCGGAAAAAAACGAGACCTATTGGCTCTGGGGGCCGCGTGGCTACACAGGAGCCTCCGTGCTCGTGCTCGGCAGCGATGGCATCGGCGACCGCCGATACTTTCGCAGCGTGGACCCGGTCGGCACGGTCTCGAGTCCATACGCCCGTTCCGATGAGCAGTTCACCCTTTTCCTCTGCCGGGGGCTGCACCCGAACCTGCAGACACTCTGGCCAAGATTGAAAGCCTGGTAGGTACCCTCTTTCTCAAAACCGCCACGGTGACCACTCATCTTGCCTCGCCGCTGCTGGTCCACAGCCTCGCCCCTCTTCGCTCCTCGGACGCACCCTTGACCTGCGATACTAGCCATGACCTATGGCCCCCACCGAACCGAACCGCGCGCACACTCTCTTCGATCTCACTGGCCGCGTGGCCGTCATCACCGGAGGCGCCGGTCTGCTCGGCTACTACCACGGTGCCATTCTCGCTGCTGCGGGCGCGCACGTCGTTCTGCTCGACCTTGCCGCTGCCAATCCCAGTCTGCGCGCAGACCAGCTGCAGGCGGCCCATGGCCCCGAATGCCTCGGCCTGAGCGCCGACATCACCTCGGAGCACTCCCTGATGGAGGCTCGCGATGCCATTCTCACCAGGTTCGGTCGCGTCGATATCCTCATCAACAACGCTGCCAATAACCCCAAGGTAGAGGCCGACCCGCACGGCGAACCGAAGCAGTGGTCCCGGCTGGAAAACTTCCCTGTCGCCGTCTGGAATGCGGACATCGCCGTCGGCCTCACCGGCGCTTTTCTTTGCTCGCGCATCTTCGGCGCGGAGATGGTGAAGCGCAACGCGGGCGTGATCCTCAACGTCGCCTCCGATCTCGGCGTCATCGCCCCCGATCAGCGCCTCTACCGCAAGGAAGGTCTCCCGGAGGACCAGCAGCCCGTCAAGCCCGTCACCTACTCCGTCGTGAAAACCGCCTTAATCGGGCTCACGCGCTACCTGGCGACCTACTGGACCGCGCACAACATCCGCGTCAATGCGATCTCCCCCGGCGGCGTCTTCGCCGGTCAGCCGGAAGAATTCACACAGAAGCTTCACCAGCTCATTCCCATGGGCCGCATGGCGCATAAAGATGAGTACCAGGGAGCGGTTCTTTTCCTCTGCTCCGACGCCAGTTCCTACATGACCGGTCAGAACCTAATTGTTGACGGCGGGCGCAGCGTCCTCTGATTCCGCTTGGTCCAATCGCTTTCTGGTTGTCATCCCCGAAGGGGATCTGCGTTCCACCCGCATCGCCGACATAGTCTCCGCTACCATCCATGCTGCCCATGACCTCGAAAACCCAAACCGATGAGATCCATCCCGCACACCTGCCCGTAGTTCCCATCCCGCAGGACCCCTTCATCCCGCGGAGGCGCCTGCAGCGGCTGGTGAACCTCTTCCCCGGGGGCCAGTTCTTTCGCTACCTCATGGTCGGCGGCTTCAATACGCTGTTCGGCTACTGCACCTTTGTCCTCACGCTGTCACTCCTGAAAGCCATTCCACCGCGTTACCTCTATCTCACCGCCCCGCTGGCGTCGATCATCTCCACCCCGTTCAACATCACGGTCGCGTACTTCGGCTATAAGCTCTTCGTCTTCCGCACGAAGGGCAATCACCTGATGGAGTGGCTGAAGTGCTTCGCCGTGTACGGCACAGGCATGATCCCTGGCCTCATTGCCCTGGGAGCGCTCACCCGCCTGCTGCAACACCAGATACACGGTCACGCCGCGGCCCTGCACATACGGCTTGCCGCGTGGGAGTCCCACCTTAGCGGCGCCCCTCTGCGCCTCCTTGAGCACGCCGCCCACGGCAAAAACATCGCCGGCAACGTCGCCGGAGCCATCGTCATCGCCGTCTCCACGATCTACAGCTTTGTCGGCCACAAGAAGGTCACCTTCAAGACTCCCACCGCCCCTGCGGCGACCACCTCCTAGCGTTCTTATCGGCTAAACTTGGCAAAGCTTTAGCCCCAGTCCACGGGAGTACGCCGTAAGTGAGTGTCCAGTGAGCCAGAAGACCATCTCCATCATCACGCCCTGCTACAACGAGGAAGCCAACGTCCTCAACCTGTACAACCAGGTGCGCGCCGTGATGGCCGGCATCGCTCGCTACCCCTACGAGCACATTTTTATCGATAACCACTCGCGCGATAACACCGTGGCGATCTTGAAGATGATCGCGGCTGAAGACCCCAACGTCAAAGTCATCGTCAATGCGCGTAACTTCGGCCATATCCGCTCGCCCATCCACGCCCTGATGCAGGCCCGCGGTGACGCGATCCTCGGCATCGTCGCGGATCTTCAAGACCCGCCCGAGATGATCGCCGACATGATCGGAGAGTGGGAACGTGGTGCTTACTGTGTGCTTGGCATCAAGCGCACCAGCGAGGAAAACGGCCTCATGTTCTGGGCCCGCAAGCAGTATTACCGTACCGCCGAACGCCTGAGCTCCATCGAGACGATTCAGAACTACACCGGCTTCGGTCTTTACGATCGCAAAGTTGTCGAGCTCGTTCGTCAGTTTGACGATCCGTACCCATACTTCCGCGGCATGATCGCCGAGATCGGCCTGCCGACCGTCAAGCTGCTCTACGACCAACCCAGCCGCAAGTTCGGCGTCACCAAGAACAACTGGTACACGCTGTATGACATTGGCATGCTCGGCATTATCAATCACTCCAAGGTGCCGCTGCGGCTGGCGACCTTCGCCGGCTTCGGGGGTGCCGTGCTCAGCTTCGTCGTGGCTTTCGGCTACCTGGTCGCCAAGCTCGCGTTCTGGAACACCTTCGACGTCGGTGTCGCGCCCATGATCATCGGTCTCTTCTTTCTGCAGTCGCTGATGCTCGTCTTCCTCGGCGTGATGGGCGAATACGTCGGCGCGATCTATACCCAGGTGCAAAAGCGGCCCTACGCCGTCGAACTCGAGCGCCTCAACTTCGACCAGCCTTTCTCGCTGCCGCGTACCGCGCCGGTCATGCTAGCCGGCCTCACCGCCGGCAACCCCCTCACGATGCCCGCGCCCAGCGCCCAAGCCGTACCCTCGCCTTCCTGAGGTCTTGCACCTCGGGGTCTGGTTCTTCAAGCCTGAACGAAACTCTCCGCAAGCATCGACGTGAACGTGATCCGCATGTCCGCCCCGCCCACCATCCCGAGCCTCAGCTTCCACGAAGTGCAGGTCGGTGACGACGCGACCGCCTTCCGCACCCTTAACGAAGAGTGGATCTCCCGTTATTTCGTCCTGGAGGCGAAGGATCACGAGCAGCTCGGCCATCCGGAAACCATACTTCAGCAAGGCGGGCACATTTACCTCGCGGTGGTTGACCGGCAGACCGTAGGCTGCGTCGCCCTGATCCCCATGGGCAACGGCGTGTACGAGCTCTCCAAGATGGCCGTTTCCCCGGAACGGCGCGGATTCGGTCTGGGTCGGCGCGTTCTTCAGCATGCCCTCGAGCAGGCCCAATTGCTGGGTGCAAGCTCGCTCTTCCTCGGCAGCAACACCAGGTTAGAAAATGCCGTCAGGCTCTACGAGTCGGCAGGCTTCAAACACGTCGCGCAGGACAGGTTGCCGAAGCTTGCCTACAGCCGCGCAAACGTATTCATGGAATTCAACCTGCAAGGCACCCAGACGCCTCGCACAGAATCAACCTCGCCCGGAGCCGCTCGTCTTATGACCGATCTAGTTCGCAAACAGCTGCAGCAGTCGCTCGACACCATGACCCGCGTCTTCAACGATGAGGCCATCCACACCACCGTCGTCGAGGCTGGCCGCATCACCGCCGCAGCTATGAAGTCGGGCAAGAAGCTGATGGTTTGCGGCAACGGCGGCAGTGCCGCCGATGCGCAACACCTCGTTGCCGAGTTTGTTAGCCGCCTCACCGTCGACCGCCCGGCGTTACGCGCCGTGGCGCTCACCACGGATACCAGCATCCTCACGGCGATCGGCAACGACTACAGCTACGACAACGTCTTCGAGCGCCAGGTTGAAGCCCTCGCGAACGAGGGTGACGTGCTGCTCGCCATTTCCACCTCGGGTAACTCGAAAAACTGCATGAAGGCCCTTACGCTCGCCAAGACCATGGGCGTCCACACGGTCGCCTACACGGGCAACAAGGGCGGCAGCATGGCCGCACTCGCCGATCTCAACGTCATCATCCCCTCCGACACAACCATGAACATTCAGGAATCGCACCTCGCCCTCGAGCACATCTTCTGCATGGTGGTTGAGCGCTTTTACTTTGGCGAAGACTTCGGCACCAAGCCACAGCAGCTGGCCGAATAATGGCACTCTCCTACAGAGCTTCCCAAAGCCTCATTAAGCGCGGTGACGAAGCCGCCCTCCTCACCGCGCTTGAAGGCGGCCTCGACCCCAACCTCACGAACCAGAACGGCTGGTCGCTGCTCATGCTGGCCGCCGTAGAAGGCTCCGCCCCCTTAGGGGAACTGCTTCTGGATCGCGGTGCAAACATCAACGGCTGCAACCGGCACGGTGAAACCGCTCTCAGCCTCGCTGCCCAGAAGGCGCACCTTCCCTTTCTTCAGCTTCTGCTCGCACGCGGCGCAGAAACGACCCCAAAGCCGCACGGAACGACACTCTCCGCCTGGCTGACCAACTCGCCGGGACTCACCCCACCGCAACTCGCCGAGGTTCTGCAACTCCTCGGTCTATAGGCTCCGATACACTCGGCCCGTGCTTCATCTTCAGCCCCATCCGGGCCTGCATCCGGTCTTTGAAACGCTCGGCTACGCGTTTGCCTTCGCCGTCTAGAAGCGCCTGCGAGAGCTGAACGGCGACGTCCTCCCCGAAGAGCAACGCTGGTCGATCACTTCAACATGTCTAACGCGACGACCTGGAGAGGACGCGTCTGGCGCCACTCCGCGAAGATCGACAGCCTCGTGCGCAATGCAACACCTAAGAATTGTGTCGTTGGTGATCGCTCCCTCGCCCGGGCGGAATGGCCACTTGAAAGAGGCAGCTGCCGAAGCGCAGCCGCGGGGATGTTAGCGTGTTGGACATGCACCATTCCTTGCTCGCCATAGCTGCCCTTGCCCTCGCCCTCCCAACCTCGCAAGCGCAGGTACCGCAAGGGACGCAGGGCTCCGTCCATACGCCGGACGTCGACCTCGCAACCTTTACCTTTGCCGGTCCCAGCAGGCAAATTCCGGTCATCGTCGTGAATGGCGGCCCTGGTCTTTCGCACGTATATATGTTGCAGAACGACCTCTGGCCTCGTGTTGCTCGTACGCGCGCGGTCACTTTCTACGACCAGCGCGGCACCGGCGCTTCGCAGCACCTGCGTGCGGGCGCCTCCCAGTCCATGGACGCTCAGGTCGCCGACCTCGAAGCCGTGCGCGCTTCCCTGCACGTCGAAAAGGTAGATCTTGTGGGCGATTCCTACGGTGGCCTGCTCGTCTCGGCCTACGCCGCCGCACACCCGGAACACGTCAACACGCTTGTGCTCTCTGATTCCGCCGCGCCCGGGTTCGCGAAACTTCATCCGCGCCTTAGCGAGGCTTTTCCGGATGTGATCGCTCATGAAAAGGAGCAAACCGACGCATTAAAAGACGCCGGGGCAATAGCACAGGCCGAGTTCGACGCCCACATGCACATGATGTTTTACTCCACCGCCAATCGCGATCGCTATCTGGCCGGAGCCAGGGACCTCGGCTACGCTCCGGCCACCGGTGGAGCTGTCTCGGACGCCATCGCCAAACTGGACCTCAGCCCACAAATGGCGAAGTTCACCATGCCAACCCTCGTTCTCAACGGCCGCTTCGACCTGAACGTCACGCCCGACATCGCCTGGACCGTCGCCCACACGATTCCCGGCGCGCAACTTGTCTGGTTCGAAATGAGCGGCCACCTGCCCTCCTATGAAGAGCCGGAGAAATACCGCACCGTGATTGAGAGCTTCTTCGCCGCTCACGACGACTCCAGCGGACACTAGCAGTTCTGCCAAGAGGCGCGCATCAGTCCATAAATCCGGCATCGCCAGGGGAGTAAAGGGCAAAGGTGCTTCCTTCCAACCGCACCTCAGATGCACAGCAATTCTCGAAGGTAAGTATCGTAAGGCTTGCAGACTCGTCACGATTTAAGGCGCAGCCTATCGCCGTAACAGGCACTCAAAAAGCTGAAGTACAGACCTAACTTCCGTCTTGCGTAGACTTTGCAGCAATTGTGGGGAGGGGGTGGTACCTAAGTCCTCTCCGGCAAGAAACCCATCTCCTCGTAGATCGGCCGCATCACTCTGCGGATCTTCGGCAGCTCAGTCGTGTACCAAACTGCACCCGCGATGCAGGCCGCACCGGTCAGCATTACCGTGCGTGGAGCACCCAGCCAGTGCGCCAGGCCGCCGGCGAGCAGGCTGCCAAACGGCGCCATGCCCACAAACGCCATCGTGTAGTAGCTCATCACACGGCCACGTTTGTCCTCAGGCACCAGCGTCTGGATGATCGTGTTGCTCGACGCTAAGCCCGTCATCATGCCCCAGCCGATCACAAGCATCAACAACAGGCTGATCCACAAGACATGGGACGTTCCGAACAGGATCAGTCCGGCACCAAACAGGCCTGCTGCAATCTGGATCTGCGTGGTCAGTCCCACAACACTCTTGCGCGTTGCCAGTTGTAGAGCCGCGAACAGGGCGCCGACCCCGGAGGCTCCGGTCAGAAACCCCAACGTGTGCGGGCCGCCATGCAGCACCTGTCCGGCAAAGATCGGCAGCAGCACGGTGTAGGGCCACCCCATCAGACTCAGGATCGCAAAAAGCAGAAGCACGGTGCGGATGGGCCGGAAATTGACGACATAATCCCAACCCTCCCGCATCTGCGCCAGCATCGTTGCCGAGTGCCGCTTGATCCCAAGCGGCTTCACTCGCATCATCTCCAGCGACACAATCACGGCGAGGTAACTTACGCCGTCGATAAGAAAACACCAGCCCTCACCCACAGCCCCGATGATGATACCCGCGAGGGCTGGCCCAACCAGCCGAGCCGCGTTGACCATCGATGAGTTGAGCGCTATCGCGTTGCCGAGGTCCGCACGGTCCTCCACCATCTGCACCGTAAACGCCTGTCGCGCGGGCATATCAAAAGCGTTGATCAGCCCTTGAAGGACACTGAGCGCGATGATTTCTTTGATCGTGATGACCTTTGCCAGCGTCAGCGCGGCCATCGCCAGCGACTGGATTGCGGCCGCTACCTGCGTCCAGACCAACAGCTTGCGGCGGTCCATGCGCTCCACCCAGACACCGGCAAAGGGAGCCAGCAGGAAGGTAAGAATCTGTCCGGTGAAGCCAACGGTGCCGAGCAACAGGGCTGAATGCGTCAGCCGATAAACAAGCCAGCTTGTCGCCAGCCGCGTCATCCAGGTGCCAATGAGCGATACGCTCTGACCGGCGACAAACAGCTTGAAGTTGCGGTGCCGCAGCGCGCGCCAGGCATGCGAGAAGCGTCCGGAATCCGGCGCCGCTCCCGGCTGTCGCTCAACCGGCGGAATGGCCTGCGGGGAGATGGAAGGGGTTGCCACCTTTATCAGACGTTCACCCGCCGATCTACGACGCACTCCCCATGCCATAAGGGGCCGAGGATTCCCACTCTAAGTGCATAGTCGGTAAGCCCTGCCACTGCTCACCGGGCATACTGAAGTCATGCCGGTGAAGCCGCTCCCGCCCCAGGATCTCGCTGAAGTATTGCAATTGGCTAAGCCCAGCTTCGAGGCCTTGCGGGGCACCCGGCTGTTCATCACCGGTGGCACCGGCTTCTTCGGCCATTGGCTGCTGGAGTCGCTACTCTACGCCAATCGTGAACTCCGGCTGGATCTCGAAGCCACAGTGCTCACGCGTAGTGCGGAAAGCTTTCGTGAGAGATCGCCGCACATTACAAGCGACCCGGCCATCACCTTGCTCGCAGGGGACATTCGCAACTTCGTCTTCCCCGCCGCGCACCACACCCATATCGTCCATGCCGCTACCGACTCCGGCGGCCAGCAAACCGGCAGACCGGTCTATGAGCTTGCCGAAAGCATTCTCGACGGCACCCGCCGTGTCCTACAGTTTGCGCGCGAAACTGGAGCGACACGCCTGCTCTACACCTCCACGGGAGCGGTGTATGGCCGTTCCACCACGCTGGGGCACACACCGGAGACCTACACCGGCGGCCCCGACCCGCTGCAACTTGGAAGTTCCTACGACGAGGCCAAGCGCATGGCGGAACACCTGTGTGTTGCCTACGCGCACGGGACAGCCCTGCAGCCTGTCATCGCCCGGTGTTTCGCGTTTGTTGGCCCGCATCTGCCCCTGAATGCGCACTTCGCGATTGGGAACTTTGTTAGCGCGGCCCTACGCGGCGACAGCATTCATATCAGGGGTGATGGAACACCTCGCCGCTCATGGCTCTACATGAGCGACCTGGCTGCATGGCTCTGGACGCTGCTGGCGCAGGGGACGGCGAACCGCGCCTACAACGTCGGCTCCGATGAGGGCTACACGATCGCGGAGGCGGCCAGGCTCACCGCCACGACTCTGAGTCCCTCAGACGGTTCCGCTGCCGGCAGCTTCCGCAGTTCGACACTGCAGGTTCAGATCGATGGCGTTCCGAATCCTGCCGCGCCGCTCAGCAGCTACGTCCCGGCGATCGTTCGGGCTCGCGAAGAGCTGGGACTGCGGGTCACCGTACCGCTCGCCGAGGCGCTGCGACGGACGGCGCTCTGGCATACGTTCCCGTAGATTGCGCCAGCAACAACGTGAGGGCCCAGAAGCGATGAGGTACTCGCTTCGGCTACGCCGCACCTTGCAGGCACTCCTGCTGCGCGGTCAGCAGCTCACGAATGCCAGCCTCGGCCGCATCCAGCATCTCCGTCAGCTGCGTGCGTGAGTAGGTGTTTCGTTCTGCTGTCGCCTGCGTCTCCACC
The DNA here is from genome assembly GCA_964242225.1 of uncultured Acidobacteriaceae bacterium. Taxonomy (GTDB): domain Bacteria; phylum Acidobacteriota; class Terriglobia; order Terriglobales; family Acidobacteriaceae; genus Granulicella. The sequence continues at coordinate 104,285 of CAXTAE010000004.1, forward strand.
AGGCCACCGGAAGCGGTCATCACGACGTTCATGTCCACCTCGGCGCGGCTGTCTTCCTCGTAGTTCAGGTCCAGCAGCACACGGCCGTCCACGACCCCAACTGAGGTCGCGGCCACCATCTCTCGCAGGGGGCTCTGTTTCAACGTACCGGCTTCCACGAGCTTTCCCAGCGCCAGCGCCAGCGCGGTACAGGCACCGGTGATGGCTGCGGTACGCGTCCCGCCGTCCGCCTGCAGCACATCGCAGTCCAGGATGATGGTTCGTTCACCCAGCAGCTTCATATCCACCACGGACCGAAGGCTGCGCCCGATGAGCCGTTGAATTTCGTGGGTCCGTCCGCCCACCTTGCCGCGCTCGCTCTCGCGTGGCGTACGCGTAAGGGTCGCCCGTGGCAGCATGCCGTACTCGGCCGTCACCCAGCCCCGACCCGAGTTGCGTAGCCAGCCCGGCAGCGTGTTCTCGATTGTGGCATTGCACAGCACACGGGTGTGCCCCGTCTCCACCAGGACGGAACCCTCGGCGGTAGCGACGAAATGTGGCGTGAGGCGAACGGGGCGAAGGCTGAGAACGCCTCGCCCATCCCCACGAGGGAGCTCAAAAGCAGCAGGCATAGCCCTGATTATAGGCAGCCTGCCCCGTCCTGCGCAGCCTGCAAGTGTTTGTAAAGCAAAGGACTACATGACCAAATGGTTGCAGGGGTAATGCGTACACCGGGCCTCACGCTGACCAGCCCCGGCCGCGTACCTTCCAGAAAGGCCCTTCGCCCAACGGAGCATCAAGATGCAGGCTCTTTCAACGCTCTCCCCCGCTGTCCGGCAGTATGAAAATTGCACCGGAGAGTGCACAAAGCATAAGCTCTCCTTTCCTGAGGGAGTGCTGCATGGCTGATCTTTTTACGGTCGCCAACTCCGGAGCGGGAACCTCGACCGTCGCGGCGCTCTATCCGCAGGGCCGGCTACGCTCTCCCGCGTTCGCCGCTCCTGTTCATGCGCAGCCCCGAACCAAACCGGAGCCAGACCGCGCCTCTGCGACGGAATCCAACGCTTTGCGCATTCTGGTAGTGGAAGATGACCCGCCGGTACGCCACGCCTGCGCCGAAATCGCACGCGGGCTCGGTTATCTGGTCGAGACAGCCGATTCCGTACCGGCAGCACAGCTTGTGTTGAAGCGCACTACGGTTGACATCCTTCTACTGGATCTCAAGCTCCCGGGCGGGGGCGGTTTTTCCCTGCTGCAGACCCTTCGGGAGAGCCATCCTCGAGTCACCTCCGTGGTGATGACGGCCTTTGCGACGGTGAACTCCGCCGTGGAGGCCATGCGCACCGGCGCCGGCGATTATCTAGCGAAGCCCTTCACCGTGGAAGAGCTGACCGCCGTGCTGGAACGCGCGGCGGAGCGTCGCAGAACACTGAACGAGAGTCGCATCCTGCGCGACCAGTTGCGCACCGGCAAGGCCGCCGGCCTGCTCGTCGGGCAATCACCCGCGATGGAAAAGCTGTTTCGCATGGTCTCCAAGGTGGCCTATACCAGCCACCCGGTGATGGTTCTGGGCGAAAGTGGCACCGGGAAGGAGTTGGTGGCGCGGGCGATCCATGCCAATGGCCCGCATGCCGCGAAGCCCTTCATTCCCGTGGACTGCGGTTGCCTGCTACCTGTAATGATGGCCAGCGAGCTGTTTGGACACGTAAAAGGAGCGTTTCCGGAGGCTTCCGCGAACAAAGCAGGCTTGCTCACAGCAGCGGGCGGAGGCACTGTCTTCCTCGATGAAGTTGGCGACCTTCCGCTCGACCTGCAAACCAAGCTCCTACGCGCACTCAACGAAAAAGAGGTGCGCCCGGCAGGTTCGATGACGGCCCTGCCGCTGAATGCGCGGATCCTGGCTGCCACAAACCGCGATCTGCCAGCCATGGTGGATAACGGCCGATTTCGCAAGGATCTGTATTACCGGCTTAATGTGGTCAACATTCGCATCCCACCCCTGCGCGAACGCGTGGAGGACATTCCCCTGCTTGCGGCACAGGTGCTGGAGCGACTAAGCCGCGAGCGTGGTCTTCCTTACTCCTTCAGCGATGAGGCTCTTCGTCTACTGACCGAGTACGACTGGCCTGGCAACATTCGCGAGCTCGAAGATACCGTGGAGCGTGCCTGCGCACTCTCAAGCGGACCGCTGGTGCACCGGGTCGACCTGCCCAGCCCGCTGCAGGACCACCAGCTGCACCAGGAAACCTTGCCATTGGCGATCAGCGCCGCTGCAGCCTCGGAGTACCGCGTCATGACGATTGTGGAAATGGAGCGGCAAGCGATTCTCAACACGCTTCGCCAGCTGAACGGGGATAAGCTCCTCGCCGCTCGCATGCTCGGGATCGGTAAAACCACTCTGTACCGCAAGTTGAAGGAGTATGGTTTGCACGACGAACTACTCGCCTGACCGCTTCACCTCAGAGATCGATTGCCGGACCCGTCCAAGCCCGGAACAGGCTTTCAACACTTAGAGATTAGCCAAAAATAGAAGCGGGCCTATCCGGACGCTGAAGGACACGCATCATGGCCCTCCCCCTGCTCCTGATCGCCCCCGATCCGGCCTCTTCCACTATTGCTCAGGCACTTCGCGAAGGGCCGGGACTGCAGGTCGTGCAGAGTCAGCACGGACGACACGGCACCGCAATGCTTCGGCGGGAGGAGTTCGGTCTCATTTTGCTCGATGAAAATCTGGCGGCCGCCGAGCCGCAAGCCACAGCCTCCCTCTACGCCGGGGCTGGTAGCGCGCCGGTTCTGGAGCTTAACTTCGCAATATCGGGCGCAGAACGTGTGCTTCGCCAGGTGCGAGCCGCACTTGCACGGCGTGCGCAGGACGAAGCGAAGGCGCGTACCGCCGTAACCGCTGCACTCCAGAATGAGCTCAATGCTGCGCTCACCGGTGTGCTGCTCAAATCGCAACTCGCGTTGCATGAGGCCGGACCGGAGTTGGCCGTGAGCCTGCGTCAGCTTATCGCGCTGGCCGCGGAATTGCGCGGAACGATGCAGGGCTGAAGTACACGTTCCCTGCGCAATCGAGGAGACTTGCCTCTGTCCGCTTGCTATGGCACCCCTCCTCCGCTTTCTGTTCCGGTCACTCCCTTGCCCGTCTCAGTTACGCTGTGTCTACGAGGGACGGGATTTCGCATCACAGGGTATGACGTGGCTCGCCTGCGGCATGCTGCCCAGACGTGACGCCCCTCCGTAGCCTGTGCAGCCCGCTTTTGCTGGGCTAGCAGGACGAGTGACAAGGGAGAGAGACACATGAAGCTGACACCAGGGAAAATGGCGGGGTTGAACGCCGTGTCCAACGAGCAGGGCGTGATCGCAGCGGCAGCGATGGATCAGCGGGGGTCGCTGCTGAAGTCACTGGGTGTGGCACGGGGCGCTTCGGCGGACGGCCATGATCTGGAATTGTTTAAGGCCATGGTGACCGATGTGCTGACACAACATGCCTCGGCCATTTTGCTGGACCCGGAGTTTGGTTTGCCTGCCACCAAGCACCGGCACGGCAAAGGGCTGCTGCTCGCTTACGAGAAGACTGGGTACGACACTGCGACGCCCGGACGCTTGCCGGACCTCCTTGATAGCTGGAGCGTGCTGCGCCTGAAGGAAGCCGGGGCGGATTGCATCAAGATCCTTCTGTACTACACCCCTTTCGACACGCCGGAAATCAACGACGTCAAGCACGCTTTTATCGAGCGTATCGGGGCTGAGTGCCGGGCGTATGACATCCCTTTCTTTTGCGAGTTTGTGGGGTATGACGAGAAGGGCGGAAAGGACAGCACGATCGAATACGCTCGTCGCAAACCCGCGGTCGTCGCCGGCTCCATGAAGGAGTTCTCCGATCCAAAGTACGGCATCGACGTGCTGAAGGTCGAGGTTCCGGTGAACATGGCCTTCGTTCAAGGGACACAGTCCTACAAGGGCGAGACCGCGTATACGCGGACGGAGGCCTTGCAGCACTTCCGCGAAACGGCCGCAGTAACCTCTCTTCCCTTCATCTATCTTTCTGCAGGTGTGTCCAATCCCGTCTTCATCGAGACCTTGGAGCTTGCGGGTGAATCCGGCGTAGCCTTTAACGGCGTTCTATGTGGGCGCGCTACTTGGCAGGACGGCATTCCGATCTTTGCCAAGCAAGGGGAACAGGCCTTCAGCGATTGGCTCAACTCAAAAGGCGTGGAGAACATCACAAATGTAAATCGCGCTCTACAGGCGGCAACCTCCTGGCGGGGGAAGGTCGAGAGCGTCTGACGTGGAATTCGGTACCGTTTTGAGAGAGTGGCATGGCTCTTAGCCGTGCCATTCCCTTTACTGTTCCGCGAGAGCATGAGCGCTCAGGTTCCGTGAGAAAGGTGCCTCAGGCACAGGCCAGGCCTGGAGCCTCGCTCGCCCGCTCCTCGCGTCGATAGAACAGTGCACGGGTTGCATAGACCACCAGGTTGCCAATCAGCATGGCGGCGGCCGCCCCGGGCAGCTGAAACTGGCGGACGAGGATGAGGCAGAGCCCACCCTGGACCGCGAGCCCCAGAGTGTTCGCATAGAACGTGGTGTCTGCTCGCTGCAGTGAGGTCAGGCCAAAGGTGTGCGCCAGCGTCGCGGCATAAGCGACAAGGTTCAGACAAAGGATGGCAAGGATTACCCGAGCATTGCCGGGTGCGGTCTTGAAGATCAGGCGCGCAACGAACGGACCAACGGACCAGATCGCGAGGGCGAACACGGAGGACCCTGCCAGCAGCAGACGATCCAGCCGACGCACCTCCGCGAAGAGCGCCGGTCTGCCACCCTTATGATAGGCGCGCGCCATCAGCGGCCCCATCACGTTGTGCATGCTGTTCAGCGCCACCCGCGGGATGTTCACCACGCTTTCACAGATGGTGTAGGCGCCCACGGAGGCACCACCCAGAAGCCCGCTCAACACCCACGGATTACATTGCAGGCTGGCAAGAAAGACCATGTTGCTGCCCAGGAACCACCGTCCCAACCTCAGATTCAGGCGAAGATCGGTCGTTACAGCTGGCAGGCTAAGGGTGCAGCGTCGCCATTCCCGTGCGACCCACCAGAGGCTCACGACGACCGAGCCCAGGCAGAGGACACCAAGAGTCTTCGCGACATTTAACTGGCCGGTTCTGTACAGCCATTCCACGCCCACGATCTGAAGAAAGACCGTCGCGACATCGGTCCACAACGCCTCCTTCATGCGCATCTGTGCGAAGTACATGCGGCGGGTAAACTCGCGAAAGAGAATGCCTGCCGCCGTGGCGACCAGAGGCGCGAAGGTCCCGTGATACAGGTTGCCGGCGGTACCAGAGGTCCAGTGAGCGGCAGCCCACAAGGCCAGGGTTGCCACACCGCAGAAGATCACCTGCAGGCTCAAGATGCTGCCCTGATAGCGAGCGCGCCCGCTCTCGGCGGTTCCGGGAAGGTTGAATGTAAAAGGGCCCCAGAGGAACACATAAGACAGCTGGATCAGAACGTCCATCGAACGCTGGGTAAGGATGTAAATCCCGAAGTCCCGCTGGGCGCAACCACGGCTGATCAACGCGGCGACGATCATATTGCCGAAGCTGTACACGACCTGATCGGCCAGCGCATACGCCAGCCCGGTCCCTGCACGCGCGCGCAGGGACGCAACGAGGCGCGCCAGTCTGTTGCTCGTAGCGGGGGCAGTCCCGACGTCCGGCACCGGCCCGATGACAGGAATGGAACTCAACGCGAGCCGCCATGTGCGATGCCCAGCGACACGTCGAAGCGCTCCTCCCTCGGAAAGCCTGCGGCGGCAGCCAGCGCCTCCTCCTTGTGTTCGTGAGCGAGGCGCCTGTAGAGGTTGTTGACACGATCATGGTTGCGCGACCACAGGAAGCCACGGGCCTGCACGGTAGCTCCCCGGCTCAGTGCGAAGAGCTTGCGCGGATCCCCTGCCAGCGTTTCGATGGCATCGGCCCAATCGCGAAAAGCCTTTGCCGGCGACCGTACCGGTAGCTTCAGCCCGCTGTAGTCGCTGACCATATCGCCAGCGCCCTGGTGATCGAAGCAGAGCACGGGAACGCCTGCCGCGAGAGCCTCCAAGACGACATTGCCACTAGTATCGCGAAGGCTGGTGAAGCAGAACAGCTCTGCCGAGTTCATGCGTTCCACAGCCTCTGCGAAAGGCAGACGGCCGAGGAAGTGAACCCGATCGGCGATTTTTAACGTCTCGGCTTCCGCCATCCATCGATCACGCAGCGGACCATCACCTACGACGTCGAGTTGCCACGCGACCCGAGGATCAACCTGAGCGAGGGCACGCAACAGCACGGGCAAGGCCTTGCGGGTTTGCAGCTCGCCACTCCACAGGATCCGCAGCGGAGCCGGCGAACGGTTGGCGCGTCCATCGGCCAGCCGCCGTTCAAAGCGAGCTCGGCTTGGCTCCTTCACCTCATGCAGCCCGGTCTCAAGTAGTAGTTCCACCTCGCGCTCGAAGGCATGCTCCATGTCGTCTTGATTGGTGGAGTTCGCCGCAATCAGAGCCGCTGCATGCTGGGCGGCTTCGCGGACACGGGGGTTGCGCAGAGCGAACCAGTTTCCCACCGTGCGTACCCCCTCCTTGATCGCCTCTTTGGGAGGCAGCATGGTCAGGAAGCGTGTTGGGAAGTTCTGCGTACCACCGACCGGACCCCACACAAAGGGCACATCCAGTTGCCAGCCGTAGCCGGGCTCGCGGATGGTGCACACGCTGATCTGGTGCACCAAATCAAACTGCTCACGCGCGTGCAGTTCCTCCACAAGCCGGAAAGCCAGACGCTGCCAGTGGTGGTAGGCGCGGTAGTTATATGCGTAGACTACCGGCCTGCGCTGCAGGGCGCGCAGCTTGTCATCGGCAGGGGGCGTGTAGAAGAAAACATTTTCGGGCAGAAGCCCTTCCATCCGGGCAGTTTCGAGTGCGAGGTAGTTCTCCTCACTCGTCACCACATGAGTTTCGGCCGTCTTCGCCGCTCCCAGGAGGCGACCCCATCCCACAGCCCACTCTGAACCCTTATAGGGGCTGCACTCATACGCCATTAAAAGAAGCTTCACGATTCTCGGTTCCCTACCTTGATTCTTCGGCAGGGGGAATCAGCTTCACTATGACCTTTTCGACGTATTTAGGCTTTTGAGTTCCATTTCAGAACTCGCACCGCGGCACGGGTCGAACTCCCACGAGCGGCACGGCTCAAGCTCCCACAAAAGGTGAGCGGGCAGAACCTTTGTCCCATTTCACTACGCTTGCCAATCCGCTATCTCTGGAGTCCAGACCAATGCAGGCCTGGAAGGTCGCCCGACAGGCAGCTCACCGCGGGCCCTACCCTCTGCAGAAAGAATGGCTGTCCCTTGGTGAGCAGGAATCGATGAGTGAAGACTTGATGCGCGCATTTGGCGCCCCGGATACAAGCCTCGACCGCACGGCCTCCCATGCGAGTGCGCAAGGAGTGCCGCGCCGTGCGCCGGCGACTCACCCCAGACCTTCGCCTCTGGCGCGCAAGCTGTGCTCGACCCGGGTGCAGCTGCTCGACAAAGGCGCAGTGCAGCTGGCTTTGGCGCTGACACTGTTCGACACACCTTTAACGCAGGGCCAATCGCTCGCAAATTACCTGCTTGCTCGTGTTTCCACACGCAACCTGATGATCGGTACCGCCATGCTGGTCATCTGGCGCATCCTGTACTGGGCGATGGGGCTATACCAGCCCGGGCTCAATCACAGAGCCGCGGTTGCGCTCTGGAAGGTGCCCGTCATCGCCCTTCTCTGTGCGCTGCCCACCTGGCCTCTTCTTCGCTTTGCGGAGCCGGCAACCGGCGATCTACGCTCCGCCGTTCTGTTCTGGTTTTTCACCTGTACGCTGCTGCTGATAGTCCGTGCGGCAGTGCTGACCTTTGAGGAGCACATCCGGCCTGCGTTTCGCAAGCAGCGCACCGTGGTTATCTGCGGCACGGGCCCGTTGGCGCGGATGCAGGCCCTCGATCTGCCCGGCAGCCGCAAATACAAGTACCAGTTGCTCGGCTTTGTGGACAACAATCCGCATGACGGCATTGGGATGATGGGCCCCGTGCTCTGCGGTGTACGCGAACTCGAACAGCTGCTCATGCACCAACCGATCGACGAGGTGATCATCGGTCTTCCGCTGAAGAGCCATTTCGGTGAAGTGGAGGAGATCGTCGCGATCTGCGGCCGCGCCGGCGTCCAGATGCAGTACTCGCTGGACCTCTTCAATACCGAGATCGCCAAGAGCCGCAAGGTCGACGACGACCAGACCCACAACGTGGTGCTGGAGATGGTGCACCACGACCATCGCGTCTTCCTGAAAGACATCATCGATCGCTCGCTGGCCGTGCTGGGTCTTCTGATTTTATGGCCGGTGTTCGTTGCCATCGCTCTGGCGATTAAAGGGAACAGCCCTGGGTCTGTGTTCTTCGTTCAGCAGCGGTTTGGCCTGAATAAGCGACGCTTCGGCATGATCAAGTTTCGTTCCATGGTGAGCGATGCAGAGGCCCGTCAGGCTGGACTCGAACACATGAATGAGACCGCTGGCCCGATCTTCAAGATCAAGCGTGATCCCCGTGTGACGCGCGTCGGTGCTTTTTTGCGCAGAACATCTTTGGACGAGCTGCCGCAGCTGATCAATGTTCTCAAGGGCGAGATGTCGCTGGTGGGGCCGCGTCCCCTGCCCACGCGCGATGTGCAGCGCTTTTCTGAGCCGTGGTTGATGCGGCGCTTCTCCGTGAAGCCAGGCATTACCGGACTGTGGCAGGTCTCGGGCCGCTCCAACACGGACTTCGACAATGCCATCAAGCTTGACCTTCGCTACATCGATCGCTGGTCGCTACTGATGGATTTACGCATTCTTCTGCGTACCGTCAGTGTGGTGGTGAAGCGCAGTGGAGCGTACTGAGCGTGCTGAGTTCCCCGACGAACCTGGCGAGAAATCTGGCCGAGCTTTTAGAGCGAGTAGCAGGCTCACGCAGTAAGGCACCGTTTGGACCTATGGAAAACCTGTGGGTGGGTAGCACCTTTGGGTGATCTCGCCCGGATCAGAGGGCGATGGCGAAGCGCCTCGCGATGCTTTGTTATAGCAATAGGCGGGCGAATCATCGTGCTGAACACTCCAGCTCATTCCACAACTGCTGTTATCGTCGGGGCCGGTCCTTACGGGCTCTCCGTCGCAGCCCACCTTGCCGAGGCCGGGGTGCCCTTCCGCATCTTCGGCCGGCCTATGCAGTCCTGGTCGACGCAGATGCCCCGCGGCATGCACCTCAGGAGCAACGGAGCTACCTCGAACCTCTCCCCGGGCAGCAAGAGCTTCACGTTGACAGATTTTTGTTTGGAGACAGGAAGACCTGCTCCGCATGACGGAACCGCTATCGCGCTTGAGCACTTCGCCGCCTACGGCGAAGAGTTCGCCCGCCGCTTCGTTCCACAGCTTGAGCAAGAGCAGATCAGGTCCATCGATAGGACAGGCAGAGAGGCTGGTCCCTTCCGCGTAACGGCAGCGAGTGGCGAAGGCTTCTTCGCCGGACAGGTCGTGATTGCGACGGGCCTGAGCCATATGCAGCACGTCCCTGCGGCTCTCCGCCATCTGCCTTCATCCCGTGTGACACATCCTGCAGCCCACCGCGACTACAGCCAATTTACCGGGCGGGATGTCACCGTCCTGGGTAGCGGTGCGAGCGCGCTAAACGCGGCAGTGCTTCTGCATGAGGCCGGGGCACAGGTGACGCTCGTTGCCCGTGCGCGACGCCTGCACGTGGACTCCCCCGAAGTCCTCAACCACCACGCAAAGACGAAGCCGCACGACTCCCATGGGTTGCGTGCCGGTGTCTTTGTAAAGCTCACCGAGGCAGCACCGGACCTCTATCGTGCCCTGCCGAAGCCGCTTCAAAGGCTATGGGAGCGGGATGGAAAAACACGATCGGGGGACAGTGCACTTCATGGTCGCGTGAAAGGCTTTACAACGTTGCTGGGTTGTCGCCTGCACGCGGTGGAAGCCGCGGATGGCGGTTGTGAGCGCCTTCGTCTCACGCTCACCGACAGCCACGGCCAGCCGCGGCAGCACCTCACGTCGCACCTGATCGCGGCCACAGGCTACCGGTTCGACAAAGATCGGCTGGGGATGCTCTCGCAGTCGATGCGCGAACAAATTCGGGTGAACCGGGCCGGCGCCCCGAAACTGAACCATGGCTTTGAGAGCTCTGTGCCGGGGCTACGGTTCGTCGGTCCGCTTGCGGCACCGAGCTTTGGCTCCACCCTGGGAGCCTTGGCGGGCATCCGGTTTGCGGCAACTCGCGTCACGAGCGAATTGCAGCGCCACGCCCAACGCGTTCAAACGCGCGAGATGCTTCGCAGCGCCCCGCGGGTAGAGCCCGGCTTCTTCACTCGCCGCGAGCGAGCTCTCTAGGAGCCTTGGCGCACCAGGGCCCAATCCGCAGCGGACGTGCCGCTTAGAAGCCTTTCGGCCGCTCCCCTGCTACGGCAAACGCCTTTTCCATCGCCATACCTGCTTCGACGATTGTGCCCTCGTCGAAAAGCCGGCCCACCAGCGAGACACCGTACGGCACGCGACGCGGCGAACTGAACTTTGCGACCGGGCGCGCTGGATCGGGTGCCCAGTCGCTGCGGGCCTCGGCAACTTCCACAAAGCCCGCACGGAGCGTGAGCGAAGGGTGGCCGGTGAAGTTGGTGATCACCAGAAACTCATCCCGCAACGACGGCACGAGCAGCAGGTCTACCTGGTCCATGACTCGGCGCATCTCCAGGGCCACCATACGGCGTAGCCGGTCAGCTTGCACAAAATCGACGGCGCTGAGAAACCGCGATTGCCGAAAGGTATTGGGCCAGGCGTCGGGCACCTGCATCTTCAGGCTGTCAACCTCGTTGTCCAGCGTGATCGCCTCAAAGGCGGCGGCCGACTCGGCGAAGAGGATAATGTTTAGCGAGTCGTAGGGCCAATCCGGCAGCGAGACCTCGACCGGCGTCATGCCGAGCTGTTTCACCACCTCCAGCGCGTGACGATCGACCTCCGTCGCGGGTGCCTCACTCATCCATTTGGGGAAGTACCCAACCTTCAACCCCGAGACAGGGCGCTGCGCGTCGAATCGCAGAGGCGCGTCCACACTCGCCGTGTCGCCCGCGTCATAGCCGGAGATCGCCTCGAGTACAAGGATTGTGTCTTCGACGCCGCGCGCCATGGGACCGAGTTTGTCGCAGGTCCAGCTGAGCGTCATCGCACCGGTACGCGGTACACGGCCGTAGGTGGGGCGCAGGCCTTCCAGGCCGCAGCGCATGGTGGGACTGACGATGCTGCCCTGGGTCTCCGAACCGATCGCAAAGCCCACCAACCCAGCGGCAACGGCTGAGCCGGGCCCCGCGCTCGAACCGGATGCCCCTTCTTCGAGCAGCCAGGGGTTCTTCGTTTCTCCACCGAACCATACATCGTTGAGCGCCAGGGCACCGAGGCTCAGTTTGGCGACCAGCACAGCGCCGGCGGCGTTGAGCTTGGCCGTGACGGCGCCATCCTTGTCGGGAACACGGTTGCGGAACGGCTCCGCACCCCATGTGGTGGGGATGCCGGCGGTGTCGAGCAGGTCTTTGGCGCCCCACGGGATGCCGTGCAGCGGACCGCGATACTTCGCTGCGGCGATCTCCGCATCGGCGGCTCGCGCCTGCGTCAACGCATGCTCTTCGGTCAGAGTGATGACACAGTTCAACTCTTTGTTGTGCCGTTTGAGCCGTTCGAGGTAGATCTTGGTCAGTCGCTCAGAGGTGAGCTTGCGGGTTCGAATCCAGGCGGAAAGTTGCACTACGGTGCTGAAAGCGATGTCGTCGTCCTGGGCCGGCAGCGGGCCAGGCTCTGGGAGACTAGGCGCAAACTGCGCAGACGGGTAGCGTGGTGATTGACCGAAGGGCAACATCTCCGGGTTCCAGACCGTCGCCGGCGGCGCGTCGTAGCCGATGGGGAGCTTGCGCGGTCCGGTGCGCCGCTCATAGACGGGCGCCATTGCCTGCGCCCAGTTCCCGGCTGCCTCGGCGAGGTGTGCGTCGCTGTATTCCACCCGCACCAGCTTCTCGGCTGCGCGCAGGGTGTCAACGGAGACGGCCGGCCCGGCGGGTGGAGCGGTGCCGAAGGCCGGAGGGGCCCCGGGCGTCTGGGGGGTCTGCTTCCTTGTGGCACCAGCCTCACTGCCTGCCATGGCCGCACCAGCCAGCCCCATTGTGCTCTTCGCCAGAAACTTACGACGCGATTCCGCCACGATGCGATCTCCTTGTACCTGCAAGGTACAGCATTGGCCCGGTCGCACTGTTAGCCTTTGTACGGAGGCGTTGCACTGTGCCGGTCGCCACCCTGACTCTGGAACTCTCCATCGAGCACGCCCAATCGCTCAAGGATCGCCGGCAGGCGGTCCGGTCGCTGAAAGACAAGCTGCGTCACGGGTTCAACGTTTCGGTCGCGGAGCTCGACGAAGCCCTCGTATGGAACCGCGCCACGTTGGGGGTGGCGGCGATCTCCAGCTCAGCGGCCTATCTGGCCGGCCAGTTGGCGGAGGTAGAGGCCGCTGTCCGCCGCCTGGGCACAGGCCTGGGGTGCGAGATCATCGACAGCTACATCGAAGCGGACGTGGTTCTGCCGGAGTGAGCTGAGTCAGGTGGAACGCCGGACGCGCTCTGACTTCGGCGAGATGATAGACTAAGCTGTTAATTCGATGCCAGAGCAAAGAGCCCGTCAGTACCATCGCAATCGCGTCGCCAGCACCTTTCAGGAAGAGATCACCGCCATGCTGGAGGGTGAACTCACTGATCCTCGTATCGCCGCGTCCTATGTCAGCGAGGTCGTGCTGGCGCCCGGGGGCAAGAGCTGCCGTGTGTTCATTGCCGTGCACGGCGGTGCAGCGGCGGAAGAGAGCACGCTGGAAGGCCTGACGGCGGCCCGCGGCTACATCCGCACGGAGATACGCGACCGCATGGGCGTTCGTCATGTCCCCGAGATCACGTTTGCCATTGACCGCTCCGAAAAGATCAGCGCCCGCATGGACGAGCTCTTGGGGCGTATGGAAAAGCGGAAAAAAAAGCTGGCAGGCAAGCTGGAACGTGAACGTTTGGCGCAAACCGAGCATTTGGGGCAGCCTGAGGGAACGCAGAGCGAGCAATCTCCGGTTAAGACGGTTCCCACACAGGGGGCGCACTGACACGCCGGATGACTCAGCTCACCTCATCCCTTCCACTCTCCAGGCCAGTGTTGTTGAGAGATCGCGCCGAAGCGGTTGCGGCTCTGCTGCCATTGCTGCGCGGACATCAGCGCTTTCTGGTGACCTCACATGCTCGGCCGGACGGCGACGCCATCGGTTCGGTGCTGGCCACGCTGCACCTGCTGGAGGCGATGGGAAAGGAGGTGACCGCTGTCATGGCAGATAGCGTTCCCCTGACCTTTGCCAGCCTGCCCGGAAGTCAGCGCATTCAGGGCACGCAGCCTACCCACGCGGTAGAAGTAGCCATAGTCCTGGAGTGTGATTCGATCGAGCGGACCGGCTTTCCCACGCTCGCGGCAGATCTGATCATCAACATCGATCACCATCGCAGCGGCAACTCGTTCGCTATGGTGAACTGGATCGATGCGGAGGCTCCCGCCGTTGGCGCAATGTTGTACGAACTCGCCCTGGCCTCAGGCCTTCCGCTCTCAGCCGCTATGGCGACTTGCCTTTACGCGGCCTTGCTGACCGACACTGTGCACTTTACCTCCGCCGCGACGACGGCCGAGACCTTCGCCATCGCGCAGCACCTGGTGGAAAGCGGCGCAGATGCCCCGGGGATCGCGGAAGCCGTGTACAACTCCTATCGGCCCGCGCGCCTCTGGATCCTGGGAGCGGCGTTGCGGCGCTTTCGTATCGACGGACCTGTGGCCTCCAGTGCCCTTACCTACCGGGAGATTGCCGAAGCCGGCGCCGAAACAGAGGACTGTGAGGGCGTCGTAAACTATGTCGTAGGAGTGGAGGGTGTGCGCGCTGGCGTCTTCCTCCGCGAACTGCCCGACGGCCGCTTCCGCGCCAGTCTGCGCAGCAAGGGCTGGGTCGACGTGGCGACAATCGCCGAAGCGTTGGGCGGTGGCGGTCATCGAAATGCGAGTGGCTGTACGCTCGACGGCCCAATGGAAGGTGCTCTCGCCCGGATCACCGGGTTCCTGCAGGCAGCCTGTACGCCGGCGGGGTACCAGGAGCAGGGGTCGTAAACTCTCTATCCCTCCGATCCTCTCTGATAGGCTGGGTCTCGCTTCGGCCCTTCGACAACGGACTGAAACCCTCACTTTGATCGCGCCATCCCAATCCGTTGTCGTCCCAGCGCCGGCGCCGCCACGGGCGCGCCTGCTGCCTGCCTGGCTTCGCGAGCTGCGGCGGACCGAAACGGTGTGCTCCGGCATAGAGTTCCTCATCCTGATCGCCGTAACGGCGTATTTCATGCTGTTTGGGCTCATTCCCTACTTTGGCGGAGACCGCCTCGGGCTGGTCGGCGCCGATGAGCCTCGCTATGCCCAGATTGCCCGGGAGATGCTTGCGGCACACTCCACCGATTGCCACGAGGTCCATGCACGCGTGACCCCGCACAGCCTGCGCTCCCGTGACCTGCACGCCTCGTACGAGTGCCTGGTAGGCGGAACCGTCACGCCCATTCTTTATGGCAAGCCCTGGCTGGAAAAACCCGCTCTTTATTACTGGCGCGCCATGGGGTTCTTCAAGGAGTTTGGTGTTTCCGACTGGTCGGCGCGCCTGCCCTCCGCCTCCGGCGCGGGCTTTTTAATTATCTTGGCCTTCCTGCACCTGCGCAGATTCCGTCCGGGAGGGCACCTGGACGCGGCCCTCATCATGGCCTCGACGGTAGCCATCGTCGGCTTCGCCCGCGGCGCTTCCACCGACATGCAGCTGGCGGCGCCATTCTGCGTGGGCATGCTGGGCTGGTACGCCTGGTATGAGACGGGCAAGAAGTTCTGGCTATTCGATCTGTACTTCTTCGGTGCCTTCGCCACTCTCGCCAAAGGCCCCGTCGCTCCCTTCATGGCGCTGGCCATCATTATGGCCTTCCTCGGACTGCGGAAAGAGTGGTCCGCGCTGCGCCGCACGATCTGGATCCCTGGTGTGCTGCTCTACCTGGCCATGGTGCTGCCGTGGTTCATCGCGGTGCAACGCCGCAACCCGAGCTTCTTCCGCGAGTTCTTTCTGCAGCACAATCTGGAGCGTTACACGAGCAACCTCTACCAGCATCACCAGCCGTTCTACTTCTATGCCGTCGTGCTTGTGATCGGAATCATGCCTTGGTCCGCGCTCGCGCTGCGCGCGCTCTGGGATGCCGTACTGACCTCCGTTGCGGAGTGGAGGGTGCGCCGCAGCCCCTGCCGGTATATCGGCCATGTCCGCGCGGGTGACGCATTTCCGGAGTTCCTGGTACTGTGGGCCGCGTTTCCGATCGTCTTCTTCTCATTCTCGGGCTCGAAGCTGCCCGGCTACATCCTGCCTTCCATCCCGCCGATCGCGATCCTTACGGGTGACTGGTTGTACCGGGTGCGACGCCACGGTTTGCCCCGCTGGCTTCTCAGCACCCATGCCGCTCTCACGGGATTTCTGACCTTTGCCCTTCTGCTCTGCCCGCAGTACATGGTGTACGCGAAGATCGTTCCGGCAGCGAGAACCTTCGCCTGGACGGCCGCCCTGGGCCTCCTCACCGCGCTCGCCGTGTTCCTTGTGGGGCGTAACTATGGCGTACATCGCCTACGCGCCGTGACGCTGGTGCCGCTTGCTGGCTGCCTCTTCTTCCTCTTGGGAATGAACGGTCCTTTGCTGGACCTGAACTATTCCGCGCGACCGCTGGCGCGGGAGATCGTCCGTACGGCCCCGGATGTACACGCGGTGGCCATGCTGGATGTCCGTCGCGACCTTCGTTATGGAGTCGCGTTTTACCGCAACCAGGACATTGAGCAGTATCGCTTGAACGGTGTTCCCGAAGAAGAGCACGTGCTGGTTGTGCCCACCCGCGAGGCTTCGCTGCTGCCCAAGTTCCTTGACGGCCGCATCTACCAGCAGCTCTTTCTCTACCCCACCCAGGGTCTGTCGATCTATAAGGTGCTTCCGCGTTCGCAAAACTAGACCGCGGCTATGGGCGCCGAGAACGCGCAACCTCGCTGGCGGCTCCGACAGGCTTCCCTCCATGTTTGTACCGGCTCGGCAACTCGAGGTTCTTGATCTACGGCACTTCGGAGCCAGCGCCCTGCGTCCCTTGCTGCTCGAGGAGGCCGCCCTGTGGGAGCGCCGCCTCCTGTGGGACTACAAGCGTTCGGTGCAGCTGCTGCTGGAGTATGTCGACAGTCGCTCCCTGACGGGCTACGTGGCGCTGCGCAGCGGGCGCGTTGCCGGTTACGCCTTCGGCGTCTGCGAGGCCACCAAGGCCGTGCTGGGCGATGTCTACGCCCTGGGCGAAGGGGAACAGCTCGAGAACCCGGTCTCAGAATTGCTGCTGCACCATCTTCTCGAGACCCTGCAGGCGACTCCGGGCATCGACCGTATCGAGTCGCAGTTGCTGCTGTTCCCTGACGGGGCCCTGCAAGGACCGTTTGCCACGGCTGGTTTTGTGTCGTTTCCACGTCACTTTATGGTCTGTAAACTGCTCACCGGCGTTCCTCTTGCCGCTCCTGCCCAGGCCTCCATTCGGCCGACACGCTGGGCTGCAGAGTCTTATCTGCCGGCAGCGGCGCTGATCCACGAGGCCTACGCCGGGCACACCGACAGTGAGATCAACGACCAGTACCAGACGCTGGTTGGAGCCCGACGATTCTTGCACAACATCGTCCATTTTCCGGGGTGTGGCATCTTCGACGCGTCCTCTTCCGCGGTGCTGCATGACCCACACACCGGTGAGATGCTGGGCGTGGTGCTGTGCTCACGAGTGCGCGAGGACGCTGCGCACATTACCCAGCTCTGCATACGGCCTCCGCTGCGCGATCGCGGCTTAGGGAGCCTGCTGCTGCAGCACTGCCTGGCACAACTGGCACGGGCCGGGATCGGGACCGTTTCCCTGACAGTGACGGAAGGCAACACCGGCGCGCGCCGGCTTTATGAGCGTCATGGCTTTCGTACGCTGCACCGCTTCGAGGCGTGGGTCTGGAACAAGCCGCGGCGGTAAGGCCTTTCCGGAGGTGAGTTCCTGTTCCGGGAGAGTTTTGCTGCTCTCAAAAGCCTTCGGCCGCAGACGGCGGACCAACATTCCTGACGAGGTATCCTGAACTCGAACGTGTGGGATGGTGGTGTCGATGCATTGCCTCGATACCCGAACTGCCTGCAGTAGCTCAATCAACATCCCCTGTCCGCTTAGGGGCTCGTACTCTCTGGAGCGGTTGCGGATGCGTTGGATCTTTGCCTTTGGTTTTACCGTTTTTGGGATCACCTTCGCCCATGCTGAGGGGGTCACCTGCCCTGATGCTCCTGCGCACATTGTCGTGGAAAGCGGATCGTACAGCTCGCAGCCCGGCGTTACCTTCGCCTTGCACCATTTCGCGGCGACCCTCGTCCCTTTGGGCCGGACCGCGCCGATGTGTCTGCAGAAGATGACCGACGTGACCCATGCCGACATCTTCGTGAGCAACGAGAGTCTTACGCGCATCTTCGCCAAAAAGCTTGGGGCAAGCGACAGCAAGATCCGCAATCTCCAGATCGAGCACGGCCTCGGAAAAGCCACGCTAAGCGGAGAAGTCGTAAAGGTGATTCCGGTTAAATTCTCCATCTCAGGCCCTGTGACTACCGACGGAACGATGCTCTCCATGAACGCCACAAGCATCGTTGCCGATGGCATTCCCGTGAAGCCGCTGCTTAATCTAGTGGGTGAGAAACTGAGCTCTATGCTGAGCTTTCAAGGGGTGGGCGGCGTCACGGTCGAGGGCAACGTCCTGTCATTTTCGCCGGAAAAGATCGCCCACCTGAAGGGCTACATTATGTCGGTAGATACCACGCCGGAAGGCCTGACGCTGCACTACCGGCGCAGGCCGCGCGCGGCACTCGCCGGTGCCCCGAAGACGTAAGCACCTGTCTTTCAGCAAGGACCTGCTCCGCCGAGGCATGGCGAAAACGAGCTTCGCAAGCTGCCTACTCGACGTGGTAGTTCGGCGCCTCGCGCGTGATGACTACGTCGTGCACGTGACTTTCGCGGAGACCGGCGCCGGAGATGCGAATGAAGCTGGCCTGCGTCTTTAGCTCTTCGATCGTTCCGCAGCCCAGATAGCCCATTCCGGATCGCAGTCCGCCCACCAGCTGAAAGACCATGCTCTGCAATGGCCCGCGGTGTGGCACCCGGCCCTCGATGCCCTCCGGTACGAACTTGGCAAGCCGGTTACCGCCGGCGTTCTCCGGCTTGGTCAGGTCGATGCGCTCGGTAGCGTCGCCGGTGAGGTCGTCCTTGCTCTGGAAGTAACGCTCGCCGGAGCCCTGGGCCATCGCGCTGAGCGAACCCATGCCCCGATACGCCTTGAACGAACGGCCCTGGTAGAGGATCGTCTCGCCTGGAGACTCGTCCACCCCGGCGAAGAGCGAGCCCATCATGCAGACATCCGCGCCCGCGGCGATGGCCTTGGTGAGGTCTCCCGAGTACTTGATGCCCCCGTCGGCGATGATCGAGATGCCACGTTCCCTGCCTGCTCGCGCGGCCTCCGCAATGGCCGTGATCTGCGGCATACCGGCACCGGTCACCATGCGGGTCGTGCAGATGGAACCCGGCCCGATGCCCACCTTTACCGCATCGGCACCGGCGTCCATCAATGCCAGGGCACCCTCGTAAGTGGCGACGTTACCGGCGAGCAGATCAACGTCCGGAAAGCGTTTTTTGCAGTCCCGCACCGCTTCCAGCACGCGCGAGGAGTGTCCATGAGCTGAATCGATCGCCAGCGCATCCACACGGTTTGCAATCAGTGCCGCGGCACGCTCCAGAAAGTCGCCCGTCGCGCCGATCGCGCCGGCCACACGCAGCCGCCCCTGGTCGTCCTTGCTCGCTTGCGGGTACTTTAGCTTCTTCTGGATGTCCTTCACGGTGATCAGGCCCTTCAACTCATAGGCATCGTTCACCACCAGCAGCTTCTCCACCCGATGCTCATGGAGAATCAACTCCGCCTCTTCCAGGGTCGTGCCGACGGGCACAGTGATGAGGTTGGCCTTCGTCATCACATCGCCGATCGGGATGTCCGTCTTGGAGACGAAACGGAGATCACGATTGGTCAGGATCCCGACCAGCTTGCCCGCTCGCGTCACCGGTACACCGGAGATCTTGTAGCGACGCATCACCTCCAGCGCGTCAGCCACGGAGCGCTCCGGTTCGATGGTCACCGGGTCAACGATCATGCCACTCTCGGAACGTTTTACCTTGTCTATCTCACCTGCCTGGGCCTCGATGGAGAGGTTGCGATGCACCACGCCCAGCCCACCCTGCTGCGCCATCGCGATTGCCATCCGGCTCTCGGTCACGGTGTCCATCGCGGCGGACATGAGAGGCGTGGTCAGGGTGATGCGCTTCGTTAATCTGGTTTGCGTGCTCACCTGCGTCGGAACCACATCGGAGTACGCGGGAACCAGCAGAACATCGTCAAAGGTCAGGGCTTCAGGTACAGAATTGCTGAGCATACGGTTCCACAAATTGTATTCCTCACCCAAAGGTGGCACCGCTGTACACGGTCGTACCGTTGAATGCAACTCGAATGTGAGGTGAAATGCAGTCAAGTCAGCCGCTCGACCGTTGACACACCAACAGGGGTTTGTCATGTCCTTCGATGTACTGCGGAACCATCATTCTTCGGAATGCAGCGCCTGCCGCAACGGCAATGAACTTGGCTTTGAACTGACGATGGCTTTCCAGCCGATCGTGGATGTGCCGCGTCGGTCTGTCTTCGCGTATGAGGCATTGGTGCGCGGTGTCGACGGCGAAGGTGCCGGCACGGTACTGAGCCGCGTCAACGAAGAGAACCGGTACATCTTCGATCAGCGGTGCCGCGTAAAAGCCATTGAATTGGCCTCAAAGCTGGGCGTGCCGGAACGCAACGCGCAGCTCTCCATGAACTTCATGCCGGGCGCGGTGTATAGCCCGGCTGCCTGCATCCGCCGCACGCTGGAGGCTGCCAGGGAGCACGCTTTCCCGTTGGATGCGATGATCTTCGAGATCACAGAAAATGAGCAGGTTGCCGATATCGGCCACCTGCAGCGTATCGCCGAAGAGTACGCTCGTCACGGCTTCACGATGGCGCTCGACGATTTTGGCGCCGGCTACTCCGGCTTGAACCTGCTCGCGCAGCTACATGGCGTAGGACTCGTGAAGCTGGACGGTGCCATGATTCAGGGCATCGACCAGAATCACCGCGCACAGCACGTTGTCACGTCCATCGCACGCATGTGTGAGGAACTGGAGATCAGGGTGCTGGGCGAATGTGTAGAAACCGTGGGTGAATGCACGGCGCTGCTGGACTGCGGTATCGAATTGATGCAGGGCTATCTTTTCGCCAAGCCGGCGTTTGAGGCGCTACCAGAGGTCATCTGGCCTCAGGTAAACCTTGCGCTCTCCAGCGCCGACCGGGCCAGGGCACAGAACCGATTCGACTCCCGGCAGGTCAGTGAGAGTGTGCGACGCTCAGCCTAGTCGCACCGGCGCCGGAGAAGCGGCTACCAACCTGTCGGATCGGAGCCGCTTGAGGCGCTTGAATCCCGCGAGTACCAGGCGTACTCCCAACAGCACCGCCAGTACCGCGGTGTCCTTCCAGGGTGTGCGCACCCCGGCTTTCACAAGCCACCAGTAGTGCACGACTGTGGCAATGGCAGCGACATAGATCAGCCGGTGCAGCCGCTGCCAGTTTTTGCCACCCATCCAGCGTAGAAAGCGTTGCGGGCTGGTGATGGCGAGCGCGAAAAGGATGACCCACGCAAGCAGACCTACCTGGATGAAGCGACGCTTCTTGAGGTCGTCCACCATAGAAGGCCAGATCAGCTCTAACTGGCGCCACGGCTCCGCGAGGTGGCCCACATGCAAGCCAGCCAAGGCGGTGGGTACATCGTAGCCGGAAAAAAGAAAGATGTACGTCAACAGGTGCAGCGTGGCGTAGAAGAACGCGTACAGCCCCATCATGCGTCGAAAGCGCACAAGGAAAGCAAGAGAGCTACGGATGCGGCGCACCGGCGTGATCGCCAGATCGCCCAGCAGGATCCAGAGCGCCCAGTTGCCGGTGAAGTGCGTGATGTAGTTGACCGGGTCAGAGCTGTTGGCCAGGGCGCCACTGCGGTAGCTCTGCAGCAGGAAAAGAAATGGCAGCAGAAGCAGCAAATGCAACAGCACCTTGGCGTACGGGATGGCGCGGGTCGGCATGGTTGAGTGCGGTCGCCTTTTGCCAAGAATAGATGCCGCGCCTGGGAGCCGCCAGATGACCTTGGAGGCTCCCCAGCTCCCAGCCGCAATACCGGCTAGAAGTTCTTGCGCAGATCCATGCCGGCGTACAGGCTCGCCACCTGATCGCCGTAGCCGTTAAAGGGCAGCGTAGGCACGGTCTTCGGGAAGATGCTCGCTGAGTTGAGCAGGCGTTCATGGCCCTGCGACCAGCGCGGATGATCCACGCTTGGATTCACATTTGAGTAGAAGCCGTACTCGTTGGAGGCCAGCTCATTCCACGTCGTAGGCGGCTGCTTGTCAGTAAAGCGGATCGTCACGATGGATTTCGCTGACTTGAACCCGTACTTCCAGGGCACGATGACCCGAATAGGCGCGCCCTGTTGGTTGGCCAGGGTCTCGCCGTAGGAGCCAAAGGTGAGCAATGTCAACGGATTCATAGCTTCATCCATGCGCAATCCCTCGGTGTACGGCCAGGAGATGCCGCCCGGCAAAGTCTCCTGCCGGGAGTCGGCCAGCGAGAGAAACTGCACGTACTTTGCGCTGGGCAGCGGTTCCATCGCGCTGATAAAGTCCGCCAACGGGTAACCGTCCCACGGAATCACCATCGACCAGGCCTCGACGCAGCGGAAGCGGTATACGCGCTGCTGCAACGGACGGTAGCCGATGATCTTGTCGATATCCAGGGTCTGCGGCTTCTTGCACAACCCTTCGACCTTCACCGTCCACGGCCGGGTGCGCAGGGTGTGGGCGTTCTGGGCGGGGTCGCTCTTGTCTTCTCCGAACTCGTAGAAGTTGTTGTAGCTTTGCGCTTTCGCCTGCGGCGTCGTGTCGCGATCCGGCACCGTGTACGGCGTATTCATGGTGGTCAGCTTTGTCGCGGCCCGCGCCATCTCGGGAAATGCTGCCCCCACGGCCGCCGCCGCGCCAACTGCTCCTAAACCCTTCAGCAACTGCCGACGGTTCGCCTGAAACGCCTGATAGGTCTCCTTGGAGGTGATTTCCGACGAGGGGATTTGTTCTTCTGTGCGCAGACGCATGCCGCTCCTTCTTCCCGGGCCGCCTCGGGAGTTTGCCTTCCGCGCGCCAGGGATTGGACGCGATCAAAGCGTCCCGGTTACGGAACGTTTCGTGGTGCCGCCTGGATGTTTTCGCTCCCACCAAAGAAACGCCCCCGAGCCGGCGCAGGCTACAGCCATGCTCAGCAGCAGCTCTCGCGAGAAGTGCGTACGGGAGAACACCACAAAGCCAAAGCCCACCAGTGCGAGCAAAGGCGGAAGAGGGTACAGCCACATCCGAAAGGGCCTGGGCAGGTCCGGCTGCCGGAGGCGCAGCACGATGACCCCCACCTGCTGAAGGCCGAACTGCAGCACAATGCGCAATACCACAAGCGCGGCCACCACGTCGCGCAAAGCGAAGCAGCAGCATACGCACGCTACCACGCCCAGCACCAGCAAAGACACATGCGGAAATCCGCGCCGCGGATGAAGCCGTCCGAATGCGGCAAAGAAGTTGCCCTCCCTAGCTGCCGCGAACGGGATTCGTGAGTAGCCGAGCAGCAGAGCAAACACGCTCGCGAAGGCAGTCACCATCACCAGGACAGCCGCCAAACGGCCCAGCCAGAGCATTCCTCCCCTCCCAAGCACCGGCGCGTAGGCGGACTGCATGACAGCGGTCAGCAGCGCGGGCTGGTTCGCATCCGCCGCCAGTCGCAGCATAGCGGGGCCGCCGAGGAGCGCCAGCACACTGGCATTCAATAGCAGGTAGAGACCCGTGACCGTCGCGATGGAGAGCAGCAATGCTCGCGGGATCGTGCGACCGGGATCGCGCACCTCACCACCGAGAAAAGTGACGTTGTAGTACCCCCAGAAGTCATAGGTGGCCACCAGCATGGCCGCTCCCAAACCGCTCCAAAATGCTCGGTCAGGATGAAAGGCGCCGGAGGGAAAGGCGACCACGCGCGCCCACTGCCCATGCCAGAGGGCGGTCAGGATGGTCCAGCCAATGGCGGCGAGCACCACCAGAAGCAACCCGCGTCCCCAGCGCTCGGCATGCAGAAGGTCACGATAAAGGAGCAGCACCGCCAGCAGCACCGCGAAGATGGCCAACAGCGTGGGCCAGCCCAGCGCCACGCCGGCGGTGTAGGGTCCCACGGTCGCGATATGCACGCTCAATCGCATCGTTCCCTTCGGGAAGAGACCCGTAGCGTACTGGGCCAGTCCGATGCAGCCGCTGGCCACGCTGAGCGGAGCCGACAGACAGAGCTGAAAGACAAACAGGAAGCTGAGCCAGCGACCCAGCCGGCCCGGGAAGATCCGGCCCAGGTACGCGTAGGTTCCCCCGGCCTCAGGCATAGCGGCACCCAGTTCCGCCCAAACTAGGCCATCGCAGACGGCGAGAAGAGCCCCCAGAACCCAGCCGAGCATCGCCTGTGGTCCGCCCATGGCACCGATCAGCAGGGGCAGCGTGATGAACGGCCCCACGCCGATCATGTCCAACAGGTTCAGCGTCACAGCCCCACGAAGTCCCAGCGTGCGGTGGAGTTCGGGGGTGTCGCTGGGCATCCCGCGAGTCTATCGCGGGGGTGATGCGTGGAGAATTCCAACCTCCCGGTCCGCGAAGCCTGTGAGACGCTAGGGTCCATGAAGCGTTCTGCGATCTCTGCCGCGCTTAGCCTGATTCTCACCACCGCCGCTGTCGCCCAGGCGCACCCGTTCTCTGATCCCGCGAATCTGCGCGGTGAACGAATAGGCGCTGGGGATGGCCGCGAGCTGCCGGTCGACGAAGGGGCGCGCGGACTCGAGCAAATGCTGCGCAAGCTCGGGACCCGCGCCTCGCTGCTGCTGATCGTGGCCCACCCAGATGACGAGGATGGGGGCATGCTGACGGCCTACTCGCGCGGCCTTGGCGCGCGTGTCGGAACGCTGACGCTCACCCGTGGCGAAGGCGGGCAAAACGCGATGACTGGTGATTTCGAAGACGCGCTTGGGCTCATCCGCACGCAGGAGCTGCTCTCCGCGGATCGCTACTTCGCCGCCGACCAGATGTTCGGCACGGAGGTCGACTTCGGGTTCTCGAAGACCAAGGAAGAAGCGTTCACGAAATGGACACACGAATGCGTGCTCTACGATGCCGTGCGCGCCGTACGGCTGTACCGTCCGCTGGTGATCGCGGCCGTATTCCTGGGGGGCGTCACGGATGGCCACGGGCAACATCAGGTGTCCGGGGAGATCGCGCAGGAGGTCTTCAAGGCTGCGGGCGACCCGAAGGTCTTCCCGGAGCTCACCAGGGAGGGCATCAACCCCTGGCAGCCGTTGAAGATGTACGCGCGCGTCCCCACCCAGTCGATCACCGCGGAAGGTATGTTCGACTATGCCACCGGTCAATACACGCCGGCGCGCTTCACAGACTATGTGACCGGGAAGACCACGGCATCTGTTCCCTCTATTGACGTCACGGTGCACGAAGGCAGCGTCGATCCTCTGCTTTCAGGGCCGAGCGAGGAGCCGCGCAGCTACGTGCAGTTCGCCCGTCTCGGCCTGGGTCTGCAAAAGACGCAAATCGGCACCGGAGTCCGGCTTGCTGCGCCAGGGGCCTTCGATGTTGACTATCACCGCTATGGTTCGCGCCTGGCCCGCCAACCGGCGGTGGAGACGAGCTTCTTCGACGGGGTAGACACCAGTTTGGAAGGGATCGCTTCCCTGTCCTCCGCACCGCCCGCGACCCTGCGCGAGGGCCTGCGAAAGCTGGCGACGAGCCTTACCGCCATCGCGAAGGCCTTTTCTTCGCAGCAACCCGGCGCGGTGGCTGGCCAGCTGGCTGCTGCGCAGCACGGTCTCGGGGCGACGATTTATGCGCTCGAGGAGTCGCAGTTCCCCGGGAAAGCGGACGTTCTGCATGAGCTGCGGGTGAAACAGGTGCAACTGAATGCGGCGCTTGTCGACGCGCTTGGTCTCCGTTTCACCGCAGAGGCGGACACGCCCCGGCCGGATGTCAGCACGGGTGTCCCGGTGAGCGTGGAGACGCGACTCAGCGTGTCTTCAGGCGAGTCCGTCGGCCTGTACTCCGAGGCTGTCGAAGCGGATTCTGACACGAAGATCGAGCATCTGCTCGCGGTGGACGCCGAGCCCGCCGTCGACGTGGCCCATCCTCACACCGAGCGGCTTGAGGCCAAAGCGAAGCTGACTGCGGAAGTGACCCGCCCTTACTTTTCCCGCACGGATATTGAACAGCCGGTCTATCAACTCACCGATCGCCTTCTTCGCAATGCCCCTTCTACACCACCGGCCCTGACTGCCTGGGCAACGCTGCGATACCGCGAGACTGAGGTGCGCGTGGGGCGCGTCGTTTCAGTGGGGGAACAGCCGCTGAGAGTTGTCCCAGTGCTCTCCGTGGCCGCCAGTCCGCACGCCGAGATCTTTGCCACGGAAGCGGCTCATCGCGCCGTCGGTTTCGACGTGACCGTTACGAGCAGCATCGAAGCCCTGAGTGCGCGCCTGGACTTTTCTACCCCGGGTGGCTGGAAGGCCACCTGCCCGCAGGCAAAGTTCACCCTCACCCATGCAGGGGACGCGCACACGGTGCCCGTCACCGTCATCCCTTCCCAGGCCAATGTCGAGAGCGCCGTTGTGACCGCAAGGACCGTGCGCGCCTTCGCCGTCGACAGCGCTCCCGGAGACGGGGGCGAATCAGCCCACACGGATCTCGGCTACCGCTCCGTCGGCTACGGCGATTTGCCGCGCACCAACTACTACACAAAAGCGGCAGTACGGCTGGTGCCGGCGAGCCTCATCTTGCCGTCCCACCGCCGGATCGGCTACCTGCCAGGGACGGGCGACGCGGTACCGGAAGCGCTTGCGTGCGTCGGCCTGCCCTTCACGCCGCTCACCGTGGGGGACCTTACTCCTGCTCGTCTTGCCGCGTTCGATACCGTGATCCTGGGCGTACGTGCCTATAACGCGCACCCCGATCTCCATGACGCGCCCACGCAGGCGCTGCTGGCCTGGGCGCGTAACGGCGGTAATGTCGTTGTGCAGTACCAGACAAGCGAGTTCACGGGCGCCGACGCGCCTTTCCCGCTTTCACTCGGGGGAGCAGAAAAGGTGGTCGACGAGACCGCCCCAGTAAATCTGCTTGCACCCGCAGACCAGGCGTTTCGCATGCCGAATCGCATCACGGCTACCGATTTCGGTGGGTGGATTGAGGAGCGCGGCCACGGCTTTCTGCATACTTGGGACCCGCGCTACACCGCCCTCACCGAAGTGCACGATCCTGGACAAGCCCCGCAGCGTGGCGGCTTGCTGACGGCGTCGGTCGGCCGGGGGCACTGGACCTACTGCGCCTTTGCGCTGTACCGGCAGCTGCCCGAGGCGGTACCCGGGGCGTTTCGGATCATGGTGAACCTGCTTGGACTGGCCGATCCCCAGCCTTGAAGCATGGGTCTTAAACGACAGAAGCGGCGCCACAGGGGCGCCGCTTCTGTCGTTCCCACGAGCACTTACTAGCGCCGGCGTGGGGCGGTATGGGCTGGTGCGGCTTTTTTGGCGACAACGGCACCGTCGCTCATGGTGATCATCAGCGGCGTCTGCGTGTAGGAGGCGTAGGTGCCAGAGAGGGTGACCGACGAGCCAACGGTAGGCACGGTCGTAAGCGGCGCCTTCATCGCGAAGGTGAAATCCGCAACCTTGCCCTGAATGGCATCCTGCGAAACCGCTACCTGCAGCTGGTCGGCGGTAGCAGCAATAACGACCGCTCCGGGGATCTCCACGGTCTTGCCCTTTACGGTGTCGAAGACCTTGTCCGCATCGGCCGATTGACCGTACTGCAGTACGAACTCCTTATCGCTCAGTGCCAGGGTGGCAAGATCCGGTGTGGTGGCAATCAGGTTCTTCACCATGTCTTCCGGCTTGGGCGCCGGGGTTACGGTAGTAGCGAGGCTGTCAGGAGGCGTGACGTTGGCCTGTGCGAGCGTCTGGAAGGCCGGGTAGCCATCAGCTGACCCGTGGTACTTCTGGAAGCAGTAGTTCGCAAGCGTCTGGATCTGCGTCTTCACGGGGTCCGGGGCGTACTGGGCCGAGCGCGTCGCGTAGTAAGAGCAGTTCAGGTAGTCAGGCGGCGTTGACTGGTAGTAGGCCTGCGCCAGGGTGTACTCATCCTGCAGTACCGGACCGACGGCCGTGAGCTGCTTGGGGTCAGCTCCGGTGAGCTCCGCCTTCAGCGCGGTAATAGCGCCGGGCATGTCCTTCTTGGCCATGTCGTCATCCGCAATGGCAGATTCGAAGGTCGGGGTCGCGCGGCCTTTCAGGGTGTTGAACTCGGCTTCGTTGCCACCGGTGGGCACGGTCGCATTCAGCCCCTTCTGCGCGTAGCTTGCAGCCTGGTCAAGACCGGCCTGCTTGGCGGTAGGGTCGGTGAGCTTATCGGCATCGCCTTTGCGGTAGTACACCTCGAAGGTAAGCGCACGCAGATTGTTCGGGTCGACCGCAAGCAGGCGATCGGCCGCGTCCAGGGTCTTGGCCTCATCGCCCGTTTGGCTGTCTGCGAAGAGGATCTGGTTAAGCGCCGTGGCCTTCACGCTGGAATTTGGGTACTGCTTCAGGTAGGCCTCGAAAGCAGCGGCCTTGTCGGCGGGCGCGGTGGCCGTTACACCCTTCTGGTACGCGTTGTACTCCTCCTGGGACATCTGCACCTGTCCAGTGGAGGCTGTGGCCCCAGTGGCGGCCTGAGCCAGTGCAAGGGGAGTGACGGACACTGCGCCGGCAGCTGCGAGCAGTGATGCAAGGACAACCTGTTTCATACAAAACTCCTAAAGATTCCCCACGGGTGAGACGGGGCAAATGTGCTGCCAGAACCGACGGCCTGGGCCGTTGCGTGACCTACGGCGAATGATGCGGATTATAGAAACCCCTGTTGCTCAGGCGCAAATCTAGGCCGAACCTAGTAGTAACCGCAACCCTACACGAAGCGCACCTGTCGGGGGTTCGGCCCTGCCACCACCGATGACCTCGAGCACCGCCGCGCCCTGAATACCCCAAACGGCTGGGGCCGGGTCCCCCTTATCCACAACATCTTGTTCCTTAGTGTTGCTGCAGCAGGTACGTCACCATAGCATGAAGGGGTGCGGCTGCGAGCTTGTGCCGAGCCGCGCGCGAGGCGAAAAACACACGTGCTCCAGCTGAGAAAAGTTCAGATCCTCGGGTTCAAGTCCTTCTGCGATCGCACGGAGGTGCAGCTTGAGGGCCGCGGCATCACCGCGATCGTGGGTCCGAACGGCTGTGGCAAGTCCAACATCGCCGACGCCATCACCTGGGTTCTCGGGGAGCAATCGGCCAAGAGCCTGCGCGGGCTCAAGATGGAGGACGTCATCTTCGCCGGTACCCGCGAGCGCCGCCCAACCGGCATGGCCGAGGTCTCGCTAACGCTGGTTGACCCGGCGGTGTACCAGCCGGAACCGGCGGAGGTCGCCGCCGCGCGCAGGCCCGAACTCGCCGGCGACTGGGACGAGAAAGCATTACGCGAGAAGGCCGCGCAGGAGACCGAAGAGGCGACATCAGAAGCCCAACCCGGACAGACCTTTGAATCTGAGGGTGCGGTCTCGGTGGACGCCGAAGGAGCCGAGGCCCAGACCGCCGAAGAGGGTGGCAGCGTGGTGCTGAAGGTGCGCCGGCGCAAGTTCGGCCGCGACCCTGTCCGCCTGGGAGAGCTCACCGTCACCCGACGCCTGTTCCGCTCTGGCGAAAGCGAGTATCTGCTGAACGGCAAAATCTGCCGACTGCGTGACATTCAGGATATTTTCATGGGCACGGGATTAGGTGGCGAGACCTACGCCATCATCGGCCAGGAGCGCATCGGCCAGCTGCTCAGCTCCAAACCGCTCGACCGCCGCGCCATCATCGAAGAAGCCGCCGGCATCACCCGTTTTAAAGCCAAGAAGCGGCTTGCGGAGTTACGGCTGGAGTCGGCCCGGGGCAATCTGTCTCGCGTGAACGACATCTTCGAAGAGGTCACCCGGCAGGTGGCCGTGCTGAAGCGGCAGGCCAGCAAGGCGGAGAAGTTCGGCGAACTGCGTACGGAGTTTGTGACCCGACTCCGCGTGGTACTAGCCAGCCGTCTGACGCAGATGGACGTAGAAGCAGCGAGCCTGCGTGCCACGATCGAGCAGCTCAGCGCGGCCATCGAAGAGGGCGCTGGCGAGCTGATCACGCTCGACACCGAACACACGGCCGGCACCGCGCGACGCGATGCCCTGGAGGGCGAGCTGCGCGAAGCCAACAGCGGAGCGAGCGCAGCCGCCATCGAGCTTGGCCGCATCCAGGCCCGCATCGCTGCGAACACCGATCGCGGTGTCGAGCTCGGGCAGCGCATCGCCGCCGGGAACGAAGAACTCGGCACGGCACGGGAAGCCCTGGCGCACCTAGCCGGCGAACGCGAACAGCATCGATTGTTCCTGGAATCCGCCACGGCAGAGGCCAACGCGCACAGGGCCGATGCGCAAGCCCAGGGTGCCCGGGCCCACGAGGCCATGCGCGGCGTACTGACTGCCGAGGCCATGGCCGAGGGCAGTCGTCGCAACGCACTGAATACGATGGGACGAGCTAATGGAGCGCGCAACGAGATCGCGCAGGCGGAAGCCGCGCTCGCCGGCTTCGATCGCGAGAACGAGCGGCTTTCGACGGAGTCTGAGGGCGCGCGCAAGGAGCTGGACGCACTAGGCCAGCAGCGTGGGCAGGCCAAGCTCACGTTTGAGAGCGTGACCGAGAAGCTGAAGCGTCTGGAGAGTGAACTTGTGGAGCTCCGGCAGCGGCTGGAGCAGCGCCGCATGGAGGAGACCCAGTCTCGTCGCCGCGGTGATGGCCTGCGGGCAGAGTTGGCCACGCTGCTGGGGCGGCGCGGCTCCCTTGAGGCCCTGATTCGCGAGCACAGCTACTCCACGGACACGGTCCGCAACCTATTTCGCGCCAACGCGAAGCGTGCGGGAAACAACGAGGGGGGGATGGCGCCCGTAGGGACGCTGGCCGACTTTCTTGAGGTGGATGGCCGTTATGAGAGCGTGGTGGATGAATTCCTCCGCGATGAATTGAACTACATCGTCGTCAAGAGCTGGGACGCCGCTGACGCCGGGGTGCAGATGCTGCACGGCGATGTAGCCGGCCGTGCGACCTTTCTTGTCCACCCCCATGATGCCCAGGCGGCCTTTCCGTTCGCGGAAGGCATGCAAAGCACCTCCACGCACCGCCGCGAAGGCATCGTGCCGCTGACGGATTGTGTGCGGGTGTTGGATGGCTTTGGCCGCTCGCTGGAGGTGATCCTGCCCAAGCTGCGCGAAGGCTTTGTCGCACCGGACTCCTCCACCGCACGTTCGCTGGCGTTGTCCAATCCGCAGGCGTTCTTTCTTTCGCCCACCGGCGAGACGTTTCACAATGTCACCGTGACCGGCGGCAAGCCTCGGACGCAAGGGCCGCTTGCCCTGAAGCGCGAGCTTGCCGGGGTACAGGCCCAAATTGAGGCCTTGGAGAAGGACTTCGCAGGGAGTGAGCTTGCCACCGCGGCGCTGACTCGTGAGATCACGGAGATCACCGGGACGCTGGACGCGCGCAACCACGAGCGTCGGGATACGGAGCGCGACTCTGCGAACTCCGGCGCCGCTCTGCGCCAGATGGAGGCCGAGGTAGGCCGCCTGGAACGTCGCCTGAGCGAGTGGGGGCTGGCCCTGGCCCGCAACAAGGATCAGCGCGGCGGCCGTGAAGAGCTGATCGCCCGCAAGCGCGATGAAGCCGAACAACTGGATGCGGAACGCGCCCGGTTGGAGGCAGAAGTTGCCGAGCTGACGGTTCGTCTGGGTACGCTGCGCGCCGAACGCGAAGAGTTGCAATCCGCGGCCAGCATCGCCAACGCTGCCCTGGCAGGGCTGGAAGAGCGGCGCCGCAACGCCGGTGCCAACGCCGAGCGCACCGAGCGCCTCTATGCCTCGCAGGCGCAGCGCATCGGGCAGGTCGAAGCCACGATGGCCAACGCCACCGGGGAACGGACGCGCCGTGAGGAGGAGAACACCACGCTCGCTGCGCAGGCTGAAGAACTCGGGGCTACCCGGGCCGAAGCGGCAGCCCTGGCCGAACGCCTGACCGCCGAAGCCGCTACGCTACGCACTCGGCTCGGTGAACTCGATGGCAAGCTGCGCGTTCTGCGTAGCGAGACGGAGACACTGCGCGAGCAACGGTCCGGCCACACGGCCCGGCAGGCCAGGCTGAGTTCCGACCTCGAGCATCTCGAAGCCACCTGCCTCAATGATTTATCCGTCGAAGCGCAAACGCTGCGGGAGGACACAGGCATCGCACGCCTCACCGCCGCAGCCCTCACCGCCGAGGACGAGGCCGCCCGTGCGCTCCGTAAGCGCATGGAGGCCATGGGGCCGGTGAACATGATGGCACTCGATGAACTGCGCGAGAGCTCCGAGCGTCACACGTTTCTTGAAACGCAGCGCAAGGATCTGCTCGATGCCATCGACAACACCCAGGCGTCTATTCGGGAGATCGACGGGGTCTCACGCGAGAAGTTCGACGAGGCGTTCCGCATCATTAACGACAACTTCGCCAACACCTTCTCTAAACTCTTCGGCGGCGGCCAGGCTTTTCTGCGCCTCACGGAAACCGATGGAGGCGATGAGAAGGACCTGGCCGGGCTAGACATCATCGCCTCGCCACCAGGAAAAAAACTGCAAAATGTGCTGCTGCTCTCGGGTGGCGAGAAGGCTCTTACAGCGCTCGCGCTGCTCGTCGGCACCTTTCAGTTTCAACCTGCCCCATTCTGCGTGCTGGACGAGGTGGACGCGCCCTTGGACGAGACCAACATCGGCCGCTTCGCGCGCCTCATCGCGGAGATGAGCGAAGGCACGCAGTTCGTCGTCATCACCCACTCCAAACGCACGATGGAGCAGGCCGACGTGATGTACGGCGTCACGATGCAGGAGCCCGGCGTGTCGAAGGTGGTCAGCGTGTCGCTGGGTGGGCGCTCCCGGGGCAAGGAAGCGCGCAGTGCGGCGTAGGCTGCCGGCGAGATGAACCCTCTCGACTGGCTGCTTGCCGTGCTGCTCACCTACTCCTCCGTCCGCGCGGCAATGAACGGCTTCTTTCGCGAGGCGTTCACCCTGGGCGGCTTCGTGGTCGGCTTTCCGCTGGCCTGCTGGTATTACCGTGAGGGGGCCGGGGCCCTTGCCGGCTTGATCACTACGCCAGCCTTTGCCCAGTTCGCAGCGTTTCTGCTGCTTCTCGCCGTTGTCACGGTCGCAGCCAGCCTGCTTGGCCGCCTGTTCCGCCGCGGGGCGCGCACAGTGGGCCTGGGCTGGGCCGACCGTCTGGGTGGGGCGCTCTTTGGCCTGCTGCGTGGCACGCTGCTGGGCGCGGCTATTTTGCTGGCGATTACGGCCTTTTTACCGACGGCACCCTGGATACAGACCTCCCGTATCGCTCCCTATTTGCTGCGCGGGGCGCATGCGGTATCCTTCACCATGCCCAGGGATCTACGCCTTCGTTTCGGCGAAGCTTTGGGGCGACTCAAGCACAGCTCTCCCGATTGGATCAAGTCCGGGCTCTCGTCGCACACTGAAAACTGAATCTCAGCCGTAACCGAGGGTACGCGAGTGAAGCGCGAGCTGGACCATCTTGTTCTGGGTATGCAAGCCGGGGGAATGACCTACGTCGACGCGGTGCGCGAGTTCAAGAAGCGCTTCATTCTTGAGGTACTTGCCCGTCATCGCGGCAATCAGTGCAAGGCCGCCGAAGAGCTCGGCATGCACCGCAACACCCTTAGCCGCACGCTGACTGAGCTGGGTATGGATTCTGCGCAAATCCGTCAGGGCATGCGTCGGCCGCCGCGCTCCGTGCCCCCGCCGCGCACCGAATTGCGCGTGGTGGCCAACGGACGTTAGCGCGTCCGGTTCGTCCAAGCAGAGACGCATGACGCCCCCAAAGCAGAGCCTCCTCGATCCGCCGTCCTTTCGGGCTTTCTGGACGATTCCTGCGCTCTGCGCCACCCTGACCCTGACAGGGCCAGGGCTTTCGGCGCAAACGGGTGCATCCTCCCAAGGAAGTGCCCCAGCCAGCATTCCAGCCGGCGTCGCGGCACCCAAAACACCTGCCACAAAGCCAGCCAAAGCCGCACCTTCCAACCCATCGCCGAAAGCCTTAGGTGAGGCGGAAACCGCCTATATCGACGGCGCCCGTGCGCTTGATCATAAGGACCTTACGGCCGCTGAGCGTCAGTTCCTGCGAGCCACGACCCTAAATCCGCTGAATCGGGACTACGCTCTGGCGCTGGCAGTCACACGCGAGCATCGGCTGACCGATCTGGTGCAACGCGCAGCCGTGGCCGAAGGCAAGGGCCGTACGGCCGAAGCGGCCAGTCTGCTGGCCCAGGCGCATGCCATCGACCCGGACAATGCGGTCGTGCAGCAGCACTATGAGCCGGACGGCCAGTTGCTGCCCTTCCCGGGCCCGGTACCCCAGCCGGACGATCCGATGCGGATCCAGCGAGCCGCCGACGCCAGCACCCTCGGCCTAGCCGTGCTGTTGCACCCCACCGAGGGCCGGCGCACGGTTCACGCCCGGGGCGGCGCGACAGAGGTTCTCACCGCCCTTTGCACCGCCTTCGGGCTGAAGGCGCAGTTCGATCCCTCTGTCGGCGCCGGGCAGGTGCTCCGCTTCGATCTCGAGGATGCAGATTTTGGCGAGGCCAGCCGCGTCGCCGAAAGCATGACGCACACCTTCGCGGTTCCGCTTCAACCCGGCGTTGTGTTCTTCGCCAAAGACACCCCCGAGAACCGTAATCAGTACCAGCCGCTGGTGGAGGAGACGTTGTTGATTCCCGGCGTCAGCGCCG
Source organism: uncultured Acidobacteriaceae bacterium (assembly GCA_964242225.1). GTDB lineage: Bacteria > Acidobacteriota > Terriglobia > Terriglobales > Acidobacteriaceae > Granulicella. The sequence continues at coordinate 138,567 of CAXTAE010000004.1, forward strand.
ACTCGCTGACCGACTATGCCAACCTGGCACGCAACGTCTTTAACCTGAAGGTAGTTTCGGCCGTTGGTTCCGCGGGCGGTCTGGTCCTGCGCGGCGACGTAGACACCCTGGACCGCGTGAACGCCACCTTTGCGGACCTGATCGACGGCGGCGCGGAGGTAATGCTCGACCTCACGCTGCTGGAGGTGGATAAATCCCGCACCCGCACCCTGGGCGCGGCAACGCCCTCCTCCGTGGGGGTCTTCCCCGTCGCGGCGACCGCTGAAAACCTGATCAACCAGAACCAGTCGCTCATTGCCGCGGCCATCGCCTCAAATCAGCTCGTGCTCACGGGCAATCCGTACACGGATGCGATTGCGGAGCTGGGTCTGCTGCTGGCCAGCGGCGTGGTGACCTCCACCCAGTTCACGGGCCTGCTCGGCGTATTCGGGCACTACGCCGGCCTTCCGCTGGCGGGCGTGTTTCTCGGTTCAACGACCACCTTCAACGCACTGCTCAACTCCTCTGACATCCGCATCCTGGACAAGGTTCAGCTGCGCGCCGGCAATGGCGCGGATGCCAGCTTCCGGGCTGGCACACGGTATCCCATCGAGACAGGCATTTACAACTCGGGTGGCGCTTCAAGCTCCCTGACCGCTGCCGTCGCTGGTCTGTCCATCAACGGAACCAGCGTTTCTTCCCTGCTCTCGCAGTACCTGGGTTCTTCAGCTGCCGGGGTTTCAGTACCACAGGTCCAATTTGAGGACCTCGGGCTGACCCTGAAAGCCACGCCGCAGGTGATGCGCTCCGGCGGCGTCAATCTGAAGCTGGATTTCAAGATCGAGGCGCTCGGCAGCGGCTCCCTCAACTCCATCCCGGTACTGAACAGCCGCACGCTCACCTCTCAGGTCACCATTCCCGCTGGGCAGACGGCATTGCTAGCCAGCGTGGTCACGCAAAGCGAACAGCGCTCCATCTCCGGACTGCCATTCCTTAGCGAGCTGCCGGGGTTCCAGGGCACCGAGACCAGCAAGCAGGTGGACACCACGGAGCTCCTCATTACGCTGACACCGCATGTGGTCCGTAATCGCAGGTTTGAGGTCGCCAGCCGGCGCCTGCTGATGCCGCCGGACAGCTCGCAACATGGTGCGGCCCCGGAGTAGGCTCTCCGCCAGCTTGCGGCCTCCGCAACTAGTCTTTGCATGAATGGCTTGCCTTTGGTATCTTCTAGGGGAAGGGCGGGAGTAGCTCAGTGGTAGAGTGCTTCCTTGCCAAGGAAGATGTCGCCGGTTCGACCCCGGTCTCCCGCTCCAAAAACGCCCTCACCTTACTTCCATACGCCGACAGGCCTACCCTGTTGCGTGCGTTGCGTTGTAAGTGTACAAAGCGGGGCTCCTTGCAGTACACGGGGCGCGGTACCCAAGTGGTAAGGGAGAGGTCTGCAAAACCTTTATGCGCCGGTTCGATCCCGGCCCGCGCCTCCACTTTTCCTGCCGATACTCTCTAGAATCCTACTGAGTCGTTACCTTCGTACCGTGTCTAAAAGAAGGAATACCCCTAAAGTTGCACTAAGCTAGAGGGAGTCCTTCAGGAGTTGTCCCTTTGCGTCTTACGGCCCTGCTCTCTGCTGCCACTGCTGTTTTCCTTTTGTGTTTTCTGCACGTCAACGTAGCCAAGGCCGATACCTTCGCCTTTACGTTCACTGGCACGCAGCCGACCAATCGTGGCGTGTACCTCGACAGCTCCGGCACCTTGACCACGGCGCCGGATAGCACAACACCGGGTGCGCTGGACGTCACCGGCATCAGCGGCCTGGTGAACGGCGTTGCCATCACCGGGACCGTGCCCAGCAACTTCACGGTCGCGACGGTGACCTATCCTTCAGATACCTACTTCTTCACGTACGACAATCTCCTGTTCCCAAGCGGTGCGCAGCCCTTCGACAGCAACGGGCTGGCTTTCACGGACGCGAACGGCATCGACTACGACTTCGCCACGAACGAGAAAGGGCAGCTTGTCTATGAGGCCTTCTCAGGCGATCTGTCCTTCGATCAGGAGACCTATTTCGCGCCAACCGTGGACGCGACCCTGACCGACACGACCGCCGTGACGCCCGAGCCCTCCAGCTTGATCCTGCTTGGCACGGGTCTGTTGGGTGCGCTGGGCGTGGCGCGACGGCGCCTCGCGTAGCTCCTCTGTATAGAGACAACCTCCGCCGATCATCCGACAAAGCCCCGCCACAAGTGGGGCTTTGTCGTCCTCGCACCGAGGCGAAATGGTAAACTTGGGCTGTTATGCCGTCTCTTCAACGCCGTAAGTCTGTCACCGTGAACGTAGGCGGCGTCCGTGTCGGCTCCGAGTCCCCGGTCGTCGTGCAGTCGATGACCAACACCGACACCGCCGACATCGAATCCACCGTACAGCAGGTCGCTGCGCTCGCCCGAGCCGGCTCCGAGATGGTGCGCATCACGGTAAACAACGACGAGGCTGCGAAGGCCGTGCCGTACATCCTCGACGGGATCCAGGCGAAGGGTTGGAATACGCCGATCGTCGGCGACTTCCACTACAACGGTCACATCCTGCTACGCAAATATCCTGAATGCGCCCGGGCGTTGGCCAAGTACCGTATCAACCCCGGCAACGTCTCCATTGGCCGCAAGGATGACGACAACTTCCGGACGATGGTGGAATGTGCGGTGGATAACCAGAAGCCCGTTCGCATTGGCGTGAACTGGGGCTCGCTCGATCAGGCACTGCTGACGCGGATGATGGACGAGAACAACCGCTCTGCCCAGCCCCTCGCCGCTCGCGACGTCATGATGGAGGCGATGGTCGTCTCCGCACTGGACAACGCGGCGGCAGCGGAGCGTTATGGCTTGCGCCGCGACCAGATCATTCTCTCCGCCAAGGTCTCCGGCGTGCGGGACCTGATCGACGTGTACAGCGAGCTCGCGCGGCGTTGCGACTACGCTCTACACCTCGGCCTGACTGAGGCCGGCATGGGCATGAAGGGTGTGGTGGCGTCCACGGCTGGTCTTGCTCCCCTGCTGCTTGCGGGCATCGGCGACACCATCCGTGTGTCGCTTACGCCGGAGCCCGGCGGCGATCGCTCCGAGGAGGTTCGCTGCGCGCAACAGATCCTGCAGTCGCTCTCGATCCGCAGCTTCATGCCGCAGGTGACCAGTTGCCCCGGCTGCGGCCGCACGACCTCCACATACTTCCAGGAGCTCGCGCAGCGCATCCAGAACTACCTCGTCGAAACGATGCCGGAGTGGAAGAAGCAGTACCCTGGCGTCGAGGAGCTCAAGCTGGCCGTGATGGGCTGTATCGTTAACGGGCCCGGCGAGTCCAAGCACGCCAACATCGGCATCTCGCTTCCCGGCACCTTTGAAGAGCCCAAGGCACCGGTTTACGTCGACGGCAAGCTCTTCACAACGCTGAAGGGCGACCACATTGTCGAGGAGTTCCAGGTCATCCTGGACGAGTATGTGGAGCGGCGTTACGGCAATCAGGTGGTCGAAGTTTAACGAGCTGTGGTCCGCCGTCGCCAAGGGCGCGGCACACGGCGCAGCTGTTGTACCCACCTCAAGAGAGGTGAAGGCCGGGCGATTCGCTCGGCCTTTCGCATTTCGTCGCGCCGCTTGTCGCGCTCGCGACTGGCCTGCCGCTGCCAAACGAAGGGGCTGTTGTAGGGACGGAGTTCCCGCAAAGGGTACAGGGTGCCGCTCCAGAGCACGCCGCGTCGCCACCCGGTCACCAGCACCGAGCGCAGCATCGCCCAAAGCGTCGCCAGCGCTCCCAGCGGATAGAGCCAGCCATAGCGTGCGGGGATGCCGTCGATCTCGCCCGTGAGGCGATAGCACACCGTCAGGCAGCTCAGGGCGATCAGGCTGGGAAGTACCGTCTTCAGCCATCCGAGACCGATCAGCGGCAGCAGAAAGAGCAAAGCGAACAGAAACATTACAGGTAGCTGTAGCCAGACCGAGAAGTTCACCGAAGCGAAGCTCGTGCGGGTTAAGCTCCGGACGATGTTCCAGGCGCCAGGTGCGCGATGAGTGAGCACGAGCCCCGGCGCGTAGACGAGCCGTTGCCGCAGCCCGGCAGCACGCACGCGGCGTCCCAGCGTGAGGTCGTCGACGACGGCGAGGCGCTGCGGCAGCCAGCCGCCCAGCTCGTCCAGGGCATCGCGCCGGAGGAGATTAAAAGCGCTCTCCCCGGCCACGTCCCAGCGCGCCCCTGGATCTGCCACACGCCAGGGGCGAGACACCCACAGGGACGCCACCTGTAAGAAGCTCTCCAGGGTGCGCTCACCCCAACTGCGGACGACCGGGGTCGGCGCAACGACCACGTGATCCGCACCCGTGATCTGAGCAAAAGCCAGCGCACGGCGCAGGATCGAGGGAGACAGCCAGACGTCAGCGGCCGTAAACAGGACGTAGTCCGAGTTGCTGGTCTGTGTTCCAGCTTCCAGGGCGAAGGTCTTACCCAGCCAGCCCTCCGCCGTCTCTGTGAGGTGGATCACGTCCAGCCTGCCCCCATACGCGGCGGCGAACTCTTCCAGCAGATAGCCAGTCGCATCGGTGGAGCGATCATCGACGGCCACGATCCGCAACCACGGGTAGTCCTGCGCCAGCAACGTGTCCATGGCCTGCGGCAGCGCCTCCGCTTCATTTCTTGCGGGCACGACGACAATCAGACCGGGTGCGCTGACCGGGCACAGGTCCCATTCGACACGAGAGAGGTCGGGGATCTCGGCTACCCCGTTGATGAGCGCCCGGGTGCGCAGACACCAGACGACCGCGACACCCCAGGCCAGGCTTACCGCCGCTGTTTGCCAACCTTCCGCGATCACGGGTTTCAGCTTACGCTGCGGCCGGAGCGTTCATCGCGGACTCATCGAGCGGCGGCGCATAGCGTGCGCCGAAGAAGAAGATGATTGACGCAATCAGCATCGTAATCAGCGTTGCGCCGAGGCCGTAGCGCAGGTTGGAGCGATCGCTAATGATGCCAATGAGCTTGGGAGAGAAGGCATCTCCGAGGACGTGAATCACAAAGAGCTGCCCGGCCATCGCAGTCGCTCGCAGGTCGGCGGGAACGGCATTCAAAGTCGCCGCGTTTACCGGACCGGTGCCCAGGAAGATGAAGAACACCGCGACTCCGAGTGCGGGAAGCGTCGTCGACTTTGGTCCGAAGAAGGCCAGCACAGCGGGCCCGACGGCCAGGATAGCGCTGAGCGCGGGAACGAGGTACAGCGCCTTGCCGGTGCGCTTGGACCACCACTGCGCGAGAGCTCCCCCGGCGATCGTGCCACCCAGACCGCATGCCACTGTGATTGCCCCCATGACGAAGCCAGCATTTTCCATTGAGCGGCCGTCGATACGTTGCAGGAACGAGGGCATCCACCACGAAATGCCGCCTAGCGAAAACGTCACGGCAGCATAACCAAGAATGGAGCTGAGGTAAGCCTTGTTCTTGAGCAGGGACAGCACTGTTCCTTTCTCGACCTTCCCGCCCTTTCCCTCCAACGAGCCAACCCGCTCCGGCTCGCGCATAAAGAAGAGGATCAGCAGGGCGATGATGGCGCCGGGTACGGCGGACGCGATGAAAGACAGCCGCCAGCCGTAGCGATGCCCGATACTGCCGCCGGCCAGATAGCCCAAAGCCGCCCCGACAGGGATGGCGATGTTGAAAATCGTCAGGACGCGATTGCGCTTCTCTTCGGAGTAGTAGTCAGCCAGCAGCGCTGGCGCAAATACCCCGAAGCTCGCTTCGCCGATACCCAGAGCCGCATGCCGCAGGTTCAGCGAATCGTAATCGTGCACGGACGACGTGACGAAGTTCATCGCCGCGATGCCGAGGGCGGCGATCACAATCATTGGCTTGCGCGGGAACCGGTCGCCGAGCCAGCCGGTGATCGGTGACGAAAGCACATAGGCCACCATGAACCAGAGCGTCAGCGAGCCTATCTGATCGTCCGTGATGCGGAACTCGCCTTTGATCTGCTCCTGCACTGCGGGCAGAATGTAGCGGTCCAGGTAATTGACGAAGTTCATAGCCGTCAACAGCACCAACGCGACCGTGGCGTTGCGTGCGTTGGTACTCTGCGGCTTGCCTGCCGTATTGATCACTTGCCCTGTGCTCGCCGCCATGCTGAGGGGAGCATATCAGGGCAGGTGTGCCGCTGCTTGAATGCGTTCCTTCGCTGGCAGGGTGGATGGAGACCACACTGTGGCTGTCTGTGTGCAACTTCCCGATGAATACTTCGCCACACTCCTTCATGCTTGGTATGCTGGGCCCGCTCCATAGTTCCCTTATCGGCAAGTAAGCGAAAAACTTGATGCCCACGACCAAGAAAATCTATGCTGTCGGTCTGGTGTGCCTGGCCATGACCCATATGTCGCTACCCGCAGCATCGAAACCGGCAACAGCACCGACGACGGCCAGCGCGCCACAAGTGCTCAGGCTCGATCTCTCCCTCGATGAGCTGATCGCCCCGGGTACGCAGCCGGAGGTGGTGGCGGGCGGCTACGTCTTCACCGAAGGCCCAATGTGGCGCGTCGGGCGGCTGTGGTTTTCTGACGAAGAGGGAGGCAAGGTGCATGGCCTGTCCGCGGACGGCCATGACGAGGTGCTCCTCGACTACACACAGGGGCCTTACGCGCGGCCAAACGGCGCCAAGGTCGGCCCGAACGGCATGGCCACCGGTAAAGACGGCGGGGTCGTGCTCTTCCAGCAGTACGGCCGAGCCGTCGTGTCCTTGCGAGGCGAGCCTCCCGTTGTGCGCCCCATACTCCTCTTTGATAGCTTCCAAGGCAAGCGTCTGAATAGCCCCAACGATCTTGTTTTTCTCCCCGACGGCTCGTTCTTCTTCACCGATCCGCCCTATGGTTTGAAAGGCGGTGATGCCGACCCCGCCAAGGAACTCAAGTTTAATGGGGTCTTCCACTACAAGGACGGCAACCTCACGCCGATCATCCAGGACCTCACGCTGCCAAACGGCATCGCGCTCTCCCCGGATAATCGCACGCTCTACGTCAACAACTCCGGGCCGGCGCAACGCGTAATTGCCTACCCTCTGCACCCGGACGGAACCGTCGGTCCGGCTCGAGACGTGATCACCTTCTCCGGCGAAGAGGGCGACGGTGTGCCAGATGGCATGAAGGTGGACGCGAAGGGTAATCTCTGGACCACAGGTCCGGGCGGCATCCGTATCGTTACGCCACAAGGCAAGGTGTTAGGGCAGATCAAGCTGCCGGAGGTGGCCGCCAACGTTGCCTGGGGCGGCCCCGATGGCCACACGCTCTATATCACTGCCCGGAGCCACATCTATCGCATCCAAACGCGAGTTGGCGGCTATCTGCCGGCTTTTCAGCGCTGATTTTGTTCCCCGTAGGCTATAACCCCTTGGAAGCCGGCGCCCCGGTGGGCGCGCAGGAGCGCATCGTGAAAACTATGAATCGCCGCACCTTCACCCAACTCTCCGCCCTTTCGGCCATGGCTGCAGCGCTGCCGCTGCGTGGTCAGACGGGCATGCAAACGGGAACGCCGCTGCGCTTTGCCGCCGTTGGACTCGGCGACATCTCCGACATGTTCATGAAGGCCTGCTCGCAATCCAGGAGCTGCAAGGTGACCGGGCTCGTCAGCGGGCACGCCGACCAGAAGGCGCCAAAGTACCAGGCCTTGTACGGCGTCTCGCCGAAGTCGGTGTACAGCTATGAGAACTTCGACGAGATCGCCCACGATAAGACCATCGACGCCGTCTATATCGGCCTCCCCAACAGCATGCATGCGGAGTACACGATCCGTGCAGCCAAGGCCGGCAAGCATGTGCTGTGCGAGAAGCCGATGGCCATCTCCTCCGCAGAGTGCCAGACGATGATCGATGCCTGCAAGAAGGCCAACGTCAAGCTGATGATCGCGTATCGGCTGCACTACGACCCAACCTGGATCCACCTGCGCGATCTCGTCAAGACGGGTGCGATTGGGGAGCTGCAGGGCTTTCAGGGCGGCTTCTATGGCCAGAAGCTGGATGGCTGGCGACTGGACCGCAAGCTCTCTGGCGGTGGTTCCCTACTGGATCTGGGCATCTATCCACTGAACGCGATCCGCTGGATCTCGGGTGAAGAACCCGCCAGCTATACGGCGCAGATCTCAACGATGCTGAAGGGGCCGCGGTTCGCGAGCGTCGAAGAGTCCATCGAGTTCACCATGAAATTTCCCTCGGGCGTTCTGGCCTCGAGTGGCTGTTCGTATGGCGAGGATGGTGGGGCTTACCTCAGCGTTGATGGCACCAAGGGCTCCATCCAGGTGCGCCCGGCGTACTACTACGAGGGGCTGAAATATTCTGGCACCACGGTCAACGGTCCCGTGGAAGAGACCAGTCCCGGCAAGTCGCCTTATCAGTTCACCCTGGAGGCTGACTACTTCGCGGATTGCGTTCGCAACGGGACCGAGCCCGCAACGGGCGGCGAAGAGGGGCTCAAGGATATGCTCGCAATGGAGGCGATCTATCGGGCAGCAGGAGCGCCGATCGCGTAGCTTCTGAGTTCGCCGCCTGGCTATCTAGTCCCGGAAGTTAAGACTGAACGTCGGCACATCCTCCTCCGCCGCAGTGGGCGGCTGAGTGGAAAGGGCCGTCTCCGTTGACTGCAAGCCGTCTGGCAGCTTAAAGCTGGTCTCGACTGCGACTGCCGCAGCCGGTTCTACGAAGGCTGACTCGTCGATGGCTGAATCGTGGGCGGCTGGATCTACCGCGGCTACTGCCTCGCTGGGTGCTTCTGCCGGGCGAAGCGCCCCTAGATAGCGGCGTGAATCAAACAGGGTCCGCTCCATAGACCTCACCCACTCCGTCGGCTGATCCGCGGCTCGTCCGGCCTCTACTGCACTTGTGAACTCACCACGCATCGTCTGGAACTTGGCCTCGAGATCGTCCAGAGCGCTCAGCAGCAACGCCTCCGGTGTCATCGGCAGCTTGGGTGAGCCAAACTCGAGCTTGCCATGGTGCGCCAGCAGCATATGTTCCAGCAGGATGCGGAGCGGTTCGGGGAAGTACTCCGGCACGGTTCCAAGCTCGGCGGCGCGCGCCGTGGCTTCCGAATTCAGCGCCAGGATCTTCTCGGTCATCATGCGCTGCGCAATGGAGATATGGCCGATAAGTTGACCCTCCAGCGTGTAGTGAAATGATCCGCTCCAGGCGAGTTCGCGCACTTTGCCGATATCGTGAAGGATCGCCCCAGCGACGAGCAGGTCCGGGTCGACTTCGGGGTAGAACGGCGCTGTGGCACGGCAGATGCGCACAAGGAAGAGCACATGCTCCAGCAGCCCGCCGAGCCACGCGTGATGCAAACGCTTGGCGGCCGGGGCGGCGCGGAAGGCTGGGCCGATGCTCGGGTCGTCCAAAAAGCTGAACACCAGCTCGCGCAGCCAGAGGTTACGCAGGCCAGCAACATAGCCACGGAGCTCGGTCTCCATAGCGGCAATGTCGTACCGTGTGGAGGCGACGAAGTCAGCCGGGTCGACCTCCGGCTCGCAGGCGGAGCGCATCCGGGTAAGGGTGATTTGGTATTTGCCCTGATACTTGGCGATCTGCCCCTGCACCTTGACGTAGCAGCCCTCCGTGCAGCTGGTAAGCGCGTCGGCGAACTCCTCCCACATGCGCGCTTCCATCTGCCCGGTCTTATCAGCCAGCACAAGGGCCAGGTACTGCCCACCGCCTCCTTTTCGCTCGCGCACGCTAAGCGAGGCGAGAGAGAAAAAGGTCGTCACGGTCTGGTTCTCAAACCGTGCTGCCTCCGCGATGAAGAAATCCTTCATCGCGGCTACTGTGGCGGCTGTGCTGTTGTGGCTGGCGCGTTCGGAGAGGCCGAGGTCGCCGCAGGAATCGGAAGACCCGGCGCGGCCGGGTTGGCCGGCGTTGGCTGCGCGGAGGGTAGCGCGGTGCGGTCGGAGGTCTTGGTGCTGGCAGCGGGCGGCGTGCCGTCGCCCGTAGCCGAGCTCCCTAGTGCAGGGTTGACGGTAGGGGCGACAATCGCCGGCGTATCAACCGGTTTTACCTTCTCCTGCAGACGCTCCTTGGGCTGATCCTTGCTGCGTTTGTGCCGCGATTTCTTCTTGCCTGCCGCGTCCGTCAGACCCAGAGGTGCCGCCTGCACCTTTTCATCCGCATTTTCTACAGCGGTGGCTGCGGTGGGACGCTTGGTCGCCTTCACCTCGGCGGAGGCCAGCTTGAGTTGCGCTCGCTTGTCATCAGCCTGGGGCGCACGGGAAGCAAAGCGGGTCTTCTTTTCGTCCACGGGCTTGGGTGCCAGGACGTCTTCACTGTCCGCGCTGGTCCCTGTCGTAATGGTCGTCAGCGACTGTGTTGGTGAACCCATTGCCGCACCTGGTGCTTCGCCGCCGAGCGCCTTGTTCGGGTCAACAGGACCCGAGCCGAGAGACGGTACCGCCGAGGCCACGTCTGTCGCGCCTGCAGGCAAGGCGTTCCGCGGTGCCTGCCCGTAACGTACCTTTTCTCGCTTGATGCGCTTCTGCTTACGAGGTGACGCGGTATTGACTACGCCCCCGCGCGCGGGTCTTGATGCGGCGTCGGTAGCCTGCTTCTGGGCCAGCTTGGCACGGGCATCCGCAAGTTCCTGCTCGGCTTTCACCGCCTTGGCCTGCTCGGCTGCCTGCTTCTTCACCACACGCTTCTTGAGCGGGGGCGGCGTATAGCTGGTGAAGGCCATCCGGCTATCCGCGCGCGCCGAACCGCTGTCGGTGAAGCCCGGCTTGATCTCGACAAAGGCGTCATCCCGAGCCTCGGTGAGATAGGCGCGCAGTGCCGGTTGCAGTTGGCTCATATAGATCGCCTCCTGCACCTGGCCTTCCACCTGCTGCAGCGGAGCGGCTCCGGCCTGCTGGTGACTATCGGCTCGCAGGATAACAAAACCCTGCCGTGTGCGAATGGGCTCCGTGAACTGGCCGACCGGCAACGAGAACGTCGCTTTTTCGAGCACATCCCCGAGAGTGCCGCGTTTGAAATCGCCGAGATCGCCACCTGCCGGCGCCGTGGGCCCGCCCGAGCTGCTCTTCGCAACGTCAGCGAAGTTGGCGCCACCCTTCAGCTTGGCCTCCAACCCATCGGCCTTACTCTGCGCCTCGGCCAGCTGCGCGTCTGTGGCCCCGTCCGGCGTGGGAATCAGTATCTCGCTGAGGTGTACCTGCTCGGGCTGCTCGAAATCTCTGGCATGGGCTGTGTAGTAGGCCTGCTCGGCGTTGGGAGTCAAGTTGTTGCCGATACGACGCCCAACCTCGTCCCGTACCACCTGCTGTGTGATGGCCTGGTTGCGGATGTTCTGCTTGAAATCTTCAAACGAGTAGCCTTGCTGCTCGGCCGCCTTCTGCAGGGCCTCCATATCGGGGAGGTTGGCCCGCTTGCGCATGTCGTCCAGCTGCCGAATCGTCTCCGCATCCCCGTTGATGCTGAGCTCTTTGCCCTTCGAGAGCAGTAACTGCTGATCGATCATGTCGCGCAGCAAGTCGCGCTGTTTTTCGTTGAACTCGGACGGTGTCCAGTTGTCCTGCTTGGCCTGCTGGACCAAGCCGTCCTGCGCCCGTTCGTACTCCGTCCGCGTGATGATCTGATCATTCACGCGGGCGATGACATCCTCCACCACAGCGCCGTTAGGCGTGATGGGCGTGGCTGCCGGCAGGGGTGTCGCCTGAAAAACGGAGGTGTATCCGCCGCCCGGGACGGGAAAGTTCGCTCCCGGATTGGCCGTGCCCTGTGCCTTCGCCAGCAGGACCGATCCTGAGACCAGGCACCCTGCCGCAGCAAGAGCTACCACCAACCTGCTGCGTGCGCTCAAGCGCCGCTCTATTCCGTTCAACTCGATCACCTGTTCTTCCGTTCTTTCCCCGCAAGATCTTGCTAATCCCTGGCCAACCACGCGACCGGCGTCCACAAGCTTGGCCGCGCCACTCGTCCCTATGGAGGTCGTCGCTGGTTTAGACCCCGTCAGGGCGCGGGAGTCATCCACAGGTTTCATTGTAATCAAGCAAAGGGCATCGCCGCTGGCGCCGACAGGGAAGGCGCTACCCGTGACAGGTATGGGGGAGGCTTCCCCGCTCACCCCCGATGCTATACTTCGTCCTACGAAAGACGCTGTTTAGTCCACGGCAGCGCGGTCTCACACGAGGTCTTCCCCGCCCGATGCACACCCCTACACGCCGCGCACTCTTTTCGGCAACGGTCTTTCTGGCAGTTTGCGGCGTTGCGGGCTCCGTTCTGGGCAGCAAGGTTGCGGCCCAGTCCGCCACGGATGAATCCAACCTCCGCGATTCCATGCGTTCGTTCACCAGCGTGTACTCGCTGGTGGAGGCCAATTACGCCGACAAGCTGAACACGGACAAAGCGGATAAGGCCATTTACGATGGTGCGATTCCGGGCATGCTGCATGTGCTCGACCCGCACTCAAACTTCTACGACCCCAAGTCCTTCGCCCAGATGCGTGAGGACCAGAGCGGCAAGTATTACGGCGTGGGCATGTCAATCCAGCCGCAAAACAACAAGATCGTCGTCGTTGCTCCTTTTGAGGGCACACCGTCATTCAAAGCCGGCATCCGTCCCGGCGACGTCATTCTCTCGGTAGACAGCAAATCGACCGAGAACATGGACTCAGCGGCCGTGGCCACCCTGCTCAAGGGACCGCGGGGCACCCACGTCATTGTCACCATGGGCCGCGAGGGCGCAGCCAAGCCGCTGACTTTCGATCTAGTCCGGGATGAAATCCCCCGGTTTTCTGTCGACCTGGCCTTCACGATCCGGCCTGGCATCGGCTATATCCACATCACGAACTTCATGGAAACGACCTCGCGTGAGGTGCGTGACGCCGCAGCGAAGTTCGGCCCCAACACGCAGGGCTTGCTGATCGACCTCCGCGGCAACCCGGGCGGCTTGTTAAATGAGGCTGTCGAAGTCTCCGATCAGTTCCTGCAAAAGGGTCAGATCGTAGTTTCGCAACACGGCCGCGCCTTTCAGGACCAGGTTTACCGCGCTCCCAAAGGCTCTGAAGCCAAGTACCCCATCGTCATCCTGGTAAACCGTAACACCGCCTCTGCCGCTGAGATCGTCTCGGGTGCGCTGCAGGATCACGACCGTGCCCTCATAGTCGGAGAGACGACCTTCGGCAAGGGTCTGGTCCAGACCGTGTTCCCGATTGCTGAGAACACCGGCCTGGCACTGACCACCTACCACTACTACACGCCCTCCGGCCGACTCATCCAGCGCAACTACAACGGCGTTTCGCTCTATGACTATTACTACGTGCGCAACGACGCCGCGCCCGCGAACACCACCAATAAAGAGGTGAAGCTCACCGACTCCGGCCGCACAGTTTACGGCGGAGGAGGTATCACCCCTGATGAGAAGATCGTGGAAATCAAGGACAACCGGACCGAAGACACGCTGCTGCAGCATTACGCGTTCTTCAACTTCACCAAGCACTACCTCGCCGACCACAACGTCACCAAGGACATGACGGTCGACGATGCCATGCTGAGCAGCTTCAAAGCCCTCCTAAAAGATGAGAAGGTCGAGATCAGTGACAAGGACTTCAACGACAATCTGGACTGGATCAAGATGTCGATCAAGGCCGAGTTGCTGACCTCGCAGTTCGGGCAGACCGAAGGCATGCGCGTCCGCGCACAGTGGGACCCACAGATCGACAAAGCCCTGACCTTTATGCCAGAGGCGCTTGCCCTCGAAGAGCATAAGCTCCCGAATCAGACCAAGACCACACAAACGGCCAGCACGAAATAAGTGCTGTACGCAGAAAGGAAGAGGCCTCGCTGCGGCGAGGCCTCTTCACATTCAAAGCCAACTCTAGTTCTGGTACATTTGCGCGTGGTCGCTTGTGCCTATTTGGAGCGGGAGACCGGGATCGAACCGGCGACATTCAGCTTGGGAAGCTGACGTTCTGCCACTGAACTACTCCCGCCTTCTAGAAACCGGCTTACTCACCCGAATTCTCTATCCTCGGAACACATCGGCCAGCTTGGAGCTGGGGTGAAGCGATCGTTGACAGGAAGTGGATGGTGAAGCGACAGCAAAGGCGAACCTAAGGAAGTATCTCCCACCCGAGGGCAGATGGCAATTTTCGCCGCCAGTCCCGCACCCCAGCAACGCGCGATGGCCAAAACCGGCCAGGCGAAGATTTGGAGCGCATGAAAGGAGCTCCATCAGGGATGACAGACAATGACAGAGTGAGCGACCGCCTGACTGAGCTACCACCCGGTGCTTTCCTGAAAGAGGACGGAGGCGACGACGCCGGCTTCTACGCGCCTGCCCGACTGGTCACCCATATCGACGAGGCGGCGACGCGAGCGCTGACGACCTACTACCGGGCCACCCTGCCGGCTGGGGGGGTACTTCTGGACCTGATGTCGAGTTGGGTGAGCCATCTGCCCTCGGAGGTGGCCTTTGCCGAGGTGATCGGCCATGGCATGAACGCCGAGGAGCTCAGGACCAACCCTCGGCTGAGCCGGAGCTTTGTGCAGGACCTGAACCGCAACCCCATCCTGCCGCTCGAGGCCGACAGCTGCGATGCCGCCCTATGCTGTGTTGGCATCCAGTACCTGCAGCGTCCCCTGGAAGTGTGCGCTGAGATTTTGCGGGTCTTACGGCCTGGCGCGCCCTTTATCGTCAGCTTCTCTAACCGCTGCTTCCCGACGAAGGCGGTTGCGATTTGGCGGTCGCTCGACGCCGATGGACATGCCGCCCTGGTGCGCCTCTACCTCCAGCGCGCCGGGTTTGGAGACATCAGCACAGAGGTACTGCGGGACGGCTACGGGAGCGATCCGCTGATCTCGGTTATAGGGCGGCGCTGAAGAGCTGGTCTCGCCCGTGTTTGGGCGAACGGAGCTCGAAGCTGAGGCTGCGCAGCTTGCCCTAGCACGAGGCTGTTGGGCAGGCACCGGGGACACATGTGCTCTGGCGTCGCCTGCGCGGCCACTCAGCGTGTCACGCCCAGACCTGGACTGAGCTGCTCAACCGCGGTTCTAAAGCTTCATTCCAGTGCACGAGGCTGTTAGCCTTGGATACCGATGCCCTACGTTTTCATCAACAAGCTACTGAACGAACTACGTGACGAGCTCCTGTCTGCAATGCACTCAGCCGTGGAGAGGGAGGTACGAGAGGGACGGCCGGTCGACGTGGGTCGACTCTATCGCGCATTCAGCCGGGCCGCTGCGGGCAAGATGGCAAATCCTGTGGAGGTATCGGAGCGCTGTGTCGTCACGTCTCCGTCCTCCGATAAGAAATCCCGGCCTCCCGTTTGAGACAGCAACATCTGCCTAACTTCTGACTACAGCAAACCTCCGCTAATGAGATCTCAGAGCGGCTGGAGAGATTGGAGTAGCGTCGGTATCAGTTCTGAGACCGTCGGGTGAATATGCACGGCTCTAGACATCGTTGTGTACGGTGCCTTGGCGTACATCAGATCGAGCAGGCAGTGGATCGCCTCATCGCAGCCGACCCCCAGGAGAGAAGCTCCTAGAATCTGACTTGACTCGGCATCAACCAGCACCTTCATGAACCCGAGACTCTCGCCCTTCTCACGCGCCCTGTTGACGCGGCTCATGGGTCGAGTCGCAATAAGTGCGCGTCTGCCGGATGCGCGGACCTCATCTTCTGTCAGGCCGATGCGGGCGAGCGGCGGATCACAGTACATTGCGTAGCAGGGGACTCGGTCCGAAACACTCCGCGAATCACCCTCCAGAAGATTTGCCGCGACGATCTCATAGTCGTTGTACGCGGTGTGCGTGAAGGCACCTCTCCTGTTGCAGTCACCCAGCGCAAAGATGCCGGGAACGGAGGTGCGTAGCTGGTCATCGACGGTTATGTATCCCTGCGCGTCCGTGACGACACCAGCCTTGTCCAGGCCCAGATCCTCTGTGTTCGGTTTACGCCCCACAGCGAGGAGGACATGGGAGCCGATGGAGGATGGCTCCTCACCCTTCGGACAAGAGACACCTACAGCCACGCCCTCCTCATGCGGAGAAAGCGTGATGCACTCAGACTCGAGGCGTACATGAATGCCCTCACGCTGAAGGATGTCCAGAACAGCGGCCGACACATCCGCATCCTCATGACTGACGAGTCGGTTTGCCCTCTCGATAATGGTGACCTCGGCTCCGAAACGCCGATACATTTGGCCAAACTCGATCCCGATGTAGCTACCGCCGATGATGATCAGGTGCCTGGGCACAACATCGAGTTTCAGGAGTGAAGAGTTAGTGAGATAGGGGATTTCCTGAACGCCGGGAAACTCCGGAACAGCGGCCCGCCCTCCAACGTTCAGAAAGATCAGCTCGCTCTCGAGGAGGTCGTCACCAACGCGCACCGTACGTGCCGAATCGAAGCTGGCTGTGCCGCTAAAAACAGTTATTTTGGGATCGCCCCTGAGCGACGCTTCCACACCGCTGCGAGACGAGCTGACGATGGCTTCACGTCGCTTGATGATCGCGGACATATCGACACCGATCTCGCCCTGCACCGTCACGCCGTACTCCGCACTGCGGCGAGCCATATGCGCCGCGTACGCGCTTGCCACCATCGTCTTGGTCGGCGTGCAGCCGGTGTTCACGCAGGTACCTCCGAAGAGATTTCGCTCTACGAAGGCCACTGTTTTGCCCGCCGCCGTAAGTCGGGAAGCCAAGGCAGGACCTGCTTGACCAGCCCCGATGATGATTGCACCGAAAGTTCTCATATTTCACTCCGAGTTTCAAGACCTGAAGCTGTCGCTACAGAACTTCTTGTACACCTCCGGTAGCCGTGGCAGATCCCTCCGTGCCGTAAACGACCGCAGGAGGCGATCGAGCCGGCCATACCGCTGAAGAGAGATCCTTTGTTTTGGCGCAAAGTGCTCTTGAATACGAACGCCGAACAGACACCCTCATCTCCGGTTCTCAGTTTCCCAAAGATACAAGAGCGAGATCGTCCACAGCTCCTCCGCGCCATCGTTCATCCTGATCGCACAGCTCATGACAAACCCCAAAGGACCCCTTTGGTGCTGGAAGCTGTATAGATGATCTTATGACTCGTCTTTCAGGCACGCTGACTGTGCATGCTTGCACGGCTGCTGTCGTCTGTGGAGGCGCCATCGCCCAACAACACTTTTCGCCATGGCAGCGCCGTTTATACATGCGAACCGTTCGTGCGAAAACGATTCGCCTTCAGCTCAGCCTGTTTGCGCGCGCCACCTTTGCATACCACAACGCAGAATCCTTCAACGTGCGTCGCTGGTTGCGAAAGTCTACGTAAGTCAGCCCATACCGCTGGCTGTACCCATCAGCCCACTCAAAGTTATCCAGCAGCGTCCACGCATGGTATGCCCGGACCTTCGCACCTTCCTGAATAGCTTTCTGCAACTCACTTAGGTAGCTGCGGAAAAACGCGATGCGCCGCGTATCCGGCACATGCCCACCGTTCTCCGCGTATGGCGCATCCAGGTAGCTGCAGCCGCTCTCGGTGATCTCGATCATCGGAAAATTGTATTCCCGCGAGATCTGCATCACCAGGTCATGCATGCCCTGCGGGTATATCTCAAGCCCGGCATCCGTGAGCGGTCCTTCGGTCGGCATCTCGGCATGAAACTGCGTGTAGTCATCCCGGCTGCCCGCGCCGCCGCCGTCCAACTCAGTCTCCGTTCCAAACTGGGCGCCCCCGGACCCTGCCCGATTGTTCACAGCTGAGACCACACGCCGCGTGTAGTAATGGAAGCCTACCCAGTCCAGTGGTGCCTTCATGATCGTCTCGTCACCCGGCTTAAACCCCATCAGCTCAAACGGTGTCTCCCCAACGAACGCCTTGGGATACTCGCCAGTCATCGCCGCATGGAGAAAGAAGACGTTGTTCATCGCGTGGTAGCGAGCGGTCGCGGCATGGTCTGCTTCGCTGTCCGTTTTTGGATACGCCGGGGCCATGCCGTAGGCGCTACCGACCGTTGCTTTGGGCGAGGCCGCCTTCAGCGCCCGCAGGGCCTGTGACTGCGCCAGACTGATCGTATGTGCCGCCCGCAGAAACAACCGTGGATCGGCTTTACCCGGAGGAAACGCCCCCGCGCCATAGCCGAGATACGCAAAGGTCCAGGGCATGTTGAACGGAGCCCACACGGTGATACGGTCACCGAGATGTTTGCCCAGAATGCCCGCATACTCCGCGTAGTACTGCGCCAAGTCACGGTTCGGCCATCCACCTTTGTCTTCGAGCGCCTGCGGAAGGTCCCAGTGGTACATCGTGCAGAAGGGCCGAATATTGGCCTCCAACAACGTATCGACTAGCCGCGAATAGTGGTCCAGCCCCTTCTGATTTATCGCCCCCATTCCGCTGGGCTGTATGCGAGGCCACGAGATGGAGAAGCGGTAGCTCTTCAGGTCTAGCTGCTTCACCAGCGCGATGTCGTCGCGATAGCGGTGGTAGTCATCGCACGCCACGTCGGCTGTCGCGCCACCTCGGATCTTGCCCTGCGTATGGCAGAAGCGATCCCAGATCGATTCGCCCTTGCCGTCCTCGTTCCATGCGCCCTCTACCTGAAACGCTGCGGTGGCCGTGCCCCAGAGAAAATCGTCTGGAAAGAGCGCGGACGGGGTGGCTGAATCGAAGCTACCGCTAGCTGTTGGACCTGGCGTCCTACTCTCGGCCTGTGCTGTGAAGTCCGCATCGCGGTTCAGGTTCTGGGCTATGGCGGCTCCGGCCGCGGTTGCAACCGCACTGGCGACGAATTGACGACGATTCATTCAGGTATCTCACTCCAAGAGGTCAGCTCGAGCCAAAGCTGGCTGGGGCCACAGCTCGAATCTCTGCTGTAAGCCCCTCTTCTGTCCAATGAATTGAATGACCCACTTTGATAACCTCAGGTTATGTCTCTTGAGCTGAGCGAACTGCGTTCCTTTGCTGCCCTATGCGAGCAGATGCACTTCGGGCGCGCAGCCGAGATCCTCCATATCTCACAGCCTGCCTTGAGCAAGCAGATCCGCCGATTGGAGGATCGGCTCGGGGGCAAATTGCTGACGAGGCGCTCGAAAGGCCTGCACCTCACGCCGGCTGGCACCGTCTTGCTGGAGCACGCCCGTAAGGTGATGTCCGACTGCGACTCCGCAGAGCGCGTCACACGTTTGGCCTTGAGGGGAGAGGCGGGCACACTCCGGGTCGGCTTCGGAGTCGCAGTGTTGGCGCGTGGACTACCGGACCTGATGCTGCGATTCCGCAAGCGCTTTCCTTCGGTCGATCTAGCCGTGAAGAACATGTCTACTGCGGATCAGCTGCAGGCTCTCACTGGAAGGACAATTGACGTCGGGTTCGTGCGTCTGCCCGTTGCCGCAGCACACATCGAGACCGCTCCCATTGCCAAAGAGCAACTCATGATTGTCTCGAGTGAGCGCAATCGCGAAGTACGGCATGGCTTAGCGGCACTGAGTCAGGCTCCATTCATCCTGCCCTGCCGCGCAGACTCAGCCAGCTTCTACGACCATGTCTTTCGCACATGTCTAGCGGCAGGTTTCATCCCCAGAGTTGTCCAGGAGACGGATGTGTTCTTCACGGCTCTCAACCTCGTCCGTGCCGGCCTGGGCGTCAGTATTGCGCCGCGGGCGATACAGCTCATGCATGTGCCTCAGATCCGCTTCTCAGAGACTCAGGTTCCCGAAGCGGAGTGGACCATCGGCATCGCCTGGAACCGCCAGCCGCAACCGTCAGCCTTGATTACTCAGTTCATCAGTATGGCGCGGAAGTCGATCTCAGGCAGTATCAGATGAGGGTTCAGTCTGACTCGATCTCGTGGGCAGAGCCATCGGGCAACGACCGGAACCGGCTCGGGTCGTGAACCCGAAGTAGCCCATCGAAAAAGAGATTTCCTCCACATAGCCTCGATAACTGCGATGGGCGCAGTAAATAGTCGCTACTATTGCCGGAACCGTTTGTGCCAAGTGAAAAACCGACCAGGTCTTACGTGGGCTTGCCGGTCCCCAAGCTCTCCCCACGCTGTACGGCAGGTACTATCGCCTGCCCAGCCAACGACAGCTTCGCGTTTACGGGATGTGCTGGTTTCCACTCCGAAGGTGTCTGCGCTATCTCCACCACTCTCTAGAAGGCGGTACGTTTCATTTACCGCCATCCAAGTTACGGGCGGAGCTCCGCTAGCTTTCGTTCCACTCTCTTCGAAGCCGGTGACGAATCAGAGTACCTGCTGGGCGACTAGGGTCAGGAAGAGGGTGGCACAACGCTCCGCCCATTCGTCTTGCTGCTTCCTGGTATCGGTCTGGGTCTTCAGGCCTAAGGTACTTCGCATGCACATATCTCCCAGCAGAATAGCCATGAAGACCTCCGCCGCTTTGTCTGGATCTCCAACGTTCAACGTCTTTCGACCTTGTCGAGCGGTGAAGTACTCTCGAAGGACCTGGATGCCTCTCGCGTAGCCTTCCTTCCAGAACCTCTTTGCCACCTCAGGAAAGTCCCTGCTTTCCCCGATGACCAGGCGATGCAGACCCTTTGTATCCGGCTTTGCCATGAGCACGAGCATTTCCGTTGCATAGCGAACCAGCACCTCGCGAGGGTCGCGTTCCGGACTCAACGGCCCAACGGCTTCGAAAACTCCGGACGCTTTGCGCGTGATCAGAGCCTCGAACATCGCCTCCTTGTTAGGGTATGCCGTGTAGAGCGTTTCAAGAGAACATCCGGCTCTCTTGGCGATCGCGGTCACAGTAGACCTGCTATAGCCGGCTCCTAGAAACACCTCTGTCGCCGAATCCAAAATGCGATCCTTACGATCCTCGACCTCACTGGCTGGAATCCTCCCTCTTCGAGAGACGGATACGGCACTCTTCCCTGGTTTGATCACACCACCACTATACGAATCTACTTCAGCAGACACAATCGTAGCGTGCGTTACTTTACTTCGCTTCCCTACTCTGTTCCTGTAGGGCGGGGTACCTTCCGCATGACAAATGGAGCTTCTCTACACGCACCGCAGACAGACTTCAGTAAGCAAATCCTGGGCTACGCGCGCGAGACTGGCATTGTCGCGGAGGGCAGACGCCGCTCGGCGCTCGCCGCATGGGTCGATCGATGGTAGCTGGCGTGGCGCTGCAGGAGCACCGCCGCGGCGCCTCGCAAGCGCGCCGACTCGCCATCGCCCGCGGTCTCCAGGCGTGGGGTTGGTCCGGCCAGCATGCAGCGCCCTAAGTCCTGTTCGAGAACGGGACCAAAACGAGACCACAACAACGTGATCTCGCCGGTTAAGAGGATGAGCTCCGGCGAAAGGGCAGCCACAATCAAACGCAAGCCGCGACCCAATGCTGCCGCCTGGCGCGCAAGCGCTTCTAGGGCAAGCGGATCGTTCTCTTCAGCCAGGCTCAGCAGGCGGTAGATGTCAATGCGACTGCTGCCTGGTGAGAGCTCGTGGTAACAGTTCAGCGCCGCTCTTGAAGACCCGGCCATCTCCCAGCAGCCGCGTTGACCACAAGCGCAAAGGGGGCCCTCCGCGTCGATGGCCACATGGCCGAACTCGCCAGCGAGCCCATTGAAGCCAGAGTGCAGTTGGCCGCCCGCGAGGATCGCCGTACCGATGCCCTCCGACACCGCGACCAGCACGGCATTCCGCACACCAGCCAGCCGTCCGGACCACGACTCCGAAAGCAGACAGGCGTTGGCGTCGTTATCGATCTCCACCTGCAGCTGCAAAGCCTCCTCCAGCACCGCCTTGATGTCAAGATGCTGCCAGGGAAGGTTGGGAGCGAAGATCAGCCGCTGTGTTTCGGGATCGACGCGGCCGGGAACGCTGACGCCAATCCCCTCAAAGCGCTTTTCCGCATGACGGGTCCGCAGCAGGTGCATACGCTCCACGATGCGCAGTAGTGATGCTTCAGGGTCGGAGACCGTCGTCACGTTCTCTCGCGAAAGGAAGCGCCCGGCAAGATCGATGACCGCCAGGATGGCTCGGTCCGGTCGGATGTCCAAGGCGAAGATGACCAGCGCGTCGTTCACCTCCAACATCGTCGAGGGGCGGCCGCGGGAGTGGCGCACCAGCGCGCCCTCACGCACCCAACCCTCCGCGATCAGTTGCTCCACGATAATGGAAACGGTGCTCGGTTGAAGGCCTGAGAACCTCGCCAGCTGTACCCGGGACACAGGCTGCTTGAAGCGAATCAGTTCCAGCACGATGTCCCGGTTGATGTCACGGGCGCTCTCGCTGGAGGCTAGTTGCGCGGAAGACAGGTCAATCTGTCGGATTCCGTGCATTCGCTTCGGAGTGCGCGCACCCGGCGGTGCGGAGGACGACGACTTTCGCATCACGGGCGATTTTACGTCAAACACTCCGTTCAGTTCCCCGCTGAGTGGGTTCTCTCTCCCCGTCATCATGCGCTCTGCAACAGGCTTCTGGGGCTTTTACCGTATATCGTTTGGGGGCAGGACAACTTCGCTGAAAGTCACGCTCATGCCTAGATCATCGTCAGTGTTCTTTTCGGTCATCCTCGCCGTGTGCACGGGATGCGTAGCAGCCCAGACGACCTTTCCCCCTCCCCGGCAGTTCACGGCGGAGCAGGATCATCAGAACATGATGGACCAGCTCGGCATCAGGTCGCTTCGTCCGGGACCCAGCGGCGACGAGCACGCCCCGAACCATGCGAATTACGACGAAACTCTAGCCAATCCCTATCCGGACCTTCCAGATCCTCTGGTACTCAGGAGCGGCAAACATGTTGCGAACGCGGAGATGTGGCGGGATCTGCGCCGTCCGGAGATTGCCGAGGACATGGCCCGCGAGGTATATGGGCGCGTGCCGGCAGGTGTGCCGCGGGTGACCTGGGCCGTGGTGGCCAGTGAGCGTGAGAATGTGGGCGGGGTTGCCGTGATGGCCAAGCAGCTCGTCGGGCATGTCGACAACAGCAGTTATCCGCTGATCGATGTGAACCTCTCGATGACGCTGGTGACGCCGGCTGACAGGGGGAAGCCAGTCCCGGTGCTCATCCTGTTCCGGCGTACAGGGCTGCCCTCGCCTCTGCAGCCGGCCCAGGGCGACGTCGATCGTCTCGACGAAGCGCTGAAGGCGATACTTCAAGCGCATGACCCGGGGCTGAGCGACATCCTCACGCAATACCCCGGGTACAACCTGCTGCCGGCCCCGGCGACACCGCACTTTGGTCCACCGCAACCGGAGTTCGGCGTGAAGCCAGGTGACCTGCCGCCGACACAAGAGCTTCTGCGAGCTGGTTGGGGGTACGCCCTCTTCGATCCGGGGAGCGTGCAGGCTGATAACGGCGCCGGCCTGACCCGCGGCATTATCGGGCTGGTGAACCATGGGCAGCCGCGCAAGCCGGATCAGTGGGGAGCGCTTCGGGCGTGGGCCTGGGGTGCTGGGCGCGCTCTGGACTACCTGCAGACGGACCCGACAGTCGATGCGAAACGGGTGGGTATCGAGGGTGTGTCGCGTTATGGCAAGGCCGCGCTGGTGACGCTTGCCTTCGACGAGCGCTTCGCGATGGGTCTGATCGGTAGCTCTGGCGAAGGCGGCGCCAAGCTAAACCGACGCAATTGGGGCGAATCTGTCGAGAGCCTCGCGGGAGGCGAGTACTACTGGATGGCCGGAAACTTTATGAAGTATGGCGCTTCGGAGGCGTCCTTTGGCAGCAGGACGGCGAGGGACCTGCCGGTAGACTCGCATGAACTCATCGCCATGTGCGCCCCACGTGCGGTGTTCATCAGCTACGGCACTCCGGAACAGGGAGATTCGAAGTGGCTGGATCAGAGGGGCAGCTTCATGGCCGCCGTGGCGGCGCAGCCAGTGTACCGGCTGCTTGGCAAGCAGGACCTGGGCGTGCCGGACGACTTCCTCCAGGCGCAGATGCCGCCTGTAAACCAGGGGCTTTTGCGCGGACCGCTGGCGTGGCGGCAGGACGATGGCGGCCATACCGATGCTCCCAACATGCAGAGCTTTATTGACTGGGCCGATCGCCAGATCGGGTACTCCCCCTCTCCAAGCACGTTCTGATGTGTCTTTTGACGTGATCTAGAGGAGCGGCGTCGCGCTTACCTGGGCGCAGTCGACTGCGAACAAGGAAGGCGTGGGAAACTGGGGCTATGTCATCAAGAACCCCAGCTCCCGCCCTGGACATGTCTTTGTCTGGTCTAGCCGAAGAGGCATCCGGCTTCACGAGTGCTCGTCACAAGGTCCTGTCGCGACAACGGCTGCTGGATGGCTGGTCCCCGGTGGAGCGGGTGCACTATGAACAGATTTTTCGCGACGGAAGCGTGGAAGTGCAGGATCGAGACCTGAATGCGCGCGGCGATGGCGTGACCGTGTTGCTCTGCTCCCGTGTACGCGGCACCGTTCTGCTGCTGCGGCAGCCTAGAATCGTCGCTACCCTGCGTGGCGATGCCTCAGGAGAGACGCTGGAGGCCTGCAGTGGCCTGCTTGAGCCAGGTCACTCACCCGAAGAGACTGCCGTTCGTGAGGTTCTCGAGGAGACCGGGTATGCAGCCCAGGAGCTGGTCCACGTGGCCTCGGTGTACGGCAGCCCGGGTGGCAGCCTCGAGCTGATTCACCTGTTTACAGCGGAGTTGCCCGGGACGCGCGCGAGCCTGGGAGGCGGTCTGCGCCGTGAAGGTGAGGATATCGAGTTGCTCGAGGTGCCGCTTGGCGAAGCCCTCACGCTCATGCGCTCCGGAGCGATCCGTGACGCACGCACGATGCTGCTGCTGCAGCACGTCGCGCTGTCCAGTCTGCTCGACTAACAGCGAGCGAGCCGAGGACGTGTGCCTAGAGGCGGTCCTGCACCGCAGCGTACACCCGCCCAATGCCTTCTTCAAGACCGATGTGATGATGCCAGCCGAGACCATGCATACGCGAGACGTCCATCAGCTTGCGCGGCGTGCCGTCCGGTTTGCTGCTGTCAAAGGCGAGCTCGCCCGTAAACCCAACGACGCGGCACACGATCTCCGCCAACTCACGAATCGTGACGTCCTCCCCTGTGCCAATGTTGACGAGCGGTGGCCCTTCTCCGTGGATCAGCGCCCCGTAAACGGCGTCTTGGGATTCGAGCAGGAAAATCGCTCCCTCGGCGAGGTCCTCGGAGTGCAGCAACTCTCGCCGAGGCGTTCCCGTTCCCCAAACCGTCAGGCTTGCGGCACCGGAGCGTTTGGCTTCCACTGCCTTCCGGATCAGAGCTGGCAGCACATGCGAAGTCTGCAGATCAAAGTTGTCTTCGGTGCCGTAGAGGTTGCAGGGCATCGCGGCTACGTACCGCGTTCCATACTGCCGGTTGTAGGACCAGCACATCTCCACTCCGGCGATCTTTGCCAGCGCATAGGCACGGTTGGTGGGTTCAAGGGTACCCGTCAGCAGATACTCTTCCTTGATTGGCTGCGGACAGAATTTCGGGTAGATGCAGCTGGACCCCAGGAACAAAAGCCTCTGCACGCCTACCTGCCTGCTGGCCTCGATCACGTTGAGCTGGATCTCGAGATTAACTCGCAAGAAATCTGCAGGGTACGTGTCGTTGGCAAGGATACCGCCCACTTTGGCCGCTGCGAGAACGACGTATTCGGGTTTTTCGGCCGCAAAGAACGTCTCGACCTGCTGCTTGTTTGCCAAGTCAAGTTCGGCATGTGTGCGCGTCAGCAGCGCGCTGTACCCGCGCTTTTGCAGGCCACGGGTGATTGCCGAGCCCACCAGCCCGCGATGGCCAGCGATGTACACGCGGTTACGGGGAGTCATCATCAGCCTAGGTCTCCCGAACGTTGTACGCCGCGTACCCATGGCGCCGCACAAGCGCGTCGCGTTCAGCCGCCTGCAGGTCCGATGCGACCATCTCGCGGACAAGTTGGTCAAAGGTCGTCTGCGGCTCCCAGCCAAGCTGGCGGCGCGCTTTGGAGGCGTCGCCCAGCAGCGTCTCAACCTCGGTCGGACGGAAATATGCCGGATCGACGGCGACCACAATATTGCCTTTGGGGTCGACAGCCTTCTCTTCCAGCTCGGTGCCGGACCAAGTCAGATCCATCTCCAGTTCGATCGCGCAACGCTGAATGAATTCACGCACACTATATTGCTGACCCGTGGCGATGACGTAGTCTTCAGGCGTTTCCTGCTGAAGCATCAACCACTGCATCTCCACGTAATCACGCGCGTGCCCCCAGTCGCGTCGAGCGTTCAGGTTGCCGAGGTACAGCTTGTCCTGCAGGCCAACCTTGATGCGAGCGAGGCCACGAGTAATTTTGCGCGTAACAAAGGTTTCGCCGCGCAACGGAGACTCGTGGTTGAAGAGGATGCCATTGCAGGCATACATGCCGTACGCCTCCCTGTAGTTGATCGTGATCCAGTAGCCGTACATCTTCGCCACTGCATAGGGGGACCGGGGATAGAACGGGGTGCGCTCGCTTTGGGGCGTCTCCTGCACGAGGCCGTAAAGCTCGGAGGTTGAGGCTTGGTAGAACCGGGACTTCGTCAGCCGGAGCGTCCGCATGGCTTCCAGCAACCGCAGCACACCAAGAGCATCCGAGTTGGCGGTGTACTCCGGCTCCTCGAAGGAGACCTTCACGTGGCTTTGCGCCGCCAGGTTGTAGATCTCGTCAGGCTGCACCTTCTCCATGATGTGAAGCAGGCTAGAGGAGTCCGTCATGTCGCCATAATGCAGAATGAAATGACGCCCACTGTTATGCGGGTCCTCGTACAGATGGTCAACACGTGCCGTGTTGAAGAGAGAGGAACGGCGCTTGATGCCATGCACCTCGTAGCCCTTGCCAAGGAGGAACTCTGCTAAGTAGGCGCCATCCTGCCCTGTTACGCCCGTGATTAAAGCCTTTTTCAAAACCGATACCTCAAGCTGTGTCTCTCAGCTCCCTCACAAAACTTCTCTGAACGTACCATAGGCCCCTTCGAACGGAGAGGCACCGGGAAGGTCAGCTACTACCACCTTCGTAGCAGAGCCCAAGCTCAACGACGCGCCGTTGACAGGAGATTGGGCCCGGAGATCACTTCAGTTACCTCAAATGGTGACTTCCGTCAACGGCTATTCCGTCTACCGGCGGAAAACACGTGACAAATAATCTCGCTGTTTCGACTTTTGTGGGAAGCTTGTTCCGTGTTCGCTATCGTTTTGAGCGACGCAGCAGTTCCCGCGTGCTTGGTATGTCTTGGGGCTGCATAAGGTAAAGGAGCAGGTATGCAGGCCATTCAGCACATCGGATCGACGCCGTTGGCAGTACCGCGGGATGTAACCTACTCGCGCCGACCACATAACTACTTTCTTCCGCTTGATGTGAGTAGTCGCTTTGGTGTCCGGCTTCGTCAGCTCCGACGCGACCGCAACTTGACACAGCAGCGGTTGGCAGTGGACTTCGGTATCGACCGGACGTTCATCTCGGATGTTGAGCGCGGGCGCAAGTCAATCTCCCTGCCCATGCTGGAAGTCTTGGCGCTTGGCTTTCAGCTCAGCCTGTCCGAACTGCTGCGCGACATTTAGGTCCCATTCGCCGCACACATTTATGCTGTTGAGCAGGTGGGCAGATGCAAATAGTCTGTCGGCTATAGGCGACAGCAGGCCGCTTGGAAGTTCAGCGTCGCGTCTCACGTTCAGTTCCCATACCTTCCTTGATCTTGGAGCATTCCATGCCTTTCCGTACGCAGTTCGTGGTACTTGCTCTTCTCTCCTCACCCGCTTTCGCAATGCAAGTAAGTTCGCCCGCAGGCGCTTCGGCTCAACTGCAGATCAGTCAGACCACAGAGGCACCAGGTCTCTCGCTTTCTCGTGGAAATTACGCCATCCGCGTGGCCGATCGCCTTCAGGACCGTTTGATTGTCCAGATCCAGAAGTCCGGTTCTGGCAGCTTCACTTCGCTGCTGGGCTACCCGAATCCCGCTCTCCGCGGCGGCTCCTTTACGGGTCCCGTGCTTTTCGCGAGCGGCCTTAAGGGGAAACCTACGCTCCGCGGCTACGCCTTTGCAGGCGGGCCGGTGGTCGAGTTCGTGTTCCCCAAGAGCGACGCCGTTGAGCTTGCCAAGGCAAATAGCGTACGGGTCATGGCGGTTGATACCGCCTCGGAAGGCAAGGTTGCGCTGCCTAACCTGACGCAGACCGATATGAGTGAAGTAACACTCTGGATGCTCACCCCTACTGCGGTCGACCCGGCGACGGCGAAACCCGGCATTCAGGCTGCACGTTACCAGGTGCCCGCCTCTACTGGGGCGCAGACGTCCTCTCCCAGCGTGGCCAGCGTATCGGGCAGCGAGCCCTCGCAGCCGGTCTACGCCAGCCCTGCGCAGTCAAGCGCCCCGGTGACCAGTCCCCGACCCCTGAAGCGTCCTGCGCCGAGCGCATCGGTGCAGGTGGCCAGCAACCATCCGCCGCGTCCTGTTCGTACCATTGCCAAGCAACTCCCCCATACTGCCACCGACCTCCCGCTTCTTTCGCTGGTCGGACTACTTTCACTGCTGGGCGCCTCCGGTTTGACTTTACGTCGTCGGACCCTAAGCCGGTAAGGGTTAAATGCGGGCTTCCCAACGCTTTTTTGAGATCGGGCTATGGAGCCTCGGCCTTCTGTGTACGGGCCCTCTGGTCGTGAGTCGACTGGAGGCGCGCGCGTCGCAGAAGGCCGTCGCTTTGATAGGTACGCAACTGTCACCGGCCGGGCAACTATCTGTACACGGTGATACAACACAAACACCAGCAGCGGTGAGCACGCTGCTTGGGCGGCTTGAGATTCCTGCTCTGCACCTTACTACTCCCATTGTGGATGACGACGATACCCAGTCCTTGTTGCGAGGCGCCGGTCACATTCGCGGAACCGCCATGCCGGGAGGGCTGGGTAACTTTGTGATAGCAGCGCACCGGGACACATATTTCCGCCCACTCGCGGGAATCAAGCGCGGCATGAAAATCCAAGTTGTCACTCGCGAAGAGACCTACACCTACATCGTAGATTCCATGAAGATCGTGAATCCTGAGGACGTGTACGTGCTGGACACGGGCGACGTGCCACAACTCACCCTCATCACCTGTTACCCATTTCACTACATCGGCGCCGCGCCTCAACGCTTTACCGTGCTGGCACACCTGGCAGGCTTCTAGTGCCCACCGGGCGTCAGGCTGCGGTGCTGGTAGCCTGGACCCGTCGCGAGATTGCCTGCAGCTCCCCTAGCCTATCCCGCATGGCAGATTGCAGCTGATTGAGTACCGCCATTGACATACGCGAGGAGTCCTCTTCCGCAGAGTGCGAGAGAACCAACCAACTCTGCGCGCCGAGGGTCAATTCGATATCGCATGCCGATCCGTCTTCTGTCGGCACAAACTCCTCGTAGAAGCTCGCACCGCCTACTTTGAGTCGGGCAGAGGCGAAACGAAGCTCACGACAGGCGGAACGCACGACAAGCCAGCAATCTTCCACCGTGTCAGCGTCAGAAAGCGCGGTACGTAGTTCCTCTAGCTGGATCTCTTCCCGTACTGCGCGGCGCAGAGACGTGCGGGAGAGCAGTTTGCTGGCGGCGCTGAACTCAACGTAGCCCAACTGGCGAATGCCGAAGGCTATGAAGAGGAAAAACATGATAAGCATCGGCCAGCCAAGGCGCTTCGGGTCCATCGTCATGACCAGGGCCATCGTCGCGCTTGCGCAGCAGGCGCCATACAGAATGAGCGCAGCCCGTGAAGTCGAAAAACCAAGCGCGAGAACGCGGTGGTGGATATGTCCCCGATCAGCCTGAAAGATGGGAGCATTGCGCAGAAACCTGCGCGTGATGGCCAGGCCAACATCGGTCAGCGGCAACGCCAGAGCCATGAGAGGAGCCGCGAGTCCGATGAGACTTACTGTGTGCTGACTCCAGACGAGTCCAAAGCAACCCAGCATGAACCCTACGGTGAGACTTCCGCAATCGCCGAGGAAGACGGAGGCGGGGCTGAAGTTGTAGCGCAAGAAAGCGAGCAGCGCGCCCGCGAGCGGGGCCGTGGCGAGTGCCAGCCCATAGCGCCCGTACATCAGAGCGACGACCAATGTGGTGAGGGTGCTGAGCAGGCTGACCCCCGTCGCTAGACCATCCATGCCATCGATCAGATTGACTGCGTTTGTGCAGCAGATTAACCAAACAAGACTGGCGACAATGCCCACGATGTGCGGCATGTGCGTGGTGGAGAGTTGCACACCAAAGTAGATAGCCAGCGACGCCGCAATTACCTGGCCGAGGAGCTTCTGCCACGGCTTGAGACCTCTTAGATCATCGAGAAGACCAACGGCGAAGATGACAGAACTTGCTGGGAGCACGGCGTGCAAAATCTGGCTATGCTGGATGTAGATTTTGCCGCCATGATTACCGAACAGCCAGTACAGCAGAGCAAAGGCACCCGCACAGGCGAGCACAATCGGAATGCCGCCGACCCGTGGAACGGCACGGAGATGCAGCTTACGCTCGCTGTCCGGCTGATCAACCAGCCCCAGATGGAGAAACAGGTCGCGGCACAAAGGCGTCAATAACAGGCACAAGAGAAAGGAAGAAACGCCGAGAAGCAATAAAACAACATACATGGTGAACCTCTTCGCGCAGGTACAAAAGTGTTGCCACTACGGAACAGGGCAGGTCGTGGTCTGCAGGTGCAACCTGGCCGGCGAGGGGGGAGGTGAACTACCCGCCCCAAGAATGTCAGCGAGATGGTTCACGCTTTGTGGAAGGTCGTAGAACGCGAGCAAAGCACGGCGGGCACGAACCCCGGCTTCCTTGACCTGTTCCGGATGGGCCGCAAGCCACAGCAAAAGTTGAGTGACACCTTCGGAATCGCCGCAGCGAACGTGCCAGCCGCAGCCGTGACGCGCAATCAGCAGCGCCGGCGTCGCCTGTTCGGGACCGATGAACAACAAGGGACGACCCGCGGCAAGGATGCCGTACACCTTGCTCGGCACGACTGCACCGCACGAGGCCTCAGTCTGCGTGACAAGGCCAACATCACCTGCGGCCAGCCCCTCGCTCAACCTGTCACGCGCGACAAAAGGACGCATCTCGACGTTTGCGATCCCATTCCGCTCGCAGAAGGCACTCAGTTCTGCCCGCCGGCCCCCGGTGCCGGAGAAGAGGAAACGGAACCGAGCGTCGTCGCGCAAACTCAACATCGCGCCCTCGATCGTTTCGAGATCATGGGCCAAGCCGAGGTTGCCGGAGTATAGCAAGACCAACTCGCTGGAATTCCCCGGTCTTGGAAGAGGGGTGATCGCCTCGCTGGACGCCCAATGCTCAGCGATAGAGATTTTTTCCGCGCGTACCCCCCGAGCGATCAAGCGGTCGCGCATGCACGGTCCGAGCACGATGATTCCGTCGGCGTGACGCCGCACCGCATCTGCAAGCATGCCAGTAATACGATGAGTGAGCCCACCCGGTTTTATGTAATTCAGGTCAACAGCGATCTCCGGGTAGAGGTCTTGCTCCCAGATGAAGTGCCGCGATCCCCGAAGCAGCTTAATCGCCGCTCCTAGTAGCGAGATCAGCGGCGGTGTCGTCATCGAAACCACCACGTCCGCCTTCGGAAGCAGAAGGCCCTTGGTGAAGGCGCTGGCGTAGAACGAGAGATAAGACAGGAGCCGGCCGAGGCGGCCGCGGCTGAACCGACGCGCACGTACCCGGTAAGCTATTGCCGCCGGCGCCGTGGTGCCCCCAGCCTCTGCGTAGCCGCCGCTGTCGCCGCAGAGGACGGAGACCTGGACACCACGTGTACCCAGAGCTGACACGAGATCCGTAAGCTGCTGACTCGTCGCGGACGAGTCTGGCCAGAAGAATTGGTTGATGAAAAGCATCCTCATGAACCGACCACCTCCCCTACGCCTTCCTGCACCTTACGGATTGTCCTTAAGCGGACTCGCTGAGCCGGATTTCCGGCGTGGATCTCAAAGTCAGGAACTGAGCCCTTTATTACGGAGCCTGCCGCAGCGATAGAGAAGCAGCCGAGCACGGTTCCCGGCATCAGTATGCACTTCGCCCCGGCCCATGCACCCTCGCCCAATACGATTGTTTGAACCTTCAACCCAAAGTGCGGGTCGGCCCAGTCATGGTTTCCAGTGCAGAGGTAGGCACCCTGCGATACACATGCGTTCGCGCCGATGCGCACCGTGGTCAGATTGTCAATCCAACAGTCCTCACCGATCCAACAATCGTCGCCTAACTCCAAGTGCCAAGGGTATTTCACGCGCACCGCCGGCTTGATAACCACACCCCGGCCAACCCGGGCCCCGAAGGCCCGCAGCAGGCCCGCCCGCATCCCTGACGTCGGCACCCACTTCGACGCCAGGCAGGGCTGGCCGAGAAACATCCAAAGGATGCGCTTCGGGACCGAGCCACCGGGTTGGTACCACGAATTGTCATAAAAGCGCAGTTGTACTCTGCTCATCGAAGCGCGCTCACAGTAGGGTGACGTTCTCAGGTGGGATGCCATTTGCTATATAGCGGTACACCTCCGCCATCGCAGTCGCGACATGCCGGGAGTTATACCTATTGGTAATCAGGTCACTTCCCCGTCGCCCGGCTGCCCTGTTTTCGATCACCGTCTGATGAAGCGCACTGTCCAGGGCGGTGGCGAGGGCCTCCGGATTCGCCTCTACCTCCCAACCTCCACCGTATCGGGTTACCTCAGGCATGTTGCAATGTCGCGTCACGATCACAGGAAGACCCGCGCCCATCGCCTCCAACGCCCCCATGCTGAGGCCTTCAGAGTACGAAGGCAGCACAAAGAGCTCGGCAGCCGCCAAAGCGCTCCACTTCATGGGCGAGTCGAGCATGCCGGTAAGACTCACGCTTGGCAGCGCGCCGGCAGCGGCGAAGCTTGTCCGGATCTTGTCCGCGGTGCCTTCGGCATCAGGACCGGCCAGCACCAAGTGAGCCTCCGGATGCTCAGCCGCGACGCGTCCCCAGACTGCCGCCAGCAGATCGAGGCCCTTTTTAGGGTGTAGCCGACCCAGAAAGAGCACGACGCGCTTGGTGCGCAGCGCCGGATATGCCTCAAAGAAAAGCTCAGGCGAGAGCTCCTTGGGGACGTCCACGGCATTGGGGATCACCGCGATGGGGCCCGTTGCTCCAAAAGCACGGTACTGCATTGCCTCCGCATGGGTCAGCGCATGAAGGCATGCGGCATTGCGCACCACCGCGTGCTCCACCAGATGGGCATACACCAGTTTTTTCAGGCGCTTGTTCGCCAGCGCCCAGGGTTCGAGCATTCCGTGCGCGGATACGACGTAAGGCTTGCCGAGTGCACGGGCGGTTCGGCTTGCAATGGCCGTGCTCGCCTCCCAGAGCCCGTGAATGTGCAGGGCATCTACGGCCCGCACCTCCTCCTGAAAGGCCCGACGAAGCTCACGGGAGGTGAGCCACGGACGGCGGCCTGTCGGCCAGAAGCTGATGTGCTTCTTGTCGAGGGAGGCTGGACGGAAACACTCATCGGGCGCACAGAAAGCTGCCAGGCTGACATCAAACGGGCCGGCCGCTGCAACGCTTTGGCTCAGGCGCGGCACCGCACTGCTCAAACCACCGTAACGAGGGTCGGTGTGGCTGACCACCTCCAGCCAGCGAGCCGGCCTCGGCGGCGTCTGAGAAGTTGGTGCGCTTGAGGGCAGCAGAGCGGTGCTCATCGGGCCGTCTCGGGTAGCAGGTGCAGCTTTCGCGTTCCTCTGTGACTGCGCGCGATTGCAGCCACCGCTCGGCCAAAACCGCGTGGAGAGTAGGTCGCGACGATCTCCCCGGAGCGAACACCAAGCTGTGCACGACGTTGCTCCGGCATCTCCTCAATGGCGTGCAATAAAGCGACGAGCTGGTCCGTACCCGTAGGCTCGAAGGAAAAGCCGTTCTCCCCTTCGTAGACCAGATCCTCACGACATCCGCAGGAGCGAGAGACCAGGACCGGTAGCTCGGCGGCCATGGCCTCATTCACCACCAGGCCCCAAGGCTCACGGGTGCTGGGCAAAACAAAACAGCCAGCTGCGGCGTAGGTCGGCAACAGCTCTTGCAGGCTTCTCAGCCCGGTAAACAGCACCTCGCTCTGCAGCGACGAGGAAGCAACCATCGTCTCCAAGGCAACGCGGCATGGTCCATCGCCTGCCAACACCAGAGGCCAGTGTCCGCCCTCCTCCCGGTACCGCAGCCAGCTGGCCAAGAGGGTCTCCACATTCTTTTCCTCTGCCAGCCTTCCCACAAAGAGGAAGTAGGGTTTTTGCGGAGCGGAAGCATTCGCGGCGCGCAGCGCCTTCGTCGCTGTCCCGATCCTCTCATTATCGACAACGTCGTAGAAGCCGGCTATCCGGTCCGGACGAAAACCCAGTTGATCGAGGTATCGCACGTGTGCTTTTCCGCCTGTAACAGCCCAATGAAAGAGGGTGCGCAACACAGTCCTCTTGAAAAGTTCTCGCAGCCACTGACGCTTGTGGTCAAACGCGGTGCTTTCCGTCATCAGCACACTGCAGCGACGATGCAGCCGCGCCCAGAGTGCCGCAGTGATGCCGGGCAGGGTGTAGTAGCCCGGCACCAACACCACCCGGGGCTTCAGCGCACTCAGGCGATGCCACAGCAGAAGGGAAAGTCGCAGCTTGCTGGCTGCCTTCCAACTCACGCCAGGCATCAGTGTCTCCACCGGAAGGCCCTCCGGCAGCTCTTCACGGAAGCGCAGCCCCGGGTGAACACCCACGCCGCTGACCAACTCAAGGCCTACTACCCGACCGGCAAGCGAAGGCGTGCCGTGGAGACCGGCAAAGCGCGCGAGGTGGTATGGGTACCAGTCAATCCAGATGACGGCTACCTCGCAAGGGGATTCCTTGCTGCGCTTAGACATGACTCGCCTCCCCGGCTTCGGCAAGAACTGGGCGAAAACGCTGTCGAGGACCGCGCTGCAGGCGCCCTGCGATTAGGCGGGGACGCACCCGCTCGCGCAGCGGGGCCTCCGCCCAGCGCCACACGGTCCACATGGGAATAGATAGCAATACCGTGCGGAAGATGACGGCCTCCATGGTTTGCATCACCAAGTAGATGGAGAGTGCTGCCACGATGGTGTATTGCATCGTCCAGGCACGGCCGCTCTGAACGGCCTTTTTCCAGAGAAAGCCGTAGGTCCACCCCAGCAGTGCCATTAGCCCCACCGAAAGCCACCAGGCCTCCACCCAAAGATCGGCCACGATGCCAGGGGCCGAGCCGGGGGCGCCCACCCAGCCAAGCGTGTCACCGAAGCCTTCCCCGGTACCCGCGTTATAGAGCAGCTCCGGCACGCCGAAGTCCTCGTACTTCGTTGGCCAGATTGCACTGGGAATAGGACGAACGAGAATCTGGGCAAGGTAGCGACGCATCCAGAAATAGTGATCTCGACGTTGCGCGCTAAGCACGGTGCCGCTGCCGTAAACGTATTCGTTGCCCGTATCTGCGGTGTTGACGATCTGCGTGACATCTTCCTTCATGTCAAAATCAGAGCCGATATAAAGCTTGCTGCGATTGGTTACCAAAAACAGCACCAACCAGCCGAGGCAGATGCCGCCGACAGCGATGGCCACCAGCGGCGGCCGCTTGGATCGGTTGAAGTACCATCCCATCGCGGCGATGATGACGAGCATAAAAGTGGGGCCGCGCCGACCCATGAAGACTGCGGTCAACGTCCAGGGGATCCCGAAGGCAGCGATCTCAATGAGGGCCACAAAACGGGGGCCGCCGGCGGAGATCACCGTAAGTGCGAAGAGGATGCCCATCAGCATGAGTAGGCTGCCATCCCGGATGTATCCGCTTGAATCCCATCCGCCGGAATAGGAAGTACTGAAAGCCTGGCGTATGCCGCCCACATTGATGATTGTGACCAACCAGCAGCTGAGACCCAAGCCACCCACGATGCCGCCCCCAATCAGCAATCTTTGCGCCACAAGGGGCGCCATCGGCAGCTTGGGCGCGGAGGGACGCTTTACCCGGGTTCCCACCGCCAGGCAGGACAGCACAAAGGCGAGCACGCCAACGACGTTCAAAGTCTGCACAAAAAGGAGTTGATCGCTGTCGAAAAAGCGCGCCAGCCCATCTTGCTGCAGAAGTTTCCACGGCATCCAGCCGTAAAGAAACGCAAGCATCGGGGCGATGAAAATTAAAGGGTGGAAGACGTCACGGCTGCCATCAAAGGCGGCGATGAAGGCGACAAGCGCGATCCCGGCGGCCAGAAAGAGTAAAACTTCAAACATGGCGCACCATCCTCTGCAATGGAGCGGGCAGCTTTTCCAGCAGGCGGTCGAAGGCCGAGCGCGGTGGCAGCCAGTGGTAGCGCCTACCAAAACTGTACAGGCCAGCCGTGGTTCCCACAGTAAGCAGCAGCATGAGTGTCGTCACCGTGGCAGTGTGCCCGTGGACGCCGCGCCACAGCGACATCGCGGCGAGGAGCGCCACGCTGAGAGCCGAAAAAGCCGACAGGGGAATCAACCCGGCAGGTAAATGGTCCCGCTGGCGCAGGATCCCCAGCGCGATCCCCGAGGCCAGAATGTGGGCGCAGAAAAAGATAGCCATCGCGCGCCAGGCTGTACCCCCCTGCATCATGAACAGGGTTGCGGCAGTCGCTACGAAGAACGCCCAGATTGTATTGATAGTCGCGGTTGCCCGAATCGACACGATGCTGAGGCGGGCGGCTGCGGGGGCGGTTCCCATATGCGCCACGGCCGTGGCCAAGGCCACTGCCACGGCTGCACCCGCTGCGGTGTAAGTTCGGCCATAGAGGGCCGTCAGTGCCCAGGGCACAAGCACGATGCCCAGCGCTCCCAGCAGCACCGAGACGCTGAGCGCCGCAAACGTGCATAGCGCCATCACCCGCTGCGGCGTTTGCGAGGCTTCATGGGTCGGATCCGCCATCACGGCATAACTACCCTCTGTCAGCAGACTGGGAGGGAGGCTCACCAGATTGCGCATCTGGCTTGCGATGGTGAAGAAGCTTACCTGGACAAGGGTGCGATCTCCACGCGCCACCAGGGCAGTGGTCCAGTAGCCAGCCAGGCTGGTGCCAATGAGACCGGTCAGCTGGACTAGGCCAAACGACCAAACCTCACGTAACACGGTTTGCAGCGGCAGCACGGGACCGCTCGTCCCAGCCTGCATCCAGCCGAACTGCCGACCCAACAGGCAGCACAGGCCGACCGCGGCGAGTGCAATGCCGCCCTGGAGCTCAATCATAGTTTTAGGCGATTGGCGATGAGCCGCGTAGGGCAGCAGGAAAACCATACCCGCCCCGACAGTCAGGGACATGCTCAGCAGCGCCGCCACAAAGCGCTGCCCAACGAAGAAGCCCCGTGCGCACTCCAGCAGCACGACGCCCGCCGCCGAGATCCAGGCGCAGCGGAGCAGAGTGACAAAGCTCTCCTTGCCGAGCAGGTGTGCAATAGGACCGGCGCCCAACCAAAGACCCAGCGCGGCAATCGTAGCTGACACGAGCGATACGATGGCCAGGGCACGCATCAGGCTAGGGTAGCCAGCTGACCCTTGAGGGTACTTTCCGGAGAAGCGAGCCGCCGTGGCGCCAATCCCGCCGGCGGCATAGGTGGAAATATTGGTTGCAGTGTTGATCGCTAGCGAGTAGGCACCAAAGGTGGGAGCCCCACCCAAACGGGCGGCGAGGATGTTGGCAAGGAACCCCGCACCACGCTCCATGGCGACGCTTGCGCCATAAGCCGAGGTTCCACTAATTAGGTGCTTGGTGACGTGCGCCGGGAGCGCACCACCAGGATTGCGTGTAGGAACTACGCCCTGAGGCAGGACCTCCGTCACCGGCACGTAGCTTTGAGGATTCGGGTCGCCCGACGGGAGCGTCTCGGGGATCGGCGAGGTCGCCGAGTCGGAAAACGGCTCAAGCGACGCGGCGGCAGGGCTGGAAATCATGCCGCGTTAACCGCTTTCCCAGAGCTATCCCGGTTGGAGTACTGCTCATACGCTTTGTAGTACTTGCCATAGCCCTGCGCATGCGGGTTGAAATCGTTCAGAATCGTACCGATCAAATGAACGCCGTCGCGGTCGAAGAGGTCGCGGGCGTTCGCCGCCTCGTCCAAAGTGGTACTACCGGCCCGCACCACCAGGATCACACCGTCGCACTCCCGCGCCATAATACGGGTATCGACCATATGCAGGGCGGGCGGTGTGTCGATGAGCACGACGTCGAAGGACTTGGTCAGCTCGGCCAGCAGCTGCGGTAGACGCTGCGAGTTCAGCAGCTCCACCGTGTCCTCGTCGCCCTCCCCTGCCGGGAGCAGATAAAGATTGGGAAAAGCGGTCTCGCGCAGGATCCCGGAAGTGACCACATCCGCCGGGTCAAGCCGGCCGCGAAGCACATCTCGTAGGCCCACGCTGCTGCGGATGCCGAAGGCCTTGCTTAGGCTGGGCCGGCGCATATCTCCGTCGATCAAGGCAACCCGCATCTTGGCCTTGCTCAATGCCACGCCCAGGTTCGAGGTGATAGTGGTTTTGCCTTCTCCAACCTTGGGACTGGAAACCGCATACGCGCGCGAGGTGTTGCCGGGCTCGGCCTGCAGGATGGAGAAGGTCGCATTGGAGTACGCCTCCGCGGCGATAGAGAACTTTTCGTCCCAATGCGCCATTCCTGCCGGTGGAGTCGAGCCGCTGGCCTCGCGACCATCCGCTCGAAGTAAATTGATGGAGCCCGCTCCCGCAGTCGCAGGGATGACTCGCGTTTGCATGACATTGGCGGGGATAACCCCCAACTCCTGAACATCCAGCATGCGGACGATCTCCCCGGGCATGCGGAACACGTTCTCAGTCCGCTCGCGGAAGAAGGAGAAGGCCACGCCCAGGATCGCTCCCAGCAGCAAGCCGACGGCGGCGGCAGTCTTGCGTTTCGGGGAGAACGGAATCGTAGGCACCACCGCCGGATCGACCACACGGATGGTGGAAGCTTGCATCGCGGAAGCAAAGCCTGCCTCACGCGCACGCTGCAGCAGAGTCTGGTAAAGCTGCTGTTCAGACTCCAACTCGCTGCGCAAGAGGCTAACCTTGGCCGACTGCTGGAGATCAGACGAGACACTCGCCAACTGCGCGTTGTATGTCAGAGTCAGCAGCTCTTCGCGGTGACGCGCGGCGGCGAGCTGATTGTTACTGACACTCTGCGTGGTCGACTCGGTGGTCCGCAGCCCTGCCTGAACATCTGCGATTTGTGAGCGAATCTGCTTGATCTTGGGATTTTCCTCGGTTAACGGCGGTTCCAGCTCCGCGAGCCGTCCCTGCAGTTCGGCAAGCCTGACTTCGTACGCCCGGTGAGCCGGGTTCTCGACGGCATCGGGTTGGGTGCCTGGGGCCGCAGCCTTATCCTCATCCGCCGCAGCCTCCTTGGCGATGCGATCCGCCTGCGCCTTGACCACCTCGTTCTGTAACGCCTGCAGCCGCTGTTCACCAACGCTGGTGTTCGCCTGACTTAGCGCCAGCCCGTTGCCGTGCACCGCGGCGTCAAGCTGCGCTTCAGTCTGCTCCACGCGGTTCCGGATGTCAGCAACCTGCCGCGTCAGCCAACCGCTTACCTTGGTTGCCTCCGAACTGCGCACCTGCAGGTCCTGCTCTTCATACGTCGTCACGAGGCTGTTGCAGAAATTTGCGGAGAGCTGCGGGTTCCAGGAGGTGCAGGACAGCTCCACCAGGCGAGTCAGGCCAAGCGGCTTGACCTTGAGTTGCTGGGCGGCATCTTCAACCGCTTCCCGATACGGGATCGGCGTCGCTTCGCCCAGATGCAGCCCGCGACGGAATCGCGAAATCCAATCTTCTCGCGGCAGGCTCGCCGGGTGTGGTTGACGCATCAGGTGCTCGATCGTGGCGCCCAGTTGCGTATCGCTCTGCAACAGACGGATTTGCGTCTGCAGGTTGGTATCCGCGTCAGCCGGCGTGCTTTCCCCAGTGGGAGCCACCGAACGCATATTCATGAAATCGCCGTTCAAGGGACGGATGTCCAGTGAAGTCCGGGTCTGATAGGTCGGCAGGGATCCCGCCCCAAGC
Organism: uncultured Acidobacteriaceae bacterium; assembly: GCA_964242225.1. Taxonomy (GTDB): domain Bacteria; phylum Acidobacteriota; class Terriglobia; order Terriglobales; family Acidobacteriaceae; genus Granulicella. The sequence goes on from CAXTAE010000004.1 coordinate 178,529, forward strand.
AAAACGCCCAGCACAGAGCCGGCCAGAGCGAACAGCAGCAAAGCAACCCGGTGCCGCTTCAAGGTCAACAGGTACTCTTCCAAAAGGCTGCCGCTGGCATCGGTAGCGGCCGGCGATGGTACAGGCTGTGTACGCCGTGCTCCTCGCACGGGCCGTCCCAGCGGCCGCAGGTCCCTTACTTTGATCGCTCCCTTTTGCAATGTAGACACTTGTGGTTGCTCCCTCTTTGGTGCGGCGCTGCGGCGGACGCTTGCGATGTGAACGGCCCGGGTGACAGGACAGATTTAGTGATAGATCAGAATGCCGGTAGTAAGGCCAATTGCCGCTTCGATTGCGCGACGTGAACCGACCTTGAACCCGCTGTGCGGCACGAACAGGATGTCGTTGGCGTAAAGCTTCTGATCCGGCGCCTCGCCCTTGAATATCTTGTTGATGTCCACCGGAATCTCCGACATCGTGCCGTCCCCGTTGGGTGCGGGGCGGATGATGTGCGCCTTGCTGGCCGCGTTGTCGGGCGCCAGCCCCTCCGCCATGGAAACCGCCTGCATCAACGAAACGGTGTTATGCGTCCGCACTTCGAAGCCGCCCGCCTTCTTCACGTCACCGACGACGTAGATCAACTCGGCCTTGGGAACAGAGATCACGTCGCCGGGTTCCATAATCACGTTGTCACCGGGACTCTTCAGGGCCAGCAACGTATCGAGGGGCAGCGTCGTAGAGGTCGCCCCGGTGGCGCTGTCGGTTGTCACAGGACCTACGGAGAGCTTGCCCTCACCTGGCTGGCGAGTGATGACCACGTTCGGCCCAGCGTCCTCCTTCAGCCCGCCAGACATGGAGATGACATCAAGCAGGCGCTTAACGCCTACCATCTGGTGTAGACCCGGATTTGTTACCTCTCCCACTACCGAAACCGGTCGGCTCTGTGTTTCCACGAGGTTCACGGTAATGTCGGGCGAAGTGATGTACTTACTCAGCCGACTCCCCAGCCGCTCACGAAACTCATCAATGGTTAGCCCGCTGGCTTGTACCGAGCCGACCAGCGGAAAATCCAGCGAACCATTGGGCCCAATCTGCAGCGGGCCGGTCGGCATGTCGTCCATTGACGCCACCCGCACCGAAACCTGGTCGCCGACGCCGAGCACGTACTCCGCGCCCCCGTTGGGCGGTCTCTGGTTCAAGACCTGCGCCTGCGAAACGAGTGAGCAAAGTAGCAAAATGGAGCCAATGATCCAGTTCATCTGGTTAGATTCCCGCATTATCACACTTAAAACGCCAAAATTGGCATAATCAACGTCGCCTTAAGACGACGTTCCCATCTCCGTCGAGTCGACCATCTGTAGCCGTGAATTGTCTTCCTTAGTAAGACGCGAGAAAGCGTTGTGGAGGCGCGACGAACTTGCGAGAAACATCGGTAATTCTTTATATCTCGTTGTGAGCACACGGCTTACGGTACGAGGGTGCGCCCTTCGGTAATGTGGGATGTAGCTTTCACTATTCTTACTCCCTTTACGTGCAACTTTCGCATCAGAGCCAGGCAGGGGCTGCTGGGCCAAGGCGGCCGTCAAGGGAGGCGGCGCTGTCCAAGTCTTTGCCCAATGGGACCACCCAAGAGAAGAGAAACATGAACCCTTCTGAGTCGCACCGCAGAGCCGTTGTGGTGCATGCCGGCGCGCGCGACTCGTACCAGCTGGCCCGCTCTCTCGCGGAGCACGATCTGCTCGACCGCCTGTATACCGACCTTTTCTGGCCGTCTGATCGTCCACTGGCGACAGCCCTGGCGCGACCTTTGCCTGCCTTCCACCGGCAGGCTCTGCAACGCAGCGCGCCGGGAATCCCGTTCACACGCGTGAAGCTGAAAGTCCTCCGCGGCCTTCTCTCGCTGCTGGTGGAGCGGGTTCGTCGCCTACCTGCCGCACTGCGACGACGCGCTCACCGCTCGGCCGATGCCGCGCTGGGTCGGGCGGCCGGCCGTCGCGCCGCCCGGGCCGGGGAGGGGCTGGTCACCTATAGCTACTATGGTTATGACGCGATGCGGGCCTACGGTAGGCCGGCGATGCTCTTTCAGATGCATCCGCATCCGAGCACCATGCGGCGGCTCCTCAACGAGGAGCTCGCCCTGCACCCAGACTGCGCTGACTCCCTCGGCCAAGAGTGGGAACTCTCCCTGCCTGAGGAGGACTTCCGTCACCTCGTCGCCGAGCCGGAGATGGCGACCCACTTTCTCGCGGCCTCCAGCTTTACGAAGCAGAGCCTTGTCGAGAACGGGGCTAATCCAAACGCCATCAAGGTGATTCCCTACGGCGTCGACCTGCAACGTTTTCACCCCGCACACCTTCGTTCCGCCACTCTGCCCGGCAGCAAGCTGCAGCTGCTTTTTGTGGGTCGCATCAACCAGCGGAAAGGAGTCAAGTACCTCCTCGAAGCACTGAGAAGCTTCTCCGCGGAGGAGATTCAGCTCACCATCTGTGGGCGGGTTGTCGATTCGTTGGCGCTGTTCCGCGATAGCAGTCTGCCCGTTGAAATCCGACCCAACGTCAGCGGTGACGACCTGGTGCAGGCCTACCAGGCTGCGGATCTCTTCGTCTTCCCTTCCATTGCGGAGGGGTTCGCGCAGGTCTTGCTGGAGTCGCTCGCCTGCGGTCTGCCCATTCTGTCCACCACCCACACAGCTGCCCCCGACCTCATCACCGAGGGGAAGGAGGGCTTTATTATCGAGCCGCGGCGCCCCGACCTGCTGGTCGAACGCATTCGCTGGTGCCTCAGCCATCGGGAGGAGCTCTACGCCATGAGACAGCGGGCCCGGGCCACCGCCGAACAATTCACATGGGAGCGCTTCCGCGCTCAGACAGCCGAGGCGGTTCGGTCTTATCTCAAGGAGGAATTGTGATTTCACGTCGCTCAGTCGTTCCCCCGGCCGGCGTCCTGCTCGCCTTCGTTCTTTGCGGAACGTCTATGGCCCAAACCGCCCTGCACATCACCTTCGGGGCAAACGGCCTCGAAACGCTCACCTACAACGGCGAGGTGCTGGAGGATACCCGCTCGGTCCCTGCAGATGTCTTCCACATCTGGCACATGAAGGCGCTCGATGCGCATCGGCAGCCGCTCGCGGACGGCCAATACGGTTGGGGAGAAAGCAACAGCGGTCGCCATTGGGACGCCGCGCGGCAGACCTGGACTTATACCTACAAGTGGGGATCAATCAGTACCGAGTATGCGCAGCACGGGGATGCGCTCGACATCACGGTCACGACGGTAAACCTCCCAAACTCCGGAATCACGTTCGATGGTGCCAGCATTTATCCGCTGGCGTTGCACTTCCCCACGCTGCCCGCGGGGTTTGCGAACCCCAGCTTCCCACAGCTCGCCTACAACACCACCGGCCCCAGTGTGACCGTGGCAGACTTTGGCCGAGGCGAGGTGGCCGCAGTTGTGCCCGAGGCTAACCGTGCTCTCTATAGCGGCTTCATGCCGACGGACAACAACACTGCCTATACCGCGTTGATCAGCAGCACCGTCCCGGACGGCCTGGCTACGTTTCAGCCACACAATGAGCGTCCGGTTCGCCCCGGTGAGACCGATCGCTTCCGCGTCTCGCTACGTTTCGGGTCCGCCGGCATCTCGACATACACTCTGGCCGCCGATGCCTATAGCAGTTGGTCCAGGCAGTATCCGTCGACGCTGAAGTGGGCCGATCGTCGCCCTATTGGCACCGTATTTTTGGCTACCTCGCCACAGGGCGAGGCGACCCATCCGGGCGGCTTTCCTAACAATCCGCGGCGTTACTTCACTGATGCCAACCCAACCGACTTCGACGTCAACACGCCGGATGGCCTGAACGCCTTCCAGCACCGCGTGCTGAAGCAGGCCGAGACCAACATCGCCAACCTGAAGCAGCTGGGCGCGCAAGGCGCGATCACCTGGGACATTGAAGGTGAACAGTATCCGCAGGAAACCAGCTACGCCTGCGCTCCCGACCAGATCGATAAGCTCGCGCCGGAGATGGAAAGCATCCTCCCAAGCGGTCCCTACGGCGGGATGAAGCTGGATGATGCGTACTTCAAGATCATGCGCTCGGCTGGGTTCCGGGTAGGAGTCTGCATACGTCCGCAGCACTTCACCGTTCGCCCTGACAACACCGCCCAGCAAGTTTTCCTACCTACGCCAGAGGTCGCCGCGGAGCTCACCCGCAAGATCCGTTTCGCACACGATCGCTGGGGGGCCACCCTCTTCTACATCGATTCGTCCGTGGACGGTGATCGCGGCACCCTTCCGGCAGCCATCTTTAAGCAGCTCGCGTCCAGCTTCCCGGACTCGCTGCTGATTCCCGAGGAGTCCACCCCGCTGTACTACGCCTATACGGCACCGTTCCAGAGCTTCATTTACCACGGCACCCCAGGTACTGATACGGAGATGACGCATCTCTACCCGAATGCCTTCAGCGCTGTTCTCGTCAACAATGTGGCGCCCGAGAAGCTCGCCGCCGCGAGCCCGCAGCTGGAGGCGCACATTCGTCAGGGCGACATCATGATGGGTCAAGTGGACTACCGTGAGCCCAATAACGCGACCCTTGCGGCTTTGTACCGGCACGCCCGGCCTGAGGCCCGTTGAGCCGCAGGTACATGCACAGCCGGGTTTGAGAAGTGCAAGGGGGGGGGGCGTCAACGCGGGGCCGAGGACGCCCTGGGTGAGTCATGACACTTTTGGGGGATGATCAAGGGACGTGCGTGCAACGTAGGCTCAGTTTCAATCAATCTTTAGGCACAGCGGCGTCTAGGCTGCGGAGGAACGATGGAACGACCGATTGAGTCAGTGGACGTTGTAAGTGATGGCATTCTGGTTCGCTTCGCGGATGGTCTTCTAACCTACTTCCCGCACGAATTCCTCCGCGGGCATGTCGGCCTTGGATCGAACCAGGTGTTTCTGGATCGAAATTTCTCTCCGGAGACAGGCCCGTTCACCATCAGCCCCGACCTGCTACGCCAGATAAACTAGGCCGCTATCCAGGCTTTCCTACAACAGGCCGCGGAAAGCGGCGGCCAGACGGTCCGCAGAGCGCTTCCAGGTAAACTGCCGAGCATGCGTATGCCCCAAGGCGCTAGCCCGCTGACGTGCCGGGCCGTCATCAAGGAGCCCGAGAATTGCGTGCAGATGCTCCCGGGGTCTCTCCGCGGAGACCATGGCCGCAGCGGCGCCGCCGCAGATCTCCGGTAGGGCGGAGCTGGTACTGGAGACTACCGGAGCGCCACACGCCATCGCCTCCAGAACAGGCATGCCAAAGCCTTCGTACTTCGATGGAAACCACACCAGTTCCGCTCGGTGATATAGCGCCACCAGTCCCTCTTCGCTTTGAAATCCGCTGAAGATCACACCCGGTAGAACCTTTGCCCGTTCCGCATACCCGGGCGTGTTGTGGCTGGTGATTACCAGTTTTAGATCAGGCCGCTGTCGCTGCAGCTGAGGCCAAACCTCTAGGACGAGCTCGGCATTTTTTCGGAAGTGCAGACCCCCGGGCAGCAGGAGGTACCGTGTTTGCTCCAGCCCCAGCTGCTCCACCGCGGCGAGCCCCGCCGCGCTGACTGGTTGGAAGAAGCCGTCCGAAACGGCATTGTGGACTACCTGAAGCCGGTTCTCGAGCGCCGGAAAGAAGTGCGCGATGCGCTCCGCGGAAAACTGCGAGATCGTCTGAATCATGTGCGCCGTCTCACCCAGCCGTCGAAACATCAACTGCCACTTGATCCGCTGTTGGATCAGCCAGCGGCTCATCGGGTGCGCGGCCGGCTCAAACAGCTGCATGTCGTGGCATGTCACCACCAGCCGCGCGCGACGCACCGGCACATAGGACTCGGCAGTGCAGTACATGATTTCGGCTTCGGTCCAGTAGTCTTCGGCTGCCGGAGCGTCCAGAAGGTACCAGAGCGCTTGCTGACGGGAGGTGTCCTGCGAAAAAAACGAGTAGCTAAAATTTGTCCAGGGCGCACCCACCTTGCGCACAAATTCATCATGGTCCCGGCGATCGGCAAGGATGCGCAGATCGGTATCTGGACGAAGCGCGAGATGCTCTGTAAGTTCCCGAGCGACCCTACCCACGCCTGTGGACCGATAGATATTTCGCAAATGAACGTAGTCCAGAACCTTCATTGGATCGGCTCACGACCCGGGCAGAATCGGGAGCTGCCCGTAACGCATCCGCGACAGTGCTCGTTTACCATCTTCGCTTGCTTTGACGTTGTCCCTGCCATGCTCAGATACAGACTAAATCGCAAGCCGCGTCCGGACGGGTGGCAGAAACACAGAGGAGGTGCGCGCCGTTCCAAAATGGGAACGGGCAGGGCGTGGGTCCGCAAACCGCAGGGCGCTTTCAACTTGAATTTTGGTGGAGCTGAGCGGGATCGAACCGCTGACCTCCTCGTTGCGAACGAGGCGCTCTCCCAGCTGAGCTACAGCCCCCCACCATGCGGATCGGATCAGCGGCCAAAAGGCGCGCGCTCACGTCCCGCTCGAAGCCACAGTCTAGCAGGTGTTGCCGATCGCTCCAAAACCGGGCAGACACATAGAACGGGCACGTTCGCTGCATCGTATGGAGCGCAGGAAGGTTTAGCGGCCAAGCCCCGTTACGCGGGAAGTTGACATCAACGAGGGCAGGGACGCGGCAAGACGCGGCAAGGGAGGAACACCAGTGACGCCACAAGAACAGGACATGATCGACGGCCTCGTCGACCGCATTCGGAAGACCGAGGTAACCAACAAGGACATCGTTGCAGAGCAGCGTTTGCAACAGGGGCTCTCGGGCTACCCCGACGCGCTCTACGTGCTTGCCCAGACGGTGCTGGTGCAGCAGTATGGGCTAACGCAGGCCCAGGGGCAGATAAGTGATCTCCAAACACAGATCACCACGCTGCAAGGGCAAATCCAGCAAGCCCAGGAACACGCCCGCGGCAGCGGGACAAGCGGCGGCTTTCTCAGCCACATCTTCGGGGGAGGCGCCTCGAGCCAGCCCGCCCCGCAACAAGCTCCACCGTACCAGCCCGTAAACAGTACCGGCTATGGCGCGCAGGCCTATCCCGGGGGCTACCCCCCACAGGGCCAGGGTTACCCACCACAGGGCTATCCCGCCCAGGCAGGAGGTATGTTCGGCGGTGGCGGCGGCGGTTTCCTGCAGAGCGCCATGCAGACGGCTGCGGGTGTGGCGGCAGGCGAGATGATGTTCCAGGGTATGGAGTCACTGTTCCACGGCTTTGAACACGGCGGCGGCAGCGGGTTCGCCGGGATGGGCGACCGCGGCGGTGAGTCGGTGGTGAACAACTACTATGACGACGATCGCGGCAGAGGCGAAGACAGGGGCTCCGAGGATCGGGGCCGCGACGACAGCAGCTTCTACAACCCCTCCGATGACGCCAGCCGCACCGGCGGTGGCGAGGCCCAGTTCGCGGACACCAGCGGTGACAACGCTCAGGATTTCGGCGGGAGCGACAGCGGCGGCTTCGATGGCGGTGGCACCGACAACTCCAACTTTGACGACAACTCCGGCGGTGGTGACGGGAGCGGCGGTTTCTGAAGGCCCGGCCAGCTAGCTTTTGCGAGGTGCAGCGGGCTGAAGGCCGATCTCGGCCATCACCCGCTGCAGGTCCTTCCAGGCCTCCGCCTTCTGGCGAGGGTCGCGCAGCAGAAATGCCGGATGGTACGTTACGGCGACCTTCGCCCCACGCGCCTGCAGCCATTGCCCACGCAGTGAAGCCAGTGACTGCCGGACACCCAGAAGATAAGTTGCCGCCGTAGAACCGAGCGCCACGATGATCCGTGGCTGCACGATATCGATCTGCCGCAGCAAGAATTGCGAGCAGGTGGTTGCTTCGACGAACTCTGGCGTGCGATTGCCCGGCGGCCGGCACTTCACGATATTGGCGATATAAACGGCCTCGCGTTCCAGGCCCATGGCTGTGATCATGTTGTTCAGCAGCTGCCCCGCCTTGCCCACAAACGGCCTGCCGCTCTCATCTTCGTCGGCACCCGGCCCTTCGCCGACAAACATCAATGTCGCGTTCGGGTCTCCCTCACCAAACACGATGGTGTGCCGTCCTGCATACGCCAAGGGACAACGGGTGCAGTCGCCAATTTCCGCGTGCAGCCGTTGGAGCGCGGCGGCACGGCCCTCCGGGGGTACAGGCGTTGCAGGCAGCGGGAGCAGAGTCTCGAGAGGCTGTGGCTTGGGCATGGGCGCGGCGAGCTCCGGCGGAAGCATCTGCGGGAGCTCGGCTTCCGTGTTAATGGGACCCTTTGGGATTCCTTGTAGGGAGTCCCGGATCGCCGGTGATTCCGCTCCCAAGAGAGGGCTCGATGGCACCGCCCGCGTGGGCCGCCCTGGCAGCCCCGCCGGTGCACTTCGTGACGGAGTCGCCCGCGCTACGGCTGCTGATTGGTGTGCTGTGGAAACCGAACTGGGTCCGGCGGACCGAGCCGCTACCGATGCGAGGAGGCGCTGTTTAAAAGCATCCGGGAGGCGCACCGCAGGGGCTTCGTGGCGATACAGATCGTATACACCCATGTCGCGCAGGTACTCGACCCACGCACGGAGCCCCTGTTCCGGTGTTGCCTCCAACTAAAACTCCTAGCGCCCGCTACAGGGCGACGGGTGGAACAGGCTTCTGCAAAAGAAAGAACGACACCTTACCCGAACTAATCTCATCCTGCGCCACACGGCAGGCCTTCATTGATTTAGAGACACCGAGCGGCGGCGCCCCCGACTGCAGTTGCCGCGCACGACGCGCTGCGCCCTTCACCAGGCTGTACTTATTCTGCGACGGATCCGAAGGATAATTAGCGATCATAAGTGTTACCTCTGTGTGAAAGTGGAAATCGGGTGGTGCCTCATCTTAACTGCAAACAGCCAAGTTAAAAGAAAAACGGCGAAGTTAGAAAAAACACCTACGTTTCTGCTGCAAAGCTACACTCCGGCAAGAACGACATCGAACTGCTGCAGCGCCGCCGTAAGTGCTCCGGAACGGCTTCCCGAGAGGCAGCGGTGGGCCAAGCTCTGCTCCTCCATGCCTCCCTCGCCGCGCTCTGTGAGCACAATGCCTCGCATCTCGGAGGCTGCCGCGTCGAGGTCATCATTCACAAGCGCATACTTGTAGCGGTGCAGATTCATAAGCTCACGGCGCGCCTGCGACAGCCGGCGTTCGATTACGGCTTCCTGCGTCACGCCCTCAGCCTGGCTGCGATTGCGCAAACGGCGTTCCAGTACCTGCGGACTCGGCGGCAAGATGAAGATCGACACCGCATGTGGCATGGTCGTCATTACCTGCAGCGCTCCCTGCACATCAATGTCCAGCAGCAGATCGCGGCCCCCCATACGGGCGTGTTCCAGTGCGGAACGAGCGGTCCCGTAGAAATTTCCAAAAACCTCTGCCCACTCGAGAAAGTCATCGCGACTCACCATGGCCTCGAAGTTCTCGCGCGTGGTGAAGTGGTACTCGCGGCCATCTTCCTCGGAACCGCGTGGTTCACGGGTGGTGTAGCTGATCGAGAAGTCAAGGCCTTCCACCAAACGACGCACCTCGTTCACGAGGGTCGATTTGCCCGATCCGCTGGGTGCCGAGATGAGAAACAGGATCCCTGCCATGTTGTCCGGTTCCGCTAGTGTACCTGCGCGCCCGCCCTGCAAGACGGTGAAAACGGGCTCGCGTCTGCGACTTTCAGGCTACCTCTCGATGCCAGCCTCTACCACTTCGGTAATCCGGGGCTCCGCGCCATCGCCAAACGGCAATGCCTCCGGTTCCCCAAACTGCAGCGCGTACAAGCGGCTGTACGTCCCGCCGCGGGCCAGCAACTCCGCGTGGGCGCCCGCCTCGGTAATCGAGCCTCCCTCGAGAACGAGGATCCGATCCGCGCGCCGGACCGTGGAAAGTCGATGCGCAATCACCAGCACGGTGCGTCCCTCCATCAGGTTGGCCAGCGCTGACTGCACGGCGGCCTCACTCTCGGTGTCCAAGGATGAAGTCGCTTCATCGAGCACCAGAATGGGCGCGTCCTTGAGCAGTGCCCGCGCGATGGCGAGCCGCTGCCGTTCGCCTCCTGAGAGACGCGCGCCGCGTTCCCCGATGACTGTTTCATAACCAGCCGGCAACCGCTCAATGAAGTCATGCGCATAGGCTGCACGAGCCGCCGCTTCAATGCTGGCGAACGGGACGTCCGGCCGACCATAGGCGATGTTGTTGCGCACCGTGTCGTTGAACAACACCGTCTCCTGGGTCACCTTGCCGATCTGATGGCGGAGTGAGTCCAGCGTGACCTCGCGCACATCGCAGCCATCCACCACAAGGGCACCGGCCGTCACGTCGTAAAACCGCGGCAGCAGGTTGGCCAGTGTCGACTTCCCTGCCCCGCTCGGGCCCACCAGCGCGATCACCTCACCCCGCCGAATGGTCAGCCAGATGCCGTGCAATACCTCGTTCTGCATACCTTCGCGCTCGTAGGCGAAGTGCACGTCGCGAAACTCGACAGCTCGCGAAAATTCAGGCAGCGTGATCGCGCCGACTTTCTCGCGCACATCATCCTGCGTATCGATGAAGCGGAAGATCTCCTGGCTGGCGCCAACGGCCTGCTGGAAGGCGTTGTAATAGAGCGGCATCTTGCGCACGGGATCGTAGAGCGCGATCACTGCAATGAGAAACGTGATGAAGCCACCAGCCGTATCCCCGTGCTGGATGCGGGTGCGACCAAACAGTAGCAGCAGTGCAATGGCGACCGCGCCCAGCGCATCCATCAGTGGCGACGAGATGGACTGCACCGCTACGGAGCGCATGTTGGCCGAGAGCAGCCGCACGGCAGCACGGCGGAAGCGGCTGATCTCCCACAGTTCCATGCCAAAGGCTTTCACGATGCCGTTGCCCGTGATGGTTTCCTGCACGATGTTCTGGATCTCGGCCAATTCGTCCTGGCCTCGACGTGTCGTCTTGCGCACGCTGCGGCCAATACGCCGCGCGGAGGTCACAATTACAGGCAGAAAGAGCAGCAGCACCCAGGCCATTTTCCCGCCGGCCAGGATCACCGCCCCGATCATAAAGAGCAGCGTGAAGATCTGCTGCAAAAAATCGCTCAACACCGTCGACATGGCGTTCTGCACGCGCTCCACATCGTTGATCAGCGTCGAAGAGAGCGAACCGGTGGAGTGGCTCTGGAAGAAGTTCGTCGACCGGTGCAACAACGATTCATACAGGTCGTTGCGCAGATCCGTAATCATGCCAAAGCCGGCCCGATTGGCAAGCAGGGTTCCCGCGTAGTCGCACACCGCCTTGATCAGTGCCGAGGTCACCAGCGCCAGCGCCACCACGGTCCAGGCATTGTGAAAGTGATGCGGAAGCCAACGCTGCAGATCAATGCGAAAGGCCGTACGCGGGATCGTGAACACGAGCACACGATCAGGTGCCGCCGCAGGGCTCAGCACGTTGTCCACGATCGGCTTGATGAGCAGAATGCGAAACGCCTGCATAGCGCCGACGATGGCCATCAGCACAACACTGGCCAGCGTGGCGCCCACGTACGGCCGCATGTAGCGGAGCAGGCGGGCGATCCGCGTCACCGGCAACCTCGCGCGACATCCCGTCCAGCGATCATGACTCAGTCTATCGCTGCCGGCGACAACTTCAGGACCGAGCGACACAAGCCGTACGATGAGCCGCGGTTTGACCTGCACCGTCGGCTCCGCCTTTTGCGGATCTCTACCAAGGGATCTCGCCGGCCGTCTCCAGATACTTTCCCGTGACATGTGGGTCGAGCAGAGCGACGCGGACGATTTCGGCGGAACCTTCTTGGACGGTCTGGGTGCCACTGTTACCGTTCAGATCGGTAGCTGTGTAGCCGGGATTTACAGAGTTGACGGCGAGGTTGCCGTCGCGGAACTCATAGGCGAGTTGGACGGTAAGCATATTGAGCGCGGCCTTGGACGCGCAGTAGGCGAGAAACTTGACCGGGGCGTACTTCCATTTGGGATCGTTGTGCAGGCTCACGGAGCCAAGCTCGCTGGAGACGTTGATGATCTGCGCCTTCCCGGCTTGTTGCAACAGCGGCAGCATGGCCTGCGTCACCGCGAGGGTGCCGACGTAGTTGGTCTGCATCACTCGTTCGACGCTCTCAATCTTCACCCTGCTGGGTGGGCCGTCACTCATATCCGCGATGGCAGCGTTATTGATGAGCAAATCGAGCTTCCCGAACTGCTTGCGAATGCTCTCCGCTGCGGTCGCCGCGGTGTCGTGAGCGTCCAAATCGATGTGAACGAAATGCACGTCCAGGCCTTCCGCCTGGAGCTTCGCCGCAGCCTCTTCGCCGAGTGTCTCGTTGCGCGCCCCGGCGAGCACGGTCCAGCCAACCTTGGCAATCTGGCGAGCGACCTCGAAGCCGATACCCTTGTTTGCACCAGTAATCAGAGCGACCTTCTTTGCCTCTTGCATGTTTTTCTCCTCCCAATGATTATATGAAGGAACATTCAGGTTTTCATTCGCATATGCCCAGACCCGCTGTACTTGAGGTGCAACCAAGAAAGACGCCGCAACAAAGCCGTTCGGTGGCTACCGTGGAGGCGATTCACGACGCGACTGTTCAGGTTTTGCTAAAGGACGGAGCAGAAGGGCTCACAACGGTCCATGTCGCGCGGCGGGCCGGTGTCTCAGTGGGAACGCTGTACCAGTATTTCCCGAACAAGCAGGCCCTGTTGTTCGCCGTGCTGGAGCGGCATATGTTGCGCACCGTGACAGCGGTGGAAGAGGCCTGCGCGGCCAACCATCTGCAGCCGCTTTCCGTCATGGTGCATGCGCTGGTGAACCGCTTCATCGATGCAAAGCTATTGGACCGGGATACGTCCGTTGCGCTTTACCGCATCGCCGCGGAGGCCGGGGGCGACCTGATTGTGAAGCGCACGCGGAAACGCTATGAAGCCGCCATAACGGGGATGATGCAGACGGCCAGATTGCCGGCCTCTGCCGATGTGCCCTTCATGGTGCACGTGATCTATCTGACGATGGCAGGCACGATTCGCGGGCACCTGGAGAGCAATGCCCCGTCGAGAACGACTCTGAAGCTGCGGGAACATTTGACCACGTTGCTCCTCGCGTACTGCCAGGCCATGTGAACGCCCTGGGGGAGAGTCGTTGTGGCGTAGGCTGAATGCGATGCACTTCTTTGTTGGGACCGCAGGCTGGGCAGTGCCGAAGCAGCACACGGCACTTTTCTCTGCCCCGGCTGAAGGCGCAAAGCTTTCTCACCTGGAGCGCTACGCGAGCCGGCTACGCTGCGTGGAGATCAATTCCAGCTTCCACCGACCGCACCGGCGCGCTACCTGGGAGCGCTGGGCGGCCACAACTTCGAAGGACTTCCGCTTCGCCGTGAAAGCGCCCAAGGCTGTGACCCACACCGCGAAGCTCGTGAACACCGGCAGCGCTCTGCTGGAGTTCTTCGACGCGGTGCAGGGCCTCGGCGACAAGCTGGGACCTGTACTCGTGCAACTGCCGCCAAAGCTCGCCTTCGACGAGGGCGTCGCACAGGAGTTCTTCACCACCTTGCGGGAGCTACACTCGGGCGCCGTGGTTTTGGAGCCTCGTCACCCTAGCTGGTTCACCACGTCAGTCGATCGCCTGCTGCGCGGCTTCGAGGTCGCCCGCGTTGCCGCCGATCCACCCCAAGGCTCGGAACTGGCAGCTCGGCCCGGAGGCTGGCCCGGCCTGAGTTACTGGCGTCTCCACGGAGCGCCGCGCACCTACTACTCCGAGTATGACGAGCCCTGGCTTCAGGAGTTCGCCAAACGGCTTCATGCCTCGGCGAACCAACCAGCTAAGAAAGAGACCTGGGTGATCTTCGACAACACGGCCCTGGGTCATGCCACGGGAAACGCGATCCAAATCGACGACTTGTTGCACTGAGGATGCCTCGGGTCATGGCTTCGCCGCACGACCGCAGAGTTCACACATTGATTAGAGCCCGCTGTTAAGCCGACTGCTCCCGGATAACCGACACGACGTCATCTCTACCGAAGCAAGACGGCCTCTTGTCTTGCGAAGTGGAGAGACCCCTGTCTTCCGTCGGATAAGCGAACGGGTCGGCGAGCCAAAGAGACAGGGGTCTCTCCACTGCGGGCTACGCCTCCGGTCGACATGACACGGTGTACAGACACAGGAATGCGCTAGAAGGCGATGTGGTTTCCTGCGTGCTCTCAGGCGCTGCGCTCTTCCTTCTCGCGCGCCAGAAACCGCTCCATGAACTTGGTATCGAACTGCCCGGTGCGAAACTCCGGATCGGTAAAAATTCGCTGGTGCAGCGGGATGGTGGTGTGAATGCCCTGCACCACGAACTGGCTGAGCGCGCGCTGCATCTTGTCCATCGCCTCTTCGCGATCCTTGCCATGGCAGATGAGCTTCGCAATCAGCGAGTCGTAGTACTGCGGCACCACGCCCTCGGCATACTGCGCCGTGTCGACACGCACCCCGTTGCCGCCAGGAACGTTGTAGACCGTGATCTTGCCGGGGCTGGGAATGAACTTTTCCGGGTGCTCGGCGTTGATGCGGCATTCGATCGCATGGCCATTGATCTCCGGTTTCTCGGGGACAATGTCCTTCAACCGCTCGCCGGCGGCGATGCGCAGCTGCGCCTTCACCAGATCGACGCCGGTGATCATCTCGGTCACCGGATGTTCCACCTGGATGCGGGTGTTCATCTCGATGAAGTAAATGGAACCGTCCTCATCCATGAGGAACTCGATGGTGCCGGCGTTCCAGTAGCCGATCTCCTTCAGCGACTTTTCGATCGTCTTGCCGAGCTGCTCCCGCAGTTTGGGCGTGATCTGCAAGCTGGGCGCCTCTTCAATCAGCTTTTGATGTCGTCTCTGGATCGAGCACTCGCGCTCGCCCAGTGACATCACATTGCCGTGCTCATCGGCCAGCACCTGGAACTCGATATGCCGCGGCCGCTCGATGAACTTCTCCATGTAGAGCTCGCCGTTACTGAAGGCGTTCAGCGCCTCGGTCGAGGCTTGCTGGAATAGCCCCGGCAGCTCTTCCTTGGTGCGGCAGATGCGCATGCCGCGGCCCCCACCGCCGGCGACCGCTTTCAAAATAACGGGATAGCCAACCGTTTTGGCCCACTCGAGCGCTTCGTCTTCGCTTGCGATGACGCCATCAGACCCTGGCAGGATCGGCACCTTTGCTTTTTTCATCGTCTGCCGCGCCGTGGACTTCTCGCCCATGAGGCGTGTCACCTCGGGCGGCGGCCCGATGAACTTGATGTTCGACGCGCGACACACCTCAGCAAAGTTCGCGTTCTCGCTCAGCAGGCCATACCCCGGATGAATGGCCTCCGCACCCGCGATTTCAGCGGCCGAGATCACCGCCGGCACGTTCAGGTAGCTGTCCGCGGAGCGCGGCGGCCCGATGCAGATGGCCTCATCGGCAAACCGCACATGCAGACTGTTGCGGTCAGCCTCCGAGTAAACCGCCACTGTGCGAATGCCCATCTCCTTGCACGCGGAGATCACACGCAGCGCAATCTCACCCCGATTGGCGATCAAAATCTTACGAAACATCCGGCTCCGTTGCTCTTGCTTCTTTGTTGTCGTCCCAGAAGGGAATGAGTTCCGCATCACATCTTTTCGGTTGTCATGCCCGAAGGGTTCTACGTCCACCCCGTACGAACTTATGCGCGGATCGCAAACAACGGCTGACCATACTCGACCGGCTGTCCGGTCTTGACGAGAACCTTCACGATCTCCCCCGCCGCGTCGCATTCGATTTCATTCATGATCTTCATCGCTTCCACGATGCATAGTACTTTGCCGAGCTCCACGCGATCGCCGGCCTTGGCGAAGATCTCCGCGCCGGGAGACGGCGCATCGTAGAACGTGCCAACCAGGGGTGATTTCACGATGTGCAGCCCGGCGTTCTCATCAGCCATCTCAGCCGATGCTCCGGCCGCCGGGACCGGGGACGCTGGCACAGCCGAGGCGTGTTCCCCCTCGTAAGTGGAAGCAGTGCCAGAACCCGATGTCTGGGCACCTCTACCAAGCAGCTGTGCCAGGGATGCCAGGTCCACGCCGGAGATCCCCGACGAAGAACCGGCGACTGTGTACTCCGGTCCCGCAAACTTTACCCGGATCTTGATCTCCGGCCGTTCCATATCAAACTGCGTTACGCCACTGGCTTTGAGAAACTCCACCAGATCGCGCAGCTCCTTGAGGTTGGTCAAAGTGCCCAGATCGTTCAGATCGTCTTCTGCCATTTCCGTTACGACTCCAAAGATGATTCTGCAAAACTCGCTTCTTGGACTTAGCCTTACAACTCAGTCCAGGTCTTCGGGCTCGCAGCGGTCAATACCTCGCCACCTGCGTCCGTAACCAGCACCATGTCTTCGATGCGCACCCCAAACTCATCGGGCAGATACGCCCCCGGTTCAATGGTAATCACCATGCCCGGCTCCAGCACCTGCTCCACACCCGCAGCAAGTCGCGGCCCCTCGTGGATCTCCAGGCCGACACCGTGGCCGGTGGAATGAGAGAACCATTTGCCCAGCTTGGCGCGTTCCAGCACCGACCGCGCCGCCGCATCGACCGCGGCACAGGTAACGCCCGGCGCCACGGAGGCGACTGCAGCCTCCTGCGCTTCGAGAACGGCCGCATAGACCTCCCGTGCACGGGGGCTCCCCTTGCCCAAATGCACCGTCCGCGTCATGTCGGAGCAGTACCCTTCCAACACAATCCCAAAATCGAAGGTTACAAAACCCCGCCGCGGCAGCGCCTGCAGCGTAGCTCGCCCATGTGGCAGGGCGCTACGCTTTCCGCTGGCGACGATGGTGTCAAAGCTCATGGCTTCGGCCCCGCTTTGCCGAGCGCGATACTCCAGCTCCAGCGCCAGATCCATCTCGGTCGCCCCGAACGTGATGTGCTCCTGAACGTCGGTAAAAAGTTCACAGCCCAATGCCGCCGCGCGCCGCAGGATGGCGATCTCCTCGTCAGTCTTGATCTCGCGCAGCCGGGAAGTCAGGTCGTCGGTGGCCAGGAAGAATCCCTTTCTGGCGGCCCCCAGCTCCTTTGGCAGCGATTTGCGCATGCCTTCAAGACCGGCAACCGTCGTGTGCCGGGCGTCAAAGGCACACTTTGTAGCGCCTCGCGAGCTCAGCCATTCCACGGCGAGGGACGCCGCCGCTTTCTTGCCGACGACGACGCGCAGATCCGGCGCTTCGGCTTTGGCTTGGCTCGTGTAACGACCGTCGGTAAACAGCACCGCACGGTTGCCCAACAGGGAGACAGCACCGTTGGATCCGGTAAAGCCGCTCAACCACCGGACATCTGGCCCATGCGTTACCAGGAAGGCGTCCGCGCCCGCGCTACCCGCGGCCTTCATCGCCTTGCGTCTCCGTTGTTTCGCGAGCATCCGTTGATTCTACTGCCCCTTCACCGCGCCCGAACAGAAAGCGTAGCCGCCATGAGCCCAAAGAGTGATGCAAGCCATCCATCATGACCGATCGGTGCCGGTATCATGGAGGCATGCCGGTTGCGCAGGTCGCGGAGGAAGAGAAGCTTGAACTACAGGAGCCCACTCGCCGATCTTTCTTGATCGGCGGCGGAGCAGCGGCGCTGACGTTAGGGCTGTACGCCGGCACGTACGGCAGGCACCAACTCGAGGTCACCCACCAGACGTTTGCCATCGCAAATCTCCCTGACTCGTTCGTCGGTATGCGCCTGGCGCAAATCTCCGACCTGCATCTGGAGGAGTACACCGAGCCCTCGTACCTTCGCCGCGTCGTACAGCAGGTAAATGCTCTCGATCCTGAGATGGTCCTGCTGACGGGCGATTTCGTCAGCCGTGGTCCCGGCCCGCACAGCGTAGCTATGAAGGCCGCGGGACTCGCCGCAGAAATCCTCTCCGAACTAAAGGCGCCGCAGCGCGTTGCGATCCTTGGCAATCACGACGTTGGTGTGAACGCCGACTGGGTCGTCCGTGAGCTCGAGACCCATGGCACGCCGGTGCTGGTCGACAGCTTCCTGCCGCTGGAGCGCAACCGGGAACGTCTATACATTTGCGGTTCGGATGATGCCGGTACCCGCGTACCCGACCCCTTCCTCGCCATCCCGGCCGACCCGCGAGCCCCGGTGATCTATCTCGTCCACGAGCCGGACTACCTGGACATCTTTAAGCACCACCCACGGTTCCCGCTGGTGGACCTGATGCTCTCCGGCCACTCCCACGGCGGCCAAATCCGCCTGCCGGTCATCGGCCCTCTCGTGCTTCCGCCCATGGGAAAGACCTACTCGGAAGGGCTTTACCGTGCCGGCAAGCTGCAGCTGTACGTCAATCGTGGCATCGGCACCGTGGGTCTGCCCTTTCGCCTGAATTGCCCCTCGGAGATCACCCACATCACACTGCAAAGAGCGTAAGCAATGCAGGCAGGTTTAGCGGACCTTGCGAACCGGTTTACGCTGACCCGCCTCAACCGGCTGGAGCGTAGCGGGCGTCGTTACACCGCTCTTCTCATCCATCCAGCCGTCCAGCAGGCTTTTGCGGAAACGCCAGCGATTGCCAAGCTTAAAGGCAGGCACGAAGCCCTCCGAGGCGTAGCGGTACAGCGTATCGCCACTGATGCCCAGGTAGTCGGCGGCCTGCCGGATGTCCATGACTTCGCGCGCTGCACTCTGATTACCTGCTACTCCCGCCATGACGTCCCCCTGTTTTCCGCTTTGCTTCCTGGTCTCTTCGGTGTCCCTCCGTTTCTATCCCGATTCCCTCCCGGGGACAAGCGGAATCGTACCGGTCTCACAAAGAATCCGTGGCACTCTCGCATGACGTTCGGTGGCGGCGCGCTGTCAGCGGGGTTCGCGTATCCACCAACCCGGGGCGGGCGGGTTCTCTTCAGTCACTTCCGTGGGCTTTCCCGGCGTAGGCAGAAACAACGGCCAGCCTTCGCGGTGGGCAATGGCGCTGAACTCCTCAATCGGTTGCCGCCAGGCATGAAGGGCCAGGTTAAAAAGCCCCCAATGGACTGGCATGAACCTCCCAGCCTTCTCCGGACCACCCATTTGACGGTAGGCCTCAGCGGCCCCTTCCGGGCCGAGATGAATGTTCGCCCACAAGGGGTGAAAGGCCCCGATCTCCAGCATCGTAAGGTCAAACTGCTTGTACTGCGAGGCGATCTCCCCAAACCCCGGCCATAGCCCGGAGTCCGCACCGAAGTACACCCGATGCTTAGGCCCCTCGATCACAAACGAACTCCAGAGTGTATGAAAGCGGTTCCAAGGTAACCGGCCTGAGAAGTGCCGAGCCGGCCAGGCAGTCACGCGCACACCCTGCGCCAACTCTGCTCCGGCTACCTCCACGGTTTGTGTCCAGTCGAGTTCGGCTATGTGCTGCGCCGCCACGCCAAAGCTGCGTAGCAGCTTACCGACGCCCGCGGAGGTCACCCACTTCGTTCGCGCCGTAGCGTTCAGACGGCTCAAACGGCGGATGGTCTCCGCGCCAAGGTGATCGTAATGATCATGCGAGATCAGGACGGCGTCCAACTCCGGCAGGTCTTCAAGGCGCAGCGTTGGCGCGAAAAAGCGCTTTGGTCCAAAAAAGGAGAATGGACTCGCGCGCGGCTCCCAGACGGGATCAATCAAAATCCGTAAGCCGTCGATCTCGAGCAACGAAGAAGAGTGCCCGAACCACGTCACGCGTAAGCCGCTCCTGGGAGGTTGGCTATATACCGAAGCGTCGGTCGTAAAGGGGCCGAGGGGCTGTTTCGGCTCAGTTTCCGCACGATTGCTTAAGTAGAGCGGCAGGACTTTGAGCAGGATTCCTAAGCCTCCCATCTGCGTCGGGATGGGATTAAGGAACTGTTGGCCCTTCTTCTCGGCGTGCTTTAGCAACGACATACGTGTTCTGATGCGCGCACTTCGGGGCCGACGTAAAAACCCACGAGAAGGCAATCTGCGGGCAGCGGCGACTCCGTCTAACGACGAAAGCCCCGGGCGACGCCGGGGCCTTCTGCACAACCTGGAGTTCCACTACTTGGTGAAGATTTGTGTTCCGGGATTCTTTCCTTCGTCGGCATGGATGCGGTTCTGAGCGCGCTTTGCACTATCCATTGCCTCGTGGTCGACATGCTGCAGCGGAGTTTCTGCGATATCTGTCGCTTGTCCCCCGGTGGACTCCACCGCCTCGTGCGACGGCCGTGCCCCGGTCTTTGTTGCATCAAGTCCCTGTGCCATACATCACCTCACCCCTAATGTGACGAAGCGGAACCGAGTTGGGTTGCCCGCAGAGGCGGCCGCCCTACCTTCGCCCTGGCATTTTCAGCGAGATGATCCCGTATGCGCCGCTGGTCAGGGGGGTACTCGGTGCTTGTAGCCGTGGCAGTCACGATCATTTTTGTCGAAGGCCTAGGGAGGGGGCGCAGACCATCGTCTCTGCCCCCTCCCCAACATTCGGGCTCGCTACATACCCCTGAACTTCATCACAAACTGCTCCATAATTCGAAGGACGACGGCTATTTCGCTGCCAGAATTTCCATCTGCTCGATGCGCAGTTCATTCGCAAACAGTTCAGGAGCTTTTGCCATCAGTGCTTTCGCGATGTCTCCATGCAAATGCGCATCGCGTCCCGCTTCGTCGTTGAAGGTGTCAAAGACGCCATAAACGCCCGGCCCCATCTTGACGCCGTACCAGGTCACCGTTTCCGGCTCATCGCCCGACATCTGCGCACCCTGCGCTAAAAAGGCCTCGATCTCTTCTTCCTTGCCCGGCTTTGCCTTCAACATCACCCAGATCGCCTGCTTTGCCATCAGTCTCTTACCTCAGAAGAGTTGGATGCAGGCAGGGTACGCCGTCGCCGACGCCACAGCCTTTGCGGGGGACGGCGGTTAACGTTAGCCTGAAGGGGTTGCCATGATCGCCGTCCCCCGTTTCCGCGCCACGTTCGTTCTGTTCTGCCTGGGCCTCCCCGGGCTTGCTTCTTCCCGCCTCCTAGCACAAACGCTTCCACCGCTGCCCGATGCACCCGGTGCTTCCCTGCCAGTACCCGCAGCCCCGACCGGACCCATCGTGCTCCTTGAGACCACGATGGGACGTCTTACCTGCCAGCTCTTCGACAAGGAGGCGCCGGAAACCGTTGCCAACTTCGTCGGCCTCGCTACCGGCATCAAGCCCTGGACCGACCCCGCCACGCAGCGGCGCATCACCGGCAAGCCGTTCTATGACGGCACGCAGTTTCACCGCGTGATCCCCAACTTCATGGTGCAGGGCGGAGATCCGCTGGGTAACGGCACCGGCGATGCGGGCTTCTACATCCCCGATGAGTTCTCGCCGACGCTGCGCTTCGATGTGCCTGGGCGGCTGGCGATGGCGAACTCTGGCCCCGGCACCGGCAGCTCGCAGTTTTTCATCACGGAAGTGCCGACGCCGCAGCTCAACGGCAGGCACACTATCTTCGGCCAATGCGATCCGCATTCCGTCCTGCTGATCGGCAGCATCGCGCGCGTGGAACGCGATGCCATGGATAAGCCGGTTGCCCCGGTGCTTCTGAAGAGGGTCCTCATCCTCCCCGCGGGGCAGCCGGTCCCGCTCGATCCCGCCGCCGCAGCAACCCCGTCCGCCCCAGCGGCTCTGCCCGCCCCTGTACCCCAGGCTCCCCGCCCCCAGTAAGCCCAGAGGTGCCGTCGCGCCCAAGCACGCATCCAAGCTATGCGAGTGCGCTGCACATCGAGCGTCTCCTACGGACCGCACAGCCGATCCGTGAGAGCGCAAGCCAAGTACCAAGCAAGGAGAAGCAATGCCAACTACTGCAACGTTCAAAACCTCCGAGGGCACCTTTAAGGCGAAGCTGTTCGATACGGAGGCACCGGAAACGGTCGCCAACTTCATCGGGCTCGCCGAAGGCACCAAGGAGTGGAACTCGCGCTCGAAGAAGGGTCCAAAGCTCTACGACGGCACCATCTTCCATCGCGTGATCCCGAACTTCATGATTCAGGCTGGCGACCCCGAGGGCACAGGCATGGGCGGCCCCGGCTACAAGTTCGCCGACGAGACCAAGGGCAGTCCGCACCACTTCAAGCAGCCTGGCAAGCTGGCCATGGCCAACGCCGGACCCAACACCAACGGCTCGCAGTTCTTCGTCACTGTCACAGATACCAGCTGGCTGACGGGCAAGCACACCATCTTCGGCGAGATCACCGAGGGCTACGACGTGGTTGAGAAGATCTCCAAGCTGCCCACGGCCGCCATGGACAAGCCTCGCAAGGATGTCGTGCTGGAGACCGTGACCATCGAGCGTAGCTAGGCTGCATTAACGACCATCGGCCCTGGAAGGACCTGCTTTCGCCCGCCTCATCCGGTGACGGCAGGTCCTTTTTGTGCTGCTTCCCCTTCGGGGCTAGGCGATCGCTGGTGCCGCGGTCCTTCGCCGCCCTTTGAACCAGGCGTTCATGGGGCGCTCTACCAAGCGGTAAGATGCTTCCCCGGCGACCGTCGAAAGCAGTACGGAGGCCGTTAGCGCGTAGAACACGTTGCTTGCCCACGGCTGGTGCGACCAGCTGAGCAGTAATCCCACGCCCGGCAGCGCGAAGGTGTGAATCAAGTAGATCGAATACGATGCGTCGCCTAGTTCGAGAAGCCATCGCGGGCTGCGCATCCCCCAGCGTTGCTCCATGCTGATCGCGCCGGCAACGATCGCCATCGCCGGCACGCCCCAGAGCACGCCACGCCACGCCGAAAGATCCGGCTGCTGCCAGAGGAGCAGTAAGCTCAACCCCAGAACAGCCATGCCGAGACCGACCGGCCACGGTACCCGCCGGACATAAACCAGTGCCACCGCCAGCAACACCCCAAACAGGAATTCAAGCGGCAACGTGTTCTCGAAGAACTCCAGCGCTACAGGGCCCGTGTATCCGCGCAGAACGCGCCACGCCGCCAGGGCCAGAATCGGCCCCCCGACCACCCAGACGGGCTTGATCCGCAGAGCCAGGGCGAGCGCAAAGAGGCCATAGAAGGCCATCTCATAGTTCAGCGTCCAGCCCACTACCACCACGGGCTCCATCGCCTGCTGCGGGTTGTAGCTGGGGATAAAAAGGTAGCTCTTGAGCACGTGGCCGAGACCACCTATGGCGTTGATGCCGAGCGCCGGGACCAGCAGCAGAACCACGACCTTGACTGTCGTGACAAGCCAGTACATAGGCACGACACGTTCCACGCGCCGTGCTAGAAAAGTTCGCGCTGCGTGCCTTGCGGACAGTAGCGGCGCCGCGGAGACTGTCATAACAAAGCCGCTGATCACGAAGAACAGGTCAACGCCAGTGCCCCCGTTTACCCAGGTCCCAATGGGAAGATGATTGCGCTGGCCCAGCATGATGGTCGCGTGGTGTGTCACCACCATCAGCGCTGCCAGGGCACGCAAGATTTGGATTAGCCGAAAGGTCGGCCGACTCGCGGTAGGGCCCATCTGCCCATGCTGCCCCCCGCTGCCCTTCGCCATAACGACTAGTTTATAAGCGTCGAGGGGAGCGCCGTCTGGGGCCTTCGTGGGACCCCGCCAATTCCCGGATTACTGCACAATGCCCAGGACCGCAGCAGCACGGGCCCGGCCCTCCGCCACAGCCCTCGCATCCTGAGCCAGGCGGATGCCGTAGCTCGGCACCAGCGTCTGCAGCTTCGCGGCAAGATTCGCAATCTCGCGCGAAAAACTCGCTTCCAGCAGTCCAATCATGACTGCGGCCGCGACGGAGGCTCCCGGCGACGCTCCGAGCAAAGCGGCCAGCGAACCATCGGCTGAACGGATGACTTCGGTGCCAAACTCGAGCTTGCCGCCTCGCTTTGCATCACGCTTGATAATCTGCACACGCTGCCCGGCGGTCTCGAGCTTCCAGTCTTCCCCGCGAACCTCGGGTACAAAGTCGCGCAGCGCCTCCACCCGGGCCCGTGGGGACTGTGTCACCTGACCAACGAGATAGCGCGTCAGCCCTACATTGTCCAGACCCGCCCGAATCATGGGATACAAATTGCTCGGCTTCACCGAACCAGGCAGATCCAGGTACGACCCCTGCTTCAGAAACTTCGTCGAAAAGCCCGCAAAGGGGCCGAACAGCAGCTCCCGTTGCCCGTCGATGACCCGCGTGTCCAGGTGGGGCACACTCATCGGCGGCGCCCCCACGGCCGCTTTGCCGTATACCTTTGCGCTATGCTGCGCAATCAACTCCCGATTGGTACAGCGTAACCATTGCCCACTCACCGGGAAGCCGCCGTAGCCGCGCCCCTCCGCAACACCCGACTGCTGTAACAGTGAGAGCGCTCCACCGCCGGCCCCGAGAAACACGAACCGGGCCAGCACATCCTCGCGGTTGCCAGAGCGGGTCTCGGTCAGCGTTACGCGCCAGCGCCCGTCGCTTTCACGCCGTATGTCGGTGGCCCGTGTACCCGTCCGTAGCCCGAAGCCTTCTCGGCCCTGCAGTGAGGCGACCAGCTTGCGCGTCAACCTTCCAAAGTCGACATCGGTGCCAAATTCGGCGCGGGTCATCGCCACAGGCTGTGATGGTTTTCGGCCCTGCATCATCAGTGGCGCCCATTGTGCAATCTGCTGCGGATCATCTGAGTACACCATGCCGCAGAAAAGTGGCTGCTCCCGCAAGGCCTCGAACCGTTTTCGTAAAAAGCTCACATCACTGGCACCCGCGACATAACTCATGTGCGGCACAGAGTTCAGGAACTCCCGCGGCGAGTCGATCCGGCCTTTTTCGACCAGCGTGCTCCACAATGCCAGCGAAGCCTGGAACTGCTCGTTGATCGCCACCGCTTTGTCGATGGCCACCGAGCCGTCGGGCATCTGCGGCGTGTAGTTCAGCTCGCACAGTGCGGCATGGCCGGTACCGGCGTTGTTCCAGGCCTGCGAGCTCTCCGCTGCCAACTCGCCGAGCGCCTCCACCATCAGCACCCGACGCTCCGGCGCCAACTCCGCCAGCAGAACGCCCAGCGTGGCACTCATGATGCCGCCACCCACCAGCAGCGTGTCCACCTGCTTCACATACAGACTCATCAATGGTATTTTGCGCCGAAACCTGCGCCGGCGGTCAGCACTGGACGATTAACGGGTTCTGAAAAAATCATAAGGAACAAAGCGAGGAGGCGCGCCCCGGGAGACGCGCCTCGTGTAAATCGATGATCCGACTCTAAAACTGACCCCAAAGCAACTGGTTGTACACATCGTGGTGGAACTGGATCTCTGGCGCCTTGATGATCGTGCCCAGCAGCCGCGCACAACGATCCGCCGAGGCCTGCTTCAGATCCGCATAGCGCGCCTTTACATCTTCGCCGAGCAGCTCCGTCGTCCACTCCGCCTTACGGAAGTCTTCCAGCGCCGTATAGATGTTGTCCGGCAGGTACCGCTCTGCCTGGCGCAGGTTGGCGATGTCGGACTTCTTGCCGGTCAGCCCGGTCTTGAAGATCGAGTGCAACACCATGTACGGGTTGGCGTCCGGACCCACTGAGCGAACCTCCACACGCGCCGACTTCTCGTTGCCGATCGGGATGCGCACCATCGAGCCACGATCCGTTGCCGATGCCTTGATTTGGTTGGGCGCTTCAAAGTGCGGATCGAGACGACGATAGGCGTTCACGCTGGCGTTCAGCAGAAGACAGAGATCGTTGCCTGCGGTCAGGATCTTATCGACGAAATCCCAGCCAAAGGGAGAAATCTTCTCCTCGCCATTGGGGTCCCACATCAGGTTCTTGCCCTCTTTGGTGATCGACACATTAGTGTGCATGCCCGAGCCGTTCACGCCCGTCACCGGCTTGGGCAAAAAGCTTGCCGTCATGCCCATTTGTGTGGCCACCTGACGACAGATCAGCTTGTAGAGCTGAATCTGATCCGCCGCCGCTACAGCATCGCCATAGGTGTAGTTGATCTCGAACTGCGAAGGCGCGACCTCGGGATGATCCTTCTCGTTTTCGAAGCCCATTGCCCGCTGCACCTCAGCAGAGACATCGATGAAGTCGCGCAGCGGATCGCCCGGCAGCGAATGGTAATAGCCGCCATGATTGGTGTATTCGAACTTGCCGGTCTCGTGGTACGTCCGCTCGGCATCGATACCCTCGAAGAGGAATCCTTCGATCTCGTTAGCGGCGTTCAGCGTATAGCCGTTCTGCTTGTACTGCTCAGCCGCAAACGTCTTCAACAGGCCGCGCACATCTCCCGAGTAAGGGGCCCCTGCCTTGTCGATTACCTCGCCGAAGACGATGCACTTACCGGCACCGAAGATGTCGGCCGGCGTCCAGTAGAAGGCACTCCAGTCCAGGCCCAGCCGCAGATCGCTCTCACGCTGTGCGGTAAAGCCGCGAATCGACGAGCCGTCAAACGTGAGGTTGTCGTAGCTCTTCACCAGGAACTTCTTGTCGTAATCCAGCATGTGCAGCCGACCTTCGAGATCGGAGAACAGCACCGTTACGGCCTTTACACCCTTGGTGTCGGTGAGGTACTTCAGCCGCTCTTCCTGAAGCTTGCCGGGATCGACACGCGCTTTGCGCTGCTCTTTGGCTCCGAGGTTCAGCTCTTCGAGCTCCTCATACGACAACTCCAGAAAATCGCGATATTCGCTCGACATGGCTCTCCTTGAATTCAGTTGGGTCTGCTAGCGGTTGCGTTTCGCTCCGATGAACGCGGGAGCTCGGCTATGTAAAAAGTAGCAGAATCTTTCGGCAACCTCGCCCGGAGACGGCACACTTTTATCCTCTTCCCTGTGTTCTCCTCGAATCTTCGTCGTTGCTCCCGAACGATCACCCTGCCGAACCAGCGACCCGGCAGTTGGTCGCCACATCCAATGTATTGCTGACGTGCAAAGATCGTCCCGCTGACCTCTTGTCCCGATAGTAGAAAGAGTTTCCGATGGCCACGCCAACCAAAGTTGCCCTGATCCAGATGTCGTGTGAGACCTCCACCGAGGCGAACCTTGCCAAGGCGGTAGCTCGCGTACGCGAGGCGGCCGAGAACGGCGCGACACTCGTCTGCCTGCCCGAGTTGTTTCGTGCGCAGTACTTCTGCCAGCGCGAAGACCACGCTCTCTTCGCCATCACCGAGTCGATTCCCGGGCCGTCCACCGCAGCGCTCAGCGAGGTCGTCCGGGAACATAAACTCGTCCTGATCGCCAGCCTCTTCGAGCGCCGCGCCCCGGGGCTCTACCACAACACCGCAGCCATTCTGGATCATGCCTCCGACAAGCCCGACCACGTCGCGAGCGTGTACCGCAAAATGCACATCCCGGATGATCCGCTCTATTACGAAAAGTTCTACTTCACGCCCGGCGATCTTGGCTTCCAGTCACAACGCACCTCCGCCGGCCACATCGGCACCCTCGTTTGCTGGGATCAGTGGTACCCGGAGGCTGCCCGGATCACCGCCCTGAAAGGCGCCGAAACCCTCTTCTACCCCACCGCAATCGGTTGGCATCCGGCGGAGAAGGCCGAGTTTGGGGAACGGCAGTATGACGCCTGGCAGACGATCCAGCGAGCTCACGCCATCGCCAACGGCGTCTATGTGTGCGCCGTGAACCGGGTTGGTCATGAGTTCGGCGATGTCTTAATCGACGGCAAGCTGAATCGCGTTCCGCCCACCGCCAACGAGACCGTCGGCATGACTGGCGACTTTACCGTCGGCCCGAACCCGGGCCTGGAATTCTGGGGTGGCAGCTTCATCGCCGACCCGTTCGGCCGCGTCATCGCGCAGGCTTCGCACGACAAGGAAGAGATCCTCTATGCCGAGCTCGATCCGAAAGAGGTCGAGGTTACCCGGCAGCACTGGCCGTTTCTCCGCGACCGGCGCATCGATGCCTATGGCGGAATCACCAGCCGCTTTCTGGACTAGCCGGGATCATGTTTAGATCGTAGGCATAGCCCCATCTTCCGGAGGTCAACCTTGCTGCCCGCCCTTCTTCTGCTTCCCTCTCTACTGATTGCTTTCGCTCCCTTTCAGGAAGTCGATCCCACCCTCACGCCAACCGCCGGCGGGGTCGCGGTGGCCACCGCTGCGGGCCGCGGTGTGCAGATTTACGGGTGCAGCGCGGGAACGGACGGAAGCTACTCCTGGGCATTCAAGAATCCCGAGGCCGCGCTGACTGAACCCTCGAGCGGCAAGCTCCTGGGCACCCACGGCAAAGGGCCTACCTGGACGTGGAACGACGGCAGCGCCATCACCGGCACGGTGCTCGCGAAGACACCGTCACCTGAGGTCCACAGCATTCCCTGGCTGCTACTGAAGACACAGTCCGTGGGAGCCGCCAAAGGAAAACTGTCAGAGGTTGGGCTGGTGCGACGCTCGGAGACCAGGGGCGGCGAAGCTCCCTCAACTGGGTGTGACGCCCGGCATGTCAACTCCACGCTGCGCGTGCCCTACTCTGCGACGTACACCTTCTACACCGTCGCGGTATCACCACAGAAACCCTAAGCGACGAATCGGCGTTTCACCGTCGCTTCTTGCTTTCGTAAACACACAAAAGCGGACCGCCAAGGGTCCGCTTCTGTGTGTCGATTTCGTAGAGAACTACTTCTTGCTCTTGGCTGCGGACTTGGCATGTGCCTCTTCCGAAGACTTGTGTGCGGCAGCGGAGTGCCCGTGCGCCTTGGTCGAGTGCTCATGCGCGGCGGCATCATCCTTGTCGTGGTGCTCAGCTGCGGTGTGATGCGCCTTGGCTGCTGCCTCGTGATGCTCGGCTGCCTTCTTGTGTGCTTCCTTTGCCATGTTGCTGTTCCTCTCTGGGCCTCTGGCCCACACGCTCCCTTGGGGAGAAATCCTGAAGCGTGCCGCTCCCTCAGTTGCGAAGCTCAGCGACACTACGCTCCCCTCCACGCCCCTGTCCAGAGCCCGTGTAGCATGGGCGTGTGTCACAGCCGATTGCACCGTCCTCGCGCCATCGCATGCCCGCTGAGTGGGCTCCTCATACGGCCACCTGGATCGCCTGGCCTCACAATCCTGAGGACTGGCCAGGCAAATTCCAACCCATCCCCTGGGTTTATTGCGAGATCGTCCGCTGGCTTGCAAGCGCTGAGGACGTCCATGTGCTCGTCAACAATGTAACCGCCGAGAAGCGTGCCCGGGGCATGCTCATGAAAGCCGGTGTGAACATGGCGCGGCTGCACTTCCACCTGTGGCAAACCGATCGCGTGTGGCTGCGCGACTCCGGCCCAATTTTCGTAAAATCACTGGACGCAGCCGGTGAACTCAGCATCACGGATTGGCGCTTCAACGCGTGGGCCAAGTATGACAATTGGCACAATGATGACCGCATTCCGCAGGAGATCAGCGAGCTGTATGCCCTGCCGGCAACGCAACCGAAGGTGACGCTTGCGGACGGATCGGAGCACCGGCTCGTGCTTGAGGGCGGGTCGATCGACACCAATGGTGCCGGCGTCCTGCTCACCACCGAGGAATGCCTGCTCAGCGAGGTGCAGGGACGCAACCCCGGCGTCTCGAAGCCGCAACTCGAAGCGGCTTTCCACGAGTATCTCGGCGTAGAGCAGGTGCTGTGGCTTAACCGTGGCTGCGCCGGCGACGATACCCACGGACACGTCGATGACATCACGCGCTTTGTCGGCGAGAACACGATTCTGACTGCCATGGAGCCCAATACTGATGACGAGAATCATTGGTCGCTTGCGGAAAATCTGGAACGCCTGCAAACCGCACGCAACCTCCAGGGCCAACCCTTCATCATCCGCACGCTACCCATGCCCGCGCCTGTTAGCTTCGACCGCCAACGATTGCCGGCGAGCTACGCAAATTTTTACATCTGCAATGGCCTGGTGCTGGTGCCCACCTTTAATGATCCGAACGACCGCATCGCGCTGAACACGATCGCCGAGTGCTTCCCCGACCGCGTCGTCACCGGCATTCACTGCACGGACTTCATCTGGGGCCTAGGCGCGCTGCATTGCATGACGCAGCAGGAGCCCGCGTAGACTGAGGTTCCAGCATGAACGATAACAACAGCAAACCCTGGCCGCCGCCACCGGATCTCCACTCTATCCAAGAGCTCGTCGCAACCGCCGACGTAGATGGCTTTATCGCCGACGGCGCCCACGCCGACGAGTACGAGAGCGAGGCTACCTCGGTCTTTCAAGCGGTCGGCCACCTCTCAACCGATGATCTTGTCATGCCCACCCTCCTGCCCCTCGTCGAAGACGTCTGGCAGCAAAGCTTCAAGCTGAGCGATGCAGATCTGGCAGCCAAACGCCCTAAGCTGGCCGAACTTGCGAGGCAGATCGAGCGCTTCTTCGGCCCGGATGCGCGGCCGCAGGTACGGGGCGCCTAGCTCGTGCTCGATGCGGAAGAGTGGATGCGTCTCGCCATTGCGGAGGCTCGCTCGGCTGAGGCTGGGGGCGAGGTGCCTGTAGGCGCAATCCTCCTGTCGCCGGCAGGCGAACTCATCGCCCGCGGCAAGAACCAGGTCTTGCGCACCCACGATCCCACGGCCCACGCCGAGATCGTCGCGATGCGCACTGCAGGCGTGCTGCTGGGGAACTATCGGCTGTCAGGCTGCACCCTTGTCTGCACCCTGGAACCCTGCGCGATGTGTGCCGGAGCAATCCTCCACGCCCGGCTCAGCCGGCTGATCTACGCCGCCCGGGATCCCAAAGCCGGCGCCTGCGGCTCGGTACTATCCGTGCTGAATTTTCCCGCTCTAAACCATCGCGTTGAAGTACTGGAAGGCGTGTTGCAGGAGGAGTGCAGCACCATGCTGAGTGCCTTCTTTCGCCACCGCCGCACCGAGCAGGCCGCGTCTGCGCAATCGCGCCCATTGACGCCCGACGCCCCGGGCGCATCAGATAAGGCAGATTGCTGAAAGTAGTGTGAAAGGTACCCTGTTATGGCCGGTCGTTTCGATGGCAGAATCGCGGTGGTCACAGGCTCATCCTCAGGTATCGGCCAGGCAATCGCTGTGCGCCTGGCGAGCGAGGGTGCTGCCATCGTGATCGACTACCACAGCCACCCCGAAGGTGCCGAGGAAACGCAGAAACAGATCGCGGCTGCGAACAGCGCAGCGAAAAGCGTTACGGTTCAATCCGATGTGTCCACGGTGGCCGGAGGGCAGAAGCTGATTGACGCCGCCTACGATCAGCTTGGTGGCTGCGACATCCTTGTCAACAACGCCGGGGTGGAGAAAGGCGCCGACTTCTGGGACATCACGGAGCAGGATTATGACACTGTGCTGAACCTGAATTTGAAGGGTGCTTTCTTCATCACGCAAGCCTTTGTTCGCCGGCTTCGGGATGCGAAAAAGCCGGGCCGCGTCATCAACATCTCCTCTGTGCATGAAGACATGGTGTTTCCGCACTTTCCTACCTACTGTGCGGCTAAAGGCGGCATTCGGATGCTGATGCGCGACCTCGCCGTAGAGCTCGGTCCCTTGGGCATTACAGTAAACAATGTGGCGCCTGGCGCTGTCGTTACCCCGATCAACAAGAGTCTGCTGGAGGATCACACCAAACTCGACCCTCTGCTTCGCAACATCCCTCTCGGGCGCATGGGCACCTCGGAGGAGGTGGCTGGCCTCGTTGCTTTTCTCGTTTCGGAAGAAGCGGCCTACATTACCGGATCGACCTACGTCATCGACGGCGGGCTGATGCGGAATTATCATGAGCAGTAACCACGCTCCACGACACATGGGCTCCGTTCCACTCCATTTGACCCGAGGAGAGTTAGAGAGATGATGCGCATGGAATTACTCGTCTACACCGCTGACTGGTGCCGCGATTGCCGGGAAGCAAAGCGCTTTCTGAATCAACACGCGATCGCCTTCAAAGAGATCGACATCGAGCGGACGCCCGGAGCTGCAGACGAGGTCATCGCGAAAACAGGCAAGCGCGCCATTCCCCAATTCGTGCTCGATGGCAAGTGGGTCCAACCTTACAAGCCGGGCCGCGGCTTCCTCTATGACGAGATGAGCGTGCTGCTTGGCGTAGAGCAGCCGGGCTGACAGGATGGTCGGCCCGCTGCGCCTAACTTCATTCTTCGTCTGCTCTTGACCCGAAGTCGAGGGGAACGGTGCGGCACTCATTTTCGAACTCTCCACGTCGCCCGGATGTGAATCAATGTTCACATCCGGACATGGGAGAGATCACATATGAGATCGCCCAACGTTCAGGAACGCGTCGCCTTGTTTGAAGGCGTCCGGGTTCGCCGCAAGGCGCACGCAGACCACGCTCTCAAACCACGCCCTCCGCGGCGACCTCGGGCTGCGCACTCACTTGGGTGCGAAGCTCATGTATCGCATGCAATAGCGCTTCGCCGGTGTCGCCATCCAGTTGCTCAAGATGAGCCGTTACCATTTGCCGCAGCACTGACGCGCCGTGCTCAGTCATCACCACAAGCGATCGCCGCAGATCACGCTCGTCGGAGACTCTGCGCACCAGCCCCGCTCGCTCAGCCCGATCGACAAGCTCGACCGTGCTGTTGTGCCGCAGAATCATCCGCTCAGCAAGCAAGCTGATCGATGCCGACTCGCCCAACGGGACCGCACCGATGACCTGCATGAGTTGGTACTGCTGCGCGGCGATCCCAAAGCGCTCCGCTTCCATCTCGCTGAAGCTCAAAAAGCGCCGCAGTTGAAAGCGAAACTCCGCCAGGCGGCCAAGCCGAGGATCCGCAACACTTTCCCCCGTTTCATCCACCATCTCGATCTCCTGATCTCCATTGTATCGTGCAGCGACATAACGGATCATTGAACTTATGCGACGCTCCCATAGAGGCCTCGCCGGCTCCGGCCGGTAATCCGCTGTCAGCTGTACATCCTATGATGTTGAGATGTGAAGCTGTGAGTGAAGTCTTGCCCCTCAAGCCTCCCTTTCCTAACTACCCCGCTCTGGAGACCTGATGATCACGCGTTACACCCGCCCTGCCATGGCTGCCCTATGGTCCGACCAAAGCAAGTTCGAACGTTGGCTGCGCGTGGAGCTAGCCGCGACCGAGGCTTTGGCCGAGGCCGGGGTTGTGCCGGTTGCGGCCGCGAAGGCGCTGCGCGAGCGAGGGAGGTTCACCGTCGCGCGCATCGACGAGTTGGAGCGGGAACTGCGCCATGATGTCCTGGCCTTCACGACGGCGGTAGCGGAATCGGTGGGTCCGGAGGCCCGCTGGCTTCATTTCGGCCTGACGTCGACCGATGTCGTCGATACGGCCCAGGCCCTCGCGCTGACAGAGGCTTCTGCACTCATACGTGGCGGCATTCTGCGGTTGCGGGAGGTGCTGCGCCGGCGCGCGGTGGAGTTTCAGCACACTCCTGCGATCGGCCGCACCCATGGCGTGCACGCCGAACCCACCACCTTCGGCATGAAGCTGCTGCTCTGGTATGCCGAGATGGGACGTAACCTGCGCCGTTTCGACGCTGCCGCGGAGGACATGCGTGTGGGCAAGATTTCCGGAGCCGTCGGCAGCTTCGGGCACCTCACACCGGGTAACGAAGCGGCAATCCTTTCCCGGCTCGGTCTGGCCGCCGCCGCCGTATCAACGCAGGTATTGCAGCGCGACCGCCATGCCGCCTACATCACTACCCTGGCCGTGCTCTGCTCCACGCTGGACAAAATCGCCACGGAGATCCGGCACCTGCAGCGTACAGAGGTGCGTGAGGCTGAGGAGTTCTTCTCGCCCGGCCAGAAGGGCTCAAGCGCCATGCCGCACAAGCGCAATCCCATCACCAGCGAGCAGATCTGTGGCTTGGCCCGCGTGGTGCGGGGCAACGCACAGGTTGCTCTGGAGGATGTTGCCCTGTGGCATGAGCGCGACATCTCGCACTCCTCCGCGGAACGCGTGATCCTGCCAGATACGACAGGGCTGGCCGACTACCTGCTC
Source organism: uncultured Acidobacteriaceae bacterium (assembly GCA_964242225.1). Taxonomy (GTDB): domain Bacteria; phylum Acidobacteriota; class Terriglobia; order Terriglobales; family Acidobacteriaceae; genus Granulicella. The sequence goes on from CAXTAE010000004.1 coordinate 212,356, forward strand.
GACAAGACTGCCACCCTCATCGACCGCCTGTTGGTCTATCCGCAACGCATGCTGAAGAACCTGGAGCTTACCGGCGGCCTGGTGTTCTCCGGGCAGCTGCTGCTGGAGCTGGCCGGCGCCGGCATGAGCCGCGAGGACGCGTATCGCCTGGTGCAGGGCCACGCCATGGACGCCTGGACCAATGACAGGAACTTCCGCGCGCTCGTGATGGCGGACCCGGCCATCACGGGGAAGCTCTCACCCGAGAAGCTGACGGGGAGCTTCGACTTTTCACGGCAGCTCGGCAATATCGACGCCGTATTCGCGCGGGTGCTCGCCGAGGGCTAGTCCCTCCGTCAGCGGTTGCTACACTCCTCAAACACTCGCCCACCCGGCCGTCGCTGCTACACTCTCCGGCACTTACAAGGCGATAACTGGCTGCCCATTCAAGCCGACGCTTGCCTCGCCGTGGACCACGTCGCCGTAGAGCAGCGAAGCCACGCCGGCCACCTCGACGTACAGGCACTTCTCCGCTAGTGTGCATACGGTCGCTCCCAGGAACTGCTTCAGCTCCGTGAGCCCGTTCTCCCCGGTAAGCGCCACGGTGAACTCCCGATGCTCCCCGTAACTGAACGCGCCGTCTTCTTCCTTCCAGTATCCGAAGAGGTTGGCGGCCGTCGCCGTATAGCCGCCGAAGTGAGCCATCAGGAACTCGTGAACTGATTGCTCAATGGTGATGCCACCTGGGCAGGGCTGTTTGAGCTTAAGCGATGGCAGCAAAAATCGCACATTCTTGCCCAGAGGCTTCTCGAAGTAGGCCATGGACGGATTGTAGCGTCGCGCAGTGCAGGAGCAAACATTGGCCTTTTCCCGGGGCTCGTGCGAGATAATCGAGGCTCATGCAGGAGATTGCCCCAACCCAGCCCCGCGCCGTCACCCTCGCCGTCACTGGGGCCAGTGGCTCTCGCTTCGCGATCGCGATGCTGCAGGCCCTTGCCGCCGATGAGCGGGTTACCCGTGTGCACCTCGTGACCTCGCCCAGTGCCCTGCGCGTGCTGGCCGAGGAGGCGGGTATCAGCGGCCGGACCGGGCTGGTGGAAAAACTCCTCGGTCGTCCTGATCCGAAGGTCGTTCAGCATGCCTACGAGGATGTCGGCGCGCCAATGGCAAGCGGGTCCTACCCCGTTTCGGCGATGGTGGTCCTTCCCTGCTCCATGGGAACGCTGGCCTCAATCGCACACGGACTCGCAAGCAACCTCATCGAGCGGTCTGCCGACGTCTGTCTAAAGGAGCGGCGACCATTGGTCCTCGCCGTACGCGAGACACCCTTAAACCTGATTCATTTGCGAAACATGGCCGCTGTAACCGAGGCCGGGGCAACGATCTTCCCGGTGATTCCGACCTTCTACAACAAGCCACAGACGATTGAGGATGTTGTGGGCAGCTTTGTCGGGCGCATTTTGCTGCACCTCGGGCTGCCGCAGCCCGGCGCCTACCAGTGGGGTGGCGACGCGGACAACTCCCCGGTCCGGGCCCAGTAGCAGCTCTGACGATCGAGCGGAGGAGAATGCCGTCGAGTTCATGTCGTCGTTAGGTTCCTAGCGAGCCATGTTAGCCAGCGTGCGCACGCCACCCACGGGCGGCGGCGAGGACTTCAGAAAATCCGCAACCGCGGGGGCGACCCGGGCCGCGCACAGCGAGGGTGCCAGATGGCCGCAGCCCTCCACAATGTCGAGCTCGGAGGCTGGGGCCAAGGTGTGCATCTCCTGGCCAAGACGAAGCGGTGTCAGCCCGTCGGTGCTTCCCCAAACGATAAGCAGCGGCTGCGTGAGCGTAGGCAGGAGGCTGTCCAAGGGCGTATCGGAACGAAATGCCTGGTAGCCCTTTTCGACCGTCTGCTGCACGTCGTCAAAGTTGCGCACCGCATCTTCACGCACGTTGCGGGGCAGCGGTTTGGCTTCGGGTTCCATCCGCGACCACAGTTGGGCGACATCGTCAGCGGAATGTGGCTCAAACAGATTCTTTGGGATATCCGGCTGATCGCGCATACCGGCGCTATCGAAGACCACTACTCGGTCGAGAAGTTCTGGATGCTGATGCGCCAGGGAGATCGCAATCCAGCCGCCCAGCGACCAGCCCCCGACGTCCGTTTTCTGCAGCCCTAACGCCTGCACAAAGTCGTAGACGAACTTGGTTTCGCCCGCAATGGAGTAGTCCCCGTTCTCGGGGCGGGGGGAACGCCCGTACCCCAGCAGGTCGAGCGCGTACACATGAAAGCCTGCCCGCTTAAGCCGTTTGAGCATGGGTGCCCAGCTTTCATCGCGGTCGCCGAGACCGTGAATCAGTACCAGGGGCACGCCACCACCTGGGATGCGGGGCTCGGCATCGTAATAGTGGACGCGGCCCTCGGGGGTCAGCACGTAGTTACTCTGCACATGGGCCAGAAACAGACCAAGATGCGTGTACTGGCGTTCCAACCAGATGGGTTGGCGCACCACCAGCGCGGCCAGCAGCAGGCCTAGAACAAATAGCGTCAGCACGAGGCGACCCAGAAATCTCATTCAGCCTCTTCTTCCCCTTTTGCCGACGATCGCGTGCCAGCATACCGGTACCACTCCTCCCCTACTCTATCTTGGCAAGCCAAGCCTGAGGTTAGAACCGGGAAACAACAGGGGGAGGATGAGTGCCTTACTTCAGCGGCTTACCGTATTCTTCGCCGAAGACGGTATGGCTCATCTCAAAGCGTCCGCCATCGAACTTGTCCGCGCCATGCAGGTGCCCGACCGCCAACAGCGCCACAACCCAATAGCTCATGGGCAAGCGCAGCGTCTCGCAAACTTTATGCTGCTCAAAACCCTCCAGCGGTGCCGTGTCGTAACCCAGCACCTCTGCCATCAGCATCATGGAGGTATAGGCCAGCATCACCTGTTTGTTCAGCCAGCCTGTCATCTGCTCTTCGGTGAAGCCGGAGAGGTACGCCGGTACGCTGCCGCGTGCCTGCTCCGCATAGCTTTCCGGCATGCCCGCCGCGCGACCCAGGCGCAGCATCTCATCCAGGTCACGTCGCCAGCCGTCCCGATCGCCGCAGGCGACGATGATCGCGGAGGCCTCCTCCACCTTGGCCTGGTTGTAGCTCGCCGCCCGCAGCCGACGGCGCTGCTCCGGGTTCTGCACGACGATGAACCGCCACGGCTGCATGTTGTAACCGCTCGGCGCATGGAGACCGGCGTCGAGGATCTGCCGCAGGTCGCTCGCCGGAATGGGCTCACCATTGAAGCTGGGCGTGGAACGCCGCTCCCGGATGGCCTGCGCGAGTGATTTTGTCGTCGTGATCATCTATCTCCTACTTCCCTATGCGCTGGCGATCCGTTGCCTGTCGCCCATCGCGCGCGACCGCCGCTCGGCAGGTCACTTGCCGACGATGTACTCGCCTATCGGGCGTTCCGTTACGAAAGGGTTGCTGTTAGGCATTTCATCGATGACCCAGAGATTGTCGAAGCCTGGACGCAGCTCGGGATGGGCCGTTAACAGGGCAGCCCCGGCTGCCAGATTGCGTGTCGCCGCCACGGCAGGATCGGAGCTTGCTTCAGCGCGCAGGTGCATCACCAGGTTTAATTGCTTGCCGTCCTCGGAGGGTGCACTTGCCAGCCCTGTGATGCGGTAATCCGCCCCGTTGGCGCCGGGCAGCACTAGTGGCGTCGTGTCGTTCAAACCGGCTGAGAGCGCCGGCGGAGTGACCGCGCGAGTTTCGGCACGCAGACGGTCAAGATTGGTGGTGGAAAGAAAGCTGGCCGGCCGCAGCAACTCATCGGCCTGCCCGTACAACAGCCAGGCGAGCCAAGGCTTGCCGGCCTTCGCATCGGCGCGCGCCACCGTCCAATACCACAGCCCGGCGTGCCCGGCAGCCTCGCGGCGGTGCGGGTAAAAGCCGGCCATCTTCCAGCCTCCGGTTGTGTCGGCCTGCAGCAGAAAGGCAAGCAGCCAGGGTTGCGCGCCAGTGCCCTCCACCATCGCGAACGCGTACCGGCCGGGCGGTAGACCGGCGATCGAGAAGTCCGTTTCCGCGGCCGAACCCGCTAGGGGGCAGCTAAACTCCGCATCGGAGGTATCGCTGGCCGTCCGCCCACTGGCATCCAGCAGATAAGCCTGAGTTACCGCGAGCGTATCTGTTCCCAGGCTCGTGGCCGTGGCATGGATGAGATTGGCGGTGACTGCGAAGCTGTTGGCCAGCACGGAGATCGCCCCCGCCTGCACCGTGACCGAGTCACCCTTGGCCACGGCAGTGGCGAGTCGGTACGCGGCTTCGCCTACGGCAGAACGCTGCTCCGGGGTCATCTTCGCCTGCGTGGTGCAGCTTTGGGCATGGACCGATCCGCCTCCTGCCAAGGGAAGGCCTGCGGTCGCGAGTGCCAGCGCAAGCTGCCGGCCATAACGGCAACCGGCCCATTTGTTTCGAGGTGCGAAGGCAGACCACATAACGCCCAGCATACGAAGGAGCCGCCAATCAGTCCAGAGGACCGCATCGCGTACGTTGATTGCGTCTACATCTCTATCTCTCACCAGAAGCATTGTCGGCCAACGCAGAATCTTTGGCCCAAGCTACCCAGAGGCCCGGCGGGACGTCACATCAGGCATGACCTTTATTCGCGCGTCTCGCATACCTCCCAGCGCGGCTGCCCTCGTGTCCGTGATCGGTCTGGCGGGTGCGCTGCAGGCGCAGACCGGGTCCACGCTGCCCCCCACGGCCCCGACCCGTCTAGCAACCGCGGGGAGCATCGCGCCGCTCGCGGCGGCAGGGACGACCGCTGATCGCGTCGGGAACCAGCACCACCGCGCACAGGTGACTTGCACGGGCGGCCAGATTGCTGTGCGAGCCGACAACTCCAGCCTCAGTGGCATCCTCCGGGCAATCGCTAACTGCACGGGCATGCGTATCACCGGTGGGGTCGAGGACCAGCGCGTCTTCGGCAACTACGGACCGGCTGCACCAGCCACGATTCTCGCCACGCTGCTCGATGGCACTGGCAGCAACATGTTGTTGCAGGAAACGGCAGCCGACCAGCCCGCCGTCCTCATCCTCACGCCGCGCACGGGCGGCCCGACGCCACCCAGCCCGACCGCCGCTGCGGATGAGGAAGCCGAGTCAGCGGCAACAGCCCCAGCCCCGGGGAGGGCCATGCAGCCGGGCGCTGCGGGATCGGCCAACACCGGCCTGCCGCAGCCAGGGGCTCACTACGGGATGGGCGCTGGCAACAGCAACGGCAACGCCAGCGCGACGCCCGGGTACATGCAGCCTACGTACGCGCCGGGGAATGCGAACCAAACACCCGTGCCGCTTCCCACGCAAGGTTCTGTGGTCACAGACCCAGGGCCGATTCCACAGCCGGGCAACAACGTCAACGGCAGCCCCAACAATACTTCGCCCACGGCGTCCACCTACCCAACGACCAACTCGGTGCCACTCGATACACTGCCGACACCCTCCACGACGCCTGCCACCAGTGGCATCGTGGACGCACCCAATCCGCCCACAGCGGGCTCAGACACCGAAAAGTTAATGCAGGGTGTCAACTCAAACATGCCTGGCACCACCAATATCAGCCCTGGTACAACTGCCGCTGACACGATGCCCGGCGCGACCAACACAGCCGCCCCGGCGGCCGCCGGCATCAGCCAGCCTGGAACCAGCACGCCTGGCGGACCGCTCACCCCGGAGCAGGTCTACCAGCAGTTGCAGGGAATGCGGCAAGCGCAGAGTGGGCAACAGCAGCCGCAGCCGCCGACCGCGCCCGCCCCGCAGTAATCGAGGAGGGGCGTTGGAGCCTCCCCTGAACTACGCGGCCGTACGCAGCGACTGCGAGGCCACGCGCGATTTCGCCGCAGAGACGGCGTGCACGCGAAATAGGCGGAACATCGTCTGACACATGGCATACGCCACCAGTACGCCCAGCGCCAACGACGCAAGAATTGCGCACAACAACATCATCGTTTCCATGAGGGGAGAGCTCCAGCGTGTCGAACCTGCCCAGTGCAGGCAATGGGCCAGGGGCGATCGTTTCATTCGAGACTTGACCATCTTCCCTCGGTTATCCCGGATTCGCGCCACGGAAATCGTAGACGGTGTTATCCAGCACGGCACCCTGCCAGCTACTCACGGAGAAACTGCTGCCAAGGTTCGCTGCGACGTAAAAAGCGCCCTTGCGGCAGACCGTTTATCCTTACAGGTGGTCCCGGGGAGTTCCGTCTGTACGCATGAGCCTTACGCACATCCAAGTTCGCGGCGCACGCCAGCACAACCTGCGCGACGTCTCCGTCTCCATCCCCCGCAACTCGTTGACCGTGGTCACGGGGCTGTCTGGCTCGGGCAAGAGCTCCCTGGCCTTTGACACGATCTACGCCGAGGGCCAGCGCCGCTATGTAGAGACCCTCTCGGCCTACGCCCGCCAGTTCCTCGACCAGATGGAGCGCCCCGACGTCGATTCCATCGACGGCCTCAGTCCGGCGATCTCCATCGAGCAAAAGACCACCTCCCGCTCCCCACGCTCCACCGTCGGTACCATCACGGAGATCTACGACTACCTGCGGCTACTCTGGGCGTCCGTAGGCCAACCGCACTGCCCTAACTGTCACCGGCCCATCTCGCGGCAATCGGCCGACCAGATCATCGCGCAGATTGTCGAGCGCAATCAGACCGACTCCCCTGGCGAGCGCATCACCGTGCTGGCGCCCATCGTGCGCGGCCGCAAGGGCGAGTTTCGCGAAGAGATCGAAGCGCTCGACCGCAAAGGCTATCGCGTGCGCATCGATGGCGAGATGGTCGAGGTGGAAGAGGGAATGCGGCTCGAGAAGCGCAAGAACCACACCCTGGAAGCGGTGGTCGACCGCATCATCCTGAAGCCGCTTGCAATAGCGACAAGCACCACAACCATCACAGACCCGTCATCTCGACCGGAGGCCGCAGGCCGCAGTGGAGAGGCCCCTGTATCGGATGAGCAGGCCAAACCCCAGTTCGACACCAAGCGCCTCCAGGCGGCCGTCACCACCGCCCTGCAGCTCGCCAACGGCCTCGTGCTGATCGGCCTGCAAGCCCCCGGCGGCGAGTACAACGAGACACTCTTCTCCTCGTCGATGGCCTGCCCGGACTGCGGGATTAACGTGCCCAAGCTGGAGCCGCGCTCCTTCAGCTTCAACTCCAACTACGGCGCCTGCCCGGAGTGCCATGGCCTGGGTTCCATCTACGATTTCGATCCCGCCAAGGTGGTCACGGACTGGTCCAAGCCGCTGCTCGACGGCGCCCTGGGGCCCGGCTCCGGCTCGCAATACCTGCTGCGCGGCGCTAAGCTGGCCGGCGACAAATTCAAGATCAACCTGAAGCAGCCGTTCTCCGATCTCACCAAAGAGCAGCAGGATCTTATGCTCTACGGTCCGCCCCGCTCCGAGGGTGCGCGCATCGGCTTCCATGGCGTCTTCCGCTATCTGCGCGACAACATGGAAGAGACCAAGTCCGAGACTTATCGCGAGTACATGATGGGCTTCATGTCGGCCTCCGAGTGCCCGCGCTGCCATGGTGCCCGGCTGCGGCCGGAGTCGCTGGCGGTGACGCTACCCATGACCGCCGCGGCCGTTCATGCGCCCGTGAACAAAGAGGAGAGCGATACCGAGCCTACCGAGGCCTCGGACGCTCGTCGCGACATCTCCATTGCCGACTTCACGGCCCTGTCGCTGGAACGGGCACTAGCGGGTGCCCGCTCGATGTACTTCAGCGGACGGGATCGCCTCATCGCCGACCGGCTGCAGCGCGAGGTCATCGAGCGCCTCGAGTTCCTCAATGCCGTAGGCCTCGGCTACCTTTCCCTGAGCCGTTCGGCCGCGACGCTTTCCGGCGGCGAAGGCCAGCGCATCCGCCTCGCCACGCAGATCGGTTCCCGTCTACGCGGCGTACTCTATGTGCTCGACGAGCCCTCCATCGGGCTGCACCAGCGCGACAATCAGCGGCTCATCAGCGCACTCGAAGACCTGCGGGACCTTGGCAATACGGTGCTGGTCGTAGAGCACGACGAAGACACCATTCGCAAGGCCGATTACGTGTTGGATCTCGGCCCCGGCGCGGGCAAAAACGGCGGCCAGTTGATGGCGGCCGGTACGCCAGCTGAGATCATGGCCAACCCCAACTCCGTCACCGGTCGCTATCTCTCCGGCGAGATCGATATCGTTACCCGGCCCACCAAGGACAAGGCTCCCCGTGAGCTCTCCGGGCGCTGGCTCTCGGTCGAAGACGCCGTCTCGCACAACCTGCAGAACGTCACCGCGCACTTCCCCGTCGGCGTCATGACGGTAGTCTCCGGCGTGTCGGGCTCAGGCAAGTCGACGCTGGTCAACGACATCCTGTACCGCTCGCTGGCCAAGGAGCTTTACGGCTCCCGTGAGGAGCCCGGCGCACACAAGGCCATCCACGGCGCCGATCAGTTCGATAAGGTCATCCAGATCGATCAGTCGCCCATTGGCCGTACCCCGCGCTCCAACCCGGCCACCTACACCGGCGTCTTTACGGCAATCCGCGATCTCTTTGCGATGCTGCCTGAGAGCCGGGAGCGCGGCTACAAGGCCGGCCGCTTCAGCTTCAACGTGACCGGCGGCCGCTGCGAAGCCTGCCAGGGCGAAGGCCAGCGCCGCATCGAGATGAATTTTCTCCCGGACGTCTACGTGCTGTGCGAGGTCTGCAACGGGCGTCGCTACAACCAGGAGACCCTGGCGGTGAAGTTCAACGGCTACTCTATCGCCGACCTCCTCAATCTGCCCATCGAAGACGCCGTACCGATCCTCAAGGACATCCCCGCCGTGCACCAGCGGCTCTCCACGCTGGTCGACGTGGGTCTGGGCTACATTCACCTCGGCCAGTCAGCCACCACGCTCTCGGGGGGCGAGGCGCAGCGTATGAAGCTGGCCAAGGAGCTCTCCAAGCGCCAGACCGGCCGCACGCTTTACCTGCTCGACGAGCCCACCACCGGCCTGCACTTCGATGATGTGCGCCGCCTGCTCGAGGTGCTGCACCGCCTCACGGATCTGGGCAATACCGTCGTGATCATCGAGCACAACATGGACATCATCCGCAATGCCGACTACCTCGTCGATATGGGCCCGGAGGGCGGCGAGGGTGGCGGCCGTATCGTCGCGCAAGGGCCGCCGGAGCTCGTTGCGCACGTGCCCGGCTCGCACACCGGTGAATATCTGGCGCGGTACTACAACGCAGATTCTGCCAACGCTATCGGTTTGCATTTGCCCCCCGTGGAGCTCCCGGATCTGCAGAAGAAGCCACCCAAGCCCAAGTTTGTCGCACCCGAGAAAAAGACCGGTGTTCCGACAGCCTCGAAGACGCGGCCCAGCGAAGACCGCATTCCGCGCAAGGGCGCCACGGCGAAAAAGTCCGCCAAAAAGGTCGTCGCGGAAGAGGTCCATGCGTGAGCGACCTTCCCGCAAATCCTGAACCGGCGCTCGGCGAGGCGCTCGACATCCAGCACGACCCGTTCCCCGCGCAGGATCACGGCGTTGCGCGCCGCATCCCGCATCTAGGGCACGCACTGCTGTTTTTTTCGCTCACCGCGACGGCCTTCTTCCTTTGCCTGCTGGTGCTGGCCGTGGCCTTCCGCGGCAAACTGCAGCCCGGTGGCGGCATGGACACGGCGCTCTCCCTCGGCGCCGAAGCGCTCACCTACATCCTTGCGCTTGCCGGGGCTTACTACCTTTTCCCGCCGTTGTGGAAGCGCTCGTTTCTGCAGGGAATTCAATGGAACGGCCTGGCAGCGCGGCGGAATTGGCTGCGCCTGGTGGCGGCTGGCGTTCTGCTGAGCGGGCTGGCGCAGCTGGGCGAACACTTCGTCAAAGAGCCGAAAAGCCCGGAGATCGACCACCTGATGCGTACCGCCGGAGGGGCCTGGGGCGTCATGCTGCTCGGCACCCTGCTCGCTCCCATGATGGAAGAGATCGCCTTTCGCGGCTTTTTACTGCCTGCACTGGCCACCGCCTACGACTGGCTCAGTCTGAAGCGCACGCCCGCGAACGTGCGCCGTTGGGAGAGCACGACCGGCCACAGCACCGTGGCGCTCGTCTTCGCCGCCTTGTTCTCGTCTTTACTTTTCGCGTTGATACATGCCCCACAGCTGGAATACGCCTGGGGTCCGGTAGGTCTTCTCTTCGGGGTCAGCCTCGTGCTCGCCTTTGTCCGTGTGCGTACGCACTCAGTCGCCTGCTCGACGCTGGTACACCTTACCTACAACTTGACGATCTTCGTTTTGGCCCTGATTGCGACCGGGGGCTTCCGGCACAATCTCGATCGCCTGTAAGACCCGAAAAACTTTTCACGAGTCCGGCGCTGGCTTGTGGCTTAGAATCGAACCCACGAGGGACAAAATGGCTGATGTTCGCAAATGCCCGAAGTGCCAGTCCGAGAACGTCTTTCGGTCACGGCGACGGTCGCTTGAATACCTTCTGCCTTTTTTCCGGCCGTACCGTTGCTACAGCTGTGAGCGCCGCTTTCTTATGCTGAGCCGCGCTCCAAAGGGCCAGCGTGTGCGCCTGGAGCACAGCCGCGTGTCAGAGAAGAACCTCAGCTAGTGCCCTGCGGCAACCCGCGTCCGCGTGGGAAATCGTAGAATGGGGGTGACATGATTCCCACCCTCACATGGACGCCCGAAGGCGTCAGCTTTCTCGATCAAACCAAACTCCCTACCGAAGAAACCTACGTTCTCGCCCGTGACTACCGTGAGGTGGCGACCGCCATTCGCGACATGATCGTGCGTGGAGCTCCCGCCATCGGGGTCTCCGGCGCGATGGGTGTGGCGCTGGGTATCCTCCGCAGCCAGGCAACAGCCATCCCTGCCCTTTCCGCCGAGGTGGAGACGATCTGCGCGACGCTCGCTGCCACGCGCCCCACCGCCGTGAACCTCTTCTGGGGCATCGGCCAGGTGCGTGACCTGTACAACAAGCTTGCTGGGGGCAACACTGCCATCCCGGAGATTAAGCAGGCCGTCGTCGTGCTTGCCCAGCAGCTCTACGACGAGGATATTGCCGCCTGCCGGCAGATGGGCGCGTTCGGGGCCGAACTCCTGCCCATGGAAGGCACAGTCCTCACCCATTGCAACGCCGGCGCGCTCGCCACCTGCGGTTATGGCACGGCACTGGGTGTCATCCGCGGCGCGGTGGAGCGCGGTCACCATATCGACGTGCTCGCCGATGAGACCCGGCCCTATCTGCAGGGAGCCCGCCTCACCGCCTGGGAGTTGATGAAGGACGGCATACCGACCACCGTTCTCTGCGACAACATGACCGCGCACCTGATGAGCAAGGGCCGCGTGCAGGCCGTCATCGTGGGCGCGGATCGCATCGCGGCCAACGGCGACACCGCCAACAAGATCGGCACCTATGGCGTCTCCATCCTCGCCAAGGAGCACGCGATTCCCTTCTACGTCGCCGCGCCCTGGTCCACCATCGATGTGAATACCGCGAACGGCGCGGGCATTCCCATCGAGCAGCGTGACGCGCGTGAGGTTACCCACTCAAACGGCAGGCAGATGACGCCAGACGGCGTAGGCATTGAAAATCCAGCGTTCGACGTGACCCCGTCCAGGTACATTACCGCCATCATCACCGAGCGTGGCGTCCTGCGGGCCCCCTTCGCCGAGAGCATCGCCGCCATGGCCAGAATGGCAGGCAAAACGGAAGTCGCCGAACTGGCTGCCGTCTAGCCTCGACCGCTCAGGGGAGGCCGATCGGCCCATGCTGCCCCCGTGTACAGCTTTGCCCTGTCAAAAACAAGGGCTGCCCCAACGCTATGGCGCAGCGGCCATGCCCGCCTCGCAGGAGGCCTCGGTAAACTGAGGAGGTTGTTCTGAGAGGCAGCATGGCCATGACCGCCACCGTGCCCGGCAGGTTTTCTACCGCCGCTACGGCGTTCTTTCATCTGCGTATGCGCTCGCTCGTACGCGGCAACGCCCTGGTGATCGGCGGCCTCTGGGCAGCAATGCTCCTCTCCCACTTCCCACACCTTCGCGCGAACAACTGGCTCGCGTTGCCTCTGCTGGCCATCGCCGCTGGAACCCTGGACACCGCCCGCTGCATGCGTAAACGCTGGAACTTCTACCATGGCGGCGTGATCCTCTGCCTCTACATGGATCTCATGGTGCTAGTCCTGGTGCTGTTCCTTCTGTTGTACCCGGCCCTCGCCTAATCTAGGCCTCGTACCCGCCGCGATCTGCTGGGCTTGCGGCTGAAGTACAAGGACAAGTCCAAGTAGAAAGGTGTCGTCTCGACCGGAGCTGATGCCCTCAGCGCAGTGGAGAGATCCCTGTATTCCCCGCCACAGTGCATCCTCAAAGCCCTGCACCGATCACGCGGCGAGCACACGCCTTGACATCCCATCCACCCCGCTCGCTATGCTCAGCTTCTGCGTGAGGTGCGACCCTTCGGCCTCCGTCCGGAGAGCCCTTGCCTGCCCCCGCTGTTGCTCCGCGCACCCGCATCGCGCCCGACACCGGTTCTATGCGCTGGTTTGTCTGCTTTCTGCTCTTCCTCGCCACCACGATCAACTACATGGACCGCTCTGTCCTCTCGCTGATTGAGCCTCTGCTGCACACCCTGCCCTTTATGGGCTGGGACCCCACCCGCGACAATGCCCATCAGGCCATCTTCAACAACAACTACAAGCACATCGTGCAGTGCTTCCAGCTGGCCTACGGCCTCGGCCTGCTCACTGCCGGACGTCTGATCGACAAACTCGGCACCAAGCTCGGCTATGCGATTGCGATCGGCATCTGGGCGCTCAGCTCTATGGGGCACGCTCTCGTTTTTTCGGTCGCGGGCTTTTGCATTGCCCGTTTCCTGCTCGGCCTGGGCGAATCCGGCAACTTTCCCGCAGCCATCAAGGCCACCTCCGAGTGGTTCCCCTCCGAAGAACGCGGCCTGGCGACCGGGCTTTTCAACTCCGGCTCCAATGTAAGCTATTTCATCGCCCCTGCCCTCATCGTCTGGGCGACAGGCCATTTCGGCTGGCAGGCCGGGTTTCTCGCCACCGGCTCCATGGGTCTGCTCTGGCTCGTCCTGTGGTTGCTGTTTCCTTACGATCGTCTGCGTCGCGAACACCGGCCCGACGACGCCACGGTCACCCAGGCCAACCTCTCTCCCGTACTTCCGGCCGGGCTCTCCGGCGGAGCGTTCTATCGGCAGCTGCTGCGCAAGCCGGGCCTCTACGCCTTTGCTACGGCCAAGTTCCTCACCGATCCGATCTGGTACTTCTACCTTTTCTACCTGCCCAAGTTTCTGCACGAGACCTACGGCCTCGATCTCAAGCACGCCTACTGGCAGATCGTCTGCGTCTACGTCGTCTCCAGCTTTGGCTCAATCCTTGGAGGCGGCCTTTCAGGCTGGCGTATGAAGGCCGGCCACTCCGTGAACAGTGGGCGCAAGTTCGCCATGCTGGTCATGGCTCTGCTCGTGGTTCCCATCGTTTCCGTGCCTACCCTCGGCCATCTCTTTCCAACGAACGCCTGGCCTGCGGTGCTCGTCATCTCGATCGCAGCCGCAGCGCATCAAGGATGGTCGGCCAACCTGTTCTCCACCCCGCCCGACATGTTCCCGTCCCGCTCCGTCTCCACCGTCGTCGGTGCCGGCGGCGCGATGGGAGCGCTCGGCGGCGTGCTCTTTACGGGCATTGTGGGCTCCTACTTCGCCCTTCATCCCATCATCATCTTCGGTTTTGCGTCCTGCGCCTACCTGCTCGCGCTCGGCATCTTCCAGCTCTTCGTGCCCCGCCTGGGCCCACCTTCCGAGGCCGAGACCCCGTTGGGCGCGATCTAATCTCAATATTCGCTTTCACTGGTTGTCATCCCCGAAGGGGATCTGCGTTTGATCCGCCGTATGCCCACGGCATCACGCCGGAAGCCGCGTTCCCAGCAGCTGCGCCGCTGCACCGGGTAAACTGACCTTCGACCCCGATGTCACAGAATCCCCAGAAGTTCTTCCTCACCACGCCCATCTACTACGTCAACGCGCGGCCCCACATCGGTCACGCCTACTCCACGATCGTCGCGGACGTGCTCGCGCGCCGTCATCGTCTGCTCGGTGATGACACCTTCTTTCTCACCGGCACCGACGAGCATGGCCAGAAGATCGAGCGCTCCGCCACCGCCGCGGGCATCGCCCCACAAGAGTTCACCGATCGCGTCTCCGGCGAGTTCCGCGCCCTATGGGACCGCATGGGCCTCACTTACGACAAATTCATCCGCACCACGGAACCTGCCCACAAGCATGGCGCCCAGAAGCTCTTTACCGACCTGTACGAGCGCGGGGCCATCTACCTCAGCTCCTACACCGGCCAGTACTGCGTTTCGGAGGAGATTTTTGTGGAGGGCCCGCCGGGCACCATCGGCCCGGATGGCCGACCCACCGAGACCGTCACGGAAGAAAACTTCTTTTTCAAGCTCAGCGACTATCAGCGCGCTCTACTCGATGTGATCGAGCTCGACATCCTGAAGATCACCCCCGAGGCCCGCAAAAACGAGGTCCTAAGCTTTCTGCGTGGCAACGTTGCCGAGGCCGAGCGGGCGGCCAGACCGCATGAAAGCAGGATCGAGAACGAAGCCCCGGTGAGCAGCAGCGCGGTCACCGTTGCCTACTCCGACCTTGGTAATGCATATGTGCCTGGTGCTTTGCGGGACCTTTCCGTCTCCCGCTCCAGCTTTACCTGGGGTATTCCCGTTCCGGAGGCGATCCAGCAGGCCGCGGGAGCCAAGGACAAGCACGTCATGTACGTGTGGCTCGACGCGCTGGCCAACTACATGACCGCGATCGGCTATGGCAGCGACGACCCCGCCGAGCAGGCCAAGTACGCGCATTTCTGGCCCGCCGACCTCCACATCATGGCCAAGGAGATTACCCGGCAGCACTGCGTCTACTGGCCGGCGTTTCTGCTCGCTGCCGGCCTGCCCCTGCCCAAAGCCGTCACAGCCCACGGCTGGCTGCTCTTCGACAACGCCAAGATGTCCAAGTCAAAGGGCAACATTGTTCGCACGGAGACGATCCTTGATGCCTTCGGCGACCATGTCTATGGCAAGCAGTTTCCGGAGAGCACCAAGCAGGAGCGCGATCTCTTCGCCGCCGATGTGCTGCGGTATTTTCTGCTGCGTGAGATCCCGTTTGGGCAGGACGGCAGCTTCAGCTTCGAGGCGCTGATCACGCGGTACAACGCGGATCTGGCGAATGGCTATGGCAATCTCGTCAGCCGAACGCTGGCGATGATTGCTAAGAGCAGCGACGGGATAGTTGAAGACTGCCTCGAAGCCAACTCCCTCGTCTTCTACCAGACTCCTCGGATCGAGACACCCAGCGGACCAGGACGGCCCGAGGTTCTCGGCGCCTCAGAGGGCCACATCCTCGGTTGGGCTTTGATCAGATCCGGGGACACCTTCGACGACCTCTTAGGCCGCAACGTTTCTTCAGAAGCCCTCGCGTTGGCGAGTCGCGCGATCACATCTGTGGACGGCTTCATCACATCTCGTAAACCCTGGGCCGCGACCGAGACTGACCTCTCACAAGACGGCCGTCGATCTACGCTTTACACGGCGACTGAGTGTATCCGGATCATCACTGCCATGCTCCACCCGATTCTTCCCAACGCTAGCGCCAAAGTCTGGACCCAGCTCGGCCTCGGCGACATCCAGGCCGCCGTAAAAGCGGGCAAACTGAAGGACCTGACTTGGGGCGGCCTCAAGCCCGGCACGAAACTCGGCCCGCTTGCCCCCATCTTCCCCCGCGCCGACAAAGGACTCGCACAGATCATGACCGACATGGAAGAAGCGCGCACTGCCGCAGCCGCCACCGCTCAACACTCCCCTATTTCGAAACTCGAGACTGAACCTAACGTAAGCGCCACCGACCCGGCCGCGCCACCCCGCACCAGCGCCCTCGACTCGCTCACTGAAACCGCGGGCAAGCTCACCGTAGGCGGCAGCAGCGCCGCTACGCCCGCCCTGCCCACCACACCTGGCCCGCACACGGAGGCCCCGGCGAGCGGTCCCTTCGCGTCGGCGGCCTCGCAGGTCCCCGCCGGCGCTGGCCCGGCAGACGCCTCGCAGCAGATTGGTATCGACGACTTCATCAAGGTCGAACTGCGCGTCGCGCAGATCCTCGTTGCGGAACGCATCCCAAAAGCCGACAAGCTGCTGCGCCTTGAAGTCGATCTCGGCTACGAGAAGCGGCAGATTCTCTCCGGCATCGCCCAGTGGTACGCTCCCGAAGAATTGATCGGCCGGCGTATCGTGATCGTCGCCAACCTGGCCCCACGCAAGATGCGCGGCCTGGAATCACACGGCATGCTGCTCGCCGCCAGTGAGGGCGCGGAGGGCAAGCCCGTACTCGCGACCTTCGGCGAAGACATCGCCCTGGGCTCGCGCGTGCGGTAGAGGTCGGCGACGTTGGCCGCGCGAATGCCGCAGGTGCCTGCGATCAGGTAGGTAGCACTCCCCAGCCCAGCCTACGCAGCGTGCGATTGCGGGCTTCCGTCAGAAACTGCAGATTGGCCTGCACCTCGTCTTCTGTGCGGGAGTAAGGAAACGGCGCCTCGCGGTAGGTGACCTCGAGCGTGCCGTCCGATACCAGCTCCGTCCACTGAAAAACCAGCGGCACGCCCAGTCGGCCGGCCAGTCGCACCGGCACATCAGACATGGGCCCACCTAGGTACGGATCGGCCAGAAACACCACCGATTTGCCCCCGCGCAGGGTGCGCATTACCCGCGAGATCAGATGGGCATCGGCGGGGAGGGCGGCCATGCGCTGCGGCCACCCAAAGACCTGAAATTCGTTGTCGCCCACAATCTTGCCGTGATCGGAGACCACTCCGACAGGCGCTCCGCCACCCTCGAGATAAAGGCGCATGGGGACCTCTGTGAGGGGCAGGTGCGTCCACGAAAACAGCTTCGGCCCGGGGGTCAGGCAGACCTCGAGCCCGTGGCTGCGATAAGGAATTTTGTACGGCCCGGCGAAGCTAAGCTCCCTTAACCAGTGGTCCAACATCAATTCGGTGGTGAGGGCCCGGTTGCCACCCATCCGCTCCACAAGGCGCCCCTGCGCGCGCGCGATCCCCAACGCCGCCTTGTACCAAAGGGCTGACGGTAGCAGGCGGGCCACCAGCGCCGCCTGCCGATTCAGCGGGAGGTGGGTGGCTGCACGTTTTAACAAGCGAATGGCCGATCCGGTCAACATGCTCAGATTCGGGCCCGCGCGTGCGGGTACGGGCGGCTGCTCCAAACTGGCATGTCGGGCGTTCGCAACTCCCATGAGGTCATTATCGGCCGAGATTCAACAAACATGAGTGTAAGCGGTCTCAGCCTTAGCCGCAGACCAGAATTGGTTCCCAAATCGGAACGGCAGGCGCGAAACGGTAGGCTAGGACCTGCATGCTCATCGACTCCCACTGTCATCTCGACGATTATGAAGATCTTCAGGCCATCCTTTCAGCGGCCTCAGACGCCGGCGTCGGGCAACTACTCGCCATCGGCATTGGCGATGGCCCGGCCACGATGGGCCGCGCGTTGGAGATCGCCCGTGAATACGCTCAGGTCTTTGCCACCGCAGGCATCCATCCACAGGAAGCGCATCAAGCCACACCGAATGCCCTTACCCAGCTAGCTACGCTGGTGGGCGACGTTCGCTGCCTGGCGATCGGCGAGATCGGCCTGGACTACTACCACCTCGACAATCCCGACCCCGCGGTGCAGCAGGCCGCCTTCATCGCCCAAATGGCGATTGCGGCCGAGGCGGGCAAGCCGATCACCATCCACTGCCGCACCTCCGAGCTTGCCGGAGCGAAGGTGCAGGATCGCTTCGAGGGGCACGATGCCTGGGCGGACCTCCTGGCGCTCATCGCGACGCACTGGATGCCCACCGGTTTGCCCGGCATTATGCACTGCTTCTCCGGCAATGCCGAGCAGGCACGGCGATCACTGGACGCCGGCTTCTATCTTTCCTTAGCGGGCAATCTGACCTATCCCCGCAGTACGGCCATCCAGGAGGTCGCTCGGACCGCTCCCCTCGATCGCGTTCTGGTCGAAACCGATGCTCCCTTCCTCGCGCCCGTGCCCCTGCGCGGCCAACGCAACGAACCCGGCCACATCGTGCACACGGCTGCCTTTCTCGCCGGCTTGCGCGGGATCACGGCCGAGGAGGTTGCGGTCGCGACGACCACCAATTTTCACCGGCTCTTTCCCGCGGCGGCAGCTTGCGCGACCGTTCCGGCGTCATACTGAGACACGCAAAGGAATCAGGAAACGTATGCCCGCAGATCAAAGTTTCGACGTTGTCAGCAAGGTAGAGCTTCAAGAGGTAAAGAACGCCCTCGATCAGGCCTCTAAGGAGGTCAACGCGCGTTTCGACCTCAAGAACTCCAAGTCCACCATGATCCTGGAAGGTACGGACACCGTGCAGTTGGCCAGCCAGGATGAGTACACGCTGACATCGATCATCGAGATCCTGTCGCAAAAGCTCGTGAAGCGCGGCGTTTCGCTCAAGAACCTCGAGTACGAGAAGATTGAGCCGGCTTCAAACTCCAGTGTGCGCCAGAAGATCAAGCTGAAGCAGGGCATCGATTCCGACGCTGCCAAAAAGATCGTCGCTTTGATCAAGGATTCGAAGAAGAAGGCGCAAGCCTCAATTCAGGGAGACACGGTGCGCGTGACCAGTAAGGATCGGGACACGTTACAGGACATCATGGCGCTGCTTCGCGGCAAGGATCTCGGACCGGAACTCCAGTTCACGAACTTCCGCTCGAACTAGCAACCATGCCACGGAAGCGTAGGGGCTGTACCCCGCGAATGTGGGTGACGCCCCGAACCCACCTGCTACTCTTAGGTAAGCGTGAGTGCCCTTTCCATCGCGACGGCAGCGGAGGTCTTCGAACTTCTCCGGCCCGATCTCCAAGCGGTGGAAGTGGAGTTTGCCCGGCAGTCCGGCTCCCCCGTCGCCGTCGTCACTGAGATTGCCAACTATCTCATTGCGGGTGGCGGTAAGCGTATCCGGCCGCTGCTGCTGCTGCTCTCCGCCAAGGCCTGCGGCAGTCGGAATGACGCACGCATCCGGCTAGGTGCTGTGGTCGAGATGCTGCACACGGCCACGCTGGTTCACGACGACATCATTGATGAGGCCAGCACCCGTCGTGGCCGTCCCTCCTCCAACACCACCTGGGGCAATGCCAAGTGTGTGCTCGCCGGCGACTGGCTCTATATGCAGGCGTTTCAAACCGCCCTGGCCGAGCGAAACTTTCGTGTCCTCGATCTGCTCATCTCCCTGACCCAGGAGATGGTGGAGGGCGAACTGCTGCAGATGGAGAAGCTCGGTCACCTGATTAATGAAGAAGAGTACTTCGACCTGATCTACCGCAAGACCGCCTGCCTCTTCCACGTCTCCATGCGACTGGGCGCGATCGTGGCCCAGGACCCTTCCCCGCGTCAAAACGGCTCGGCGCTAGTGACGCCGTATGAGGATGAACTGGGAGAATACGGCCGCAATCTTGGGCTTGCCTTTCAGATTGTGGACGATGTGCTCGACCTGACCGCTACCGGGGAGGTGCTGGGCAAACCGACAGCCTCCGACCTGCGCGAGGGCAAAGCAACCCTGGCGGTCATTCACGCCCTGGAACGCGGTACCGGCGCCGATCGTGAGGCAATCCGCAAGGTTCTGGCTGACCGCAGCTTTGACCACGTCTCCCACACACAGATTCTGGAGATTTTAGAGCGGCACGGCTCCATCGCCTACGCCATGGACACCGCCTGTGCCTACGCCGAGGCTGCCCGGCAATGCATCACGGAGCTGCCTGAGTCGGAGTTCAAGCGGGCGCTGCTCTGGGTGCCTGGGTTCGTGACCAGCCGAGATCGCTAGTCCAACTCAGGGTCTTCATCGTCACTTCGTGAACCGTCGCTCTCCTCCACTGCGAAGTCTTCAACCCGCACCGGACCTGTTTCTCGTGGGTTCAGCAGCACCTGAATGCGGCTCTCCGCGCTCGCGAGCTGCCCTTTGCACGCCTCTGAGAGCTGCATGCCGCGTTCAAACAGTGAAACGCTGTCCTCAAGCGTGAGGTCGCCGCGCTCCAACTGCTCAACGACCTTCTCGAGCTCGGTAAGCTGCTCTTCAAAGCTGGGTAGTGAGCTGGATGAGGAGCTAGGCACTGGCGCTTACCTCTTCCCGCAAGCCCAGCACCTCGGCCGCTGCGGCGTACTTGCTGAACGGCGCACTGACCTGCACGCCCTGCACCGCGCCTCGCACGCCGGCCAGCATTTCTTGCGCGATTGCCAGCCCCTCGGCCAGGGAGGCTCCCTTGTCGGTGTGCCGTCCCATGCGCTGCAGGATCTCTTCGGGCATGGAGACCTTCAGCTCATTGCGCATGAACTCCGCATTGCGCAGGCTGGTCAGCGGCCATATACCTGCGATTACCGGGATGCGGAAGCTCTCGATGCGCTTCAGAAAAGCCTCCAGCAGCCGCATGTCAAACACTGGCTGGGTGATGCAGAACTCCGCCCCAGCCTCAACCTTGTACGCAAACCGCCGCACCTCGTGGTCTATGTCCGGAACGCCTGGATTCGCGGCCACGGAAATCGTAAACCCCGGCGAGCCAACATCCTTGCCCAGCGGGTTGCGGCCGATATCCAGGCCATGGTTCAGTGCCTGCGTGATGCGCGTCAGCCCGATGGCATCGACATCGAAGACAGCGGTCGCGTCGGGGTAGTTGCCCATCTTCGGCGGATCGCCAGTAAGGCAAAGGATGTTTTTCAAACCGATAGAAGCAGCGCCTAGCAGATCGCCCTGGATGCTCAGCAGATTGCGATCCCGGCAGGTGAAGTGCAGCACCGTTTCAACACCCACCTTCAACTGGATCTGCGCGCAAAGGCTCATCGCGCCCATCCGTGCGCTGGCCCGCGGCGAGTCGGGAACGTTGATCGCATCCACGCCCAGCCTGGCCAGCAACTCCGCACCGGCAAGCTCGCGCGAGCAGTCAAATCCCTTGGGCGGCACGATCTCCACCAGGGAAACGAACTCGCCACGAGCGATCTTGCGTCCCACCAGCGAACGCTCCTCAAGAGGTGGCGGTTCAACAACTACTTCGCCTTCGTGGCTGGGGACCGCGGCTGTGTGCGTCCCCTCCATCGCGTGCTCGCCGCCGCTCTGGGCCTCTACGGCCCGCAGTCGCCCTCGCATAGCGCGGATGTGCGCTGGCGTCGTGCCACAGCAGCCACCCACCCAGCTCACGCCGGCCTTCACGAACTTGGCCGCAAAGCTGGCCATGTACTCCGGCGAGGAGAGATAGATATTTCGGCCTTCCACGTCCCGTGGTAGCCCCACGTTGGGCATCGCGACCAGGGGTAGGGTCGTGACCTTGCGCATGCGTCCGATTGCCTCCAGCAGTACCGCTGGGCCATCACTGCAGTTGCAGCCAACTGCATCCGCGCCCAGTGCGGCCAGCCGGCTGGCGAAGTCCTGAATCGGCGTGCCATCCACGCAGTTGCCACGGTCGTCCACCTTCGCCAGCACGACGATCGGCAGCCCCGGCGCGGCGTCCCGCGCAGCCAGCAGAGCCTGCTCGGCCTCAGGGAGAGACATCATTGTCTCGGCGATCAGCATGTCTACCCCGCCTTCGGCTAACGCGGCCATCTGCTCGGCATAGACGGCCCGTGCCTGCTCAAGCGTGAGCTCGCCTGCCTCGTCTCCCAGGTGTACGCCAAGTGATCCAATCGCGCCCGCCACAAAAGCCAGCAGACCCTGCTTTTCACGATGCGCCTCGACGCTCTTCCGCGCCAGGGCTGCGCCGGCCAGATTGATCTCTCGCACCTTCTCGCGCAAGCCGTAATGCTCCAGCCGAATCGCGTTGGCGCCGAAGGTGTTGGTCTCCACGACCTGCGCACCGGCTTGAAGGTACTGCTCATGCACCGAACGCACCGTCTCCGGCTGCGCCACGTTGAGCTCGTCGTAGCTACGGTTGATGAACACCCCACAGCCGTACAGCATGGTGCCCATGGCTCCGTCGCAGAGCACCGTTCTTCCATCGAAAAGCTGTCTTATCGCGTCGTTCACCTGACGCTCCTTCGCTGTGCCGGCATCTTTCCATCCTACCTCCGCGGAGCACGGCCAGGGAGTCGCACTGATATACTCGCGATGACCGCAACTCGCATTTTTCGGGGTATTTTGGTCACGTGGGAGCTCGTCGCCGTTGAAGCATAGAAGTAACTCTGCCCGCCTCGCCCTTGCCTTGTTCGTGGGCCTTGTCTCGACCCTGTGTTTCGGCGGCTGTCATGCGCCCCTCTACTACTACCCCCAATACAACTTCGCCGGCCGCGCCATTCCACCGAGCGGCCTGCTGCAGCGCGTGCTCGCCACGTATACCTCGGGCGGCAGCGGTGGCGGCGCGGAGATCCTGGACGGCCTGCGCGACCAACGCTTCAACATCCAGAACACCATCACGAGTTTTTCGATCTCGGGCTACTCCGGTGGAAACCCCGCGAGTATTGTGAACTTTCCCGAGCAGCAAGCCGGCTATCTTCTCGACACCACCAGCGGCACGCTCACCGGCATCGACTACTCCAAGGAGGCCACCACGGCTGTCAAGCCAACCTTCGGGCCGAACACGCCCTCGGTTGCGGCGGCCCCGGATGGCTCCCGCTTTGTCGGCGCCACAGCCAACACTGGCCAGCTGATCATCAACGTCGGCGGGGGCACCCTACCGCTCAATCTGCCCAATGTGGACCGTGTCGTCATGAACCCCGGCAACTCCGTCATTCTGGCCATGACGCGGAACTCCAACCTGCTGTACCGTGTCGTACAGCTGCCGCA
Source organism: uncultured Acidobacteriaceae bacterium (assembly GCA_964242225.1). GTDB lineage: Bacteria > Acidobacteriota > Terriglobia > Terriglobales > Acidobacteriaceae > Granulicella. The sequence continues at coordinate 235,198 of CAXTAE010000004.1, forward strand.
GAACAACAACGTTCCAACACCGAATCCGCCGGGGTATGTTGACTGCGAGCCCCTGCTGAACCCTGTTTACTGCGTCGTTCCCGTACCCGGCACCTATGACCGGCCTACCGGCGCCTACTTTTCGCTCGATGGCACCACAGCCTATGTGCTGAACTCCGGGCCAGAGGACGGCGGAAACGTGGCAAGCGTGTCCGTGCTGCAGACCAGTGCCCTGCTGGTCACGAATATCCCGCAGTCTGCCAATTACCCCTCGCCGCTGGCGACTCTGCCGGTGCCAAATCCCATCCCTGTCCCCGGCGGTGTTACTGTGGCGCTCTCGGACGGTAACACGCTCTACCTCGCCGGACAGTCGTTGCAAAGCGATGGATTATTCACCGGCAATCTGACCCTGGTGCCGCTGGCGACTTACGTGCCCGCACCGCCGGTCTCCATCTCGGACGGCACGCACACCCGCCTGCTCTTTGCCGACAACAACACGCTTTGGGTAGGCAGCTCGCACTGTGCCACCGGGGAGCGCGCCAAGCTGGGCCAGAACTACAACTGCCTCACCATGGTGAATCTCGGCGGCACCACACCCACGGCCACCGTCGTTCCGCAGCTTACGCCCGGCGGCCCAGTCACACTTCCCTACCCCAACACCAACGGCAACCTTTACTACTATGGTGATCTCACCGGGATCTGCTGGGTGCAGAACTACAACAAGGTCTACACGGCCTATGGCGGCCAGATCCACGCGTTTTCCACGGTGGATGGCTCCGAAATTAATAACAGCAACATCACCGTGCAGGGTACCGTGCTCGATGTCGCGTACATGGACGCCCTAACTAACGCCGCCAACTAGTCCAATGGCCTCCGCCACAGCCGGTGTCGATGTCCTCGCCATTGCCGCACACCGCGACGATGTGGAGCAGACCTGTGGCGGCACCCTGCTGGCCCAGACATCCCTGGGCTGGCGGACGGGCATTCTGGACCTGACCCGCGGCGAGGGAGGAACCCGCGGGTCAGCGGCGGAACGTGCTGCGGAGGCCGAGCGGGCCGCCCGCATCCTCGGCGTGGCGCATCGCGAAGCCCTGGACTTACCTGACTCCAACGTCCAAAACACGCTTGAGAACCGCCTTAAGATCGCCGCCGTATTGCGCCGGCTACGACCACGCGTTGTCATCCTGCCCTACTGGCAGGGACGTCACCCGGACCATTACACCTCGGCCACTCTGGGATACGAGGCCTGCTTCATCGCTGGCCTTGCCAGCCTAAATCTACCGGCCGAGCACGGACTGCCGCATCGGCCCTTCAAAGTCCTCTACGCCTCGCTTTACGCCGACGTGCGACCTACCTTTGTCGTCGATATCACCCCTCACATCGAGGCTCGGCAACAGTCCCTGCTCGCCTATCAGTCCCAGTACGGCGGACAGACGGCCGGTGCCGGCTTGTTTGTCCCGGAGGACGATATCCGTGAGCGCATGTTTGCCACGGCGCGCCACTACGGCCTGCTCGCCGGTGTGCGCTACGCTGAGCCCTTTGTGCAGCGGGAGGTCGGCCTGGCAGAAGACCTGGTCATGCTTCCTGTGCGCAGTCTCTAGTCGGCCCGAGTCCTTCCGCTCCTTTCACAGTCGCGGTCTCAAGCTTTCAAGCCACACCCTGCGGGAGCGCTCGAAGCGACTTCCGCACAAATTCGGCAAGGGCTGCGGGACAGTATGCCGGCGCCTCGAAGAGAAAGCGGCGCTGGCGTGCGACCAGTTGCGGTGATACCCCCTCCCATGCAGCTTCGGAGCTGCCCACCGGCATCACTAGCGCGTCTGCCCGATCCAGGTACCGCAACGCGGACGGCTTGAAGTCCGCCACCGCCGGGTCGAGCACGCTGAGTGCCAGGTCGGGCTGCAAAAAGCGCAGCACGCTGTTGGACTCGATCAGCACGTTCTCCGCCGCGGCGATCAGCTTGCGCACTCGCGGCATGGCCTCATGCAGCTCACCCTGTTGTGTGCGCACCCAATATGAGTGCACCGCGCCGGCGGCCAGGTAGCGCGAGGAATCGGTGCCGCTGACGCGATCCCGCTCCTCACTGACCGCAAGGGTGTGATCCGCTGTCGCGCAGTCGCAGGCTTCGCCGTTTGCCGAGCAGATCCCATGGCCATACTGCGTGATCTTGATCGCCGTCCAGCGCAGGTCGGGCAAGGCCGCGATCAGCCCCGCCACCACGCTCGTCTTTCCTATATTGCGGGTATGTCCGCCGACCACCACAACCGCCATGTGCTCGCCTCTACTCCGTTTGACGTCCCCGGGCCAGTGCTCGCACCTTCGCTAACGCGCGCATCTGGTCGCGCAGCGGTTCGGCCGGCGTGCCCGCGAACACCTCACCGGGCCCGCTGACCGCTTTGCCGCGGTACACCCCGGCTTGGCCGCCAAGAATGACGCCTGGGCCGATACGGCAGTGATCGGAGATTCCCACCTGGCCCGCCAGCACAGCTCCGTCCTCGACGACGCAGGAGCCCGAGATGCCAACCTGCGCGGCTATGATCACATTCTTGCCGATCTGGCAGTTATGCCCGATATGCACCAGATTGTCGATCTTTGTGCCGCGCCCGATCCGCGTCTCTTCAAGCGCCCCGCGGTCGATGGTGGAGTTCGCGCCGATCTCCACATCATCTTCAATCACCAGCGCACCCTGCTGCGGAAACAGCAGGTACTCCCCGGTCGCCGCATGCCGGACGTACCCGAAGCCTCGCGCACCCAGCACCGCTCCGGCTTGCACCACTACGCGATTGCCCAGCACCACGCCCTCGGCAATTACGGCATTGCTGCCAATAAAAACATCGTCGCCAAGCCGTGCATGCGCCTGAATGACAGCGCCCGCCGCGATATGAACCCGCGCTCCTAAGTGGGCGGAGGCGTCCACCATCGCCGAACCGTGGACTTGATGCTCCACCGGCGACTGCAGCGCCGCGAACTCCTTCGCACACAGCGCAAAGGCGAAGCGTGGATCGTCCACCTCCAACACCCGCGGGTCTGCCAAGGTTGACACCTCTGTCGCACCCAGACCCCGAGGTGCGAGGATCGCCCCGGCTCGGGACGCCAGCGCCACCCGCAGCGACGTGTCGTCCGTGGCAAACACAATTGAGGAGGCGTCCGCATTTCCAGCCGCGCTTATGCGGACCAGACGCTCTCTGGTCGCCTGCGGAGCGCGCGCCTGCGCGCCGGTCAGCTCCGCAATGCGGCCGAATGTGAAACTCGAGCCTTTCATGCGTAGAGACCCTCTTCCCCTGGAGGACGCGTCTTCCATCGCCGGTGTACCCAAAGCCATTGCTCCGGGTAGCGACGGATATAGCCCTCCAGCACGCGTGTGAAGAGAGCAGTGTTGGCGATTGCGTCGGCCTCGGGTTCTCCGCTGCGCACCAGCGTCAACTGCGGCCCGAAGTGCAATGCATAGCGTCGCTCAGCTGCTTCCCAGAGAAGGAAGCCGGGCAGCACCGCCGCCCCGGAACGCAAGGCAACCCGTGCGAGGCCCGACGCCGTGCAGGCTTGCGTTCCGAAAAAGGGGACGAATACACCCTGTGGCGGCGTCATGTTGGTATCCATCAGAATGCCCACAGTCTCCCCGGCGTGCATCGCTTTCAGCAACCCGCGTGCGAACTCGTCTTTGGGCAGCACGCGATTGCCGTGCAGAGTGCGAATTCCATTTACGAGAGTGTCCAGACGGGCGTGATCCAGTCGGCGTATCACCATCGACATCGGATACCCCATCAGAGAATGAAAAAAGCTTGAGAGCTCCCACGCGCCCAGGTGGGCCGTGAGGACGAACACCCCGCGCCCGTGCTCTCGGGCTGCGAGATAGTTCTCCAGCCCCTCGTAGCGGATGTACTGCGACGCTTGCCCTGCCGTATAGCGACTCATCATGGCAAATTCGGCCAACTGCCAGCCAAGCGACCGCATGCTGGCTCGTAAGAGACGACGGCGCTCACGCTCCGACCGGTCCGGAAAAGCAAGTGCAAGATTCCGCAGCCCCACTCGTCGCAACCGCGGCAAACACATCCACGCTGCCAGTCCGAGGCAGCCGCCTGCAAAGCGGGCAACACGACGCGGCAACAGGCGGAGGGTCCCCAGCAGCGCTCGCACCCCGAGATACTCCAACCTCTCGCCAGCCGAGGTCTCCTGCTTCGCGAATGCCTGCACGTTCAACCCATCCCAGTGTAGCGAGACGATGCTGAGCAGCGAAAAGCCGCGATATAAAACGGACGAGGCGGCTTAAGCCGCCTCGTCCGTCAGATCCACTCTACAAGTACGGCTACGTCCTAGTGGTTTTCCTTGGAAATGACAAAGTACTTCGCGACGGTATGAACAAAACGCTGCGCGTTCGCCGGAGGCGGTACTGAACCGTGAAGAACAGCATCGTTACGGACGCCAGGGCCGTACTCTGCGGCCAGATCCTCATCGTCGGCATCCAGGACGGCGCCGTTGAGGTCAACACCCGCAAACAACCCCTTGGCACGTGAGTACGTCAGGAACTCCGCGTTGAGCAGGATGTCCGTTGACGCCTGAGCGTTGCGGCCCACTGGACCAGCTGCCGCCGAGATATCCGCACCGATTTTAAACTTCGCCTTGATCATGTCCTGCAAGCTCTTCTGGTTCATGCCCACCAGAACCAGATCCGTACTCTGTCCACCGATCTGGAAGCCGAAGCTGCCACCGGCGAGCTTCATAAACACTGGTGCGCTCCAGCCGTGGCCCGTGCGGCAGGTGCCCACGCCGCGGCCATATTCACCACCAACGGCGAACGCAAGCTTCTTGACGGCGGGAATCACGACCACACAATGCGCGCCTGCGAGAATGGACTGCGGTATTGCCTTGTCCGGCGTCGACATCACTTCATTAATGATGTTCGCGCTTTCGGTGAGGCGCTCTTCGTTCTTGCTCGTGTCTGCCGCGTGTGCCTGGAGCATACCGGCTGTAAGCAGCAAGCCACAAAGTGCTCCTGTTAACTTCTTCATCTGATCACCTGACCTTTCGTCGTTCAAAAATTTCGCATGCTCAAAACGAGCTACTGAGGGTCAGATGGAGAGCTTGGCAGGGGGGTTGCCACAAGGGAGTGGATCAGACGACCAATCACACGGAAACAGGCGGCTGCAAAATGATGGGGTCCCTGACCGACCGCAGCGAGCGTTCGGCAGAGACCCCACTCTCCCAGGCCTTACTCGATTACCTTCGCCGTTACCGATGGGTTAAAGCAATAGCACTTCCGTTGTAGGCAGAGTCTGCGCCCGAGCGCCGAGACAGCTTGTCGTCAGCCAGCGCCCGCAGCGTCAGTTCCACGCGATTGCTGGCGTCCGCCTTGCGCAACATACGTCCCAGGTGCGCCTTCACCGTCGCCTCGTCGATGCCCATCGTAGCCGCAATCTCTCGGTTGGAGTGCCCCTGTGCCAGCCACCGCATCACCTCGCGCTCCTTGGGCGTAAAGCGCTGGGAAAGGCTCAATGGCCGGGCCTCGGCCCGGGCGGTCACGTCCTTCTGTTCGCGGCTTGCCTCGCGCGACGTCCAGGTCTTGCCGCGCAGCACAGCCCGCATGCACGCCCGAATCTCCGGCAACTGTGCCGTTTCCGGCAGAACCGCACGGGCACCCGCCTCCAGAGCCTTGCGCGCTACCTCCGAGTCCTCGGCACGCGCCAGCACCACCACCGCAACCCCGGGCATCCGGACGAGCATGTGACTCAAGGGAGCGGCGAGCCAGGGATGGTCGTCAAAGCTCTCATCCACGATCAGCACCGTAGGCTTTTGCTCACGTTGCCGGGACTCCGCAGACAGGATCACCGCTCGCAGCTTCAGATTGTCCTGAAGAATGGACTGCAGACCGATCGAACGCAGTGGATCTGCAGCAAGGATACCGATGCAGACCGGGTCTTTCTTTCCGTCGGGGGCAGCCATGGTCGGCAGGGCGAAATCCTCTTGAAACGGACAGGAGCGTGTTCTTGAGTGTACGTCTCATTGCTTCCGCAGGACGCGGAACGATCAGAGCTTTGGAAGAACAATGCCCTGCTGATGCTGGTATTTTCCGTTTCGGTCAGCGTAACTCGTCTCGCATGCCTCGTCGCTTTGAAAGAAAAGGATCTGGCACAGGCCCTCGTTGGCGTACACCCGGGCCGGCAGAGGCGTCGTGTTGGAGATCTCCAGCGTCACATAGCCCTCCCACTCCGGCTCAAAGGGCGTGACGTTCACGATGATGCCGCAGCGCGCGTAGGTACTTTTGCCGACGCAGATCGTTAGCACATCGCGCGGGATGCGGAAGTATTCGATCGATTTCGCCAACGCGAATGAGTTCGGTGGCACGATGACGGAATCAGCCGTTACCGTTACAAACGAGCGCTCGTCGAAGTTCTTCGGATCGATAATCGCGCTGTTCACATTGGTAAAGATCTTGAACTCGTCCGAGACGCGCAGATCGTAGCCGTAGGACGACAGACCATACGAGACCACGCCCTCCCGCACCTGCTTCTCACTAAACGGCTCGATCATGCCCCGCTCCTGGGCCTGCTTGCGAATCCATTTGTCACTCTTGATCGACATCGTTGCTTGGCTCGCATACCTGCTCCGAGCACTGCTCCTTCATTTCGTGTGATCTCTTTCCTGAAGCCTACCGCAACTGCTTGGGGACGTTGACATTCGCCGGAGCGCTACCTACCATCGGGAGACCGGCCCCAGCTCCTCAAGCCTCCCCTCCCCAACCTGAAAGGTGTCCGCGCTTGATCAAGCAGGATCTCATCCAGCGTATCGTGGAGCGTACCGGCCTGCCGCGCGGCAAGGCCGAAGCCGCCATCGATGCGATCTTTGGCGCCATGAAGGGCGCTCTTGCGGAGGGCGATCGCATCGAGCTTCGCGGCTTCGGGGTCTTCACCGTGAAACCCCGCAAAACCGGCGTCGGCCGCAACCCCCGCACCGGCACCCGCGTCGACATCACCCCAGGACGCGCCGTGCGCTTCAAGCCCGGCAAAGACCTGCAGTCCCTGGAGTAGAGCCGTCAAACTTTCGTGCCGAAGGGTGCGGCTGAAGCCGCAGCCAAAGGCATCGTTGACGTTCCGCTACATCAGGTGCAACGCATCCACATCGATCACCACAGCCCGGCGCGGGATGCCTTCCCTGTCCATTGTTCCCAGCACCCCCCGCAGGCACGCCCGCAGCGCATCCCGGCGCTCCGCGCGCAGCACAAAGTGGTAGCGAAAGATTCGCTTCAGCCGAGACAGCGGCGCGGCAGCAGGACCCAGCACACGCACGCCCTGCGGCCGGGCCGCAGCCAGCGACCGGCCCAGCGTTCCAACCCAGCCCAGCGCTTCCGGCAGGCTCTCGCTTTGCACGAGAACGTTAGCCAACGCCGTCAACGGCGGGTACCGCGCCGCACGCCGGAAGTACATCTCCCGCGCGGCAAAGCCCGTGAAATCATGCTTCCGCGCAAACTGGTGCACGTAGTGATCAGGCTGGTAGGTCTGCACCAGCACGCGCCCTGGCAGCTCTCCGCGTCCTGCACGCCCGCTTACCTGCGTCAACAACTGGAAAACACGCTCGGCCGCGCGAAAATCCGGTAACCCCAAGGCAAAGTCTGCCCCAACGACTCCAACCAGCGTGATGCCATGGATGTCATGGCCTTTGGCGATCATCTGCGTGCCCACCAGCAGGTTGATCTCGCCCGAGTGCAGCCGTTCCAACAGCCGTTCCATGTCGCCGCGCGTGCGCACGGTGTCCCGATCCATCCGTCCAAGCCGCGCGCCCGGGAACAGCTCCGCCAGCCGCTCCTCACCCTGCTGCGAGCCCGCGCCGAGGTAGAAAAGGTGCTCGCTTTCGCACTTCGGGCAGCGCTCCGGCACCGGCCGTCGAAAGCCGCAGTAGTGACACTCCAGTCGTGCCGGTCCCCCGGTCTCGCGCTGCTTACCGGACTCGCTCCCTTTGTGAAATGTGAGCGCAATGGCACAGTTTTCGCACTCCACCTTCTCGCCACAGCTGCGGCACATCACCACCACGCTGTACCCGCGTCGGTTCAGCAGGATGATCGCCTGTTCACCGCGGTCGAGTGTCGCCTGGGTCTCCTCGACCAGCTGCCGTGAAAACAGCCCCTCCTGCCCGGTGACGCGGAACTCCTCCCGCATGTCGATCGATTCCACCACCGGGAGCGGCCGAGCGCTCACCCGCGCCAGCAGTTCTAATCGCTTATACCGTCCCATTTCGGCATTCTGCCAACTCTCAAGCGAAGGCGTCGCAGACCCTAGCACGACCGTGCAGCCCAGCAGCTTGGCCCGCATCACCGCCACATCGCGGCCATGGTAGCGCGGCGTCTCCTCCTGCTTGTAGCTGCCGTCGTGCTCTTCATCGACGACGATCAGCCCCAGATCGGGCAGAGGCGCGAACACCGCGGAGCGTGTCCCGATCACTACCCGCGCCGTGCCTGCCCGGATGCGGTGCCACTGCTCAGCCCGTTCATCCGGCGTCAGTTGCGAGTGCAGCAAGGCGACCTCGCTGCCGAACGCCGCCACCATCTGCGCTGCCGTCGCCGGGGTCAGCCCGATCTCCGGCACGAGCAACAGCGCGCTCTTGCCCGCGGCCAGGGCCCGCTGCATCGCGGCGACATACACTGCTGTCTTGCCCGAGCCCGTGACGCCGTACAGCAGGTGCGGCTGAAATCCGCCCTTGCTCATGGCTGCAGCCAGACTCGCCAAGGCCTCCGTTTGTGTTTCGTTCAGCGTGTGCTCGTGTGCGAATCGCTTGCCCTCCGCCTGGCTGAGCCCCGTCACCAGAAAAGCCTGCGGAGCCTCTTCGAGCCGCACAAGGCCGCGCCGCACGAGCGTGCCCAGCGTCGTCTCCGATACCCCCGCACGCGCCAGCCGCACCTGCAGCTCCCGCACCCGCTCGCGCCCCCCGCAGCCGGCAAGTTCCGCCATCGCGGCAAGCTGATTGTCGTTCAACCTCGGCAGCCGCCGCGGGGTGACGTGGCTTTGGTTCCCCGACGCGTTCTCTCTGCTTTTTTGCTCACTATCCTCGTAGGAGATCTGCGTACTTCCTTGGTTGTCATTCCCAGAGGCAATCTGCGTTCCGGGTGGCCCGGCAGCCTCGGCCTCTCTTTCCACCAACACCGCAACCTGCTCCACTCGGCGCGCGTCCCTGGCCTCCGCCAGCGGCTCACGCAGCAGCCACTTCTTGCGCGCCATCGCATCGAGCAACGCCTTGTTCGCGCCTGCCGCCGCGCGCAGCGTTGGACCCTTGGCCGGCTCACCCGACTCCAGGTAATTCAGCACCGCGTACTCGCGATTCTGGTCCTCCACGCTCAATTTCGAGCGCCGCGAAGATCCTTTCGCCGCCCCCTCGTACAGCACCCGCCGTCCCGCGTCGGCAATGCGGTACATCCAGCGCCGCCGCACCTCTGCGCCCAGTGGCACCATGCCGCGCAGCACCTCACCCAGGGGAGCGCAATAGTACTCCGCCACCCACCGGCCCAGCTCCAGCAACTCCGGCGTCAGCAATGCCGTTTCGTCCAGCAGCCGCTCCACGCCCTTGACCTGGATCTCTGCCGAAGGCGGCTCATCATGCGTACGGACTACAAAACCCACCAGCCGCTGCCCCGCAAACGGCACCAGCACCCGCGCGCCTACCTCCGCGTCAAAATCTCCCAGCTTGTACGTAAAGTTCCCGTCCAGCGGAACGGGAAGGGCGACGTCGCAGAACAGGCTCACCCCTCTAGGGTAGCGGTTCGGAGCGCAGGCGTAGCATGTCGGAGTGCACGGCTTCTAAGTCGACGACCTATCAACACTTCCAACACTTGTCCTCTCGACCGAAGCTGACACCGTCAGCGCAGTGGAGAGACCCCTGTATTTCGTGCTGCGGACACTCTACGTTGAGGCCAGCGTCGTTGCCAGGGCGCGCACCAAACCCTCCACCTGATCCCTCCGACAAACACCCTGCGCCAGCTCGGCGGAGCCACCGCCCCGCGCCCCCTGCATCGCCAACACCTCGCGCAGGGCATTGCCCGCGTGCACCGCGCTCCCACCCGGCACCGCGAACGCGATCGCTCCGGAGGCGCCATCGGTCACCCCGATGACTGCCGGCCTGCCCGCCGCCGCCACCCGCGAGGCGATCCGCTTGGCGAAGTCGACCGGCTTGTCGGGATAGATGGTCTGCACAACGCCGACCTGCGTCGCGTCAGCCAGCAGCGCGGCCCCGCGCGCCTCCGCCAGCTCCTCCAGCAACGCCCTGCGCAGTTTGGCCGAGGCCTTTGCCTCCTCCTGAACGGCTGCCACACGCCCGGGCACATCGGGCAAACCCACACTCAGCGAGGCTGCAAGCCCGCTCAACACACCGTAGTCCCGTCGCGCGGCCCGCACCGCGCGGAGACCGCACACGAACTCCACCCGCAAGCCCGCCTTCACCTTTTCCAGACGCCGCACCAGTAGGCCGCCGATGGCTCCTGTCGCCCCCACATGCGTGCCCCCGCAGGCGTTGAACTCCACACCCTGCATCTCCACCACGCGCATGGGTCCCGAGCGCTCCGGCAGCTTTCGCAGTCGTCCGTCGGCGAGCATCATCTCTGCCTCATCACGGGTGTGCCAATGCGGCGTCACCGGGCGATTCTCCGCGATGCGCAGATTCACCTCGGCTTCCACACGCTCCAACTGCACCGATGTGAACATCTCGGTACCCTCGGCCAGGGCAAGATCGATCGTCGAGCTCTCCGCACCGAGGTGAAATGAAACCGTGCGTGCACCCAACAGCTTGAGGAATACCGCCGAGAGCAAATGCTGGCCAGAGTGCTGTTGGGTATGGTCCAGCCGCCTTTCCAGGTCGACACGCCCCACCACCTCGGTACCCGCCACCAGCGGCTTTCGCACCGTGTGCCAGATCTCGCCGGTCTCGTCCTCCTCCACACGTTCCACGGCTACCGACAGCGTCGCGCCGCTACGTGCCGTCGCAATCAACACGCCGGTATCCCACGGTTGGCCGCCGCCCTCCGGGTAAAAAGCCGTTCGATCCAGCGCCACCTGCCAAAGCTGGGTCTTTTCCCCCGTCTCGGCGCGTTCTGTCATGACCAAGCGGATGTCCGTGACCGTGGCTCTGAACTCCAGCTTCGCGGAGTCGTAATAGAGCCGCTCCGCGACAGACATAGCAGCCCCCGAACTCACTTGCGATCCTCGCTCAGCAGCCGTTCCAGCAGTTCCACCTCGCGCCGGCTGCCCACGACCAACGGCACACGGTCATGCACCGCCTCCGCGGTCAGCTCCAGAATGCGCTGACTGCCGTTCGTCGCCGCGCCACCCGCCTGTTCCGCGATCATCGCCAGCGGATTGGCCTCGTACTGCAAACGCAACTTGCCCGCGGGTGCCTTCTCTGTCGGCGGATAGAAAAAGATCCCGCCTTTCAGCAGCGTGCGATGAAAGTCCGCCACCAGACTGCCGACGTAGCGTGCACTGTAGTGTTTTCCGGCCAGATCTCCATGCAGCAACGCCGGGATAACGGCTCGGAACCCCGCCGGCCAGCTCTCTTCATTGGCTTCGTTTGCGGAATAGTAGACGCCCTGCTCCGGCATGGTGAGGCGTTCGGCGCTCATCACGAAATCGTCTTCACTGTTCAATGTGAAGGCCGCGACGCCCTCGCCCAGGGTCACGACAAAGACCGTCGAAGGGCCGTACACCACATACCCCGCAGCGACCTGCTCCGAGCCCGGCCGTAGCACCGTTGCGGTGACGTCGTCCTCGCCGGCAGGCAGTGCGCGTACGCCGAAGATGGTACCCACATTGACATTTACATCGATGTTCGACGATCCATCCAGAGGATCAAAGCTGACTACGAAGCGCTCCTCGCCGGGAGCTTCGGTGTGATGAAACAGCACCGGCGCTTCGTCCTCTTCGCTCACCACGCCGGCCACATCCACGCAATTGCGCAGAAAACCTGTCAGCGTCTCGTTCGCGAACACATCAAGCTTTTGCTGCTGCTCGCCCTGCACGTTGGTCGCGCCCGCCGCACCATACACATCCTCTAGCCCTGCCACGCGGATACGTCCCGCAATCTTGGCCGCCGCCTGGGCGATGGCAAACAGCACATCGCTCAGTTCCGGACGCTCTCCGCTTGCCGCCCACTCATCGATCGTTACGCGTTCCACTCAGATTCCCTCGCCTGACAACCCTGCACTTCAGGGTAGATGCTGGATGAAGAAATCAGGCTCGCTAAAGGGAGACGCCCTTGAAAGTAGCGAAGGGTCAGCCGAACCCACACCCTACAATCGTATGCATGGTCTCTCGCCGCCGCTTTCTGCTCACCGCAGCCGCCTCCGCGCCCGCGCTCAGCCTCCGCGCGCAAGCGAAGAACCCCCCTGCGACGGCCGCAACAGGTGGGGAGAGCGATCCCCTGCCCGCACCCATTCTTGCGCTCTTCGACCACACGAAGTTTGTCCGCCCGATCACCGAGGCGGAACGCAATGGCCGCCTCGACCGCGCCCGCGAACTCATGACCGAGTACGGCCTCAATGCCGTTCTGATCACCGCCGGCGCCTCTCTGCTCTACTTCACCGGCGCCCACTGGTACCAGTCCGAGCGGCTCTTCGCGTACGTCATTCCGCAGGCCGCGGCGCCCTTTATCGTGTGCCCCGCGCTGGAGCGTGACCACCTCGCCGAGATACTTCCGCATTTTCCCGAGCACGAGACCACGCTCACCTACCTTTGGCAGGAAAACGAAGATCCCTTCATCACCCTGCGGCGCGCGCTCGGCGAAGAGAACCTCGCCACCGGTACGCTGGGCATCGAGGAGCATACCCAGTTCGCCTTCTCCAACGCGATCGCCAAGGCCTGCCCTGCGCTGAAGATCGTCTCCGCCACAGCCGTCACGGCCGGCTGCCGCTCGGTCAAGTCGACGGCCGAGATCGCGCTGCTGCGCCTCGCCAACGGCATCACGCTGGACGTGTACCGAGCCGTTTACCAGTCCTGCAAACCGGGCGATACCAGCCACCGCGTTGCCGAGTTGGTCGAGGCTGCCTATGCGCGCTGCGGCGTGCATGGAGAGGCCAGCTGCAACGTCGGCATCAATACCGCCGTCCCCCATGGATCGAGTCTGCCGCAGACCATCCATGAGGGCGAAATCGTCACTCTTGATGACGGCTGCACCGTCGAAGGCTACACCTCCGACATTACGCGCACCTGGGTCTACGGCAAGCCCGCGGACCTCCAGCGCAAGATCTTCGACATCGTGCACAGCGCCCAGTCCGCCGCGCTCGCCGCGGCCAGGCCGGGCGTCGAGATGCAGTCGGTAGACGCCGCCGCCCGTAAGGTCATCGTCGAAGCCGGCTACGGTCCCGGCTACGACTTCTTCCTGCATCGCGTCGGCCATGGCATAGGCCTGGACATGCACGAATGGCCCTACCTCGTCGGCGGCAACACGCAAAAGCTGACGCCCGCAATGACCTTCTCCGACGAGCCCGGCATCTACATCCCGAAGAAGTTCGGCATCCGCCTCGAAGATTGCATGCTCATCACCGACGCCGGCGCCGAGCTCTTCACGCCGCAGAGCCCCAGCCTGGAGAACCCGTTCGGCCCTTCCTAATGAGGCACGCCGCCCGAGCTTGTCCTCGCGGACCCTCTTAGCTCCACCATCCCGTAACGCATTGAAGGGATTTGCTTTTCTGCCCTGCGCACAGGCATAAAGCTGTCCCTACGCTGCACTACGGAATGACACGGGAATGGATTAGCTGAGCTCCTACCGCCCCAACACCATCAGCTCAACTCCACTCGCCGCCCCCGCCTCATGAAACACCGTCTCCGTCGCCTTCTGAAAGTCCTCCGGCTTGGCCTTCGAGATGTCGATGAACGTCTGCGGATTGCGATCGGTCAGCGGAAACCAAGAGCTTTGAATCTGCACCATAATGCGATGGCCCTTCAGAAACGTGTGATTGACGTCCTGCATCGTGAAGTTCAGGTCCGTCCGCTGCCCAGGCACCAGCGGCTCCGGGTGCTCTGACGAGTGGCGATACTTGGCGCGGAACGGCTCGCCGCGCACCAGCATCTGGTACCCCTGCAGCACCACCGGCGGCGGTCCGGTGACGTGCTTGCCCTCAGACTCCTCCTCGGCATCCGGGTCGTGGAAGTCCTCCGGAAACACGTCGATCAATTTCACGTCGAAGTCTGCATCCGTCCCTGTAGAGGCAATCTTCAACCTGGGCGAGATGGGGCCCGCCACTGTGACCTCCTCCGTCAAGGGGGCAGTCTGGTACACCAGCACATCGCCGCGCCGCGTCGCAAACCGTTGATCCTCATCCATGTAGCGTTGCGGCACGTCCGGCCCAGTCACATACGGCACAAACGGCACGGGATGCGCCGGATCGCTGACGTACTCGTCCCTGCTGTCGTGCGTCTTCGGAGCCGTCCAGGCGAGGCCGCCATCCGCCTGCAGATACAGCTCCCGCGGCTCCGCGGCCGGCGGCGGCCAGGCCGGGTAGCGCTTCCACGTGTTCGAGCCGGTCTCAAAGGCCAGAACCTTCGGCAACGGCGTCCAGGGCTTGCCTTTCAACCAGTGATCGAAAAAAGGCGCTTCCACGTTATTGCGATAGAACACGGCGGTCTCAGACCCGAAGCTGATGTCGCCCAGCGCCGCGCCGGTGCCGCGATACCATCCGCCATGCACCCACGGTCCTTCGACGAGCGTGTCCTCCGGCGCCTCAGGGCTCAGCTTCGCGACATCATGAAAGACCTTCACCGGGCCGGCAAGGTCCTCCGCGTCAAACCATCCGCCCACCGCCAGCACCGCCGCATGCACGCCATGCAGATGCGGCCCAATGTCGCGGCTCTTCCAGTACTCGCCGTACGCGGGATGCGTGATCTGGTCGTGAAAATAGGGGTTGGTTCCCCCGGCTGGTGTATCGAGATGCGCCAGGGTACCCATGCCGAGGTAATACGCGTACATGTCCTGCGTAGGAAATTCGAACGCCGGCGGCGGCTCAACCGTGAGCGGGTTCCGCTGGGGCGCAAAGAACGGCGCGTAGAACGAGTGGTTCGCATCCAGCATGAACGCACCGCCATGGTACGCATCGTCACCGTTCCACAGGTCGACGATTGGCGCCTGCGGGCTGGCCGCCTTGATCGCCGGATGGCTATCGACAATGCTCGCCACCGTGTAGAACCCCGGGTAGCTGATGCCTAGAATGCCCACCTTGCCGTTGTTTGCCGGGATATTCTTTAGCAGCCACTCCACCGTGTCATAGGTGTCGGTTGATTCGTCGATGCCCTTGCCGTCCTTGGAAGGCGTCATCTCCACCCACGCACCCTGGCTATTCCAGCGTCCACGCACGTCCTGGCAAACAAGTATGTAGCCGCCCTGCAGTAATCCCGCGTTCGCGGTAACGTGTGGTTTCACCTCGGCGCCATAGGGCTGGCAGCTGTAGGGTGTGCGCGTCATCAGAAAGGGGTACGGCCCGGCGTCGCGGACACCTCCGCTGCGGGGCGCTGGCGTATACACGGCCGTATAGAGCTGGGTGCCATCGCGCATGGGCACGTGGTACTCGTGCTTGACGTAGTGCGTCGCGACAAACTCGTCCAGCTGCTTTGCCTCATCCTTCGGTGATACCGCGGTGCTTTGCAGCGTGCCTGTCTGTGCCTGCGCCCGCGAGGAAGCACCGAACGTTGAGCCAACCAGGCACACAGCTGCGATGTGCAGCATGCGCCCTGTCAAAACCTGCTTAGGATTCATGAAAACTCCTGTCTACGCCATTCTAAGCACAGGCAAACGCTTGCCCAGTCTCAATCCTCGCGTTCTGTGGAACCCGCGTAGACGCGCTCTTCGTTTCGCCGTTGCCATTCGTTGCATCAGGCGATAACACGTCATACCCGATCTCCAAATCCCATGCCCACGTCAGCTTCCCGTGCCGCAGCAGCCATCACTCGTCTCGGGCTGAGTCCATCGGCGATGTGGGCCTCGCCAACCGCAGCACCAGACGCTCCAACACGAGCCGTTTGTCCGGCGGGCTTGAGCGCAACTCCGCATCGGCGCGTGCAATGGTACGCAAACCGCTAAGCAGCTCCGCCCGGCTACGGTATCGCCGCGCCTGCGCAATCAACGCATCAGCCGCATGCGGGGCGACGCGAAAGCCTGGCCACAGAACCTGCCACATCGCCCGCTGATCCTTCACCTGCCGCTCATTCAGAATCACCATCTGGCGGTAGGTTTTGGCCAGCGAAAACACGTGTCCAATCGCGGCATCCTCACCGTCGCTCGCGTTCAGCAAGCCGCCCAGCAAGGCGAGCGCTGCCCCACTATCTTTGCGGCTGATTGCGTCGGTCAGCTCATACAGGCTTCGCTGCTTGGCTGCGGGCACCATGAACTCCACATCCGGGACCGTGATCTCCGAAGCACCGCGTGCGCCTGCCTCCAACAACAGCTTTTCCAGCTCGCTGCCGATCAAGAGCATGTCGGCCCCCAGCGCATCGACGAGCTCACGCGCGGCGTCTGGACCCAGGCGCATGCCCCGGCTCTCCGCCTCGGTCTGCGCCCACGCCGCCGCATCCTCCTGGCTGACCTGCTGCAGCTCCACGATGCCGCAGCTCTCGCCCAGGGTCTCGCGAATCTTCTCCGCGCGATCCTTTTCGGTGAAGTCCATGCGTCGCAGATCGGAGGGCAAATGCAGAAAGTCCGCGACGAAAATCACGAGTGCCTGCGGGTTCGGCCGGCGGAAGTACGCGTCAATGGCAGCGAACTCCTCCTTCTTGGCTCCTCGGCCATACAGCGTCTTTACGTTGCGCAGAAACAGCACCTGAAAGGGCGCCATCAACGACGGCGTCTGCGCCAGGTCGAGTGCATCGAAGATCGACGTCTCGCCCAGCTCCACCTCGTGCAGACAGAACTGGCGCAGGTCTGGCGGTACCAGGGCCGCCAGCACGCCGGCTCGGGCGCGGCCGTACAGGAACGCCTCATCCCCCAGCAGAACATACCCTGCGCGACGCCCCTCGCCGCGCACCTCGGCAAGGAAGCGATCGACCGCCGCGAAACTGCGTGGTGTCTTTGCGCTGGGAGCCACTATTTGAAGCTCGCCGTCATGTCGCTGACCAGTGCCTGCGCGAAGTCGTGCGCCAGCCGTCGCACCGCCGCCGTATCCTCCTGCACAAACCCGGAGAGGTCCTGCGTGGACTGGTACTGCTCGCGCCAGGAAAACGCATCGTTGCGATACAGCACTGTGCCGTCATTGCCAATTAACCGCACCGAAGCGGTCAGCGTAATGAGGTAGCTCGACGTCTGTCCGCTCGACGAGTCATAGGTGAGCGGCGTTACGGCCTCGCTCAGAATTGTGCCGCGCAGGACGGCATCGGCGTCCGCTGTGCTGGTGTCCGCGTTGCCACTGACGTTCGTCTCGACCCTGTACCGCGTGACCGTGTTCAGCTCCCGCACTACCGCCTGCGTAAACAGGGTTTCCGTGCGGAAAGCCTGCACGCGCGTGGCGAAGATGGGAACCGCGATGGTTTGCACACCCGGAGGCACATGCGACGCCGCACCAATCTGGTGATACCCACATCCGCTCAGCCCACCCGCGGCCAGCAGCAGAGACAGCCCTTGTAGCCTCAATTGGGCCTCGTTTTCGCTGGGGTGCCTTCGTCCAGAATCAGCATGCGATCGGCGATATACATGCGCGATTCGAGCTCCTGTATGTCCTCGAACGAGAGAGGGATGTAGGATACGCTGCGAGATTCCGTGGTCACTGGATGCAGCACGATGGTCTCACCTAGGTGGTGAATGACCACGGGCGCGGCGAAATCGGGTTCATCGGTTCGCCAATGGAAGGAGGTTGTGCCCGCTACAGCGTTTTGGGTCAGTTCCAGCACCGGTATTGCCGCGTGATGAAGGTACTGGTTGAAGAACGGCGTCAGATCTTTTCCCGTGCGTTGATTCCACCAGGCGATCACGTCTTCCGTCATTATCTGCCGGTACTTGAACTGCTGGAAAAAGTCATGAAGGTCAGCGAACCATTGCCGGTCATCGTTCATGACAGTACGCAGGGTATTCAGCATCAGAGCGCCCTTAAAATACTGGTCCTCCGGCGGCTCTGCATTGGTTCCCCGGGCCGGGATGATGGGCTGCTGATTCTTCACCTTCGGCTTAAGCCCGTTGAGGTAACGAATCGCATCCGGTCGACCCCAGCGGTACTCCACGTAGAGCGTCTCCATGTACGTCGTCCAGCCCTCATGAATCCACATGTCGGAGCGGTCCGCCGCCGTGACCGCGTTGCCAAACCATTCATGCCCACTCTCGTGAATGATGATGAAATCGAACCGGGGGCTGATGCCGACCCCGGTCCAATCCGCCCCAAGGTACCCGTTGGCGAAATGGTTGCCATAGGCCACCGCGGTCTGATGCTCCATGCCGGCGTAGGGCACCTCGATCAGCTTGTAGCCATCCTCGTCAAAGGGGTACTCGCCGAAGTAGTGCTCGTAGGCGGTGAGCATCTCCGGCACCTGCGCAAATTGCACTTTGGCCTTCTCCAGATCTTCGGGGAGCGCGTAGTAGTCCAGCGTCGTCGCCCCATGCTTCGGTCCCGCGAAGTGCTGGTACGCGCCGATATTCAGCGCCACGTCGTAGTTGTTGATCGGGTAGTGCACATGCCAGCGCCACTCGGTGTACCCGTCTCCAAGATCCTGCGATCCCTCGAAACGGCCGTTCGACACATCCATCAAGCCGTTCGGCACGGCGATGTCCATCTCCATGCCTTCCTGCGGCTCATCGCGCCACTGATCTTTGTTGGGCCACCAGAGACTCGCGCCCTCTCCCTCACAGGCGGTCGTGATCCAGGGCTTACCTTCCTTGTCCTTGTCGAAGGAGAAGCAGCCGAACCGCCCTTGCGTTACGGGCCGGCCCGCATACGCTACCACGGCGGTGTACTCCCGCCCCTTCTTCAGCGTGTTGGGGAAGTCGATCCAGAGCGTGCGCTCCTCGCGCGTGAAATGCAGGGCCGCCCCATCGAACATGATGGACTGAACTGTCAAAGTCGGGGTCAGCTCCAGCTGAATGCGTTGCCCGTCCTCGAGCATGCGGAAACGGACCGCATTGGAACCGCGAATCGTCATGGCTGCGGGATCAACCCGCAGTTTAAGCTTGTAGGACAGCAGATCGTTATTGGCGCGGAATGGACCATAGCCGCCCCGCAGCAGATCGTCCCGCGTAGGCTTCGGCGAAACATCGATTTTCGAAACCGCATTGGTGACTTGCTCGCCACCAGCGAGCCTCGCGTGACCCGGTGCTGCCCCTAATTGAGCAGCCGCTTGGGCCGGCGCTGCCCCACACCACAGCCCTCCCAGCGCGCCCATCAGCGTAGCCCGTCGAAGGCCTTCGCTCGCAAAACTGAATCTCGCCATCACAGCTTCACGATCTCACAGCGGAACCAACTCACGACGCCGCAGCTCCAAATGTCAGGAGGTCAAATACGAAGAGGCGACCCAGGGGCCGCCTCTTCAAACCACATTGACTGAGCTGGAACATTACGCCGGGTTGGGAGCACCCTCGCCGAAGCCAGGCTTGCGCCCGCCTTCCGGCTTGAGGATCTTCTGCGTGTCGTCCGAGCCCGAACCAGGATCAGCCTGGGCCAGAGCCGAACGCATGGGAGGCAACTCGTTGCCCGCGATGATCAGCGCGATCTCGGCGGAATCCAGCGTCTCCCGTTCCAGCAAAGCCTGCGCCATACGGTGCATGATCTCCTGGTTGGCCTCTAGCAGGGTGTAGGCGGAACGATAAGCCTCATCGACAAAGCTGCGCACCTCTGCATCAATCTGCTTCGCAGTGTCGTCCGAGAAGTCGCGAGACTGCCCGATGTCGCGGCCCAGGAACACTTCCTGTTCCTTTTTGCCGAAGGTCATCGGCCCAAGCTTGCTCATACCGAATTCGCACACCATGCGGCGGGCGAGATCCGTAGAGCGCTCGATGTCGTTGCCCGCGCCCGTGGTCATCTTTTTAAGGAAGATCTCCTCGGCGCAACGGCCACCCATCATCATGGCCAGCTTGGTTTCAAGGTAATCCTTCGTGACGGTGTGCTGATCCTCTTCAGGCAGGTACACCGTCACACCAAGCGCCATGCCGCGGGGAATGATGGTGACCTTATGCAGCGGATCGGAATGCTCTCGCAGCGCCGAAACCAGGGTGTGGCCGGCCTCGTGGTATGCCGTGATCTTCAGTTCCTCTGGGCTGCGCAGCATGCTCTTGCGCTCCGCACCCATCAGCACCTTGTCCTTGGCAACCTCGAAGTCGTACATGTGCACGGCCTTGCGGTTAAAACGAGCCGCCGTCAGGGCTGCCTCGTTCACCATGTTGGCCAAATCCGCGCCCGAGAACCCCGGTGTCCCGCGAGCAAGGATATTCAGATTGACATCCTCGGCCATGGGCACCTTCTTGGAGTGAACCTTAAGGACTTCTTCGCGACCACGGATGTCCGGCCGATCGACGACGACGCGACGATCAAACCGGCCTGGCCGCAGCAGCGCCGGATCAAGAACGTCGGGGCGATTGGTGGCGGCAATCAGAATGACACCATCGTTCGATTCAAACCCATCCATCTCCACCAGGAGCTGGTTCAGGGTCTGCTCACGCTCATCGTGGCCGCCGCCAAGACCTGCACCACGGTGCCGTCCCACAGCGTCGATTTCATCGATGAAGATGATGCAGGGAGCATTTTTCTTACCCTGTTCAAACAGGTCGCGTACACGGCTGGCACCTACGCCGACAAACATCTCAACGAAGTCCGAACCGGAGATTGAGAAGAAGGGCACGTTCGCTTCACCGGCCACAGCGCGCGCCAACAGCGTCTTGCCTGTGCCTGGAGGTCCGACCATCAAAACGCCCTTAGGGATACGTCCGCCGAGACGCTGGAACTTCTGCGCTTCCCGCAGGAATTCGATGATCTCTTTGAGCTCTTCTTTGGCCTCATTCACACCGGCGACATCTTTGAATGTCACCTTCTTCTGCTGCATGCTCAGCAGGCGAGCGCGATTCTTGCCGAAGCTCATCGCTTTGTTCCCGCCAGACTGCATCTGGCGCATCATGAACAGGAACAACGCAAGGATGACAAGAATGGGCGCTACCTGCAGCAACAGCCCAAACCAAAGGCCGCCCTGCGGGTCCTTGATCGTTACGTTGACACCGTGCGACTGCAAGTCCTTGTACAGATCGGGGTAGTTCTGAGGAATGGTCGTGGAGAAAGTCTCCTTGCCATCCTTGAACTTGCCCGTTGCCTCTGAACCGGAAACGGTCACGTCCGCGATCTTGCCCGAAACCGC
This sequence comes from uncultured Acidobacteriaceae bacterium, assembly GCA_964242225.1. Taxonomy (GTDB): domain Bacteria; phylum Acidobacteriota; class Terriglobia; order Terriglobales; family Acidobacteriaceae; genus Granulicella. The sequence continues at coordinate 256,452 of CAXTAE010000004.1, forward strand.
ATCGTTGGTCAGTTCGGTCAGGCTGATCGTGCGGTTATGCCCCGCGTTCATATTCTTGAGCACGAACTGCCAGCCCACCAGCAGGCAGGCGACAGCTACCACCCAGATCAACAACTGTTTGACAGTCGAGTTCAATTGACCCCTCGTTTCCCTTCAAGCCCCGGATCCCCGCTCGCCTTTATTGCGAACGCTCGATCCAATCCTTTAGACGACGGCTGCGACAAGAAGGTGCAGGTGCGGCACCTACGTGCGACGGCGTAAATGGACTTACCCGGATTTTACCTCCCGATTTTCTTTGCTGGCTGGAATGTTTCCGCAGATCTCTACATCTTCGGGTGTAGACACCCTTCAAATTGGCTCGACACGGGACAGTCGGAGCTCGCGGGCGGATCGCTCCGCGCGCAGGCCACCCGCCAGTTCCAACCTTGCACCGATGCGTCCGGGGAGGCCCGGGTAGGTGTCCAGCCCCGAGAGAGCCAGTAGCTTTGCCGTCTCGACGGAACTCAACCGACACGCCAACGTGGCGGCCGCTGCCCGCACGAGCCGGCGCCGCACGGCCGGAGCAAGCGCCTTCAGACGGTCGAGGTCCAGCGCGCAGGAGCGCTCGCCGACGCCCGTCCCCACCGCCCGTCCGCCCCCACGCACGGGCTTGCCGGGTAGCAGCAATCCCGGCAGTAAGCGCGCCATCTCCGCCGCCCAGAATGCTTCTTCGTCCCGGGCGGCGCTTGCGGTACGCGCCAGAGTCTCATCTATTCCCGGGTTGAAGGTCCGCAGCAGCGGCAGTAGCTCATGCCGAACCCGATTGCGCGTGTACCGCACGTCCTGATTGCTGCTGTCCTCGCGCCAACCCTGGCCGCGCTCCCGGAGATAGGCCTCGATCTCCACTCGGCGCACGTTCAGCAGCGGCCGTACGATACGCCCCGCCCGCTGCCTGGATGGGGAGGGAGTGCCTCGCAGAGCTATCTCCCCCGCGTCTGCAGCTTCGACGATTGCCGGATGGATGCCGCTCAGACCCTCCGTCCAGGCGCCTCGCAGCAGCTTCATCATCACCGTTTCGGCCTGATCGTCCAGGGTGTGGGCCGTTGTCACCGTGTCGATGCTGCCGGCGTGGAGCAGACGCCGAAAAGCCGCATACCGTAGTTCACGCGCCGCCTCTTCGGTGCCCTCGCGTTTCGCTGCCTGGCGGGCGGCGGTGTTCACATGCTCCACGGTGAGTGGCACGTCCAGGCGCTCGCACAGGCTCCGCACAAATGCCTCGTCAGCATCGGCCTCTGCCCCACGTAGCCCGTGGTGCACGTGCACGGCGCTGAGCACAAGCCCGAGCGACTCCTTCGCGGCGTTCGCCTCCCGCAGCGAAAAGAGGAGCGCCACCGAGTCTGCACCTCCTGAAATTGCACAACAAACCCGATCCCCCGGCCGGAAGAAGGTTCTGTCCAGCCCGTCCAATCTCGTCATCGTTGCCTCTCCAAACCTGATCCTGCGCACATTGGCAGCTCCTCTCGAATCGCTACGGTCGCGCATTGCGCGTGTTCTCATCCCGTCCTTTGAAACGGTATACTCGGCTCCTCATGGCTGTCTTTGTCATCCTCCCCGCGGCCGGCATCGGTACACGCATGGCCGCCACCGCCGGCGACGCTCCGAAGCAATTCATTTCCCTCCGTGGGCTTCCAATCCTTGTTCACGCCCTGCGCGCCTTTTTATCTGTCGCCGCAGTGACCGGGGTGTACGTCGCGGTCCGCGAGCCGGAGGGGGAGCGTATGCGCGAACTGCTCACCGACCATGGCCTCGCTGAACGCGTCGCGGTGGTCCATGGTGGCGAGACGCGGCAGCAGTCGGTCGCAAACGCCCTCCACGCTCTGCCCTCCCAAGCCGATGGAGACATCGTGATGGTGCATGATGCGGTCCGACCGCTGATCGATGCCGCCACGATCGAGCGCACCATCGAGGCGATTGCCCGCCATGGGGCAGCCATCGTCGGCATGCCCGCCACCGACACCATCAAGCAGGTCGAACGGACCGCCGACGGTGCCCTAATCACCGCAACCATCCCGCGGGAGCTGATTGTGCACGCCCAAACGCCGCAAGGCGCCCGGGTTCCGCTGATGCGCCGGGCCTTTTCCGAAGCGATGGCCGACGAGTTCGTCGGCACCGACGAGGCCAGCCTGCTTGAACGCGCCGGCATCGCCGTGCATGTAGTACCGGGCAGCGCTCGCAACCTAAAGGTCACCCAGCCCGGCGACCTGGAGATCGCCGAATTCTATCTGGCAGGCTGAGGCGATCTTTCATCGGTGGTCAGCCTCTGCTTTGATGTGGCCGTCTCAGGATCCGAGAGATGCGCCTGGCTGGCCCTTCACTCCTGAATGGTGTGCTTACCTACCTGTTTAAGCGACCGGCTGACGTGGCGCGTAGCCCCAACACGGCCTCGCGGTTAAGATGATTGCCATGTCTATGCGCATCGGCCTCGGCTTTGACTCGCACGCCTTCCACCCTGGAGTCCCGCTCATCATCGGCGGCCTGAAGATCGATCACCCCGAGGGCCTCTCCGGCCACTCGGATGGCGATCTGCTGCTCCATGCTGTGACGGACGCTCTGCTCGGCGCGGTCTGTGCCGGCGACATCGGCACCTTCTTCCCGCCGACGGACGAGCGATGGAAGGGTGCCGACTCCTCCGTCTTCTTGAAGACGGCGCTTGAAGAGGTCGCGCTTGCCGGCTACAAGATCGTCAACATCGACTGCGTACTGGTAATGCACAGGCCCAAGATCGTACCCATTGCCGGGGACATGCGCGAACGCCTCGCCGACCTGCTGAACCTGGAGATGAATTGCGTCTCCATCAAGGGAAAAACGCCTGAAGGGCTCGGCCAGGACTCCACCGCCGTGGCCCATGTGGTGGCGCTGCTTGAATCCATCAAACTGCCGCGGGAGCACAAGAAGCTCGCGGTGGCCGATGAGGTCCCGGCTGACGACGAGATCGACGGAGTCCTCAGCACGGTCATCTCTGAGGGCGTTGACTACAGCGCGCTCGGCCGCAAACTGCCCACCTTCGATACGGACGATCTGACGTAGCTTGGCGCCGGTTTTACTCCAAGCTTTCGTACTCTAACTCGCGTTGCCGAGCCCAGAGAGCAAGGCTCTTGGCGGTTGAGACTGGGGCCGCAAGTTCTGAAAGCGAAGAGCAGTCGCCCGGATTGTGGGTTTCGCTGCGGTCGTGGTGGATTTCTCTGGCGCGCCGTGCGTTGCTCCACTACATTGGCTCCGAACCTGGGAGGCATGTATGGACCCGCAACAACAGCAGCACATGGCCACCATGATGGCCAGTATGGGCATCTTCTTTCTATTTTTCGGTCTTCTCGTCTCTGCAGTCCTGATCTTTCTCTTTTGGCGCATCTTCACGAAAGCAGGTCTTGCAGGTCCGTTGAGTCTGCTGGTCCTGGTTCCGGGAATTGGCGCACTGATCGTGCTCTGCATTCTGGCCTTCAGCGAATGGCGAGTGGTTCCAGCCGCGTCCGACTATGCCGGCGGCTTGCCGAGTTATCCGCCGCCGTACCCGCCCGCAAACTACCCACCCTCCAATCCGCCCGCGGTGTAGATCACCCGCCTCTCCGCTCGCAGGAGAGACGGTGCCGCGCTTTGGTAGCATCGGATTCGACCCGATGACATCTGAGAACCCCGCTTCGCCCGACTTCGACCTCTCCCCTGCCGCTGGCACCACTCGCCCCACCCGTGTTCGCATTGCACCCTCACCTACCGGCGACCCACACGTCGGCACCGCGTACATCGGCCTACTCAATTACCTCTTTGCCGCCCAGCGCGGCGGCGAGTTTGTGCTTCGCATTGAGGACACCGACCGTACCCGCTTCGTCTCTACCTCCGAGCAGATGATCTTCGACGCCCTGCGCTGGATCGGCCTCACATGGCACGAGGGTCCGGACATCGGCGGCCCCTACGGTCCCTACCGGCAGTCCGAGCGCACCGAGATCTACCGCGAGTACGCGGAGAAACTGCTCACCAGCGGCCACGCCTATCGTGCCTTCGAGACCCCCGAAGAGCTCGAGGCCGAGCGCAAGGCGCAGACCGCCGCCAAGCAGCCTCCCAAGTACAACGGCCGTTCGCGTAGCCTGAGCGCAGCCGAAGTGGCCGAGAACCTGAACCCCCCCGATGGCAGCCAGCCCAAGCCCTTCACCGTTCGCCTCAAGGTTCCCCTTGAGGGCTCCACCACCTTCCGCGACGAACTGCGCGGCGATGTCACCTTTGACCACGCCAATGTCGATGACCAGGTGCTGATGAAGTCCGACGGCTATCCCACCTACCACCTCGCGAATGTCGTGGACGATCACCTCATGCGCATCACGGACGTTATCCGCGCCGAGGAGTGGATCAGCTCCACCCCGAAGCACGTGCTGCTGTACCAGGCCTTTGGGTGGGAGCTGCCGAAGTTTTGGCACATGCCCTTGCTGCGCAATACGGACAAGAGCAAGATCTCCAAACGCAAAAACCCCGTCTCGCTGAACTACTACCGCGACTCCGGCTTCCTTCCCTCAGCGATGCTCAACTTCCTTGGCCTCATGGGCGGCGGGATGAAGCAGCCCACGGAGCAGGAAATCGTCAACAAGGGCCTGGACATGAAGCTCTCGGACGTTTTCTCGCTGGGGGACATGCTCGCCCGCTTCGATTTCGCGCGCATCTCTCTCGGTGGTCCCGTCTTCGACCTCACCAAGCTTCGCTGGCTCAACGGCGAGTACATCCGTCGGCAGAGCTCCGAGGAGTTCTTCGCCTCCCTGCGCGAGACCGTGTTCTCGGACGCCTACCTGCGTGCCATCGCTCCCCTCGTGCAGACGCGCCTGGAAACTCTCGGCGCCTTCGGCGACATGGCCGGCTTTTTCTTCCGCGATGAGCTGCCCGTTCCGGAGTCAGCCTGGCTCCCCAAAAAACGCACCGCCGAAGAGACTCTGGCCTTCGCCGCCGAACTCCTGCCCGTGCTGGAATCCAGCGCCTGGGAGGTGCCAGCCATCGAGTCCGCCATGAAGACACTCGGCGAGGCCAGGCAGTGGTCCGTCAAAGAGAACTTCATGCTTCTTCGTGCAATTCTCACGGGCAGTACGCAGTCCCCGCCCCTGCTGGAGAGCCTCATCGTCTTTGGTAAGGCCCGCACCCTTGACCGCGTCCGCCGTTTTCTCGAACTGCAAAAGCGACTGCTGACCATGCCTGCTTCGAAAAAGTGAAAGGGCACAGTTTGCTTCCAATCACTGGGGTTGAGCACCTCCCGCTCACCAAAGTTGGGCACAAAGAAAGCTCTTGGAAAACCGGGCATTCCCGCCTACGATGCCGTCATGTCACTTACGACCGCATCGCCCGTGGGTTTTATCCTGACCCGTGACGCAGGGGTCGCGCGCTCCTTTTACGAGGGCACGCTGGGCCTCCGCTTCGAGTCCGACGAACCGTTCGCCCTGGTCTTCCGTGTCGGTCCTGAACCTGGCACGGCCTTGCGCGTGGTGAAGATGCCCGAGCCGTTTACTCCAAATACCGCCACGGTGTTCGGCTGGGAGGTGGAGAATATGGAGACGACGGTAGACGAACTCAACGGTAAGGGCCTCACCTTTCTGCGTTACGGATACCTGGAGCAGGACGAACGTGCGATCTGGCATGCTCCCGGACGCGCCAAAATTGCCTGGTTTCAGGACCCTGACGGCAACACCCTGTCGCTATCGCAGCACACGAAGTAATCACGTCCTCGTCTCAGTAACCCTGCACAGTTTCACGCACGATGGGGCCGCGCATCACTGCTTTATCGCTGATGCGCAAGGCGTCTTCAATGATTTCCAAGGACGCGGCCAGCAATCTTTCCTCGTCACTAAATAATGTGAACAGCATCTGCCCGTTCTTGATAGAGTCGCCGATTTTCGCATGTACCTCGATGCCGGCATGAGCGCTCACCGGCTCCCCCGGCCGGCTTCGGCCCGCGCCCAGCCGCTGCACGGCCCAACCTACCTGCTTACAGTCCATATCGGCCAAAAATCCGGAACCTTTAGCTCGCAAGACACAGCTGAACCTTGGGTTGTGAAACGCGGCTGCGGCCTCAAACACGGCCGTGTTCCCACCCTGCGCCGCAACTATCCGCAACCACGCCGCGTAGGCTCGTCGGTCCCGTAAGACGGAGCCTGCCAGCCACGCTCCCTCTGCCGGCGACGCAGCCCTGCCGGCCAGGTGCAGCATCCAGCCGGCCAACGTGCACGAAAGGTCAATCAGGTCCGCCGACATCGGGTGCCTTACGCCCCTCAGGATGTCCACACACTCCCAGACCTCGACCCAGTTGCCCGCGAAACGTCCCAGTGGCTGGTCCATGGCCGTCAGCAGCGCCACAGTGCGCGTACCCGCGCGTTCGCCGGTGCCAACCATCAGTTCTGCCAGCTGCTTGGAAGCCTCGTAGCTCGGCATGAAGGCTCCGGAGCCCACCTTCACATCCAGCACCAGCCCGCGGAGGTCCTCCGCCAGTTTTTTGCTCATGATGCTCGCCGTGATCAGGTACGGCGACTCCACCGTGCCGGTGTGGTCCCGCAGCGCATACAGAATGCGGTCCGCCGGTACCAATCGCGGCGTCTGCCCTACGATGACCGCACCGCACTCGCGCAAAATCTCCATCATTCGCGGGAGCGAGAGTTGCGTGTCGAAGCCCGGAATGCTCTCAAGCTTGTCCAGCGTTCCGCCCGTGTGCCCCAGCGACCGCCCGGAGATCATCGGCACAAAGAGCCTAGGCTCACCCTCCAGCCCCAGGGCCGCCAGAATCGGCGCAATCAGCAGCGATGTTTTGTCACCGACCCCTCCCGTCGAGTGCTTATCGACTGCAAATCCGCCAAGCGACGACGAAGGGAGAGTCTCGCCGGAGAAACGCATCGCCTGCGTCAAGTCCGCGAGCTCGTTCTTCGTGAGACCGCGTTGAAAGACAGCCATCAGGAAGCTGGCAATCTGTGCCGCGCTTATTGCTTCCTCGGTCGCCGAGCGCGTATCCGGCTGCTTGGCTTCGCCATAACGCACCACCGCCTGTACGAACCGATCAATCTCCCCGCGCGACAGCTCTCCGCCGTCGCGTTTCTTGGTCAGAATGTCCAGTGGACGCGTTGCTTCGGTCATATCAGGGCTGGTTCAGGTACTCGAGCCGAAATGCATGCGGCAGCAGCGCCCCGAGACTGGTCTCCCTGGCCTCGCCGCCCTCACCCGGGTACAGAATGACCACCTCATCGTCCCCGAATTCGGCCAGCGTCTGCCGGCAGGCACCGCACGGCATCGAAGCCGCTGCGTTCAGGTTCGCCACGGCCACCGCTCGCAATCGGATCTCCGGCCCACGCTCAATGACGGCACGCGTGATCGCGGACTGCTCCGCGCAACAAGTCAATCGATACGAGCAGTTCTCCACATTGCACCCCGTCACGATGGCGCCATCGCTCAGCAGCAACGCCGCGCCTACACGAAAGCGGCTGTAGGGTGCATACGCGTTCTCTGCTGCGCGTAACGCACAAGCCCGCAAAGACTCATAGGAACCGGACGCAACTTCTGCTACAACTTCGGGCGCAGCCATAGATGGTCTCGCTCTGCCGCATAGCGGTATGCGGAGTGTAGAGCAAGCACCAGCCGAGGGGTAGGGTACGTTGACGATTACCAGAGTTCCATCGGATTACTCTTTCGTGCAGTGCGCTCCAGACACCCCTGCGGTTCCTCGTCGAGTCTCAATGGGCATGCATCCCTTTGCGCGTCTTGCGGCCCTCACTCTTCTTCTTCCCTGCGTGCCTGCGTTGGCAGATACCCTGTCCACCTTCAACATAAAAGGCAGCGCTGTGACTTTCGGTATGGCTGGCGACCTGAACACGATATCGGGTAGCACCGTCATCGACACCACCACCGGCATCGTCCAGTCCATCTCCTTCACCGCGGGTGGACTCCTGGAGACCGGACTGGACGCACAGTACGGTACGGACGTCTTTGTCGGCGCGAACAGCGCCAAGTTCACCATCTCCGGGGTGACCCTGGTTAATTTCAAGGGCGACAACTTCAATCTCAACGGCCCCAACGACCTGTACGTCGGTCAGGTGAGCCTTGCCGCTCCAACGGCTCCGACAACGCCTACCGCAGTAACGCCCGAGCCTGCCAGCATGCTGTTGCTGAGCACCGGGATGCTAGGGGTTGCTGGAACGCTACGCCGCCGCTTCATCGCCTAGTTTCTTGAGGCTGCTGCAACGCGACGCAACGCCCCTCGGGCCGGTGTCACTTCTGTGCATGCAATCTGGACCGCCTTCGCCGATTGGGTGCCCGCAGGCATCAAATCTGACGCGTGATGAAACCGCCCCAGCACGAAGCCGCTCCTGCGCCCGCCCGGGGGAAAGCTGCAACAAAAACAGCGAAGGCGGACGCTGCCCCGTCCAAACGAGTGAAATCGCCACCGGCCTCGAGCGGTTCCAGCGCACCAACGCCGGTCGGCAACCTCGCCGACAGTGCGGACGTCCTTGATCTGTTCCATCCCGTCACTGCCGCCTGGTTTCGCGCTGTTTTCGAAGGCGTGACGCCGCCCCAGCGGGAAGGTTGGCCCGCCATCGCGCATGGCGACTCCACCCTCATTCTTTCGCCCACTGGCACCGGCAAGACCCTGACCGCGTTCCTTTGGTGCCTCGACCGGCTTATGCTGCAGCGGCCCTCCCACTTCGGTGAGAACCCCGGCTGCCGCGTGCTCTACCTCAGCCCGTTGAAAGCCTTGGCCGTCGACGTCGAGCGCAACCTGCGCTCCCCGCTGCAGGGCATCGCCAACATGGCGCAGCGCGAGGGCGTCCCGGTACACATCCCCGAGATCAGCGTCCGCACCGGTGATACCAGTCAGAAGGATCGCGCGCGTTTCAAACGCCACCCAGGCGAAATCCTGATCACCACCCCCGAGTCCCTGTATCTTCTGCTCACTTCGGACGCCGGCGAGACGCTTCGCTCGGTGGAGACCGTCATTATCGATGAGATCCATGCGCTCGTTCCAACCAAACGCGGCGCGCATATGGCGCTCTCACTCGAACGGCTCGAAGCCCTCTGCGGTCACCCACTCCAGCGCATTGGCCTCAGCGCCACGCAGCGTCCGCTGGAGGAGGTTGCCCGCTTTCTCGGCGGCGCCGAAGCCCAGAACCCGTCCCCGGCGCCGGCCAACGACTTGTCCTCTGGACCAGAGTTCCCGACAAACGCGTCACTTCGACCGGAGGTGCAGCTTGACCGAGAAAACGCCAGTGGTTCGGCCACTGCCTCTACGGAGGCCCGAGCCGCCGAGGCAATCACAGCCACAACCGGCCTAACCGCCGCAGCTGCCGAGGACTACAACTCCGCCGAGGCCGCCGAAGCCGAACCTGAGACGCCCGGAGCAGGGATCTCCGGCCCACGCTTCCGTCCAGTCACAATCATTAACGCCGGCGCCCGCAAACGTCTCGAGATCCGCGTCGAAGTTCCCGTCGAGGACATGGCCAAGCTCGGCGAAATTCAGGACCTGCCCAGCGGCCCTGCCTCACAAGGCCCCAAACGCACCAGCATCTGGCAGAGCATCCACCCGCGCCTCCTGGAGATCGTTCGCGAGCGCACCTCCACTCTCATCTTCGTCAACGCGCGGCGCGTCGCCGAACGCCTGGCCGGGGCGCTCAACGAGCTTGCTGGGGAATCCATCGCGCGCGCCCACCACGGCTCGCTGGCCTCCGCGCAGCGTTCCGAGATCGAAGAGCTGCTCAAAGCCGGACGCCTCAAAGCCCTTGTTTGCACCTCCTCGCTCGAGCTCGGCATCGACATGGGCGCGGTCGATCTCGTCATCCAGATTGAAGCTCCACCCTCGGTCGCCAGCGGCCTGCAGCGGATTGGCCGCGCCGGCCACCAGGTTGGTGCACCGTCGAACGGCATCATCTTCCCCAAGTACCGCGCCGATCTGGTCGCCTGCGCGGCGGTGACGCAGGCCATGCACGAGGGCCACGTCGAGCACACCCGCTTCCTGCGCAATCCGCTCGACATCCTCGCCCAACAGATCGTCGCCCTGGTCGCCCAGCCGCCTCTGCCGCTCGCCGAGATTGAATCCCGCCACGCGCGTAAGAAGAAAACAGTGAAGGCGCGCCACAAAGGCGGCCAGCCGACCGGGTACGAGGCCGAGCTCGAAGAGGACGACGCGCCCGGCATCAGCTACGACGCCCTTCGCTCGATCGTCCGCAGCGCTGCCCCGTTCGCCGCGCTCTCCACTGCCGTCTTTGACGGTGTCCTGGATATGCTCGCTGGCCGGTACCCCTCTGACGAGTTCGCCGAGCTTCGCCCGCGCGTCACCTGGGATCGGCAGCGCAACTGGATTACGCCGCGCGGCGGCGCCAAACGCCTCGCCATCCTTAATGGCGGCACCATTCCGGATCGCGGCACCTATGGTGTCTTCCTCTCCGGCTCCGCCTCCAAGCCGATGCGTGTCGGTGAACTCGACGAGGAAATGGTCTTCGAGGCCCGCACCGGCGACACCTTCATCCTGGGCGCCTCCACCTGGCGCATCGACGAGATCACCCAGGACAAGGTCCTCGTCACCCCCGCCCCCGGCGAGCCCGGCAAGATGCCCTTCTGGCACGGCGATCAAGCCGGCCGCCCCATTGAGTTTGGCCGTCGCATCGGTGCCCTCGTTCGCGAGCTGCGCGACATGCCGCGCTCCGTGGCGATCACCAAACTCACGCGCGACCACGACCTCGACGAAAAAGCCGCCGAGAACGTTCTTCGCTATCTCACCGACCAGGCCCTCGCCACCGATCACGTCCCCGACGACCGCACGATCGTCATCGAGCGTGTACGCGACGAGCTTGGTGACTGGCGCGTCTGCTGTCTCACACCCTTTGGCTCTCGTGTCCACGCGCCTTGGGCCATGGCCGTCAGCGCCAAGCTCAAGGCCGCCGGCCTCGAAGCGGAGACCATGTGGTCAGAGGACGGTTTCGTCCTCCGCTTCCCTGAAACCGATCAGCCGCCCGACGCCGAACTGCTTCTGCTTGAACCCGCCGAGGCGGCGGAACTGGTGCAGCAGCAACTGGGTTCTACCGCGCTGTTTGCGGCAAAGTTCCGCGAGGCTGCCGCGCGCGCGCTACTTCTACCTCGCCGCCGTGCCGACGGTCGCACCCCACTCTGGCAACAGCGCAAACGCGCCTACGATCTGCTCTCCGTCGCGGCCCGCTATGCCAGCTTCCCCATGCTGCTCGAGGCTTACCGCGAATGCCTTCGCGATGTCTTCGACATGCCCGCGCTGGCCGAAACGCTGCGCGCCATCGGCAATCGCTCTATCCGCGTCCACACCGTCAACTCGCGCACCCCGTCGCCTTTCGCCGGAGCCCTGCTCTTCAGCTACGTCGCCAACTACATCTACGACGGCGATGCTCCGCTTGCCGAACGCCGCGCCCAGGCGCTTTCGATCGACCAGGACCAGCTGCGCGAACTACTTGGCGATGCCGACCTGCGCGAGCTCCTCGACCTCAACGCCATCGAAGAAACAGAAGAGCAGCTGCAGTCGCTCGCCGATACCTACCGAGTCCGCTCTCTCGACGGCGTCCACGATCTCCTGCTTCGCCTCGGCGACCTCACCCGCGCGGAGATCACGCAGCGTTCCACCGGCCTGGAGGTGGACGCCACGGTGGAACGCCTGCTCCGCGCGCGCCGCGCCCTTGAGCTTCGCGTCGGCTCTGAGAAGCGCGTCGTCGCCGTCGAGGATGCCGCCCGCCTCCGCGACGCGCTGGGCGTTCCCCTGCCCCCGGGGCTCCCCAGCGCCTTCCTCGAACCCGTGCCCGATGCCCTGCTCGACGTCGTTCGTCGCTACGCCCGCACCCACGGCCCCTTCACCACCCCTGACCTTGCCCAGCGCTACGGCCTGCCGAAAGAGAGCGTCGAAGCCGCGCTACAACGCCTTGTAGGTACCGGCAGGGTGATGGAAGGCGGCTTCCGCCCTGGCGGCCTCAACCGCGAGTGGATCGACGCCGAAGTTCTCCGCACCATCCGCCGCAAATCCCTAGCCCGCCTCCGCAAGGAGGTCGAGCCCGTCGCGCAAGCCACCCTTGCTCGCCTGTTCACGCGCTGGCAGGGTGTCGTTCAGCCCCGCCGCGGGCTCGATGCCCTACTCGATGTCATCGAAAACCTGCAAGGCGCTCCCCTACCTGCCTCTCTGCTCGAAACCGAGATCCTCCCAGCCCGGATCTCCGGCTACAAGCCCGCCGACCTCGACACCCTCATCGCCGCCGGCGAGGTCACCTGGATTGGCCTCTCGCCGTTGGGTGAGCGTGACGGCCGCCTGGCTCTGTTTCTCTCCGAGAATCTCTCCCAGCTCTGGCCGCCGGATCGTGTTCAGACCAAAGGTCCCCGCTTCCAGCTCTCCGCCGCCTCCAGTGAACCCCTGAGCGAGCGCGAGACCCAGGTTCTCGAGCACCTCAAAGCCTCCGGTGCCTCCTTCTTCCAGCCACTGCACGATGCGCTGGGCGGCGGGTACCCGGGCGAGACCATTGATGCGCTCTGGTCACTTGTCTGGCGAGGCCTCATCACCAACGACGCCCTGCACTGCCTGCGCGCTTACTGCGACCGCTCAGGATCGTCCTCGAGTCGGTCGGGCGGCAAACCGACGCGCCGCATTCACAACCAAAGCGGCTTTCGCAGCCGCCGCACCACGCCGCCCACCGCCCAGGGCCGCTGGAGCCTTAACGCCGTCGCCTTCGACGAGACCCGCGCCACCCCCGCCGGCCAAACAGGGTGGTCCCACGCTGTCGCCGGGCAGTTGCTCACGCGCTACGGGGTCGTCTTCCGCGAGACCGCCCATGCTGAAGACCTGCCCGGCGGCTTCTCCGCAATCTATGACGTTCTAAAGCTACTCGAGGAGTCCGGCAAAGTGCGCCGCGGCTACTTCGCCGCCGATCTGGGAGCGACCCAGTTCGCCCAGCCCGCCGCCGTCGACCTCCTTCGTTCTCTTCGCCCCGGCGAACGCAACAGCGCCGGCGCCAGCTATGGCGAGGAGGGCCACGAGGCCGTGCTGCTCGCCGCCACCGACCCCGCTAACCCCTACGGTTCCCTGCTCCGCTGGCCCGGCAGCGCCCCCGCCGAACCTGCCGGCGGCGAGGGAACAGACCTTTCTGCGCCGACCATCGCCCCGTCTGCCCGTGTGGGCTCCCTTACCCGCTCCGTCGGTGCCCGCGTCATCCTGCTCGATGGGGCCCTGACCGCTTATCTTCGTCGCGGCAACCCGGATCTGCAGGTGCTGCTCCCCGAGGAAGAACCCGCCCGCGGCAACATCATGCGTGCCCTCGCCGAGTTCCTCGTTCAAACCGTCCAACGCGCCGAAGCCGAATCGCATGACCGCAATCGGGGCGGCATGCTGGTCACCGCCATCAACGGCACCCCCGTTGCCGAGCACCCCATTGCCCGTTTCCTCCTCGACGCCGGCTTCCAGGCCGCGCCCATGGGCTTCAACGTGCGGCGCAACCTGCCGCCAGTGCCGGGGCGCGGCCTAGCTCCGATTCCTGCACAGACTTGATCGCCACCACGCCACGCGGCTGCGTCTCCTACACCCGCGAAGTCATCAAAGTCCCATGCCTGAAGGCGACACAATCTACCGAGCCGCCCGCGCTCTCCAAAAAGCCATTGGCGGCAAACGGGTCACAGCCTTTGACGCCAACGTGGCCACGCTAGCCTCCGTCGCCGACAGCAAAGGCATTGTCGGCCGCACCGTCGAGAAGGTCGAAGCCCGCGGTAAGTGGTGTCTCGTCCACTTCTCCGCGCCCGCAGGCGCCGGGGGCGAGCCACTCATCCTCGTCACGCACATGCTCATGTCCGGCTCCTGGCACATCTACCGCGTCGGGGAACGGTGGTTCTCCCCACGTCGCTCGATGCGCTGCTCCATCACCACCGGGGACTTCATCGCCGTCGCCTTTAACGTGCCCGTCACAGAGTTCCATACCCAGCGCTCGCTTGAGCGCTACTCGCAAGTCCCCAAACTCGGCGTCGACCTTCTCGGCGAGGGATACAGCGCCACGGACGGCGTTGAAGCCTTACGCAACTACGGCGCGCAGAACCCCGAAGCCGAGATCGGCGTTGTCCTGCTCATGCAGCGCGTCATGGCGGGCTTGGGCAACGTGTACAAGAGCGAGGTTCCCTTCGCCGCCGGCGTGAATCCCTTTCGCCAGATGCGCACGCTCACGGAGCGCGAACTGGAGACCATGGCCGAGGTCTCCGGCCGCTACCTTCGGGCCAACATCAACGACGGCTCAGCCTCCGGGAACACCGACGGCATCGTCACCTACTCGGGCAACCGCCGCACGACGCACTCAATGAACGCCGGCGACCGCCTTTGGGTGTACGGCCGCCAGGGCCAGGAGTGCCGCCGTTGCGGCGCGCTGGTGATGATGCGCAAGCAGGGTGAGCAGGCCCGCTCCACCTACTGGTGCCCGCAATGTCAGCCCTGGATTCCGGCCGCGGGCCAGACCGAAGAAGCCCCGGTTGGCCGCATGGTGAAGCTGTTAGGTCCCCGCCGACGCGTGGGCTGCTAGTTTGCAAGCACCAATGGTAGGTCTGATTGTTAGTTCTTTACATTCATTGCTTCTGAATCGACGGCCTTCTTGCCCGTAACGCCTTCCAGTCCGGCCAGCACGCCTCGGTAATCACTTTTGTCGCACTGCATCGCGAAACCACCCTTCTGGTCGGCCGTCGCCCAGGTAACGCCGATGAAGTGCTTCTTCGACTTGCTTAACGCCAGCAGCGCCCCGAGTCCCAGGGAGAACACAGCCAATCCGATCGCGGCACCGATACGGCGATGTACATCTTGCCCGTACGAGATCTCTGTGACGCTATCTGCCGGAATCGTAGCAAGCGTCTGATTCCCTGAGGTGACCTTGATCTCGTTCGATTCAATAAGAAGGCGGGCACTTGCCCCCGCCTTGATGGACCCCAGTGAACCGCCGTCGTAGACGACCTTGTAGCCATTGTCTGCAGCAAAAGCAACGGAAGGCACGAGAAGGAAAAGAAGAAGGGCCAGAAATCTTTTCATTACTGCTCCACTTGAGAAAAGGTGAAGACAGCTTACAAGCGGTATCGCCCCGCGCTTCTGCAACTTTAACGCCAGTCGTAGGGTCAGCGACTAACTCCTACTGCGGCTGCTGAGGCTGCTGCGGATCCTGTGATCCCGGCTTGTCTTTGCCCATGCCCAGCATCTTTTGAAGGACATTTCGGTGTTTTGTTTCCTGCGCTGAAGAGTTCGGTTCAGCCGCCTGCGGACCTTGCGGCGATAGCGGAGTCCGCGGCTGAATCGGCTGCGCCGGCGGGGGCACAACAGAGCCGTCCCCTGGGCCATCGCCATACAGTTGATTGCCCAGCGTCTGCACATCCATACCCATGTGCGAGCACGTACTCTGCGGCACGGTGCCGTTGAGGAACGCCGCCTGGAAGGTATCGCTTGGGCAGCTGTCATCGGCAGGCAGATTGCTGGCACGATCAATGCGCACCAGCTGAATGCCATCGGGCGGGGCCGCAAAGCCCTTCATGTCCGAGTACTGCGGCAGCCGGATTGCCCGGTTCATGAACTCCGCCCAGATCGGCGCCGCGGCCTTTGCTCCTTCGAGGTTCAAGTTGGTGTAATCGTCGTTGCCTACCCACACGATGCAAAGCAGGTTGGACGAGTAGCCGGCGAACCACACATCGTGGGAGGTGCCCGTCTTGCCAGCGGCGGGCGCGGTGAAGCCGTGTTGGCGCGCAGCCGCACCCGTGCCGAAGCTCATCACGTTCTGCAGCAGCGACTGGGTGAGGTAGGCAGCCCGGGCATCCAGCACCTGCTTGGCTTCCGGCGTGTAGTCGGCCACGATGTCGCCATTGGTGTTGCGGACGCTGGCCAGCATCCAGGGCTTGAGGTGCACGCCATTGTTAGCGAAGACGGTATAGGCCCCGGCCATGTCGATGGGCGTGGCGTTATAAGTACCGATCGCCACGGACGGCGTGGCGCGGGCATTGGTGATGCCGGCCGAGCGGGCAAAGCTCGCCACATTGTCAAAGCCCACCATCTGCGCAAGGTTGATGGTCGCAATGTTGAGCGAGTGCACGATGGCCTGTACCGCCGTCACCATGCCTGGGAACTCCCCCTTTTTGAAGTTGCCCGGGGTGTAGTCCTTGCCCCCTGTCGTAAAGGTGGTGGGATCGTCGTTCAGCCGCGTCAGGGCGTTGAACACTCCCGCCCCGCCCAGGTCCGTGCCCTCCAGCGACGTGTTGTAGGCGCTCGCATAGACAAAGGGCTTGAAGATCGAGCCGGTAGGCCGCTCGGCAACGGCATGGTCCAGCTGCGAGAGGGAGTAGTTGCGACCGCCGACCAGCGCCAGGATCTGCCCGGTGTGCGGGTTCAGCGCGACCAGAGCGACTTGCGGCATGGCCGTGGGTGCGTCGCCATCACGGTGCTGCGCCCGCACTAGCGCATCCACATGCTGCATTCCTCCGTCGATGGCCTCCTGCGCAGCCATCTGCAGCTCCGGATCGAGCGATGTGTAGATGCGCAGCGAAGAGCGCGAGGAGTCGTAGTCGCCGATACGGCGGACGATCTCGTCGTGCACCAGGTCGACGAAATATGGCGCCTCGCTGCCGTCCACCTCGGCCGGGGCCAGCTTGAGGGGTTCGGCTTTGGCCGTCTCCGCCTGCGCCGCCGTGATGGCGCCGGTCTCCACCATGGAGTCGAGCACCACATTGCGGCGCTCCACCGCACGGTCAGGATGGCGGTAGGGGTTGCGACGGCTGGGGCTTTGCACCAGGCCCGCCAGCAGCGCGCACTGCGCCAGATCGAGCTGCTTCAGGTCTTTGCCGAAGTAGGTCTGCGCCGCCTCGCCGAAGCCGTTGATGGCGAAGCTGCCACGCTGCCCAAGGTTGATCTGATTGGCGTACATCTCAAAGATCTGCTGCTTGGTGAACCGGCCCTCAAGCTGGTACGTGATCATGATCTCGGCGATTTTGCGCTTGTAGGTCTTTTCCGGCGAGAGGAAAAAGCCGCGCGCGAGTTGTTGCGTCAACGTCGATCCACCACAGCTTTTATGCTGCGAGACGATGTCCTGCACGGCGCACTTCACGGTGCGGACGTAGTTAATGCCAGAGTGCTCAAAAAAGCGCCGGTCCTCAATCGCCAGCACGGCCTGCACCATGCGCGGTGGAATGCCGTCGTACGTGACCATACGGCGCTTGGTGCGGTTCTTGTCCTCGCTAAGCGCGGTGATCAGCTGCGGCTCGAGCTTGTACGCGCTCAGCGCCGCCCCGTTATCCGCGGTGATGGACTCCACCGCGCCGCCCGGAGCATTGATGGTCGCGCCGTCAGTGGCAAGGTAGCTCTGCGCCCCTGGCTTGATCGCGATCGACTCGCCGCTGAGCTGGTAGGAGCCCAGGGGGCTGCCCTGCCCCTCGTCGCTGTAACCCGCCTTGCGCAAATCCGCCGCGATGGTAGCCGCCGTAAGCCGCTGCCCCGGCCGTACCTCCTTGGGCGCCGCGTAGATCTGCGCGTTGGAGCTGAACAAAGGACCTTGCGCGAGCCGCTGCTCCACAACGCCTTGATACTGGTGGTACTCATACGCGAAGACAATGCCGCCAAGAACCGTCACCAGCAACACAAGCAGCAGCAATGCCCCAAGCGCGCGGAACAGCAACGAGTGCCGGCGGCCGAGTCGAACGCGAACGGGAGTGTTCAGAGTTGAGGGCACGGGCTGGAGCCTCCGGAAAACTGCGCATTTTTCATTCCGCAGCGGAGCGGAGGAATCCGCTTCTCGCCCCCGGAGCCGCTACTGCTTGGACGCGGCAACCAGGCCTGTGATCTGTGCAGTGATCTCCCCCAACGCCACATCCTTGCTTGTTCCTTTCAGCCGGTCTACCAGTTCCACGAATCCTTCGCTCAACCGCTTGCCGATGTTGATACGCAGGGGCACGCCGATGAGTTCGGCATCCTTGAACTTTACCCCGGCGCGCTCATCGCGGTCATCCAACAGCACGTCGACGCCAGCCGTCGTGAGTTCCGCAGCAATGCGCTCACCAGCGGATGCCAGCTCGGCCTCACGCACGTTCGTCACGGTAACCACAACCTCATAAGGCGCAATCGACAACGGCAGTGTGTACTGTTCCGTCATCGGCTTCTTCGCCGCCCCATCGTCCTCTGCCTGCGCGGCAAAATTCGCCGCACTGGATTCGATCGCCGCCGTCAGGATGCGCTCGATCCCAATGCCATAGCTGCCCATGATGGGCGCCACCTCTTTGCCACTCCGATCCAGGACCCGGGCCCCCATCGACTCCGAATACTTGTAGCCGAGCTTGAAAATATGGCCGATCTCCACGGCCTTGCCCAGGCGTAACGGCTGTCCGCCAACCGGGTCAAGCTCGCCTTCATTAATGTTGCGAATGTCGGCGCTGAGGGTGGGCGTAAAATTCCGGCCCGGCGTGACGTTGCGGTAGTGGTAGTCGAGCTTGTTGGCACCGCAAACCAGGTTCTTACGGCCGTCAAGCGCCGGGTCCATCACCACAATGGTCTTCAGCCCCTCAGCCGCATTCTCGCGTGAGACGCCCTTCAGCTTCTCGAGCGCCTTGCCGCTCTTTAGGCCATTCAGCGAGCCGCCCGTCATCACCTCGGCGATCCCCACAGGTCCCAGAAAACCAGCCGGCCCACCGATGTGCAAGGCAAGTTCTTCCGGCGTCATCGGCCGCAGATCCGTCGTTCCGGCAATGCCGTTCAGCTTGGTCTCGTTCACCTGGTGGTCGCCACGCAGAAACGCCACGACCGGCCGCCACTGGCTCTCACCTGCCGCGTTGACATGCTCGCCCATGAACGCGACGCACTTGATATCCTGCGTCGGCGCGATGCCCAGAAATTCGCAGATATCGGCAATCGCACCCTTACCGGGCGTGTAAATCAACTCCGGCGTACCATCGCCTGTAGCTTGGAGATCCCCCACCGGAGCCAACTGGCTGGTCGCCTTCTCCAGGTTGGCCGCATAACCCGATGCCGAGCTTGCAATTAGGTCTTCCCCGGCGTCGGTGTAGACCATAAACTCTTGCGACTGCGATCCACCCATCGCCCCTGAGTCCGCGTCGACAGCTACAAACTCCAGACCGCAGCGTGTGAAGATGCGCCGGTACGCCGCATCATGCTTGTCGTAGCTTGTGTCCAGTCCTGCCGCATCCAGATCGAAGGAGTAAGAATCCTTCATCAGGAATTGCCGCACGCGCAGCAACCCCGACTTCGGCCGCGGCTCATCGCGAAATTTCGTCTGGATCTGGTACCAGATCTGCGGCAGCTGCTTGTAGCTGCGCAGCTCATCGCGCGCGATCGACGTCATGATCTCCTCATGCGTCATGGCCAGCGCCAGTTCCGCCCCCCGGCGATCCTTAAGGCGAAACATGTTGTCGCCCATGCCCGTCCACCGGCCCGACTCTTCCCAGATCTCGCGCGGATTCAAGGCGGGCAGATGAAACTCCTGCCCGATGCGATCCATCTCCTCACGCACAATCGCCACGATCTTGTTCAACGAGCGCTGCCCCAACGGTAGGTAGCTGTAGATCCCCGCGCCGAGCTGGCGCACATAGCCGGCCCGCAAAAGAAGCTTGTGACTGGCCACCTCGGCGTCGGCGGGAGCTTCGCGAAGGGTAGGAATGAAGAGCTTAGACCATCGATGCATACAGGGGTTGATTGTAGTGGAGGCCCGTCGGGTATTGCCGGAGAACTAACGCGAGACCACGGGGGAGTGGTTGCAGGGCTGCGGCCTCACGCCGCCACTCCCAACGACTTCAGCAGGTCGTGCATATGCACAACGCCCAACACCGCCTCGTGTGCCTCGCGCAGGTCCGTCACGATCAGCGATGTGATCTTGTGTCGCTCCATCACCTCGATCGCCTCACCCACGAAGGTGCTCGCGGCCACAGTGTGCGGCCCGGGGTGCATCACTTCTGCCGCTGTACGATGAAACGCCTCGACACCGTCGCGCTCCATCAAGCGCCGCAGATCCCCATCCGAGATGAGCCCCAACAGGCGCCCGCCCTCCTGCACCGTGGTCATGCCCAGCCGCTTCGCGCTCATCTCGTGCATGATCTCCGGCAGTGCCGCATCAGGCGACACGGCGGGGATTGCGTCGCCGCTGTGCATCAACGCCTCCACGGCCGCAAGCCGCCGCCCCAGTTGCCCACCCGGATGCAGTTCCGCAAAATCTTGGGGCACAAAACCTATACACCGGCTTACTTCCACGGCCAACGCATCGCCCAGCGCCAGCATGGTCGTCGTTGAGGCCGTCGGGGCCAGTTGGTGCGTACACGCCTCGCGCTCCACACTCACGTCCAGCACGGCCAGGCTGCTCCGCGCGAGCGTGGAGTCAGCGCACCCGCAGAAACTCAGCACCGCCACGTCCATGCGGCCCAGGACGGGCAGCAGCCGCAACAGCTCCTCAGTCTCGCCGGAGTAGCTCAATGCCAGCAAGGCATCGCCAGCTACCAGGGATCCGATGTCCCCATGCAGGGCTTCGGCAGGGTGCAAAAACCACGCCCTGATGCCGAGCGAAACCATCGTTGCAGCGATCTTGCGCGCAATCAGACCACTCTTGCCCATGCCGGCCACCGCCACACGGCCGCCCCTCTGCAAGCTTCCCGCCAGGGTGTCCAGGAAGAGGGCAAATGCGGCTCCGTCGGAGCTCTCCAGCCTCTGCGCCAGCGCCTGCAGGCCAGCCAGCTCCACGCGTACGGACGCCCCTGCCCGCTTCCCCGAATCAGGTTCCCTTTCACCCATCAAAAATCCGTCGCCCTCACGCAGCGAATCGTAGCAGAGGCCCCCAATGAACGGGACTAAACTGAGAGTGAGCCGCCATATCCGGCGCTCGGATCGAGGACTGACGTGGCGCGTAGATTTGGGGTACTGGCAGCGATGTTTCTGGTCATCGCTGCCCTGTTCTGGGCAGGCGTACACAACCTGAAGGCGCGCCGAGCGGCGATGAACGCCAACCGGATCGAGCTAGTTCCCATGAGAGGCACCGCCGGCGGCACGCCTGCCGGCCCGCCCGACAGCGAAGGCGCCGACCTCCAGGGCAAAGCCGCTCCAGCCTTTACCCTCACCGGCATTGATGGCAAATCTGTCTCGCTTGCCGCGTATAAGGGGCATCCGGTGGTCGTGAACTTCTGGGCGACGTGGTGCGGCCCGTGCAAACTCGAGATGCCGTGGTTTCAGGAGTTTTCGACCAAGTACAAGCCGCAGGGTCTCGTCGTGCTCGGCCTCGCCCAGGATGACGGCGCCTCACGCGAGGACATCGCCAGCGCTGCCAAAAAAATCGGCGTCAACTACCCCATCCTGATGCCCGACGACGCCGTCAGCAAGGCCTATGGCGGCGTTGAATACCTGCCCGAAACCTTCTACATCGACAAATCCGGCAAGGTTGTCTCCATTGCCGCCGGCGCGCCCAGCAAAGATCAGATGGAAGCAGAGATCCAGCACACCATTGCCGCGGGCGGCGCGTGAGTGCGCCTTCTCAGCGGCTCGCGCTTACCTTTCTGCTCGGTTGCGCTTGTCTCCTGTGCTTCGCCCGGCTTCACGCGCAGGACATTCAGCTAGGAGACCTTGGCCAGGAGAAACCGGCGCCTTCCCAGCGCGTCAGCTTTGATCCCGACCCAATCACCGTCGCGGCGGGCAAGCCCGAGTGGATCGAGCTGCGCTTTCATGTCACGCCCGGCTTTCACATCAACGCCCACGTCCCGCATGATGAGTTGCTGATCCCCACTTCGCTGAACCTGGCCGACTCGGCCACGTATCGTCTGCTGGGCGAGGAATACCCCGCAGGCACGCCCCTCTGGCTCGACATCGGTGCGGGTGAGACGCTGACCACCTACACAGGCGCCTTCCGTCTCCGCCTGCACGTTCTCGCCAAGGCCGGTGAGAGCAGCCTGCGCGGAACCCTGCACTACCAGGCCTGCGATACCGCCTCCTGCTTCCCTCCGCGAGACCTCGCCCTCAGCGTTCCCCTGCGTGCGCGCTGAGCGAACAGTTTCTCCAGTACACTCGGCGTAACCTCTCATCGGAGCACCGCCTTTGGCACGTTTTACCGGTCTGCTCGGACTGCTCGTCCTGCTCGGCGTCGCCTATGCGCTGTCCTCCAACCGCCGTGCTATCCGCTGGCGCACGGTGGTCTGGGGTCTCAGCCTGCAGATCCTCTTCGCTTTCCTTGTGCTCAAGTGGACCTTCGGCCAGACCGTGCTGCGCGTCGGCGCCGGCGGGGTGACGTCGCTGCTCTCGCATTCCGTCGATGGCTCTTCCATGGTCTTCGGCAAGCTCGGCGATCCGACCAGCCCTCTACAGGTGCTCGCCTTCGCCGTTCTGCCCACCATCATCTTCGTTTCGGCGCTCTTTGCGATGCTGTACCACCTCGGGATCATGCAGTGGGTCATCCGTGGCTTTGCGTGGCTGATGCAGCGCACCATGGGCACCTCCGGCGCGGAGTCCACCAATGTCGCCGCCTCCATCTTTATGGGGCAGACGGAGGCTCCGCTCACCATTCGTCCCTTCCTCAACGGCGCCACGCGCTCTGAGCTCATGTGCATCATGACCTCCGGGATGGCACACGTCTCTGGCGGCATCATGGCGGCTTACATCGCCTTCGGCATTCGCGCGCAGGATCTGCTTTCGGCCGTGATCATGACCGCTCCGGGCACCATCCTCGTCGCCAAGATGCTCGTACCGGAAACCGAGGTGCCGGCCACTATGGGCACCGTGCACATGTCGCCTGACGAGGAGCACAAGAGCGAAAACCTCATCGGCGCCATCGCCCGCGGCACCATCGACGGCGGCCAGCTCGCCTTCAATGTCGCCATCATGCTCATCAGCTTCCTCGCCATCGTGGGCCTTATCAACGGCATCATGCTGGCCATCTCAAACCTGCTCTGGGCGCACGGCCACATCCCCTTCCCGCACTCCTTAGGCAACGCGCTTGGCACCCTCTGCGCGCCCATCGCCTGGCTCATCGGTATCCCCTGGGTGGACGCTCAGAAGGTCGGCAACCTGATCGGCACCCGCGCCGTGCTCAACGAGTTCATTGCCTACACCCAGCTGGGGCAGATGGCGCGTGCCGGCCAGGTCTCCACGCGCACCCTCGCCATTGCCACCTTTGCCCTGTGCGGCTTTGCCAACCTCGGCTCTGTGGGCATGCAGATTGGCGGCATCGGCGCGCTCATCCCCAGGCGCCGCAATGAACTCGCGCGGCTCGGCTTGCGCGCCATGCTGGCCGGCACGATGGCCAACCTCATGAGCGCGTCTATCGTCAGCATGCTGCTGCCGCGGTAAGCTTCATTCCTGGGAAAGCCTTCCATGACACCCGACCTCTACGCCCGCGTCACCGAAGCCGCCAACCTCATTCGCTCCTGTCACCCACGTCGGCCAAAGCTGGGGATCGTGCTCGGGTCAGGCCTCGGCAACTTCGCCGCACAGGTAGAGCACGCCACTACACTGCCCTACGCCGACATCCCAGGCTGGCCGCTCTCCACCGTGGAAGGCCACGCCGGCAAGCTGATTCTCGGGGTGATCAACGGCATCGACGTCGTCGTGATGGCCGGCCGCGTCCACGCCTATGAGGGCTACACGATGGCGGAAGTCACCTTTCCCACGCGTGTCCTCGGCCTGCTCGGCTGCGAAACATTGATCCTGACCAACGCCGCCGGCGGCATCAACACGGCCTATGGTGAAGGCGCGCTGGTAGCCATCAGCGATCACATCAACCTCACCGGCACCAACGCCGCACTCGGCCCCAACGAGCCCCGCTTCGCTACCCGTGCAGGCACCGGGCTGCGCTTCTTTGACATGAGCGCGGCCTACTCGCCACATCTGCGTGCCCTGGCCCAGGCCGAAGCCACGCGGCAAGGGATTTCGCTGCCCGAGGGCGTCTACCTCGCCGTACTCGGCCCAAGCTTCGAGACCCCCGCCGAGATCCGCGCCTTCCGCACCCTCGGCGCTGACCTCGTCGGCATGAGCACCGTGCATGAGACGGTCGTCGCCCGCCACATGGGCCTGGAAGTGCTGGGCCTGTCGCTCGTCACCAACATGGCGGCCGGCGTGAGCGACAAACCCATCCACCACGAAGAGGTGATGGAAATTGGCGCCCGCATGGAGCACCAGTTCACCGCGCTGCTGAAAGCCCTGATCCCCCAGATCGCCGAAACTCCGGCCAGCTGACGAAGCTCTCACAAGCTAACGAAGCTCCACTGATGCCATTTACTTGTTGTCATTCACGCAGGGAATCCGCGTTTGCTCTTGCCCATGTCCCTGTCGGTTCCCAAGGTCAGCGAGCATCGGACGCGGCTCAACTTCCTCCAGCCGCGTTACTCAGGACTTTACCTCCGGCGTTTGAATGCCGTCATCCATGTTTTTTATGTTGATAGAACATTCCATCAGTAGTGCTTATATTTGCAGGTGTGAGCTTTTCGACTGAGCATGCTTTTTCTTCTACAGCGGCCCTCTATGATCTGAACCGCTCCCGACTCATTCCGGGCTTTGAGAGCCTTTATCGCTGGGCCGTGGATTTGGTGCCCGCCAACGCTTCCCAGGTTCTTGATCTGGGGGCCGGGACCGGACTGCTTACGGCTCATGTGAGGACACGGTTTCCGGATGCCAGCTTTCACCTTATTGACCTTTCAGCAGCCATGCTCGAAAGGGCTAGAGAACGGTTCGCAGGCGACCGGCGAGTCACCTTCGAGGTTTCGGACTACTCAGATGGAACTCTTGAAGGCCAGTATCACGCGGTCGTTTCCGCGCTCTCCATTCATCATCTGCAAGATGACGCGAAGCGCACTCTCTTTGAGGCAATTAGGAACGTTCTTCTGCCAGGAGGAGTGTTCGTGAATGCCGAACAGGTTCTTGGCTCCACGTCCGGGCTGGAGGAACGGTACAAGGAAGATTGGCTCCACAAAGTGGAGGAACTTGGGGCCACAGAGCAGGAAATCAGTGATTCGCTTTTTCGACAGCAAGAAGATCATTGTGCTTCTGTTGAGGACCAGATGATCTGGATGCGCGCAGCAGGCTTCACCGACGTGGATTGTTGGTTCAAAGATGGCCGATTCGCAACCCTGGCAGGGACGAAACCCCTGTAGAGACGATTTGGATCGGTAACGACAAATCGCACTTTGTCGAGTAACCACCTGTAATGCCAGGTCAACGAGCTTGACTCTTTTGCCGATCTACCGATCAAACGCTAACCCAACATCACAGGGCACTCGGTACACTGAGCAGCGTGAGCACCACCGAACAGCGCAGCCCGCCGCAACGCCCGGTGATTCTCGGCATTGCCGGCTGCTCCGGTTCCGGTAAGACGACGCTTGCCCGCAGGCTTGCCGAGCAGCTCAAGGCCACGCTCTTCCCCCTCGACCTCTACTACCGCGACCTCTCGCAGTTTCCGCTTGATGCCCGCGATAAACGCAACTTTGATCACCCTGACTCGCTGGAATCCGAGCTCTTCATCACGCATCTTCGCGCGCTCGCGGGGGGCGAGGCCATCCAGCGCCCGGTCTACGACTTCAAGACGC
>CAXTAE010000005.1:0-150467 GCA_964242225.1 uncultured Acidobacteriaceae bacterium
CGGGCCGAGTCAAAGATACTCCCGCAGCTCGGCGACCTTCGCACGAACCGGGGAGTAAGCGAACTCTAGATCAACCAACATAGACAACAGTTTACTCGGCCGTCCGAACGGGCAGCGGGTAGCGACGCTGCAGATAGGAACCCAGCAAGATAGAGACCACGCTAATGGAACACAGCCAACCGATCCAGTCACCAAAACGCGTGTACGGGGTGATCTCCCCTCGAAAGGCGAAGGGCACCTCGATAGCGCCACGGATATGGCGCGGCATCTGCGCGACAATGCGGCCATCCGGGTCGATAGAGCCCGTGAGGCCGGTATTGGTATCGCGTAACAGCCAGCGGCGGTTCTCGATGGCCCGCATGCGCGCCATGTCCAGGTGCTCCCAGGGGGCACTGGTGTCGCCGTACCATCCATCGTCGGATAGGTTCACCAGCACCTGTGCGCCGTTCAAGACAAAGTGCCGCACCTCATCGCCGAAGATGGATTCGTAACAAATAAAGACGCCAAAGCGTCGCCCATTGGCACTGAATAGGTTGCGCCGGGTTCCTGGAACAAAGTTCAACTGATCCAGAAGGTGCCCGGCAAAGAAGAAGAGTCGTTTGTAGGGGGTGTATTCACCGAAAGGCACGAGATGCATTTTGTCGTAGCGCCCACCATAAGTGCCATCCGGGAAAAAGAAGCTGGCAGAGACAAACTCGTCGTAGCGCCCCGTCCCATCCGGTGCGGAGCCCTGCCCTACGGCATCGACGATCACCGGGGCATCGGTGTTGATGGCAACACGGCTCATGACCTCACGAAATCGTGGGTCAGCGTCGGTGAACTCCGTCGGAGCTTCGGGCCACAGGACGATAGACGGTTGCGGAACTCCGGGCCGGAGCTGCCCGGGTAAGTCGAGCTTCGCGAGTGCGGGAGAAACCTGCGGGTGCAGGGTGCGGGCGAAAAGACTTTCGAGTAACTCGGGCTGCGTCTCGCGCCGGCCCACCAGCTGCGCGCCGACGTTCAGGTTATCCTGCACCAGAATGGCCGCACTCGCCGGTTGTCGGGGTGCGGGGGCGGTGTGCGAGCCGGCGTAACTCAGGGCGACGCTCAACGTAGCTAACAGAGGGCCGGGCCAGCGCAGCCGCTGCTGTTTCCACCGGGGCTGCCATAACCACAGGGCATTGCCGCACGCGACGACCAACGATAATCCCATCACTCCGGTGAAGGGTGCCAGCGGGGTGAGATAGAAGTTGTCAATCTGCGCATACCCGAGTAAGTCCCAGGGAAATCCAGTGATACGGGCGCGGGCGAGCTCCACAGCCACCCAAAGCAGCGGCGACAACAACACGGCTGTACGGGGTCCGTGCCATCGACGAAGAAGGGAAAAACCAGCACCAAACAGGGCAAAGTAGAGTCCGAGATAGAGAGAGAACAGGACCAAAATGCCGAACGATACCGGGCCAGGAAGCCCGCCATAAAGAAACATGGTTTGATAGATCCAGTAACAGTTACCTGCAAACCAGAGCACGCCGCAGAGGTATCCCAGCCCCGCCGATGCCAGTGGCCCAAGTGGGCGACGGCGCTTGTCGAGATCAGAGAGGGCGACGAGCAAGGGAACGAGGCAAAACCAGCAGAAGAGTCGACGCCACAAAGGCACCGAACCCGCCAGTGGAAAGGGCACCAGCTGCAACAAAGCGGAGAGCGTGGCCAGACCGTACAGCCGCAAAGGAACCGAGCGCATCGGGAAAAGTCTAGCACTCGGACATTTGTGAGTCTTTTTAGAAGTTACTCGCAGCAGTGTGTCTTTTTCGTCTCGTCACCTGCATCACACGGTGAGTAGAGTGGCAGACAATACTAAGCACCCCGTGAACCGCTAGTAAGCCGGTTTACGATCCAAGAGAGGAAGTTACCATGGATGTAACTCAGATTCTTTCCGCCATCGATGCGGAAATTGCGCGGCTGCAGCAGGCCCGTGAAGCCGTGGCGGCGCTTAATGGCGCCAGCCCTGTTCCCGCACCGCCACCTACCCGTCGTGGACGGCCCAAGGGTAGCAAGAATGCGGCTGCACCTGCTGCGCCGCCCGAGACAGGTACCCGTAAGCGCAAACGCAACCTAAGTCCCGAGGGACGTAAGCGCATTCAGGAAGCTATGCAGCGTCGCTGGGCCGAACGCCGCAAAGGGTCTGACAAGTAAGTCGTCCGATTCCTAGTCGGGTCAGAAGCAACAGGCGCGGCAGAAGGACGGGAAGCGGACTTCCTTCTGCCGCCTCCTAGTGAATGGCGAGGACTTCACGGACGTTATCCGCGCCCTGGAAGAATCGCACCGTACTAAACCCGTCGAGATATTTCTCGATCTGCCGATTCTGCACAATCTGCCGAATCGTCAGCTGTTCATTTCCCACAAGCTTCAGTTGATCGCCATCGGTTAATTGGTAGCGCGCGTAGCCCGTATTGGGCCCGTCTGCCTTGCCGTGGAAGAATCCCAGCAATCGTCCGTCCGGCCGCGTGACCGCACGCAGCCGTTCGAAGAGGGCAGGCACCAGGGGCGTCGGCAGGTAATCCGCCGTGTCCCACAAGAGAATGACATCGAAGTCACGACCGGAAAAGTCCAGGTTGGTGGCCACAAAACGCTCAAGGTCGTACTCGGTAGCCGCGCCCGGGCGGGCGTCGCTCGCCGGCGCCTTCTGCCACTCCGGCTTCAGTGCCTCACCCACAATATTGGCCATGTACACGCTGTGGCCAAGTGAGGTCAGCAAATTGATGTTGGTCGGTGAGGTGGTACCGAAGTCCAGCACCCGTAGGGAACGCGACGGCTCCTCCCGCATGAACTTGAGCACCTCCCCCCAGCCACGTGAGGGTCGTGCCCGCTCTACTTGCGACTCCTTGGACCCGCCACCGCGCTTAAACAGATGCATCATAGGTTTTGTATTTCCCAGAGTAGCCTAGCAACTCCTGATGAGATGCGCTGCACGCCGATCCCCTCAAGTATGGCAACACACTCCAGGTATTAGGCGAAACTTTCGACGCCGGTCTTGGCATGGAGCTGGTGACAGGCTCCATGCCGACTCGGTTGCATGCTCCATGCTGGGGCTTTTCCTCGCCCCGCACGTCTATTGGTTGTCGAGATGCGAAGCTTCGCTACATGGCGGCCAAGACAGGTGAACTGGGTCTTCTTCCCTTCCGCGGCAGCTGCCCGGTGCGCTCTGTTGGCCGGGATGGGCTTGGCATGCGGTCCGGGCCTATGCGTTCAGCCGTGTGCGCAGGCCCCGGCGCAAACACAACCGAGGCCCGCAGCGCATGCAGAGGCCCTGAGTCAGCCGCCACGGGCCTGGGCTGAGGCCGGCGCGGCCAATCAAGAACGCATCATCGATGGCGGCGAGGATGTGCCGCTGCGCTTCCGTGTGCACAAGGTCGATGCCCATGGGGAGACGTTGCGTGAGGTGATTGAAAGCCGTGACGGCAATGTCGCGCGGGCCGTCCAACGGGGAGGCATGGCCCTGACCGCCGAGGAGGACGCGGCTGAGCGCGACCGGCTAAACGACATCCTGAGCGATCCGGAGGCGTACCAGAGGCGGCGGCGCCGTGAGCGCGCAGGGAAAGAGTATGCCCTGGAGCTGGTACGCGCGCTCCCCACTGCGATGTTATGGAGCTACGCGCCCGGCCAGCCGCAGTTGCCGCATAGCACCGGCTGGCAGGTGGTGCTGAACTTCACACCCGATGCGCACTTCAAGCCGCCGACGCTGGTAACGGAGGGGCTGACGGGCATTGCGGGCCGGGTCTGGATAGACGGAGGAACGCGGTGCGTGGTGCGGGTTGAGGGCACGATCCTGCGCCCAGTCGACTTCGGCTGGGGTGGCATGCTGGCGCGCGTGAAGGAAGGTGGTCGGGTGGAGCTGGAGCAGACGCAGGCCGCCGAACACCGCTGGTTCTACTCCCACCTGAGTGAGCACCTCACCTTGCGCGAGATGCTGGTGCGCACGGTCAGCGAGGATGTAGAAAGCGAGGCCTGGGGCGCTCACCCGCTGCCCGCCGCACTCTCCCTGCAAGACGCGATACACGAGTTACTGGCGCTACCCGTACCAACTCGCTAGGAGAGACGGCAACGAGGGGCAAGTGAACCTCAACGCCGTCTCCCCTGCCAGCTCCTACCTGCTGTGACGGTATCGACCCCTCATCAGAGGAGCCGCAAGCGCGAGCAAGCCGCTGCCCAGGAGCAGAAGCGAGGAAGGCTCAGGAGTGACGGTGTTCCCGCTCACCGGAACTCCATTCACCGCAACGCCGTCGATCGCCAAGCCGCTATCGTAGTTCTCATCGACGAGGTTCGTGACCCCGAAGGAGAGGTAGTACTCCCCTGCGTTGCCAATTGTGAAGGATGAACCGATCCACCCTGTGTAGCCACAACCGGCGGCGTAGCAGGAGCCGGACGAGCTTCCGAGCGGACTCCATATCGGCGCACCCCCAATAATGTCTACCGAAGCGGGATCAAGCGTCGCCGTGGGAACGGGCAGGCCCTGGCCCGGCACGATGCTGCCTGTTGGCTCGGTGCGAGCGTCGAAAAGAAGCGAGACCGGAGTTCCCGTGCTGCTGAACAGTTCAGCCCAGGCGTAGTCCGCATACCCGCTCCCATCCGAAGTCACGTAGTTGAAGTTGTAATTCAACATGGAGTTCGCACTGGCCGCGAATGTGGGCGTGGACAGAACAGAACCATTGCTCTCGCCCCCGACAGCGCCGGTAGGGATGGGAGCGGATGCAGAGGAGCCACTCGTGGTGATGTAGAGGTAGCTCGAGGCGCCCGACGGAGGTGCCGAGACGACACCATCGGCGCCGAGGGAACCACACGACCCAAGACAGCTGTAACCGCTGGGCAACGAATCGGCGAAAAGGCTACCGGGTGTGATGAAGACGAGAACCGGCGCGAAGAAGACGGCGGCGGCGTAACGCAACAAACAAGGCAGGGCATAACGCATACATCTCTCCTAAGGTCTTGATAGGGAACGAGAGCAGGCCCAAATTGTCAGGGAAAAAGCAGCGAAGGATCGCTTATGAAGGGAACGATGAAGGCAGGCGGAGCAAAGCGACAGGCACTTCTGGCCGCAGCGACGTCCGTGTTTCCACGCATCGCATTGTGGCAAATGCTATCGGGAGTTTGGCGGCGTAGCAAGAAATACTTTGATCGAAAAGCGCATGGCCCGTCCAAGGAGGCTATGCACTGCGGTGTGACACCGTCCGCCCTTACGCGCTCTGATGCGAGACGTGTAGGCCTACAGTAGCTTCGTCCGCCTTTGCACGAGTCTCGTCTTGCTTTGCCCGGCTCCAAAGCTCTTCCTTGTCTCCGAGCGGCGTCGCCTCAAAGGCATCGGGGCTGCCCGCCAGTGTTTCCATGGTGCCGTAGCGGCTGCGAAATTTGGCATTGGTACGGCGCAAAGCCGACTCCGGGTCAATGCCGAGATGCCGTGCCAGGTTGACGGCCGTAAATAGCAGGTCGCCCAGCTCGGCTTCAGCGGCATCGCGATTGCCCACGGCGACCTCGGCATGCAACTCCTGTGTCTCCTCGGAAAGCTTGTCGAACAGCCCTGCCGCATCCGGCCAATCGAAGCCGGCCTTGGCCGCCCTCGACCCAAGCTTGGCCGCTTCCAGCAGCGCCGGCATGGAACGAGGAATGCTGTCGAGCGCCGGGGTCGTTCCCGGCACACCGGCGGCCGAGCGCTTTTCTTCGCGTTTGATCTGCTCCCAGTTGCGCAGGACCGCATCGCTGTTCGTTGCGACTGCCTCGCCAAAGACGTGCGGGTGTCGCCGAATCAGCTTGGCGTTTAACACTTCAGCTACCTCGCTGAGGCTGAAGTACTCCTCTTCGCTGGCCATCTGCGCGTAGAAGAGTACCTGCAGCAGGAGATCGCCTAGCTCATCGCGAAGCTCTGGCCAACTGCGCCTCTCGATGGCGTCGAAGACCTCGTAGGTCTCCTCCAGCGTGTAACGCTTGATGGTGTCAAAGGTCTGCTCACGGTCCCAAGGACAGCCCTCCGGGCCGCGCAGGCGTGCCATGATGGCGGCGGCCATGGCCACCGCGGTGCCCGCTCTCGCCTGCGCCTCGTTCGCAACAATTCCGTTCGTGTCCGGCATAACGTTTATGCTACCGCGCGCGTCAGGCACACACGATCCCCCAGGCCGCATCCCGACGACGTGGCAAACGTCTAATCTGGAGATTGCCTTCGCTTTCCTCGTGCGATGGCAGCTCTCTTTCCTTCATGGACCTGAACGAAAAAATTCGCACGCTGCCAACCGGCCCCGGTTGCTATCTGTACAAGAATGCCGAGGGCGTGGTGATCTACGTCGGCAAGGCCAAGAACCTGCGTTCGCGGGTGCGTTCGTACTTCCTTGCCGCCAATCAGGCGCATGCGAAGACGGGTTCGCTGATGCGCGAGGCGGTCGATCTTGAGTACATTCTGGTGGCGAACGAGCATGAGGCGCTGGCGCTTGAAAACAACCTCATCAAGCAGCGCAAGCCACGCTTCAATATCCTGCTGCGCGACGATAAAACCTACCCGTATATCAAGCTCACGCTCGGCGACAAGCATCCGAAGGTATTTGTCACGCGGCGGCTGCGCAAGGATGGCGGTGCCTACTTTGGTCCGTATTTTCCGGGAAATTTGGCGCATCGTCTTGCCGATGTCGTGCGCAAGAGCTTTCTGATTCCGAGTTGCAAGGTGGATCTGGCCCGCTATCATCCCCGCGCCTGCCTGCAGTACTACATCAAGCGTTGTCTGGGGCCCTGCGTAGAAGGTCTGGTCTCGGTGGACGACTACCGCGCCGTGGTGCGCGACGTGCAGCTGTTTCTCGACGGCAAGACCGGTGAGCTTGAGGGACGGTTGATGGCACGCATGGAAGCAGCCGCCGAGAATATGCACTTCGAGCTTGCCGCGCGGCTGCGCGATCAGCTCGGCACCGTGCACCAGGCCGGCGAACGCCAGCGCATGGCCACCACCGAGTCCGACGATGCCGATGTGTTCGGCTTCCACTTCGAAAACGACATGCTTGCCGTGAATCTCTTCCACATGCGCGGTGGCAAAATCGTGGATCGCCGCGACCTTTTCTGGGAGGATCTGCCGGAGTTTGATGACGCCGTGGTGGCTTCGCCCGCCGAGGCCGAGGACGCGACGACCGATCTGGAGGCCGAGGCGCGGCTGGAACCCAACCCGGTGTTCTCCGCGCCAGGCATCATTGCCGACAGCGAAGAGTCCGATCAGCACTCCGTGTTGACCTCGCCCTTTGAGGCTGGGGATCCGGAGTTGGGCGTTGATCCCAACTGCGCAGCCGCTTCTTCCCCGGCCGCGGTCGCAAAGCCGTGCTTCTCCCCCGCTGCGTTCTTTTCGGCGCTGCTCAAGCAGCTCTACCTCGACCAGAACTATGTGCCCAAGCACATCTATGTGCCGGTGGACTTCCCCGATCGGGCGCTGCTTGCCGACCTGTTGCGGGAGCGCAGTGGGCACAAGATCGAGATTGCCGCACCACAGCGTGGGGACAAGCGTTCCCTGGTCGATCTCGTCTGCACCAACGCCAAGCAGAGCTACGACCAGCGTTTTCGCGTGTTGCAGCCCTCGGCCAAGGCGATGGCCGAGGCACTCGGCGATGTGTTGAACCTGCCCGAACCACCCGAGCGGATCGAGTGCTTCGACATCTCGCACATCCAGGGCGCCGAGACTGTGGCGTCGATGGTGGTGTGGGAGAACGGCGCGATGAAGAAGGCCGACTACCGCAAGTTTCAGGTGAAAACGGTCTCCGGTGTGGATGACTTTGCCTCTATGGCCGAGATCGTCACGCGCCGCTACAGCAAATTTGCGAACGGCGCCACACCGACGGGTAAGGACGCCGTGTTGCCCTCGCTGGTGTTGATCGACGGGGGCCTGGGGCAACTGCACGCGGCGGCGGTGGCGTTGGAGGCGCTCGGCATTACGACGCAGCCCCTGGCTTCCATCGCCAAACGCGAGGAGATCATCTATTTGCACGGGCAGGAGGATGACCCCATCGTCCTGGACCGCCGCTCACCGGTGCTGCACGTCATTCAGAGAATCCGCGATGAAAGCCACCGCTTCGCTGTGGGCTACCACCGCAAGCGCCGCGAGATGCGCGACCGTGTCAGCGAACTTGACGAGATCGCTGGCGTGGGCCCGCGCACACGGCAACGGCTATTGGAGCACTTCGGCAGCGTGCGGGCGTTGAAGCAGGCCGCGGGGAAGAACCCGGACGCCTTGCGCGCGGTGGTAAATGCAGCGACGGCGGCCAAGATCTGCGCCTTCTTCCTTGCCTTGGACAACCCGTCCAACCCCGGGGAGAAAGAGCTCATGGAGAGAAGTGGCAGCATCGCATCGAGCGTTGAAGGCCAGCTCGACGAGAGCGAGGTTGCGCAGGATGGAGAGGCAGACGAGGGTCGGGACGAGGCGGATGCCTCCTCGCTGCCAGTCTCGCCTTTCTACGTTCTCCGTTAGTACCGTCTACCCTGTGGCACGTATACAAAGTGGTGCCTCAATATGACCGCAAGGGAGAAGCACAGATGCAGATCACAAGAGTGGGATCACAGAGCTCGAATCCCGGCCCCGCAGACTGGTTCACGGGAACTGTGCGTGTCAATCCCCTGTTTCAAGCACCGGAGCCGGCACGGGTTGCGGGCGCAAGTGTGACCTTTGAAGCGGGCGCGCGCACGGCTTGGCACGTTCATCCGCTTGGGCAGACACTGCTCGTGACTGCCGGCCTGGGCTGGGCGCAGCGGGAAGGCGGCCCCGTGGAGGAGATCCGGCCCGGCGATGTGATCTGGTTCGCGCCGCTGGAGAAGCACTGGCATGGTGCCAGCAAGAAGATGGCGATGACGCACATCGCCATCCAGGAGATGCTCCACGGGAAGGCTGTGGAGTGGCTGGAGCATGTAAGCGACGAGCAGTACCGCGCGCCAACGACCTAGCCATTTTCGTCCTGCACAGCAAGGCATGTGCGCACCGCCGAATTCCATTCACCTCCTTCCCTCAACCGCGTCTCACCCCTACGTTCCGTCTTCAGGTTGTAGGCTAGGCGCGTACCCGTTCTCTTTCAGGAGTCTTCCGCTCGTGCGTCTTTCTTCCCGTCTGTCGCTGCTTACG
The DNA here is from genome assembly GCA_964242225.1 of uncultured Acidobacteriaceae bacterium. Classification (GTDB taxonomy): domain Bacteria; phylum Acidobacteriota; class Terriglobia; order Terriglobales; family Acidobacteriaceae; genus Granulicella. Next base: position 9,107 of record CAXTAE010000005.1, read on the forward strand.
CTTCCCTTTCTGCTGCTCCCGGCGATGTCGCCGGCACAGACCGGCTCGTCTTCCAAGTCTGCCGCCAACGTCACGCGCGCCACACTGAAAAACGGCATGCGCGTCGTCATCGTGCAGGATGCGCTGGCGCCCGTGGTCACAGTGGAAACCAACTTCATGGTCGGCGGCGATGAAACTCCGCAAGGTTTTCCGGGCATGGCGCATGCCGAGGAGCACATGGCTTTTCGCGGCTGCACAGGCATGAGCGCGGATCAGACCGCTGCCATTTATGCGCAGCTGGGCGGCAACAATAATGCCGATACGCAGCAGAACATCACGCAGTTTTACGCTACCGTGCCTGCGGCCGATATGGGCGTGGCGTTGCAGGCGCAGGCGGCCTGCCTGCGTGGAGCCGATAACTCCCAGGCGGAGTGGGACCAGGAGCGCGGTGCGATCGAACAGGAGGTGGCGCGCGATCTCTCCAACCCCACCTATAAGTTTCTCGATCGACTGAACGGGGACATGTTCGCCGGAACGCCGTATGCGCACGATCCGCTGGGCACCAAGGCCTCCTTCGATGCGACCACGGCGAAGATGCTGGGCGACTTCTACAAGCAGTGGTACACGCCCGCGAATGCCATTCTCGTAGTCGCCGGGGACGTGGAGCCGAAGGCTACGCTCACGCAGATTACGCAGCTTTTCGAAGCTATCCCAAGCCATCCGCTACCGGCGCATCCCGAGGTGAATCTGCAGCCCATCAAGGCAGAGACCTTCACGCTCGACAGCAATCTTCCCTATGTTCTCGGCTTCATCGCCTATCGTCTGCCGGGCACAGACTCACCCGACTACGCAGCCTCGCAGATTCTGGCGGACGTGTTGGGATCACAGCGCGGTGACCTGTATGCCCTGGTGCCGGAAGGCAAGGCGTTGGCGGCGCAGTTCTCGGTCTCAGAGAGCTATCCGAAGGCCAGTGTGGGCTTCGGCATTGTGGCGCTGCCCGCGGGGGCCGACCCCGCCGGTGTCATCAACCAGATGCGCGGCATCCTCACGAAGTACGCGAGCAGCGGCGTGCCGGAAGAGCTTGTGGAAGCGTCCAAGCGCAGCGAGATCGCGCAAGCCGAGTTCCAGCGCAACTCCATTCCAGGGCTGGCCACGGAGTGGTCCTCCGCCCTGGCCGCTGAGGGCCGCAACTCGCCTGAAGAGGATGTGGACGCGATCCGCAAAGTTACGACTGCAGATGTGAATCGTGTAGCCAAGCAGTACTTGCTAGGTGCGAGCATCACGGCAACGCTGAAGCCCGCGCCGTCGGGCCAGGCCGTCGCGTCGAGTGGGTTCGGCGGTGCAGAGAAGGTAACCTCCACCCCCACTAAACCCGTTGTGCTGCCGCCCTGGGCCGCGTCGCAACTGGAGCAGCTGAAGCCGCCGACGGAGTACATCACGCCCACGGATACCACGCTGGCCAATGGCATACGCCTAATCGTGCGCACAGACAAAACCAGCCCCACGGTCACGGTCGTCGGCGCGGTTAAGCATGATGCCGATCTTGAAACGCCGCCGGGCCAGGAGGGCGTCGCCGATGTGCTCGACGAGCTTTACTCCTATGGCACGCGCACCCTGGACCGGCTTGCATTCCAGAAGGCGCTGGACGATATCGCGGCGAACGAGGCCGCGGGCGATCGCTTTTCGCTCACGGTGCTGAAAGAGAACTTCTCGCGTGGTGTGCAGCTGCTCGCGGACAACGAACTGCACCCGGCTCTGCCTGCCGATGCCTTTAAAGTGACCCAGGACCAGACGGCGCAGTTTGTCGCCGGGAATATCCAAAGCCCCGGCTACCGCACCTCGCGCGCCATGACGAAAGCGCTGCTGCCGCTTGGCGATCCGATGCTGAGAGAGCCCTCTCCCGGTACGGTGAGCAAGCTCACACTTGACGAGGTGACGAGCTATCATGCGAAGACGATTCGCCCTGACCTGACCACGATCGTCGTCATCGGCGATGTAACACCAGAGGAAGCGCGGAAGACGATCGAGCAATGGTTCGGCGAGTGGAAGGCGACCGGCGCAAAGCCCGAGACGACCTTGCCACCCGTACCGGTCAACAAGGCGGCTGCGCAGGCCGTACCCGATCCACAGCAGGTGCAGGACTCGGTGGTGTTGGCCGAAGAGCTGCACGTCAACCGCTTCAGCCCCGACTACTACCCGCTGCAGCTGGGCACGCATGTGCTCGGCGGCGGGTTCTATGCGACGCGGCTGTACCATGACCTTCGCCAGGTGGCCGGGCTGGTTTACAGCGTCGATGTAGGGCTGAGTGCCACGGAGACGCGCGCCACGTACTCCGTCGACTATGGCTGCGATCCTGCCAATGTTTCGAAGGCCCGGGCCCTGGTGGAGCGGGATCTAAACCAGATGCGCACCGAGGAGGTCTCGCCCGCAGAACTGCATCAGGCCAAAGCTCTGCTGCTGCGCCAGATTCCGCTCGGCGAATCGAGCGAAGAAGCGGTTGCCGGAGGGATGCTCGCGCGGGCACAACTGGGGCTTCCGCTTGATGAGCCCTTGCGTGCGGCGAAGCGTTATGTCGAGCTCGATGCAGCTGAGGTGAAGGCCGCCTTCGCGCGGCAGGTCAAGACGGAAAACCTGGTACAGGTGGTGCGCGGACCAGCGCCGAAATAGCCGGCTGCTGCAGGCGTTCAGCCGCAGTGTGCAACGGCTACTCGCTCCCGAGCAGGGCGAGCGGGATGGAGAGCATGCTGGCCACCTTCTCCGGCGCGACGCCCGTGGCGATGAGTGTCCGCGCCATCGCCAATTGCTGTTCCTGATGCTGTTCGCTGGGGACGAACGACTCGGAGAGAAAGTCGCTCTGTGCGCCCATTCCCCGGCGGTCGGGGTAGCCGCGCTGCTTCGCCATGCGGCCATGCTCTCAGGCTTGGCAGCGGGGCGCAAGGGGGCATCTAGCTCCCTCAATGAGCGTTCGCTTCACGAGCGCAGAAGGGGCTGAGAGCTGTTTCGCGCACTTTCTCTTGAAGGTCTGTCCGGGACTCTTCGAGCTCACCCCAACCGCTTCGCCCAACCTATTGCGAGGCGATGAAAAAAATGCGTAGTATGCGGCATGCCTCCTTCTCCGGATCGGCCCCTGGACCGTCGCACGTTTGCCCTCGCCGCCCTGTCCTCCGCGACCCTGCTAGCGGGCTGTCGCTCGGAGTCTGAACCTGCCCGCGATGCCACCCTGTTCCACAATCGCCAGGTACGTGAGGCGATGGGGGAGCTGGAGCAGGTCACCAATCTGATTGAGATGCGCATGGGGCAATTCAACGCGGAGAATTGGCAGGACGCGCTCTCTAATCTGCAGACCTCGGCCATCCGACTGCGCAATGTGATGGAGGACCTACGGCGCTCGCTGGGCTACGCGGAACCAGCTGGGAGCGCGGGGACGTAAGCTGCCACAGGCGCGTCTGCGATGAGGTGAACATGGGCACGGAGCGCATACAACTCCTCTGCATCGGTGACGGAAGCGGCTTGCATCCTAGCGAACATCTCCGTTCGTAAAGGAACCCGCATGGCTCACCAGCCCTCCATCAGCGCCGACCCTCTGGCCCGGCTCGCAGAACAACAAACCTGGATCTCGGAAGGGGCGGAGATCGCTGCGCAGAAGGCGATCCGCTCGCTGCTGGGCGGCGAGGGGCCGCAGGGCACCCGCATCCGCGATCTGCTGCATGGTGAGTGGCTCCATGAGCCTCTGCACTCCATCATGACGGACATTCCTACTGGAAGTTGGACCGCTGCGGGCGTCTTCGATCTGCTCGCCGCGGTTACTGGAAGCGAGAAGCTCGACTTCGCTGCTGATGCGTGTGTCGTCCTAGGACTCGTCGGTGCATTGGGCGCCTCCATTACTGGCATGAATGACTGGGCCGAGGTGAAGCGCGAGGCGCCACGCAAGATCGGCGCTGTGCACGCGCTGATGAACGTGACGGCCACGGCGCTTTACGGCGTATCGCTCTTCGAGCGCCGCAAGCAAGGCTCCCGGGGAGCCGCACGGGCCTGGGGACTCGCTGGTTTACTCGTGGTCTCGCTTTCGGCACACCTTGGCGGCAACATGATTTATGAGCATGGCATCGGCGTGGAACACGGCAAGCGCTGGCAGGATTGAGTTGCTGGCAGAACTGAAGCTTCGCCGTGTGCGGGCTCTCGCTAACTCATCCTGGTGAGCGCCCGCCGCGTCGTTTCCATCGCCATGCTGTACACCACGTGCGACGCCCAGTGCAGCAGGTGATCCGTCGCGGGCGTCTCCGTAGGCTTCGAAGCGAGGTTCAGCAGAGGCAACACGGCTTCGTCCGTGCTCAGAAACAGAACCGTTCCAAAGGCGACGCCGGCACCGGAGCCAAGCACGGGCAGGTACTCCGCTGTCGCTCCGTAGGCCGCGCCCATCAACGTGCCGAACCCATAGTGCAAGCCACGACCAGCTAATTGCTTTTCATCGACGGACAGCCGGCGCCCAAACTGCCGAGCCACGCTTCGCGCGGCCTTCTCCGTGGTGCTCTCCTCGGCTGATGAAGGTGCGTGCTGTCCATGATCCACATCGTTGCCATGCGTGGAGGCACGCACCACGAGTTCTTGAAATCCTGCCATAGCCAGGCAGCCTACCAGCCCGGCTACCGAGCCCGTCAGCACACCACGCGCAATCGATCTCGGACGCTTCATTGCTATCCCTCTCCGTCTGTGATGCCCGTGGGGATGTATGCGCCGGACCGAAGAGATCCCGCTTTTGAAGCTGTCCACGCTCCTGATGCAAGGCTGCACAGTGTCGCAAGCGATTGAAGGCGAGTGCGCCAACAGACGTGGCAGATGGCAGTATTCCAGGGGATCAAGTGCCAGTCAGTCACCCAGGTCAGGCCAGGCGACTGACTCGACATCGCGAGTGCGCTGCGAAAGCGCCTCACGTAGAACGTCACGCAGGGAAACCCGGGCCGTGGCCGAGTTCACATGCGATAGATGAAATTCGGGTAGTGAGGTGCTGGAGCCGACGAACGGACTTGAACCGTTGACCTGCTGATTACGAATCAGCTGCTCTACCAACTGAGCTACGTCGGCGTCTCCCTCGCGATTCTACCGGGAAGACCCCGGAATGGAAAGCGAGGGCGCGCTCAGGCGGGGTCGGCGGGCTCTGCAGAGGCGAAGCGCGGCAGGGGGTTCTGCGGGTCGAGGTGAAGGCTGAGAAACTCGGCTTCGGTAGCAGCGGGCTTGCCCTGCAGAATGCGGATGAGCGCTCGACCACCACCCAGGAAGATGCCAATGAACAGCGCCGCCGCGCACAGGATACCCGAAAGGATGATCGTGTTGGCCAGCGTGCCAAAGGTCTGGCGCGTCTCGACCACCTCCGGCGTAGGCATAGCCTTATCGGTGCTCGCAATCTGGTGCATGTGGGTGTTTTCGGCCAAAGCCTGCGCTGCGTCAGCGGTGAAGCTGCCACTGGCGATGACGATCAGCGCGCCTTCGCGGCGCGCAAAGGCATGAACGAAGCTGGGGCCAAGCCCCGGGAGCTGCGCCTGAATGGCGCGCAGCTGAGGCCCGGCGATGGTGGGTGTGGGGTACAGCAAAAGGGTCAGGGTTTCAGCACCGCGACGATCGTTGTACTTCGCGGTAACGGCCTCCGCATCCTTATCCCAGCCCAGGCCTGCGGCGGGCAATACACCGCCCGAAGCCATGTAGCTACGCTCGCCCAACGCGTATCGCGTGCTACCCTCGGCAAGGCCGCGGCCAGGCAGGATTGTGGGCAATAGTGGCTTCAATGCGCGGCTGCCAACCGGCTTCGGCATGGACTCCACCATGGCCTGCAGCGCCGGTGAGTCAGCTGCGGTCGCAGGGTAAGCCACGGCCACCTCCGTACCGGTCATCAACAGAACAGCACCTTCACCAGCGGCGGCACGCGCGCCCAGGTGCTTCAATTCGTGCAAGTCTGGCTGATCAAGAACAGCAAAGGCAGCGGTGGCACCGGACGCATCCTTGAAGTCGATCGCGGTCACCTGCAACGAAGGCGAACTCGCCCCATCATGCGTGTAGCTCACGGCCACAGACGTTAATGGTCCGCACTCCTCGAGAGCGTCCCTGTTCACATCTGCCAGGAACCGCGGCTGAGGCACGGATGATGTCGCCGGTGCAGCTCCAGAAACACCCTGGGAGCCGGACGTACCACCAGGCAGCGTGGTTGCCCGCCAGCCGGCAAAGCTGCCCGGCAGAAGATCCGGATGCAACGCTACGGCGGTCTGCGTGGAAGGACGAGCGGCTGTCGTGGTTTGAGCGAGCGAGGAGAAGGTGAGCGTCGCAGCCAGCAAGCTCAAAGCAGGACCGAAGCGAAGGCGCATACAGGGTGAGACTACATCTTCGGGCAAAAGGTCGCAGAGCCTCCCCGGTGGCCATCGTGCAGGAAACCCTCCCTATGCGGGTGTGCGCTCGAGGGCGATCTAGCGCTCCGCCCGTTCGGTCGTCCGTGCCCTTGGTTTAGGGCCGTTGACCGTATCGGCATAGCGCGCCACGCCGCCATACAGACTCTCCGCCACACGCTCCCGGTACTCCGGCTCCAGCAGCTCCGCGGCATCGGTGGGATTGGTCACAAAACTTATTTCGGCCAGGATTGAAGGCATATTCGCCCCAATCAGCACGACAAAGGGCGCCTTCTTGACGCCGCGATCCTTCAGCCCGCCATTTCCCTTTTTCAAACCTGTATAAAGCGATTGATCGACATCGGCGGCCAGCTCGCGGCTTTCATCGATCTTGTCCTTCAGGGCTATCTTTTTCACCAGGTCACTGAGCTGGTTTACCCGCTGCGAACTCACGGCGTTCTCGCGGCTGGCAACCCCCATCGCCTCCGGGTCCGAGGTGAAGTTCAGGTAGTAGACCTCCACGCCGCGGGCGTCGGCGTCCTGCGAACTGTTCGCATGCACGCTGATGAACAGGTCCGCCTGCGCCTTGTTGGCGATCGCCGTGCGCGTCTCAAGTGGCACAAACGTATCGTCGGCCCGGGTGTAGACCACCTCCGCGCCCAGCCGATCATGCAGCAGCTTGCCGAGCCGCAGTGCCACATCCAGCACCACGTCCTTTTCCTCGATGCCGTCAGGGCCAAGCGTGCCGGAGTCGTGCCCCCCGTGGCCGGCGTCGATGACGATACGACCAATCTTTAGTCCCAGCGCCCGCATCAGCGTGCTCTGGCCGTCGGCGGTGGGCGGCGCGGCATCAACTGGCGAGGCCGGCGCAACGACTGGCCTGGGACTCTTCGTGCCGCGCCCCGCTGTGCGTGCGGCGCGCTGCACCACGGGCTGTGACGTTGGCTGCGGCGTGGCGGCGATCACGCCTGGGCCCTCGCTGACCGCAGCCACCTCGCGGCTGCCCGCTGGCACGGATGTGCTCACCGAGTTGGGCACGGGTTTAGCCTCGGTGGGTCTGGCCGAGACCACCACGCGCGGGCGAGCGACCGCACTGCTGGTGCCACCCGCGGCCACCGCGACCGTTGCGTCCCGCCGGGACGGCAGACCGAAGCTGGCGCTGCCGTCGGTGACCGGCATGGGCGGTAGGCTCGAGGCCGCTCCCGGCGTATTCGACGCAGACGGCTCAGTGCGCGTGATGGGTGCTGGAGCGGGCGTCACGGCAGTTTGGCTGGATTGCGTCGCGATGGTCTGGCGCGTCGCAGAGATCGAGGAATTCGAGGAGTTGGCGGCGACGGGCCGTTCTTCCTGCCCGGACCGGCCATGAATGTCGATGATAAGACGGTATGGATTGGGCAGAAGAAAGGCCGAGTACTCCGCTACCGGCTGTACATCCAGCACGATGCGGGTCACGTCGCTGCCGGCCTGGCCGGCGCGGATGTTCTTCAGGAAACCATCGTCGTTGATCGCAAAACTCTTGCCCGCCAAACCCGCGGCCAGCTTCGCCCCGTGCAGGTCGAAGAAGATGCGATCCGGGTGCTCTGTCCGCGCCGCCTGGAACTCCACCTCCCCGCCAAGATCGATGGCCACCCGCGTATAGCTTGCCGTGGACCAGTGCCGGATCCCCGTCACCACCGCTGGCGCGGGCGACCCCGCGGAGCCCCGGGCCGCTGCGGGGGACGGCGGTGCCACGCTGTCCGGCAGCTGCGCGACCTCGGCATCCGGAGCAGGTGTGGCTGGAGTGCGCACGCGCGTGGAAGGCTTGACGTAGTGTGGCTGGTCTGCCGAAACGGTGACCGGCGCAGCGGCCGATCCGTTCCCATCCTCTGGTATGGCGATCGGAGGCTGTTTGCGTGCGGGCCTCACCGACGTGGCGAGATTGGTGGTCCCCGCACCCGGGAGAGAGGTTGTGACCGCGGCCTCCGGACTACGTACACCACGCTCCGTCAGCAGCCGACGCACCCGGGCAGCCTCCGCCGAGTCGTCCACGCCGGCGGTCTTCAGCAGGACGAAAGCCTGTTCCAGCGCCGGCGTTGCCAGACTGCTCGTCGGGTAAGCCGCCGCGACAAACTCATACTGCCCGGCTGCCGCGCGCAGGCTCTTCGGGTCATCGAGCTCACGGCCCTGCTCGGCTAATAACCCGGCGACCGCGTTCGCTGCACGGGCGGCATGAAGATCGGTCGGGTTCCCGTGGTAAACCGCCCGGAAATCGTCCAGGACCTGCGTGAACTCGGCACGCGAATGCTCCGCTTTGGGCTCGGCCTCAAAGCTGGCCCGGGCCGCCAGGGCGGCCTGCCAGGCGTCTGTTTTTGGGGAATGTGCGGGAGCGGCAAACGCCCGAAAGCAGAAGCCCAGCGCGACCAGCGCGCTTACGACGCAGGGGGAGCGACGGCTCCTCCGAACTTCAGGCAAACTCCGTCGCGGACCCGTCATCACCCTCTAAGTCTAGGCGCTCGGCCTGTGCGTTCCGCCCCCCAAATCGGGCGTGGGTACTCAGCCGGGCACCCCGGCTGCCGGCAGGGGCCGCACTAGCCGAGCAGTTCGCCCACCACACCCGGCGCCGCCGCCAACGCGGTATCCAGCGCCGCGGCATCTGAGCCGCCGGCCTCGGCGAGATCCGGCCGGCCACCGCCCTTGCCACCCACCTTCGCCGCAATTGCCCCGACAACCTTTCCCGCCTGCACACGGCTTGTGAGGTCCTTGGTAACGCCGGCGATCAGCGAGACCTTGCCCTCCGCCGTGGCTGCGCCCAGCACCACCACGCCCGAGCCCAGCTTGCCGCGCAGCTCATCCACGAGGTTGCGCATTTGGCTCTTGTCAAGAGCGTCGACACGGAGCGCCAGCACCTTGACGCCCTTCACCTCCACCGCGCTCGAGGCCGCATCGGCTGTCGCCGCCGACGCGGACTTCATGCGCATCTGCTCCAGCTCGCGGCGCAGCTTCTTGAGCTCTTCGTCGCTTTGCGCGAGCCGGGCCTGCAACGTCTCCGCACTCAGGTCTCCCCCGACAAGCTGCCCGGCCACGCGCGCCACATCCGCATCGCGCCGAAAGAGCTGCAAAGACCCGGTGCCAGTGACTGCTTCCACGCGCCGCACGCCGCTTGAAACCGAGCTTTCGCCGAGGAGCTTGAGCAAGCCGATCTCCCCGGTAGCCGCCGTATGGATGCCGCCGCAGAGCTCGGTTGAAAAATCACTGATCTTCACCACGCGCACGAACTCGCCGTACTTTTCGCCGAACAGCGCGGTAGCACCGAGTTCATGCACGGCGACATCGATGGGCACCTCCACCATGGTCTCCACGGGTGCATTCGCGAGCACCTGCGCATTGGCGAGGCTCTCGATCTCTTCCAGTTCTTCCGGCGCGACACCGGCAAAGTGATTGAAGTCAAAGCGCAGCCGCGTCGCATCATTCAGCGAGCCGGCCTGCTTTACGTGCCGTCCCAATACCTCACGCAACGCTGCGTGCACGAGGTGCGTGCCGGTGTGGTTGCGCGTGGTCGCATGGCGAACGCCGGCGTTGACGACCGTGTCCAGGGTGTCGCCAACAGCGATGGTGTGTTTGGCCACGACCTGATGTGCGAAGACGCCCTGCACGGGCTTCTTGCAACCGGTGACATCGGCTACAGCCGTGCTGTGATCACTTGCATACAGCCAGCCCACGTCGCCCACCTGCCCGCCGGAGTCCGCGTAAAAGCTGGTCGCGTCGAGCACAACCTCACCGGTCTCCCCGGGCTTGAGTTCGTTCGCGCCGATGCCATCCTTCACGAGCGCGAGCACGCGGGCGCCATCAAGCCGTGTCGCTCCGTAGCCGACGAACTCGGTCTTGGGCAGCTCGCGATAGACGGGTGCTGCGGACTTCTGCGAACCGCCCTTCCAGGAGGCGCGGGCACGGGCTTGCTCTTCCTGCATGGCGCGCTCGAAGCCCTCGGTGTCAAAGGCGATGCCCGCATCACGGGCGGCATCGATCATGAAATCCATGGGCATGCCGAAGGTTTCATACAGCCGAAAGGACTCACGGCCAGATCGAAGCACTTCTTCATCCATTTGGCGGAGACCAAGCTCCAGTGTCCGTGCAAACTGCTGCTCTTCCGCCAGCACCACCTTGCTGACGCGCTCCGCCACCTCCTTCAACTCCGGATAAGCAGACTGCATCTCGTCACGCACCGCAAAGACCATGTCGTGCATGAAGGGCTTCTCCTGCCCGAGCAAGCGGCCGTGGCGTATTCCACGGCGCAAAATTTTGCGCAGCACATAGCCGCGGTGTTCGTTCGAGGGCAGAAGGCCGTCGGCGATGAGAAACGTGGCAGCACGGGCATGATCGGCGATGATGCGCAGCGAAGCTGCACTCTTCTCGTCGCTCAGGGCTAACTCGCTGATTCGGTCGACAACTGACTCTCCCTCGCCGAAGCCAGTCAGTCGCGCCGCAGCTGCCAGCAACGGCGTAAACAGATCACTCTCATAGTTGGAAAGCTTGCCCTGCAAGACCGCCGCGATGCGCTCAAGCCCCATGCCCGTGTCGATGGAGGGCTTGGGCAACGGCGTCAGCGTCCCATCGCTGGCGCGATCAAACTGCATGAAGACAAGGTTCCAGATCTCGACATAACGCTGGTCGTCTTGCGGGAAAGGCTTGTCTTCGCCGGTTATCTCAGCGGCGGCGAGCCCCAGGTCGTAGAAGATCTCAGAGCACGGACCGCAGGGTCCGGTGTCGCCCATCTGCCAGAAGTTATCCTTTGCTGGCATGCCGAAGATGCGTGCCTTCGGCACGCCGATCTCGATCCAGAAAGCCTCCGCTTCATCGTCGCGCGGCACGCTCTCATTGCCTTCGAAAATCGTCACGTAAAGCTTTGAGGTATCGATGCCAAACCACTTGTCAGAGGTCAGCAACTCCCACGCGTACGCGATGGCATCCCGCTTGAAGTAAGCCCCAAAGCTGAAGTTGCCGAGCATCTCGAAAAACGTGTGGTGACGCCGCGTGAAACCAACGTTTTCGAGGTCGTTATGCTTGCCGCCCGCACGCACACACTTCTGCGACGAGGCCGCGCGCGTGTAGTCGCGTCGCTCCGCGCCCAGAAATACATCCTTAAATTGATTCATGCCTGCATTGGTGAACAGCAGGGTCGGATCATTGGTCGGCAGGAGCGAAGACGAGTGCACGCGACGGTGCTCTTTGCCTTCAAAAAAACGCAGGAAATCTTCGCGAATCTGGTTGCCGGACAAAGGACGCATAGACGATCATTTTAGCAGTGCGGTGCGCCGGTCAGCCGAGGTGGTCCACCCCTGGCCGCCACGTAATTCCTTCCAGCCGAAGACCCGCATCCCTCGTGGCGCGGAGTGCCGGAAACTCCCCGGCGTACCGCACCATCTCCAGCGTGCTTACCAAGGCATCGAAGGCATCCTCCGACCCCTCGGCCTTCCGCAACACCGCGCGTCCCACGTGCGCAAATAGCGGGTCTTCGCGTCGCCGCAGCGCAAGATACTGCTTGCGCGCCTGGGCATTGCTCTTGGCCACGGCGCCCGTCATCAGGCGGGTGTACATCTCCACGAGCAAGGGCCTGGGCTGCGCCGCATCAACGCGCAAGGCAGCATCCTGAAACGGCCACACGCGCCAGCCTGCCTCGTGCAGCGCCAACAGCATGGGCATGGCCCGCAGCGAGCCCGTGCCCACGCTGCCCGAGCCGCCGATCTGGAAGGGCGACTTGGGCGTGATGCCCTTCATCTTCGCCGCGCGTTCCTCGTCACCACCGGCGAGCGCCTGGGCGATCTTGTTCTCGTAGTCGGTGTAGCGGAACATGCTGCGCAGGCCCTCACCCGAGAACACGGGCGGGCGCTTGTGCGGCGCGCCCCAGAAGCGCACATCGCGTGCGGCATCCTCCGGAGAGTCGCCCTTGTGCCGCGTCAGCCATTGCTCCCCTTTGCCATCGACGGCGGTGCGCCAAAAACTGAACACATCATCACAGCCCAGCTCCAACAGAAACCAGGCCGGAAAGCTGAAGCAGCAATCGATGCCAACAACCATCCGCGGCGTCTCTTCGGCCAGTTTCAACAACCAAGCGGCCATCTCGGCGCGCGTGCGTCCGGCTTCGAGCTGCACTTTGATCTTGCCGCTTGCGGAGATCGTCCAAAGCCCCGCCCAGATATGACGCCGCTGCCCCGCGGCATCGATGCGACCCGACCAATCAATGCCGACGAAGCGCTTAATGCCCACGAAGTACTCGCTGCCCGGCACTCGCCGTAAGCTTTTCGCGGCCCCCGGCGAGCTCACTCAGTCCTCGTCTGCCGCAATGTCCACCTCATCGACCGCTTTTCCCCAACTCCGCAGCACCGCCCAGATCGCCTTCGACGAAAAGCCTGCGGCCATCAGCCGACGCATGGCGCGTGCGGTCTCCTTCTCGTTCTCCGGCTTGCGCATGCGCTTGCGTTCGGCGTAGCTGCGGGCCAACGCAACCTCATCCACCTCTTCGTAGGCCTTGCCTACCGCCTCGTTTACTAGGGTCGAAGCCACGCCCTTCTGCATGAGGCCCTGCTGCACACGGCGGCGGCCAAACTTCTCATTTTCCTGCCGCAGCCGTGTGTAGTCGGCGGCGAAACGCTCATCGCTGAGGTAGCCCAGCTCGCGCAGCTTCACCATGACGGCATCGATGGCCTGGCTGCCCTCCTCGCCCGGGGTGGCCCGCTGCGCCATTAGGCGGCGCAGGTCGCGCTCGCTCTTCATGCGGCTGGCGAGCGACTTGACGGCGTACTCCAGCAGCCCGCCCTCGTCCAGCGGGGGCTTCGCCGTCCTGCTTCTGCCAAAGCTCATGCGTCCAGTATCGCGCCTCGCAGCCTTTCGCTGTTCCGCGGCGTCTACTCCTGTAGCGCCATGCGATTCCGTTCTCTCAGCCTTATGCTCCTCCTCGCGCTTTCCCTCGCTGCTGTGCTCCACGCGCAGGAAACCCCCGCCACGCCCTCCAACATCGCTGGTTTCGGGCCGCTCGAAAACACACAACCTACCGGCATCACGGTGGCGCAGATTATCGAGCGGATGGGCGCGAAAGAGGCCGCGTTTGAGCACGCACGGGACCGCTACACCTTCCGACAGACCGTGAAGATGAACACCATCAATGACGACACCCATCGTCCAGATGGGGAGTGGCAGGAGGTGACCGATGTTACCTATGACAACGCGAACCATCGGGTAGAGCATGTCGTCTTCGCGCCGGGCAACACGCTGAAGGACATCATCCTTACTGAGAACGATGTCAACGACATCAAGCAGCGACTGCCCTTCATCCTGACTACGGCGCAGCTGCCCGAGTACAACCTGACGTACCTCGGCAAACAAAAGGTCGACGACCTGAATACCTATGTTTTCGATGTTGCCCCGAAGCAGCTGGTGAAGAGTCACCGCTACTTCCAAGGCAAGGTCTGGGCGGACCAGCAGGACCTGCAGATCGTGTTGGTAAATGGTCTGAATGTGCCGCAGGACACCCGGCCCAGCCACGCGGATCTTTCGCCGCCATTTACGACGTACTACCAGCAGATCGATGGGAAGTACTGGTTTCCCACGTACACGCGCGCTGAGGGCATTCTGCATTTCCCAGCGCAGCAAGGCGCGCTTGCGCAGGACGCGCACCTACGGGCTACCGTGCGCTACACGGACTACAAGCAGTACCACACGAGCGTGACGATTCTGTATGACGGGCAAAATATCCCCTCCGAGGTAGAGAAGCCGGATACCTCGTCGAAGCCGACAACAACGCCGAAACCACAGCCCTAGCGCCCGGAGCCACAGTAGCCGCGGCTCTAACCGCCAGAGGTATGGCCGCTGCGGTACCCTTTTCGGTATGCCGTCTGCCCTGCACCGTTTCTTGCTGCTTGCCCTCCTCTGCTCCCCGGTCTGCGCGCAGACTGCGCTTCCGAATGCACCGGGTCAAGGGGACTCCGTATCTGCACCGGCAGCCTCACGGCCTGTGCCCGCGGCGTTGAAGGCCTACGTCAGCTGCAAGCTGCCGATCGGCCCAAATCTGCTGCAGTACACCTCGCTGCCGCAGGCCCCGATGACCCGCGCAGCCCTGACTCTGACCGGGCGCAAAGAGGTAAAGCTGATGGATGGCCTCATCTCCGCCTACGGGTTTACGGGCTCTGCGCCCTTTGCCAACGTGAAGGTGGAGTTGCTGCCCGCATCCACCTACCTTGCGGAAAAGGCTGACCTGATCAGCGAGTTCGACGCGATCCATGCCAAGGGCGAGGACACGGAACGCAACCTGACGTTAAAGCCCACGTTGAACGGTTTTGAGATCTATGGCTTCGATCGCAAAGCACTCGATGGCAAGGTGCTCGGCATTTATCTCTTCTTCGATAACTTACGGCGTGTGGCGACAACGGCCTATTTCCTGAACGCGCCAGAGACACAACGCAAGTTCACGACCGTTGCGGAGTATGACAACCTGCGTGAAGGATTTCTGAATGCGTACACCGTGTGCGTGCGCAAGCAGTTGAGCGGCGGTGCACCGGCGCGGAGCCCGCAACCCGTACGCAAGCTTCATCAACCCGCAAGGAGATAGCTGCGCCGACAATCTCTTCGGTATCTCTGTGCGAGGACGCCAGCATGCCGGCGGGAGCTCACCTTGGGCGAACCCCGCTTCAGTGCCAGCCGCGCGGCTTGTCGGCTGCTGACGACGGAACTCGCTTTCCGGTTGCCCTTTCGCAGAGCGGGGCCTAACCTTGGCTCGTTTCCCCATCCAGCTCACCGCGCGTCGTATCGTGATTTCCCTTAAGGAGCAACGATCATGGCCCCCTGCAGAACCGCAGTCTGCTTCTTCTCGGCACAGGCTTGTGCTCCCTCTCTCCCGCTCTTCTTTCTGCGCAGCAGGCCGCGGCCCCTGCGCCTGCTGACGGCATCACGATGGAGATGATGCCGATCACCCCTGAACAGATCTCCACCTGCCGTGGGCAGGCGACTGGTCAACTGGCGGACGAGCAGGACACCCTGCACAAGCGCGAGCATGGCCAGGACAACGACAAGATGAAGCAGGGTGCCGTCACCGGCGTTACGGGTGCGGCGACTAGCGCCATCAGTCGCGGCCGGGGAGGGTGGTGGGGCTACCACAACAACAACGGCGCGGAGACTGCCGCCGCCACAGGCGCCACACAGCGCACGGAACGCAACAGCGACAACGTCGCCAGCACCACCGCCACCAGCCAGCAGGTAGGGACCGATGCCTACGCGCAGTGCGTGGCAGGCATCAAGGGGCCGGAGTATGTCCACTTCCGCCAGACAGGACGCATTGAAGCCTTCACCGGCAGCGCCCCAACGGGACCGCCTTCGGCCACGCTCGTGGCGGCCGCGGCCGCAGCGCCCCCGCCGCCAAGCTCAACGAAGCCGCTGGTGCAGGATACCGGCGATGGTAAGCACTTCATCCTCACGACGCCCGGACAGACCGAGCCCCGTGAGGTGACGATCGTTCCCGGTTCCAAGAACTCGTATGTCGAGCAGGTAACCGGCGATAAGTACATCGTGATGCCTGATGGCTCGGTGACCCGGATTCCGAAGCGTACAGCTGCCACGGCACACAAGTAGCGGGCTGGCATCAGGAAAACTGACCAAAATGTAAGCGTTGCGGAGGACGCTGCCGAGAAAGCTAGTCCTCCACTAGCGCCTCCGCGTCCTCTTCGCTCTCCACTAGCTCATCCACGTCTTCCGCTGCCTGTTGGGCGTCCACGGCGTAGCGGGCGGCAAGTTCAGGGGCGAATCTGGCGATGTCGTTGCGTAGCCGAATGAGGCTAAGATCCTTTGCCTTCGACTCCAGCATCACGTCCGTGTCAATGTGCTGGATGGAGCGCAGAAAGGTGATGGTTTCGAACGGGTTGTTGTAGTCGGCGTGGCCGGTCCAGATGGGCGGTTGCAGTACCTGTTCGATCTTGCCCGTTTTGCGATTTTTACGCTTGATCTCGCGCATCTCTGTGCGGGCGCAACTGAAGTGCATCTTGGGCCGCACGCCCGCCGGCCAAGTGGCGCAGAACCTCTCGAGCGTGTCGACCATAGGCAGACCTTCGGGGTTGAAACACCAGTGGTGCTGGTAATCAAAGACACACTTCACACCCGTGGCTTCATGGACTTTCAGCACATCAGCGGAGGAGAAGCGGATGTCGTCGTTCTCCAGCACGAGCCGACGCCGCACCGGCTCACCCAAACGCTTCCAGGTCTCCGCCCATCGGCGCCAGCCACTCTCGCGATCGCCATAGGCCCCGCCCACATGAATAACCATGACGGCTTCGGGGCCGCACTCCATCAGGTCAAGCATCTCGGCTTGTGAATCCAGATCCCACATGCTTTTCACGGTGAGCTTTTCGTTCTCGCTGTTCAGCACGATGAACTGCGAGGGGTGGAAGCTGAGACGTACGTCAGCTTCACGCGCGA
Source organism: uncultured Acidobacteriaceae bacterium (assembly GCA_964242225.1). Taxonomy (GTDB): domain Bacteria; phylum Acidobacteriota; class Terriglobia; order Terriglobales; family Acidobacteriaceae; genus Granulicella. Next base: position 25,894 of record CAXTAE010000005.1, read on the forward strand.
CACGGCCAAAACGCGCCAGATCACTGGCCGATTCCTTCACCATGTTGTGGAACTGCGGCATGTCCGGGTGCGTGGCATAGGGCGCCAGGTCTGAGCCCATGCGGTACATATGGATGGCATGTTTGCGCAGGTAGCCGATCACCTCGCACAGGTAGCCCAGCGACACCCGCAAATGGGGGTTGGCTTGCCAGCGGCGCGTGTCGCTGGTCTTCAGGCCCCCCTGGCCCATCACCTTTACGGGGAAGCCGAGCCGCATGGCGTCCGCCGGAAAGACAAGCTGTGGTAGGCCGTCCACGGCATCGCACTGGGACATGGGTGTGGCGAGCATGCGCTCGAGTTCCGCGTCGGCGATGTCTTTCTTGGTGGCTGGTTTCGCCTTGGCTTTCTTCTTGGCGGATTTCTTGCCAGCAGACTTCTTCAGAAGAGATCCCGTCGCTTTCGCGCTAATGCTTGTCGCTTCGTTCTGCACGGCGGTCGCAGCTTCTGCCCTTTGCCCCTTGCCCGCAGCCACACCTCTTGGGGCCGCTTTGGGCGCCTTCGCTGTCTTCGCTGTTTTAGTTGCCATTACCTGCCCACCTCTGCCGTCCCTGTTGCGACCTCATTGACTACCATCTCAGCGCCAAAGCCGATCTCCTGGATCCAGCGATTCCAGACTGCGACCGGCAGCGCGCCGCCGCTTGCCTGGTTATGCCCAAGACCGTAGCTGTTGTCGGCCTCCGGCGGCCGATGCCGCGACAGAAAGTCAATCAGATTCACTCCCGCGGGCGCGCGGCCGGAGAAGGTGACCCAACCCGGCCGGTAGCCCGTATTCACCCCGAAGACGACGCTTTTGGCGAAGCGTCCTCGCCATTGCTGCGCGACCAACGGGTGCACCTGGCACGCCGTGTGCATGCGGATGGCGACGAGGTCCGCGCCGAGCTCCTCGCGCACGGATTTGGAGAAGCGGGGAGGCTGCTTCCGCGCCACCGCAAGGGCCTCGCCAACCTCTTCTTTGGCACGCAGCAGTTCCGCAATTTCGGGGTAGGCGCCGCTGATCACGTCCTTTGGGCCAGTCGCCTTGAGCAGCAAAGCGAGTGCGGCATCCGCGCGCCCCGCAGCGGTGCGGCGCGGTGCGTTCAGCAGGCTGGTCGCGTCGCGCAGAGCGCCGCCACCGAACCGGGCTTTGGCTTCTCTGAGTTCTTCGAACGGAGCCTTGTCGCCAAGGTCACTTTGGATGGAGATCCCGGCTAACCACAGCCATTCCGCGGCCTTCGACTCGCCGACCAGCGCCAGCGCGCACCACCAGGCCAGCAAGCCGGTCGTCGCAACATCCTTGCCATCGCCAGCGGGATCGCCCGTGCCATAGGCCGTGATGAGCGTCGAGCCCTCCGGCTGTCCGATGGGCTGGTGGTGGTCGATCAGCAGGGTGGGCACCGGCTGCCCCCCCGCGTCGCGCAGGAGCACGCCATCGCGACTGCCAAGGTCGGCTACGATCAACGCGTCGATGCCCGGCCGCGGTGTGCCCCCCTCGGCCGCTCGCTGGCGAAGGCGTTCGCCAATCTCCTCGCCCCAGGCGGACTCCCCTTTGCGGCGGGACTCCACCGCAGCGTCATAGCCAGCCGCCAAGAGCGCTCGCAAGAGCAGAGCGCCGGCAGGCAATCCATCGCCATCAAAGTCGCAGACGATGTACAACCGCGATGCTTTGCCCTTGGGCAAAGCGCGAAGCCACTCGGTGAACCGCTCTCCAACCTCGAGCGCAAAGGGCAGACCCGTTCCGTTCATCATCGCAAAACCATACGCAAGATGGATGCAAAGACGGAGGAAGAGAGTACGTCCCCACCTGCTTTCACCTCGCGCCGACAAAGTCCAAGAGGACAGGAAGGCGCGGCGTCCGAGTGATCGGATCACAACCGACGGAACCGAGGGACGCCAATGAATGCATCCGGAATAGCCGTAAGGAGTTACCCCCGAATGCCCGACCAGCACGCCCTTTCGCTCGCCGAACTGCCCGCCCACTCCAAGAAGACCGTGACTCTGCTCTCTGGCCAAGGCGGCGAGACAAAGGTCCTGCTCGTGCGCCTCGGGGACAGCGTCACGGGCCAACCGACGCTCTTTGCCGTGGAAGCCGAGTGCCCGCATGCCAAGGCGCCGCTGGAAAAAGGCGCTGTGTGCAACGGCCGTCTGGTATGCCCCTTCCACACGGGCACTTTCGCGCTCGAGACCGGCGCCGTGCTGGAGCCGCCGCCGCTGCGCGACCTGAAGCGCTACCCGTTTCGGCTGGAAGGCGACGCGATCTTTGTCGACCCAACGCCGCTTCCCGTGGTCCCGTCGGTGCCTACAGGCCTAGGTAAAAACCTCGTCTTCGCCGGCGGCGGCGCGGCTACCGCGGCTGCCCCTTGCTACCTGCGCGATGCCGGCTTCGCGGGAAAGCTCACGGTGATCGAACCCGAGGCGGAGGAACCGGTCGATCGCACGCAGCTGACCAAGAATTCGCTTGCCGGCAAGGTGCCGCTGGACAAGCTGCCGCTGCTGCAGCCAGCGAAGGACGCCGCGGAGCCAACGCCGCCGATCTTCGAGCACATTCATGCCTCCGTGACGGCGCTGCATCGCGAAGACCGCAGCCTGTCGCTGTCGAGTGGCGAAACAGTCCCTTATGACGCCCTGCTGCTCGCCACCGGAGGCACGCCGAAGCAGCTGAAAGTGCCCGGCGCAGAGCTCCCGCACGTGTTCAGCATCCGCCATACGAATGACCTGCAGCGCATGGAGCCCTACCTCCGCGAGAGGGCGCGCGCCGTGCTGATTGGCGACAGCTTTATCGCCTTTGAGGCTGCCAGTGCCCTGCGCCAGCGCGGTCTGCACGTCACCGTAATCGCACGTAGCAAGCTGCCCTTCGCGAAGAAGTTCGGCGAGCCAATCGCCCACGCGCTGCTGAATCTACACCGCAGCCAGGGCGTGACTCTGCACGCCGAAGAGGAGGTCAGCGCCATCACGCCCGTGGCGGTGACGCTTGCATCCGGTGCTGACATTCCGGGGGACCTCGTCATCGTGGCTGTGGGCGTGGAGCCGGTCCTCGGTTACGCTCCGGACCTGTCTACGGGCGAGCGCGGCGGCTTCGCGGTGGGCCGTAATCTGCGGCTCGCGCCCAATGTCTGGGCCGCAGGCGATATCGCTTCGGTCGATGGCACGCGCATCGAGCACTGGCGACTTGCGCAGCAGCATGGCCGCACCGCCGCCGAGGCCATGTTCGCCTATGCCACAGGCAATGCGCATGGGCCGGCGTACCCGTTTAGGGGGGTGCCGCTCTTCTGGACGACGCACTTCGGCAAGCGTTTCAACTACGCCGGTCATGCGGACTCGTGGGAGCGAATCGAGATCGAGGGAGATCCAGAAAAGCTTACGTTTCTTGCCTACTACATCAAGGGTGACAAGGTTGCTGCCGTGCTTGGCTGTGGGAAGGACACGGCAATAGCCGCCTTGATGGAGCCGCTGCGGCAGCCGCTTACTTTAGGTGCAGCCCAGAAAATTGTAGGCGCGGCAACTGCCTGAAAGGTTCGCTGCCGCGGCCTGAGTTTTACGCAGCCGGCTCGCTTTCAAAGTACAGATACTTGCGCCAGTTTGCGTCCGCTGAGCCGATCATGCGCATGATGTGGCGGGACGTGTGCAGCGTGAAGGGCCGGGGTTCGCGCAGCAGACGCATCTCCGACAGTTCATGCAGCAGGTGATTGCCTTTGCGGCGATTGCATCCCTTGCAGCACGCAACGAGGTTCTCCCAGGTGGATTGGCCACCGCGTGAGCGCGGCAGCACGTGGTCCAACGTCAGCTCCGCGGCGGGCAAGACCACCTGGCAGTACTGGCAAGTGTTGCGGTCGCGCAGCAGGATGTTCTTGCGGCTCAGCGCGCGGGTCTGGTGCGGGATGCGCCGGTATTCCAGCAGGCGAATGACGCTGGGCATCTGCATGGAGGCGCGGTGCGAACGCAGGGTGGTGCCCTGCTCTTCCTCGGTGCGGGCCACGCCTTTCAGCACCAGCACCAGTGCCCGGCGCGCGCCGCAGATATTGATCGGCTCGTAGCTGGCATTCAGCACCAGCACCGGTGTCTGCATGGCGGGCTGCCGAAAGACGCCCGCCCGAATCTCGATGGCTTCCATCCGCGCCGTACCCGGCGCGGGGTGTGTGGTGTGGTGGACCTTGCCGTTGCCGCCCCGCTTGGATCTCGCCTGCCCGACCTGCATTCCGCCTCCGACTCCTGTTGTCCGTCGCCCTCGTCGTCGTCCGTTGCTTCTTAGACTCCCTGCGCGGCTGGCATTTAGCTCACCAACGCGTCTTCTCCACCTACCGCATCCCACCGCGCCACACTCTCCTCGGCAGCGCGTGCACTCTCTGGCTGAGCACGCGCCACCGTGGCCACCCAAACCTTCACCGCGCCGGCGCGCAGCAACACTCGTGCACACGCATCCACCGTGGCCCCGGTTGTGAAGATGTCGTCGACCAGCAGCACCTCCCATCCCTGGACCGCCTTGGGATCGCCGATGCGGAAGGCGCCCAGAAGGCTCCGGCGCCGCTGATCCGGCGCGAGGGCGAACAACGCTTTGGTGTCCCGTACACGCCGCAACGCGTCCGGCTGCAGCGTCAGCTTCCACTCCGGGCGCAGGGTATGCAGCCGCGCAAGCGCTGATTCGGCCAGCAGCGTCGCCTGATTGAACCCGCGGGCTCGTTCGCGGTCGCGGAAGAGCGGCACCGGCACAACCACCAGCGGACCGGCGACGTGCGCTTCCAAGGCCAGCATGGCCTCAGCCATCCAGTCGCCGAGGACGTGATGGGCCACGCGGTGCATACCGTCGAACTTCAGGGCGTGCAGCATCTCGCGCATTTCACTGTCATAGGAGCCAAAAGCGACGGCTTTGGCAAAGGCCGGTGGAGAGATCCGGCAGGGCGTGCACTCCTGCGCACCCAGCGCAGCGGCGAAGCGCGCCGACTCCATCCCCAGCGCCTCACCGCATCGGGTACAGAGATTCTCAGCCGCAGAGGCCTGCGAACGCACCCGCGCCACACACGCATCGCAAATCCGCACGGGCCGCAGACCCAGCATTGGCGCGTCGCAGACACGACAGTCGGAAGGCAGGGTGGCGTGGAGGAGGTCGGCAGCTGAAGTGCGGAAGAAGTCAGTGCAGTTTCGCCACAAGTGCCTGGCAGAGATGGGAGTGCTGCCTGAGCCGTCGCCATCGGCAGGCGCCGCAAGCAGCGCTTCACCCGGGGGGCCGAGTGGCCCGCCGGTGCCGAGCCGGATTTGCCTTCTGCCTACGCTGAAGACGCACCTCACTCGCGGCGCGGAGAGGCGAGGTGCAGCAATGCGCCTCCGGGGCCGATTGCCCGAAGTATAGCTCCGCGGCTTTGGCAGGGCAATCGGCCGTTTGCGCGGCGTGCGTGGCGCACAACGGGAAGCGCCTTCCCCGGAACCCTTTGGGGCGGCGCGCTATCCTACAGACGATGCCTGTTGCCGCCACAACCCCGGCCGTTGCTCCGCATGAGGGCATCCGCATCCGCGGCAGTTCCCTGCTCGCCGACTACGTGACGCTCAGCAAGCCGCGCGTGTCCGCGATGGTTTTGCTCACGGCTGCGGGCGGGTTCTACCTTGGCTCGCTGGCCTCCGGCATCAGTCCCTTTCACCTCGGTCTGCTGCAAACTCTGTTCGGTATCGCGCTGGTCACGGCAGGCTCCTCGGTTCTGAATCAGGCGCTGGAGCGCAAAACCGACCGTCGCATGCCCCGCACGGCCTCACGCCCGATGGCGCAGTCCCGCATCGGGCTGACGCATGGATTGCTGCTGGGTTTCGCGCTGGTGGCAGGCGGTTCGTTCTACTTGGCGTTTACCACCAATCTCCTCACCGGGACCCTGACGCTACTTACCGCGGTCAGTTACGTTGCGATCTACACGCCGTTGAAGCGGATTACCACGCTGAACACCTTTATCGGCGCGTTCCCGGGAGCGCTGCCGCCCCTGATTGGGTGGACAGCGGCACGGGGACTGATCGAGTGGCCCGCCGTGGCGCTTTTTGCCATCCTGTTCGTCTGGCAGTTCCCGCATTTTATGGCTATCGGCTGGATGTACCGGAGTGACTACGCCAAAGCCGGCATCCGCCTTACGGCAACGGGTAGCCATCCCGGTGAGGCCGCCCGGTCCTCCGCCGTGCAGGCGCTGTTCTGGGTGACCCTTATGGTTCCTGTCAGCCTTTGGCCGACCTTTCTGCACACCACGGGCACTCCTTACGCCATCGTGGCCCTGCTGCTCGATGCCCTTTACCTATGGGCCACGGTTCGCTTCGCCCGCATCACGCGAACTGCGGAACCGGCCGAAAACCGGGCCCTGGCTCGAGGACTTTTGAAGGTTTCGGTGGTGTACCTCCCCCTCCTATTACTGGCCATGGTCTTGAACGCGCACGGACGCTTGCTGCTGCGTTGAGCGCGGCAGAGAAGCAGATCCTTTCAGGATGCCAGGCAGAGGTTCGATTGGTTCGTATCGCGTAGCGCAGCGGAGGGTTCCGCTTCTCGTTCACCCTGCCGCAAAGCACCCGGCGCACGCCCGTTAGACTGTGGAAGTACCCATGCCCGCCATCACTGCCCCCAGCCCGACTTACCGCACGCCACCTGCTGTCATCTGGGGCATCCTCGGCGTCTCGGCGCTCGCATCGCTGTTTCTCGCCTGGGTGGTGTACTACCATCCGCCAACGGACGTGGCGGGCACGCATCTCGCTTTCTTGCCCGCGCTGAATGCGGTGTTGAATGCACTCTGCACCGTGTTTCTGCTCATCGGCTTACGCCACATCATGCGGCGCGAAGTCGCGCAGCACCGCAACAACATGATGGCCGCCTTCGGCGTCTCCGCCGTGTTTTTGATCACCTACATTCTCAACCACGTGCTGCACGGCGACATGCTGTTTCCAAAAGCGCACCCGACGGCGCGGTTTATCTATCTCTGGATCCTGCTGACGCCGCACATCTTGCTCGCCATTGTCGCTCTGCCGATGATCCTGATCACGTTTTTTCTGAGTCTTTCTGGCCGCTTTCCGGCGCACAAACGGCTTGCCCGCTGGACATACCCGGTATGGCTGTATGTTTCGGTCTCAGGCGTGGTGGTCTACGCGATGCTGGCGGCGTACCGATAAATGACAATGCAAGACGACACCCGCAAACTGCTGAAAACCGGCTCCTGGATCCTCGGCTTCGGCGTCCTGAGCATCATCGTGCTGTACGCCGCGTTCGGCGGGGCCGGCCACCAGGGGCCGCATAACAACGGCGGCTGGCTGATGCTGATTTTCGCCCTCGGTTGCTTGCCCATGGGCGTGCTCGTGCTGACGCTGGGGCTGGCCAAGCTGATCGGAGAGCGCAGCCGCTGAACACGGCGCCGTTCTGCTATTCTTCCCCCTGAAACGGAGCAACAGCCATGGCAAAAGGCGTCAACAAAGTTCTTCTTCTCGGCAACGTCGGCAAGGACCCCGAGATGCGTGCGTCGCAGGGCGGCATGGTCATCGCCAGCTTCACGCTCGCCACCGCCGACCGCCAGAAAGACCAGACCGGCCAGTGGGTCGACAAAACCGAATGGCACAACCTGGTTGCCTTTGGCCGCACCGCCGAGATCGTCCGCGATTACGTCAAGAAGGGCACACAGGTCTTCATCGAGGGCAAGATCCAGACCCGCTCCTGGGATGACAAGGAGAGCGGGCAGAAGAAGTACCGCACGGAAATTTTGGTCAACGACATGAGCCTGCTCGGCGGGCGCGGCAACGCCGAGGGCGGCGCCGGTGGGGGTGCGAGCGCAGGCGGGTACTCCGGCAGCGGCAGCGCGGGCGGAGGTTATGGTTCGGGCGGCAGCTACGCGGGAGCGCGTGCCAACACCGGTTCTGGCGGCTACTCGCAACCCGCCGCAAACGACTACGCCGACCAGGGAATTACCGACGAAGACATTCCGTTCTAGTTGGCTCGGGGTCGTTACCCACCGCTCTCGAGTGGATTGCTTCATGGATTCTGCTGGAGAATCCTCTACCGCTCGCTCAGTATTCGGAGCTCCTTATGCGCCGCACCGCGCGCAGCCACACCTCGCCGTACCGCTTCGCAGTCATCCTGATGCTGGCGATGTTTGCTCTTCTAAGTGTCGTTCCGCTGCGGGCGCAGCGGCACTCCATGGGATCATCGCCCCCCACGGCACCGCCGGGCCACCTGATGCCGGGGACTAGTCCCGGTGCGGCGGCCGGCGGCGCGGCCGTGGCACCCGTGAGTACCGGCATGGGGCCGATCCAGTTCCAGACCGCCAGTCTCGGCGTGCCCGCGCCCCAGGCACTCACGCGACAGCTGGAATCCGACGACGAGCGCACCCGTGGCGGCGCGCTTTCGTCGCTCGGTGCTCCCGGGCAGTATCTCGCGCATGGGCGCGTTCCCTTTCCTCACTCCGTACAGCTGGATTTTGTACAGCTCGGCACCTCCAACGACCTCGACGCCCTGCTGACCGTCGAGCTGGACCAGCACATCGTCAGCGCGGTGCTCGTGCCTGAGGGCGAGGGCTGGCGACGTGTGGCTACGGTCTTCTTCGCCACAGCCTTCAGCAACGCCTCGACCACACCCGCCACCTTTGTGCGGCCTCTGCGCTCGTGGCTGGAGCCGGATCGGTACCGTGCCGTTTACCACGCCGCCGTGACAGATTCGGCGGGTGATTTTATTGAGAATGAAGCCAATCTCCGCATCATGAATAACCGCGCGGTGATTGTCCTGGATTTCGTCTCGGGCGCACGGCAATGTGACGCGACCGGGCAGATTCGGCCGCCGCACCAGACCTGCGAGTTGATCCAGCGCTGGCTTGAGCCGGACCCGGACGATCCGACGCATCACTTCACCCTGATCACCGGCACCGGGCACTTCAGCGCGCATGAGGCGGACGACCCGCTGTCCCGCTCGCGCAATTACCGGCTGACCCACCTGCGCTACTTCGCCTGCCAGCCCTACGTCTTTTCCGAAAGCACGATGCACTTCCAGCCCACGGCAAATTCTGCCGCCTGCGGGGTGCGCGAGCCGCCGACAGCGCACGTGGATCATCAGTAACGGACCGCTTCCCCAATTTCCTCCATGATCTTCCGCCCAGGGTGCGCCAGAACCCGCACCGACCCTCGGGACGTCTAATCACGACATGCTTCGTCTTTTTTTACTTCTGGGTGCTCTGCTCGCCTGCGCAGATCTCGCTTCCGCGGCTGCACAGGAGCCCAGACTTACGTCGCACACACTCGCGTATGCGCCGGGCAGGAGCATTACGCTGAGCTTGCCGGCCGCGCTCGAGATCGAGGTGGCCGCGAGCGGGCTGCACCGGGTGCGCTTCCTCGCGCAGGCACCGGACGGCCGCATCTTCGCCACCGGCATGTGGAATCTGGCCGATAACACACGCGGTTCCGTGTTCATCCTGGACGGGTGGAACGAACAGACGCATCGCTTCGCGCACGTGACGACTTATCTGGACCACCTGCGCAATCCCAACAACCTGGCCTTCTGGACAGACCCGGTGACGAAGCAGCAGTGGCTGTATCTTCCACTTACCGATCGGCTGGAGCGCTTCCCGTACAAGGCTGGCGACAACGCCCCAAGCGGCCCCGCGCAGGTGCTGATGCGCTTCCCGGATTACGGGCTGAACTACAAATATGGAGGCTGGCACCTCACCCGCACCGTAGCCATCGCGGACCTGCACGGGAGGCCGCAGGTGTACGTTGCGGCGGGCTCATCCTGCGACTACTGCAAGGAGCGCGAAGTGATTCGCGCCACGGTATCGGCTATGAACCCGGACGGCAGCGGGCAGCGTCTCGTCGCACAGGGTATCCGCAACGCGGTCGACCTGCGCTATGTCCCTGATCTCGATGGTGGGGCGCTGGTGGCCACGAACATGGGCGACGATCACCTCGGCGAAGGTCTGCCTGAGGACACGTTTTATGAGCTTGATGCCCATGACCAGCCTCGCACGGATATGGGAAACGCGGCTGTCCATTACGGGTGGCCCACCTGCTACTTCGCGCACGGGAAGCCCGTCCACGACGCCACGCCGCTACCGGATATGCCGCCCCCGGGTGACGCCAACACTGAGTCCGAACGTCCCCCCGATGCCGGCGAGTCCAGCTACGGTGCCCAGCCTGGGATGTACCGGCAAGGCACGCTGACAGCCGCCGCTGGTGGCCGCACCGATGTCGTGGACCCCAATGCCGCGCTCGGGGTGGTGCCCGCGCCGCTGGCGGACTGCTCGCATGTGCCCGCAGCGTACACCACCTTTGCAGCGCACTCCTCCCCGCTGGGGGTGGCCTATTTTGGACCTGAAGATCCCAAGCTGGGCGGCAGTTTTCTTGTCGCTCTCCACGGAGCCAGCCGGCCTCGGATCGGCACCGGCTACAGGGTGGTCAGCTTCACCGCTGATGATCGCACTCCGCGGCCCTTTGTCACCGGTTTTTTAACTACCGGCCCGGATGGCAGGCCGCTGGTGCACGGCCGGCCCTGCGGTTTGTTGCGTGTGGGTCCGGACAGCTTTTTCCTGACGGATGACAAGCTAGGACTGGTGTATTTCATCCATCCGCGTTCCGCCGCGCCGCGATCTTCGGCGAAGACGAACGTGAGCGCCGCCGTGACCGCTGAGTGATGCCAAGGTACCCTTTGCACAATGTGGGCTCGATGTCGGTCGTTGCGTTTGCCTCACGGCGGACGATCGTAAGAGGCATGGGGCGATAGACTGGCATTCATGGACGAATCTACGTTTCGCCGCGTGTCCGATCACGCCCTTGAAGCCCTGAAGCAGAGCCTGATTCGCGCCGAAGAGACCGTCGGCGGCTTTGAAGCGGAGGAGAAGAACGGCGTGCTGAACGTGCTTTTCGACGACGGCACCGCCAAGTTTGTCTTCACGCCCAACACACCGGTGCGACAGGTGTGGATCTCGGCCCAGTCCACCAGCTTCAAGCTGGAGTGGAATGACGGCAAGGAGGCGTTCACGCTGCTCAAAACCGGTGAGGACCTCCGCACGTTGACCGAGCGCCTTCTGCGCGAGCAGCTCCGCGACGCAACTCTCGCGCTCACCTAGGCCTGTTTTCTTCCCGAGCTCTGCCACCCGCCATGCCGCTGCTGTCCGTCGCCCTCATCACGTGTAACGAAGAGCGTAACCTCGGGCGCACGCTCGCCAGTGTGCGGTGGGCGGAGGAGATCGTCGTCGTCGATTCCGGTTCAAGCGATCGCACGGTGGAGATTGCCCGATCCTTTGGCGCGCAGGTGATCGAACGCCCGTGGCCGGGTTTCGCGGCGCAGAAGAACTTTGCGCTCGCGCAATGCACGGGCACCTGGGTGCTGTCGCTCGATGCCGATGAGGAGCTCTCCCCCGAGCTGCAGCGGCAGATCCGCGCCTTGCTGGGCACCAACCCGCCCTTCGATGCGTTTCGCCTGAAGCGCCGCAACCTGTTCCTGGGTCGATGGGTGCGCCATGGCGGCTTCTACCCGGACACCAAGCTGCGCCTGTTTCGTCGCACCGCCGCCACCTTTGCGCAGCGGCCGCCCTTCGAGGAGCGCCCCGTGCACGAGACCATTGCCTTCGACGGGGCCGAGGCGACGCTCGACTATGACCTCATCCACCACGCCTACCCCACGCTGGAGGGGTACCTCGAGCATATGAACCGCTATTCCACGCTAGGCGCGGAGATCCTCGTGGGCAAGGGCCGTGTCAGTCGCTCGTGGATTGCCTTTATGGCCCACGTCTTCTATCTGCCGTATCTGTCCTTCTGTTGGAACTACGGGGTGCGGCTGGGCTTTCTTGATGGCCGTGAGGGCCTGCTGCTGCACGGGTACCAGGCCGTATATACCAGCTGGAAGTACGCCAAAGCTTGGGAGCTCTCGCGCAGCTTGCAGGCTCCCTTAGCGGCCGAGGTTCACTTGCCGGCGTCGCCTCCCGGGCCTTCCGGGGCGGCGTAGACGCCCACGCGCACACCCAACACTCGCTGGAAGTGCTCCGCGTAGCGCTTCGGCAGCGCACGCCGTTTCATATCGCGACCTACAACCATATGAACGGTCTCGCCCTCGCAGAGTACGGCCTCCTCCCCGGCTCGCAGGATGGAGTAGGTGAAGCGCACCACCGAGCCCCGCACGCTCGCCAGCGTCGTCCGCACGGCGAGCAGGTCGTCATACCGCGCCGGCGCTTTGTAGCGTGCCCGCGCCTCGATAACAGCAATCAGCGCACCCTCTTCGCGCTCCAGGTCGCGATAGTCCAGCCCCACCTGACGCAGAAACTCCACACGCCCTACCTCAAACCAGACCAGATAATTGGCGTGGTAGACAACACCCATCTGATCAGTCTCCGCATAGCGCACACGCACGGTGGTTTCGGCGTACCCGCGCTCCATCACATCCTCGGCTAAACCCATGAGGCGAGTTTAGTGGCGAGGCCGCGCAATCGGCCCTGCCAGGCTGCATGCGCTTCAGCGGAGGGGTAGCATCTTATGAAAGGCACATGCTACCTGTTCACCCCAACGACGCTCTTCTCGTCATCGACATGCAGAACGACTTTCTGCCCGGCGGGGCGCTGGCTGTGGCCGATGGCGATGCGATCCTTCCCGGCATCAACCAGCTGGCCAAGCGCTTCGATCACGTCATCCTGACGCAGGACTGGCACCCCGGCGGGCATGTCTCCTTCGCGAGCGCGCACGAAGGCAAACGGGCGTTCACCGACACGGTAGAAGCCGCGTACGGCCTCCAGACATTGTGGCCGGACCATTGCCTGCAGGGCACAGCCGGTGCCGCGCTCGCCCCGGCGCTCGAAGTCCCGCACGCCGAACTCATCCTGCGCAAGGGCTTTCGGCGGGAGATCGACAGCTACTCCGCGTTTGTTGAGAACGACAAAGCTACACTAACCGGTCTGGCCGGCTTCCTGCGCGAACGCGGCCTGACGCGGCTCTTCTTCTGTGGCCTGGCGTATGACTTCTGCGTCGGCTTTTCGGCGCTGGACGCGGTGCGGCTCGGCTTTCAGGCGTTTGTCTTCGAAGACCTGAGCCGCGCCGTGGGACTACCGGGCACAGCGCAGGCGGTTAGCTCTGTCGAGGGCACAAACGCCGCCTTCGCCGCAGGCGGGGTGGAGCGCATCACGGTTGAAGCGATCTCCGGTCGGCGCGGCGAGGAGGGGTGATGCCGACCTCTCCTCCATCTGAGGCAGACTGGCCCGAAGCGATGGCGGAGGTCACCGAATGCCGATACGACGTCCGTGCCGGCCGGGCGATCGCCTTCGGCCTCCCCACGAAGAAGCACTTTCGCATCGCCTATAACTACCGCGTGGGCGACACCTTGCACACCGGCGAATGCTACGCGGAAAAAGCCATGCCCCAGGGCATGCTCTTCCCGATACGCTACAACCCTGATCTGCCGCACGAGCATAACTCGTTGCAGCCCGGCAGTGCGGGCCGGGTGCCGCTGCTTGCGTTTGGCATCGCGGGCTCGATCATTCTGTCGTTGGCGTGGCTGCTGTTTCTGCACGGCTGCTCCTGAGCTCGCAGAGCTCCGTGCACCCTACGCCTTGGGCCGGGAACGTCGCCAAACTACAGCGGCGACGATGAACGCGAGGAGGGCGGAGAGCCCCATTGCACTCAGAATGGCCTGCGGGCCGCCACTCTGCACGTCGCCGTACAGGTGCTCGTTGTAGAGCACAAAGCCGCAACACGAGACCGGCAGCGCGAAGAAGAACGTGAGGAATCCCAGCAGCACTGCCAGCGCGAGCCGCTTCGTCCAGTCGTTCACTTAGAGGACCCGTCCAGCACCTAGAGTTCAAGCTCCGCGGCTCGCGCCTGCATGGCTGCGATGCAGTAGCCGATGTGCTCATCGAGAGGAATCGCCAGCAACTCAGCCCCGCGCGTGATGTCTTCCCGCTTTACGGCCCGGGCGAATGCCTTGTCCTTCATCTTCTTGCGAACGCCCGCGACCTCGACCTCGGCGATGGCTTTGGACGGCTTCACGAGGGCGCACGCTGTGAGAAAGCCCGCGAGTTCGTCGCAGGCAAACAGGGCTCGGTCGAGGTGGGTCTCTGGCACAACGCCCGAGTAGTCCGCATGGGAGAGGATGGCGTGCAGCATCTCCTCCGGCCAGCCCGCCTCGCGCAGGAATTGCACCCCGACAAACGGGTGCTCCTCAAGTGATGGATGGCGTTCGTAGTCCAGATCGTGCAGCAGCCCGGCGGCTCGGTAGGTGTCGGCCAAAGCTGCCGCCCGCTCGGGGTCGAGTGCCAGCCGGGCCGCTTCCCGCACACCGTAACTCTCGGTGCAGGCGGCCACCGCCAGTCCATGTTTCACCAGTGACTCGCTCGCAGTCCACTTCCGTAAAAGGGCCTCGGCGGCCGTTGCATTGCGCTCTGTCATCGGCACCTTTTCCCAGGAAACGCGGGCTGCTAGTTACTGCGCTGGTTCCTTCCCATTTTTATCCTACTTTCGTCCGGGAATCTCCGCGAATACGTCTTGACCTCCTGTGTACGGGGTGTCATTGTAGGCACATCACCTGATGTGTCTTATCGGACACTGGTGTGTGGCGCCTTGCTCTGGCAGCCACCCGCAACACACAACATGGAAGTTTATCTGGAGCCCGTCAGCGTCGAGGTGCCTGCCCCGGCAATCGAACGCGAGGTCCTTAAGTGCGACAGCTGCAAGCTTGTGCAGTTTCGTACCGCCAGCGACGCCTGCCGCCGCTGCAAGAAGTCCCTTCTCCCTGAACAGCCCAAAGCCGTCGCGGCGATCTCGCTGGTGCCGACACCTGAGGCCGGCGTTGCGCCCAAGGGCGACACGCTGCAGGTAGCCTCCGCGGTGCGCGATCTGCGTCGGGTACGCAACCTGTCACAGCGCCAGCTTGCCGGGCGCATGGGCGTGCCTCGCACTTACATCTCTAAGATCGAAAACGGCAAAGCGATGCCAACGCTCAGCTCTCTTGACCGCCTGGCCCGGGCGCTGCAGGTGGATATCTCCGCCCTGCTTCGCGACGCGCCCAAGCGGCACCAGAACGAAGCTGACCTGCTGGTGGCGGATCCGTTTCTGGCCGAGATTGCGAAGTTTGCCCCACATCTCACCTCGACGCAGAAGTCCATCTTCCTGAACCACGTGCGGGAGCTGGCGCAGACGCGCACGCGGCGCACGGCGTAGCACGGCACGCATCCGGCGCCGACGGCACACCCGTGAGCGCGCCGGAACACGCGCCTTCTTTCCTTCGCCGCAGGGCTCCTGTTCTTTGGGACGAGCCCTGCGGCAACTCCGCTCGCTGACGCTTCCCTCGCGACTGCGGTGCCCTCCGCTCGATTCCCAAAGCTCCTTTGCGGTTTACGGCCTCGGGCTATTCCCACACCTGTTCCTTTGGGCTATCGTCATGGGGAGCGATCCCTAAGTGCGCGATACCAGCCCAGCCCGTACCTATCAGCGTTCCCATCGCGCCGGTGAGCTCCTCCCCGAGGAGCGCTGCGTGTATGAACAGCTGGACCCTGCACGCATACCCGAGCACGTGGCCATCATCATGGACGGCAATGGGCGCTGGGCCGGCAAACGGGCGCTGAAGCGCTTTCTGGGCCACAAGCAGGGTGCCGAGAGCGTGCAGTTTGTGGTGGAAACCGCCTCCCGCATCGATCTTCCGTGGCTGACGCTCTATGCCTTTTCGCTCGAAAACAACCTGCGCCGCCCCAAGCATGAGGTGAATTTCCTCATGGGGCTGCTAAAGAACTACCTCGTCTCCAACCTGCAGCGCATGCAGGACAACAATGTCCGCATGGCTTACATCGGGCGCACGCATGAGCTGCCGCACGAGGTGCAGGAGACGATGCAGTGGGCCCGTGAGGCCACCGCCAAGAATACCGGGACCACGCTGACGCTGGCCCTGAACTATGGCTCCCGCTCGGAGATCGTGGACGCGGCACGCCAGCTGGCCCACGGCATGCTGGCGGAGGCCGCCAAACGCGGCATCTCGCTGGAGGACATGCTGGCCGCGGAAGGGGTCGACGACGCCATCAACGCGCGCGTCAGCGAGGAGGCGATCTCCGCGGCTATGTACACGGCCGGCATGCCGGACCCCGATCTGGTGGTGCGTACCTCCGGCGAGCAGCGCATCTCAAATTTCCTGCTGTGGCAGATTGCCTATGCAGAGATTTTCGTAACGGACCGGCTGTGGCCAGACTTCCGCGGTATCCATTTGCTGGAGGCGATTGCGGCGTACCAGGCGCGTGAACGACGCTTCGGCGGCTTGGGCGAGTCGAGCGATGAGGACTTTTCCGGTATTTCGCCCAACGAAGCAGAGATGGTCCGGCGATAATAGGCGCAGCACGCCTTCTCATCATGCACGACGGCCCCAGTACCCCATTTTCTGAAGAACAACCCTGGCAGGCGCTGCTCGATTCCGCCGGCGAGGGCATCTGGGGCGTTGATCTCCGCGGCTATTGCACCTTTATCAACCGGGCAGCCTGCGCGGCGTTGGGCTTTGCGCCAGAGGAGCTGGTCGGGCGCAATATGCACGACATGGTGCATCACCACTACCCGGATGGGCGTCTCTACCCGGGGGCGGAATGCAGCGTCTACGGCGTGTTCCGTGAAGGGCAGCCGTTCAAAAACCGCGTTGACCATCTGTTTCGCAAAGATGGCTCCATGTTTTACGCCGAGATGTCCGCGCAGCCCATCCAGGTGGCCGACCAGCCTCGCGGCGCGGTGGTGACCTTTCGCGACGTTACGCAGACGCGCCAGGCGGAGGAGGCGCTGCGCCGCAGTGAGAAGCTCGCCGCGGTGGGCCAACTGGCCTCGTCTATTGCCCACGAGATCAACAATCCGCTGGAGGCCGTGACCAACCTGCTCTATCTGGTGCGCACGGCCGACACGATGGCGGAGGTGCAGCGCTACGCCAGCCAGGCCGAAAGCGAACTGGCCCGGGTAGCCGACATTGCCGTGCAGACGCTGCGCTTTCACAAGCAGCAGACCGCTGCGGCGCAAGTGGATTTAGCCGAGACCCTGCCCGCGATCCTGCGCCTGTACACCAGCCGGTTTCGCTCCCGCGGCGTAACGGCAAAGCTCCGGCTGTGGCCCACGCCGGCCGCTACCCTGCTGGAGGGCGACCTGCGCCAAGTGCTGAACAATCTCGTGCGCAACGCGTTCGATGCCATGCCGGACGGAGGCACTCTGCATCTGCGCCTGCGCCCGGCGGAGGGTTTGGGCAGTGGAATCCCGGGGCTGCGGATCACGGTTGCCGACACCGGTACGGGGTTTCTGCCGTCGATCCGCGCCCACCTGTATGAGCCGTTCCACACCTCCAAGGAGGCCACCGGCACGGGGTTGGGACTGTGGATCAGCAAGGGCATCGTGGACAAGCACGGTGGGCGCCTCAGCATGCGATCGCGGCTGGCGCGGGGCGGCTCTGCGAAGTCCTCTGGCACTGTCTTTTCGCTTTGGTTACCGCTGCTGCCGGCCGCATAACGGTTCTGCCCCGTTCGGTCGAACGAGGTGCCCATGTATCCTCAACGGGACCTAATGAAGCGAATTCTCACCGGCATCGTTCTGATCACGCTTGTGGCGGCGTTGATCTACCTCGACATCCCCTGGCTGATCAGTCTTTTCAGCGGAGTCGTCGCGCTGCTCGCAGCGCTTGAGTTCCGCTCCCTGGCGGCGAAGGCCGGAAGCCCGGTTCCGCTGGCGTGGACGGTCGCGGCGATCGCCCTGTTCTTTGCAGTCTCGGCCCTGCGTCCGTTTGAGCCCCTCACCGCCGTGGCGTTTGCGACGCTGGTCTTACTGGTCTGGAACAGCTTCCGAGTACCCCTGGCGGAGGTTCTGCCGGGAACGGCTGCTGGTGCCTTGCTGCTGGTGTACATCGCTTACCCTCTGTCGCTCCTGCCGCGCATCTTGGCGCTGGAGGATGGTACGGCGCTGCTGCTTTTCCTATTCTTATGCGTGTGGTGTGGCGACATTGCCGCACTTTACATTGGAAAAAACTTCGGCCGCCGCAAGCTGGCACCCACGCTCTCACCGAACAAAACCTGGGAAGGCGCGATTGCCTCCGTGGTGGGCAGCGTGGGTTTCGGCATGGGGCTGATCACGTGGGGCAATCACCTGGCCGCGCGCAACGCCGGCTGGGTGCGCCTGGGGACACGGGAGCCGTGGTGGTATTTTCTGCTCCTCGCCATCCTGCTGAACGTGGCCGCACAGTTGGGCGATCTGGTGGAATCCGCGCTGAAACGGGGCGTCGGAGTCAAGGACTCGGGAAACCTGCTGCCGGGTCATGGCGGCATGCTGGATCGCATCGATGCTTTATTGCTGGCGGCGCCTGCTCTGTGGTTCGTGGTGGTGCTGCGAGAGGCGTTCTAGGCTGCATCTCTGCGAAGATGACAGAGTGAAGAAGATTGCTCTACTCGGCTCGACTGGCTCCATCGGTCAGTCCACCTTGAGTCTTTGTGAGTCGCACGCTGCCCTGTTCTGCCCTGTGGCGCTGGCCGCCGGGGCCAATCTCGAGCTCGCACTGCAGCAGTGCCGGCGCTGGCGGCCGGCAATCATCTCCATGGCGACCGAGGAGTTGGCGGGAACGCTCGCCACGGGGTTACGCGCGGCGGGGGTGGAGGGCATCGAGATCGTGCATGGCACCGCCGGCACGGTACGCGTGGCTACATGGCCGGGAGCGGACTTCGTCGTTTCGGCCATCGTGGGCGTAGCCGGGCTGGAGGCGACCTACGCCGCCGTACTGGCAGGCAAAACCGTAGGGCTGGCGAACAAGGAGTGCCTGGTCGCCGCGGGCGATCTGATTCTTGCCGCCGCCCACGAGCACGGCGCGACTCTGCTGCCCATCGACTCGGAGCACAACGCGGTGCACCAGTGCCTGCGCGGCGGGGCGGCCAACGAGGTCAAGCAGATCTGGCTGACGGCGTCGGGTGGCCCTTTCCGCAACACGCCGTTGCGCGAGTTCGAACACATCACACCGGCCCAGGCGCTGAAGCATCCGACGTGGACCATGGGCCAGCGCATCACGGTGGACTCGGCGACGATGCTGAACAAGGGGCTGGAAATCATCGAGGCCTGCCGGCTCTTTAATCTGCCTCCCGAACGCGTGCGCGTCACCGTACACCCGCAGTCGACGATTCATTCGCTGGTCGAGTACATCGACGGCTCCATTCTGGCGCAAATTTCCGTAACGGATATGCGGCTGCCCATCCTGTATGCGCTCAGCTGGCCGGAGCGCGTCGCCAGCGATCTGACCTTCGACATGACGGCGCTGCGGCAGCTCGACTTCCAAACGCCCGATTTCGATCGTTTCCCCTGCCTGCGTCTGGCGTACGAAGCCGCCGCAGCCAGCCAGGCCCACTGCATCGCGCTGAACGCGGCCGATGAAGTCGCCGTGGACCTGTTCCTTAAGGGGGATCTGCCCTTTCTGGGCATCCCGCGTACAATCGAGGCGGTACTGGCGCTTACCCCGTCGGGCTCTCCCGCGTCTATCGCAGAGGTGCTCGCATTCGATCACAGGGCGCGTGAGCAGGCGCGCGAGGCCGTTTTGCAGAGGGCCTGAGTCGCCTCGCTTCATCGCTGTTGCACCCTTCCACGAGGTCTTTCCTAGCGTATGCATCTTCTTCAGGTTGTCGCCGAGTTTGCGGTGGTGCTCGGCATCATGGTTCTGGTGCATGAGTTCGGTCACTTTGCCGTTGCCAAGCTGTGCGGCGTGCGGGTGGAAGCGTTCGCGCTGGGCTTCGGCACGCGGCTATTTGGCTATGTGCACAATGGCACGGACTACCGCGTGAACCTGCTGCCCCTGGGCGGCTATGTGAAGATGTCGGGCGACGCGCCGGGCGAGACGACCTCCGATCCAGGAGACTTCAACACCCACCCCCGTTGGCAGCGTGTATTGATCGCGCTTGCCGGGCCGGTGGCGAACTTCATCCTGGCCTTCGTGCTGCTGTTTGTCGTGGCCCACTACCACCACGAGGTAGACCAATACCTCAACGGCGCGGCGGTGCTGGACTACGTGCCCGCCGGCACCCCGGCGGCTACCGCTGGCATGAGCGCTGGCGACACGATTTTGGACCTGAACGGCAAGCCAAATCCCACCTGGCTGGCCGTCGAAGAGGAGTCCGCGCTGCACATGGGCGCGACATTGCCGATTACCTTCGCGCACAACGGCCAACCGCTGACGCGGTCGCTGCTGGTCGACACCGGCGACAAGAGTGGTGAGTTTTCCGCCGGCAGCATGGCGCATGTCGGCCTGCTGCCGCGCGAGCAGGCGCAGCCCATTACGGTGCGGGCGATCGAGCCCGGCACGCCGGCGGCCGATGCCGGCCTGCAGCCCGGGGACGAGATCGAGCGCATCGATTCTCTCGCGCCACACTCGGTGCAGACGCTGCTGGCCTATCTGCAGGACCGCAACGGCGCGCCAGCACTGCTGGGCGTCACGCGCGGCGGCCAGCACCTCGTTGTGCCTATCACGCCGAAGAAACTGACCGGCAACGCCGGCGTCCCGGAGTATCGGCTCGGCTTCGGCCCCAAGCCCACGCCCGTCGATGTGGTGCAGCTACCGGTCGGCCAGGCCATCAAGCAGTCCGCGAAGGACAACGCGGATGATTCCACACTGATCTTGCGCGTGCTCAAGGGTATGTTCACCCGCCAGGTGGCGGTGAAGTCGGTCAGCGGCCCAGTGGGCATGGCCACCATGATCGACGAGGCCGCGCACAACGGCTACTGGACGCTGGTACGGCTGATGAGCTCCATCTCGCTGAACCTAGGCATCCTGAACCTGATGCCCTTCCCGGTGCTCGATGGCGGCATGATCCTGTTCCTGATCATCGAGGCGGTGATGCGCCGCGATGTGAACCAGGTCATCAAGGAACGGGTGTACCAGGTTGCGTTTGTGTGCCTGATTTTGTTTGCGGTGCTGGTGATGTTCAATGACATTACGAAGCTGCATTTAAGACCGTAGAAGGAGTTATCCTCCGACTCAGCCCGATAGCGACTTCGTCCAAAGCAAGCGCGATTCGTGTGGGAACGCCGGATAAATCAGCGGCTCGGCAGGTACAACGCTGTAACCGTTCGCAGAGTAGAACTCACATGCAGCTACGTTGATATCCTGCGTCTCGATGATAAGGCGAGCCCTCCGTGCGAAGTGAGCTGTACCTTCAGCCCACGCCAGCAACCTTCGGCCTATGCCTTGGCGCACGATGGTCGGGATGTACGCGCAGATCCCACAGAACCGCGTCATCAACGTCAGCGGATGGCTCGACCTCATTGCCGTCGATAACGAGAACCGCTCCGCCGACTCTGGCCTCCGCCGAGAAAGCGGCAGCAAAGCGCCATCCTGAAACGTCGAATCGATGCGGCCAATCGACAGGTCGGTTCTCAGGAACCGTGTCGTAGTCCTTGAGGAAAGGTTGCGCTATCGGCCCATGGTTCCATCGGTGGCTGACCGCAAACGCTATGGGAACCAAACCGTACTCCGACAGATCGTCCGAGGACTGATTGAGTATGCAGAGTGGCACCATGCGATCAAGTCTACGGAGAGTGAACCAAAGGGCGTTGAACTTGATTCAGTCTCGTGCCTGCAATTCCTCCACAATCTCCTTCGCCGCCACCCTCGCCTCATCTTCTTGATCGACAGTCATGCTGATCGCACCTACTCTGGCATGGCCACCACCACCCCAGCGCTCACAAATGGCGGCGATGTTTGCGAGTTCCTCGGCGGGCTTCTTCGTCCAGGGGTTTGTGCCGACGGAGATTTTGGTGCGGAAGCTGGATTTGGAGAGTCCGACGTTGTAGGTGCCCTCGGGGTGCAGGTAGTACGGGATGAACTTGTTGTAGCCCTCAGTGGGCTGGTCGGTGATGTCGAAGGTGATGACGCCACGGTCGACCACCGTGCGCTCTCGCAGGGTTGCAACCCCTTTCCAGTGCCGCTCCAGCAGCGGCCCGACGAGCTCCTGGACCCAGGGCTGGGCGAGCACGTCGGCGAGTGGCATGGAGGTCAGCAGCGGGATGAAGCGCTGCACGGTTTCGCTGGATGGGGCGCTCTCGATGACCATGGTCAGTTTCATCGCCGGAGCCGCCATCTCGACGGCCGCCTCCGCACTCTCGTATTTGGCGCCGTCAACGATGTTGGCCCAGTGGATGAGCTCGGCTAGCGGGGCGACGTCCATGCCGAAACGCGTGTGGGCGATGTGGGCGATCCAGCCGGTGCAGCTGATGTATTTGGGGTCGAAAAACTGCCGCATCGCCTGCCGGCCGAGCATCCCGTTCGCCCCCGTTTGCCCGGCACGGAAGTGCGCTTCGTCCTCCGGTGTGAGGAAGGCCGATTGGTGATGGTCGAACCACCAGGTGATCTCGGGCAAAGGCGTGTACTTGAAGTCGACGATCGCGTTTTCGCCGTGCGGCTCCAGCCAGGAGTTCTCGAAAGTAGATCCCGCCTTGTGTGCGAGGCCGTGGTAGTCGAAGCTCGAAGCCGTACCGATGCATTCGCGGTGAAAGCGGGTGAACAGGGAGGCCGAGCAGGCGCCATCGAAGCAACGATCATGGTAGAAAACGCGGCAGTTCACTGCGAAACCTCAAGGGACGGGATACAAACGATCTAAGCATAGCGGATGCACGCGGGCGCTTGGCCGCACCGCCAACAGCAAGTCCGCAAGCCAGCTAGGTCCGTAAGTCCGTGTTGGGGAGATACCATGCCGTCCTTTGAGTCCGAACCGCCACTCGTGCCGCCACCCTTGCTCCCGACACCCTCGGGTCGCTCCCCGACCGAGGTGCTGCTGGGACCTTTGGGTCTACGCGCGGGCTGGGGCATTCTGCTGTACCTTCTCCTCGCCCTGATGCTTGGAACGGGTCTCCTGCTCGGCATCGCGAAAGAGACGGGGCGGCTCGCCGCGCTGCGGGCCGAAGGCGCACAGAATCGCGAGGTCGCCCGTGTAGCGAAGGCAACCGGCGTGGCTTCCACACCCGCGGTCGCCAGCCTGGCTACGACCTCGATTTCCGAATTTTCCCAGGCTGGGGCTGTCCTTCTCGCCGGGGTTGGCCTTGCCTTGCTCGAGCGGCGCCGCTTCGGCGTGTATGGCTTGCCCGCGTGGAGACTCCGCGACATCGTGCCGGGGGCGCTCTGGGGTCTGATCGCTGTAACGGCCCTGCTCACGCTGCTGCGACTGCTTCACCTGCTCGTGTTCGACCGTCAACTGCTGCACGGGGCTGCCGCCCTGCGCTCCGGCCTGCTTTGGTTGATCACCTTCCTCCTGGTCGGGTTCTTTGAAGAGTTTCTGTTTCGTGGCTATCTCCAATTCACCCTCATGCGGGGAGTTCTGGGCTTGGCGCGACGCTGGTTCCCTGCCCACGAGCGGGCTGCGGCCTTCTGCTTCAGCGCAATTGTGTGGTCCACCCTGTTCTTCCTCACCCACCTCACAAACTCCGGCGAGAATGCCTCCGGTCTTGCCGGCGTTTTTCTGGCGGGCGTCCTCTTCAGCTTCGCCCTGTGGCGCACGGGTGCGCTGTGGTGGGGCGTGGGCTTCCACATGACATGGGATTGGGGGCAGAGCTTTCTGTTCGGTGTACCGGACAGTGGAATCCTCTCGCAGGGCAGGCTCTTCGCAACGCACGCCACCGGCCGTCCAGTGCTCTCCGGCGGGGTGGATGGCCCGGAGGGCAGTCTGCTGCTAATCCCCATCTTTCTGCTTATGTTTTTGGTGATCCGCCTCCGGCCGCAGGCCGCGCAGCCGCCCGTGGAACCGCAACCCTAGCCTGCCCTGGCCAACCAGCCGGCATACCGGGCTAGCACACGGGACGCGGGGCAGGTTCGCATAGAATCTGAGAGCGCATGAGCCGAATCGATGACCAACAGCAGCCCGGCCCGTCCCCAAGTCAGGCGGAAGAGCGTTCCGCCGCTGAGGAGCCTAGACTGCTAACCCGGCCTGCCTCCAAGGAGCGCCCGCAGGCGCAACGACCCCAGCACGCCGCCAAAAAGGGATTGCAGGCGTGGGCTGGCCAGCTCACCCGGCGAGTGCAACGACCAACAGCTCCGTTTTCTATCGCGCAGCCGGGGTCAACAGCCCCGTCTGGCAACTCCCGGCCGGTGACGGCAGCGCGTCGACGTCGTGCGCGCCTAGCCTTGCAGATCACAGCCGGAACTCTGGCGCTTCTTCTGCTCGTCGCGGCCATCGCGGTGCTCGATCTGCGCCACGCCCTGAAGGCTTCCCTGCCGCCCCTGGACGGCGCCCTGCACATCGCCGGTCTGCATGCACCCGTCACGGTTACCCGCAACGCGCAGGGCGTGCCTTCCATCACGGCGGCCAGTTTAGACGATCTGCTGTTTGCCCAGGGGTACATCACCGCGAGCGATCGGCTTTGGCAGATGGACGGCCTGCGCCGCCATGCCGCGGGGGAGTTGGCCGAGATTCTTGGCCCCGGCCTGGTCGAGCACGATCGTCGCCAGCGCTTCCTGCAGATGCGTGCCGCCGCCGATCGCGCCGTTGCCGCCCTGCCGCGTGAGCAATATGCGCAGCTGGAGGCCTACGCCCATGGCGTGAACGCCTACCTCGACGACCACCGCAGTGCGCTACCCATGGAGTTCCGGCTGCTCGCCTACAAGCCGGCGCCGTGGTCGCCGCGTGATTCACTGCTCGTCTCCCTGGCGATCTACCAGGACATGTCTACCGAGTTTCCGGGGAAGATGAATCGCGAGGCGCTGAGCGCGCACCTGCCCGCGGCGCTGCTGCCAGACCTGTACCCGGTGGGCTCGTGGCGGGACCTGCCACCCGCCGCACAGAGCCGCAACGTCACCGCACCGCATGAGGTGGAGCAGATTCCCCTCGACCCTTCGCAGTCGCGCGGGGGCGCGCCGTCCGGCACGGGTGCACCGTCGCTCCAGGCCGGCGATCTGCTGGCCGTGAGTACCGGCTTCGCGGGCCCCGGCCGCTGTGATGGCTGCCGCTCAGGCTCGAATAATTGGGTCGTCAGCGGTCAGCACACGGCCTCGGGTGGTCCGCTGGTCTCCAACGACATGCACCTCAGCCTTAGCCTGCCGGACATCTGGTATGAGGCTTCGCTGCATGCAGACCTGCTCGCTTCAGGAACGCCCGGCGATCGCCTGGACGTGGTCGGCTTCACCTTGCCGGGCGTGCCTTTTGTGATTGTCGGCCGCAACACCCATGTGGCCTGGGGACTGACGAATCTGGGTGCTGACGTGGAGGATTTGCGCATCGAGCATCTGCGCGGGAACGGAGCGGATACCGAGTATCAAAAGCCGGATGGGACATGGGCACTCGCTGTTCACCGCCCGGAGCGCATCCGTGTGCGCGGCGGGCGTGACCTCACGCTAGACGTGCTGACGACCAGCCATGCCGTTGGCGAAAAGGCCATGGAGACGCCCGTAATCTCGCCGCTCTACCGCAACGAGAAGCGTGCGCTGTCCCTGGCCTGGACGGCCTACGATCCCTCGACGGTCACCTCGCCCTTTCTGGCGATCAACGCCGCGCGCGACGGGACTTCGCTCGTTGCAGCATTCGAGAGCTTTGGCGGCCCCACGCTTAATCTGGTCTGGGGAGATGATGCGAACCACATCGGCTACCACGCCCTTGGACGCATACCGGTGCGCGGTCCGGCGGTGCAGCATCCTTGGCCGGCGACGGAGACGCTGCCGAGTGAGGCGCCCCCCGGTCCACTGCCGCCCAACGAAGACGATCAGCCTGAACCCGATTCCGCGGAACCGGCTCCGGTCCGTATGGCCCCAACGACCTTCGAAGAGGATAGAGGTCGGCCGTCGATAGGCGTTCGTGCACACGCGCAAGGGCAAGGGCTAAGCGGGCCACACCTCCTTCTCAGCGCCTTTCATCCGGTGCGTCGCCACGCGACGGCTGCCGCAACGCGCGCACGCCGCCCGGTCGCCAGGGCCGCGGTGCCGGTTCGGCGAAGGCGAAGGCGGGCTGGTGCTGCGGCACTCCGCCCAGCCGCCGCGCCAACCGTAACCGCCGCCGCAGCGGCAGCCACGGTCGTAGCTCCACCGCTGGCAAACTACACGATCGGCTCCCCCATACCCATGCTGCCAGTGGACGCGCTCGACACTGACGCGGAGTGGTCCGGTTACATCGCGTATGCTGACCTGCCGGCGGTCGTCGATCCCCCTAACGGGCTGCTCGCCTCCGCTAACTCCCGCGTAACGCCAAACGGGTATCCCTGGGCTGTGGCCGATGACTGGACCGACCCCTTTCGCACGGAGAGGATCGTTCATCTGCTCAGCGGGCGCAATAACCTAAGCCAGGCAGACATGCTGCGCACTGAGATGGACGTCCACTCCGACGTGGATCAGGTGCTCGCGCAGCGGCTCGCCTATGCCCTGGATCACGCGTCGTCCAAGTCGCTGAGCGGGGATGCGAAACGTCTGCGGCAGGCTGCCGACCTGCTGCGTAACTGGGATGGCAACCTCACCACCAGCTCCGCCGCCGGGGCAATCGTGGCGGCGGTGCGCACGGAGCTTTGGCCTGCCCTGCTAGTCCCACAGATTCTGGCCCATGACGGCGCGGGAACAGACGCCGGGCAGGCCGCAACCCTCACGACGCTGTACACCTGGGGTGAGGGAACGACGGCGCTGGAACTGATGCTGGGCAACCAGCCCGCGCGCTGGCTGCCACACCCGTACACTCGCTGGAGCGACTTCCTGGCGGCCGTCACGGAAAACGCGTTCAAGGCGAGCCACGCGCCCGGCGACCTAAGCAAGTGGGGGTATGGCCAGCGGCACACGGTCGAAATTGCGCACCCGCTGCTGGGCGATCAGGCCCTGCTCAGCAAGCTCCTGGGAATACCCGGCACCTCAGGCGTCAGGGCCGCCCCGGGGGACGGCACCACGATCCGGCAAATGGGCGCGCACTTCGGCCCCAGCGAGCGCTTCACGGCCGACCTGTCTTCCCCGACAGCGGCCTTCGCGAACCTCACCACCGGGGAGGCCGGAAACGGGATCAGCCCGTGGTACCTCGATCAGTTCCGCGCCTGGATGGGCGGTTCCACCTTTGCCCTGCCGCTCTCAGGCGATGGGGCGACGCATACGTTGCGACTGCTTCCGCAATGAAGGCCGCCCCAATGCTGAGTTCACCGGGGAAGCTAACCTCCCCGGCGCGTTCCTTCACAGCTACGCCTTTGCCGCTGGTGGGACGGCTCGTGGCCGTCTCGCGGCGTCCGGATCATGGCTTCGCCAAGCAGCCGCAGCGCAGCCTTACGCTTGTTGCCGGCGAGGGGATTGAAGGCGATGCACACCGCGGTACCACCGTGCAGCACTTGTATCGCAAGCGTCGAGACCCGAGCCAGCCAAACCTCTGCCAAGTGCACCTTTTCGCGTCCGAGATGCTGGCCGAGCTGGCTGGACACGGCTATCCTCTCGGCCCAGGCGAGATCGGCGAAAATCTGCTCACGGAAGGTCTGGATCTGCTCAGCCTGCCGCGAGGAACTTTGCTGCATCTTGGTCTCGCGGCGGTACTTGAGGTGACGGGCCTGCGCACGCCCTGCTCCCAGATTGATGGCTACCGCGCAGGCTTGCAGAAGCACCTTTGGGGGCCGCGGGGCACCGACGGTAAGCGTACCCGGCGCGCCGGGGTGATGAGCATCGTGGTGATCGGCGGCACAGTTTGCGAGGGCGACCTCGTGCGCGTGGAGCTGCCGCCGGAGCCGCATCGGCCGCTCGGGCCGGTGTAGGCCGCGCGGTGCGAGGGGACGACCAGACCAGTGCCGGCGCGCGATGGCACAATGGGCCGATGACCTCCAGGCAGTTCGGTGGCCCGTCCCGCGCATCTTGGCCCACGCTCTGGCCCGCCCTTTTGCTGCCGCTGCTCGCCTTTACTTTTGTGGTTCCACTCATCGCGCACGGCCCCTCCTGTGGCCATGACTACGGCTTTCACGTGCAGAGCTGGATGGACGCGAGCGAGCAGCTGCGGCATGGCACGTTGCTGGCGCGTTGGGCGTTCTCGCCGGCCTATAACGCAGGCGAACCGCGATTTGTGTTCTATCCGCCGATCTCCTGGCTGCTGGGTTCTCTTCTGCTGCTCCTTCTCCCATCGGTGGTGGTGACCACGGTGTACACCTGGATCGCGCTCACGGGCGCGGCGCTGGGGATGTATGCCCTGGCCGTGCGGTACACCTCGCGAGCGGGTGCGCTTCTCGCTGCTACGGTCTATATCGGCAATCCCTACATTTTCTTTACGGCCTTTGAGCGAACGGCCTTCGCTGAGCTGCTGGCGGCCGCCTGGATGCCGCTGCTCTTCCGCGCGGCCCTGGCCGAAGCGCCTTCCGCGCCCGCCATCGCGGTGCCCCTCGCGCTCCTGTGGCTGACCAACGCGCCGGCCGCCGTGATGGGCACCTATGCCCTAGTGCTTCTCGCGGTAACTCGCTGCGCGTTGGCATGGAGGAGTCGCTCGCAAGCAGCCCAGGCCAGCGCCGGCAGACACAGCCTCTTGCCGCTGCTCACGCAGGTTGGCGGTGGTCTGCTGCTGGGCCTCAGCCTGCCGGCCTTCTACCTGCTGCCCGCTGCCTGGGAACGTCGCGATGTGCAGATCGCGATGGCCATCATCCCCAACATGCGCGTGGAGGATAACTTCCTCTTCGGCGGCACGGGCTACGGCCCGCATGACCGCGTGCTGCATACTGCCAGTCTGGTCGCTCTGGAGACCGCTGGCCTGGCTGCCGCCGTTCTGCTCATGGCGTGGGTTTCGCAGCAGCGTTCCGCCAGTGCCAAAATCTCCGGCGAACAGCCCGCCGACATGCCCGTCGCAGAGCAAGGGAGGAAAGATCTACTGCTCACCTGCGTTCTGGTGGTTGCCGTGATCTTTCTCCTGCTGTGGCACTTCACGCTGCCGCTCTGGCACACCCTGCCGGAGCTGGCGTTTCTGCAGTTCCCTTGGCGTTTACTGGCCGTGCTCGGCCCCATTCTGGGGCTGGGCGTGGCGCTGGCCAGCGCGCGGCACCGGTTGAAGGCAGTGACGGGCTTTCTGCTCGCCCTGGCACTTCTTGGCAGCGCCACCAACCTGGCCTATCCGCCGCTGCGTGAGGTCTGCGAAGCCGGCGAACTGCCTGCGGACAGGCTTGCACTCTTCCGGGGAGGGCACGGCGTCGGTCCTACCGATGAGTACACTCCCACGACCGCCGACAACGACCAGCTGCGCTGGCATGACCCCGGCTTTTGGCTCGCGGCGGACGCGAACGCCCCCGCTCCGGGCACCGTTCCCAACCCTGCGGCCACCATCCCCGATTACGACGCGATGCCTCCTCTGGATCAAACAATCTCCGGCCGCGCTCCCCTGCAACTGCATCTCCAACTGCCCGCACCCGAAGACCTCATCCTGAACCTGCGCGACTACCCTGCGTGGCTGGTCATGGTGAACGGGGTCCCCAATCCGAAGCGCCTCGGACGCGATGACGGCCTGCTGGCAATGGCGCTGCCCGCCGGCGCTTCAACGGTCGACATCCGCTGGCGGACGCTGCCGGACGTATGGGCCGGCGAGGCGCTGAGCCTGCTGGCCTTGGCCGCCGCGGTTTGGCTACGGCTGCGGTCGCGTAGAATCGACTCATCGCGATGAGTCCCGATGTACACGCAATCTTGGAAGGGGGCGTCCAGCGGACCGATGAGGCGCTGGAACGTCTTTTGCCCGGCCCGGCCGTGGAGCCCCACTCAATTCATCGGGCCATGCGCCACTCCACCTTTGCCGGAGGCAAGCGGCTGCGGCCCATTCTGCTGGGGGAGGCCGCCCGCTGCGTTGCCGGCGAGCTACCCGAGGGCGCGGCCGCGCTCGGCGCTGCCGTGGAGATGGTGCACACCTACTCGCTGATCCATGACGACCTGCCCGCACTCGACAATGACGATCTGCGCCGTGGTCAGCCAACGTGCCATGTGGTCTTCGGGGAGGCGATCGCCATCCTGGCCGGCGATGCGCTGCAGACTCTCGCGTTTCAGACGATCGCCGAGCTTCCGGCACCCGGAACGACTGTGGTCGCCATCCTGCGGGAGTTTGCGATCGCCATCGGTACGGGTGTCGGCTCGCTCCCCGGTTCAGAGACCCCGGCCGCTCTGCCACCGGGGATGATCGGCGGGCAGGTGATGGACATCGAAAGCGAGGGCCAGCCCCCCACGGCAGAGCTTGTGGAACGCATTCACCGCGCCAAGACCGGCGCCCTCATCACCACTGCCATTGTGTGCGGCGGCCTGCTGGGGCTGGGACACTGCCTTGGCTCCCCGGAGCGCACTGCGCGCCTCCGCTGCACCGCCGAGGACGCCGTGGCGCGGCTGCGCACCTTTGGCGAAAAGGCGGGCCTTGCCTTCCAGATCGTCGACGACATCCTGGATGTAACGCAGAGCTCCGAGCAGCTTGGCAAGACCGCCGGCAAAGACACCGCGACGGACAAGGCCACGTGGCCCGCCGTCTTCGGCCTCGACACGTCGCGGCGCGATGCGGCTGCCCTGATTGCCGATGCCTTTGCCGCACTCGAGCCCTTTGGCGAGGCGGCGGAGCCCCTGAAGGCACTCGCTCGCTACGTTGTCGACCGCACCCACTAAGAGCCGGATACCCCGATGAAGCTGAAGCCCCGACACTACCTCCTGCTCGCCCTGCTGATCGCCCTTGGTGTCTGGAACTTCGTGCGCTCGCGCCGCGCGCGGGAGGCGGCAAGCGTTGGCGTCAGCGTCTCCGGCTCGCCTGCCTGGCAGGCCTTTGACCGGGCGGCCGCCCTGCGCGACGCTCCAGAAACCCAGTTCGCGCCCGCACTGGACGCCCTGCACGCGCAGACCGAGGCCGCCAATGGGCCGGATGCCACCGATCTGCGCAGTTGCCAACTGTGGCTCGCCTACTACCGCCACAGCGCCGCCTCGGCTTCCGGGAGGGCCGGCGACTGGGCCATGCTCGCGACCAACCACGTGCACACCTGCATGACTACCCACCACGACACAGGCCGGTGACAGTCCCCGCCCGCATGAAACCCTTTACCGAAGCCGATCTTCTCTCTGCGCTGCGAGATTGCTTCATTCCCGGCCAAGGGCGGGACGTTGTCTCGGCTGCGCTGCTGCGTGCCGCGCGCCTAGAGCAGGACTTCACCGCTCCGGGAACTGGCATTCCAGGAGTCCCGCCCCGCTTTGTCGCCTTCGTACAGCTCAACGCTCCCGGAGCCGACGACGCCTTGAACACCCAGCTAAGGGCCATCGTGGAGAATCGACTGCTGGGACTTCCCGCCGTCTCGCGGGCCGTGGTTACGATCCAGCCGCCTTTGTTCTCCATCCTGAGCTAGTGCGATCAGTTATCGAAGTCGATGCTGCCTTCGTCAGTGGTGACGAGACAACTCGGGCGCGGCAGCGAAGACTGGATGATGCGCCCCTGCAGTCTGCGCTAGTCTGCAGTGAACAAGCTGCTCCTCAAAACTATGGCATCCCCGCAACGCAGCAGCGCCACCGCACGTGAGCCAGCGATTCATCCCTTTGATCGGCTGCATGGCACGGACACCTCCGGTCTGCTGCCGGGGACCACGATCGCGAAGGGTACCGGCATTGCCGCGGCGGACCTGACGGCCTATTACGGCGTGGCTCCCAGCATTCTGCGAGGCGTTGTCGATTTGTGGCTCCGCGCATGCTGCCCGCTCGCGCCGATTGAACGCACGGTCTTTCTGGACGTGGGAGCCGGCAAGGGACGCGCCATGCTGCTCGCCTCGGAGTTCCCATTCCTGCGAGTTGAGGGGGTTGAGCTGAACACGGAGTTGGCCGAGATAGCCCAGAGCAATCTCGCCGTGTGGCGCAACGATCCACAGGCCGAGGCGCTGGCTCCCCTGGTGCTGCACCACGCCGACGCCAGCCGCAACCCGCTTCCGGGAGAGCCAACCCTGGCCTACCTGTTCCACCCTTTTGAAGCCAGGCTGCTGCGCCGCTTCCTCCGGCATGTAACCGCCTCGCTGGCTGTCGTGCCACGACCATTTGACCTCGTCTACGTCAACGCCGAGCACGACTCGCTTCTGGACCGGCATCGGGGGCTGCGGCGGCTCTGGTTCGGCAAGGTGCCCATGTCGGCCGAGGATCACGTTGCCGACCTTGCCGCCATTGCGGAGCAGAAGGAATACGGCTCAACCGGCGACGAAGTTTGCGCAATCTACCGGGTTCTTGGCCCTGAGTTGTAGCGCCAACGGCAGCGCGCAAGGACCATAGAGCTCTGACCTTGGTTACTTCAGGGCTTCTCTAAATGCCTTTGGATCCCTTCTTGAGTGATTACTGCGGCTATAAGGCTATAGTTTGATTCCTAGACGTTAGGATTGTAACACCGTAACTACAACTTAGTAAAATGGGATTCGATAAACGTGCATTTGTTGGATAAGTGGGAATCAAACAGCCACCCGCGCTGCTCTTATCCACGAAGGCCAAAGATGACCTAAACCAAGGTTTTCGAGGCCAGGCCAGAGATGATGACGCTCGGTACCGTACCGATTTGCCAGCCTGGCAGGCACTAAGACCAACCCACGTAAGACGTTGCGCGCCGCAGGCTAAGTTGAGCGCGCGAGGAGCATGTATGTATTACCTTTTAGAAGCCACTGCCTTTGCTGCAATGATTTTTGTCCCCAGCTTCATCGGCATTCGTGCCCGGACAAACCGGAACTGGCGTCAGTTCTAAGCCAGACGATCCATCATGCAGTTAAAGGGCCGCGCATTCAGCGCGGCCTTTGCTTTTGGTGAGCCTAGTATTCGCGCCAGCGTACCAGCAGTAGGCGTTCGGTCTCATTCTCACCCGTCTCGACGGTGATCTCTGCATCCGCGCGCTCCAGGAGCGAGGGGAACCGGTCACCCCACTCGACCAGAACGAGCGCATCGCCCGCATCCGCGATCTCCCAGATGCCAACACCCTCCAGCGCAGATTCCATCTCGATTCGGTAAAGATCAAGATGAAATACGCGGACTTTGCGCGCCTTGTACTCGTGCACCAGCGTAAAGGTGGGGCTGGTCACGCCGTCCGGCTCCGCTGCGCCCAGGGCAGCGACCATTCCCTTCACCAGCGTCGTCTTTCCCGCGCCAAGATCACCGCGCAGAATGACCAGGCGAGGTGCAGGCAGCAGCTCCGTCAAGAGCTGCCCCAGCGCCAGGGTGCCGGCTTCGCTGCGGGTGCGCAGGCGCTTCTCCCGGTTGAACTCCTTCATCGCCACACTTCTCGGGACGCCGTGACGAAGGCGCCATTGGTCGCCGTGCCGGCTATCCATGTGAACCCGTTCGCATCGGTGACCCGGGCGCGAAACGCCTGCGCGAGATGCGCGACGGTGTCGGTGGCCAGCACGGTATGCTCGTCCTGCGCCAGACAGGCGAAGTCCCCGGCAAGCCCGTGCAGAAAGACCGCCGCCTCTACCGCCTCCGCTACACGGTCGGGGTACTGACCCAGCATCGCCGCGACGACCCCCGTAAGGATGTCACCGCTTCCGCCTTTGGCCATGGATGGATTGCCGGTGGTGTTCACGCCGATTTGGCCGTCCGGATGAGCGATCAAGGTACGCCAACCCTTGAGAACCAGCGTGACCCCATGTTCGGTGGCAAACCGGCGCGCGTTGCCGATTCGGTCTGCCTCGACATCCTTCACCGAGCCGCCCATCAGCCGGGCCATCTCGCCTGGGTGCGGAGTCAAAACGAGGGTGCGAGGGTGGCCTGCCGGGTCTTTGCCAGTGGCAGCCTCGCGCAGCAGATCCGTGTGCCCTGCAAGCGCATTTAGGGCATCCGCATCGATGACCATGGGCAAATTCGTCGCCATGATGAAGCGACGCACAAACTCTGGCGTAGAACTCTCTTGGCCAAGGCCGGGGCCGATGCCGACAACCTTGATTCCTTTCAAGAGGGAGGCAAGCCGGGCCGGCTCCAGGTCGTCCAGGGAGAGTTCCCCTTTTTCTGGGGTCTCCTCGAGCGGGGTCGTCATCAACTCCGGCGTGATGCGAGCGACCTCCAGCAGGATGGACCGTGGCACGGCGGTAGTCACAAGGCCAGCCCCGGTGCGCAGGGCGGCAAGACTCATCATGGCGGGCGCCCCGGACTTGCCGAAAGCTCCGCCAATCAGCAAGGCGTGGCCGAACTTGCCTTTGTTGCCATCGACCGCACGGGGCACCTCCGCGACGGACTTTGCCGAACCAGCCCAGTGCAGACCAGTCTCTGACTGCAAGGCCTTGGGCGGGGTGCCGATCGCGGCGACGACAACCGGGCCGAAGGCGCTCCCAGCTGTGAGATGGCCGAAGATATGCGCCAATTTGGGTGCCGCGAAGGTGACGACCGCGTCGGCGCGGAACGCCTGGCTGGCACCGCTGCTCGTCTGCGTGGGAGCGTGCATTTCCAGCGAATCCGCATCCCAGCCGCTGGGAAGATCGACGGCGACTACCGGAGTTGTCTTGCCGGCGAGCATCTCTCGCGCGTTGGCTGCGAGACCTCGCAATGGCGGCTTGAAACCCGTGCCGACGACCGCGTCAAGCACCAGCGCAGCCCCCGCCAAACCCTCCCGCAGCGCCGCTTCGTCGGCGATCTCGCGCGCTTCGACTCCCGCGCCAATTAGGCGTGCGTACACCGCATCGACCGGCGCCTTCAGCTCCGCAGCTGAGCCCAGCAGCAACACACGGACCGAGCGTCCGGCCGCCGCGAGGTGCAGGGCCGCCACCATGCCGTCACCGCCATTGTTGCCTTTGCCACAGAGCGCGACGAGGACGCCATCGGTGGGGCCGCGGCGCAAAACAAAACTCGCTACAGCCTCACCAGCCGCCTCCATCAACGTGGCAATGGGGATGCCCGCTGCCACGGAGCGCATGTCGGCCGCTGCCATCTCCGCCCCTGTGACAATCTGCATGCCTGTCCTCAGCCTCTTAAGATGCAGGTGAGAAGGGGCCCAGTGTTCCGAGGTCCAAAACGGCCCAGCGTACCCGAAGGCTCAGCGGCCCAGCGTACCCGCCCCTTGGTTCAAGCCTGGCGCATGGGGCGCAAAGTAGTTGCGCTCATACATCGCGCGGTAAAAAGCGCCGGTCAGTTCAGCGGCTTTGGGGCCAAACGTGGGCCTGCCGCCCTCGAGGAAGATGACCGTCACGATACGTCCTGTCGGCGCGTCGCCATAGCTGACAAACCAGCCAAAGCGTGTGCCGTTATTTGAGCAGGTCCCGGTTTTTCCGAATACCGGAAACTGCACAAAGTTCGACTTGAGCGAACGTGCGGTGCCGAAGTTCACCGCGCCGCCCATACCGGGTAAAATTTGCGGAATCACGGACTGAATATCCAGCAGCCGTTTCACCTTGGGCTGGAAGTCGGCCATCTGTTCAGCGCTGGTGGGGTGCTGCAGATAGTAAAGCGTGCCGCCATTGGCGATAGCCGAAACTAGCGCGCCCAACTGCAGCGGAGTCATAGAAATGCTTTCGCCGAAGGAGCACATGCGGCCTACGCCGCCCATCTGGTGCGGCAACTCCGTGTCGGGGTAGGTGCCCAGCTGCTCGCCCGGGATGCCGTAACCGGCCAACTCGCCGAGACCAAACTCGTTGGCATAGTGCTTCACCCTCTCAAAGCCCATCGCCCGGCCCAGCACCTCGAAGTAGAGATTGACGCTGCGCGCCAGGGCGGTGGTGAGATCGAGCGAGTAGTGGCCTCCGAGATTGACCGGGGTGTTGGCCGTGACCAAGCCTTCTTTCAACGCGGCCAGCGCTACGGCGACCTTGATGGTGGAGCAGGGCTCCGCGCCCGAGCTGAGCGCGAGCTTCTGGTTCACCATCGCCAGAATGCGCCCGGAAGAGGGGTCGATCGCGAGCACAGTGCCGTTCATATTGCCGAGCGCCTCAAGCGCGGCAGCGCGCACCACAGGATCCTCGCCGGCGGTGAGGTCGCCGGCGGTGTTGCGGGTGGGATCATCGGTGAAGCTGCTTACATAGAAACGCTCGGTGGGGCGCAAAGGAATGCGTCTTCCGGCCAGCGTGCGGCTCATCACGGGGAGTCGCCCATGGTGGCGGAGTACGCTGAGCCGGGCTGCGGCCCGACCGCGCGCATGGCTCAAGATGTGCCGCCGGGCGGACGCCCTCATGGACGAGCCACCGAGAAGGATGAGGCATAAAACGAAGCTGAAGGCGCGCTGCAAGGCCGGTGTTCCCCTTTGTAAGTTCTGCGTGATCAGCTGCACGTTCGGTCAGCTGTAGTAGGTGCGAAACAGGGTGGGTCGCGTTCGTTCATGCGGCGATCGTCAGTGCGTGCGGTGCGTGTTAGTGGTTGCGGCGCAGAAACGCCGGAATATCCAGTTCGCTACCTTCGGCGGGTGCGGAGTTTGCCTCGGCAGCATAGCCGGCGAAGGAGGGGACGCGCACCTCGGGCCATGGTGCCCCTGAAACCGGGGGCTGCGCCATACCACTAACCGGGGAGGCCGCAGGCTCATTTGCCCAGCCGCGGCCCTCGGCGCGCAGTTCTTCATTGCCCTTCTGGAAGAACTCGTCATCGAAGACCGACGCCGGCACGGGCACCAGTTCCGCTTTGGCCGCATCGGGTACCAGCGGGTGGTAGGCGCCCGGAGCGCCGGCCGGCGCGATCGGAGTTGCAAGCCGTTCGCCGGCAACCGCCTCCGAGCTGCCGCTTATAGTGAGGTTTTCTCCTATCCCGGCTGCGGGCAAGGGGCTGGTCACCGATGAGCTAGGCTCGCCGCCCTCTCGGCCTGTTGGGACGCTCGGGCGGTTTGCCCCTCGAAAGCCGGGGGACAGGTGCCGCTCCTCGTTCACGGCATCGGCTTGCGCCTGCGTGATAGGTGGCACAACGGATCGCGGGGTCGCAAGCTCGCTGGCGAAGGGCGTGTTAGCTACGCGTGGGGTGATGCGGGGCTGAAAAGAGCCAACGGCACCCGTGGGCGCGTCGTTGGCGGCGTCGCCCAGCATGCGCTCGCGCCGTTGCGGCTGCGCATCGCGGAATCCCGTGGCGATGACAGTGATCTTGATGTCATCACCCATGTTTTCGTCGAGCACAGCACCGAAGATGATGTTGGCATCCTCATGCGCAGCATTCTGAATGATGGTGGAGGCGTCATTTACCTCGTTCAGCTTCAGGCTGCTGGACCCGGTGATGTTGATCAGGATGCCGCGCGCGCCGTCGATGGCGCCGGATTCCAGCAGCGGAGAGGCCATCGCGGCCAGGGCCGCTTCACGGGCACGGTCAGGGCCGGAGCGAACCGCCGTCCCCATCACCGAGTAGCCCATGCCTGCCATCGTGGTCTTTACGTCAGCGAAGTCGCGGTTAATGACGCCGGGGATCGTGATGATGTCCGAGATGCCCTGCACACCCTGCCGCAACACATCGTCGGCGATGCGAAAGCTCTCAAAGAAGCCGGCATCCTTGGCCACCGCCAGCAGCTTCTCATTGGGGATCACGATGA
The DNA here is from genome assembly GCA_964242225.1 of uncultured Acidobacteriaceae bacterium. Lineage (GTDB taxonomy): Bacteria > Acidobacteriota > Terriglobia > Terriglobales > Acidobacteriaceae > Granulicella. The sequence continues at coordinate 63,216 of CAXTAE010000005.1, forward strand.
GCGTGTCGACTGACTCCAGCAGCTCCTGCATGCCGCGCTCGGCCTGCATCATGCGGCGTTTGCCCTCAAAGGCAAAAGGCCGCGTGACCACGGCCACGGTGAGCGCCCCCATCTCACTGGCCAGGGAGGCGATGACCGGTGCCGCCCCGGTGCCTGTACCACCGCCTAGTCCGGCGGTGACGAAGACCATGTCCGCGCCCTCCAGCGCCTCAATGATCTTGTCGGAGTCCTCCAAAGCCGCGCGTCGGCCCACATCCGGGTTGGCCCCGGCGCCGAGCCCGGCGGTCAGCTTGACGCCAAGCTGCAACTTTACCGGCGCGTTGGAGGTCTCGAGCGCCTGCGCGTCCGTGTTGGCAGCGATGAATTCCACGCCCTCCACCTTGGCCGCGATCATGCGATTGACGGCATTGTTGCCGCCACCGCCCACACCGATGACCTTGATGCGCGCGGAACGCTGCGTCTCATCGTGGTAGTGGATGCGAAGAGCGTCGTCGGATAGATGCGGGGGCTGCGGGGGCTGCGGGGGCTGCGGTGTTTGGGACATAGTGGGGGTCACTCCTCCGGGCGAGAGGCAATGTTCTGATTCTGCATGAAGTCACGGTGAACCGTGCATCAGCTTGTGGGCACGAGCGGGCGATTCGTGTACCAAGATCGGTTCCGCTGTGCGAAGGGCTGCACAAACAATGGCTGCATCAAGGCGCGCGCCATCCGCCCCGGCTTAGCGGCCGGTATGGAAAACTACGCCCGCACCGATCTGCTGAAAGCCATGCGTGTCCGATCCAAACAGCGCGCCGGCCCCCAGTTCAATCGCGCGGATGTTCAGGTTTGGCAGCACCGGGATATCGACACCGACGAGACCTTCCGCCTGGGCGTAGTTGCTATAGCTGCTGATGCCGGTAACCGGCGAATAGCCGGACGCGTTGGTCTTGCCGTAGCCGAAGGCGATCTCGCCATAGGGCCGGATGTACTTTATGGGCGTAGCGAAACTCGCGCGTACGCCGCCCAGCGCGGAGTAGTGCCGGATGAGGCTGCCGCTGGCTTGGTAGCTCTGCGCGCTTTTATTGCCGCTCAGCACGCCACCCCGCAGATCGAAACCGAGCCGTACCGGTCCAAGGTTGCGAAAGTCATAGTAGGCCCCGAAGTTGCCACCGAACGGGTCCACCACGCCACCGGTAGCCGCGCAATGGCCAGTCGGATCCAGGCAGCTAATCCCCGTGATGCGCTCGCCGGTCACCGTCGCATAAACCCCAAATTGCGCTTTGGCGGCGGCGGAACAAAGAAGAGCAAAGACAGCGAAGGCGGGGAGCAGCTTGCGAAACAACATGAGCTCCATTTTACCTGCCCCGTGACTTAGCCCTGGTCGGGGGAGCGATTCCGGGGAAGTCGTTCAGCCTTGGGCGAGCCGCAGAATGCGGTGCAGATGCGTGCGCCGAAGTACCTTGAACCCTAGCCGCAGGTACATCGCAATCGCGAGCGTGTTGCTGTCCGCGACATGCAGAAACGGAACTGACCCCTCGCCCAGTTGCACGGCCAGCACCCCCCGCATCACGGTGGCCCCTAAACCGCGCCCCACGTGCGCCGGGTGGGTACAAAGGCCGCTGACTTCGCGATACCGCCCCACCACCAGCCGTTCGCCGCACATGGCGATTAGCTGCCCGTCCGGGTCGCGCACACCGAAGTACCGCCCCATGCGGCAGGTGCCCAAACGGAAAAACCCAGGATAAGCGATTTCGATCAGCTCCACCATCTCGGCGGCATGGCTGCAGTCGAGTGCCTCCACGGCAGCATCGGGCGATCGCGGAGGCAAAGGCATCGCTTCTGGCCAGATCATCTGCAGACACGGCAGGGTGCCGGCGTGTTGCAAACCGGGAAACGCTGGTGGTTCTGAGCCGAGCAGGTACACGGTCTCCCCCGGCAGCAAAAGATCGTAGAGGTCGCGCATAGCCTCGGAACTTCGATCCTCTAGGGCAGCAAAGGGCGCAACCTCGGTCGGGTAGCGGCGCGCCCGCCCGCGCACCGAGGCCAGCGCGCGCTGCGAACCGGTGAGGGCTCCCAAAATCGCGTCGCGCAACACCTCCTCAGGTGGTTCGTGAGCGGGCGAGTACCGTTCAGGCGTAGGCGCCACGACGCGTTCCGACCGGTGAGCATCGCCCATCGCTAGAAACTGCCCTTGAAAAGTCCCTGGACCTTCTGTCGCAGCCCCTGCTCTTCGCTCGCCTTTCGGATCTGCGTGCGATGCGTGTACAGCAGCATGCCGATCAGCGTGGAAAATTCCGGCCGCGCCAGCTCCGGCGGCATGCCTGGCAGCGGCACAGGGTAGCCGATGCGCGCGGGCACGCGCAGCAGGCTCTCGGCATGATCGAGGAGCCCGGGCAGTAGCGCGCCGCCACCGGTGAAGACGACGCCGGTACCCATGGCTTCCAGCACGCCGCCCGCCCGCAGGTTGTCGCGCAGCATCGTCAGCAGTTCTCGAGCGCGGGGTTCCAGAATTTCGGCGAGGAACCGCTGCCGCACCAGCCGCGCCCCTTGCCCGCCGACCGTGAGGTCGCCGCCTACCTCGATCTCGTTCAGCTGCGGCACGGCGGTGACGACGCAGTGGCCGTAGTGGCGCTTCAGCATCTCCGCCTCGTCCACGCCCACGTGCAGACCTACGGCCAGATCGTTCGTGAAGTGATCGCCGCCGATGGGCAGCACGGAGGTGTGCGCGACCGCGCTTTCGAAATACACCACGATCTCAGTTGAACTCGCCCCGATGTCGGCCAGGCAGACGCCGAGCTCGCGCTCATCGGGATGCAGCACAGCCTCTGCGGAGGCGATGCCCTCAAAGACTGTATCCACCACCTCAAGACCCGCCTTGTTGGCACAGGTCACCACACTCTGCGCCGCCGAACCGGAGCAGGTGGAGAGGTGCAGATTCACCTCCAGCCGATTGCCCACCATCCCCACTGGATCGTGGATGCCGCCCTGGTCGTCGAGAATGAATTGCTGCGGCAGCAGGTGCAGCACCTCGCGGTCGGGCGCCAGGCCCACGGACCGTGCGCGATCGATCGCGGAACGGACGTCCTCCCGGGTAATCTCCTTCATGCGGCTGCCCATGGAGATGCCACCCTGCGAGTTCATGCCCTTGATGTGCGGTCCGCCGATGCCGACCACAGCCGTCTCGATGGGCGCCTTGGTGGCCTTCTCCGCCGCCAGCGCGGCCCGATCGATTACCTCAGCCGCGGGAGCCAGGTCCGCGATCATCCCTTTGCGCATGCCTCGCGAAAGCTCCACGCCGTGGCCACGGTAACGTAGGCCCTCGCCCGCTTCGGCCACCAGCACCGCACTCTTGGAGCTGCCTGCGTCCAACACCGTGATCAGATTGCTGAGCTTGGGATTCATCGTTGAAAACCACCATCCTGAGACTTGCTTTTGGAGAACGCCTGCCGCGTTCCTGTGCAGCTACATTTCCGCTTCTTCCTACAAAGACCTACCGCCTGAATAATCTCTCCCGATTCAACGCAGCCCGATGCTCGGCTGCCAACTTCGCCTGAAAACCGGCGCTCCCCGACGATCTCACCCCGGTCGTGTGCCTGGCTGATGCCGTGGCTGGCCGATGTGCGGGCGCTGCCGATTTCTTTGGCACGCTCTGAAGAGCCTTCGCCGCCGGCACGGGCGCGATGGCGCTGCTTCCCGGTGGTGTGCTTCCGTCCGGCTGCATCTCCAGAACCACTTGGCGCTCGTACCGCATGTCGGCGGAGGCCAGCCTGGGGTACTGCGCATGCCATTCAGAGAAGTGGCGCTGAAAGGCCTGGTAGCGCCCAAGAAAGTTTTCATCGCCGAAGTGCACCAGAATATCTGAATCGCCGGTCGTGATCAGCGCTTTGACGTCCTCGGGGCTGGTAACGTCCACCTCGCTGAGCGACTGCGTGACCTTGGGTCCGGCGCTCGCGAGCTCACTCAGGAAACGGCGGTACACCTCCATGCGCGCGGCCCGTGCCGACGGCGTGTCGTTCAGCGCCAGGCCTGTGAGCACGGGAAACGAGTAGTGCGGGTCGCCCGCGGACTGCGGCGGCATATCCAGCATCACGCCACTCCCATCAACCAGGCCGATCTGTGTGCCCTGCCGCGTGAACGCCACCGGCGTCCGCTCCTTGATCTCGACGCGCAGGTGGTTGGGCAGTAGGCGCATCACGGTAGCTTGCTCCACCCAGGGCAGGCGCTCCAGGTCAGCGCGACGCTCCGCCAGCGGCGCCTTGAAGATGTTGCGCTCAAGGTCAACCCCGAAGACGCCCAGGACCTCGTTGCGCGAGATGTGATCGTTGCCGTTGATCGCAATGGCGGAGGAACTGCTGAGCAGAAAGCGCTGATCGTGGAGCAGAAAACTGCGCACCCCGGCGGCCGCTAACGCCACCGTGGCCAATACCGCAGAGGCGCCGCACGCTAACAGCACCCGGCCAGCCACGCTGCGGGGTATGCCGCCACGCACGCGCATGCCGTAGGAGCCGCGCTGCGGGATGTAAGCGTCTCCCTCCGGCTCCGGCGCGCTCCCCTGCCCCGGCGGAAAGACACGGTGCAGCGCACCAGCAGGTGCCGGTTCACGCGCCTCCAACCCCCGGTCATCCGTCTCGCGCGCATCCGTTCCAGAGGCGTAAGCCTCCTCCGGCATCGCGAGAGCCGTCGCCGCAGAGCTGCGTTTGTACACCACCTTCATGCCGCCAGCCCGAGCAAGGCCGCGGAAATCGCCAGTGCCTTCAATATAGCGGCTCCCCTCCCCGGTTCACGATCACATTTTAGGTGTACCGAGGCAGGAACTTGTCTGGGAACGGGCAACTCTGAAGTTCAAGATCGCTTCTTCACCCCTGCCCTGCGGAGGAGCGATCGATCACTCCGTATTCGCGCGCGGATGCAGCCCGGCGTTTTGCCCCTTCGAGGCCCAAACGTCCAGTGCTATATGCAGCGTCCCTGCCCTTCCCGTCGACGGATCCATCACCATCACCGACAGGTACTGGTGTCCTTTCGGCAGATTGATCAGCTGTTCAAAAGTGATGTAGCCGCTCGGATGTTCCTTCAGCTGCTGCGGATCGGGAGTAAGCGTCACATCGCGCGTAAGCTTCGCGACCGGATTCCCGAGTTCGTTGAGCACGAGAAGGCCCGTCCCCACGATGGCACAATCCCTGCCGTCAACCGGTCGCAGCGACAGCGCGGACACGGGCAGGTGGAAGCGCACGATATAGGTCTTCTCATTTCCCTTCGGCAGCGGCGTAGGCGGCGTCTTGTCCAGCGACTGTGCTCTGTCGCCCAGCCACGCATCGGAAGGCGAGGCGTCGGCCGCGAAGACAATCGGGACAGAGGGAGGCTCAACAGCATCGCCATTGCTAAGCAGGCGCAAACGCTCCGGATTGCGAGGCAAGCTCGGCGCGTTTCCATCGTTGTAATATCCGCGCCGGTAGCTCAGGGTATAGAGGTCAGTCCCCACCGCAACCTTCACCTTGTGCCACTTGCCGTCGAGCTTCGGCTCATGCAGGGCGTAGCTCAGCGTGTAAAAGGTCTGTCCCGTCTCAAGGGCGGCCTCGGCCACCTCGGCGAGTCCGTTGTTGTTGTAATAAGCGTGTCCACCGGTAGCCTCGGCCACCTCCTCCATCCCGAGGTGTTGTTGCGCGACGATCCCGCGACCGCCTGTGAGCGTCAGGCCGCGGCCATCGATGGGATACACGGAGATGCGGCTCGTCTCGAGAGCATCGTAGATCGGTCGCATATCCACCGAGGGGGGCAGTGCGGACGCGTCAGGAACAAGGCCTATAGCAAACCATCCTCCAGAAAACCACAGCAGATTCTTGCGTCCGGGCAGGCCCTGAAGCTGCGCCACCATGCCCAGGAGCGCCGCGGTATCGGTGGCGTACTCGGCATCGGCCTGGCGGAAGTGCGGAACAGCCATTTGTACAGCCGCGAGCAGCTTCTTCCGGTCGGAGGTGAAGTCCTGGAGCAGCCGAGGCGTGAGACCGTCGCGAACGTAGACCGCTATGGATTCCCCGGCTGGTAGGTTCTGCACGAAATGCGTGAGTTCTTCCCCGAGGTACATCTGATCGATGGCCCCGAGGGAGTCGATGTCGACCAGCAACACGTTCGAGACGGCTGGGGGCGGCTGAAGATAGCTGTTCGTCGCCTCACCCCGGGCAAGAACCTCCGGAGACGTCCGCACCTGCCGCCTGTGCTCCTCAAAGGAGGAGAGCACCTGCTCATGGCCGTTGTCGAAGATCCGGAAGGCCGACTCATTGAGTCCCGCCACAGCGTGGCCGTTACGATCCGTCACCGTCACATCGGTCAGAACGATCCGGGTGCCCACGTGCAGGGTGAACGGCGCGTTGGCTTTTGCGTGCTGCCCCGGTGCCCATTGGGTTACACCGAGCAAAGCTGCGACAGCAATCGCCGACAATCGCCCAGTAACCAAATTCCACCTCGACAAAACTCTGTTGGCAGTGTGCTGTTGTCGGCGACCCCGGTAGAGGGGACGCTGGAGCGTCCCCTCAGTATGATGGTATTCAGCCTGGGAGAGACGCCTCCTCCGCAGACTCATGAGCTTTTTGCCTCGTTGCTAGCTTCGCAGCCTCTCCAGCAGCAGCGGCCCGGCTTGCGAGACGCTGCCGGCGCCGAGAGTGAGGATCATATCGCCGTCCCGGGCGTCGGCGGCAAGGCGATCTACGGCTTCGCCCACGCTGCCCGCATAGGCCACGCGCTTGCCACTTCCGGTGCGCACAGCCTTTGCCAGCACCTCGCCCGTGATGCCGTCGATGGGCGTTTCGCTGGCGGCATAGATGTCCAGTACCTGCACGGCGTCGGCGTCGCCAAAGGCGGTGGCAAACTCGTCCATCAAGTCACGCGTTCGGGTGTACCGGTGGGGCTGAAACAGTACCAGCACACGGCCGTAGCCACACTCCCGGGCAGCCTGCAGGGTGGCGCGGATCTCTGTGGGGTGGTGGCCGTAGTCGTCGATCACGGTCACCCCTCGTGCTTGTCCCTTGGTTTGAAAACGGCGATCAACGCCTCGGAAGCTACCTAGCCCAGCGGCAATCTTCTCGGGCGGCAGACCTAGCTGTACGCCGATGGCCACCGCCGCCGTCGCGTTCAGCACGTTATGCCGGCCCGGCACATGGAGGTGGAACGGCCCCAGTACCAGGCCGCGCGTGTTGACCTCGAACGCAGAGTGGCAGCCCGGCTCCGCCCGCAGCACGCGCAGACGGAAGTCCGCGTCGGGCGATTCGCCATAGGTGTAGACCCGCGGTGTGACGCGCGGCAGGATCGCTTTAAGTGCGGGATTATCGGCACAGGCGGTAACGGCGCCATAGAACGGCACCTCGTCCATGAACTGCACAAAGGCGTTCTCGACGTCGGCCATGTCGCGGTAGGCGTCCATGTGTTCTCGGTCGAGGTTGGTGACCACGGCCATGATGGGGGAAAGGCGCAGAAAACTGCGGTCGCTCTCATCGGCCTCGGCAACCAGATACTGCGAACGGCCCAGCCGCGCGTTGGAGCCCATCGCATCCACGCGTCCGCCGACCACCACCGTCGGATCAAGCTCCCCACCGGCCAGTACCGCCGCAATCATGCTGGTGGTGGTAGTTTTGCCGTGCATGCCCGCGACCGCGATGCCGTACTTCAGCCGCATCAGCTCGGCCAGCATCTCGGCACGCGGAATCACCGGTGTTTTGCGGCCCCGCGCTTCGGCGACCTCGGGGTTATCCTGCGCCACTGCCGAGCTGGTCACCACCACATCCGACGCGGCCGCGTTCCCTGCCGCATGGCCGAGAAAGATCCGCGCCCCGAGCCGTTCCAGCCGCTCCGTCGTCGCCGAGGCTCGTAGATCGGAGCCGGAGACAGCGTAGCCCATCGTCAGCAGGATCTCCGCGATGCCGCTCATACCAATGCCCCCGATGCCGATAAAGTGGATACGTTGCGAGGGGGCGAACATGGCGTGCTGCATGGCGTGTTGGAGGGGGTTCATCGTCTTCTATTGTGCCTTTTCTTAGGACATCCCACCTCTGATGCGCTGGTGTATGTTGCCTAAGAACATAGAGCAGGCCCTCATGCGTACAACACCTTCCATCGACCACGACGCTGAGGCGGCTGCATTTCGCGTGCCGGGCAGGTATAAGGGTCTTCCGTGAGGTGTACCAAGCCAGCCGACGCGCGGATCAGTGGTACTACGTCGAATCTTCTAAACCGAGACTGATTGGAGGCACTGCGCTTCAAGCCGTCTTACGTAGCCTCCCATCTGCGCTGTGCTATACGTTGCCAATGAAGCCACAATCTGCGTCCGTGTGCGTGCTTGCCGCCGCTGCCATCCTGTTTCCTGCTGTGACCGCAACAGCCCAAAGCACGCAGACCCTGCTAGCCACGCCCTCAACGGTGGCCTGGGGCTTCTACTCGGCGCAGGCCAAGCCAGCCCTGACGGTGCACTCGGGCGACACGGTCGTGATGCAGACGGCCTCGACGTGTGGTCCGCCCCAGCGCTTGGAGAGCGAAGGGGTGAAGGCGGCTGAGATCCCTACGTGGCTGAAGCCGCTGTATGACGGGGTTCCGCAGGCGGATCGTGGCCCGGGTGGTCACATTCTTACCGGGCCGGTCGCGGTTGCCGAGGCAGAACCGGGCGATGTGCTGGAAGTACGGGTGGTGAAGATCTCGATCGACGTGCCCTGGGCCTGCAATGGTTTTGGGGCCGGCCGTGGCTTCCTTCCCGATGACTTCCCCTATGGCCGCACCAAGATCATCCCGCTGGATCGGGCGAAGATGACCGCGGATTTCGCCCCGGGGATCACGATTCCGCTGCACCCCTTCTTCGGTTCCATGGGCGTGGCGCCGCCGGAGTCGGCCGGCAAATGGAACTCGGCACCACCGTGGATGCACGGTGGCAACATGGACAACAAGGAGCTGGTCGCCGGTTCGGTGATCTTCTACCCGGTCCATGCCAAGGGCGGGCTCTTTGAGGCGGGAGATGGCCACGCCGGCCAGGGCAACGGAGAGGTGGACATTACCGCGCTCGAAACCATGCTCACGGGCACCTTCCAGTTCATCGTGCACAAGGGCGAAGCCACGAAAGAACACCTGCTGTGGCCGCGAGCCGAGACCGCGACCCAGTACATCAGCATGGGCTTCAACGCTGATCTGAAGCAGGCCACCGAGATGGCGGTGCGCAACATGATCGTCTTCCTGTCCGAGGGTAATCCGGACTACCCGCACCTCTCGCGTGATGACGCCTATGCGCTGGTCTCCACCGCCTGCGATGTCGACATCTCCGAACTGGTGGACACCAACGACGGCGTACACGTGATGTGCCCCAAGGCCCTCTTTACGGGGGCCAAGCTGCCCTCAGCCCTTCCGAAGCCGTAGACGAGGCGGACGCTATTGCCCTCGGGGACGCGCAACCTTGCAATGGCGCTTGTGTCTAAAGGAAGGAGGACGGAACCGGCACAGCGCTGGGGCCGTACCGCCGGCCGGTTAGGAAGTTCTGGGCTCCACGGAAGACCGGCAGAAGGAAAGACCATGACGACGCAGCGCATCATTCGCAATCTCATTGCCGGGGCCGCCTTGGCGGCCGGGGTAGCGGTGCTTGCACCCGCACCGAAGGCGAACGCGGCCATCTTCATCACTGCCGGCATCGCGCCGCCGGCCATCCCCTACTACGATCAGCCACTCTGCCCCGGGGACGGCTACATCTGGACTCCAGGCTACTGGGCCTGGAACGGGGAAGGCTATGACTGGGTGGACGGCGCCTGGGTCGTACCCCCTTACCAGGAAGCGCTCTGGACGCCCGGCTGGTGGGGTTGGGGCAACGGCGGCTATTTCTGGCATGCAGGCTATTGGGGTCGCAACGTCGGCTACTACGGCGGTATCAACTATGGATTCGGCTACTTCGGTACCGGATTTTATGGCGGGTACTGGAATGGCGGGCACTTCTTCTACAACAGCGCCTACAACCGCTTCGGCGGTGGCTTCCGTGGCAATGTTTACAACCACGCCTATGCGGGCTTCAGTGGACGCCCCGGCGGACCTGCTTTCAATGCCCATCCGGCAGGCTATGGCGGAGCTGGCGGCGCAGGCTTTAACCACGCTTCGGGGATCAACGGGGCGGGCTACGGCAACCGCGGAGGCTCTAACGGCGGGGGCGCGAACGGCAGTTTCGGGGGCCGGGGCATCGTGGGCAACGGTGCCAACGGCGCAGGGTACGGCAACCGCGGTGCGGCAGGTGGATCCAGCAACGGCTTCGGAAACCGTGGCGGCTACACGGGTAATTCCAACGTCAGTGGCGGTCAACGAGGGTTTGCCGCACCCAGTGGCGGCTACAACGGTGGCGGACAGCGAGGCTTTGCAGCTCCGGCAGGCGGGGGTGCGACCCGGTCGTACGCCGCGCCTGCGGGCGGCAGCCGACCCTCCGGCAGCGGCGGCGGCGCAACCCGCGGCGGCGGCGGGGGCGGCGCAGCCCACGGCGGGGGCGGTGGTAACTCCCACAGTGGCGGTGGTGGCCATCGCTAGATTTGCAGGTGAGACCCACAAAGGGCTGAGGGGCTCCCCTCAGCCCTTTCTCTTTGCCTCGACACTTACCTGGGAGGGCATCGCAAGGTGACAGGTTGCGGCTGGCAGACAGACTGCCCTCAGGTTCGCCCGGCGAGTCGAAGCACCAACGCGGCGATGCGTTCCAGGGCACCCGGGCGGCCCATAGTGCGGGCATTCTCAGCCATCGCATGACGCCGGGGCGGGTCGGCGAGCAGATCGAAGAGCGCCTCCTCCAACGACTCCGGCGTTACGTCCCGCTGCAGCAGCATGGCCGCTGCTCCGGCCTTGGCGAGCACCTCGGCGTTGCGGCGCTGATGATCGTCGGCAGCCTGCGGAAACGGCACGAGCAGGGACGGCTTACCCGCGGCGCATAGCTCCGCTACCGTGCTGCCCGAGCGTGCCAATACCAGATCCGCAGCGGCATACTGCGCCGGCATATCGGTCAGAAATGCCTCCACACGCCACTGCCCCGGGTCCATCTCGCTGGCCGCATAAGCCGCCCGCGTGGTCTCCAGATGGCGCGACCCCGACTGGTGCACGATGGTCATCCCCGGCAGCCTGCGCAACAAACGCGGCGCGATCTTTGGCAGCAGGTCGTTGAAGACCGCAGCCCCTTGGCTGCCGGCAGTCACCAGCAGCCGCAGCGGTGAGCTTTCCGACTTCTCGGGGAGCGCAAAGATCTCTGGCCGTACCGGCACACCCGTCACCTCGGCATTGCGAAAAAACTGGGTGGTTCCCGGGAAGTTCACCGCGGCCGCACTGACGAATTTGCCAGCAAGCCGGTTCGTCAGACCGGGCACGGCGTTAGGCTCGTACGCCAGTGTTGGAATGCGCAGTAGCGCGGCCGCCAAAATCGCCGGCCCGCTCGCGTAGCCACCCACGCCAACCACGGCCTGCGGCCGAAACGTCCGTAGCAGTTCCACGCAGCGCAGCACGCCCAGCGGCAGGTCACCGAACGTCTTCACCCGCGTTCGCAGGCTGACGTTTTTCAGCTGCCCGGAACGCACCAGCTCTAGCCGAAAACCAGCCTCGGGCACGAGCCTGGTCTCCAGTCCGCGCGCCGTACCGATGAAGAGTAGCTCCGCTCCATGCGCATCGCGCAGTTCGCGGCCAATGGCCAATGCCGGAATGACGTGCCCGCCAGTGCCGCCACCGGCAATGACGACCCGCAGAGGCAAACTCCGGTCAACCTCCCGCCCCACTAGTCGATCTCGCGCGTCACGTTCAGCAGCACGCCCATGCATGCGAGCGTGACAAACACGCTCGTGCCACCGGAGGAGATGAACGGCAGCGGAATGCCCTTGGTCGGCAGCAGCGCCAGCACCACGCTCATGTTGAAAAAGGCCTGCACGAGGATGGCGGTGGTCATGCCGAAGGCCAGGAAGCGCGCAAACGGGTCAGTGGAAAGGAACGCCGTCCGCAACCCGCGATAGCCGAGGATGATGAAGGCTGTCAGCACGCAAAGCGCGCCGATTAACCCGAGCTCCTCGCAAATATTGGCAAAGATGAAATCAGTGTGCGGCTCAGGCAGGAAGAACAGCTTTTGCACGCCTTCCATCAGCCCTTTGCCGCGGATGCCCCCCGTGCCGACCGCAATCAGGGATTGCAGGATGTGGAAGCCCGCACCCCTGGGGTCAGCCTCCGGGTCCATGAAGACCTTCATGCGGGCCGCACGAAACTTCACGTGGAACAGCATGTAATACATGACCGGCGACGCAGCCCCGACCGCGATCAGGATCCACTTCATCTGCATGCCCGCGAGGTACAGCATCAGCAGCAGCACAGCCGCGCACACCAGCGCCGTGCCCAGGTCAGGCTCCTTCAGAATGAGCACGATGTAGACCAGTGGCGGCAAAGCGGCCGGAATGATCGTCTCCTTGATGTTGTCGATGGCGTGCATGCGCGTCTGCAAAAACCATGCGAGGAACAGAATGATGACCGGCTTGGCAAGCTCGGAGGCTTGCAACGATGTGCCTGCGATGCGCACCCAGCGATGCGCCCCGTTCATTCCAGGCATTACGAACACAGCCAACAGCAGGAGACCGGTAATGGCCATCATGGGAAAAATCAGCTTGGGGTTGTTGTACTTGCGGTAAGGCACCCTCATCAACACAAACAGGGCAAAGATTCCCAGCAAGACCCAAACTGCCTGATTTTTCACGTAGGCATAGGGGGACCCGACCGTCGCCTTGGCCATCACAGCCGAAGCGGAGAACACCATGACGAGCCCGAACAGCACAAGCAGAAGCACCGTGCCGAAAAGCCATTTATCTACGCCAACCCGCTTCGCCATGCCTTACCCTTACGAACTGCAGCGTCCATCTCTAGCCTCGAGCTCCAAGCTTCCAGCAATAGCCAAGAGCACAACGACCTCTGTAGAAAATGATCAACGGCTACGCGCTAGAAGCTAGCTACCAGCTTGCACACCAGCTCTTTGAACAGCCGCCCGCGGTGCTCGTAACTCTCAAACTGATCGAAGCTCGCGCACGCCGGAGCGAGTAAAACGACGTCGCCAGGCGTAGCGTTCTCGTGCGCGATCTCGACCGCCTTGTCCAGTGTGCCTGCTCTTTCTATCTTCACGACCCCGGCCAGCTGTGTCTCTATTTTTTCCGCAGCTGAACCAATGGTGATAACCGTTTTTGCACGTTCACGAAGCAACTGGCCCAGCGTACGGTAATCCGAGTTCTTGTCTTTGCCGCCAAGTACGATGTGGATGCCCTCCGGGAAGGCCTCCAGAGCCTTCGCAGTCGCGTCCACATTCGTGGCTTTGGAGTCGTTGAAGTAGCGCACACCGTCAATCTCTCGCACAAACTCCAGCCGGTGCTCCACCGCTTTGAAGCCCGCGACCGCTCGCCGGATCACCTCGCTCGGGACCCCTGCGAGCCTGGCCGCTGCGACCGCCGCCAGCACGTTTTCCACGTTGTGCGCGCCGGCCAGTGGGATTTCTGCAACCGGCATTACCGGCTCCGGCGAGGCACCCTCCGCGGCACGAAAAAAGATGCTCTCACCGTGAACAAAAGCACCCTGCTTCACCTGCCGCCGCGGGCTGAACCAGAAGATCTGCGCCTTTGTATGCGCGGCCACCATCTGGGTCGGCTTGTCTTCCGCGTTCAACACCAGGAAGTCATCGGCGGTCTGGTTCTCCGTGATGCGCGTCTTTGCGGCCGCGTAATTTTCAAAGCTACCGTGGCGGTCCAGGTGATCGGGCGTGATGTTCAGCACAAGCGCAATGTGCGGCTTGAATGTGTCGATCGTTTCCAGCTGAAAGCTGGAAACCTCGAGCATGCTCCAGGTCCCTGGCGTCGACTCCGCCACCATCTCCACCACGGGTCTGCCGATGTTGCCGCCGACCAGCGTCGGCCGGCCGGCCGCGGCGAAGATCTCACCCAGGAGTGACGTTGTGGTGGTCTTGCCGTTGGAGCCCGTCACGGCGAGAATCTGGCCCTGAAGAAACTGCGTTCCCAGCTCCAGCTCCCCCACGATGCGCATGCCCAACGCGCGCACCTGCTTCAGCTCCGGCACACTGGCCGGGATGCCCGGCGAGACCACGATCAACTCCTGCCGGCGAAAGGTTAGCAGGCCGTGGCTGCCCGCCTCGACCATGATGCCTTCATCGAGTAGCTGCGGCAGCTCCGCCACGGTTGCCGCCGGGCGGGAATCGCTGACCGTGACGCGCGCTCCCTGTCTTTTGAGAAAACGCGCAGCCGCGAGACCGCTCTTGCCCAGCCCGACAACGAGCACGCGCTTGTTCTTCAGTTCCACATCCACTCCACGTTCCGGGTGAGCTCGCGCGTCGCGCTTCACCAGTCATCCTAGCCGAGCCGGCGGTTGGCCCGGCGTGTTAAGGGTTGGTTATACTTGGCGCGGTTTTCCAGCCCCTGGAGAGAGACCTTTGAATTCCTCGCGTAGATCGTTCCTGAAGGTCACCAGCGGTGCCACGCTGGCCGCCGCACTAGCCCCTTCGACCAGTTCCGCCTATCCCGCCCAGAGCCAGGGCAAACAGCACCTCACGACCCCCGTACCAGGCCCAATTTCCGATGATCCCGTGCGCTACGCGAGCGTCGGCGTGGGCATTGAGGGCTCCATCCTGCTGCGTGCCTCGATGACTCTCCCACAAGCGAAGTGCGTGGCCGCGTGCGATGTCTACGACGGCCGCCACACGCTCGCGAAAGAGATCGCCGGCCCGGACATCGTAGTGACTCGCGACTTCAAGCAGATCCTCGCCGATCCAAAGATCGAAGCCATTGTGCTCGCCGTACCCGATCACTCTCACGCGCGGCTGGCCGTCGAAGCGCTGCACGCTGGTAAGGACGTCTACTGCGAAAAGCCGATGTCGCACTCGATCGCCGATGGCGAAGCGATGGTGAAGGCCGTCAATGATAGCGGTCACTTCGTTCAGGCTGGCTCGCAACGGGTCAGCTCCGCCGTCTTCGGCAAGGCGCATGAACTCTGTGCCGCCGGAGCGATCGGTCCCGTGCGCCAAGTGGAGCTTTTTCTCGGCCGCAACGCCCCGTCCGGGGCCTGGCAGTACCCGCCACCGCCAGACCTTTCGCCAGACACAGTGGACTGGAAGGAGTGGATCGGCAACGGTCCCAAACACGATTTCGACCCAATCACTTTTTCGCGCTGGCGGGCGTTCCGCGAGTACGGCACAGGCATGGCCGGCGATCTGATGGTGCATCTGCTCAGCGGCATGCAGTTCATCACCGGCCTGAACCAGATGCCCGACTATGCCATCTCCATCGGGGGTATTTACCAATTCCCGGACGGCCGCAACATGCCCGACCTGCAGGTGACCACCTTCGCCTATGGCAAGATCCCCGTCACCGTACGCCTGACGCAAGGCACCGAGACGCCTGAGATGACCCGCATCATGGGGCCGCATGGCGTCCTCGAGGTTTCGAACAACACCACGACGCTTCGCCCGCAGCTCGGCATCGATCGCTCCCCCGACTACGGCATCAACGGCTACCCTGCGGGTATGCACGCAGCCTATGAAAAGCAGTGGCACGCCGCCAACGACGCCGAGATCGCGATGCATCCGGTGAACGAGGTGCAGGAGTTCCAAGGGCCCAACTGGGACGACCAGAGGCCCCACCTCAGCAACTTCTTCAACGCAGTTCGTACCCGCCAGCCGGTGGTGGAGGACGTCGTCTTCGGTCATCATGCCGCAGGTGCTTGCCACATGGCGAATGCTTCGTATTTTGAAGGCCGACCGGTAAAGTGGGATGGCAAGAAGGTGGTGTGAGCACCCCCACCCGCCGGCATTCTCTAAGGTTGTCATCCCGCAGCGCAGCTGCGGGATGACAACCGGAGTAACCCGGCATCAGCGCAGCGTCGCCAGCGCAGCCAACCAGTTTTCACCTCAGCTTCAACGTCGTCAGCGCAAACAGCGCGAAGACCAACGCCATAATCCAGAAGCGCGCGATCACCTTCGACTCCGACCATCCGCCCAGTTCGAAGTGATGGTGCAGCGGCGCCATGCGAAAGATGCGCTTGCCGCCGCGCAACTTGTAGCTGCCTACCTGCAGCATGACGCTGAGCGCCTCCAGGATGAAGACGCCACCGATGAACGGCAGCAGCAACTCCTGCTTGATGATCACGGCCACCGTGGCGATAGCGCCTCCCAGGGCAAGCGAACCGACATCCCCCATGAAGATCTCGGCGGGATGCGCGTTGTACCAGAGGAAGCCGATACTCGCGCCCACGATGGCTCCACAGAACACGGTCAACTCGCTCACGGCGGGCATGCGCTGGATCTCCAAGTAGTCCGCAAAGACGACGTGGCCGCTGACGTAGGTAAGCACCGTGAGCGCGCCCGCGGCGATGATAGTGCAGCCAATCGCGAGTCCGTCGAGACCATCCGTGAGGTTGACCGCATTGCTGGATCCCGAGATCACAAACATGACAAAGAGTACGAACGGGATGAACGCGAGCGGCCAGACGCGCGTGTGCAGAAGGCTGTAGAAGATGAGATCGGGGTGCACGCGCTTAAAGAACGGAACGACCAACCGCGTGCTGTAAAGCCCTTCACCGCGCAGCACCAGCAAGGCAACCGCAATGGCTAGACTGGCGACCATCTGGAAGAACAATTTCTGGCGTGAGGTCAAGCCAAGATTGCGTTTGTGCACGACCTTGATGTAGTCATCCGCAAAGCCGATCGCCCCGAAAGCTACGGTCGCAAAGATCACCAGCCAAACAAACGAGTTGGAAAGATCGCTCCACAACAAGGTGGGCACAAGGATGGAGATACAAATCAGGACGCCGCCCATCGTGGGCGTGCCGACCTTCTTCTGGTGGCTCTGCGGACCTTCCTCGCGGATGTACTGACCTATTTGAAACTGTCGCAGCCGATCAATAACGAAGGGTCCGATCAGCAGGCCGATCAGCAGCGCGGTCAGGCTCGCGAAGACACAGCGGAACGTGACGTAGCGAAAGATGCGAAAGAAGCGGAAGTAAGGGAAGAGCTTTTGGTAAAGCAGCCAGAAAAGCAAGGCAACGGCCTCTTGCGCAGGGTACGTCGCGCTTGGAATTTTTCACTAACCCCTGTGGGGAGAATGCACGGTTATCTTAGTCCCCCGTCTTGCCCGCGCACGCTCCCGAACCCAGCTGTGTACCGCGAAGCGAGGTCAGGCGCTGGCCAGCGTTTCCGGCTCGGTTGCATCCAGGGCTTGGAGGGCGCGCTCCAGGCGAACACCGCGCGACCCCTTCAGCAGCACCAGATCGCCGCCGTGCAGATTCTCCCGCAGCCACGCGCCGGCAAGCTCTGGCGTTTGGAAAAAGAGGGCGTGTGCGCCCGCTTCTACCGCCGCTGCCACCAGCACCTCGGCAAGCCCGCGTACCCCGACAATGAGGTCAATGCCCGCCAAAGCGGCGGCGCGCCCGCATTCCGCATGCAGCATCGACGCTTCGGGGCCAAGCTCCAGCATCTCGCCAGCCACGAGAATGCGGCGCGATGCGGTGCTGTTCGCCAGCATGGCTACCATCGCATTCAGCGCATGTGGATTGGAGTTATAGCAATCGTTGATCAACTGCGCACCGCGCCAAGAGATCAGATCGCCGCGCTTCGGGGTGGGCCGCAGCGCTTCCAGCGCATCACTGCAGGCAGAAAGTGGCACTCCGCTTGCCAGGCCAACACCGATCGCCGCCAACGCGTTCAGCACGTTATGCCTGCCCAGCAAGCGCAGGTGCACAGAGTGCTGCAGAGCGCCTACCCGCACCAGAAACTGCGTACCCGCAAGGCCAAGTTCTCCCACCTCGACCGCATGTACCAGACAATCCTCGCCGGTACCGTACAAGACCGCATGCTTCCCACGGCCAACGCCGAAGCGCTTCACGCGCTCGTCATCCCCGTTTAGAAATGCGATGCCGTCCGCCGGCAAAGCATCGACGAGCTCCTTCTTGGCCCGGGCAATGCCATCGATGCCATCGGCGAAAAATTCAAGGTGGGCCGACGCCACGTTGGAGACAACCGCCCAGTTCGGCTCGGCGATACGGCATAATGCCGCAATCTCGCCCGCGTGGTTCATGCCCATCTCCAGCACGGCTACGTCATCCTCAGGCGCCAGCCGCAGCAGTTGCAATGGCACACCGAAGTGGTTGTTCAGATTGCCCTCGGTCTTCAGCACGCGAAAGCGCGTGCTGAGCACAGCGGCAACGCACTCCTTCGTGGTCGTCTTGCCTGCAGAGCCCGTGATGCCGACCACGCGTTTGCCCCACAGCCGCCGCACGGCGCGTGCCAGCCCCTGCATTGCGCCCAGAATGCAGCCCTCGTCCTCATCGGGCACGCGCAGGAGCTTGCAGGTATCAATCGTTGCCGGCGCGAGCCAGCGCATACTGACCACCGCAGCCACGGCGCCGTTGGCCAAGGCAGCCTCGACAAAATCGTGTCCCTCGACGCGCTCGCCACGCACCGCAAAGAAGAGTTCCCCGGCGGCGATGGTGCGCGAATCAATGGAATAGCCCCTCGCCATGGTGTTGGTGGTGAAGTCGCCCTCCGCGTGGATGAAATCGGCAATCTGCCCTAGCGTCAACTGCAAGCCTGCACCTCGGAACGCAGAGTCTGGAGGATGTGCGCGGCCTCCGCGACATCGTCGAAGGCCACCGGGCCGTCCGCGAAGATCTGCTGCTTCTCGTGGCCTTTGCCCGCGAGCAGGACGATGTCGCCGGGCCGCGCGGCACGCAAGGCGATCTCAATGGCGGCACGGCGATCCTCCTCGACGACAAAGGTCGCCTGGGCTTCCCGTACGCCTAGCAGGGCCTCGTTGATGATGGCCATCGGCCGCTCGCTGCGCGGGTTGTCGCTGGTCACGATCACCAGATCGCTGTCCTCGCCCGCAGCACGGCCCATCTTTGGCCGCTTGCCAGTATCGCGGTCGCCGCCACAACCGAACAGCGTTAGCACGCGTCCACCGTGCGCGGCCACGCTCTCGCGCGCGAGCCGAATCAGATTGCGCAAGGCATCCTCGGTATGCGCATAGTCCACCACGACTGTGAAGCCGCCATCGCGCGAGCCCGGCACCACTTCAAACCTTCCGGGCACCTGTCGCAGTGTCGGCGTTGACGAGGCAATTTGCGCCAGCGTCAGCCCGCGCGCCAGGGCCGCGCACATCGCGGCCAGCAGGTTGTACACGTTGACGCGGCCACTCAGCGACGAATGAATTGCCACCTCGCCTTGCGGCGTGACGAAGCGAAAGCGCGTGTCTCCCAAGGCAAGCTGCACGTCGAGCGCGCGGTGAGTGCCATAGCTCGCATCGAGACCGTAGCGCATCAACTCTTTCCCGGCGAACGCGTGCACCATCTCGGAGGCATACGGGGCATCTTCGTTGATGATCGCGACGCGCGGCGGCGGTGCGCCCACGCCGGCAAACAGCCGGGCCTTGGCTTGCGCGTAGGCCTCCATCGAACCATGGAAGTCGAGGTGATCCTGCGTGAGGTTGGTGAACACGGCGACGTCCACTGGCAAACCCCATACGCGCTCTTGCTGCAGCGCGTGCGAACTCATCTCCATGAGCGCTTCCGTGCAACCCGACCCGACGCCCTCGCGAAACAGGGCAAGCACATCGCGGCTCTCGGGTGTAGTGTGCTCACTCGGCCGAACAGCCTCGCCGATGTGCGTTTCGACGGTGCTGATCAGCACGCATCGTCGCTCCACAGCGCGAAGTAATTGCTCCAGCAGAAACGTTGTCGTGGTCTTGCCGTTGGTGCCCGTCACGGCGGTGAGTGCGAGCGCCCGTTCCGGGTGGCCGAAGATCTCGGCGCTCACCTCCGCCAAGGCCCGCCGGCCGAAGGGCACAAGCGCCATCGCCAGCTCGGGCTGTGTTCTACACACATGCTGAAAAGTTTCGTCCGAGTCCGTAAGCAGAGCGGCGGCCCCCTGCCGTAGCGCCGCCTGTACGAAGCCGTTGCCATCGACGCTGCCCCCGCGCATGGCCACGAACACATCGCCGGCGTGCACGCGCCGCGAGTCGTATTGCACGTCACGAACCTCGATATCCGTGCGACCGCTTGTCGCCAGGCTGGTGACGGCCGCGAGAGCCTGCTTCCACTGCATGGCTTCATCTTACGGGTACATGCGCCTGCAGCCGCGATCCGCGTGGACCAGCCTTCCGTGCCCCTGATTCAACGTGCGAAACGCACAACGACCTCAGTCCCGGAGGGCACCATCGTCCCAGCTAGCGGAGCCTGCTCTTTGGCGAGACCACTGCCGACTGTTTCCACTCGCAGACCCGCGGCGTCGGCGCGCTCGACCACATTGCGCAGCGCCGCCCCGCTGAAGTCCGGCACCGCCACACGCTTGCCCGAGTCGATTACCACAGCACCGTTGTCGCGCGATTGCACCGTCGGCGCGATGTGCGGCGCCACAATGGGCTTGTCCGCAGCAAGGTTCGCATCCGGCATCACGGAAGTGGTGTTGCCGTTCTTGTGAAACGCCGTGAGCACACGGTCCGGAAGCGCCAGCCAATCTTTGCGTGGCGGCGCTTGAGCCACCTCCGCCTCCTGGGCGCGATCTGCCTGCAGGTTGGCCGCCATCGCCGCAGCGGCAGCGGGCTGACGCAGAGGATCATCGGCAGGCAGGCTATTAATTTCGTCGAACATCGAGCCGAGATCCGCCACGTCGCTGCGGTCCGGCGCATCTTCCGGCTCAGGCTCACGCTTGGCTTCTTCCATCTGCTGCTTGGTCTTCAGTGGCTGATCATGCGGCACGCCAAGATACTCAAGCACCTCTTGCGCGACCTCGGCGAAGACGGGTCCGCTGGCCGCGCCACCATAGTGCAGATCTTCTCCGCCGGCGGTGGGCGTGTCGATGACCACGGCGATGGCAATCGCCGGATCGCTTACCGGAGCAAAGCCCGCGAAACTCGCAACGAGTTTGGTGTGAGAGTACGTATGCGTAGCCGGATCGATCTTTTCCGCTGTGCCGGTCTTGCCGGCGGAGCTGTAGCCATTCAGCGCCGCCTTCTTTCCTGTGCCCACCACTACGATGCCCTGCATCATCGCGCGCATCTTGGCCGCGGTCAGCTCCGTAATGACACGATGCGAGCCATCCGGCAACGTCGCGGGCATGCCCAGCTCAGGATGGAAAGGGTCGGCCTTGAGGCGCGCATCGCCCTTCATTTCGTCGGTGGACTGCAGCAGGATATGAGGCGGGAGGTAGGTTCCGCCATTCGCGATGGTGGACACCATGTCCACGAGCTGCACCGGCGTTACCCCGATCTCCTGCCCGATCGCCAGCGACAGAATACTCGTCGATCCCCACTTGCGCACCGGACGTAAGAGGCCACGCGTCTCGCTCGGTAACTCGATACCCGTACGGTCGCCGAAGCCGAACGCGCGCATGTAATCGTAAAATTTGTTGGGCCC
Organism: uncultured Acidobacteriaceae bacterium; assembly: GCA_964242225.1. Classification (GTDB taxonomy): domain Bacteria; phylum Acidobacteriota; class Terriglobia; order Terriglobales; family Acidobacteriaceae; genus Granulicella. Next base: position 84,609 of record CAXTAE010000005.1, read on the forward strand.
CACCTTGAGCGCCATCTTGGCCGCGCCCACGTCACTGGAGTGTTCGAGCGCCTGCTCCACGGTGACCACGCCCATGTGGTCGGATTTGTCGTCGTGCAGCGTGCGGCCGTACATCGTCATCGCGCCGCCCTGGCAGTCGACCTTGTCGGTGGGCAGCACGCCGGCGCCATCCAGCGCAGCCGAGTAGGTGACCAGCTTGAAGGTCGAACCCGGCTCATAAATATCGCTCACCGCAAGGTTGGTGAGCAGATCCGCATCCATGTGCTTGGAGTCGTTTGGATTGAATCGGGGCGAGACGGCCAGCGCCAGAATCTGACCCGTATGCGGGTCCTGCACCACGACCGTGCCATGCAGTGCCTTCAGCTTGGCAACCTGCTCATCCAGCGCCTTCTCGGCCATGTACTGAATGTTGGAATCGATCGAGAGCACGAGATTCTCGCCTGGCAGGGGCTCATTCTCCTCCGAGCCCATGATGTGTCGTTTTGCATCCACCGCGGTCAGCATGTGCCCGGGCTCACCGTGGAGTTCCTGATCGAAGTTCCGCTCCAGGCCGCCAAGCCCTTCATCATCCGTACCGACGTAGCCCAGCGTGTGCGCAGCAAGGTCATTGTTGGGGTAGAAGCGCTTGAACTCCTTCTGCAAGTAGACGCCGTGCAGATTGAGTTCCCTAATGCGCTCCGCTGTCTCCGGGCTGACCTTGCGGGCCACCCAGGCGAAGTTGCGCGAGGCATCAAATCGCGCCAGGATGCGGTTCTTTGTCGTGAACTGATCCTGCGGATCGACGTGAACAATCTTGGCCAGCAGGGCGGCCTCGCTGGCGCGATTGTCGCCTAACTCCGTCGGTACAGCGTAGACGCTGTCCACCAGCACCGTCATCGCGAGCTCGCGTAGATCGCGGTCGTACAACACACCACGCCGCGGAGAGATCTCAAAGCCGCGCTGCTGCTGCTTGGCGGCAGTCTTCACGTAGTGGTCGTGCTGAATGACCTGCAGCCACGTGAGGCGGCAGGCAATCGCTGCTACCCACGCACAAAAGGCAAGGCTGACCCAAACAAACCGCACCCGCCGAATGGGTGCGGTGAGTGGGCCACCTGGGCGGGTGGATGGCTTAAAGACAGGCCGGGCACTGTGTTTGGACTTCATCGCTTGCTCAGAGGTACTCGAGTGTTTCGGGCGCTGGGGAGCCCTGGAACGTAGCGCCCGCCTAGTTCCCCACGGGCATGTGGGGAATTTGCACCTGCGCCAGCACCTGCCCCGGAGTTTCGCTGGCTCCATCTGGCCGCACGACCTGGCCCGGCAAGGGTGCGCCGAGGCCGAGCTGGCGGGCGATGGTGTCGATGCGGCCGGGGTCGCTCAGCTGCGCTTCACTCAGACGGAGCTGGCGGTTCTGCTCGCGCAGCTGCTCCACCTGCGTCTTCTGCGCCTCTACGCGGTACCCGACCTCAATGGCGGAGAAGTGCTGCCAGACGTAGACCATCGTCAGCACGAAAAAGAGGCTCATCACCAGCGTGAACTGGCGCACGTCGCGGCGACGCTCGGGATCATCGGCCTTTACGATGCGGCTGTTGTCGATGTGCTTGGCGAAAAACATCTCCGGTGTAGGCCCACGACGCCGCACTCGCTGCGCCTCAAAGCGCTCGCGGTTCAGTACGGCCACCGAGGCCGGACGTCCGCTGCTTGCCCGCCGCGTATGCGTGCGCTCTGCTGTTTGGCCTGCCCAAGCTCCCGTTGCTACTGCCGCTGCCGCCATGGTCCTGCTCCCTGAAACTGTTTGTTCATCCTGCTTCCCGGGCCCGGCCGGTCTTCCCGAAAACTCTGCAATTCCCTTACCGCAACGTCTTGAAACCGGAGGAAAACCGTAGTATCTCCTGTGGTTCCTTGAGGGTAAATCCTGTGGGGAAACAGCAACCCAGGATTTCCACACACCATCTTTATTACGTAGGTAACGTTACGGTCGTTATGTTCCCGCCACTAGCTAAGTCGATTCCCCGCCCATTCGGCCGCACGCAGCTTGGCGCTGCGCGATCGGGGATTCCGTCGCTCCTCGTCGCCGTCGGCGATCAGAGGCTTCTTGGTCAGAATCTGCAGCGTTCCGGCCTTCGCTGCTTCGCGGAAGCTGTCCTTCACCAACCGGTCCTCCAGCGAGTGGAAGCTGATCAGCACCACTCGCCCGCCCGGCTTCAGGGGAGATTCCGCGCTTGCGGTCACCGCACGCAGCAGCGATTGAATCTCGCCCAATTCACTATTGACTCGAATTCGAAGTGCCTGAAAGGTTCGGGTCGCCGGATGAATCTTGTCGCCCTTCATTGTTGGGGCCGCGGCCGAAATCACTTTGGCTAATTCCGCCGTAGTCGATATCGGCCGGGCCCTCACAATGGCTCTGGCGATTCTCCGCGACCTCCTTTCCTCTCCGAATTCGTAAATCAGATTCGCGAGGTCTTCTTCGTCCACCTGATTTACCACCTGTTCGGCCGTTTCGCCGCCGCGCGGATCCATCCGCATATCCAGCGGCCCTTCGGCCCGAAAACTAAATCCTCTGTCCGGCTGGTCGAGCTGCAGACTGCTGACACCGAAGTCGGCCAGCAGACCGTCGAGCGTTCCCGGTGCAATGTGCTCGGGGAGGGCGGAGAAGGCGTGCGCCACATACTGCACGGCCGGCATCTCCGGTCCCAACTCCTCGGTCAAAGCCCCTAGCCGTTCCTGCGCCTGCGCCATGGCCTGTGGGTCGCGATCAAAGGCGATCAGTGTGCCCGTCGCCCCGATCCTCCGAGCGATGGCGGCCGAATGACCGCCCAGCCCGAGCGTTGCATCGACGTACGTGCCGCCACGCCGAACATTTAGAAGATCCAAACTTTGTTCAAGTAGAACCGGTACATGCTGCGGTCGAGCGCCTTCAGCCATTGCTCACCACCCATGCTCCCCCTGGGGGGACTCAAACTCGACAACCTACCCTAAACCCCTGCTGCAGCTAACTCGCCGAACTCGGCCTCACTCAACGGGTTATGCTCAAACCCGGCCCGAATTCGCTCATCGTTGATCACCACCAGCATCATGCGTTGGCCCATCACGGCGACGTCACCGGACAGCTTGGCTACCTCGCGTAGCGTCTGCGGAATCAACAACCGCCCCTGCGCGTCAAACGTGGCTACCTGGCCGTAGTAATTGGTGATATCCAAAAACTTGCGCTTCGCTACGTTCGTGGAGGGAAGTCCATCAAGTGCCGCTTCAATCCGCTCCCACTCCTTCATCGGGTAAACCTCTGCACGTTCGCCATCCTTGCTGGTGATGAAAAACTCTTCAACACCCTCATCGTCCAGCTGGCGCTTGTACTCCGCCGGTACCTTGAGGCGGCCCTTTTCATCTACGCGGGTGATCTGGCTGCCACGAAGTTTCATCGTTTTCTGCTGGTGAAAGATGTCCGGCGTACCTTGGGTTCGCCGGACTGAGACTTCAGGAGTTTTGCGTTCTTGCTCTCCCCTTTTGTCCCCTTTTCACCACTTTCTTCCACCGCGTGAACCAAGCATCGTTCACCCCCATTTTTCTGTCCAGTGCAAAATGGTGGAAAGCCTCCCCTTTTCGGGTCAGGTGTGTGGAAAACACAGCGGATTGGGATGAAAGTTGTGGGAAACCCTAGATGTTGGGCTAACTAGCTCGGTTCGTACCCTCGCCACCACTTGTGTCACATCACACTGAAGTGGTACGAAGAAAAAGCGAAAATGCTATAGCCGTACCGGCGTACGCAGGTCACCGCGACCCTGCCGTTTCAGCACCCAGAGCAGGTAGAAAAGGATCACGAGATTCACCAGCAGAGCGGAGAGACGCAGCGGCGTGACGCGGTGAGTCAGCTCGAAAAGCTCCAGTGGCAAACCCAGTGTGGTGAGGATCAGCGTGAAGTACTCGGCCCAGCTCTTGCGGAGGAGCAAACCTGAGCCCTCGATCACGCACAACACGGCGTAGATGAAAGCGCCAGCGCCGATACGGCGAAGATCATGTGCATCAATCAGATCGGCCTTGTCCATAACCATGCTGACCACGCGTCCCTCTGGGTCGATGGGTAAACCGTCGATGATGCGCATGACAAGCTCGCCTATGTTGCGATGAATCAAATGGATCGCGCCGACAGCCACACAGAGGAAGAAGACCGCTTTACAGATTTTGAAGATGCCCACGAGAAAGAGCCCGCGCTGCTCCGCGCTGGAATGCGTCTCTGTTCCCTCCCGGGAACAGCGCTCGTCGGTGGCTTCCGCTAACGCTCGCGATTGATCCGTCACATCCATCCAGACTTCAGTTGACGGTGCGCCCGAGGCTTTGTCAACGCGCATCCATGGGACGAATCAGCGTAGAAACTTTCTCTTCCCGTTCCAATCCGAGGTCGCCGGTGGGTCGTTAGATCAGTGTGCGTCGCGATGGACGAGCAGGTGACGCTTCCGAGAAGCTCGTGTGCAAGAAAGAGGATGAACTCAAGATGAAGAAGACTCTGCTTACCCTGATGGCCGGCGTTGCGCTAGCAGTCTCGTCCATGTCGGCGATGGCGCAGAAGGCCGATCCGCCCGTAGGCGGCGCGCCGATGTTTGCGAATAAGACCGTTGTGGAGAATGCCTCAGCTGCACCCAACCTCAGCACGCTGGTTGCCGCGGTCAAGGCTGCCGGCCTTGTCGACACCCTGAGCGGTCCCGGGCCCTTCACTGTATTCGCTCCTACAAACGACGCCTTCGCCAAGCTGCCTGCGGGCACAGTCGACACGCTGGTCAAGCCGGAGAACAAGGACACCCTCACCAAGATTCTCACGTACCACGTCATTGCGGGCAAGATCGACTCGAAGATGCTGCTGAAGCTGATCAAGAAGAACGGTGGATCCTACCAGGCCAAGACGGTCCAGGGCGAGATGCTCACCTTCTCCGTAGACGGCGGCATGATCAAAATCACCGACGCTAAGGGCGGCACTGCGATGGTCACCACCGCGGATGTGTACCAGTCCAACGGTGTTGCTCACGTCATTGACACGGTGCTGATGCCGAACTAACGGCTCACGTGCACCAGAAGCGGCGGCCTACGGGTCGCCGTTTTTACTGCTTTCGAGGACGACACCTCGGGCCGGCATCCAATCTCTTTATGCGCGAGATCTTCACCACGGAGCAATGGCTACCCTTTCCCCGCCCTCTTGTCTTCGCCTTTTTTGCGAACCCGCAAAATCTACCTCCGCTGATGCCCCGCTGGCAAAAAGCGCGCATCGACCAGGCTGCCTACTGCTCGCCACCCCCACGGCCCGAGGGCACACCGGACTACGGCACGCAGGCTGCCGGTGACGGTACGCAGCTCACCATTACGGCACGCGCCATCCCAGGCATACCTTTACGCGCGCCGTGGGATGCACTGATCCAGGATTTCCGCTGGAATGAAGGCTTCTGCGATGTCCAGCTCAAGGGACCCTTCCGGTACTGGAGACACTGCCACTCCGTGCGCGACGGGGCGTCCCCGAAAACGGGCGAGGCTGGGACGATTGTGCGCGATCACGTGAGCTACGAGTTGCCTTTGCAGCCCGTTAGTCTGCTTGGCTTGCCCATCGCCAAGGGCGCGATGCTCTCGCTTTTTAAATACAGGCAGGCACGAGCAGCGGAGTTGCTCGCCGTGTTCGCGCATTCTGTGCGGAGATAGCCGGAGAGACTATGCCGTTACCGGCTTTCGCAACAGCGGTCGTGCGCGCTCCAGGGCAGCCTCCGCCGTCACGCCGTACTGTATACGCAGATCGTCGACACGGCCGTGCTCAATAAACTGGTCAGGCCAGCCCACACGCACCACGGGCGTTTCCAGTTCGGCGTCATTTAACGCCTCGAGCACCGCAGAACCGAAGCCGCCCGCGAGAACGTGATCTTCCATGGTAATGAGCAGCTCGCAACGCCGGGCATAGTTGGCGATGCACTCGGCGTCGACGGGCTTGGCGAAGCGGGCATTGATCACAGCGACGCTGTGCCCTTCGGACTCCAGCTCGCGTGCGAGCCGTTCAGCCTCCACCAGCATATTACCCAGCGCGAAGATGGCTACATCGGAGCCATCACGAATGATCTCTGCGCGTCCGATGCTGAGTGCCTGTGGACGCGCCTTCAACGGCGTGCCTGGACCTGTGCCGCGTGGGTAGCGGATTGCGCTTGGGCCGTTGTGAAGCAGTGCGGTGTACATCATGTCCTGCAGCTCGTCTTCGTCCTTGGGATCCATGTGGATGAGCCCGGGCACGCTGCGCAGGTAGCTGATATCAAAGAGCCCATGATGCGTCGGACCATCGTCCCCGCTCAGCCCGCCGCGATCCATGCAGAAGACGACCGGCAGGTTCTGCAGGGCGACGTCATGAACGATCTGGTCGAAGGCGCGCTGCAGAAAGGTGGAATAGATGGCACAAAATGGCCGGTACCCCTTCGTCGCCATACCCGCTGCGAAAAGCACAGCATGCTCTTCGGCGATGCCCACATCGAAGTACCGCTTGGGATGATGTGGGCGAAAGAGGTCCAGCGCGGTGCCGTTGGGCATAGCGGCGGTGATTGCAACTACCTTATCGTCGGCATAGGCGAGCTTGGTGAGGGTTTCGGCAAAGATTTCTGAATAGGTCTTTTGACCCACGGACTTGGTCTCGCCCGTTTCGGGATCGTAGGGGCCAAGACCATGAAATTTCTTCTGCTTCTCGAGCGCCGGCCCGAAGCCGCGGCCCTTTTGAGTCAGCGCGTGCAGTACGACAGGGCGGTGCTGCGTTTTGAGAAATTTGAGTGTTTCGATCAGTAGAGGAAGATTGTGCCCATCCACCGGCCCGTAGTAGCTGAGCCCAAACTCCTCGAAGATCATGCCGCGGCCAACGATTCCCTTCGCTGCTTCCTCGGCCTTACGGGCGATGTGACGCGCAGCTTTGCCGCCGAACTTTTCGAGCAGCCCCGAGACGCGCTCGTGAATGCTCACGTACGTGGGGTTGGTCGCGATCTTGTGGAAGTACTCAGCAATCGCACCGACGTTCTTGTCGATCGACCACTCGTTGTCATTGAGGATGATGATCAGTCGCTTGGTCTGCGCGGCAACGTTGTTCAGTGCTTCGTAGCTGATGCCGTTCGTGAAGGCCGCATCGCCGGCGAGCACCACTACATTTTCGTTGCCGCCGCTCATGTCGCGCGCCACGGCCATGCCCAGGGCTGCGCTGAGTGCCGTGCCCGCGTGGCCTGCACCGAAGCTGTCATGCTCGCTTTCGGTGCGCAGCATAAAGCCATTCAGTCCGCCAGCCTGACGAATCGTGTCGAAACGATCCTCACGGCCGGTTAACAGCTTGTGTACATAGCTTTGGTGACTGACATCGAAGACAAAGCTGTCGCGCGGCGTGTCGAATACATAGTGCATCGCCAGCGTCAGTTCAACGACACCCAGGTTGGGGCCGATGTGCCCACCGGTCTTCGCAACGCCCTGTATCAGCCGCTCGCGGATCTCCTCGGCCAGCCGCTCGAGCTCCACGAGGCTGAGCCGCTTCACATCCGCCGGCGATTTAATCCTGCTTAGATACTCACTCATCCGCAAACCCAGCCTGCGAGCGCATGTCCCCGCGCGCAACAGTCACAACCATTCAGTCTATCAACGGACGCTGGAGACCTCTCCAAAGTCTGGATGATGCGCCTGAAGGATGAGATGCAGAATCGGCCCGCTACTCGTCGCCCTCCCGGAGCTTTGCGATCACACTGAAATCCTCGAGGGTGGTCGTGTCCCCTTTAACATCCCCGGTGGTGGCGAGTTCACGCAGTAGCCGCCGCATAATCTTGCCAGAGCGCGTTTTGGGCAGAATCGGCGTAAAGCGCATATCATCCGGCCGGGCCAGGCCACCTATTTCCTTGGCAACCCATTGCCGCAGCTCCAGCTTCAGCTCTTCGCTGGGCTCATTCCCACCCTCCAACGAGACAAACGCAGCGATCGCCTGCCCTTTCAACTCGCAGGGACGGCCCACGACCGCCGCCTCGGCGACCTTGGGGTGTGCGACCAGGGCCGACTCAATCTCCGCTGTGCCCAGCCGGTGGCCGCTCACGTTAATGACGTCGTCTACCCGCCCCATGAGCCAGAAGTAGCCATCCTCGTCGCGCCGCGCCCCATCGCCGGTGAAGTAGACGCCCGGCACCTCGGAAAAGTAGGTGTCCAGGAAGCGCTGATGGTCGCCCCAGACCGTGCGTGCCATGGAGGGCCATGGCTTTGCGATCACGAGCAGACCGCCATGGCCCGCTGGCACCGGGGCACCGTCCTTGCTGACGACTTCGGGCACAATGCCAAAGAAGGGCCGCGTCGCTGAGCCCGGCTTGGTCGCGATCGCTCCCGGAACGGGGGCGATCATGTGCGCGCCCGTTTCGGTCTGCCACCAGGTGTCCACAATCGGGCAGCGCTCATGGCCGATCTCGCGGTGGTACCACATCCAGGCTTCGGGGTTGATGGGTTCGCCGACGGTGCCCAGCAGCCGCAGGCTTGCCAGCGAGTGCTTGCGCACCCAATCCGCCCCCCACTTGATGAACGCCCGGATCGCTGTAGGGGCCGTGTAGAAAATAGAGACTTTGTGATCGTCGATCAGCTTCCAGAAACGGTCGTTTTCGGGCCAGTTTGGCGCTCCTTCGTAGAGGAGCACCGTCGCGCCGTTAGCCAGCGGGCCGTAGACGACATAGCTGTGGCCGGTAATCCAGCCAATATCGGCGGTGCAAAAGTAGACGTCCTCGTCGTGAATATCAAAGTTGATCTTGGTCGTGAGATAGGTGCCCACGCCGTAGCCAGCCGTCGTGTGTACCAGGCCCTTCGGTTTGCCCGTGGTGCCGCTGGTATAGAGGATGAACAGCGGATCCTCTGCCTCCATCGGCTCGGCGGGGCAGTCGGGCGCAGCGGCAGCCACTGCGTCATGCCACCAGACGTCGCGGCCGGCCTGCATGGCAGTGGTCACTTCGGGCGTGCGTTGGAAGACCAGCACAGACCGCACACCGGGGCAGCGCTCCAGCGCTTCATCAACGATCTTCTTCAGGTGGATCGTCGTTCCGCGGCGGTAGCTGACGTCCTGCGTGACGACCACACGGCAATCGGAGTCATTGACACGGTCCGCGATGGCGTGGGCCGCAAAGCCACCGAAGACCACCGAATGCACGGCACCGATGCGCGCGCAGGCCAGCACCGCGATGGCTAGTTCCGGCGTCATACCCATGTAGACGGCCACGCGGTCGCCCTTGCAAACGCCCGCGCCCTTAAGTACGTTGGCGAAACGCTGCACCTCTTCATGCAGCTCGGCAAAGCTGAGGCGCCGCACCTCACCCGGCTCGCCCTCCCAGATCAGAGCGGTTTTATCGCGGCGCGTCCCCTCGGCGTGGCGATCGACGCAGTTGTAACTGAGATTTAATCGTCCGCCGCGAAACCACTGCGCATCCGCTCCTTCGCCCTCCAGCACCGCTTTTGGGGGGGTGAACCAGTCGAGTGACTTAGCCTGCTCGGCCCAGAACCCCTGCGGGTCGTCCACGCTCCAGCGATAGAGACGATCATATTCTGCCTCGCTGCCCACCCAGGCAGAGCTGGCAAAGGCGGTGGGTGGCGGGAAAAGACGGCTCTCCCGTTGCGTGGTGTGCAGGTAGGCCGAGCCTGTAACTTGTTGTTCAGCAACGGGTTCTTCGGATGTCTTATCGGCGGCCATGACCTATCCTTTGGTTCCCGACGGTGGCCGTCGGCGACTTTCCCCATGCGAGGCGATGCCCAGCCAAGGTAAGGCATCCAAGGAAGAGTCGGCAAATAGAGTGCAGCGGTATCCCCGAAACGGGTCACGTTACTCCCCGCCTGAAAGGCACCCCACTCCTTCGTTAGTGCTATGGAAGCGCCCCCGGTGTTCCGCGACACTCACCTTACGCCGTAACTGATGGGAACCCGAGAGTAACGGGACTCGTCAAAGAGTTATGGCGAAGCTGAAGAACCGGTACGCTGTCCGCGGCGCGTCGGTTCTCGATCTGGAGCCCGAGTGATCACCGAGACGATGTGCCATCCTAATCTAGATGACCTTCTACACGGGTTCCTTCATCGGGTTTTTCCTGGGCTTCACGTTCGGGGTAGGATGCGCGCTGGCGGTCATGTACTCGATCTTTCTAGGGGGCTACCGGGCGGCGCTGCGCGACGCTGCCCAGCCCGAGCCACCCAGGCGGCTGCGCGAGAACCGCGCCCGGCTTGCCCCACATCAGGAGCCCTGAACGCGTTCCGCTCGCAGGCCTTCTACCTCCGCCGTCAGCGCCTGCAGAGCCTTCAAGATCTCCGTACGCTGCAGCTCGTCGGGGGACGGACTCTTGCCCTTGACGTAGAAGGTACCGTTCGGCTCCAGGACGCAGACCTCCACCTCCCGCGGGTGGCCGAAGCCACTACGGTTCAGGACCGTGATGACCTCCTCTTCGGTAAGCTTTTCAGCGCGCATCGCCGTCTCATCGAGAGTGCCCCCGCGGATCAGCACACTGGCCGTGCCCTCCAAAGCGGCATTCAGTTTGGGCGCGCGGTACAGAACGTTCATCAGGAGCCAATTGATTGCCAACAGCGAGAATGCACCGACGATCCCACCCGTAACCGAGTTGTCGTCGCCGATGATAGCGTTCTGCACGGTGTTCGCCAGACTCAAAAGCACGACCAGATCGAACGGGTTCAGCTGAGCGAGCTCCCGTTTGCCGAACAGCCGCAGGAAGCCGATCAAACACAGGTACACCATGGCCGGCCGCAAGATCTTCTCCGTCAGCGACAGGGGAAGGTGAAACATATTCTGGGCCGCAGCCCCGAGCGCAGCATGCATAAACACAATCTTTCTTCCTGGCGCGCGGGCTTGGCGACGTCCTGCCATGCTCCGCGAGGGTCTCGCGCCATGGTACGTCGCGCAGCCTACGGTCTTCCCTTTGCGAGTCTCACCGATCGCTCCAGTTTCGCCACAAGTGGGCAGAAAACGCCTGTGGTGGAGAGTTTCCAACCAGCGTGAAAGGTACGCGTACCCCAACGGCTGTTAACCAGAGTTCTGATAACCTTCTGGTAACTGTCTTTGGTAGCGTGCCGGTTTCTGCTCCAAAACGTAACCAAGAGGTCTGACCGAGATGCCCAAGCCCCTCCAAAGCAGTGAAAAGAACCCGACCGATGTGCAGTTTCGCGACTTCGGTGTGCTCAATGTCGGAGCGCGCAGCAAGAGCGCGACAATCACCTCGATCTCGATCAACGTCCTGATTGCGCTGGCGCTGCTCTTCCTGGTCAAGGCCGCGGTTGTAAAGCCCAAGACCAAGCTGGCCGAGTTGAGCTCGCCGATCCATGAGGTGAAGCCCGAGCCGCCGCCACCGCCGAAGCCCAAGCTGCCGCCTCCCCCCCCACCGCCCAAGCTGCCGCCCGTGCCGCCACCGCCCGTGCCCGTACCGCCTGTGCCGCCGCCGCCTGTGCCGCCGCCGCCGACACCACCGCCGCCGGTCCCGACGCCGCCACAGCCGAAACCCATCGTCGCGGCGCCGCCAAAGCTCCAGCCTGCTCCGCCGGCTCCCCGGGCGGTAAATCTGATGGGTTCGGCAGCCCATGTGCCCAACAATGACGCGCACCCCAGCGCCGTCCGTCTAGGATCGCCGGATAACCCGCTGAAGCCGATGTCTGGCCCCGCAGTACAGCGCGTCAGCATGGGTGTGGCGGGTATGCCGGGCATGCCGGGCTCCAACACGGGCGGCGGCCCCCGTGCCGTAAACGTCAGCATGGGCTCCGGTTCGCCGGGCGGGAGTAATTTGGCAGCCACCTCGCCGCGCCCCGTCGCTGGTATCGCCAATGGTGTTGTCGGCAGCAACGGCCCGCTCACCGGCCACGTCCAGAAGCTGGCCATGAACAACCCCGCGCCGGTACCCACGATGGCGCAGCCACAGGTTCAGTCGCACGTTGCCAAGTCCACCCCGACGCTGGTTTACAAACCGGAGCCGGTCTACACGGAAGAAGCAAAATCGATGCATCTTGAGGGCAACGTTTCGGTACGCATCCGGGTTACAGCAGATGGATCCGTACAGGTGCTCGAGGTGGTCCACGGTCTTGGCCACGGTCTGGATGAGGCCGCGAAGACGGCCGCGCAGGGTACGCGTTTCAAACCGGCGCTCGATGCAACCGGCAATCCAGTTCCCTGGGAAGGCGTCGTAACCGTCAAGTTCCAGATGAGCTAAGCAGATCTCTCGCGGATCGACGCGACGGCCGCCCTTCGCTAACCGGATTCAAGGCACGGCGGCCGTCCTTAACAGCTATACAACTTACAAAATTCAGCCCCTGACTCGCACGCCGTACCAAAGGAGCCCCACCTAAATGATTAACCGGACGAAACTCACCGCATATGTGACACTCGCCCTTCTAGCCGCTCCGGCGTTGCCAGCTGTGGCCTTTCCTCTCGGCAAAAAGAAGGTAGAAGTCATTGCGGACTACCGTAAGCCGAACGCGGCCCAGAATGCGCTCATTGACAAGTCGATCGCTCGCGAAGCCGTGATCGTCAAGACGCTCAAGGCACGTACACCGATCGTCGAAACCTACATCCAGAACATGAAGACCGACAACGTTATGGGCCAGACGCCCGAGTCGGACGTGCATTTTCTGGGGCGGGTGAACTTTGGCCGCGTGATCGGCGACAACACCTACGCGCAGGGCGAAAAGGGCGACCCGAGTCAGAAAAAGGGCATTCTGAAGTCCCTCAATCCGATGGGCTACTTCTCTAACCTGACCGGTGCGCTGCACCTGACATTCAACCAGGCCGGCTTCGTGCAGATGCTGTTGGTCGATTCCAACAGCTACAACCGCCAGACCTACCAGTTTGCCTTTGTGCGCAACGACTTTCTCGGGACCATCCCGACGGTCGTGTTCGATGTGAACCCGCTCAAGCCGGGTGCCACGGGCCGCTTCGCCGGCCGCATCTGGATCGAGCGCAACAGCGGCAACATTGTCCGCTTTAACGGCGATTTCGCCGGCTCCGAAAAGGACATCTCGGAGTACTACCACTTTGATTCGTGGCGTACCAACGTGCAGGAAGGCCTCTGGATGCCGACCTCGGTGTATATCGAGGAGACCGACCCCAAGAGCCCGCAGCACACGCTAAAATTCAAGGCCGTCAACTACATCTGGGGCTACTCCCTGAAGACCCCGCCCAAGGATGCCGACCAGGCCACCCTTGAGGTCGAAGGCGCTACCGACGCGTCACAGAATGCTCCTGACGTCAGCCCCCTGCAGGCGCAGCGTGAGTGGATCCAGCAGGCTGAGGACAACGTGATCGACCGCCTCTACCAGGCTGGCCTGATCGACGCTCCCAGTGAGTTCGACCAGACCCTGGAGCTGCTCGCCAACAACATCCTTGCGTACAACAAGATTCCCATCGATCGTCCGCTGAAGGTTCGCACGCTCCTGACGGAGCCGTTGGAGACCTTGTCGGTCGGCAACACGATCCTGATCTCGAAGAGCCTGCTCGACACCACCGCCGTGCCTTCCGCGGATGGCAAGCAGGCTGAGCAGCAGGGTGATTTGAATACCCTGCTCTCGTTCCAGATTGCGCACATCCTCCTGGGCCACCACATCGATACAAAGTTCGCCTTTAACGATCACCTTATGTTCCCGCAGGAAAGCGCTTTTCAGCACATCCCCATGCACCACACGGATGAGGAGAACGTCGCTGCCGCCAAGAAGGCAATGGAGCTGATGTCGGTGGCCGATCTCTCCGATGGCCAGCAATACTTCGGCCTCTACCTCCAGCAGCTGCAGGCGCGCGTCAAGGGTCTTCACGCTTTGACCGAGCCCCAAATCGGCGACGGCCTCACCAAGGAAGACGGCAGCTTCTGGATGCAGGCGCTTGTTACCAAGAGTCCGAAGCTGAACAACACGGATCTCGCACAGCAGGCAGCAATGCCTCTCGCTCAGCTCCTCCGCTTCGATCCCTGGACGGATAAGGTCATTCAGCTGCACTCGGCGTATGCCCCGCTGCTTAGCTCGCGTGACAAGCTGCCGTTCGAGATCACACCGGTTTACCTGAAGCTTGCCTATTGGCAGCCACCCGCACCGCCGGCTCCTCCGGCCGCTGCGGCACCGGCTACCACGGGTGCGGCAACGGCAGCACCAGCGGATACCACAGCAGCCCCCGCGGGCGGAACAGCAGCGGCAGCCACGGCTGCTCCTGCGGCAGCCCCGGCAGCACCGCAGCAATAAGCACCTTCACCAACAAGGCACCGGGCATTTTTCCCGGATTCCCGGCGGGCGCCCCCTGTATGCTGTGGTGGGGCGCCCCTCGTTTTAGGAGACCTTAATGATGAAGTTCCGCCTTTCCGCCTTGGCCGTTGCTCTCACTTTCGCTGTAGCCGCGCCGCGGCTTTCAGCTCAAGCGGTAGCAGCCGCGACCGGAAACGCCTTATCCGTTGGCGTCGACTACCAGAGTGCCAACCCGGACTATGGGCCGGTACGTTCCCAAGGTCTTGGCATCTATGCCAACTATGATTTTTCCCGTTATGTGGGAGCTACCGCGGAATTTAACTTCCAAACCGCCTTTTCGCACAACGTAGTCTTTCTGGAGCACTCCTACCTCTTCGGTGTTCGTGGGGAATACCACAAGAAGCGCTTTCTCCCTTACGGCAAATTGCTTATCGGGGCGTCAACCTCCGAGGCCAATGGCAACTTCAGCCTTATCAATGCGCCGGGAACCTACCCGACCTATGCACTGGGTGCAGGTCTGGACTACCGCTTCGAGCACCACCTTTCCGTGCGCGTGATCGATTTCGAGCAGCAGGAGTGGCTCAGCTATCACCCTAATGGACTGACACCGACTATCATCTCTTTTGGCGCCGCTTACCGCTTTGAATAATTCGCCGGCAGGTGAAGATACCCGGGCCTCTCTGAAATGCGAAAAAGCCTCATCCAGCACTGGATGAGGCTTTTTTGATGGCGTCTGGTGCGCGACGAGACTCGCTGCCGTGTCTAGAAGTGGTAGGCGATACCGATTGAGGGAGTGGAGATCAGGTAATAGCGGTTCGCATTGAAGGCCGTAACGCCAAAGGTCGGCTGCTTGGTTGCAAAGCCGCGGTACTCAAGCCGCACATCGAAGCTTGGGCTGAGTTCGTACGCAACGCCTGCCCCGAAAAGGCCGCCGACACCCGTGGTCGATTTCGTATTCAGCTGCGTCGTGCTACGGTCCAGGATCGGTGTGAAGAACATCGCCCCCACACCGCCCTCCACAAACGGGTTGTACCGCTTGTAATTCCGCGAATACACATAGGCGGCGGAGAACTCCTGGTTTTTCGAGTGAATGCGGTTGTTCGGCAGAGCGACCGAAGGCACATTGTACTTAAGAGAATTCTGGGAAAAGCCGTAGTTGAGCTCCAGGCCACTGCGCGGTGTCAGCAGATAGCGATAGCTGCCAAGGACGCCCGTGGTGAGCGTGGTCGACATCGGCGCAACAGCATTGCCGTAGACGTCCGGCGCAAATATCTCGAAGCCGCTGACGCTGAGATCCTGCCGGCTTTCCTGCGCGTGACCAGCCGCAGCGGCGCTTACCAGCAGTGCGCCAAGCAAAACTATCTTCTTCATGCCTTCCAGAGATCCCTTCGCGATACACCCTGTCGTACCCGAAGGCGCTCCGCCAGGGCGGGAGCGAGGGACAGGTGATCCAAGTTCTTATTGTACCCGCAGCGCCACATAGGTCAGGAGTTTTGACTGCGAAAGAGACTTCTGGAGGTTTGAGTCGCGATCCGGTCCGGAACGCAGGACCGGGCAGGCGCGCACGTCCTCCCCGGCCAACACTACAACTTAGGGCTGCGGCGCGGTGGGCGGGGCCGCTGCGCCATTCTGCCGGTGTTCCCGCATGCGCGCTTGCATCGCGTCCAACTTGCCGACCTGTTCCGGCGTCAGCAGAGCGCGCAGTTTGGCTTCACTGCCTTCATGTATCGCCATCATTTGCACGTGCATCTGCTCAGGCGTCAGCGAAGAGTTGGAGTGCACGGTCTCCATGCTGGTGTGCTCGGTCTCCATCAGCGCCTTCACCTGCATGAGTTGGTCGGGCGTTAGGTCGAGCTCCCGCTGCAGCATCTCGGCGCGGCGATCCGGGCCGCCGCGACGCGGGCCATCGTGCCCTGGGGGTGGCCCTGCCTGACCCGAAGGCGGCGGTGGCGGGACATCAGTCTGCGCCAGAACAGGCGCAACTGAAAGCAACGCGCTGCAGAAGCCGGCGGCGACTGCTCTTTTTACGTGGGGAACTTGAAAGCGGATCATGACACAACCTCGCAGAATGGGATGCGGTTCCGGACAGGAACACAGCCGGTTCCGGAAAGTTGCGAGGTCGGGACGCGATATTTTCGGCGCTCCAGATCACCATTGAGCCTCGCGCGCGGTCATCATGCACGGCAACGTTGAGCTGCCATGCTCTGAGGCCTTCCGCACGCCTCAGGGCGTTGGCTCTGCCTCAAAGCAGAAGGGCCGTCCCGAAGCTGCAGCGTGCGCTTCCACCACTGCAAGAAACGTCTGCGCGGCGTGAGACAGAGCGGCTCGTTTGCGCCACACCAGCCGCAGCTTGCGCTCCATGTGGAGCTCCGGCACCGCGACCGCCGCCAGCGCGCCACTGGCCAGCTCGCGCTCCACCGTAAGGTGGGGCACCAGCGCCACCCCGTTGCCGCGCTCCACAAACCGTTTGATTGCCTCCAGGCTGGGCAGCTCGACCTCCATGCGCAACGGTGTGCGATGACGCTCAAAGGCCGCAATCACCTTTTCTCGCATCGGGGACGTGACGTTGTGCGCCACAAACGTCTCCCGTCCCAGCCGGCCAATAGACGCCTTGCCGGCGCTTGCCAGCGCGTGCTGTGGACCCACGATGCACACCAGCCGATCGCGGTAGACCACCGTCGAGCACACCTGCGGATCATTGGGCCGAAAGCTCAGTACGCCTAGCTCCACAGAGTGCTGCAGCAGCTCATCGGCGATGCGGCTGGCCAAGGCTCGCTGTACGGCCACGCGTACCCCTGGGTGCTCCTGGCGAAACGCGTCCAAGACTGGCAGCAGATAAAGGCACGTGTACTCATTCGCCGCTAAATTTAACCGGCCCTTGCGCAACGAGCGCAGTTCGGTCAACGCGGCTCCTGCTTCCAGGCGCAGGTTCAGCATCTTGCGCGCGTACTCCTGCAGCACCTCACCGGCATCGGTCAGTGTTCCGTCGCGGGAGGAGCGCTCCAACAGTGTCTCGCCCAGCTCCGCTTCCAGCTTGGCGACGATCTGGCTGACGGCAGGTTGCGTGCGGTGCAGGCGCGCGGCAGCCCGCGAGAAGCTGCGCTCCTCGGCAACGGCTAAAAATGTCTCCAGCTGAAATAGATCCATACTGTTTCCCGTCCCGGGCGCCTCGCGTTTCGCTGATGACAACATTAGAAATGTGAATGAGAGCGAACTGCAAGATAAGCCTACGTTATGCTTAAGGGGACACGGGACGATCCTGCATGAAGCCATCACCTCGCATCATCTTCTTCGACACCACCTTGCGCGACGGCGAGCAGTCGCCGGGCTGCACCATGCATCGCGGTGAAAAGCTGCGTATGGCGCACCAGCTCGCGCGTTTGGGCGTAGATGTGATCGAGGCCGGTTTCCCTATCGCGTCAGACGGAGATTTTGCCTCCGTACAAAGCATCGCTCGCGAGGTCGGCACGCTGCCGGACGCCCCGCGCATCGCCGCGTTGGCCCGGGCGAAGCAGGCCGATATCGAAACCGCCGCCCGTGCTGTTGAAGGGGCGCACCGCAGCCGCATCCACACCTTTCTGGCGACCTCCGATCTTCACCTCCAGGCCAAGCTGCGCATCTCCCGTGCCGAAGCGCTGGACCAGACCGCGGCTATGGTGCGCCTGGCCTGCAACTACGCCGAGGATGTGGAGTTCTCCGCAGAAGACGCGACGCGTTCTGATCTCGCGTTCCTGCTCGACATCATCGCGGTGGCTATCGAAGCGGGCGCCACCACGATCAACCTCCCCGACACCGTGGGCTACAGCACACCAGCCGAGTACCAGATTTTGTTTGAGACAGTGCGGGCGCGCGTGCCGGGCGCGGCCGACGTGATCTTTTCTACGCATTGCCATGACGATCTCGGCATGGCTACCGCGAACGCGCTTGCCGGGGTGCTGGGCGGCGCGCGGCAGGTCGAGGTAACCGTGAACGGCATTGGTGAACGAGCCGGCAACGCCGCTCTTGAAGAGGTGGCCGCGGCCATGATGGTGCGTCACGACCGCTTCCCTTTCACCAACGGCATCGTGATGGGAGAGATCGCCCCCAGCTCCCGTCTGCTCGGCGAGCTGATCAGCTTTCAATGCGCCCCCAACAAAGCAATCGTCGGCAAGAACGCTTTTGCCCACGAGAGCGGCATTCATCAACACGGCGTGCTAGCCAACCCGTTGACGTACGAGATCATGACGCCCGCCTCCGTTGGCGTGACGGCCAATAGCATCGTGCTCGGCAAACATTCCGGCCGCAAGGCATTGCAGCACCGCATGGCGGAGCTTGGCCGCGGACTCGCAGGTGAGGAGCTTGACGTTGTGTACCACCGCTTTACGGAGCTCGCGGACCGCAAAAAGGCAATCTACGATCAGGATCTGCTTGCCCTGCTACAGGGGTCCACAACGGTCGCCTAAAGTGCCGATCGCTCCATATTGAACCATCTCGCACGGCAGGGCTGTCGTTACTCCGACACCGACCTATTCGCAAAAGGAAAGCATGAAGCTCCGCATCGCAGTATTGGCCGGCGACGGCATCGGTCCAGAGGTCACGGCGGAGGCTGTCGGAGTTTTGCGTGACGTCGCCGCCGTTTGTGAACATGCATTCACGTTTACATACGGTCGTATCGGCGGGGTAGCCATCACTGCCGAGGGCACTCCGCTCCCCCAAAGCACAATCGACATCTGCCTCGCCAGCGATGCGGTGCTGCTTGGTGCAGTGGGTGATAACCGTTTCAACCACCTCACCCCGGACAAGCGTCCGGAGGCCGGCCTGCTGCGGATCCGGCAGATCCTGGGCGGCTTCGCCAACCTGCGTCCTGCAGTCGCGTACGACGCTCTCGCCGGCACCTCGCCGCTGAAATCCGAAATCACGCATGGCGCTGACATTCTTTTCGTGCGCGAACTGCTGGGTGGGCTGTACTTCGGTCAACCGCGTTCCTGGAACCGCAGCGCCGACAAGGACGCGGACGAGGCCATCAACACGATGCGCTACACGGCGGCCGAGGTGGAGCGTGTTGCCCGCATCGCCTTCGCGCTGGCAGGCAAGCGTCGCGGCAAGCTCACCTCCGTCGATAAGGCTAATGTGCTGGAATGCTCGCAACTTTGGCGCGCAACCGTCGACGCCCTGCGGCCCGAGTTCCCCGCAGTTACGGTGGAGCATCAGTTGGTGGACTCGATGGCGATGCATCTGATGACGCGTCCTGGGGACTTCGACGTGGTGTTGACAGAAAATCTCTTCGGCGACATTCTCTCGGACGAAGCGGGCGTCATCACCGGCTCGCTCGGCATGCTTCCCTCCGCAACGATCGGTGGAAAGGTGAACCTGTACGAACCCGTCCATGGCTCGGCTCCCGACATCGCCGGCACCGGCAAGGCCAATCCACTCGGTGGCGTTCTGACGGCCGCGATGGCCCTGCGTTACAGTGCCGGTCTGGAAGCGGAGGCCTCCGCGATCGAGTCTGCCGTTGGCCGTGTACTCGAAGCAGGCCACCGCACCGCGGACATTGCGCGTGGCGGCCATTCGCAGGCGGTCTCCACCACACGCATGGGCCAGTTGGTACGCGAAGCGCTCGCCGCCGCTCTGGACCGCACGCAATCCCCACACGCCGTTTAGCCGATCGCACGACACTCACCAATCGAATCTATGCGCTATCTCCTCCAATCCGCACTCATCCCGCTGCTGCTGGCAGCGAGTGCCGGCGCGGGTGCGCAGATCTCCAACCCCGATGCTCTCGTCACCGGGCCGCCCAAGGCGCCGCCCCGGCGCGATCGCCCGCATGCGCCGGCAGCCGGTAACCTGCAATGGCTCTGGCAGTATGCGCAGCCGACGCCCAACGGCAACGCCGTCGCACTGCGTACCGATGAACGCTTCCTGACGATGATCGAAGGCGAATTTAAACAGCCGCAGGCCTTCTGGGGCAAGCAGGTGCCCATCGCCTCCGTGATCCCGCGTTTTCTCTCCCGCTACAGCGAGGTCAATGCGAAAGACAACCGCTACCTGAGCATCGACGGTTGTGTGCCCAGCTTCTGCGCCGCTCACGGCTTGCTGTGGGTCGACCTCGGCCAGCCCAATCCTTTGCTGGTCTTCGCCGCCGTGAACTGGATTACGGAGAACCACACTACCGACGAGGCCAGCGCCGATTACAACCTGTGGCTGTTTGCCTCGCGACAGCTCTCCGCCGATGCCCTGCCCTTGTCTCTGACCGAGGCCATCGCAGACTGGGATGCGCGGCTAGCGAGCGCGCATCGCGGCGTCCCACATATCCTGCACGCCATTCTCGTCGAGCCTGACGGCCAGCCGTTTCCACTCAGTCCCGCACTCGCCGGGGCCAACACCCTGCCTCCTCAACCCGACACCGCCACGCCCAAGCCGCCGGAGTCGGAGTAACTCACAAGCAAGCAAAGAGACCGACCATGACTCAGAGCACGCACAGCGCACCCGCACCGCAATCACCACGTACCTTGTTTGAGAAGGTATGGCAGCAACACATCGTCGCCGAACCAACCGGAGAACCCACGCTGCTGTACATAGACCTGCAGCTTGTACATGAGGTCACGAGCCCGCAGGCCTTTGAGGGGCTGCGGCTGACAGGACGTCCGCTGCGCAGGCCTGACCGTCACATTGCTACGGTCGATCACAACGTCCCCACGTCCAGTGCAGAAGCTCGGCTGCTCATCGCGGACGACATCGCGGCAGCGCAGGTGAACGCCCTGCGAAAGAACTGCGCAGAGTTCGGCATCGAGTTCTTCGATGTGCAGGATGCCGCGCAGGGTATCGTGCACCTGATCGGGCCCGAGCTAGGCGCCACAAAACCGGGCATGACCATCGTTTGCGGCGATTCGCACACTTCCACACACGGTGCCTTCGGTGCGCTGGCCTTCGGCATTGGCACCAGCGAGGTCGAGCACGTGATGGCTACGCAGACATTGCCGCAATCGGAGCCGAAGACCTTTCGCATCAACGTCGAAGGCGAACTGCCCTACGGCGTCACGGCCAAGGACATCATCCTCGACATTATCGGCCGCATCGGGACCGATGGTGCCACTGGCTATGTAGTGGAATATGCCGGTTCCGCCGTTCGCGCGCTCTCCATGGAGGGCCGCATGACGGTCTGCAACATGAGCATCGAAGCCGGCGCCCGTGCGGGCATGATCGCCCCCGATGACACCACCTTTACATATCTGAAGGGCCGGCGGTTCGCCCCGGAAGGGGCTGCCTGGGATCTCGCCGTGGAGCAATGGCGCAGCCTCGTCAGCGACAAGGACGCCGCCTTCGATCGCGAGATGACCATCGACGCCACGCAACTTGCCCCGCGCGTCACCTGGGGCACATCGCCAGGCATGGTCAGCTCTATTGAAAGCACGGTGCCCTCGCCGGAGGATGCCCTCACCGAAGCGGATCGCAAGAGCTTCAGTCGCGCTCTGGAGTACATGGATCTAAAGCCGGGCACTCGTCTCGAAGACGTGGCCATCGATGCCGTGTTTCTCGGCTCCTGCACCAATGCTCGCATCGAAGATCTGCGTGCGGCCGCCGGCGTCGTGCGCGGCCATCATGTGTCCACAACCGTGCGGGCCATGGTGGTTCCCGGCTCGCAGGCCGTCAAGCGCCAGGCCGAAGCCGAAGGCCTTGACGCGATTTTCAAAACCGCGGGCTTTGAGTGGCGCGAGCCCGGCTGCAGCATGTGTCTCGGCATGAACCCGGACATTCTGGCTCCCGGCGAACGCTGCGCCAGCACAAGCAATCGCAACTTCGAGGGTCGCCAGGGCCGTGGTGGGCGAACCCATCTGCTTTCGCCCGCAATGGCCGCAGCCGCAGCCATCACGGGCCACCTCACGGACGTGCGCAAGTGGCCAGTCGCAGGCACAGCACGGCCGACGCCTGCGGTTACCTTCGACCCGCAACACGACTTCATCGAAGGAGGAACGCGCTGATGCAGCCTATCAACACGCTCACATCAACAGCCGCCCCATTGCCGCTACCCAACATCGACACCGACCAAATCATCCCCAAGCAATTTCTCAAACGTATTGAACGCACTGGCTACGGCGAGTTCCTCTTCTATGATTGGCGTCGCATCCAGGAAGGTCCACACACGGGCGCTGAACAACCTGACTTTGTGCTGAACAAGCCGGAGTACAGGGGAGTCGAGATCCTTATTGCAGAGAAGAACTTCGGCTGCGGCAGTTCCCGCGAACACGCCGCTTGGGCGATCTTTCAGTATGGTTTTCGCGCAGTGATTGCGCCGAGCTTTGCGGACATCTTTTACTCCAACGCGGGCAAAAACGGCATCGTGCTGGTGCGACTTACGGAGGAGGATGTGCAGGTTCTCATGGCACGCTCGACCGCAAACCCGCAGCATCGCATTACCGTAAACCTGAGCGCGCAAACGGTCACCGATGAGGAAGGCTTCTCTGCGCATTTCGACATTGATCCCTTCCGTAAGGAGTGCCTGCTGAATGGCCTGGACGACATCGGCCTCACGTTGCGTCACGCAGATGAACTGAGCCACTACGAATCACGTCATGATGAGGAGTTCTGGCTGCGCCCGAAAGGAACGGAAGGCATCGCGGCATGAGCAATAGCAGCACTGGCAAGAACAACTCGCTCGTTCTCACTGAAGGCCCATCGCGCGCCGCGGCACGTGCAATGCTGCGCGGCGTGGGTTTCACGAAGGATGACCTGGCCAAGCCCATCATCGGTATCGCCAATACCTGGACCGAGATCGGCCCTTGCAACTTCCATCTGCGCGCTGTAGCCGATGCCGTAAAGCAGGGCATCCGTGAAGCCGGGGGCACGCCGATGGAGTTCAACACCGTCACCATCTCCGACGGCATCACAATGGGTACGGAAGGCATGAAGGCGTCGCTGATCTCACGCGAGGTGATCGCGGACAGCATCGAGCTGGTCACGCGCGGCAACAGCTTCGATGGGCTCGTATGCATCGCTGGCTGCGACAAGAACATGCCTGCGGCGGTGATGGCGCTCGCGCGACTCGACATCCCCGGCCTCATGCTCTACGGCGGCAGCATCATGCCTGGCCATCTGCCGCAGAGCGACGGCACCACGAAGGACATCACGATCCTGCATGTATTTGAAGCCATCGGTTCGCACGCGGCAGGCCGGATCAGTGACGCGCAGCTTGAAGCGGTAGAGGCCAGCGCCTGCCCCGGCCCAGGCGCCTGTGGCGGGCAGTTCACGGCCAATACCATGGCCATGGCCGGCGAGTTCCTGGGCATCTCGCCCATCCAGTTAACGGGTGTGCCGGCCATGGCACAGGCCAAGCACGACGCCTCGCGCGAGGCTGGCCGCTGCGTGATGGATCTGGTTCGCAAAGGCGTCAAACCTTCCCAGATTCTGACTCGCGAGGCACTCGAAAATGCGATTACAGCGGTATGCGCGTCGGGCGGTTCCACCAACGCCGTGCTGCATCTGATTGCCATCGCACATGAGTTGAATATCCCGCTCACCATGGAAGACTTCGACCGCATCTCCGAGGCAACGCCGTTCATCTGCGATCTCTCGCCGGGCGGGAAGTATGCCGCGAAAGACTATCAGGAGGCGGGCGGCTCGCGTGTGCTCGCGAAGCGATTGCTCGACCGGGGACAGTTGCATGACGGTCTAACGGTCACGGGCAAGTCTCTGCATGAAGAAGCGCGACTCGCCGAGGAGACACCCGGCCAGCCTGTTATTCATGAGTGGGCCAATCCTCTCAAGTCGACAGGCGGTCTCGTGATTCTGCGAGGCAATCTGGCCCCCGAGGGTTGCGTGGTGAAGGTAGCCGGTCATGAGCGCATTCACCACACTGGCCCTGCCCGCGTCTTCGATAGCGAGGATGCCTGTTTTCACGCCGTAGAGGCTGGTGAGATCAAGCCCGATGACGTCCTTGTAATTCGCTATGAAGGACCAAAGGGTGGTCCAGGCATGCGTGAGATGCTTGCCGTGACTGCCGCGATCAAAGGCATCCCGGAGCTGAGCGAAACCGTGGCTTTGCTCACCGATGGGCGCTTCAGCGGCGCTACTCGCGGCCTGATGGCAGGACACGTAGCGCCGGAAGCACAGCTCGGCGGGCCGATCGCCGCGGTGCGCGAAGGCGATACGATTACATTCGATATCCCAAATCGCAAGCTGACGTTGAATGTTTCGGAGGAGGAGATCGCGTCGCGGCTCCAGAACTTCGAGGCACCCGCAACGCGGTATCAACGAGGTGTCTTTGCGAAGTATGCGAACAGCGTTGGCAGTGCGAGCAGAGGCGCAGTAACGGTGTGAAGCGGACGCAGCGCAGCCGAGCTTACCCCGGCAAGCGACTGCAAGCATGACAAGACTTTTCCGTTTAACGCGGAGTGACAGAGCTGAGGTTAACGCCACGATGGACATCAAGACTAACCAACATCCCACACTCACCGGCGCCGAGATCCTCTGGGCCACGCTGGCTGGCGAAGGTACGACGACCGTCTTCGGTTACCCCGGTGGCGCGATCCTGCCCATCTACGACGCGTTGCGCAAGTTCCCCACGATCCATCACGTGCTCGTACGTCACGAACAGGGCGCGAGTCACATGGCCGATGGCTATGCGCGTGCCTCGGGGCGTGTGGGCGTGTGTATGGCGACGTCCGGGCCGGGGGCGACGAACCTTGTTACGGGTCTGGCGACGGCGATGCTTGACAGCATTCCAGTGGTCGCCATCACGGGCCAGGTCGCCAGCAAGGTGCTCGGTTCCGATGCCTTTCAAGAGGTCGACATCACGGGCATCACGTTGCCCATCACGAAGCATAACTTCCTTGTGACGCGTGCCGAGGACATCGCCACCACCGTGCGCCAGGCGTTCCAGATTGCCCGCTCCGGGCGCCCCGGCCCCGTGTTGGTGGATATCACTAAAGATGCGCAGCAGGCCACTGCTGTTTTTGACTTCGATATGTCCAAGCCGACGGCCGCGCGGCCGCACCCGATGCTGCGCGCGGAAAGCAACGCCTACAGGCAAGCCGCCGAACTCATCAAGACTGCGAAGAAGCCGGTGATCCTCGCCGGCCACGGTGTCGTCGAATCAGACGCACAGGCCGAGGTGCTCGCCTTCGCGGAGGCCCGGCACATTCCCATCGCCTCCACGCTGCTAGGCCTTGGAGCCATCCCGGCCGGACACCCGTTGTCGCTCGGCATGATGGGCATGCACGGCGAGTCGTGGGTCAACCAGGCCATCCAGGAAGCCGACCTTTTGTTGGCCTTTGGCATGCGCTTTGATGACCGCGTCACCGGAAATCTGGCGCACTACGCTCCCAGTGCGAAGAAGATCCACGTCGAGATTGACCCAGCGGAGATCAACAAGAACGTGCGCGTGGATGTGGCGCTTATCGGCGATCTGAAACAGGTGCTGCACCAGCTCGCGCCGATGGTCCCAGCGGCCCATGAAGCGGAGTGGCTGAAGCAGATCAGCGCCAGCAAGGGCACCGCCGCCGTGCGCGACATCATCAACCTGCCCGACAACGGACACCTGTATGCGGCACACGTCATCCATGACATCTGGCGCGAGGCGCAGGTCGCCGGACGTCTGGAACAGACAATCATCGTGACCGATGTGGGCCAACACCAGATGTGGGAGGCGCAGTACTTCAAGCATGAGTCGCCGCGCTCGCTCATCACCTCCGGCGGGCTCGGCACGATGGGCTTCGCCCTGCCGGCAGCCATCGGTGCGAAGTTTGCGTGCCCGGAAAAAGATGTCTGGGTGATTGCCGGCGATGGCGGTTTTCAGATGACGGCCGCGGAGCTATCCACGATTGTGCAGGAGGGATTAGCAATCAACATCGCTGTCATCAACAATGGCTTTCTCGGCATGGTGCGGCAGTGGCAGGAGACCTTTTACGACAAGAACTATTCGGCGTCACCGATCCTCTCACCCGATTTTGTGATGCTGGCCGCGGCCCATGGCATCGCAGGCGCGTCCATCTCGGAGCGCAACCAGGTGACGCCCACGGTGACCGGGGCCCGCAGCGGCGGCAAGCCGTTTTTGATCAATTTTCAGGTTGAAAAAGAGGACGGCGTCTACCCCATGATCGCGCCGGGTGCAGCACTGCATGAAATGGTGCGCAGACCGACGAAGGATCCTCTGCTCGAGACTGCGGAGGACGCTTAATGCGAATGCTCTTTTACATCGGCTTCGCAACGGCTCTGGCTTCCTCTGCAACTGCCCAGATGAAGGTGGAAACCGTGCATGTGCGTGTGCTGAACGGTCGCAACGCCAAACCGATCAAGCGAGCTCATGCGACGGTGAACGTCCTCCCTCTAACGAAGTACGAAACGCCGACGAGTTTCACCGCCAATGCCCAAGGGAACTTCTCTCTCCTCGTCCTCACGACAGCCCACTTAAGCACCGCGATCGCACACCATGCACCCTGTCAGTCGCTGTCCAAGGCAGACCGCAAGAGGCCACCCACGCCGTTTTCAGTCGCAGAGATCCTTCAAGACGGTGTTGTCTCCCCAAACACCTGCGGTCATCCCCGGATCGCCCCGCAACCCGGTGTGCTCAGCCTCTTTGTGCGGCCCGCGCACTGGTGGCAAAGGTTCGCTTTCTGAAAGCTGTTAGACAGGACGCAAGGAAACCATGCTCCATACCTTTGTAGCGCTCGTGCAGGATAAACCCGGTGTGCTGACCCGCGTTGCCTCCTTGTTTCGCCGATTGAACATCAACATCGTCTCGCTTACCGTGGGCGAAAGCGAGCGATCCGATACGTCCCGCATGACCATCGTCTGTGAGGCCGCGGAGACCGCCGCCCATCGCATTCGCGCTTCCCTGTACAAGCTCGAAACCACCGTGGAGGTTGACGAGGTCAATCGCGCGGAGGCGGTGGTTCGCGAGCTCTGTCTAATCAAGGTAGCCGCCGGCCCGATCTCGCCGCATGGCGCCCAATCGCGCTCGCAAATTTTCGAGCTAGCTACGGTCTTTCGCGCGCGTGTCGTGGACCTGGCGCCGGAGAGCATCATGTTGGAGATGACGGGCTCAGCCTCCAAGATTGAAGGCCTGCTGCAGGTGCTGCGCGAGAGCGGCTACGGGGTGCTGGAGGTCTCGCGCACGGGCCGCATGGCGATGCGGCGCGGCCAGCATACGAGTCGTGTGCTGAAGGCGCTTGGCAGCAAGCAGGACAACTTCAACTCACATGACGCAGACGGCACGCTGGATCCCGACGCGTTGCCTGACGAGGAAACCATTCCTAACCAATTCGACGAGCACGAGGCATAGCGCCTCCCACTCAACCAACAGCAGATCTCTCCCGAGAGCAGCAGCTCAGGGTAGGGGACGACAACAGGAAGACATGCGCGCAGCACGCAGTCAGAAGGACGACAAGCAATGGCAAAGACTTACCACGATCAGGACGCAGACCTCTCCCTCATTCAGGCGAAGAAAGTCGCCGTTATCGGCTACGGCTCACAGGGCCATGCCCACGCGCTGAACTTGAAGGACTCCGGTGTGGAGGTAAAGATCGGTCTTCGGCCTGATTCCGCTTCCGCGAATAAAGCCGAGAGCGTGGGGTTGCCGGTCGTCAGTCCACTGGAGGCCGCACAGTGGGCCGATGTCGTGATGCTTCTGGTGCCGGACCAGACCGCCGCGGCGGTCTACGCGGAGATTGCCTCCGCGCTTGAAACGAAGGGCTCCGACGGGCAGCCCAAGACGCTGATGTTTGCGCATGGCTTCAACATCCGCTTCCGCACCATCACACCGCCCCCCACGATTGATGTCTCGCTGGTGGCGCCCAAGGGCCCCGGCCACCGTGTGCGCGAGGTCTTTACCGAAGGTGGTGGTATCCCCGCCCTGGTGGCCGTGGAGCAGGATGCCAGCGGGAAGGCGATGCAGGTGGCGCTGAGCTATGCCAAGGCCATCGGCGGCACGCGCGCGGGGGTGCTTGAAACCACCTTTACGGAGGAGACAGAAACCGATCTCTTTGGCGAGCAGGCCGTGCTTTGCGGAGGCACCGCGGCGCTGGTGAAGGCCGGATTCGAGGTGCTCACGGAAGCCGGGTATCAGCCCGAACTCGCGTACTTCGAGGTGCTGCATGAGTTAAAGCTCATTGTGGATCTTCTATACCGCGGCGGGCTTGAATACATGCGCTACTCCATCTCCGATACCGCCGAGTGGGGCGACTACGTGGCCGGTCCACGCATCGTGACGCCGGATGTCAAGAAGGCCATGCAGGATCTGCTCGCCGACATCCGCGATGGCAGCTTTGCCAAGCGCTTCATCGAAGAGAACCAGACTGGGCGCAAGGAATTTGCACGGCACCGCGCCGAAGAACGCGCCCACCCCATCGAGAAAGTCGGAGCGGAGTTGCGCGCAGGCATGCCCTTCCTCGATCCAGTGAAGGTGGAAAACGGTTCGGTCGTGAAGGCTTAAGCACTGGCGAACATCCACTCCTCGCTTCTCCGGCTGGGGAGTGGATCTGCTGGGAAGTGGATTTACATGCGCCTGTCTTCAACGCTTCCGTGGACATCTCTGGCATCCAACGCTCATGGGCACTGCCACAGTTCTGAATCTTCGCGACGGCTTTGGGATCGATCACCTGCACATCGAGCAAAGAGATGTTGCGCAACCCGGTCCGGGACAGGTGCACGTCCGCTTTCACGCCGCTTCGCTGAACTACCGCGACCTATCAGTCGCGCTTGGCCGCTACAACCCCAAAATGGAGCTGCCGCGCATCCTCGGGTCGGATGCCGCGGGTGAGATCGTCGCCGTGGGCGAGGGGGTTACGTCTCTGCAGCCCGGCGACCGCGTGGCCAGCCTCTTCTTCCAGACATGGCAGGACGGCGAGATGACGCAGGACAAAGGCAGGGCCTCGCTCGGCGGACCTATCGACGGCGTCTTCGCCACGGATCGCATCCTCCCTGAAACGGGCGTCATGCGCGTGCCGGAGTCGCTCTCCTTCGAGCAGGCGGCGACGCTTCCCTGCGCTGCGTTGACGGCCTGGAACGCCCTGGTCGAAAAGGGCAAGCTGCACGCCGGGCAAACCGTGCTGATCCTGGGCACGGGAGGCGTCTCGATCTTCGGCCTGCAGCTCGCGAAGGCCCATGGCGCGAAGGTCATCCTCACGAGCTCCTCCGATGACAAGCTGGCGCGCGGTAGAGAGCTCGGAGCGGACGAGACCATCAATTACAAGACAACGCCCGACTGGGATGCTGAAGTGCTGAAGCTTACGGGTAAGCGCGGAGTAGATCATGTCGTTGAGGTGGGCGGCTCGGGCACCATGGAGCGCTCCCTGAACGCCGTCCGCGTAGGCGGTCACGTTCACCTGATCGGCGTGCTTTCGGAGCCGGGCAAGGCCGTCGATGCGTTGGCGGTGCTGCGGAAATCGATTTACCTCAACGGTGTGTACGTCGGCAGCCGGGCCATGTTCACGCGCATGATTGCCGCGATTGAGGTTAATGGGCTAGAGCCTGTCATCGACCGTGTCTTTCCACTCTCCGAGGGACGTAACGCCTTTGACTACCTTCAGAGCGGCAGTCACTTCGGCAAGCTTGTCCTTAGTTTGCAGAGCTAGCCCCAAGACTCCGCCGCGCTCAAGCAAGTAGGACCGTACTTCGTAGTCTGGGCAGCGTCAGTGGCGTGAGGGCAGCGTGTCGCATCCGAAGTCACATGCGACACCGGCGCGTATTTCTGCTTCTCTACTTCCTTGTTCTTCTGGCATCCTGGGTGATGTTGCCGATGAGATCTTTGAGCGCTCAACAGTCAGGATTGACGACCCTGGCGCAGCAACGAAATCAGACGCGGCCTTTATTGATCTTTGGAGCCACGCCTGATGACCCGCAGATCGCGATCCAACTGCGCACTCTCGCCGAGCATGCGGGCGCGGCCCAGGACCGACAGCTCGTGGCGATTGCGTTGCCGTACAACAATCCGAGTCCAAGCGCTCTGCAACTCTCCGGTGCCGACGCTGAGGCGGCACGACGCCGATTTCACGTCGCTCCAGGCGAGTTCACCGTAATACTTCTCGGTAAGGACGGGAGCGCCAAGCTGCGCTCCAACAAGCCACTTTCCATGGCGAAGCTTGAGGAGACCATTGACGCGATGCCCATGCGGAAAGACGAGATGAACAGTAAATAACGGAATGGAAGCTGCAAAAACACGCCCTCTCGAAGAGAGGGCGTGCGAAAGCTAGGATCACAAACCTCTAAGCGGTAATTTCGACACCGCGCCAGAAAGCCACCTTGTGCCGAACGCTCCGAGCAGCAGCCTTGGGCGCCGGATAGTACCAGGCGGCATCCTGGTTCTCCTGGCCGTCTACGAGGACGGTGTAGTAGCGCGCGAGTCCCTTCCAGGGGCAGGTGGAACTTGTGGAGCTGGGACGCAGAAAGGCCCGGTTGACACTCTTCTCGGGAAAGTAGATGTTGCCTTCTACCGTTTCGATCTCTTCACTTTCCGCAATTACCTGTCCGTTCCAAATAGCCTTCGCCATGCATCCTCTCCAGTTTTTCCAGTTTTGAAAATGGGGGACCAGGGGCCGTCCGCATGCGTAGCGGGCCGGCCGTGGATCACTGCAACTATTGTGGCACAATCTACGGGATTTGGAAAGTCGTGATGCCTAATCTCCAGAACAACATAGTTTCCGCAAAGCGGTCGCATCCGCCTCCGAAACGGGCTTACGCGACCGCCTCTGCCAGGGGACGTGTGGCGCTCGGGTCAGGCCGCTTCAGCTCGGTGGGTGCCTCTGTAGGCCGGGGCGGGCCGACCGTTTTTTCGAAGTGGCACTCCGGGCCCGCAGTCTTTTCCCCGTCACCACTGCCCTTCTTGCCGCGACGCTTGGGTAAGCGATCGCCGTTATTCGGGCAGACGAGGTGAACACCTTCCTTGTCGGCGATTTCCAACAAGTACGGCGAGTGGCAGGAGGGACAGACCTCCGCCACAAGCTTCTGGTTGGTCGTAAAGTCGCATTTGGGATAGCGTGTGCAGCCGTAGAACGTATCTCCACGGCGGTTCTTCCGCACGGCGACCTCTGCCCCGCAGGTAGGGCACGGTACGTCCAGCAGATCCTGCTTGACGTACTTGCACTTGGGGTAGCCGGAGCAGGCGACGAACTCACCATATTGCCCTTCGCGTTGCAGCAACGGTTTGCCGCACTTAGGGCAAGGCTCCTCCAGTTGCACAGGCGGCTTGGACTGCTGCTTTTGCGTGAGCTTGCGGATGGTTTTGCACGGTGGATCGTCGCTGTAGCCAGGGCAGCTCATGAACGGTCCCCAGGGACCATTTTTCAGCACCATGGTTCGTCCGCAGTTGTCGCAAAACTCGTCTTCGGCCTCTGCGTCGTTGGCCTGCGGTGAGCTTAGATCGGGCTTCGCGGCGAAGTTCTCTTTGGTGAAATCACAGGTTTGCGGTTCAACGATCAGCTTTTTGCCGATTGGTGAGCCTTTCACCAGAGCCTTTAGCAGCTCCTTTTCGTCACCGACCACCTGCGAGAACTCGGTCATGTCCTCCGTCATCGATTTCACGACCATGGGGAATGTCAAAGCCGCGGTCACCTTCTTCACCGCCGCCTTGGGATCCTTCTTGAGCGGCCCATGGCCCACGGTCACGGGCTTGGTTTTGGTGAAGTTCGAGCAGGAGTAGAACGAGCCGAACTTGCCCCACTTCAGAATCAGGGGCGCGCCGCACTTGTCACAGATTTCGTCGGTCTCGACCTCCATGGCCTTGACGTCCTCCATCTCGACTTCAGCGACCTTGAGCTCCTTCTCGAAATGTCCATAAAAGCCATTGAGCAGGTCGGTCCAGCGCTCTGAGCCACCCTCGACGGCATCCAGCTCGGTCTCGAGCTGCGCGGTATAGCCGGGCTCGAAGATATAGGGAAAATTCTTTACTAGGAGCTCGGTGGTGACCATGCCGATTTCAGTAGGTATCAGCTTCTGAGCGATCTTCTTGACGTAATCGCGCTCCTGGATGGTGTTGATGATGGAGGCGTAAGTCGATGGCCGGCCAATGCCCTTTTCTTCGAGCGCCTTGACCAGGCTGGCCTCGTTAAAACGCGGCGGCGGCTGTGTGAACTTCTGCTGCGGATCAAGCTTGTTCGCGGTCAGCGGCTGACCTTGCGTCAGACTCGGCAAGCGGCGGTCGCCGGCGCTGTCTTCGCTGGTGGCGTCCTTGGACGATTCCGTGGCATCGGCGTCAGCGCTGCCCTCGGCAAGCTTCTTGTCATCAGCGACCTGCTTGGTGTCACGGACGGCACGCGCCTTCTTCGTGCGCTCCTCAAAATAAAGAAATCCGTCGAACTTGAGCACGCTGCCGGTGGTGCGGAAGTCATAGCTCATCGCGCCCGAGGGTGACCCCACGCGAGCCTCTATGTCGACGCTGGTGGCATCGAAGATCGCCGGCGTCATCTGACTGGAGACGGCGCGCTCCCAGATGAGTTTGTAGAGCCGGTACTGCTCGTCGCTGAGGTACTTGCGCACGTCCTCCGGAGCGAAGTGGAAGCTGGTGGGACGGATCGCCTCATGCGCATCCTGTGCGTCGGACTTACTTTTGTAGACGTTCTCCGTCTTGGGCAGATACCTATCACCCAGCTTCTTGCCAACCCAGTCCCGCACCTCGGCGATGGCATCGGGGCTCATGCGCGTTGAATCGGTCCGCATGTAGGTGATGAGGCCGACGGTGCCTTCCGTGCCGAGCTCAATGCCCTCGTAAAGACGCTGCGCGACACCCATAGTACGGCGAACATTGAAGCCTAGCCGGCCGGCAGCATCCTGTTGCAACTTGCTGGTGGTGTACGGGGCCGCGGGACGCCGCTGCCGCTCCTTGGTCTCGATGCCGCGCACGCGCCATGACGCCCCTTCAAGCTGCGCCATCACTTCGTCGACCGCCTCCTTGTCCGGCAGCGCGTTGGCAAGAAACTGTTCCTTGCCGTCCACGTCGGTGCCGTTCGCCACGCGAATAGGCTGCCCTTTCACGCCCACCATGCGCGCGGTAAACTCCCCGCTGTTTCCCTTATCGGCGGGGGAAGCCAAAACCGCATCAATGTTCCAGTATTCGACAGGGTTGAAGGCGTTGATTTCGCGCTCGCGCTCCACAATCAGCCGCAGTGCCACGGTCTGCACACGCCCCGCACTCAGGCCGCGCTTCACCTTGTCCCAAAGCAGCGGCGAAATCTGGTAACCCACCAGGCGGTCCAGCACGCGACGGGTCTGCTGCGCATCGACAAGATGCTCATTAACGTCGCGGGTGCGCTCGAAGGCGGCAATGACGGCTTTTTTGGTGATTTCATTGAAGGTCACGCGGCGAATCTTGCTTTTGTCCTTCACCGAGGGCAGAAGCTGCATCTTCAGGTGCGCGGCGATGGCCTCGCCTTCACGGTCAGGATCGGCGGCGAGAAACACGGTGTCGCTCTTCGCTGCGAGCTTCTTTAGCCGGTCGACCACCTTTTCCTTGCCGGGCGAAACGATCAGCGTCGGCGCAAAGGTGCGGTGCTTCAGTTCCACCCCGATATCGTTCTTGGGAAGGTCCATGATGTGCCCGATGGAGGCTTCCACCACGTAGTCGCTGCCGAGGTATTTGTTGATCGTTTTGGCCTTGGCCGGCGACTCCACGATCACGAGATTCTTTGCCATTCCTGCACCCGCTTGGGATGGTCGCGGCGGCGAGATGCTGCCCGGCGACCTCCCTATACCTCTGTAGCCTGCAAACTAACACGCCTTCAGGAGCGCCCGTCAACGATCGTGAAAGTAGGGCTGACCCGCGACCGAGGCGCTTTGCACGGCCACCCCCTATAGACGCGAACACAGCGGATTGGTTCCGTTCCGGCTCGCGATGCTCGCAACACACGTCGTGTCGACTTCGCAAATCAGAGACTGAGAACGTAGTTCTTGCCAGGCATCTGCTTCACCCGACCTGCCAGTTCCAACTCAAAAAGAGCGGTAAAAACTTCGGCCGAGGCCAATTCGTTTTCCAGGCGCTCCAACAAGTCGTCCAGCTGCAAAGCCTCATCAGCCCGTAGCTGTTGCAAGACCACGCGTTCGTGGTCGCCGAGCGGCTGGCCGCCGAAACCGGCGCCGTCAAACAGAGATGCAGTCTCCGCTGAGCTGGATTCACCACGCGCCTGTGCGAGCTCTTCCAGGGCAAGGCGGACCTGTGAGGGGAGATCCTCCCAGACGTCCTCCCAGGTGGCGGTCAGCTTCGCGCCTTGCTTAATGAGGGTGTTCGGGCCCCAGGCATTCTTATTCGTCACGTTACCGGGCACGGCGTACACGTCGCGGCTCTGTTCAATGGCGCAGCGGGCGGTAATGCGGGTGCCGGAGTACTCGGCCGCCTCCACCACGAGCACACCAACGCTCATGCCGCTAAGGGTGCGATTGCGGATGGGAAAGTTCTGCGGCGCAGGAAAGGTGCCAATAGGGAACTCGCTGAGAACGGCGCCGCCAGACGCCACGATGTCCTCGGCGAGACGCTTGTTCTCTTTTGGGTAAATGACATCGATGCCCGTACCCCAGACGGCGACAGTTACGCCCCCGGCTGCCAACGCGCCTTTGTGTGCCGCGGTGTCTACGCCCCGCGCCATGCCACTGAGGATTGCGACGCCGCGCCGGGCCAGGTCG
Organism: uncultured Acidobacteriaceae bacterium; assembly: GCA_964242225.1. Taxonomy (GTDB): domain Bacteria; phylum Acidobacteriota; class Terriglobia; order Terriglobales; family Acidobacteriaceae; genus Granulicella. The sequence continues at coordinate 119,379 of CAXTAE010000005.1, forward strand.
CGGCTGAGCATCTCCGCCATGCCTGCCCCGTAGGGCGTGGGGTGTCGCGTTCCCACGACAGCGATGCCGGGCCGGCTGAGCGCCGCAACGTTGCCGCGCACCCAAAGAACGGTCGGCGGATCATAGATTTCCAGAAGCTGGCCAGGGTAGGCCTCGTCATCGGGGGTGAGGAGCTGCACCCCCTGCTCGACCACGCGACGCATCTCCTCCTCTGCAGCCTTCCGCGCCCTGCCGTGAAACACGAACTGGGCCGCGGCGGCGGGTAGGCCCGCTCCCTCGAGCTCAGTCAGCGACGCCGAAAAGACCCTGCTGGCGCGACGCAGGCTACGCACTGCCCGAAAGCACCGGGTTGGCCCCATGCCCGGCGTTAACGCCAGGGCCAACCAGCCAAGCTGGCTGTCCTCCTCTGCTGCTGTACCGCTCAAGCCCGTGTTCCTTTGCACTTTGCCCGCATCGTAACGAGTCTGGAAGCACATGCCCATCCCCCATCCGTTCGGCGGGTGAGGAGGCGGCATCGGACGCTACCATCGGAAAGTGCCCCTGCGCGTCGCCGCTATCTCCTTCCTGAACCCTGCGCCTCTCTTGTACGACTTCGAGCATGAGCCCGGGGCGAGCGCCCTCCGCGCCCGCTACCACCTGCACTACACGTCGCCGGCTCGTTGTGCGGCCGAGCTCCACGCGGGGGAGGCCGACCTCGGCCTTATCCCCGTCGCGGAGCTCACGCCGGAGCTAGCCGTCGTTCCCGGCTGCACTATCGCCTCGCTGGACGAGGTTCGCAGCATCCTCTTTCTCGTCCGCACCCGACGCGGCGAACCGCTCGCTGAGTCCCTGCGCCGGGTGCGCAGCGTCGCCGCCGATAACGCCTCCCGCTCCTCGGCCGCGTACCTTCGTGTACTGCTCGGCCGCTTCTACCACCGGCAGCCTCCACTTGTGCAACACGCCGCGGACCCGCTCACCATGCTCGCCGCCCATGACGCCGCCCTGCTGATCGGAGATCCAGCCCTGCTGGCCCGGGAACAGCGTACGGCGATCGACCGGACGATCAAAACCACCTTCGGAGATTCACTGCTCTGGCTCGATGTCGCGCAACTCTGGCGTCAACACACCGGTTTGCCCTGGGTAGCGGCCGTCTGGGCGGTGCGGGCGGAGGCGCTCGAGCCCGCAGGCCTGCGGGCCTCCCAGCTGGTCGCAGACCTCACCGCCAGTCGCGACGCCGGCCTCGCCCACGTGGAAGAGCTCGTCGCCGAGTGGGCCGGCCGGCTTCCCCTCTCGCCTGAGACGATCCGTACCTACCTCACCCGGAACATCCACTACCACCTCGACATCCCTTGCCTCGGAGCCATACAACTTTTTCGCGAATACGCCGCGGAACAGGACGTTCTGCCGCCACTGCCGAATCTAAGGATGCTTGCGCACTGAGCGCGGCCGTACCCCGAAGCTGTGTTCCACCTGTACCCGGCGAAGGGAGCCCGATGCTACACTTACCGGGTGCCGGGTCCTACGCGACGCGTACCCGCCAACCCCGCCAGGTCCGGAAGGAAGCAACGGCAACGGGCCCACGTGGGCGCAGTAGGGAAACCCGGTACACTTCCCCTTTTTCCGAGTTGGCGTCCTGCCTGCAAGGCCAGTACTCTGCCGCAGAAGTCGGTCCGCACCCCCCCCCGGGGCGTAGGATGTCTCGCGGTAAGATGCAATTGGTCGATGTTATTCCGCAGTTGAGGTAGCCACCTTTTGAGCATCACCCCGCAGACACTGTCCCCGCGCCGCACCCTGCAACGCACCAAGATCACCGCCCTTGGGACCTATGTGCCTCCCCGGCTGCTAACCAACGCCGATCTTGAGCGTATGGTGGACACCACGAATGAGTGGATTGTGGAGCGGACAGGCATCCGTGAACGCCACATGGTAGACAAGGGTACGGCCACCAGCGACCTCGCGGCGGCGGCGGCCCGTTGCTGTCTCGCCAATGCCGGGATAGGCGCTGGCGAGCTGGACGCCATCATCGTGGCTACGGTCACCCCGGATATGGCCTTCCCCGCTACTGCCTGCCTTGTGCAGGCGAAGATCGATGCCAAAAAGGCCTGGGGCTTCGATCTGTCGGCAGCCTGTTCCGGTTTCCTCTACGCGCTGCAGGTAGGGGCCAAGCTGATCGAAACCGGCGCGCACACCAAGGTGATGGTGATCGGTGCGGACGTGATGAGCTCCATCGTGGACTACACCGATCGCTCCACGTGCATCCTGTTCGGCGACGGGGCTGGGGCCGTTCTGCTCGAGCCCTGCGCTGAGGACGAGGTAGGGCTGATCGACTTTCTGCATGAGGTGGATGGAACCGGCGCCGCCGCGTTGCAAATGCCGGCCGGCGGCAGTCTGTTGCCGCCCAGTCATGAGACCGTGGATAGCAAGCAGCATTTTGTGCATCAGGATGGGCAGGCCGTTTACAAATTCGCTGTGCGCAAGATGGCTGAGACCGCGGAAGCGGTGCTGAAGCGCAATGGCGTGCTGGGCACGGAGCTGGGCTGCTTCATTCCGCATCAGGCCAACAAACGCATCATTCTTTCCACGGCTGAGCGCCTTGGCTTGGAGGAGGAGCGGGTTGTCATCAATATCGATCGGTACGGCAACACCACCGGCGCCACCATTCCCCTGGCAATGGGTACGGCTCTTGAGGATGGTCGCCTGAGCAAAGGCGATCTCGTGCTGCTGGCCAGCGTTGGCGCCGGCTTCACCGTGGGTGCCACCCTGCTGCGCTGGGAGTTCTAGCCAGCTCCGCGGTGCAAGATCGCTTTTCTCCAACTGTCAGAGCTTCCTGAAGTGCTGATCTCTCCCGTCCCTGTCCGGACAGGCCGGTGTGTGTCGCGACCTCTTCCCGTGCGTCGATGTCATCGTATTAAAGTGTTGATAGGGTAGAGATGAGACCGTCGACGTGAAAAGGCCTCTGCCCCTTTTTGGTGGTTGACATCCCTCCCCGACCCTGCGAAGACTTAGACGAAGCAGACGACATCCGTGCTCGAGTCGCCTCCTGAGGAGAGCTAGACGTGTCGCCCCTGGTGCACTGCGTTTATACAAGTGTTCAAACTTACCCGCTCAGCGAGGCGGAGATCACCCGGCTTGTCGAACACTCGCGTGTGAGCAACACGCGACATGGCTTAACGGGCATTCTTCTGCACGTGAAAGACACGTTCTTTCAGATCTTGGAAGGCCCCCAGGATGTCGTCGAAGCCTTGTATGCCAAAATCCTTCTGGATGACCGCCACACGCGCATCACGCAGATCATCTTCGAGCCGATACCCCGCCGTTATTTCGGGGACACGGATATGACCCTCGCTACGCTGAGCCCTGCGGAGCTGGCAGCGATGATCGAGGAGGACAATCTCGAGCGTCGGGAGCAGTTGTTGGCTGGCCTGGATGAGGGACGGGCGAAGCGGCTGTTGCGTGCCTTTACGGATGGCCGCTGGCGCAAACACGTGCAGCAATCAGCCACGGCGGTGCGCGCTTGAGTCGTTTTCAATCGGTTGCTGTGCCTTACCCCAGTCGCGAAGCATGGCTGGCGAAGCTGCCCAAGTGGACCTGCTCCTTTGCCTTTCAGCCCATTGTGAACGCCCGGACCAATCAGGTCACCGCCTATGAGGCGCTGGTGCGGGGGCCGAAGAACGAGAGCGCTGACGCGGTGCTGCACAAGATTCCAAGGGATGAACTCGCCACCTTTGACGAAGAATGCCGCAAGGCGGCCCTGGGGCTGGCCAAACGGCTCGGCCTAAAGAAAGACCTCAACCTCAATCTGCTGCCACAGGGCTTCCGCGCGGACCGGGATTGCCTGGCCTCTACGCTGGACATGGCCATCGAGCATGGGTTTGCCCCGGAGCAGCTGGTGCTTGAGGTCACCGAGGGCGAGGTGCTGGGCAACCAGGACCGCTTTACCGAGTTGATCGGAATCTACCGCGGCCTCGGGATGCGCATGGCCGTGGACGACTTCGGCTCCGGTTATTCCGGACTGAACGTGCTCGCGGACTTTCAGCCGGACCAGATCAAGCTCGACAAGCTGTTAGTGCGTGGAATTCACAGCCGAGGTCCACGGCAAGCGATTGTGCGCGCCATCCTGCAGGTGTGCCGCGATTTGGGCATTGAACTCATCGCGGAGGGCATCGAGAGCCGGGAGGAGTTCCAGTGGCTCTGTGATGAAGGCGTGAACTTCTTCCAGGGCTACCTGTTCGCAAGACCCGCATTCGAAGCGCTGCCGATTCCCAAGTTCCCCGAAGGCTGTTCCTGACCTGCTTTCACGGCCTGGCTCCTGCGAGGCTCTGTGAACCGTCGTCATGGCTGATAAACTAAGGGATGTGATTGTCTCCACCCCGCTTGAGGTCTCCACGTCCGCGCAGGGCGTGACACCTGCCCAGATCGACCCACACGCCACGCTTGCGGCCACACGACCCAAGATCGGGTTTGTGTCGCTCGGCTGCCCGAAAAATCTCGTCGACAGCGAAGTCATGATGGGATTGCTGGACCGTGCCGGGGCAGAGCTGACGCCACACGCTGAAGATGCGGAGATTCTGGTGGTAAACACCTGCTCCTTTATAGACTCGGCCAAACAGGAGTCGGTCGCGGCCATCCTCGAGATGGTGCAGCACAAGGTTGCCCATGGCGGGCGGGCGCAGCGGCTGGTGGTCGCCGGATGCCTTGTGGAGCGTTACCGGGATGAGATTCAGCGCAACATTCCCGAGGTTGATGCGGTCGTTGGAACAGGCGAGCTGGAGTCCATCCTCGAGGCTGCCGGTCTGCGGCGTCCGCTCCCGGTGCCAGTGTCGGACTCCGCCTTCACCGTGTTGACGGCCGTGCAGGTGGCGGAACTTGACGCTCGAGAGACCATCACTGCCGCAGGAGGCCAGATTCGGCGCGCACACTCCGCCGTCCAGCAGCACTCCCGGCCGGAGTCCAACGGATCACAGCTGCGCCCCGTGTCGGAGACGCCGGTTTCGGGAGCCGAAGACAGCGCGGCCGCTCGCCAGACCTGGGTAGACGCCGTGAATGACGTCGCTGATTACGGACCGGCTGGCGGACCCACATCGCGTCCCGAGGGAGATGCCCGGGAAGCTTCGGGACGCTTCTCGCGCGAGGGCTGGGATGGCGCCAGCGCGGCGCTGCCGAGCTATCTCTACTCCGACGAAACGCCGCGGCTGCTGACCACGGCGCGCGCCTCGGCGTACATCAAGATCGCCGAGGGGTGCGACCATCCCTGCTCGTTCTGCATCATCCCGCAGCTGCGTGGCAAGTTCCGTTCCCGGCCTGTCGGGTCAATCGTTGCCGAGGCCCGGAGCCTGATTGCGCAGGGCGTGCGCGAGATCACGCTTATCGGCCAGGACACGACCTGCTATGGCGAAGACCTCGCCCCCGTCGCGGAAAATGGTGGACAGCCCGGCAAGCGGCCCGAACTGGCCGACCTGCTCGACGCCTTGGCCCCGCTGCCCGGTCTGAAGTGGCTGCGCTTCCTTTACGCCTATCCGAATAAGGTCACTACACGGTTGCTGGAGTCCATCGCCCGCCACGAGAATGTGGCGAACTACCTGGATCTGCCGCTACAGCACGCCAGCGCGGCCGTTCTGCGGCGCATGAAGCGTGGCGGTTCCGCAGATCGTTTCCTGCAGATCCTCGGGAAGGCCCGCAAGATCGTCCCCGGCCTGGTGCTGCGCACCAGTTTCATCGTGGGCTTTCCGGGCGAGACTGAAGCCGACTTCGACGAGCTCTGCGCCTTTGTTCAGGCGGCCAAGTTCGATTGGCTCGGGGTCTTCAGCTACTCCGATGAGGAGGGCGCCGGAGCCTTCGATCTCGGCGACAAGGTGCCCAAACGCACGATCGAAGCGCGCCGCCGCAAGCTGATGCGCTTACAAAACAAGATCAGCCGCAAAGCCAAAGCCGGCTGGGTAGGGCGTGAGATCGAGGTGCTGGTGGAAGGTCCCAGTGAGGAAACCGAGCTGCTGTGGCAGGGCCGTACGCTCGATCAGGCGCCCGAGATTGACGGTTTGGTGCTGATCAACGACTTCGGCCCACATGAGGCGTTGGTGCCCGGCACCTTCTACCGCGCCGAGATTACCGAGTCGCATGACTACGATGTCGTTGCTACGATTCTCGAATAGCCGATACAGAAAAGCTAACAACATGTCCACGAAAATCCTGCGCTGCCCCATTTGCCGCACCCTCGTTCCGCTTGACGGCGAGGATGTGCCCTTCTGCTCGGACCGCTGCCGTCGTCTTGATCTGGGCAAGTGGGCATCCGGCGACTACAAGATCAGCTCGCCCATCCTCGATCCCGATTTGCTGGAAGAACTGGAGCACAAGCAGCAGCAGACAAAGCCGATGGGCACTGATTCGGGCAAGGAGTGGAAGAACTAATGTCCTCGGGCATGCATGCGCCGGGGCACGGGTCAGAAAAAGCAGGTTCTTCCACTGCACTGGGGAATGACAACCTCGCAGAAAAGAAGAAAGCTCGTAGGACTACCTGGGCCTGGTGGCTTGCGACCTTTTTTGGAGCCGGCTACCGTAAACCCGGTCCGGGCACGTACGGGTCAGCGGCCGCCTGTGCGCTCTGGCTTTTGGCTGGCTGGCTGGTCCATCACAACACGCAGACGCTTGCGCTTCTTACAGCGATCGGAGTCACTCTGGCGACGGCCCTCGGCATTCCTGCTGCAACCCTCGTGGCACGTGAGTCGGGCCGGGAAGATCCGGGCTTCGTGGTGATCGACGAGGTAGCCGGCCAGTGGGTAGCGCTGTTGCTGATGCCGCCGGTGTGGCCGAATGCCCTGCTCGCGTTCGTACTCTTCCGCTTCTTCGACATCCTGAAGCCGTGGCCGATTCGCAAGCTGGAGGCGCTGCCGGAGGGTACGGGCATCATGGTCGACGATCTCGGAGCCGGCGTCCTGGCGCTGCTTGCTGGCCAACTCTGTCTGCACCTGTTGGCGAAGCTGCACTAGCGCACTTCGGCGCACGCTTGTCTCTCCGCCGGGACACGCATAGGCTTAGGGCGATGAGTCTGCTGCATCCCACCCGCTCCGATGCGCCCACGCTGAGCAGTCTGCGCCCCCAGGCGGCGCTGCCCGGCGGCACGTTCCAGGTGCAAGGCACACACCTGCTGACCGCCCACGGCGCCGCGTCCGCCAACCTGCCCAAAGCCTTTCTAGGGGAGACGGAGGGCTCGGTGGAGCTGCTGCGGCCCACGCGAGCGCAGGTCCGGGTGCCGGATGGCGCCATCGCGGGGGATCTGACTCTGCGCTATGAGGGTCACGCCAGCAACCCGCTGCACGCCAATGTGGCCGTACCGATGGCGGAGGATCTGCACCTTGTCTCCAACCCGGCCGTCGACGCCGACGGCAACGTCTTTGCCATGATCTCCGGGCCGCGCGGCACACGGGTGCCGGTGTCGATCGTGAAAATCGCGCGCGACATGCAGCCCCGGCCGTTTGCCCGCGATCTCCTCAACATCTCCGCGCTGGCCTTCGGGCCGGACGGCTACCTCTACGCTTCGTCGCGCGCCGAAGGCATGGTGTACCGCATCTCCCCGGAGGGTGCGGTGTCTACCTTCGCCGAGGGCATGGGCATTGCCACAGGCATCGCCTTCGATGCCGGCGGCAATCTGTTCGTCGGGGATCGCTCCGGCACCATTTTCAAGCTGGGCCCGCACGGGCTGCACAATGCGGCGGAGATCTTCGTCTTCGCCACCCTGGAACCCTCTGTAGCGGCGTACCATCTCGCCTTCCGCGATGACGGCGTGCTGCTGGTGACGGCGCCGACGACGAGCAGCAACGGGGCGATCTACGCGATCGATCCGGATGGCGATCAGCGCGTCTTCTACCGCGGGCTGGGGCGTCCGCAGGGCATGGCGCTGGATGCGGCGGGCAATGTCTACGTGGCGGCCTCGCTCGCCGGGCAGCGCGGGGTCGTTCGGATCACCCCGAATGGTGCAGAGGCCGAGCTTGTGGTCAGCGGCAACGATCTTGTGGGGCTCTGCTTTACGGAAGACGGCTGTGCAGCGCTGGCCAGCAAAAATACGCTGTTTCACGTCGATCTTGGCATCGATGGCCGTGTGTTGATTTAGAGTTGCCGCTGCCCCTTGCCGCATCCAACCATCGACATGATCGCTGAAATCATCGCTGTCGGCTCGGAGATGCTGACCCCGTTTCGCCAGGACACTAACTCCCTCTATCTCACGCAGGGTCTCAACGACCTGGGTGTCTCCGTCGCGTTCAAGACCATCGTGGGCGACAACCCGCAGCACCTGACCGATGCCGCGCGGATCGCGCTGCGGCGCGCCGATGTGGTGCTCTTCTCGGGGGGCCTGGGGCCGACCGAAGACGACCTCACGCGCGGGTGCGTGGCCGAAGCGCTGGGCATCGAGCTGCACAAGGACAATGACACGATGACGGCGCTGTACAAGCGTTTTGCGGAGCGCCGCATTCCCATGCCGCCCAACAACGAGCGGCAGGCTGAGGTGCTGGACGGGGCGCAGCTGCTGCCCAACGGCAACGGCTCCGCGCCGGGGCAGTGGCTGGACACTGTGGTCGCGGGACATCGCAAGGTGGTTATTCTGCTCCCCGGCCCACCGAAGGAGCTGAAGCCGCTGTTTGACGAGCAGTGCAAGCCGCGGCTGGCGGCCTCCTTGCCACCGCGACACCTGGCTAAGCGGCTGTTACGCATGGCCCTGATCCCGGAGTCGCAGGTGGATGCTCGCACCGCGCCCATTTACGGCAGCTTCCCGGATGTGGAGACCACAATCCTGGCAGGTGGTGGTGAGATTCAGCTGCATTTCTTCTGCGTGAAACCGACGGTCGCCGAGGCCGAAGCGCGCGTGAACACGGTCGTTGAAGCCGTCGAGCATGAGATGGGCGAAGACATTTTCTCTGCCCATGGCGAGACGCTCGAAGAGGTCGCCCTGCTGATGCTCGGCCTGGCCAACGCGACGCTGGCCACCGCGGAGAGCTGCACCGGCGGCCTGCTGGCACAGCGACTGACGGCGATCCCAAACGCGTCACGCAGCTTTGTCGGCGGCGCCGTTGTGTACGCCAAGGAGGCCAAGACGATCAGTGCCGACGTGCCGGCGGAGGTCCTTGCTCAGTATGGCGCAGTCAGTGAGCCAGTGGCGCGGCTGCTCGCCGAAGGCATCCGCAAGCGCCTGGGCACGACACTTGGTATCGGGATTACCGGAATCGCCGGGCCACTGCCGCCACTCGAGGGCCCTGACCGGGACAAGCCTGTGGGCCTGGTGTACATCGGCCTGGCAGGCCCGGAAGGTACGCAGGTCAAGCAGTTCAACATCATCGGCGATCGCGAGCGAGTGCGCCTGTGGGCCAGCCAGCATGCGCTGGAGATGCTGCGGCGGCATCTCCTGTAAGCCTGCGGCACCCCCCTCTTGCTACACTCAGGGGCGATGACTTCGTGGTCACTTCCGATCCTGGTCTTGGCCGCCGCCTACCTCCTCGGCTCCATCCCCTTTGGTTATCTTTTGGTGCGCTTGGTCCGCCGGGAAGATATTCGCGCGGTAGGCAGCGGCAACATTGGGGCTACCAACGTCGCGCGCGCCGGCTCGAAGAAGCTGGGCATCCTGACGCTACTACTGGACCTCGCGAAGGGTTTGGCCGCCGTGCTGCTGGCCCTGCACTTTGCTCCAGGAACACCCGGCATACCCTCTGATCTCGCCGTGGGTGCGGCCGTTGCTGCCGTTGTCGGACATGTCTTTCCCGTGTGGCTGGGTTTCCGCGGAGGCAAGGGCGTGGCGACGGCACTGGGCGTGTTGCTGGCGCTGGCTCCACGCCTGGCGCTGGCCTCCGGTGTGGTCTTTGCACTGGTCTTCGCGGCATCGCGAATCGTCAGCCTCGCCTCGGTAATCACCGCCGCTATTCTGCCGTTGGTTTCCATGCTGCTGGTACCGGATCGTTCCCCGATTTATCTCAGCGGCATCATCTTTCTTTCCCTGCTGGTGATCCTGAAGCACCGAGCCAACATCGCCCGTCTGCTAAACGGGATGGAACCTCGCTTTGGCAAGGCGAAGGACACGGCCGTGATCTCTGCTCCACGCAAGCGAAAGGCGCGCGCATGAGCCGGATCGCGATACTCGGTGCGGGGGCCTGGGGCACCGCGCTGGCACTCTCCCTGGCGCGCCGGGGGGGGCATGAGCTCAGCTTGTGGGCGCACTCCCCGGCCCACGCCGAGGAGCTCGCCGACACCGGAGAGAACCTACGGTACCTGCCGGGATTCGTTCTGCCCATGGGCATCCGCATTACGGCGCGGCTGCCTGACGCGATTGAAGCCGCTGAGACGATCCTCTGCGTGACACCATCGCAGGCGTTGCGCTCTGTGATGGAGGCTATCGCACCCCTGCTTACCCCGGGACAGGTTCTGCTCTCAGCCTCGAAAGGCATTGAGGAAAAGACCTTTTTGCGCATGTCGCAAATCATGGGCGAGCACGCGCCGGAGAACCCGGTCGGTTCTCTCGGTGGACCTTCATTCGCCCAGGAGGTTGCCGCCGCCATGCCCACGGCCATCACCATCGCCACCGAAGCGTCGGCGTTGGGCAAGCGCCTGCAGGACGACTTCTCTTCCCCGAGCCTGCGCGTGTATCGCAATGAGGACGTGATTGGCACGGAACTGGGCGGCGCTCTGAAGAACGTCATCGCGTTGGCGGCAGGCGTCGTCACGGGGCTTGAGCTAGGGTCCAACTCCGCGGCCGCGCTGATTACAAGAGGCATGGCCGAGATCACGCGCCTTTCCATGGCTTGCGGCGGACGGCGCGAGACACTGGCCGGGCTGGCGGGTATGGGCGATCTGGTGCTGACCTGCACCGGCGGGCTCTCGCGCAACCGGGCCGTGGGCATCGAGCTCGGCAAGGGGCGTCACCTGGACGAGATCCTGGCCGGGCTGAATGGCAAGGTCGCGGAAGGCGTCCGCTCCACAACAGCGGCACTGGGCCTGGCGGCGCGCTATGGCGTGGAGATGCCCATTACCGAACAGATGGCCGCCATTCTGCACCAGCATCGTCCACCGCAGGAAGTGCTGCGCGAACTGATGACCCGTCCCGGCCGCCTCGAGTAGAGTACGCACGCCGTCAACACACTTGCGGGCAGCCGAAAGCCCTTCAGTCATGGGCGGCCAACGCCCGCAGGTCGGCTTCACGTCTCAGTCAGAAATGCGTAAAGCCCTTTCTTTTTGCCTTGCTGCCACCACGCTGTTTGCCCACAGCTATGCCCAAGTACCTGCAAACCAGGAGGCCGCGACGGACAGGCCCCTCGGAACGCTCGAAACCGTCGCCACCTTCCCTGGCCCCATGCCGGAAGGCGTCACGGTGTCGCACACCGGACGCATCTTCGTGAACTTCGCGCGCTGGGGCGATGACATCCCGTTTACGGTGGCCGAGCTCATCAACGGGAAAGCCGTTGCCTATCCAAACGAGGCCATCAACGACTGGCCCGGCCGCAAGCTGCCCAACCCGAATGCCTTTACTGACGCCAGTGTGGACCAGACCCACTTTGTGAGCGTGCAGTCTGTGGTGGTGGACCCTGACGACCGCCTTTGGGTGCTCGACACCGGCGCGCCAAAGCTCAAGAACATCGTCCCGGACGGGCCGAAGCTGGTCGCGATCGACCTGCACACGAACAAGGTGGTGAAGACGATTCTCATCACCTCGGAGGCCTGCGGGACGAACTGCTATCTAAACGATGTGCGCTTCGATTTGCGTGTTGGAGACACTGGGTCTCAGGATGCCAGTACCATGGTCGGCAGTCATCCTGCGCTCGATCCGAACAAGCCGGCAGCTGATCCCGAACACCCTAACGCGGCTCGGGCCTTCGGCACACCCGATGCGCATGGAGTTGTGGATCTTCCTGTGCGGGATCGAAGCATGAACCCGATGCACGGCACGGCCTACATCACGGATTCATCCAGCGAAGGGCCGAACGCCATCATCGTCGTCGACCTGGCCACTGGCAAGAGCTGGCGACGCCTGAATCAGCACTCCAGTGTTCTCTCTGAAGACCAATTCCTGATGTTCGCTGAAGGTCGCCCCGTCTACATGACCGAACCAAACAAGCCACCGAAGGCCGTGAACTTTGCCGCCGATGGCATCGCCCTTTCAAACGACGGCGAGACGCTGTACTACTGCCCCATTAACGGCACCAAGCTCTACGCCGTCGCGACGGCCATGCTGCGCGACCGCACCAAGTCGGACGCGCAGGTGGCTGGCACCGTACGCATCGTTACGGGCAAGATGCCCTCAGACGGGATGGAGTCCGATGCCACGGGCAACGTTTATATGACCGATCCGGTCACCGACTCCATCCATCGCTGGAACTCGAAGACCGGCCTTACGGAGACGATCGCCCACGATCCGCGGATCCTGTGGCCGGATACCATGAGCCTCGCGGGCGATGGCTACCTGTACTTCACGTCCAATCAGCTGCACGAGCAGCCGACTATGCACAACGGGCAGGACCTACGCCGCAAGCCGTATCAGCTGTTTCGGATCAAGGTCGATGCGCAGCCTGTGCAGTTGAAGTGAGATCTCCGGACTTCGGTCGTTGCGTGTCAAAGCGCTTCCCCGGGTCAAGCAACGCCGGCTTTAGAGGGCCTTGGCGGCATACCGGTCCATCGCTTCAAATACCTCCGCGATGCTGATTCGGACAGCTGTGCCATCAACCACAAGCTCCTGCGATATGGGTTGAATCCCCCCGGAAGGACCGACAGCAAAGGCCTTGCGCCGCCAAGGATCGATCAGCCAAACCGTTTTTACGCCCATGCCGAGATAGTCCTCGACTCTCTCCTGCATCTCGGACATGCGATCCTCCCGTGAAAGGATCTCGATACATAGGAGCGGCGGCTCTCGAACGATAAGCTGATCCGCGGTCTGCTCCAACCTGGTCACGCAGAGATCAGCAACGCGATAGCGGGATGGGCCTACCTGAACGCGCTGCTCGGGCAAGATCTCCAGCTGCCATTCCGTTTCTTGCTTAGAGAAAGCCAAAATGAAGTGCTTCTGCAGTCTGGCATGAGGCTTTTCGCCCACGTTACGCTCCAGCAATCGCCCATCCAGGTAATCGAGGTCCGGGCGATACATCGAATCGAGGTACACCTCTAGCGGAATCGGGACTTCGCTCGCCGCTGATGCAACCAAGTCTTCCGCCGGCATGGTAGCTGTCGCCATGAGCACCCTCTTCCGCTCAGACTACACCGGCGAACCGAGAGCCTGTCCAGTAAACTCGGTGGTAAGTCATGGCCTTTTCCCTTTTTGGCAAGCGCGACAAAACACCGGAAACCCGAGCGGACGAGGCTCCTCTGCGTGAGGACACGCGTCCGGAAAGCGACGAGCCTGAACCCGAGCGTCGCGGCAGCTTTTTCGAGCGCATGCGGCAGGCGGTCACGCGGACGCGCGATTCGTTCTCTACTTCCATCGCCTCCGTCGTGGCCCTTACGCGTGAGGTGGATGAGGCTTCGCTCGACGACCTGGAGCTGGCACTGCTGCAGTGCGATCTTGGGGCCGTGACCACCGACGAGATCATCGGCCGGCTGCGCGAGCGTGCGCTGCGCCAGGGCATTGCCGATGGGACGGCGCTGAAAGCCGCGCTGAAAGAGGAGATTCGCCGCATTCTGGACGCCGTCGCCGTGCCCGTGAAGCTTCCCGCGAGCGGACCGGAGGTCATCCTCATGGTCGGCGTGAATGGCACCGGTAAGACGACCACCAGCGGCAAACTTTCCGCCCTGTTTCGGCGCGAAGGACGCACGGTGCTGCTCTGCGCTGCGGACACCTTTCGCGCAGCGGCCATCGAGCAACTGGAGGTGTGGTCGCAACGATCCGGCGTGGAGATGATCAAAACCAGACAAGGGGGCGATCCCTCCGCCGCACTTTTCGACGCCCTCGCCGCGGCCAAGGCGCGCGGCACGGATGTGGTGCTCGTCGACACCGCCGGCCGCCTGCATACCAAGGCCGACCTGATGAAGGAGCTCGACAAGATGCGCCGCACGGCGGAGCGGCAGGTGCCCGGCTCCCCCCACCAGACTTTGCTCGTCATCGACGCCACCACAGGCCAGAATGGCATGCAACAGGCGCGGCTATTCAGCGAGGCGGCCAAGGTCACTGGGATCGTGCTGACCAAGCTCGATGGCACCGCCAAAGGCGGCATCGTGGTCGCGATCGCCCGCGAGATGGGTCTGCCCGTGCGCTACGCCGGCGTTGGAGAGAAGATCGACGACATTCTGCCCTTCGACTCCAAGGCCTTCGTTGACGCTCTGCTGGCGTGATTCCGCTTACCGTGGCTGAATCCCGCAGGCCCTCAGCGCTTCGCTCAGCGTTGCATCCTTGAAGCGAAATCCGTCCCCGAGCAGTTTTCCCGGCACGGCGCGCACGCTGCCGAGCACGGTCTCCTCGGCCATCTGGCCCATCGCCACACGCATCAGCCAGCCCGGAACCGGGATAAACGCGGGTCGTCCCACGGCAGCAGCAAGCGCCTGCGTAAGCTGCTTGCCGGTCACCGGCGCGGGCGCTACCAGATTCACGGGACCACGCAAGGTTTCGCTTTCCACGGCGTACTGCGCTGCGCGGATCGCATCGTCCAGCGTCACCCAGCTGACATAGCCGCGGCCAGCGCCGATCGTGCCGCCCAGGCCCAATCGGTAGAGCGGCAAAAGCGTAGGAAGCATACCGCCATCACTGGCCAGCACCACCCCGATGCGCAGGTTGACGACCCGCGTCACACTCGCGAGTGCGGCGCAAGCACCCTCCCAGCCCTCGCACACGTCCGCCAGGAAACCCGTGCCCTTCGCCGAGTTCTCGTCCACGATGCTGTCGCCGGTGTTGCCGTAGAAGTTGATACCAGAGGCGCAGACGAACACCGCCGGTGGTCTCTCCGCAGCTGCCAACGCCGCCGAGAGCACCGCGGTACCCCGCACGCGACTTTCGGTAATACGCTGCTTCTTTTCGGCGGTCCACCGCCCGGCCACCGGTTCACCGGCCAGGTGGACAACAGCGTCGAAACCGCTCACAGTGGCCGGATCTAATGCATCGATCCCCGCATTCCATAGGACCGTGTCAAAGGCTGGCGCCCCGCCGCGCACCAGGCGAACTACGGTATCGCCCGCCGCTCGACGGGCCGTGACAAAGTGCCCGCCGATGAGACCGGAGGAACCACTGACCAGCACGCGGCGGGTCGGTGATGGTTCAGGATCACCCGTTCTCATCACCGTCGATCCCCCGTCCCTGCATCCATTGCCGTCATGAAGCCCCGCTTAGGAGAGCGGTGGCACGTTGATGTTCTGGCCGGCCTGGATGTGATCCGGGTTGGAGATGCCGTTGTGCTGGGCGATCGTCTCGTACTTGTTCGGTGTGCCATAGAACTTCTCGGACACCTTGCTGAGGTTGTCACCGGACTTGAGCGTATAGGGCTGATCATCCCCGCCGGTCACGGTCATCTGGATCTCGAAGTCGCTGTAGGTTGGGTCGCACTTCTTGATCGTGTCCCAGACCAGGTTGCTGACCACCTTCGAGGGAACCTCACATTTGAGGACCAGCTTCTCGCCGTTCATAAATACGCCATCGAATTTAGCGCCGTATTCGCTGAAGTCAGCCACAACCTGCCCTACGGGCGCGTACTTTTGCTCAAGTGCCTTTTGGTCTGCCATGCGTTTCAGTTCTCCTTGTGCCGGGCGTGCCGTGCAGCGCTCTGTTGGATGCGCCAGCTCGTCTCGAGTCAAGCCGCTTTTCACAATGGGCAACCGGAAGACTCCATAACGCCGTGCGCGATGTGCACTTCCCCGCCACGATGGCTGAAGAGTGAGCGTTGACGCGTAATATCGGCGCAGGCGGGAGGCGATCGTGAGTGGAGGGACTGACAGCAAACCCTGGCCAACCGCTTTGCCCAATGCGCCCAGTCCGCTGCAGCTTGCTGCGCTCCAGCTTGTTGCTCCCGGCGACCTCCAGCAGCTCGCAGCCGGCCTGGCAAGCGTGCCGGGTGATGCGGTCGCCGGTTTTTTCGGCCCACAATCCATAACTTGGCAGCTGAACCGTGAATCCGCGGTCTTTCTGGGTGCCGGCCGCGCCGCGTTGCTGCAGCTTGCACATCCCTGGGTGGCAGCGTCGCTCACGCACCATTCGAATCTGCTGCAGGACGCGATCGGGCGCTTTCACTCGACCTTTCGCGTGATGTACACGATGCTGTTCGGGACGCGAGCGCAGGCGATTTCCGCCTCACGGCAGCTGTATCGCCGTCACCAGGGCGTTCGTGGCGAGCTGCCGCAGGGCGTGGGCGCCCACCCTGCCGGTGAGCACTACGAGGCCAATGAGATTGCCGCCCTGCGCTGGGTCTTCGCCACGCTGGTGGACAGCGCCCTGCTCGCCTACGACTTCGTTCTGCCTCCGCTTGCGCCCGCGGAACGCGAGGTCTTTTACGCCGAAAGCAAACGCATGGCCGCACTGTGCGGCATCCCCGCCGCCGCGCTGCCGGAGAACTGGAACGGCTTCACCGCGTATATGACCGCGATGCTGGCCTCGCCGGAGCTGGGCGTCGATGCGCGGGGCGGGGAGCTGGGGCGCAGCGTGCTCTCTGGCGTGGGCACCTGGGTTCGGCCGCCGCGCTGGTACCGCGCCCTCACGGCGTCGTGGCTGCCGACACGCTTTCACGCCGCCTTCGGGCTGGCCCTTCGCGATCGGGAGATTCGTTCTCTACAGCGGGCCACGCGCTGGCTGCCGCGCCTGTACCCACGGCTGCCCGGAGCACTGCGCTTCGTCGGGCCGTACCGCGAGGCCACGGCTCGGCTGCGTGGGCGCCCACCCGGCCCGTTCACTCAATACAACAACCGCTTCTGGATGGGCGTGCCACGTCTGCTGTATCCGGAGCTCGCCCTGCCTGCGCCCCGCGGTAGACCGATTTGAGGCGTGTTCCGGTGCGGCTTACGACATGCCCGTGATCTCGCCCTCGGCATCCACGTCAATACCCATCGCCCGCGAAGCTTTGGGCAGCCCGGGCATCAGCATCATCGCTCCGGAGGTCACCACCAGGAAGCCTGCGCCGGCAGATAGGAAGACGTCTGAAACGCGCAGCGTCCAGCCGGTCGGGGCGCCCATACGCTTCGGATCATCCGAGAGCGAGTACTGCGTCTTGGCGATGCAAACTGGCAGGTTGCCAAAACCCCAGCGCGCGAAGCGGAGGAGATTCCCCTGCGCTTTCTCGCTGAACTCGACCCCGTCCGCGCCATAGATCCTTCGGGCTACTTTGCCGATCTTTTCCTCGACGGAGTCGGTCACTTCATAGGTGGTCGTGAGTGGCGGTGCAGGGTTGGCCTCGATCACCTCGACGACCTTCGCCGCCAGGGCCGCCGCTCCTTCGCCGCCCTTCGCAAACGCCTCGGAGAGCGCAAACGACGCGCCCCGCGCCTCACAAAATACCCGCAGCGTCTCGAGGTCTGCATCGCTGTCGTGGGGGAAACGGTTGATGGCGACCACGGCCGGCAGGCCGAAGCCCTGCACGATCCCGATGTGCTTTTCCAGGTTCGGAAAGCCCCGCTGGAGATCGCCCTCGCCCTGGTTGCGCAGGCTCTGCACGGTGGTCACCAACACCGCTACAGACGGCTTAATGTCCGAAGACGGCATCACCAGATCCATGTATTTCTCGAAGCCCAGATCCGAGGCAAAGCCTGTCTCGTTGACCACGTAATCGGCAACGCGCATGCCGATCTCCTGCGAGACCACGGAGCTTGTGCCATGCGCGATGTTGGCAAATGGACCGCAGTGCACCATCGCCGGCGTGCCGTCGGTGGTCTGCGCCAGGTTGGGCTCGATGGCCTCGCTGAGCAGCGCCATCATCGGCCCGACCGCACCGAGATCGGCGGCACGCACCGGCTCGCCGTTCCGGTTGGCGCCGATGATGACCCTCGACAGGCGCTCCCGCAGGTCTTCCCGATCGTGCGCCAGCGACAGGATGGCCATGATCTCCGAAGCCGCGGTGATGACGAAGCCTGACGCGCGATTACTGCCGTCGCGGACAGCCTTCTCCGGCGCGGTCGCGCTGACAACGATGTTGCGCAGGGCGCGGTCGTTCATGTCCATGGCCCGAGGCCAGGTCACGGCGAGGGGATCGATGCCCAGATCATTGCCATGGAACAGGTGCGAGTCGATCAGCGCGGCTAGCAGGTTATGCGCCGAAGTGATGGCGTGGAAATCGCCATGGAAGTGGAGGTTGATCTTCTCGGCGGGCTCAATCTGCGAGCGACCGCCACCCGCCGCCCCACCCTTCATGCCGAAAACAGGCCCCAGCGATGGCTCGCGCGAGGTGATGATGGCGCGTTTGCCAATGCGTTCGAGCCCCTGCACAAGGCCGATCGATGTCACGGTTTTTCCCTCGCCGGAGACGGTGGGAGTGGTCGCGGTAACAAGAATCAGCTTGCCACGCTCCGCGTCTCGGCCGGGAAGTCCGCTCAGCAGATGCAGGCTGAGTTTGGCGCTGACCGGGCCCCGCCGCTCATAGAGCGACTCCGGCAGATTCAGCTTGGCAGCGATGGTTTCGATTGGAAGCAGATCTTTCAAGGTAGGTCCTCTGGGCGATCGAGCGTGCTCGGCAGGTCGCAGCAGCATCCCTGCCACAAGCTCCAGGCCATCGCTCTTCAGCATAGACAGAACGGCGTTCACGGTCGAACAAGCCGAGTGCTCAACGCTTGTTATAGAACCAGACTTTGCGGCGTGCACCAGAGATGCCGAAGGGAAATTACCAGCCCCTGGTTCCAGGCGGGCCTTTGAACGGCCCGACGACCCTTGAGGTGATCCAACCGCCATAGAAATCGCCCTCCTGCGCTTGCACTCGCTCGCCGTCTACCGTGCATTCGTCCACGCGGCTGGCGTAGAAGGCCAGGTGATCGCGCAGCGCACCGAAGCTTGCTGTGGGCTGAGCGTAGCTCCAGGCAACGTCCATCACCGTTGCTCCGGCGGTTCCGGGGGGCAGCGCGGCCGTGAGGTCGAGTGTCCAGTAACTGGCGACCCCTTTGAACTCGCAAAAGCTGCCTCGCGCGGCGGACCGGCGCAGCAGATCGAGGCGAATGTCTTCAGGTGGCAGGTAGAAGACGGGCGGATGACTGGTTTCGAGAATCCGTAGCGCACGCGTGGTCTCGGCGATGAGCACGCCTTTATGGACGATGCGCAGGTGGTTGGCCGTCGGCTCGAGCCGTGGGGGCCTGGGGTAGTCCCACACCGATTCAACAGTTTGATTAGCGCTCATGCGAACATGGCCTCGGGCGCGTACGCCGCTTTCTGATCCCCAGCCTAGTCGACCGCGTCGTCCCCAGCAGGAGCCTCTATGATCCCATCGCAAGAGAACGCCCTGCCGCACAGCCTCACCGCCAGTTCGGACAAACGCCTGAACGAGATGGACCGACTCGGGGATATGGGCCACTTCCCGGCAGCGGTGAACGCCGGGGCGACGGTCAACGTGCTCGCGACGCTTTGCGTGACCTGGTGGATGGCGCAAAAATTTCCGCAGCCCTGGGCGCCGGTGCTCTGGGTGGCCGCTGTGCTCACGGGGAACCTGCTGCCAGTCGCTTTGTTGCGCCTCGGGCTGACGCCGCAGACCCCGTACCCTCGCCTGTGCGACATGAACTTCGTTCACGATCAGCACAAGTTCTCCGATTGGGTCTACGTGGCCGCCTCGGCGAACATGGCGTTCTGGGTGCTGACCGGCTGGGCCGTCTTCAGCTGGTATCCGGCGCGGCGAGCGCTTGCGGCAATGCTGCTTCTGGCCTTTCTGACGACTTTCTCGCCGGTCCTGCTGCGCTCCCGCCGCAGCGCGGCGCCTTGAATCCAAAGCCGTCGATGGTACTCTAATACCCAGCGCCTGAGGCCCCGGGAGTCGGGGTCCAAGCTACAGCGTGACAGGAAGATCGATGTCGTGAGCCGGGCTTTCGAGCCCCACATGGACACGGCAAGCGAAACCACTCTGCGGCGGGAGAGCTAGCGAAAGGATTCACCCCATGCCTAAGGAAGGCGTTCATCCCAAGTACGACACCACTACCGTGCGCTGTGCGTGCGGCAATAGCTTCCAGACCCGTTCCACCCACAAGGGCGACATTGTTCTGGAAATCTGCTCGGCCTGCCACCCGTTCTTCACGGGCAAGCAGAAGTTGGTCGACACCGCTGGCCGCATCGAGCGCTTCCGCCGCAAGTTTGCCGCGACGGATGCCAAGAAGGCCGAAGCCGCCGCTGCTACCAAGTAACTCCGGCCGCACCAAGGAAGGGCCTCTGCTGGAAAAGCAGAGGCCTTTCTGTTGAACAACACTTCTGATCACGAGCGACATGTCTGAAAAAGCCCGCACCGGTCCCATGGACAAGCAGTGGACCTCCGCAATCGACCGCAGCATGCCCGCCGAGGCGAGTGTGCCGGCGGAGCTGCACATCGGCGGCGTGCGCATCGCCCCTGCCACGGTGCTGGCCCCCATGGCGGGTGTCACCGACACGGTCTTCCGGCGCTTCATCAAGAACGCGAGCCTATATGCCGCGCCTGCCCCGGGTACCGCCGAGACAATCAGCAGTGATGTGGATGCCCAGACCACGAACGAGCGCTCCGGCTGCGGTCTGATCATGACGGAGTTCACCTCTGCGGATGGCCTTTCACGCATGCGCGAGGTGAAACGCAAGCGTTACCTCACCTACTACGAGGACGAGCACCCGATCTCCGCGCAGCTCTTCGGCTCCAATCCGTACACGCTCGCCGAGAGCGCCCGCATTGTCGAGGACGCTGGCTTCGATCTCGTCGATCTCAACCTCGGCTGCCCGGCTAAACGGGTGGTGGCCTGCAATGGCGGCTCCGGCTTGTTGCGCGATCTCCCGTTGATCAAAGTCATTTTCGAGCAGGTACGCGCGGCCGTGACGATTCCCTTCACCGTCAAGTTCCGCATGGGCTGGAATGACAGCAACATCGTTTGTGTGGAACTCGCGAAGATGGCGGAAGACTGCGGTCTGGCAGCCGTGGCGCTGCATGCGCGCACCCGCGAGCAGGGCTACGCCGGCGAGGCGCGCTGGGAGTGGATCGCCGCCGTAAAAGATGCGGTAGGCATCCCTGTCATCGGTAACGGCGACATCCGCACTCCGGAGGACGCTGCCGCGATGGTGGAAGCGACAGGCTGCGATGCCGTGATGATCGGTCGCGCAGCTCCTGCGAACCCCTGGATCTTTCGGCAGATCGCGCAACACACCGCAAGCAAGCTCCAGACCGGCCAGGGTGCGTACGATCAGCCGACAAACCTCGATCGTTATCGCATGATCCGCGACTACTTCAGCCGGCTGGTTGCCGAAGCTGCCGAGCACCCCGACCTTCCAGGGCCCGCGGTTAGCGATGAGGAAAAGCGTCGCAAGCGTGATCACGAGTCCGCGCAACGGGAGGCAGTCGGCAAAATGAAGCAGTTCGCCAGCTGGTTCACCCACGGTGTGCCGGGCGGGTCTGCCCTGCGCCGGCAGATCTTTGAAGCCAAACACGGGGCCGAGGTGATGGACCGTGTGGAGGCGTTCTTTACAGCGCAAGCCAACGCGCCGCTGCACTCTTTGAACGACCTGCGTGGAGAGCCGGCTGTCGAGGAGTGCGAGGCCGCTTTCGGATGAGCCTCCAGCAAACGCTGCGTGTGGTTGAACCGCAGATGATCAACCTCTTTCACTCGCCATTCAACGCAGCGCTGCTTCACACCGCCGCCTTGGCGTACCCCGATCTCCGGATCGCCTTTCATGCGCAGCCAGCTCATCTACTCGCCGTCCGCGAGATCCTGAAGGAGTGCGCGCCTGACGTGACCACGCAGGTGGAGTGGAACGAGCTGCCGACGATGCAGCAGGGCTCGCTACCGCAGCGCTGGCTGCGGACGCGGGGAATGCTGAAGGAGCTTCTAGCGACGGGAGACCGGCTGCTTTTCTGCTCGATCAGCCGCCTGCAGCTCCTGGTTTTGAAGCAGCTGATGAAGCGCAATCATGTGGCACGTTGCGTTCTTCACGGTGATCTTGAAAGCGTGGCCCGCACAGCCGCATTCCCCGCAAATTTGCTGACGCTGCGGCGCGCGCTCGAGCGGCCGCAGCCACCTGGCCTTCGCTATGTACTGCTAAGCGACTCCATACAGCGCAACCTGCCGGAGGCGTTGCAACGGGGCATGGGCGCGGTTGGGATCCTCGATCATCCGTACCACTTTCCACGGGCCAGGCAGCCGTTGTACCCCTTGCCTGAGGGCCTGGTTTTCGGCATCTTCGGCAACACGGGGGACGCTCGGGCGCTCGAGCAGGTAGCGCGCGGCGTTCGCAAAACCAGGCCAGACATCCGCTTCCGCGTCATCGGCTTTTTGGACGGCCCCGCAACTGTACAGCGCGTCGCGCCGCTCGTGGAGGGTGCGACCGCGACGCCTCTGGCCCGGGAGGCATTCCAAACAAGCGCCCAATCCGTCACTCATGCCCTCTGGCTTGCAGAACCAAGTGGCTTCCGCTTGCGCGCGTCCGGAACACTCTTCGACGCACTCGCGTATTTGAAACCGGTGGTTTACACAGCAAACCCATACTTTGATGGATACGGCCTCGTGGAGGCCGGCATCGGCGTGCGCTGCGTGTCTCTGGAAGAGGTTGTTACGGCGGTGCTGCGGCTAGCCACGGAAGCCAGCACGCCAGGCGCCCAGGAACGCTACGCCGATACCACCGACCGCATAGAGCGTTTTCGCACTCGGTTCACGCCGGAGGCCCTGGTTGGGCCACTGCGAGCCGCCTTGGCTCTTTAAGAGCCAAGGCTTTACACACGGATGCTTCGCGAGCAGGATGCCCTGCCGAACCTCCGAGCCCGTACCGGAAGCTCGGAGGTCTGGCCGTTTCCTTACTTCGCAGCTGCTTCCAATTCGGCCCACTCGGCATCACTCAGTGTTAAATCAGCCGCCTTCATGTTCTCTTCCAGATGAGCTACAGAGCTGGTGCCCGGAATCGGCAGCATCACCGGCGAACGATGCAGAAGCCACGCCAGGGAAAGCTGCGCCACGGTCGCATGGTGCTTCTTCGCCGCTTCGTCCAGCTTGCCGCCCGGCTGGGCTAGCTTGCCCGCAGCAACGGGAAACCACGGGATAAAACCGATGTTGTTCTTTTCGCAGTAATCCAGCACAGCTTCGCTCTTGCGGTTGCCGATGTTGTACTCGTTCTGCACGCTGACGATCTCAACAACCTTGCGGGCCTGCTCGATCTGCTCGACGGTAACCTCGCTCAGCCCGACGAAGCGAATCTTGCCCTTGGTCTGCAGATTCTTAATCGCGCCCAGCGACTCCTCTACCGGCACCTTGGGGTCGAAGCGGTGCAGCTGCCAGAGCGGCAGTGTATCCAGTTTGAGGTAGCGCAGGCTCATCTCCACCTGCTGCGTGAGGTACTCGGGGCGACCTACGGGCAGCCAGCGATTGGGACCCTGGCGCGTCAGGCCTCCCTTAGTTGCCACCACAACGCCGTCCGCGTACGGTGCAAGGGCATCGCCGATCAGGCGCTCACCCACGGCCGGGCCGTAGCTGTCGGCCGTATCGATGAAGTTCACGCCCAGCTCGACCGCGCGGCGCAGAACGTTCTTGGCAGACTCACGATCTTTGGGTTCGCCCCAGATGCCTTCACCGGTAAGGCGCATCGCTCCATAGCCGAGGCGATGGATCTCCAGTTGCCCCCCGAGCTTGAAGGTAGAAACAGCGGTGGTTGCAGTTGGCATAGATGAATCTCCTCAAGTATTTGGATGAGGCTCACAGTGAACGGGTCCGCCCTTTCCGCAAGCCCCCGGAAGAAAGTTCTATGGCTTCAACAGCAGCATCGCGACGCCATGCGAAGGCACCGCCGTTGCCGTGTAGCCGCCCCCGAGCACACCCAGGTCACGGCCAGTCCACAGATCGCGGCCATGCAGCTTCAGCGCATCCGGCAGACCTACCTCCGCGAAGCGGAAGTGCAAGCTGGCCGGCGCCGCGCCGCGGTTAAGCAAGAGAACCGCACGATCGCCGTTCGCCAGCTCCCGCGACCAGACTTCAAGGTCGCCCTCGCGGCGCACGCGCCGCCCGGCGTGGCCTAGAGCATCCTGATCGATCGCGATGACGTCCTTGTTCATCAGAATCGCTTTCGTGTCCGGACTCATGTGGGCGACATCGTTGCCCGCAACCAACGGCGCCGCCATCATGGCCCACAGGCTGAAGTGCGCACGGTATTCATCCGGGGTCATGCCGCCATTGCCGACCTCCAGCATGTCCGGATCGTTCCAATGTCCCGGCCCCGCATAGCTGTACAGCGGCTCATTCATGTCCACGATGTTCATCATGCCGTTCGAATAGTCGTACTTGCCCGACCAGTGATCGATGATGTCACCGGTGGTGCGCCACAGATTGCCGGTTCCATCGCCGGCCCACAACCAGGGCTTGGCGGTACCCCACTCACACAGGCTGAAGACGATAGGCCGGCCAGTGTGGTCCAGCGCCTCGCGCATGATCTTGTAGGAGGCTTCAGCGTTCTGTGTGGAGGTGCTGCACCAGTCGTACTTCAAGTAGTCCACGCCCCATTTCGCGTACTGCGCGGCGTCCTGGAACTCATAACCACGCGAACCGGGCCGGCCACCGCAGGTCTTCACCCCAGCGTCAGAATAGATGCCGAACTTCAGCCCCTTGCTATGCACGTAGTCGGCCAGCGCTTTGATCCCTGATGGGAAGCGTTGGGGATCTGCCTGGATATCTCCATGGCCGTCCCGTGCGCCGTGCCAACAGTCGTCGATCACAAGGTACTGATAGCCAGCATCACGCATGCCGCTGCCGGCGAGCGCGTCCGCGGTGTCGCGAATAACCTTCTCATCCACCTTGCAGGCGAAGTGATTCCAGCTGTTCCAGCCCATGGGCGGCGTCATCGCGAGGCCGGCGCTGACCGCCGACACAGGGGTTGGCTGGGCACTCGGGGTAGGCGGCGTCAGCTGCGCGGGCAGCGAGGCCGCAGTTAGCAGGAGGGCAGCAAGCGCCATAGAGGCCGGTTTCACAGAAAGAAACTTCACGCAGCTACGAACGGTTGCAATGGTTGGCAGACTAGGCAAGCAAGGCTCCTGGTGGCCGCAAGGTGCCGGCCGGGTTTGATTAACTTCGCAACTTCATCGCCATCGTACCGAAGACGAGGGTATGCTTTTGGGGCGCGGTAGCATATCGAGTCGTCGCCGCCACAGGAGATCGTGGATGCCGCTATTTGTGAAGCTCTTTCTACTCGCCGCTTGTGTCTTCCGCGTCGCTACGCTCGTCATCTCCATCCGCAATGAGCGGCGTCTGAAGGAGAACGGCGCGAAGGAGTACGGTCGGACCAACTCACTCGTTCTCGGCTACCTCCACACCGCTCTTTACATCGGCGCATTGATCGAAGGCTTCCGGCGAAATGCACCGTTCGACGCCGTAACCGCCGTTGGCATGTTGCTCTATGTCATCGGAGCGATTGGGCTAGTGATCGTGATCCAGACCCTCGGACGCATTTGGTCTCTGAAGCTTCTGATCGCCTCCGATCACATCCTCATCACGCACCCGCTGTTCCGGGTGATGAAGCATCCCAACTATTTCCTCGGGGTGCTTCCCGAACTCGTGGGCTTTCTGCTGACCCTTCATGCGTATTGGACGTTGGCAATTGGCCTGCCCCTCTACCTCATCTCGCTTGCTGTTCGCATCCGCGAGGAAGAGGTGGTGATGAAACAGGAGTTCTCCTCGTACTAAGCGACTCCACCTCTGCTGCCTGTTCCCCCGAACATTGAAGCTATGGCGCGGTAGGAGCCGAGGTAAAGGTGGAGGTTGGTAGACCGGCCGCATTGAAGAGATTGCTGTCCATCACACCCATCCACCCGTAGCGCACGTGCAGCGGTTTGGTCACACCGGCGGCGGAAATCAGAACCGTAGCGCCCTCCACCCTCGCCTGTGCCGGCACGTACTTGCCGTCGGGCCCGGCAAGCTCAAAGCCGGTTGCGGCGCCTCCGTGGTAGGTAAGGCCTTCGCCGTGATCAAACCACACCCGCATGGCAGTGCTGCCGTCAGCCTGTTGTTCCGCCGTCGCTTCGCGGAAGAGCGGGCCCTGGTACGCGACCTTCTCGCCGTAGACCATCGACCGTGCCGCCAGCGCCAGCCGCTTGCTGACCGTCTGCTTGTCGGGTGGGTGAACGTTGCCGGCGAGCCCGACATCGAGCGTCACCGCCATCGCTGTCTCGGCGACGGCCAGCGTGCGCCGCTGGGCATCGCGCACCGTCCCCCAGTCCTCGCCGGGCGAGCTGAACGAGGAGATCTGCACGTACAGGAATGGTAGGTTGCCCTGCGCGAACTGCATCCGCCAATCGCCGATCAGGCCGGTGAACAAGCTCTCGTAGTACGGCGCCCGGTCATGGGCAGAGTTGGTCTCACCCTGATACCAAAGAAAACCCCGAATCGACATCGGGGTGAACGGCGCAACCATGCCGTTGTACAGGCCGGCTGGCATCCAGGACGCCTCGGAGGGGTGCCACATGTGCTTGGGCGCGGGTTTGCCGGCGGCCTTCGCTTCATCATCTTCACGCTTTTCCGCGGCGATCTTCAGATCGTTGTCCGGCTGCATATCGGCGAAGCGTGCCCGGCTGGCGAAGGCCGGGAAGAGCTGCGGGTCCGTACCGAGTGTATCGAGTGACACCCAGGAGTCGGCCGGTGTGCCGCCCCAGGTCGAATCAATGAGACCGATCGGCACCTTCTGCTCCGCAGCGATCTCGCGGCCGAAGAAGTAGGCCACGGCCGAGAACTCACGTGCGGTCTCCGGGGTGCACTCGGTCCAGGTCGCCTTGATGTCGTTTAAGGGCACGTCGGACGCTTTCTTTTCCACCAGCAGGAGCCTGATGTGCGGATTGGTGGCGTGGGCGATCTCTTCCTCGCCGTTCTTTATCAGCGTGTCCGGGCCAAAGCCCTTCAGCGGGATCTCCATGTTGCTTTGGCCGGAAGCGAACCACACATCGCCCACCAGCAAATCCGTCACGGTCTTCTCCGGACCATCGCCCGCAACCGTCAGCGTGTACGGGCCCCCTGCCTGTTCTGGCGCCAGCCACAGGCTCCAGTGGCCGATGTTGTCGGCAATGGTCGGCACAGTCTGGGCGTGAAAGCGGGCGGAAAGATGGGCGCCCGGCGAAGCCCAGCCCCAGAGGTGAATCGGCCGCTCCCGCTGCAACACGGCGTGGTCCGAGAGAGCATGCGGCAGACGCACCTCGGCCAGGGCGGCGGGCGAGGCGCAACACAGCAGGGCAAGCAGTAATTGCTTCATCTTTGAACATGGCTCCAAGAAAGCAGTCTGGCCGGTCTGGTGTGCGTTAGACACCAACATCGGCGCGCATGGGAAACGATAACGCAAACGGGAGACGACTGGCGCGGCATCAATGGGCTAGAGCACTCTCCGCTGGCTCCCCGTAGGCACCGGGCAGGCGCGTGGCCGGGTACACTGCCCCGGGGGGACTGGCGGTGCCTTGCGCGACCTTCCCGTCTCTCAGGAGGATGGCCATGACTGACACCGCCGCACCGACTCAGCAAATTGACCCCGTTGTTCTCGAGCCCATTCTTGTTGAACGCATCTGGGGCGTGTCGTCGCTCGCCCCCTGGCATCGGGCGGATGGGGAAGGCAGGACAGACAAGCCCATCGGCGAGATCTGGCTTACAGCGGAGTCCTGCCCGGCTGCGTCCCTGGATGGCGAGAGACGAACCCTCGCCGAGCTGACGGAGTCTGCGCCGGAGGCCTTCGGCGATCCCGGCCACCATGGCTTTCCGCTGCTGATCAAGCTGCTGTTTCCACGCGAGAAACTCTCCGTGCAGGTGCATCCCGACGATCCGCAGGCGCAGGCGCTGGGCATGCCGCGTGGCAAGACGGAGTGTTGGTATGTGCTGAGTGCCGAACCCGGCGCACAGGTCGCCGTGGGCTTTCGCGAGGCGTTAACGAAGGGCGAGATCGCCGCCGCCATCGAGAACGGCAGCATCGAGTCGAAGCTGCGCATGCTTGACGTGAAAGCAGGTGACATGGTCTTCGTGGACGCCGGCACCGTCCACGCGATCGGGCCCGGCATGGTCGTGCTGGAGACGCAGCAGTACAGCGACACCACCTACCGCCTGTGGGACTACGGCCGGCCGCGCGAGCTGCACGTAATTGCCGGGGTGGCCGTCACCCGCACCGAGACGCAGGCAGGGCTGGTCGCTCCGGTGCCGATGGCGGGCTTTACGCGGCTAGTCTCGTCCGCGTACTTCTTCGTGGATCGGTTCACTCCCGACGGCGGCGCGGACGCACCCCTGGGGGGCGAGGGCAAGCTGCAGATTCTGATTGCCCTTACCGAGGGCTGTTCCGTGGTGCCCGCCGGTGCGGCGCCGTTGAAGCTGCCGCGCGGTCAAGCTGTCATCCTGCCAGCAGGCGATCGCGGCTACAGCCTGCGCGGCGAAGCTTCAGGCGGCGAGCTTGCAGCAGAGGTGGTGCGCGTTTTACAGCCGTAGTCAGTCCCCTCCCGGGCGGCCGCCGCTCTTGCGCCACAACACGTTGATTTGCCCCCGCCAGCGCTCATCGAGCGCCAGGAGCGTCCACTCGACCCGCGGCGATAGGTAGCGCAGTACGGTCTCCGTGGCGGGGTGGATGTGCAGCGCCGGCGCGACCAGGTACAGCCGCGGCGCCAGCGGGGAGAGCGCGACCTCGCGAAAGTAGCCGTGGCGCTGCAGATCGCTCATCCCTGTCGCGGCGTTCGTCGTGGCATCGACTGCCTGCGTGTGATGGTGGCGCACGCGGATCCAGTAATCCAGCCCCTGCAACGCCAGTTGCAGATCCTCGGTGGCCTTCAGTTCAATGACGGCCAGCCGTCCGTCAGCGGTCACGCCGAGCAGATCCAGCATGCCGCGGTCGCTGGCCCCAGCGATCGCAGGGACCTGCGTGTACACAAAGCGCGGATCGAACCGTGGGATCAGCGTCTCGCGTGTTCTGGCTGCAGTGGTGGGCCGGCGTGGGGACGTCCAGCTGTCTTCGCGGTCACGCAAGGAATTGGCGCGGTTGCCACGCGTATCCGAGTCGGCCTCATTGGCGAACTCGTCTTGCCCTGCCCGCCCCATGGGCTGTGGCGGCGGGGCGAGCGAGCGGCTCAGCGGCGCCAGGTTTTCGCGCAGCACCGACTCTAACCAGCGTTCCGGTGCGGCACGGTAGAGCGGATCGGTTTGGGCGCCGAGCGCCAAAGCACGCTGCTCCAGCCGGCTCAGGGGCGGCGCCGCGGCCTGCACCTGTGCTCCGAGTCGGGCATGGGCGGCCTGCCCGGTGAAGCGCCCGATCGTGCGTGACGGTGAGCCCGAGCGCAGGGTGCGCGCGCGCTCCGCCGCGCGTGGGTCGCGGCGGCGAAACAGCTCGGCGATGTTGGCCTTTACGCTCGCTCTGCTCGCCGGCGTCAGAAGGGTCTGCGCGGCGCCGTGACCTGCCGTGATCTCGGTCAGGGTGGCAAAGCTGCCCGGGGCAGCCGAGATACATGCCGAGGCAAACGCAAAGCCATGCAGCAAAAAGTGCAGCTCGGTGGCCGAGCGAAGCCTTTGCTCCACCCGATGTTCCTCACCCGCGGGCACCAGCGACATTACCTGCGCAACAGCGGGTGCAAAGCGTTCCCGCGCGGCCGCAGTGTCGGGCAGGTGCACCAGGCGGGTGCGCAGGTTTCCTTGATCGGCGGGGTCACGCTCGACCAGTTCCTCTGTTCCCTCATCGAGCTCAAACAGCTCCCACTGCGCAGCGGCGGTGTTGAGCCACGGCAGCCGCGCCAACGTGAGGGTGGCTGCCCCACGCGGAACCACCACCCGTAAACCCTTGTAAAGATGTTGGCTGTCTCCCCGTTCACGGCAGCTGTGCAACCACAGGATGCCCGGTGTGAGGATGCCATCGATAACGGCCGGGGTCTCCGTTGCGCCGGCCCCAATTACGGCCCAGGCCTCACGTCCGCGCAGCAGTGAACCACGCACATAAGCGGGTCCAAACGAGCGCTCCAGGTCCATGGCCGTGCGGAAGCCGTCCGTTTGCCAGTCGCCGAACTCACGGGTCAGAACGCGTTGCAGCAGGCGTAGATAGGCCTTGCGTGCGGGGGCTTTTTTCGCCGGTGTGCTCCGTGGCACGTCGGCAACCAGGTGCAGAATCCTGGTGCCACTCACGCCGAAGCGACCGGTGTGCAGCCGCAGGGAACGCTTGCGTTCCTCTACGCCCAGCACCGTGCGCACCAGGTTGCGTTCGGCGCTCCACAGGTGCAGCGTGCAGCGATCGTGCTCCGCCAGCAGCGTATGCTGCGAGGCACTCAAGGCGAACAGCACCTTGCCCTCCTCCAGCATCGAAGCGGAGGGGTGCGCGGCGATGAAGTCGCGGAGCCTCGTAACAATCTCTTCCGGCGATTGCTTTTCCGGTACTTGCGTTTCCGGTACTTGCTGCGTGCTGTCTTCGTACTGGTGGGTGGCGGTGAGTTCCGCAAAAGGAGCTCTGGGCGGCTGCATGGAGGCACGTTAGCAGCGCCGCTTTTAGCGGTCACTCCCACGCAAGGCACAGGCCCGGTGTCGCCAGGTGTTGTCCGCCCACAACACCCGTCACCAGCCCGCCGTGGCCCGCAGATGCGTGATGTGCGCAACATGATGCCG
Source organism: uncultured Acidobacteriaceae bacterium (assembly GCA_964242225.1). Lineage (GTDB taxonomy): Bacteria > Acidobacteriota > Terriglobia > Terriglobales > Acidobacteriaceae > Granulicella. Next base: position 150,000 of record CAXTAE010000005.1, read on the forward strand.
TGAGTGCCAGGCGTAAAGCAAAGTGGCACGGTCCAGCGTCATTGGGCCGCGCTCCGCGTGCCGGAAACCACGCGCCCAACTCTCCTCCGTCATCGCCCCTAGCACCATCACCCAGCGCGCATGAACGCTTTCGATAATCTCGAGCGACCACTCAAGCGGTGCGGCCACATCCGGCAACGTGGCGAAAGCTTTCTCGTTATAAGGACGCACCTCCGGCCAGTCCTCGGTCAGCGCCAGCCGGATCCGGTGAAATGCCGTCATGTGCGAGTCGGCGATGTGGTGCACGAGCTGACGCACGGTCCATCCCCCCTCACGGTAGGGCGTATTTTGCTGCTCAGGGTCAAGCGGCCGCACGGCTTCGCGCAGTTGCTCCGGCAGCTCCGCGAGAGTGAGGATGGCGTAGCGGCGATCCTCCGCTGTGATGCTCTCAGGCAGGGTGAATCGGCCGACCGGGTAGCGCGGGTCGTG
>CAXTAE010000005.1:150567-177674 GCA_964242225.1 uncultured Acidobacteriaceae bacterium
TCGTGGATAGACGCAGTTGCAGCAGACATGCTTTGGCCCTCCTGTTTGCGGATGTCACTCCCGGCGTGCTCGCCCGTTGAGGCGATTGAAAGGGGGGTGAGGGCTGTAGTCTAACCCGAGGAGAATCGCACCATGTCCAGTCAGCTGGCCATTCTGGCTACCCTGTTTCTCGGCGGCACCCTCGTCTCGGGAGGCCAGGTCATCGCGGGCGCGGGGGGGCAATGGCTCGGTTTCGACCGAAACGACTACCCCGGCGACGTGGCCATGGCCGGGCTTCATAAAACCTTCGCTTTCACAGGCTACTGGCTGACGAACCCTCCGGGCGAGACCGGCAACTCCTGGGTTGGCAAGCGCGCGGTGCTGCGGGCGGGGGGCTGGGGCTTTCTCGTCCTTGCCAATGGGCGCCTCGACGCGGGGATCCTGAAGGCCGCCAAGAGCGGTACCACCCCCGCAGCACTCGGCCAGGGAGACGCGCAGAAAGCCGTCGCGGCATCCCGGCGAGAGGGCTTTCCGGTCGGCACCATACTCTTTCTCGACCAGGAAGAGGGCGGCCGGCTGTTGCCGGAGCAGGCCGCCTACTTGCTCGGCTGGACGGAGGCCGTTGCAGCTACCGGGTTCCGTGCGGGGGTGTACGCCAGCGGCCAGCTCGTCGAGGACGCGCCGGGCGTGAAGATCGACACGATCGAAGACATTCGTACCCATGTAAGGCAGGAGCATCTGCACGCGGTCGCCATCTTCGATGCGCAGGACACCTGTCCTCCCGCGCCCGGCTGCACGGTCGCCGGGAAGCCGTTACGAGCCGCGGGCGAGCCGGATCTTACGGCTTGGCAATTTTCTCAATCGCCACGCCGTCCGGCGATCACAAGGAGCTGCGCGGCGACCTATGCGACCGATGGCAACTGCTACGCGCCGGGCTTCCCCAGGCTGTTTCTGGACATGGACGTGGCCGCGAGCGCCGATCCTAGCGGCGGCAGGTAAGCCACGGACATGAACCTGGCCCACCTTGGCAGCACAGCCACCCTGCTTTCCCCCCTTTGGAGCGCCTTCCTGATTGCGTTCAGCGCGCTTCTGCCGCTGATCAACCCCCTCGGCTCGGCGCTCGTGTTTTTGGGTTTGGTCGGGGAGGCGCCGCCGGAGGTGTTTCGCTCCCTCGCGCGGCGCATCGCGCTGAATAACGTCATCTTTCTTGCCGTTTTCGAGCTTCTGGGCTCGGCCATTCTGAACTTCTTCGGCATCTCGCTGCCGATCGTGCAAGTCTCCGGCGGTCTCGTCATCAGCGCCATCGGCTGGTCCGTGCTGAACCAGAAGGACGCCGACGCCAATGCACGCGACAAGCGCGAGGAGGCGCAAATCGGGGTAGGCGAGCAGGTGCACAGCCTCGAACAGAAGGCTTTCTACCCGTTCACCTTTCCGGTGACCTCGGGCCCCGGCACGCTCGTAGTGGTGCTCACGCTCAGTGCGCGGTTTTCAGGCGATGGGGGCGGTCTGGCCGGAAACGTCCTGGGGCACCTCGGGCTTTTTCTCGCGGTGCTTGTGCTTAGCGCGCTGGTTTTCCTTTGCTACGCGCATGCGTCCAAGATCACCCGGGTCATCTCTCCGGCCACGGCGCATGGCATTCTGCGCGTGGTGGCGTTCATTCTTCTGTGCATCGGTGTGCAGATCGCGTGGAACGGATTTTCGGTCCTGCTCGGTTCCGTTTTGAGACGCTGAAGCGTGCCTGTTTACGCGGAGGTTGTACCCTGCCGCGTGGGATATTTCGGACGCGGGCCGTACAATGGAGGCATGGCGGCATTCCCGACCTCCCTACTTCAGCCCGCATACGACCACAAAAGATACTTTTTCGACACGCTTGGCCTCACCGAGCGGCTGCTTGAGCGCTGCCTTGGCGAGGCGCTCAGCGCCGGTGGCGAGTTCGCCGACCTCTACTTCGAGTCCGTCACGTCCAGTTCGCTGGGCATGGATGAAGGCATCGTAAAAACCGCGTCCGAAGGCATCAGCGTAGGCTGCGGCGTGCGCGTACTTTCAGGGGAGCGGACGGGCTTTGCCTACACCGACGACCTCAGCCCGGAGCGGCTGCTGAAGGCTGCTCGTACGGCGGCGTTGATCGCGAACGGCCCCCAAACAGAGCGTGTACAGGGCTTCAAAGAACAGCCCAATTCGCAGCTTTACCCGGTTGCGGGTGCCACCGTGGATGCCGAGATCGCGGCCAAGCTGGCCTTGATTGCCCGCGCCGATCGCGCCGCCCGCGCCTTCGATCCGCGCATTGTGCAGGTACGCGCAGGGCTGAACGACGAGCTGCGTCGCATTCTCATCGCAGCCTCCGACGGCACCTTCGCCAGCGACACGCAACCGCTCGCCCGTTTCAACGTCTTCGTCATTGCCAAGGATGCGAACGGAGAGGTGTCACGCGGCACCTCCGGTGGTGGCGGTCGCGTGACCCTCGACTTCTTCACTGGAGACAAGAGCCCGGAACACTTTGCCGAAGAGGCCGCCCGCACTGCCATTCTGCAGTTGGGCGCCGTTGCTGCCCCGGCCGGCGAGATGGAAGTGGTGCTCGGCCCCGGCTGGCCCGGCGTGCTGCTGCATGAGGCCGTTGGTCACGGTCTCGAGGCCGACTTCAACCGCAAGAAAACCTCTGCTTTTGCGGGCCTTATTGGTCAGCAGGTCGCTTCCAGCAAGGTCACGGTTGTTGATAATGGCACAATGCCCGGCCGGCGCGGCTCGCTTAACGTCGATGACGAGGGCAATCCGACGCAGGAGACGGTGTTGATCGAAAACGGCATCCTGCGCACCTACCTCTCCGACAAGCTCAGCTCGCGGCTGATGGGCATGCCGAACACCGGTTCCGGGCGTCGCGAAAGCTATCAGGCTATTCCCATGCCGCGCATGACCAACACCTACATGCTGAACGGCGACGACCAACCGGCGGATATTCTGCGATCCGTCAAGCGAGGTCTTTATGCCGTGAACTTCGGCGGCGGCCAGGTAGACATCACAACCGGAAAATTTGTATTTTCGGCCAGCGAGGCCTACCTCATCGAGGACGGTGTGGTCACCGCACCCGTGAAGGGTGCCACCCTGATCGGTAACGGCCCTGAGTGTCTGAAGCATGTCTCGATGGTGGGCAACGATCTCGCGCTGGATGAGGGAGTAGGTACCTGCGGCAAAGCCGGGCAGAGTGTCCCCGTTGGTGTGGGCATGCCGACGATCAAGCTGGATCGTATGACCGTTGGCGGCACCGGGCGTTGATGGATAGCTGGGAATGAAGAGCTGAACGTAAGATTGAGTACAAACCACGGATGTACGGAACGCCGAAGTAGCGAAAGCAAGGGGAAATTGCATGCCAGTTCTGGAACGTGAAAAATATTTTGAGTGTGAAGTGAAACGGCGGCGGCGTCGTGAAAGCGGCACCGGTTATGAGTCGTTTTGGAAGGTCAAGACCGTGCAGGACGCGCTCGACGACAACGACACGGAGTTTCGCTGCAAAGAGTGCCACGGCGCCGTGAAGCTCTACAAGCGGCGTACGGCCGGCGGCGCCGAGTCGCACGTTGAGCACGTCAGCCGGCCCGACGCCGAGTACTGCCCCGCGAGCACGCAGTTTCAGCAGGCCACCGATGGTCGCACCCCGCGGCTCTCGATGAACCCCGTGCAGTAGCGGCGTCCTTCCCGGTGAAGCGATGATCGAGACAAGGGAAACGACGAACCTCAGTGCCCTGGCGGCCGACGCGGTGGAGCGTGCACAGCGCGCTGGCGCAACGGACGCCGAGGCAGTCGGCTACGAGGGCGATGAGTTCAGCGTGCATGTGCGGCTGGGCGAGGTCGAGCAGCTCGTGGAGTCGGGTTCACGCGCCCTTGGTCTGCGCGTCTTCTTCGAGGCTGCGGGCGGCCAGCGCACGGCGACCACCTCGACCTCCGATCTGAGCGAGGCGGGCCTTGCGCGTATGGTGCGCAGCGCTGTCGGACTGGCTGAAATCACCGGCGTTGATCCGTTTGCGGGGCTTCCCGAGCGCGACGCCTTCGGGATGCATGATCCGGCCGAACAGGCGCTGTTCTTCGAAGACGCCAACGCGATTCCCCCGCCCGAGCGCATCGCCTTGGCGAAGCGCTGCGAGGCGGCGGCCCTGGCTTTCGACACCCGCATTCAGAACTCCAAGGGCGGCAGCTTCGATTGCTCCTTCTCGCGCCGTGTGATGGTGAACTCGCGCGGCTTTGCAGGCGACTACAAGCGTTCCTACTGCGGCTTCAGCGCCACGCCCATCGCGCAGGACAGCCACGGCATGCAAAGCGGTCACTGGTACTCCAGCGCCCGCACGGCTCGCCTGCTCGAAGAGCCTGAGGCGATCGGACGCATTGCCGCCCAGCGCGCCATGCGACTGCTGGGCGCACGCCGAGTGCCCACGCAGCAGTGCCCTGTCGTTTTCCCGCCCGAAACGGCACGCGGCTTAATGGCGAACCTGCTCAGCGCGGCGAACGGCGATGCGGTTTACCGCAACGCCAGCATGTTCGCGGGTAAGTTGGGTGAGCAGGTAGCCGGCGAAAACATCACGATGGTGGATGACGGCACGATGCTGTTCGATCACACGCTCCCGGACGGCTCGACGGTGCGGGTTGGCGGCTACGGCACGTCGCCCTTCGATGGCGACGGGATGCCGACCCGGCGCACGGTGGTGATCGAGCGCGGGGTTCTCAAAGAGCTGCTGCTCAACACGTACACCGGCCGCAAGCTCGGCATGGCCTCCAATGCCAAGGCTTCGCGCGGGCTGGCGGGTACGCCCGGCATCGGCGGCGGCAACTACTTTCTTGAGCCCGGTACCCAGACTCACGAAGAGATCGTCGGCGGAGTGAAGTCAGGTCTTCTGGTGCTGAGCACCATGGGCTTCGGTGTCAATCTCGTGACCGGTGACTATTCTCAGGGAGCCAGCGGTCTCTGGATCGAGAATGGCGAAGTCGCCTACCCAGTCGAAGAGATCACCATTGCCGGCAATCTGAAGGACATGTTCCGCAACGTCAGTGCGATCGGCAACGACCTCGAGTGGCGTGGTTCGGGCGCCGTGCCCACGGTACGTATCGAAGGAATGACCGTCGCCGGCAGTTAACTCCCGGCACCTGGGTCGCATTTGCTTCGGATTCCTCCGGCTGTCATGCTCAAAGACATGAAGCATTTGAGCCGCACGGGCATGGTCATTGCATGGGGCGTGCTTTCCACCTTGGCCATGGCAGGGCAGGATAAGGGGAGTTGGCGCGCCGTCAGCTCCACGGCGAAGGGTGTTACAGGTGACGTCACCTTCGCCGGCCAGAAGATCGCGATCAACTTCTCCGCGTTCACTATCGCGCAGATACGCGAGCTTACGCCTGCCGAGGTCAGCGCCGTGCTCCATGGAGACAGCGTGGCGGCGGGCGCCGGCCATCTGTACCGGACAAGCATCCCGGCTGCCAAGACCTTTTTGCACCACAACACGCTGTGTGGCTCCGAGGATACGCAGTGGGTGGTCACCGTCGTGAGGGGTCATGCCTTACAGCTGGCGTTCTTCTCCGGGTCGGGCATGCCTGTGCTGACAGCGGATGCGATGGCGAACACAACGGATCTGTGCGGCACGTACACCTACTCGCGGTAGGCGGACAGTCTGGCGTTCGTTGGCTGTTTTGCGGCTGTGCTGACAACACCGGATCCCTCCGCTGTGCTGACAGCAGCGGATCCCTCCGCTGCGCTGCGGGATGACAACGAATGACTAGGCAGGTTTTCAGCAGTTCTCCCGCCGCACTGTCGCGTTTGCCTGCACATGGCGGATGTCAATGGCGAGGCAGCGCAATGCATCGAAGGGCCCCGGCGCACTAGAATCCTGAGCATGGCCGCGTCGTTCCAATTCGAACACCGGATCCCGTTTGAGCCCGAGGACGCCGAGGCCACTCTGCGGCAGGTGCCAGCGCGGGCGGGAGTCTTCGCGCTGCGCGGCGAGCGGGAGACTGACCAGCCATACCTGACGCGGGCGGCGGATCTGCGGCGTCGTCTGCGGCGCCTGCTCCTGCCACCCGTGACAGTCGACGCCGAAGGCAAGCCAGTGCTGACCAAACGGCTGAACCTCCGCGATCGCGTGCGCTCCCTTGAGTGGACGGAGACGGGCTCGGAGTTTGAATCGGTCTTGCTGCTCTACCGTGCCCTCCATGCCAACTTTGGCGAGGCCGAGGCGCGCAAGCGCATGCGGCTGTTTCCGCCCTACTTCCTGCGCGTCACGATGGGCCATGAACATCCACGCGTGCATGTGACCAACCGGCTTAGCCGGCGCGGGCTCGCGGAGAGCTTTGGCCCGTTTGCCTCACGCGCCGCAGCCGAGCGCATGGCCGAAGCGGTTGGCGACATCTTCAAGTTGCGCCGCTGCCATGAGGATCTCCTGGTGCATCCGGAGCACCCTGGTTGTGCCTACGGCGAGATGAACCGCTGCATGGCGCCGTGTAAGGCGGCCTGTTCCCCGGCGCAGTACGCCGCGGAAGCGCACGGGGTGTTCGCCTATCTGCGATCGCAGGGCCAGTCACTGATGGCCGAGATCGGCGCGAAGCGTGAGGCGGCCAGTGAGGCCATGGATTTTGAGGCCGCCGCTGCCCTGCACCGGCAATGGGAGAAGGCGAAGGCGGTCGCCGGGTCGGCCGATCCGCTGGTGAGGGCGGCCGATGAGGTGCGCGCCCTGGTCGTCCAGGCGGCTCCTCCGCTGCCCGCCGGCGAGGGCCATGCGGACGCTGCGGTGTTTCTGTTAGAAGGTGGGCGCCTGGTTGGGCCAGAGCGGCTTTCCACCCTCGGCGTACGAGCGGTGCGCGAGCAGACAGCGGTTGGATCTTCCCTGTTTGCGCAGCCCCTGATGCTGGCGGCGATCCCGGAGGCGGGCCCCCTGCCGGGAGCCGCCGAGGTAGCTGGCCAGCCGGCCCTCTCGCCAGAAGACCGTGCCCGCCAGCTGCTGGAGCGGCTCGACGCGCAGGCCCAGACTCTCGGCGAGCCCGAGCCGGCCGACCGCGGCGACGCGTTGGCACTGTTCAAGCGCTGGTACTACCGCCCGGAGAAGAGCCGGGCCGGTGAGGTTCTGCTGCCAAATGCGGACGGGGGCTGGCCCGTGCGCCGTCTGTTGAACGCCGCGGCCCGCGTGGTGCTGGGGCCACCCGCCGAGCTTCCGCCCGTGGACCGTGAGGCGGCTAAAGTTCTGGCGAATGCTGCCGATAAGGTTGATAAGGATGTAGCCGAAGCCAAGACGCGGGTCCTGCATCCAGGGCGTGAGGGCGTGGAGCGCGTGGTGCCGGTGCTGCCCAAGCGGAGCCGGCGAAGTAAAGCGGTATTGCCGAGCGAAGTCGTGGGGTAATTGGCAGATGGTTCGGCGTCTTCCGCTGATCAGTGGCGCTATCCGCGTCTCTCGTCATGACTGAGCCCGGAGGGTCGATCCAGCCAGCCGCTTACCGAGGCACCGAACGCTTCGGCAAGTTGCGCATGACGGGGGGACCATCGAATCAGCGGGTGTCTCCCATGCAATCGATCGGTTTCCGCTTAACGCTCGTTCTCCGCCGCGGCAAACCGGTTGCGCAGGAACTCCCCGATCATCTGAAGCGTCTCTGCCGACGCTGCCAAGCGCCCTAAGCCCCCCAGGTATCCATGGACCATCCCTTGCCATACGTCGAGCCGAGCATCGACTCCGGCCGCAACCGCCCGCTCGACCAGACGGACCGAATCATCGAGCAAAACTTCATCGTTGCCGACGTGCACACGGAGCGGCACGAGGCCTTTCAGATCGGCGTAGAGCGGTGAGGCGAATGGATCCTCCGGATTACGCGAAGGGTCTCCATCCAGATAGGACCGCACCAGCTCGGCTACCTGCGGCTGCGTGAAGTACGGGTCGGCAGCAGCGCGTGTCGACCAACTCTCGCCCGACAAGGCCAGGTCGGTCACAGGCGAGAGAGCCACGCCACCGACGAGCGCTTCCCTGCCAGGAGCATTCACCGCCGCAAGACGGGCAAGCAAACCAATTGCGAGGCTCCCGCCAGCGGAGTCACCGGTGACAGCGATCCTCGAGAAGCCTCGCTCCGCCAAACCGGCGTAGCAGGCTCGGACATCCTCAACGGCAGCAGGGAACGGATGCTCCGGAGCCAGCCGGTAGTCAGGCACGAAGGCCGCGGCCCCCGCACTTGCGGCGATATGGCCTGCCAAGTGCCGGAACGCTTGTGCCGAGCCAAACGTAAACCAGCCACCGTGAAGATGCATGATGGCCTGGCCGGGTCGCGCGGCCTGGGGCCGACACCACCATCCGGAGATGCCTCCCACATAGTCAGCCTCGTAGACGACGTCGGCAGGGGCGGCGACGCGCTCCATGATGGCGTCATAGGGAGCTCGGGCCGCCGCTCCCTGAAGCTTGCCTTTGTTGGGTTCGACAATGGCACGCATGGCGGCCATCGCAGCCTGATCCTCCACGCTGCAGGCGTGGTGCATCAGCCACGGAGCCGTACTGTGGTTTTCACGAGGTGTTTGCATGAGGTTTCTCCTGGTCTCGAACTCTCGAGGCTTTGACTTTACTAGACGTAAAGTCAAGACCTGGGATGCTTTTCTTTTAACGCTTCGTTCAGGTAAGTTGGACCTATGCCGAAGCAAAGGCTCACACCGGTTCCTCTCGGGAGGCCGCGCAGCGAAGCCGCCGTCTCCCATGCCGCGATCATGGAAGCCGTGTATGGCTTGCTGCAGGAGAAACCCGCTCGTGACCTGACCATGGAGGCCGTCGCGCAGCGAGCAGGCGTGGGCAAGCCCACCCTATATAAGTGGTGGCCCTCCAAGCCCGCTCTTATGATGGCCATGTTTCATGAGCGGTTTGGTAATGTCCTCGAGGTGCCGGAAGCGACTACGGCAGAGGAGGCTCTGCGGGAGAGGGCAAGACACCTCATCAGTCAATGCAATGGTTTGTTCGGAAAGGTGGTCGCCGATCTGATCGCGGAGGGCCAGGGAAACCCAGCGATCTTGAAAGAGCTTTACGAGAGCCACATCCGCCCTCGAAGGGCGTCCACTGCGGCCGACATCGAGCGTGGCATCACGTCGGGCGAGTTTGCGGCCGGTACAGATCCGGAGTTACTGATCGATGCAATTTTCTCGCCGGTATATCTGCGGCTCTTGCTCCGACACCCCGCACTGACCGAGGAGTACGGGATGCAAGTGATCGATCAGGCCCTCCTCGGTATCCGAAGCCCTCAATGGCCTCCTGGGCGGGAAGTTCAACGACTTCCTGACTCGGCTTAGATCCGAACTAAGTGGTGCAGTTTAAAGCAGGGTCATTAGGGGCGTTGCTGAAGACCTTTGCCACGGGCGCGCGCTGCTATTCTGACGAACGATTGCTTGCCGGGAGATTTTCTTGTGATTGAGCTTGCTTTTTCCATTCTTGCCGCCGATTTTGCGCATCTGGCGGAAGAGATCGCCACGGCCGAGCGCGGCGGTGGCACGATCGTGCATGTGGATGTGATGGACGGGCATTTTGTGCCGAACATCACCTTTGGGCCGCCAGTGGTGAAGGCGATTCGGCCGATCACCACCTTGCCGCTGGACTGCCACCTTATGATCGAAGACCCGGACAAGTTCATCCCCGAATTTGCTGCAGCGGGTGCCGACTTCATCGGGGTTCATGTCGAGGCCTGCCGGCACCTGAACCGCACGCTGCAGCTCATCGCGGAGCATGACGTGCAACCGGCGGTGGTGCTGAATCCGGCGACGCCGCTGGGCGCTGTCTACGAGGTGCTGCCGATGGTGCATCATGTGCTCGTGATGAGCGTAAACCCTGGCTTTGGAGGGCAGAAGTTTCTGCCGCGAGCGGTCGAGCGGATCGCAGAGTTGCGCGCGCTGCGGACGGAGCTTGGCCTCAACTTCCGCATCGAGGTGGATGGCGGCATCTCCGAGGAGACGGTCACCTCCGTCGTGACGGCCGGGGCAGACATGCTGGTGGCGGGCTCGGCGATCTTTCAGCCGGGGAGGACAGAGGCGAACGCGAAGGCGTTTCTGGCCCGGGCGCATGCGGCACCCCAGCCGGGGATGATGCTGATTTAACCCCAGGCGATGCGCGCAGTTGACACCCCGTGCGGCGCTGTCGAACACGAGAGCGACTCGCGCAATGCTGCCTCGCTGTGAGGTTGCCTGCGTAGCCAGTTAGAATGTGGAGAGGCCGGCGGCAGCGACGCAGGCCACGGAGTGTGCATGCGTTTTACGTTGATCCCCCGAAGCTTTTTTCCCACCCGCCGCTCTCACTGGGCTGCCGGCATCACGATGGCAGCCACCCTGGCGCTGCTCCCCGGCCTGGAAGCTCAAGAGCCTACACCGGCACCCCCGACGCCCACGCAGGCACAGGGTCTCGACGCAACGCAGACCGCTCCCGGGCAGGCCGGAGCCACGCAGACGACCCCGGCACAGGCGGATGCGACGCTTTCGGCCAATCCCGGGCAGACCTCCAAGAAAAAGGGCCACATCACGCGCGACGAGCGCGTACAGCAGACCAAAGACACCAAGGCGGAGCTGCGCAAACAGCAGAAATACAATCCGCTGGTCGGCAAAGACGCGACGCTGCCCGACAAGCAGCTCTACGACAAAGCCCTGGTTGAGTCCAAGAAGGGCCACTTCGACGTCGCCCGGCTGGACTTGCAGACCTTGCTGAACACCTACCCCGATTCGCAATACCTGATGCGTTCAAAGCTCGCGGTAGCGAACTCCTGGTTTCAGGAGGGTGGCTCGGCGGCACTCGCACAGGCCGAGCAGGAGTACGGCGACTTCATCACCTTTTTCCCTAACGCTCCAGAGGCCGCCGAGGCCCAGATGCGCATGGGCGACATCTACCTGAAGCAGATGGATGTTCCGGACCGTGACTACTCCAAGGCGATCAAAGCCGAGTCGCAGTACCGCACGATGCTGAAGACCTATCCTGATGCGCCCGCCTCGGTCCACAAGGAGGCCGAGCAGAAGCTGCGTGACGTCGAGGAAGTGCTGGCGCAGCGCGAGTACGATTTGGGCCAGTTCTACGCGCTCAGAAAGAATTTACCCGCGGCGATTGCACGCTACCAGACGGTTGCCGACACATACCCGTTATTCAGCCACATGGACGATACCCTGATTGGCCTAGGCGATGCCTACGAGGCTGACGCAAATGCCGTACGCCAGCAGGTCGCTTGTGCTAAGCCAGGCGATCGCGGCTGCCTGCCGGAAGCCGCCAAGAGCAAGCTCGAGCAGGACTACGACGGCCGGGCCGCCGCCTTCTACCGTGACGTAGTGCTTAACCATGCCGCTGCGCCGCACGTGGAGGATGCTAAGGAGCGCCTGCAGACCATGGGTCTGCCCTTGCCGACACCGACCGCGCAGCAGGTAGCCGCCAGTGAAGCGATGGAGGGCAGCCGTGCGCAGTACACGATGCGCAAGCGGCTGGAGCTGCTGCTGGTGCGCAAGCCGGACACCGTCACGGCTGCGCAGATCGGCGCGCCTCCGCTGGAGGATCCCGCAGCCACGACCGCCCCGGCCATTGTGAAGCAGATTACTGATGAATACGCCCTGGCCTTCAACCCGGCTGCCGTCGCAGCTCCGGCGGCTCCGTCTGCGGACACCTCGGCAGCAGAGGCGCCGGCGATCCCTTCCCCGGCGCCGAACAACACGACGCCGCTTACCCTTTCCGATGTTCCTTCCGCGGGGAACGGCACGGGTGAGGGCAGCACAGGCACCGTCACCGAAGCGACCCCGGCAGACACATCTGCGGGCGGTGGGGGAATCGGGAGCGGTGGCGCAAGCCTAGGTGCGGAGGTGCTGACGCCCGGCGTTTCGGCGGGCAGCATGACTGGGGCGCCGATCGGCAGCAGGGCCAGCAGCTTGAACTCGGCCACGGGAAGACCGGATCCTAACTACGGCATCAAGGCCCCGGTGCGACCGGACAACGCCCCACTTCCTGAGGCGGAGGCGCCGGCCGTGGCTCCTGACGCGGTAAACGAGGCCGCAGGCCATACTCAACCCACGGTTGCACAGGCAGCCACCAAGGGCAAGAAGAACGCGAAGCCCGCGTTCGACAAGAACGATGAGAGCTCCAGCAAGCACAAGAAGAAAAAGGGTGTCGACAAGCTAAATCCGCTCTAAGGAGTGCAGAACGCTGGACAAACAGGGAAGCGCTTACGCCAGCGCTTCCCTTTTCATTCCGGTGACGGCAGCTTGATAGATCCGTCGTTTGAGACGGTTGGGCAGCTCTTCACCGGCTCGAAGCTCGTGCCTAAGGAACCAGCTCCGTGGCACTGGATTGGCTGAGCTGATGGATGGCGATCCACGTCTGTTGGTAGGCGTTCAAGGCACCCGAGGTGGCGGAACGCGCCTCGCGCAATGCATCGAGGTAATCGATGAGGGCGAGTCCGCCATGATCAAAGGCGTAGCGCGCGATGGAAAGCACATCCGCGCTCTCGTCAAGGTAGTGATTGCCGAAGCGATCGGAGAGAGCCTTGGCCTGCGTGTAGGCGACCCACGCCTGGTCCACGTCCGAGGCGACCTGGTTACGCGTCGCTGTTTCAGTGAGACGGGCGGCGTCGATAGAGAGACGTGCCGCCTCTTTGTTGCCTTGGTTCTTATCGAACAGGCGTAGCGGCACCGTGACGTTGAACCCCGCAGAGTTGGAGTTGTAGGGGCTTTGCTGCGGGGTACGGTCGTACTCTGCCTCGACCGTGGGGTCGGCTGTACCGTTGGCCACTGCAAGCTTGAAGGCCGATTGTGCCGCCCGCACGCCGGCTTGCGCGGCTGCGACGTCGGGGCGGGCGACGAGAGCTTGCTGCAACAGCTGTTCGCGGGTCTCGGTGACAAGAGGTGGAACGATGTCGCCGGCTATGTCGAAAGTGGTGGTGGGACTGGCGATGCCGAGGAACGTCTGAAGCTGGTCGGAAGCCTGCTGCAGAGCGATCTGCGCGTTGGCGGCGTCGGACTCAAAGGAGCCCAGCTGCAGATCAAGGCGCTCGAAGTCCAGGCGGCCAAGATCGCCGGCTTTGTACCGCTCATTGGCGATTTCGACCTCGCGCCGAAAGTCCGCGAGCTGCGCTGTGGACAGCTCAAGGGATTGTTTGGCAAACAGCATGTGGGTAAAGGCGGTCCGAACCTGCAGCACTGTCTGCCGGATGGTGTCCTGCAACTGGGCAGCCGTTTGCGCCGTGGTGTTCTGGGCGTTCTCGATTCGCAGACCGCGCTTCCCCCCGCGCTCGAACAGGCGGGAGATCTGGACTGAGTAGGCGTACGGCGTAGTGGGACCGCCATTGTTCTGGCCGTACTCGGTAACATCGCTGCCGGCGATGCCGAGGTACGGGTTGGCGCGCACGGCGGCCTGCCGCTCCTGGGCCCGCACGCTGCGCAGGTTGGCCTCGGCGGCAAGCAGGGTGGGATTCGCAGCGCGTGCGCGCTCGACCACCTGCGCCAGCGTGAGTGAGCCGGGTTTGGCCGGCGGCGGCTTCCGGGGATCGGACCCGGCGGAGACCGCAGCGGCATAGGCCTGCGCACCGTTCGGGGTGCCGGCTTGTGTCCCGTTCTGGGCTCCACTCTGGGCGCCCGCGGCGCCGTGAGCGCCAGCCTGTCCGCTGGGTGATGAGCCGGAGGCTCCCTGCCCGCTCGCTGCGCCGGCCGCGCCGGCGCCGGCGGCGCCGCTACCACCGCCAGCTCCACCGCCCGCCTGAGCGAGGCCGCTGATAGGAACACTCAATACCGCCAAAGCCGCGCAGGCGAGCAAGCTCGGGACGGGACGCAAACGTTGGCTGAGGATGACGGGCCTCATTGCTCGAACTCCGCATCGGGCGTGGGTAACACGTCGGTTGGTCTCGCGAACGCGACATAGAGCGTCGGCAGCAGGAAAATATTGATGATCATGGCGCCGATCAGACCGCCAACGATCACAATCGCAAAAGGGCGCTGGGAGTCTGAACCGATGCCGTGCGAGAGCGCCGCGGGCAGCAGGCCCAGCGTGGCGACCAGCATCGTCATCAGGATGGGACGAAGGCGCAGCACGGCACCTTCCACCGCCGCCTCGAGAACAGTGTGCCCGTTCACCCGCAGCTGGTTCATGTACTCGAGCATGATGATGCCGGTCTGCACGGAGACGCCAAAGAGCGCCAGAAAACCGACGCCCGAAGAGACCGAAAAGTGCGTGCCCGTGAGCAGCAACGCCATCAGGCCGCCGATGGGCGCCATCGCCACATTAGCCATGATGAGCGCCGCCCACTTGCCGGAGTGGAACATGCTGTACAGGATGATGAAGATGAGCAGGATGGTAATGGGTAGCACGATCAGCAGGCGGCGAGAGGAGCGCTTCTGGCTCTCATACTCGCCGGCCCAGTTGAGCTTGTACCCCTGTGGCAGCTTCACTTGCTTGTTCACCCTCGCGATTGCTTCTTCCACTGTGGATCCGAGATCGCGATTCCGCACAGAGTACTTGATGGCCACGTAACGCGTGCCGCCCTCGCGATAGATCTCCTCCGCTCCGTCGGTGGTGTCCACCTTCGTCACCTGCGCGAGCGAGACGCGTTCGCCCGAGGGCGACACGAGGCGAATCTCCTGAATCGCCTCAGGGGTGGAGCGGTACGGCCCGGCATAACGGGTGGTGACGTCGTACCGCGCCTCGCCATCGAGAACCTGCGTAATCGAGTTGCCGCCCACCGCCGTCTCAATGGCATCCTGCACGTCAGCAACGTTGAGGCCGAAGCGCGCCGCCGCCTGGCGGTCCACGACGAAGTTCAGGTTGGGTTGACCGATCACGCGGAACAGGCCTAGATCGGCCACGCCGCGCACGCCGGACATGACGCTGATGATCTCTTCGCCTTTAGCCTCGAGTGTCTTCAGGTCACTGCCATAGAGCTTCACAGCGAGTTCGCCCTTCACGCCGGACACGGCCTCTTCGACGTTATCGGAGATGGGCTGCGAGAATCCCCAGGACACGCCCGGCACCTGCAGCAGCGCGCGGTTCATGGCCGCAATCAGCTCGTTCTTGTTTTGGTGGAAGACGCCCCGCCACTGAGCCTTTGGTTTTAAATCGACGAAATACTCCGTATCGAAGAAGCCCGTGGCATCGGTGCCGTCGTCCGGGCGCCCTGCCTGGCTGATCACCTGCACCACCTCCGGGAAGGAGGCCAGAATGACGCGCGAGCGGTTCATCACATCAATGCTGGCTGTCGGGCCAATGGACGGCGCCAGGATGCCGCGGGCCCAGATCGCGCCTTCGTCAAGATGCGGCAGGAACTCCGAGCCAATAACCCCGGAGTACACCAGCACACCGCTAAGAATTACCGCCAGCACCGCGCCGCCCATGGTCATGCGGGGGCGGTCGATGTGCCAAACCACGAGCTGGCGGTAGCGGGCCGTGATCCAGCGCAGCACCGGATTTTCCCACTCGGAGGTGCCGTTGCGAAACAGCAAGCTGGCCAGCGTGGGCGCAATCAACATGGAAAAGATCAGGGCGCCGAGCAGAGCGAAGGCCACGGTCCAGGCCATTGGTTTGAAGAGCCGGCCCTCCACAGCTTGCAGCGTAAAGATCGGCAGGTAGGCCGTGATGATGATGCCGATGGCAAAGAAGACCGGCCGCTGCACCTCATGCGCGGCTTCACGGATCTGCTCCGTAACCGTGAGTTCCTTCTTGCGGCCATGGCTGAGGTGGCGAACGATGTTTTCGACCATCACCACGCAGCCATCGACGACCATGCCGAAGTCCAAAGCTCCCAGCGACAGGAGATTCGCGGGAATGTGGCGCAGGTCGAGGCAGATGGAAGCAAACAGCAGGGCGAACGGAATGGTGAGCGCCACGATAAACGCGCCGCGCAAATTGCCAAGGAAGAGGAACAGAATGATCACGACGAGGATGATGCCCTCGGTCAGATTGTGCAGCACCGTATGAGTAGTCAGGTGCAGCAGATCGGAGCGATCCAGGAATGGAACCACGCGCACACCCGCTGGCAGGATGTGTTCGTTCAGCTCGACCACCTTCGCGTGGATGCCTTCGAGTACCTCGTCTGAGTTCGCGCCTTTTTGCAGCTCCAGGATGCCTTCAACAGAATCGGTGTTGTCGGCCAGCTTGCCATCTTTGCGCCAGATAGCTTTGCCGATCTGGCCGAGACGGATCCTCGGACCCTGGATGACCGTAGCGACATCGGCGACGGTCAGCGCGGTGCCGTTTTGCGCCTTGAGCGGGACCTTCGCGATGTCGTCGGTGGTCTTGAAAAGACCGACCTCGCGGACGTTGATCTGCTGTGCCCCTTCCTCGATGAACGAGCCGCCGGCGTCGGTATTGTTGGCCGCGAGCGCTGTCTTCACCGCGGCGATGTTCAAGCCGTAGGCCACCAGCTTTTCGGGATCAAGGATGACCTGGTACTCGCGGGTGGGTCCGCCAAAGCTGGAAACGTCAACGACCCCGGGAACGCTCTTGAACTCTTTCTCAAGCGTCCAGTCCTCAATGGACTTCAGCGCCATGGTGTCGTAGGCGGGATTGGTGCTCTCGACGGTGTACCAGTAAATCTGCCCGACCGGACTCCAGTCGGTGCCGATCTGTGGCTGCAACTGGTTGGGCAGCGTGATCTGCGAGAGGCGTTCCAGCACCTTTTCGCGATTCCAATCGTTTTCGCTCTCATCGTCGAAGGTGAGCTTGACGTCGGAGAGCCCGGCAAGCGTGAAGGAGCGCAACGAGGAGGTGTGCGGGATGCCGGCTACGGCGATCTCCAGCGGCACGGTGACCTGCTGCTCGATCTCCTCGGCCGAGCGGCCCGGCCACTGCACGAGCACCTCAACGTAGTTGTTGGCGACGTCCGGGTAGGCTTCGACCGGCAAGTTGTGGAAGGCGATGATGCCCCAACCAAACAGCAGCACCGCCATCACCAGGATGATGAAGCGATTGTTGAGCGCGAAATCGACGAGCTTACGGATCATGTTTTGGGTTGTGGGTGGCTGAACGCTTCCCTACTGCTCCGTCGCTTCTTCCAGCACCAGCGCGCTGGCCACCACTTGCTGGCCCACTTGCAGCCCCTCCGTAATCACTACGGCGTCACCCGGCAGCGTTTGTCCGGTCTTCACGGCGACACGTCGAAAGTTCCCGTTCGCCCCGGACGGCACAAACACCCACTCGCGATCATGCAGGTGCATCACCGCATCGGCGGGCAGCACCAGGGAGGTCTGCGCCTTCGCGCCATGGAAGGTTGCCGTGGCGAACATGCCGATGCGCAGCAGGCGGTCCGCATTGGGCACCTGAATCCGTACTTTGGCGGTGCGCAGCGAAGGGTCGAGGACCGCCCCCACATCGGAGATGGTGCCCGTTCGTGCCTTGTCCGGAAAGGCATTCAGGCGAATGTCGGCGCCTTCGCCCACGTGTACCTGCGCCAAGTCGTTCTCGTACACATCACAGACCACCCAGACGTGGGTAAGATCGGCCACAGTGAGCGAGCCGGTGGCACCTGTGACGTTGAGGCCCGCCGCCCCGGCGGCGGTGGTGTTCTGCGCGACGATGACGCCGGAGATCGGCGCATACACCTTCACCGTGTCCCCTGGATGGTCCTTGCTGACCCCGAGAATGCGCAGTTGCTGTTCGGCGGCGTTTAAGTCGTCCTTGGCGTCGGTCTCGCCGTTCTCCGCTACCTGCAGCTGGCTTTGCGCGATCGCGCCCTTGTCGTAAAGCAGCTTGTCGCGTGTCAGGGTCGTATTGGCCAACTGCTCATCGGCGACTGACTTCAGATAGCCGTTGAAGGCCGTCGTCACATCGGGCGATTGCACCTCCATGACCAGCTGCCCTTTGCGCACAACATCGCCCAGCCCGACATGCAGCGCCGTCACGCGGCCGTTCGCAATGGAAAGCACGGGCAGTTCGCGCGAGGGATCAGGCTGCACCTGCCCTGTGACGTTGAGGGTATTGAAGGTCGAGCGCACCGCGGCAGCCACCAGGGGGAACTGCGCGGGGGTATCCACGTGCACCTGCGAGGGCTCACCGGTAGGCACGACCACCGGGGTCGTGGGAGGAGCCTCGGCCGCCTCGCGTCCGGGCGTATCCCCGGCCTTGCGACAGCCGCTGGTCAGGAGCACGACGAAGAGGATGAGGGTGACGCCGCCTTGCAATCCGCAACGCTCCAGAAAGGGAGGTCGAGGCGTCGTACGTGTAAGATTTCCCACCATTTCAGTTAATCATGGCGCCTGTCACACCGCCGTCTGCCCTTCCCTTGCCCCTGCCCTGTACATGGTGCAGGCTTCAGCCTAGCAACTCGTGGACTCCCGGCACATAAAGGAGCCGCTAAAGTCCTCTTTCGCAGCCCGCAAAGCTGAATCTGGTGCGGGTGCCCGGTCGCTGTTCTATAAAGGACGTAGAGGGTCCCCTTTTAGATGCGCTCCAGGAGCGAGGCTCAACACGATCCGGAGGCGGGGCCGCAGGCTGCGTTCTATGACCCGGCGCTGAGCTTTGAGCAGAACTACGAGCAGGGGCCATTCTGGCATCCAGACACCCCGCTCGGGCAAGCAGCTTCTGGCGTCCCGGCCTTGGGTCCGACTCCCCTGCATGAGTTCCTTGGCCACTCGGTGCGATTGCCCTTCGGCATCCCCGCCGGTCCTCTGCTGAACAGCCGCTTTCTCCGCGCAGCCCTCGACGCCGGCTTCGACCTGCCCGTGTACAAGACCGTGCGCACCCGGCAGTGGGCCTGCCATCCCTGGCCCAACGTGCTGGCAGTTGAGGTGGAAGGCGGCCACCTGCACCCGACAGCGGGGCGGCTGCGCAGCCATACGGACTACGCCTCGCCCACACTGTCGGTCACCAACTCCTTCGGCGTGCCGTCCTTCCATCCAGAGGTCTGGCAGCCGGACATGGCCGCGGCGGTGGCACTTGCCGGCCCGGGTCAGGTAGTTATCGGCAGCTTTCAGGGAACCCCCAACGCCTCCGGCAGCGTGGACGAGTACATCGCCGATTTTGTGCAGGCCGCGCGTCTGGTGCGCGAGACCGGCGCCAAGATCGTCGAGGTCAACCTCAGCTGCCCCAATGAGGGCACGGCGCACCTGTTATGTTTTGACACCGAGCGGGCACGACGCGTGGTCGAAGCCATTAAAGCCGAGATCGGCGACTTGCCGCTGATCGCCAAGATCGCCTACTTCGCCGACGAAGATGCGCTGCGTAACCTGGTCGACGGTGTGGGGCGTGCTGCCGACGCCATTGCGGCCATCAACACCATCAGCGCGGAGATCGTCGACGCGGCAGATCAGCAGGCGTTGCCCGGCGAGGGCCGGCTGCGTAGTGGTGTGGGCGGCAGCGCGATCCGCTGGGCAGGCCTCGAAATGACCGAACGCCTCTTCCGTTTACGCGACGAACTCGGGCTGGGGTTTCGCATTGTCGGTATCGGCGGCGTCAGCACGCCCTCGGATTACGCCGCCTATCGCGTGGCCGGTGCCGATGCCGTGATGTCCGCCACGGCCGCCATGTGGAACCCCCTGCTGGCGCAACAGATTACGCACGCCATGGCGGAGCTCGCCCATGCCAGATAGAGCGCTGGGTACCTCCCAAGCAGTCGCCCGCGAGGTCGCCGAAGCGCTGCTCGCCATCGGCGGCGTGGGCTTTCGGATCGACGATCCGTTGACGTTCAAATCGGGCATCGTCTCGCCGGTCTACTGCGACAACCGCACCTTTCCCTTCTGGCCGGCGCAGTGGAAGAAGGTCATTGAAGGCTTCGCCGCCCTGCTCACCCGCGAATACGTCGGCTTCGATGTAATCGGCGGCATCGAGACAGCCGGCATACCGCACAGCGCCGCGCTGGGCTATGCGATAGAGCGGCCCTCGGTGTTCATCCGCAAGCAGCCGAAAGAGCATGGCAAGAAGGCGCGCATCGAAGGCGGCGCGGTGGCCGGCAAGCGCGTGCTGCTGGTCGAGGATCTGGTCACCACCGGCGGTAGCAGCCTTTCCGGCGTCGGGGCCTTGCGCGAAGAAGGTGCGTTTGTCACCGATTGTCTCGCGATCATCAGCTACGGCTTCCCGGAGGCACGGCAGGCCTTTGCCGACGCGGGAGTGACGCTCCATACCCTGACGAACTTCGAAGCCGTACTCACGGCGGCGCTCGCCAGCGGCGCCCTCGACACGGTGGATGCGGCGGTGGTCCGCGACTGGCTCGGGGATCCGCACGGCTGGGCAGCGCGACGGGGCACGTCTTGAGCGCGGCTTTCAACGCTGCCGGGAACGCGACCGGAAGCGCCGCGGTTCTCAAGCTTGAACGCAGGGTGGAGCGCAGCAGCTCGCTGCTCTGCGTTGGCCTCGATCCAGACCTCTCACGATTGCCCCATGCGTTTGCTCAGGCGGAGCAGCCGCTCTACAACGTCTGCCGCTCCGTCGTCGATGCCACAGCCGAGTTCGCAAGCGCCTTCAAACCGAACACTGCGTTCTTCGAGGCCCACGGCGCCACGGGTTGGGAGCAGCTGGGCCTGCTGTTCGCTTATGTGAACGAAAACTACCCCGACCATTTCACGATCTGCGACGCCAAACGCGCCGATATCGGCTCCACCAATCGCGGCTACGTTCAGGCGATCTTCGACGAGCTCGGCGCCGATGCCATCACCCTGCATCCGTACCTTGGGCAGGAGGCGCTGCAACCGTTTCTCGACCGCGCGGATAAGGCCTCGGTCGTGCTTTGCCGCACCTCGAACCCTGGTGCGGGCGAGTTCCAAGACCTGCTCGCTGCCCGCAAACCTTTGTGGGAGCACGTGGCCGAGCGTGTCAGTCGTGAGTGGAACGCGCACGGCAACTGCATGCTCGTAGTCGGCGCGACGTACCCCCAGGAGATGCAAAGGATTCGCGAAATCGCGCCCGAGATGACCTTTCTTGTGCCCGGCATCGGCGCGCAGGGCGGCGACATCGAAGCCACCGTGCGAGCCGGCCTGCGCGCCGACGGCAAAGGCCTCATCCTCTCCAGTTCGCGGGCCATCTTGTACAGCAGCGACCCCGCCGCGGCCGCGCGCGCAGCCCGCGATGCCATCGAGTCTGCAAGGGAGGCCGTGCTTGCCCAGCGCTGAACAGAACGAGAATTTCCTGCGCGTGGAAGGCACGCTGGTCAACCACGATCGCCTCTTCGAGGGAGCCGTCGAGATCGACCGGGCTACCGGCTTGATCGTGCGCGTCGGCCCGCGTACCGGCATCAGTGATCTCGACACAACGGGCTGCCTGGTCTTTCCCGGTTTCGGGGACATTCACATCCACGCGCGCGAGGATGCGAGTGGAACGCAGCGGTACAAAGAAGACTTCACGACGGCAGCAGCGGCGGCCATCCACGGCGGGGTGACGCATGTCGTAGACATGCCCAACAATCCCACGGCTCCGGTCGATGACGCGCGCTACCTTGCCAAGCAGCAGCTTGCGGGCAAAAGTGACGTGCACGTCACGCTGTACGCAGGCATCGGCCCGGAGACGCAGCCGCTGGCACGGCATGTGCCCTACAAGGTCTACATGGGCCCGAGCGTGGGCGATCTGTTCTTTACCTCACAGGCACACCTGGAAGCCGTGATGGCCCGGTATCGCGGGCAAAACGTCAGTTTTCATTGTGAAGACCCGGAGATTCTCGCGGCTTCGCGCGGCGAGGCGACCCACGAGGAACGCCGCCCGGCCCGTGCCGAGGTGACAGCGACCAGGTTCGCCCTGCATCTGATCGAAACCTACGCGCTGCAGGGCAAGCTGTGCCACTACTCCACGGGTGAGGGGCTACAACAGGTAATCGCGGCCAAGCAGCGCGGCGTACATGTCACCTGCGAGGTCACACCGCATCATTTGTTCTTCGATACCTCGATGCTGAACGACGGCAACCGCATGGCGCTGCAGATGAATCCCCCGCTTCGCAGCCGCGAGGACCGTTTGGCGCTCATCGAAGCATTACGAGAGGGCCACATCGACTACATCGCCACCGACCATGCTCCTCATACTCTGGAAGAGAAGGCCGTGGGCGCGAGCGGCGTGCCGTTGCTCGACACCTATGGCGCTTTCGCGGCCTGGTTGATGCGCGAACATAACTTCATGCCCCAGGACATCGCCCGGGTGTGCGCCTGCAACCCCGGGCGCTTTGTTTATGAGTTCCTGCCCGAGGGGTTCGGCGATGGCTACGGGCACATCGCTCCCGGTTACCTGGGCTCCCTGACCGTGCTGGACACGCACACGCCGTACCTGGTTACGCGTGAAAGCGTGCGCAGCAAATGTGGCTGGTCGCCATTTGAGGGCTACACCCTGCCCGGAAGCGTGCGCTACACCGTGCTGCGCGGTGCGGTGCATCGTGCCGGGCACCCTGCTGGGCATCGTGCCGGGCACCCTGCTGGGCACCGTGCCGGGGAGGGAGAGCTATGGAGCCGCTGAAACACCTGATCCACGCCGCGCAGTTCAACCCCGAGAGCCTGCTGGAGCTCTTTGCCTCCACTGATCGCATGCAGGCCGATGACAAGGCCCGCCGCCTGTACCCGGTGCTGCAAGGGCGTATTCTCGCCACGCTCTTTTATGAACCGAGCACCCGTACGCGCCTTTCCTTTGAGGCTGCGATGCAGAAGCTCGGCGGTAGTGTGCTGTCGGTCGAAAATGCGCGGGACAGCTCGTCCGCAGTGAAGGGTGAAAGCATCGCCGACACCGTACGCGTGGTCTCCGGGTACGCCGATGCGATCGCCATCCGGCACTTTCAGGAGGGCACCGCCGCCGCCGCCGCCGCAAGCTCACCCGTACCCGTCATCAATGCTGGCGACGGCATCGGCGAGCACCCCACGCAGGCACTCGCCGACGGCTACACGATCCATCGCGAGCTGGGCCGGCTCGACCACCTGCGTGTGGCCCTGGTCGGCGACCTGCTTTACGGGCGCACCATCCATTCGCTGCTGCCCTTGCTCGCCATGTACCCCGGCCAGGAGGTCGTGCTGGTCTCGCCACCGTCGCTGCGCCTGCCGGAACACTACGTGGCGGCGCTGACAGCGCAGGGTGTTCATCTGCGTGAGGTGGCCACGCTCGACGAGGCCATGGACGGTGCCGATGTCACCTATGTCACTCGCGTGCAGGGCGAGCGCTTTGCCTCCGCGGCCGAGTACGACGCCGTCAAGGATGCCTTTGTGCTCACCGGCAGCAACGCGCAGCGGCTTAGGCCGGGGGCGGTCATCATGCATGCCCTGCCCCGCTTGAACGAGATCGCCCCTGAGGTGGATGCGGACCCGCGCGCCGCCTACTTCCGGCAGGCACGCAACGGGCTGTACGTGCGCATGGCGTTGCTGGCGGCCATGCTGTCCTAGTCGATTCACCCGCTGTCCTTCGATCAACGCTATGGCGAGGTCAGACCAAGGTCATGCCGAGCGCATGCGACAATGACTCTGCCCGGCCCCGTACCAGGTACCTGCTACTCGCATGCTCCGATCTGTCTTCATCGCGCTCTCGGCTAACCGCCCCCTGCGTTCCTTCTCGGAACGCAATACCCTTGGCCGCCGTCTGTCGCGCCGCTTCGTTGCGGGCATGACGATCGACGAGGCCGTCGCGGTCGTGGAGCAGCTGAATGCTGAGAATATCGAGGCCTCGCTCGACTCCCTGGGCGAAAGTGTCGTCCAGGTCTCGCAGGCCGAAGAGGGTGCCTCGCTGTACCACGAGCTGCTGGACCGCATAGCCGCCCGCAAGCTGCGGGCCAACATCAGCGTCAAGCTTACGGCGATGGGTATGGACATTGGCGGCCATGGTGCCGGCCCGGCGCTGGCGGAGCGTGTCGTCGGCGAACTCGTCGCACACGCCGCCGAGGTGGGCAGCTTCGTTCGCATCGACATGGAAGGCTCTGACTACACGGAGGCCACACTCGGCATCACGGAGCGCCTGCATGCGCGCTTCCCGGGCTTTGTCGGCACGGTGCTGCAGGCCTACCTGTTCCGCACGGCCGATGACGCGGAGCGCCTGTTGCGCCAGGGCATCCGCATACGGCTTTGCAAGGGCGCCTACAAGGAGCCGCCAACGCTCGCCTTCCCCGAGAAGGCCACCGTCGACAGCAATTACGTGAAGCTGATGAAGCGCATGGTGACCAGCGGCGTCTTTTGCGGTATTGCCACGCATGACGAAACCATCATCAACGAGCTGCGCACCTTTGTTCGGGCGGAAAAAGTCGCCCCGAGCGCGTTTGAATTCCAGATGCTGTATGGCGTGCGCCGCGATCTGCAGCGTGGACTGGTAGCGGAGGGTTTCGGTGTGCGGACTTATGTGCCGTTTGGCACAGAGTGGTACCCCTATTTCATGCGCCGCCTGGCCGAACGTCCCGCCAACGTGATCTTCCTCGCGAAAAACCTGCTAAAAACTTAGCTGCCCGACATTCTCCGGACCGAAACTCCGGCAATGCAGGCCGAGAGCCGCCTAGTACGACTCACTACTCAGCGCGGCCCTGGATACACTGGCGCCGTCCCGGGAATACCTGGGCCGCCCGGCATACCCGGGGACGCCTGGGGAGACATCCGGCGCTGCGTCTCGTCAATCTGGTTCAGAATTGGCTCTACCCGCAACAGCTCAAACAGAACGGTCCGTTGCATTGGATTGAGCGGCGGCCCAAAGCGTCCGGAGTTCAGTGCGGGAATCTGCTGCTCTTGTGGCAGAACTCGCAGGGCATGGAATGTCTGGCTCACCACGCGTCGCTCATCTTGGGGCAATGCACCCAGCTGGCTCATGGCGCCGCGCCACTCGGTGCGCTGCTCCGGCGACAGCCGCTCCAGAGCCTCGGTGCGCGCCAGAACGTGCTGCCGTTGCTCCGGCCTCATCGCGTCCAACTGCGACAACCGGTCGCGATAGCGTTGCTGCGTCTCTGACGGTAAATTGCTGAAGCCTGGCTCCCGTCCCAGCGCCTCCTGCTGCTGCTCCGGCGACAGGCTGCTGTGCAGGCTCATCCACTGGGCCAGATGTTCTCCACGAGGTAGCCCGGTGGGCGTCTCACGGTGATTCGGCGAAACAGGATTCTCGCGTGCCGGGTAGGGGTTTACCGCCGGTGAGCCGCTCGTGCGCGGGGGCGGCCGCCGCTCAATGGGTGCAGGCGCCTGCGTCTCCTGCGGGTCGGCCATGCCCGCCGGGTAAGCAGACGCGAACACCGCCGGGCACAGCAGCGCAGCAGCGGCGAAGAGCATCCAGGTGCGGCGGCGACTTGTCACGCGTACATTCATTCAACTCGATTTTGCAGGACCCATCCCACCGCAGTCCCTAACGCTGTACCAGAAGGGCAGTCTGGCCTGGAGGGAAGAAGGACCCGTTTGCTGCCGTTTTAAACACATCCACAGCACATCTTCGACTCTGAAGCACATGGTAGCCAGGCGTTTCTCACGTTCATGCCCGGTGCCGAGGAGAGCGACGAGTCAGCTTTGAGGAACCCCATTGCCCTCGTCCGTACCCGCATCATCCAGCAGATCCATCTGTTGAACGGCCTGGGCGTTGTTGTCGAAGATCCGCAGATCGTTCACCGCGGGAGACGAGGGCGTTACGGCGCTGTAGTGCTCCCACAGGGAGGCACCCCCACCCACGAGGAGAAGGAAAAGAAAGACCCCGGCCAGCGCAGGCCGCAGACCATGGCCGGGAACAGCACGCAAGATCGCAGCCAGCCGCTCCCAGAGTGTCTCGGGGGCGGCGGCCACGGCCTCTCGCAGATGGGCCCGGACCCGGGCGTCGAAGTAAGGGGTCGGCTCAGGAGCCGCCCACGCATCCATCATGGCCATCGTCGCGCGCAGCTCGGCAAGCTCCGCGCGACAGGCCGGGCAGGCATCCAGGTGCGAAGCAAGCTCGGGCCCGGGCTGGAAGTCCAGCTCGAATAGCAGATCGGGAAGTGCCTCACGGCAGGTCGTGCAACTCGTTGTGTTCATCTGTCTCACATCGGCCCCCATGCGGGTGGGGACTCTCCTTTACTGCATTTCTTCTCGGGAGGTGTCTCTGGCCCGCGCACGTCCCGGTTCATCGTCTGTTCTCTCACTCGAATGGATGTTCTCTCCTGCTACAGGATCATGACGACCATCCCAGACGCCCCGAAGATTTCACTACAAAAACCCTTTCAGCTTTTCGCGCAAGGTCTGGTAAGCGCGGAACAGGAGTGATTTGGTGGCGGACTCGGAGAGCTTCAACACCTCTCCAATACCCTTGTAATCCATACCTTCATATTTGTGGAGCAGCACCGCGGTCCGTTGCCGCTCCGGCAGTGCCATCACATGCTCCCGAATGGCGTTCATGCGCTCCTGCCGCAGCAGCTTGGCCTCGGCAGTCGGACGATCGTCGGCCAGGTCCGGCGTGGTGCCCGTCTCATAATCCGGCTCGTCAAGATGCACCGTGGGGGCCGTCCGCTCGTGGCGGGTGTCGCGCGCATGGTTCACACCCAGGTTGGTCGCGATGCGGTAGAGCCACGTGCTGAACCGCGCCTCGGCCCGGTAGGTCTCCCGGGAACGGTACACCCGCAGAAACACCTCCTGCGCCAACTCCTCGGCTACGGCCTGGTTGTGCACCATCCGGAACATAAAGTGGATGATCGGCCTGCGGTACTTGGCTAGCAGGATGTCAAAGGCTGCCATGTTTCCGCCCTTGAGCTCCAGCATCACCTCGGCATCCGACAGCGACGACAGATCACCCCGGGCCACAGCGGCGGCACGGCGAGCATTCGCCTCCGGACTCGTGTCTACCGTGCTCGTCAGGGGGGCGATGTGACCGCGCGGGGCCGGCGCTGCATGGCTCAATCCGGGATGGAGTGCAAGCGTACCCATATGATCCTCAACCCGCGTCTCCGGCAGAGGTTGCGGGGGATCGGCGGCAAAAGATGGATCGTCCGGGGTAGCCGGGGAGTCCGCGGTGGGATCGCGCTGCATCAGTGGAGTCGATTGTAGCGGCTTTGGCCAGTACCGCGAACCGTGGCGCTCCCAACCGCCCACCCCTGGCCGGTCACCCGCTCCCTGTGGGTGACAAACCAGCGAACGCATCACCTCTTGCAAAGTCTTCGCCGGGCTTTGGCCCTGGCTTCGGACGGTGCTATCCTAGAATCGAACTTCGCCTGCGGCGGCTCCTCGCCAGCCCGCGAAGGGTTGGGCGCATAACTCAGCGGTAGAGTGCCACCTTCACACGGTGGAAGTCGTAGGTTCGAATCCTGCTGTGCCCACCATCAAATCAACA
>CAXTAE010000006.1:0-175538 GCA_964242225.1 uncultured Acidobacteriaceae bacterium
CAGATGCGACGCGCTGCCGTCTCGGTCGCCAGCAACATCGCAGAGGGAGCATCGCAGAGGGAGCATCGCGCGAGTCTCGTAAGGATTTTCGCCAGTTCATTCTCGTAGCTCGCGGAAGCAACTCAGAGCTGCAAACCCAATTATTGATTGCCAGCCGCCTAGGCTACGTAAGCCAGGCCAAGTTCTCCGAAGCGGAAAATCTCGCGAACGAGACAGGCAAGATGCTGAACGGCTTGGCCCGCTACCTAAAAGCCAAAGCACTATCGAAGCAAAACGGACCGCACCCACCACCCACCATTCCCTAACCCCTAACCACGAACCACGAACCACGAACCACGAACCGCTAACCACGAACCGCGAACCGCTAACCACGAACCACTAACCACTCTCGGAGTCTTCCTTGCCATCACGCACCCATCCCATCACTCTTATCCCCGGCGACGGCATCGGCCCTGAGGTCACCGCCGTAACGGTGGCCATTCTCGAAGCCGCCGGGACGCATACCGGCTGCAGCTTCGAGTGGCACAGCTTCGACGCCGGCGCCGACGCCTTCGCCAAGACCGGCGAGTACATCCCGCAGGCGTTGATGAACTCCATCCTGGCCGACAAGGTCGCGCTCAAAGGTCCGGTGACCACACCCATCGGGGGCGGCTTCAGCTCCATCAACGTGCAGCTGCGTAAGAAATTCGACCTCTATGCCAACTTCCGCCCGGTGAAGTCCCTCCCTGGCTTGAAGAGCAACTACCCGAACGTCGATCTCGTCATCTTTCGCGAAAACACCGAAGATCTCTACGCCGGCGTCGAGTACATGGCCACGCCCGACGTAGCACAGAGCATCAAGATCATTACCCGCAAGGGCTCTACCCGCATCGCACGCTCGGCCTTCGAGTACGCCCGCAAGCACGGCCGCAAGAAGATCCACGCCATTCACAAGGCCAACATCATGAAGCTATCCGATGGCCTCTTCCTCCAGTGCTGCAAGGCCGTCGCCGCGGAGTACCCCGAGATTACCTACGCCGAGCACATCGTTGACAACACCTGCATGCAGCTCGTGCTCAACCCCTACCAGTACGACATTATCCTCACCGAAAACCTCTACGGCGACATCCTCTCCGACCTTTGCTCGGCCTTTGTCGGCGGCCTCGGCCTCGTTCCCGGAGCCAATCTCGGCGTCGACGGCGCCATCTTCGAAGCCGTGCACGGCTCTGCCCCCGACATCGCTGGCCAGGACAAGGCGAATCCGACGGCGCTGCTGCAATCCGCCATCCTGATGCTGCACCACATCGACGAAACCGAGACTGCCAACAAGGTTCAATCGGCTCTCGAGAGGGTCTACGCCGAAGGCAAATCCCTCACCCGCGATATCGGCGGCTCAACCGGTACAAAGGCCTTTGGCGAGGCCGTCATTGCCGCGCTTTAGCGATAGCTGCGAGTCATCTTCGGCGGCACGGAATCCTGTACATATCCATGCCGCCGTCGATGTACACTCCCGTCATGCACGTCACGATCACAGAATTTCGGCGCAATCTCTTCAACCTCGTCGAGCAGGCCATGAGCGGCGTGCAGGTGCATGTTACGCACAAGGGGAAGGGCTTCACCCTGAAGCCCGACGACCCTCCAGGAGACCGCCTCAGCCGGATCACACCTATGAACATCATCAACGGGGACTTGGAAGAGGCGAGTAAGGAACTGTTTAAGGAAATGCAGGCTGAGTGGGAGAAGGACTGGGCCGACCTTTGATCGCCTATCTCGACACCAACGTCGTCCTCTGGCTTGCAGCAGGTGACCTTCCCCGCATTACCCCTGTCGCCAGACAGGTCATACAAGGAGCGGATCTACTGATCTCGCCCATGGTGCAGTTAGAACTGCAGTACCTCTTCGAAGTGGGCAGGAGTGTGCTTTCGTCCAGTGACATTCTTTTCAAAGCCCGGCACGATCTTGCGGTCGACCTCTGTGATCTGCCCTTTCCGCTTGTAGCAGAAGCAGCGATCGACGAGAACTGGACCCGGGAGCCGTTCGATCGGCTGATCGTCGCGCAGGCCAAAGCAAATGGGTTCGCCCCCCTCGTCACCGCCGACACTCGCATACGCGAACACTATCCCAGGGCCGTCTGGTAAAGGTGGTTGAAACCTCCGTTTCGGCTCTGCGCATCAACGCAAACCCTCATCCAAGGTCTTGTGAACTCCCTTCGCACGTCCCTCTGCACTGCCGCCCTGCTTGCCACTGCCAGCCTCCCTGGCTGCAAGTCCAACAACACCCCGCATGCGACTCAAGTGTCCAGCACAGCTCCCGCTTCGTCCTCTGCACCTAAAAGCACCGCCAACCCCGTCGACCCCACCCAAACCGGCACTCTCAGCGGCACAATCCAACTCAAGGGCACCCCACCCCCGCGCGTAAACATCGACATGTCCATGGACCCGGCCTGCTCGCTCGCGGGCGACAACTTCACCGAGCAGTACATCGTGAATAAGGGCGGTCTCGGGAACGTATTCGTTTACATCAAGTCAGGGCTGCCGGCTTCCTCAGCGCCGGCCGGCTCCCCACCCCTTCATGTCGACCAGCACGGCTGCCGCTTCCTTCCGCATGTTGCCGCCGTGCAGGCAGGGGGTTCGGTGACCTTCACCAACTCTGACCCCACAATGCACAACGTGCATATGGTGACCACGGTGGGCGGCAACCCCGGTATGGACGTCTCGCAGGGTCCGGGCGCGGCGCCGCAAACGCGGCAGTTCCTCACCCCGGAGACGATGCTCTCGATCCGCTGCAACAACCACCCCTGGATGAATGCATTTCTCAACGTGGCGCCGAACCCTTTCTTTGCGGTAACCGCAGGGGACGGAACCTTCAGCCTCAAAGGGTTACCAGCGGGCACCTATACGCTCGCCGCGGTTCATGAGAAGCTTGGCGAGCAGGACGTTCAGGTGACCGTAGCCGCACAAAAGACGGCAACGAAGGACCTTACGTTCACCACCCAGTAGCTCCAGGCCCTGCTCCACGAAACCCCTCCGAAGGCCTCACGATGAACGCACGCACGCTGCTGGTGACGCACACACTGCCCTTGTGGTTCCTGGTTCTCTCCCTGTTCCTGCCGCGCATCTGCATCGTGTTGGCATGGCTGCAGCACAGCGTTCCGACGTACATTCCCGCATCGGTGAACCTGATCGAGATCATCGTGGCGGCCCTGATCCCACGCATCCTCATTCTTTTCTGGATCTATCAGGATCAGGGTATCGGGCTGTGGTTTCTGATCCATGCCATCGCCCTCATCTTCGCCTGGGGTGGTAGTGGAACCAGTGTTGCGCGGCGACGCCGTGTCGAGGCAGTGGACTGACGCTTCGTTTCCAAAGCGCGCCCCGCGGCGTGCGATAAACTCACGGGATGGAACGACGCGACGTCGGCATCCTTGGCGCCACCGGCACCGTAGGGCAGCGGTTCATTCAGCTGCTGGCCAATCATCCCTGGTTCAACATCACATGGCTGGCTGCGAGCGATCGCAGCGCCGGTAAACCCTACGCCGAGGCCTGCAGCTGGAAGCTCGACACGCCCTTGCCCGCGCGCATTGCGGCTATGGTGCTGCAGCCCAACACACCCGAGCTCTCCGCCGTGCCGCTGCCGCGCATCCTCTTCGCCGCGCTGGATGCAACCGTGGCCGCCGACCTGGAGCCCAGGTTCGCCGCGGCAGGTTGCGCCGTTATCTCCAACTCTTCGGCCTTCCGCATGACGCCGGACGTTCCCCTCGTGGTTCCGGAGGTCAACGCGAACCACCTCGAACTGCTCGAGTCGCAGGCCACGCGCCGCGGAGCGGAGGGCAAGGAGCCCTCCGGCGGCTACCTCGTCACCAACCCGAACTGCTCGGCCATTGGGCTCGTGCTCGCCCTCAAGCCGCTGGAGGTGCGCTTCGGCATCGAAAGCCTGTTCGTCTCCACAATGCAGGCGGTCAGCGGAGCGGGCTACCCCGGCGTGCCTTCCCTGGACATTCTCGGCAACGTGATTCCGTACATTCGTAACGAAGAGGAAAAGCTCGAAGAGGAGTGCAACAAGCTGCTCGGGACCTTGCGCGAACATCCCCGGGCTCACATCGAGCCGCTACCCGCAAAGCTCTCCGCCCATTGCAACCGTGTCGCGGTGGAGGACGGCCACACCGAGTGC
The DNA here is from genome assembly GCA_964242225.1 of uncultured Acidobacteriaceae bacterium. GTDB lineage: Bacteria > Acidobacteriota > Terriglobia > Terriglobales > Acidobacteriaceae > Granulicella. The sequence continues at coordinate 4,150 of CAXTAE010000006.1, forward strand.
GTCTCCATCAAGCTGAAAAAGCCGGCCACCTACGACGAGATCGTAGCCGCCTGGCAGACTTTTCAGCCGTTCGGCCCCTCCGCGTCGCAGTTCGGCGTGCGCCTGCCGACCGCCCCCGTGCAGCCGGTGGAGTACGAGGCCGCGCCGGACCGTCCTCAGCCACGGCTCGATCGCATGCGGGGCGCGGGCATGGCCTCTACCGTGGGCCGGTTGCGCCCGTGCAGCCTGCTTGACTGGAAATTCGTGGTGCTCTCACACAACACTATCCGTGGCGCCGCCGGGGCGGCCGTGCTGAACGCCGAGCTCCTCGCCGTGCTTGGAAAGCTCGAGTTCAAGCGCTTCCCCGCAATGCGATACGCAGCCTCCACGGTGGGCACAGCCCCGCTGGGAGAGCCGGTGAGCGCGTGAGCACGCCGCGCCCGAAGATTGTCGTCATGAAGTTTGGCGGCACCTCCGTGGAGGATGCCACGGCCATGCTGCGCACGGCCGCCATCGTCGCCGGGCGGCGCGATCAGGGGCTGTTGCCGGTCGTCGTCGTCTCCGCGATGAGCAAGGTGACCGACCAGTTGCTGGCCTGCGCCGCGGCGGCCTCCTCCGGCCGCGGGGACCGCGAAGGCGCGCTCGAGATCGCCGCGCGCCTGCGGGGGAGGCACCTCGATACCGCCGCGAATCTGGCTTCCGGCCAACGCCTCGCTGCCCTGCAGCAGGATGTCGGGCGGGCCTTCGATTCGCTTGATGAGCTGGTGCGCGGCATTGCTATTCTGCGCGAGCTGACGCCGCGCACGGCGGACTTGATCGTCAGCTACGGCGAACGGCTCTCGAGCGTGATGGTCACTGCCGCCTTCGCCGAGGCCGGCATGCCCGCGGCTCACGTCGATGCACGTGACATCATTCTGACGGACGACCACTTCGGCAAAGCGATCCCCGATGAAACCGCCATTGAGCGTGCGCTGGACAAGGGAATCATGCCGTTGCTCGACGCCGGGGCGGTGCCCGTGATGGGCGGCTTCATCGGTTCCAGCAACGGCATCACGACCACCCTGGGCCGCGGCGGGTCTGACTACACCGGCGCCCTCATCGGCGGTGGTCTCCATGCCGGCGCCATCGAGATCTGGACGGATGTCGACGGCATCATGACCACCGATCCACGCATCTGCCCGGATGCCCTGCGGGTGCGGACGATCAGCTTCGAAGAGGCAGCCGAGCTCGCCTACTTCGGGGCCAAAGTCTTGCATCCCGCAACAATCCTGCCCGCCGTGCAGAAAAACATCCCCGTGCGCGTGCTCAACAGCCGCAACGCCCTCAACGAGGGCACGGTCATCGTCGCGATGCCGCCTCCTTGCGCCAGTCCATTCAAGTCCATCGCGGTGAAAAAGCGACTCACCATCATCGATATCGTGGCTAGCCGCATGCTGCTGGCGCACGGCTTCCTGAAGCTAGTCTTCGACGTCTTCGACCGGCATGGGTGCGCCATCGACATGGTCTCCACCTCCGAGGTGTCGATCTCCGTCACGGTGGATTCACGTGAGGCCTTGCCGGCTATCGGCGCCGAGCTGAGCCGGCTTGCCGACGTGAAGTTCGAAGGCAACAAGGCTCTGGTCTGCCTGGTCGGCGAGGACATTCGCGGCCACGCCGGTATCGCCGGCCGGGTCTTCAGCGCGATCTCGCACGTCAATGTGCGCATGATCTCGCAGGGCGCCAGCGAGATCAATATGAGCTTCATGATCAACGAAGAGGACGTGGAAGAGGCCGTACGCGCACTGCACGCGCAGTTCTTCCATAACCCCGACCCGACCGTCTTCGATACCGCGCCCCTGGCCGAAGCTCGTTTCACGCCAGCCGTTGCCGTGCGCCCCGTCGCTTCCCAGAATTAGGAGTTCCCTATGCGCGTCCTCGTACTCGGTGTCGGCAAGACCGGCAAACTCGTCGCCTCCGTTGCCTCCGAGCATGGCCACAGCGTCCATGTGCTCGACGCCACTGAGAACAAGAACGCCGCAGCGCTCACAGCTCCCTTTGTCGCCGGCTTTGACGTCGTCATCGACTTCACCACGCCCGAAGCTGTTGTCCAGAACATGCGCGCCTGCCTGGCCAATGGCGCAAAAATGGTGGTCGGCACCACCGGCTGGTACGACAAGCTGCCCGACGCCAAGGCACTCGCTGAGCGCCGCGGCGCCTCCCTGCTGTACGGGACCAACTTTTCGATTGGCGTCCAGCTTCTGTTCAAGCTAGCGGGCACCATGGCGGCCGAACTGGCGCGTGCCGGGTACACCCTCACCATCGCGGAGACGCACCACGCGACCAAACTGGATGCGCCCAGCGGCACCGCGCTGCACCTGCGTGACGCGGTAACCAGGGCAACCGGCCTCGACGATGTCCCGATCGAATCGCTGCGAGAAGGCGACGCCATCGGCACGCATGTGCTGCAGGCCAGCGGCCCCGGGGACAAGATCCTGCTAACCCACGAATCCTCTTCGCGGCGCGGGTTTGCCGAGGGTGCGGTCCGGGCGGCCGAGTGGCTGGCCGGCAGTCGCTCCGGCGTGTACGACTTTGGGGAGATCTACGAAAAGATCTAGTGACCGTCTGGCCAAGCGCGCTTCCGAAGTAAACTGACCCGTATGTCTTTGCGCGGTGTCGAGAAGGCCCAATTTGCCGGGCTGCCGTTTGAACAAAAGTTGGATCGCCTCGCCGGGGTCGCGGTACACGTCGGTCTGGGTCTGCAGGCCGGCCAGGAACTGGTGATCTCGGCGCCAACCGACGCGCTGCCGCTGGTGCGCCTCATCGTCGCCGAGGCCTACCGTAGCGGTGCCAAGCTGGTGACAACCCTGCTCTCCGATGACGCCGTGGCGCTTGCCCGTTACCAGTTTGCGCCCGACGCGTCGTTCGACTACGCTCCGCGCTGGATGCACGAGGGGATAGCGACGGCCTTCCGGGAGGGCGCCGCGCGCCTGGCCATCGCTGGCTCCGATCCCGCTCTTCTCAACGGCCAGGACGCCGACAAGGTTTCGCGCGCCAGCACCGCCAACTCCCGGTCCAACAAACCGGCGATGGACCTCATCACCCGCCACGCCATCAACTGGTCCATCGTGGCCTCCGCCACGCCGGCATGGGCCGCGCTGGTGTTCCCGCACGACCCGCCGGAGCTCGCCCTGGGCAAGCTCTGGGATGCCATCTTTCACGTCTCCCGCATCACCTCCGACGATCCCGTGGCGGAGTGGCAGGAGCATGGCGCGAATCTGAAGCAGCGCGTGGACCTGTTGAACGCCAAGCGCTTCCACTCGCTGCACTTCTTCGCCGAAGATGGCTCCACGGACCTGACCGTCGGACTTGCCGACCGGCATCTCTGGGCCGGCGGCGGCACCACCGCGGGCAACGGTGTCTTCTGCCAGCCCAACATCCCCACCGAGGAGTGCTTCACCACGCCGCACAAGGATCGTGTTTCTGGCAAAGTTTCGGCGACCAAGCCGCTGTCGCACGGGGGCACCATGATCGAAAACATTCGATGTACCTTCAAGGATGGCCGCATCGTGCATGCCTCCGCCACGGCCGGCGAAGAGGCCCTGAACAAACTCATCTCGACGGACGAAGGTGCGCGTCAGCTTGGTGAGGTCGCCTTGGTTCCCTTCCACTCGCCCATCGCGCAGTCCGGGACGCTGTTTTACAGCACGCTCTTCGATGAGAATGCCGCCTCGCACATCGCGCTCGGCCAGGCCTACTCCACCTGTCTTCTCGGGGGCGAGGTGATGAGTCCCGAAGAGCTCGCGAACCTCGGCGCCAATGAGAGCCTCATCCACGTCGACTGGATGATCGGCGGGCCGAAGGTGCACGTCGACGGTGTCAGTGCCTCGGGAGCCGCTGAGCCCCTGATGCGCAACGGCGACTGGGTTTAAGTCAGCCGGCCCAGTCTGCTTTCTGTGTTGTCTTTCCCGAACGGATCCGCGTCTTGCGCCGCGTCGTACCGTCGAAGAGACCCGTGCCCGCCAGGCACCGCCACCGGTGACGTATTCGTCGTAAACTCAAGGCCGGTATGGAACTCCAAGGCTGCGGCACCGCTCTTGTAACGCCCTTTCGCCAGGACGGCGGTGTGGATGAGGCTGCACTCCATGCGCACGTAAACTGGCAAATTGCCAACGGCATCTCCCTGCTGATTCCCGCCGGCACGACCGGCGAGACGGCGACGCTCAGCGAGCGCGAATGGCTGCGAATCGTCGAAATCACTGTGAATGCGGCGCAGGGCCGCGTGCCGGTCTTCGCAGGCGCCACCCACAACAGCACCACGCAGGCGATTGAGAACGTGGCCAAGCTGACGCAAATCGATGGCCTGACCGGCATTCTTATGGCCAACCCGTACTACAACCGGCCAAGTCAGGAGGGCCAGTTCCAACACTTTCGCGCCGTTGCGGAATCGACGGAGCTGCCCATCCTGCTTTACAACATCCCCGGCCGTACCGGCGCAAACCTGGAGCCGGATACGGTGCTGCGTCTGACCGAGTTCGCCAACATCATCGGCATTAAGGAGTCCAGCGGCGTCATGTCGCAGATCATCGCGATCGTCTCGCAGGCGCCCCGCGCCTTTCGCGTCTTTGCGGGCGACGATGCCCTTTGCCTGCCAACCATCGCCGTGGGCGGCGTAGGCCTGATCTCCGTGGCGTCAAACGCGATTCCGCAGCAGATGGCGCACATGGTCGAGGCTGGCTTGACCGATAACTGGGTGGCAGCGCGACGCATCAATCGCCAGTACTTCAAGCTGATCCAGGCCCTGTTCTCCGAACCCAGCCCGGGGCCCATCAAGGCCGTGCTGACTCTGCTGGGGCGCGGCCATGAGAACCTGCGGCTGCCAATGACCCCGGTCACGGCACCCACGCGACGGAAGCTGGAACGCATCCTCGGCGAGCTTGGGCTGCTGTTCGATCAACCGGTACGCGACGGTAATCTGCGGGTCTTCTAGTAACTCGGAACTCGCGCCTGCGCCATCGCGCCGAAGCGAAGAGCGACGAACCTGGAATCCGACCCGGAGTGAGAGCCACTCACCCCTGCCATCTCCCCCGAAGCGCAGCGCCACTCACTCCGTCCTCTCGACCGGAGCCAACCGCCACTCACCCCGTCCTCTCGACCGGGAGAGCAGCGCCACTCACTCCGTCCTTTTGACCGGGAAGAACCGCCACTCACCTTGTCATCTCGACCGGAGCGCAGCGCAGTGGAGAGACCCCTGTATTTTCGACAGTCTCAATCCTCAACCACGTCGTAGCCCTGACGATCATTCAACGTTCCCGATCGAACGGCACCTCACCGCCTCGATACAATCAAGCCATTCATGACCGCACAAGACACCCTGCAGGAAACCATCGAACACCTCTTCTCCCTCGGCCCCGAAGCGGTCGGCAACCCCGAGGCTCTGAGCACCTTCCTGCAGCTGCGCGCCGCGCTCGAGACTGGCGAACTGCGCTCTGCGGAACCCGATCCGACCGCCCCCACAGGTTGGCGCGTAAACGCCTGGGTCAAGCGCGGTATTCTGCTGGGCTTTCGCCTCGGCAGGATGGAGACCATGAACGGCTCTGAGGCTCAATCCACCTCCATCCTCAGCTTCGTCGATAAGGCGACCTTCCCCGTGCGTCGCTTCACGCCAGAGCAAGGCGTTCGCATCGTGCCCGGCGGCAGTTCTGTACGCTCCGGCGCCTTTCTCGCCAAAGGCGTCGTCCTCGCGCCACCCGCGTTCGTCAACGTCGGTGCTTACGTCGGCGAGGGCACCCTCATTGATTCGCACGCGCTCGTGGGCTCCTGTGCGCAGATCGGCGCCCGCGTGCACCTCTCGGCGGCTGCCCAGATCGGCGGCGTGTTGGAGCCTGTAAACGCCTCGCCGGTCATCATCGAAGATGACGTTCTCGTCGGCGGCAACACTGGCGTGTACGAGGGCACAATCGTCCGCGCCCGGGCCGTGCTCGCCGCCGGCACCGTGCTCACCCGCGGTACGCCAGTCTTCGATCTGCCCAACAATACCGTTCTGCGCGCCAGTGGAGACATGCCCCTCATCATTCCCGCGGGGGCGGTTGTCGTTCCGGGTTCGCGTGCCATCACGCACGGCCCCGGCAAGGACTTCGGTCTTTCCGTTTACACCCCGGTGATCGTCAAGTACCGGGACGAGAAGACGGATCTTTCGACAGCGCTGGAGGATTTGCTCCGCTAGACGGGCATGTAAACCGGCGCAGGAACCAGTGGAGGGTGCCTTGCGTAAAGACTGGAGGAGGACATGGTGAGACTTCTGCTCTTTTTTCTGCTTTGCGTGGTCTGCTGGCCGTTGGCTCTGCTTGCGCTGGTGCTCTATCCCTTGATCTGGATCGTGCTGCTGCCCTTTCGCATCTTGGGTGTCGCCGTCGAGGGCGTTTTCGGCCTGATCTCCGGCATCTTCTTGTTACCAGGCCGGCTGTTGCGCGCCATCTAGCCAGGGCGCAGCGAGGCCCCAGCCTCGTAGGGTCTTTGGCTCACGCAAAAGTGTGGGCACAAGTTCACCGGGCCTGGATGCGCCCTCGGATCTAGGAGGCTGATCAACGCACCGGAAACAATTCTCTGCGGTCCCCGGCCTCCTCGCCGACGGCGCACGGAGCCAATCAGCTAAACTGAAGATCCATGGCATTAGATAAACTGCAAATCATACCGTTGGGCGGACTGGGCGAGTTCGGCATGAACTGCATGGCCCTCCGCATCGGCGACGACATTCTTGTAATCGACGCCGGCCTCATGTTTCCGGAAGAAGAGCTGCTGGGCGTCGACATCGTCGTCCCCGACATCAGCTACCTGATCGAAAACCGCTCCAAAGTCCGCGGAATCGTGCTCACCCACGGCCACGAGGATCACATTGGCGGCCTGCCGTGGATCCTCTCCGAACTGAATGTGCCGGTCTACGGCACCGAGTTCACCCTCGCCTACGTCGAAGGCAAACTTGATGAGCATCGCCTGCTCGATAAGACCGAGCTGATCGAGATCCTGCCCGGCAAGCGCTTCGCCCTCGGGCCCTTCAGCATCCTGCCCATCCGCGTCACGCACTCGCTGGTGGATTGTGTCGCCCTGGCCATCACTACCGCCGTCGGCACCGTGCTGCACACCGGTGACTTCAAGATCGACCTCAGCTCCCCCGACGGTCATCCCTTCGATCTGCAGGCATTCGCCGATCTTGGCAAACAGGGCGTCCTCGCCTTGCTGCAGGACTCCACCAACGTCGATCGCCCCGGCTTTACGCCCGGCGAAAAGGCCGTCCGCCCGCGCCTCGACGACATCTTCGCCGCAACCCGTAAGAAGCTTTTCTTCAGCTGCTTCAGCTCCTCCATCCATCGCATCCGCATCGCCATGGAGCTTGCCCACAAACACGGCCGCAAGGTCGCGCTGATCGGTCGCTCCATCGACAACAGCGCCGAAATTGCGCAGGACTTGGGCTATCTCGACCCGCCGCCGGGCCTCATCATCCACCCCGGCCAGCTTAAAGACCACGCCGACGACAAGCTCTGCATCCTCATCTCCGGCACCCAGGGCGAGCCGATGAGTTCCCTCTCCCGTGCTGCCGTCGACAACCATAAGTTCGCCAAGATTGATGCTGGCGACACCGTGGTCCTGTCCTCGCGGATCATTCCCGGAAACGAAAAAGCGATCTATCGCGTCATCGATCACCTCGAGCGCCGCGACGCCCGCGTCATCAACGACGACGGCACCCACGGCCTCATCCACGTCTCCGGCCACGGCTCGCAGGAGGAACTGCGGCTGATGATCAACCTCGTCCGCCCCAAGTTCTTCATCCCGGTGCACGGCGACTACCGCCACCTCAAGCGTCATGCCGAGCTCGCCGCCGCCACCGGCGTGCCCGAAAAGGTCATTCTGCTGGAGGATGGCGACGTACTCACCCTCGACGAGCGCTCCGCCAACAAGACCGGCAAAATCACCACCGGCCGCGTCTGCATCGACAACAACTCCACCGCCGATGTGGTGCACGACGTCATCATCAAGGACCGCAAGCAGCTGGGCGGCGACGGCATCTTCCTGCCCATCATCGCCATCAACAAATCGAGTGGCGAGGTCGAGGGTTCGCCCGAGATCACCACGCGCGGCTTCGCTGTCGAAGATCCGGACCTTCTACGCAACGCCCGCGACATCGTCCGCCGCACGCTCGAAGACTCCAGCAAGGAAGAGCGTCGCGACTACGGTGTGATGAAGGACAAAATCCGTGGCGACCTCAAGCGATTCCTGCAGAAAAACGCGAATCGCCGGCCGCTGATCATGCCGATCATCCTGGAGCTCTAACCCGCTCGCGGCTGAAATGGGGTGTCATCTCTACGGCGCGGACGGTTTCATTGTCCGCGCCGTAAGACGTAGAGAGAGACCCGCAGCCCCTGGCCCCAGAACTGTCATCTCGACCGGAGCGAAGCGCAGTGGAGAGACCCCTGTATTCCGCCCGGGGCGCCACAACAGTCGGTCTTCCTCCAAAGACCCAGCCGTCAGTGTGAGTTGGTAGCGGAGAGCTCCCGCTTTACCGCGCCACCCTCAAGAATCCACGCCATCGCATACAGCACCCAGCACGCGGCAAACAGCGCCAGGCTGATGTGCCAGGAGATCACCGTCAGGAACAGGCTGAGGCTGATCAGCACATTCGCCACAACCGCCATCCGTCTCGCGACCTCATGCAGATTCATGCGGCGCCTCCAAACTTGCCGGTCAGTTTAGCGCAGTTTCGCGGGATCTGGCTACGATGTCTGCGGCGACGAACCCACCTTGGCATTGAAGCGAAACTCCTCAAGCTTTCGCCACGGTCCGCCACGATACTCCCACCACAACAAGCCCGTAGCCTGCACCGCGCGCGAGTGAAATCCCGCCTGCAGCTGCACCAGTAACGCCTTGGCCTCCCCCGGCTCTACCTTGTTCTGCACGACGACATGCGGCCGCAGCGGCTGCTTATCCTGCGGAATCAAAAACGGGGTGAAGCTGGCCGACAATCGACGATGCAACGCCATTAGTTCCGGACTGGTCAGCGTGTACATCACGCCCCGGCCCATCGACCGTACCCCATCCATCTGCAATGCGAACGGCTTCTGCGCCGCAGCTGCCTCCTCCAGAACATGCCGTGTCGTCGCATCGCCCGGCAGGCTGTGAAACAGGCTGAGATGCGCCGGAATATGATTCATCGCGGGCGGAAAGTACGCCTGGCGCTGCTCTTCAAACCAGCGCTGCACGTCATCTTGGAGCGCAAGGGTAACAATGGTGGTCAAGGGCGGTACTCCACCAGTATTCGACGCTCCACGCGCATCCAAACGTAGTGTTACCGAGTCTTCCTTTTCACGTGATGAGTTCCCTGCGCAGAACGCTCCTACGCACTGTGGCTCTTCTGGCATCTCTGCTGGGGACGACGGCTGCGCATGCCCGCATGGCGCTGATCGTCGGCGAGCCCTTCGGCTCCTTCGGCACGATGATGCCGCAGGGTCACGCCAGTATCTACCTCGCGAACGCCTGCGTGGAAACCGCGGTCAAGCTCCGCCCCTGCCGCCCCGGCGAGCTCGGCGCCGTGGTCTCCCGCTACCACGACCTCCGCCACCCGGAGCTCGACTGGATGGCCTTCCCGCTGCCCGTCTTCCTCTATGGCACCGAAACTCCCACTGCCCCCGACGCAATCCCCCGCTTCATGACCGCCGCCGTCGAAGCGGACCTGCGCGAGCGCTACCGCCAAGCGCACCTCGCCACTCTCGTCCCCGAGCTCCCCGACCATCACGGCGATCTACGGCCGCCTCCCTACGGTGACTGGGAGGAAGGTATCGGCGCCGCCTACGATCGGCGCCTGCTCATGTACGCGTTCGATACCACGCCGGAGCAGGATACCTCCATGCTCGCCTGGCTCAACGACCGCCCCAACCACCGCGCCTACACCCTCGGCCGCGCCAACTGCGCTGACTTCGCCGCCGACCTGCTTCGCCTGGCCCTACCGCCCGAGGCACTCAAACGCAACGTCCTCGCCGACTTCGACATGACCACGCCCAAAACCCTCGCGCGCGAGGTCGACCGCGACGGCCACACCCACCCCGAGCTCCACCTTGCCGTCTACGAGATCCCCCAACTCCCCGGCAGCCTCCGCCGCAGCCGCCCCATCCGCGGCGCCGCCGAGTCCCTCCTCACCAACCACTACTACCTGGCCACACTGCTCGTCATCCAGCCCGAGATCATCGTCGCGGACACCGTCATCTACGAAAAACGCGGCAAGTTCCGCATCGGCGACGACGCCCAAATCGTCAAGCCAGCCGACTGGCCAACAGCCACACCCGCCCTCGCCAACACCACCCCACCGGCCTGCGACCCCACATTCGCGCCGGTTTTGGCCCCGTCAAGAAACAACTAGAGCATCATGGCAAAGCCGCACACTTGGCTGTCATTCCCGACGAAAAGTTTGCGTTCTCCTGCACCACAAACCTGTCATCTCGACTTGGGTCACCGAACGATCTCGAGGCAAAGTCTGGTGGTGTCTCAGTCTGAAAGCTGTTGAACATGGTGAACAAATGCCTTGCCGCGTGACTGCGGTTGCCAGCCTCCGTGAATACCTTCACGAACGCCATCCTCGACCATTTTCGCGGAAACCTCTGGCCTTTGGGGGAGCTGCGGAATACCGATACCCACTCTCTTCTTGGGCATCGGATACTGCAGAATAAGTTCCCTGTGACTCTCTTCGTTGGTCTGGACAGAGATGCGCACTCCCCGATAGCCGTCTTCTGTGGTCCACTGCGGCTCGCTCGTCACTTGCCATTTCAGGTCAACACCATCTACGGAGAGCGTCCCTTCTAAGGACCGCTTGCGTCTCTTCTTCTGGCCGTGCATACGACTCACAGTATTATTCAAGGCTCAGTTCGCGAGCCGCTGTTCCTCCGAAGCTCCCAACGGGGTCGGAAATGCCGACGGCTCATCGCCCTCTGCCATGCGTTCAGTAACGCCGCGCCGGGGTCGGGGCTGCAAGCAGGGGTGTCGCTCAACTGAGACACTACCAAAGAAGCACAATGAGCTTGCCGAAATGTCTGACTTCTTGCAGCAACCCTCTTCAACACAGCACGACTAAGCTCACCCCACCAATCGAACGCGAAGCCGCGGCGGAAGGCCCCGACGCCTGCCGCCTACGCAAAGTGCAGTGCATTAGCTACGACTCCTTCACCGCCTCCGCACTCGCCACCGGCTTGCGCGCAAAATAAAACAAACTGAACGCCAGCATCCCAAACATCACCACACTCACCCAATCCTTATAGAACGGATTCCCCGTAGAAAAGTGCGGCACCGTATGCCCACTCACATCCTCATAAATCTTCGTGGCGACTCCAATCAGCCCCATGATCCCACCGGCAGCAATCAGCCCCGAAGCATACAGGCTCCCCGAAGAAATCTCGCTCTCCAGCCCCGAAGCCGCACCGACCCCGGCTTTCAGCGCCGCGCGATCCACCATCCACCGCACCACACCGCCGCAGAAGATCGCCAGCGTCGTCCCGATCGAAAGATACGCCCCCACCGCAAACGTCAGCGAGCGGATCCCTAGCAGCTCGATGCCGATCACCAGTGCCACGCCGAGCAGCACCAGGCTCCATGGCAACTTCCGCGAAAGAATGCCGTTGATTACGGTCGCCATCAGCCGCCCCTGCGGCGCCGCCGCGCTTTCGCTGCCGATACCCTGCACCCACTGGATCTCGATGCGCCCCGTGTCCGGGTTGTAGAGGTACTTTCCGTCTTCCAGCACCGACGATCCAATCGCATTCAGCAGTAGAAGGTGCCGCGCCCCCGTCACCGTCTCCTTGGGCACGCCGGCCGCCGCCTTACTCAGCCCATGGGGCGTAACCGTGAAGCTGTCGCGCGTAAACGGCCCCTGGTTCTGCACCCCGTCCGGCAGGGCGCTCAGAATCACCTGTCGCGGCGTCTGCAATCGCTGGAAGCTCTCAAAGCCCTTGTTCATCGCGCTTAGCGTCGGCCCGATCGCAAACACACTCACGATCACGCCCACCATCACCGCCACCTGCTGCTTCCAGGGTGTCGCTCCAATCAGGTAGCCGGTCTTCAAGTCCTGCGAAGTATCGCCCGCGTTCGACGCGGCGATGCAAACCATGCCGCCGATCGTAATCGCCAGTGCACCAAACGCCGGAGCCGTCCATCCTTTTACAAGAAAGATCGCTGAGGTGGCCATCAACGTCGCAATGGTCATGCCGCTGACCGGGCTTGCACTCGAGCCCACAATGCCCACAATGCGCGCACTCACCGTGACGAACAGGAACCCGAACACCATCACCAGCAGCGCCGCCGCCACATTGGCCAACAGCCCCACCTGCGCTCCCGGCACTGGCTTGAATTGCAGAAAAAGCACGATCAACACCATCAGCGCGAGACATCCCCCCGCTACTACACTCATCGGCAGATCATGCTCGGTGCGTAGCCGTGTCCCACCATCGGACACATCCGGACGTTCCCCGCGTACCTCGCGGCTGTCTGCCACCACCGCCGCAGTGCCGAGATTGGCCACGCTCAGATTCGCATCCTCAAACGGCTCAGACCCTGCTTTCTCTGTCATCCCCGCAGGGGATCTGCGTTTATTCTTCCGCATCTCCCCAAAACCCTGCGTCAGCGCGCTCACGATCGTGGGCGCCGTTCGCAGCAGCGTAATCAGCCCACTGGCCGCCACCGCCCCTGCACCCATTGGCCGCACATAGGTCTTCCAAAGATCGCTCGGGCTCATCTGATCGATTGGCACCGTACCTGGATACAGCGGCCCCGGCAGGTGCCGGCCAAAGAACACGATCGCCGGCATCAGCACCAGCCACGAGAACACGCCCCCGGCCAACAAGATGGCCGAGACCCGGATGCCAATGATGTAGCCCACGCCCAGGTACTCCGGCGTCACGTCCGCGCGAATGGCGCCCCCGCGCAGGATCTGCTGCCCTCGCGGGTCAAGGTTGGGCTCATAGTTCGGTGTCGGCGGAAAAAGCCCGAGCAGATTATCGTTTTGCAGCAGGGTATACAGCCCACCCAGACCTAACCCCAGAAACACCCGACTCGCCGAAGATCCGCCCTTTTCCCCCGCCTGCAACACATCCGCGCAAGCCGTGCCTTCGGGGTAGGTCAGCGTCCCATGCTCCTCCACGATCAATTGCCGCCGCAACGGGATCATGAAGAGGACACCGAGCCAGCCACCGAACAGCGCCAGGATGAAGATGCGAAAGCTCTGTAGGTCGAAGCCAAGAAAGATAAGCGCCGGCAGCGTGAAAATCACGCCAGAAGCAATCGACTGGCCGGCGTTACCGGTCGTCTGCACGATGTTGTTCTCAAGAATCGAAGCTTTCCCAAATGCCCGCAGGATCGAGATGGAAAGCACCGAGATCGGGATGCTCGCCGCTACGGTCAGCCCCGCCCGCAGGCCCACATACACCGTCACCGCGCCAAAGATGACGCCAAATACGCTGCCCAGCAGCAACGCTCGCAGGCTCAACTCCTTCCGGCTCTCACTGGGGGACACAAACGGGCGGAAAGCGGGCGAAGCGGCCATGGGCAGCGGTACTCCTGGGTGACTCTGGGTGTGAGGATTCGGCTACAAACTTGGTTTAGGCAGGAGTGTACCGCTTCGGCGCTTGAAGCAACCGAAGTGTTGCAAATGGGAGCACTTTCCCGGTTGCCACGCGTAACAGCCTATCTCCACAACCCCGTCATCTCGACCGAAGCGAAGCGCAGTGGAGAGACCGCTGTATTTCGCCCAGTCCCGAAGTCCGCTTGCACAGATTACCTGTCCAGTCCGGTAACGTAGCACTAGGCAGGAAGAGGAGGGACACCCCGGCGCGGTGAAGCCGTCCCATGCTGGAGGACCCGCTTAAGTTCAATCCTTCAAGCACTTTAAGCTTGAAGTACGGGGGGGAGGGTGCCCTATCCCGCAATGCGCATAGTGCGCCCGTGCCGGCTCACAATCGCCAGACCTTCAGATGCCAGAATCCGCTTCGCCTGCGAGCGCGCATGGCTTGACCACGGCCCCGAAGGATCGAGCCGCGTGTAAGCCGTCCAATGCCGCAGCGCCTTGCGTCGCTCTGTCAGCCGATCGTAGGCGAGCGCCAGATTGTAGTGAGCATCCGCATACTGCGGCACCAGCGCCAGGGCACGCTCGTAGGCTTCGATCGCCTCCGGCAGCCGGGCCTGCTCATCCAGCACGTTGCCCAGGTCGAAAAAGGCCAGCGCGTACTCCGGGTCAGCCTCGGTCGCGCGGCGATACAGCTTCTCGGCGCGCGGGTAGTTGCGCTCGTTGTAGCAGATCGTCCCCAGGTTAATGGCGCTGGCGGCATGGCCGGGCGCCAACTGCAGCAGCCCTTCATAGATGAGCTTGGCCTCACCCAGCGACTCAGGCCGTTCCTCAAGGCGCACAGCCTTTTGAAACAGCTCCTGCAGCTCGAACGGCGTAATGGAGGGCTGGTTGGATATCCTGCACAGCACAGCCGGGGCGCCGACCACGTTCATATCGAAGTCAAAAGCCAACTGCGAGGTCAGCGGATCAATCAGCGCTCCGCCCTGCCGGAAGGCCACACGGGCGCTATGTGGAGCAATCAGCGCCTCGGACAACGGGTGCGCCAGTCCGGCCACACGCCCCATGGCTTCCACCGAACGGCGAATGCTCTTCGCGGAGATCCGCGTGGCGGCCAGCTCACGAAGCTTGCGCAGCTGTGAGATAGCATCAAAAGCGTAGACCTCGGCCGGGGCGATCAAACCAGCCCTCTCCCACATCTCCAGTTGCCGCGCCGGCAGGCGAAGGATGCGCAGCACATCCTGGCGTCGATACTCCGTCACGGCAGCCCTCCTGCTAACACCGGGGTACATGTTTCAGTACTTGCCTACCCCTGTTTCCCCGAGTATGCGCGGGTCCTCTCCGCGCGGCAAGTAGCCAAGCGGGTGCTGAGAAAGAAAGGCGTGGATAAGTGGAACCAAATCTGGTACGGGGCTCATTCCCAAAAGGGGTTGCCCGTGTCCTGAAGGCGGACAGGTCATGCTTCGGGCCTAACATCACTGAACTTACTGTAATTGCACTCTTTAGCTGCATCTACCACCTCCTTCGCCCACTTGGGGGAGAGCTGCATAACGTGACCGGAAGGCAATGACCGGAGATGCACCTTAAGCGAAAGTGGGACAGCCACACCCAAGTGGCTTTTCTATTCTCAGATTGCAGATGACCCCTACCCTGGCACAAGACGAAGAGCGACGCCTTCAGGCAGCCGAGCAGTATGATCTCGGTGCCGTGCCGCGCGACCCTGCCCTGGACGACATTGCACGGTTGGCCGCGCAAGTGTGCAATGCACCGATCGGCATGGTCACGATCCTTGATCGGGAGCAGGTCATCCTGCTGGGCAGGTCAGGCGTGGAGGTAGATTCACTGCCGCGGCACACGATCCCCTGCGAGACGACGGTCGAGGCCGAGGGGGTCTACCAGATACCGGATGCCCGACGCGACCCCCAATACGCACCGGCGGGCATCCCGCTAGGGGAGCGGGAGTACCGCTTCTACGCCGGCGCTCCCGTACAAACTCCCAAGGGTGTGCCGATCGGCTGCGTATGCGTCTTGGACGGTCCAGCGCGCAAACTGAGCCCGTCGCAGATTGACTCGCTCGAAGCCCTGAGCCATATGGTGACCACCCGGCTGGAGTTGGTGATACGGGTACGGGACACCAGTCGTGCTGCCCGCGCGCAACAGCGTGTAGAGGCGGCGCTTACGGTAGAGCGCAACTTTGTCGCCGCCGTGCTCGATACTGTGGGCGCTCTCGTTGTTGTGTTTGACACCGCCGGCCGCATCGTTCGTTTCAACCGCGCCTGCGAGATCATCTCCGGCTACGCTTCCAGCGAACTGATCGGCAGGTACGCCTGGGAGCGGCTCATTCCCGAAGATGACGTTGCCGATTACATCGAGGGCTTCGAGAAGATTCGCCAAGGAAACTTTCCAACGACCTTTGAGAACTTCTGGCTCGCCTCCGACGGCACACGACGGCGCATCTCCTGGTCGGCAACTGCGCTGCTCGATAGCCACTCACAGGTGGCGTTCATCATTGCGACCGGGCTGGACGTGACGGTTCAGCGCGTGGCCGAGGGTGCTATCCGGGAGAGCGAATCGCGCTATCGCCAGATCGTTGAGGGGTCGCTCGGGCTGGTTTGTACGCATGATCTCGATGGCCGCATGCTCTCCATCAACGAGCATGGAGCTCAGATATTCGGTAGGGGAGTCAACGAGGTTGTGGGCCATCCTCTACATACCTTCCTGCATGCCGAAAAACAACACTTTCTCAAGCAGTATTTCGAGGCTCTGCGGACCGTCGGCGAGGCGCAGGGATTGATGCACCTGCAGCACAGGGATGGTGAGGAGCGCGTGCTCGCCTACCGGAACCGGCTCGTAAAGCCCCATGGTGCGGCCCAGTACGTGCTGGGCTTCGCCATCGACATCACTGATCAGGTTCGCGCCGAAGAGCAGCTTCACTCCCTCATTCGCCAGTCAAACTCCGTGCTGGAGTCTATCGGCGACGGCATCTACGGCGTGGATCTGGAGGGTTGCGTGACTGTCATCAACCCAGCCGCGGCACAGATGCTGGGCTACCGGCCCGAGGAACTGCTGGGCCGCAACATGCACGAGCTCATTCACTACAAAAAAGCGGACGGTTCCCCGTATCCCGAGAGCGAATGCCCGATCCGCGCCAGCGTGCATGACCTGAACTCGATCCGTGTCGCGAATGAGGTCTTCTGGCGCAAGGACGGCAGCTCCTTTCCTGTGGCCTACGTCGCTCGCCCGCAGATCGAGGCGCCGAGCCTGGACGGCTTGCAACGACCTGAGGACGAAGGCGAACGCGCCGTGGGTGTGGTGGTCGCTTTCACCGACATCAGCGAGCGCTATGCGCTGGACAAGATGAAGGATGAGTTCATCTCCACTGTGTCGCACGAGCTGCGCACTCCCCTGACCAGCCTGCGCGGTGCCCTGGAGCTGATCGCCGGCGGCGCGCTGCGACAGCATCCGGAGAAGGCCGAGCGCATGATGGAGATCGCCGTGGGCAACACCGACCGGCTGGTGCGACTCGTTAACGACATTCTTGATCTCGAGCGTATCGGCTCGGGTAAGTCGCAGCTGCACCTTTGCAGTTGCTCCGTAGAGGAACTGTTCAAGCGGGCCACGAACAACCTCCACCAAGCGGCAGCGCAGGCCAACATTCGCTTCACGCTCGAGTCGAACGACGTCGTTGTCTGGTGCGATCCAGACCGAATCCTGCAGATGCTTACCAACCTGATTTCCAACGCGATCAAGTTCTCGCCTCCTGCCTCCACGATCCCCCATGAGATCAAGCTGACGGCGACTGCGGTGATGCCCGACGAGGCCCTGATAGAGGTGCAGGACCATGGCCGGGGTATTCCGACGGATAAGCTGCAGACCATCTTTGATCGCTTCAAGCAGGTAGACGCCTCCGACTCGCGCGCTATGGGAGGTACGGGACTTGGCTTGGCGATTTGCCGCAGCATCATCACGCAGCACCGGGGCCATATCTGGGCGACAAGCCGTGTGGGTGAGGGCTCAACGTTTCACTTCACATTGCCTATGCAGCCCAATAACAACCTGCGCTAGTTCGCCCCGGGCGACATTCGCCCCGGGAAGACCTGTGTCTCGTCCCATCTTCTCTCTTGCGAGCTATGGATTCTATGCCTGGGCCAAGAGACTTCATCATTAGAGAAGACACTTCGCACGACAGTCTGCAGCACGGCCGCTTCCCTCATCCTGGTGGTATCGCCGGCCCTGCGCAGGCAGTAGGGAGACACCCATTTCGCCCACCATGCTCCTTTGAGAGGTCACCACATTTTCTCGTTCGCGCAGGTGAAGACCTCACCTATGCGGGCATTGGCGGCGTACACGATCCGCAGCCTAAAACATCTTCGACAGCAGTCTTGGGTCGGGCTTCGGTTGGCGTGGCTGGGCGGCATCAGCGATGGATGCGGCAGCGACAATGGGAGCAACACCACCGTGGAACAAGCAACCGTTGGTACGCTGATCATCGATCTCTACGACACGGGTACCCACAACCAGGTCTTCCGCGGGCGCGTACCGCTGACATAAATAAGAACAACGAAGAAAACATCGCGCTGGTGCAGAAAGCGGTGGGCAGTATCTTCGATCACTTTCCGCCGAAGCACTCTTTGGAAATCCGCAGACGGGGAGGTCCAGGCCCTACCCGGGTCTCCCGACTAAGCGATGCTGGCGCCGCAAGCGGTTCACTCCAGTGTGTTGCCGCCGTTTACTGCAATCTTCTGCCCGTTGATGAAGCTGGCTGCATCACTCGCCAGAAAGGTAACGACCCGGCCTACTTCTTCCGGCAGTCCCATCCTGCGTAGCGGCACCGCACGCGCGTAGGCCTCGGCTTCAGCCGCGGTTGCATCCAGTGCGCGTTCTGTAGGGATCCAGCCGGGTGCCACGAGGTTTACCGTGATGCCGGCAGGCCCAAGCTCCCGTGCCCACGAACGAGTCTGCCCGAGTTGCGCAGCTTTCGCGGCAACATAGTTGGCAAACCGCGGGTTGCCAAGTTCAACGACCTCACTTCCGATCTGGATGATCCGGCCAAAGCCTGATCGTCGCATCCCACTTAGAACGGCCTTTGCGAGCAGAAGAGGCGACTTAACGAAGAATTCCAGCTGCTCTAGATATGCATCCCAGGTCTGGTCTTCGATGGACAGCATGGGTTGGTGACCAGTCGCGTTCACGACCAGCACTTCGATCGGACCGAATGCCGCTGCTATCTCTCCAGTGAGGCGCTCCACTTCCGCTTCATCGCGCACATCTGCCTGAAAGGCTTGCGCGTGGTAACCTGCCACTCGCAGCCCGTCACATAGCTCTTCAGCCCGCGCGCGGCTTGCAAGGTAGTTGACCCCGACGCGATGCCCCGCCTCCGCGAGCGCCAGCGCCATGGCGGCGCCCAAGCCGCGTGACGCTCCCGTAACCAACACTGTGCGAGACATACCCCTCAGCATAGCCGAGCTTCCAGTTGAGGCGATCGCTTCGTAGAGAGAGGTTGCCCTCCGTACGCGGGCTCCCCTATAGTTGGGCGACTTATGATGACCTCTCGCTCAGCCCTTCTTTTCGCCGCCATCCTGCTTACCCCGGCACTCGTGTCGTCACAACAGTCTGACGGCGGTGTCGGAGGCATCTTCAAGGGTTCCGGCGACATCGGTCAGGCGCAGTTAGGATCGAGCAACTACGACCCCGCAACCCAGACCTATACGGTTAAGGGTGGCGGAGCAGACGTATGGGGAGCCGCGGATGATTTCCGCTTTACCTGGACCAAGATCACCGGTGACGCGGCACTTGTAGCGGACGTGCAGGTGTCGCAGCCAAGTACACACCCAAAGGCCAAAGGCATGCTCATGGTGCGGCAGAGTCTTGATCCCGGATCACCCTATGCTGACATCGCCGTTCACGGCGACGGTCACGTTACGCTGCAGTACCGGCTCACGGCAGGAGGCGAGACCAAGGATACGGACCTGCCCCAGACGGCAGTGAAGCGTCTGCAGATCACGCGCAAAGGCGATCTGTACACCGCGACAGTGGTCTCCGGTAACAGCAGCGCCTCGGCAGGCCCGTCGATCACCATCCCAATGCAGGGCTCGGTGTACGTCGGCCTCGGCGTCTGTTCTCACAGCACAACAGCGCTGCAGGCAGTTACGTTCCGCCATGTGCAGATGACGCCATAACGAAGCTAACGCTACCCGTGTACTTGTGGAGCGTCGACCTTGGCTCTAAAAACTCGCTGACGCAACCGCAACACCACCAGGCCGAAGAAGCCGGTCCCTAGCAGGAGCAGCGACGATGGCTCGGGCGTGACGCTTGTAGCCGCGTGTGTGATCACGAGATCTTCATCGTTGTAGTTCAGATCAGAGTGTCCCGATGCCTCATCTTCCATGCCGACGAAGAGCCCTGGCGGCACCTCGATGCCGTTCAGAACACTTCCGGCAGAGCTCGCGATGTAAGCGTGATTGACACCGTCGGCGCTGTATTGCGACTTGGAAGTAAAGATCCCTTCCGGTGAGTCAATATAGACGAGCAGTTGATCGCCTGCGTTGATTTGCCCAGGAGCGGCTCCGACTACTGCCTCCGTTCCTGCAGACGTGGTTTTGCTGTCAAAGAGCAAGCCACTGTTGTATCCGGTCTGGAGATCGAAGAGGCCCACATAGTCCGTATAACCTGCTGTGCTGCCGTAAAAAAAGAGATCCACGCTTCCACTAGTGCTCGCGTAAATAGTCGTTTGGGGAGCGATCGTGCCAGCTGTGGCATATGGAATAGAGTCAGCGTGTCCCGTGGCGCAAACAACAGCGAAGAACAAAGACAGCAATAAAGTTTTCACGCGTTTTCCCATCCTTTTGTGGGATTAGTTGCTGGTGTGCAGCTGAGACTCAGGCTACCGCTATTTACTTGAGCAGGCGAAGAAAAAGCGACAGCCTCACACACGATGCTCCCATTTTGGGAGGCTCCGCAGGTGAGTCCTGTTTCGGGACCGTTTCTAGCAGGTTCACTCTTGGCAGCATTCATGCTTCGGGGGTTCTGGTCGATAGAACACAGGAGCAGCTTCTATCGCCGGAAAGGGGCCAATTCACATTAAGGATGAAAGTGCTTGTTAGTTGCTGCACCGTGGCGGTTGCATACGCAGAAGACACACCAAGTTACGAGCAACAAGCACGCCAGCCTGCATCCAAAGCTGTATGGCGAGTCAGCCGACGATTCTCGAAAGTCTCGCCCGACGATTCGCTCCAGACATTGAGCATTTGCAGATCCTTTTGGCAGCGCACGCGGTCCACTCAGGCTTGCCCGGAGACCTTGCCGCGATGGCTAAACGTGTCTCTGTACCTGGAGTTCTCCACGACGAACTGGCGTCTGCGCTGCGGGACATCATTCACCGCCAAGGAACGCAAGTGAGTCGGGTAGAACTTATGGAGGTACTTTCGCTGGCGGTGGGCGGTCCTGGGATCGACGGCACGACCGAGGACCTACATGAGCCGCTAGGCCAGCTACTCGTCTTCGTTAACGTGGTGCTGCTATCCATGCGCAAAAGGGCGTCCGATGCGTCGTCCGCCGCGACACCCACGTCTGACGCGTCGTTTCATCCCCCATTGGAAGGCCTCCCCAAATCGCAAGCCCCCGATGCGGCTGCCGCCACGGCGACCGAAACCGGCCCGGTCGAACAAAAGCAACCGTCCAGCTACATCACTGTGGCGCCGGCCAAAGCTGAGACACCTTCGTTTGCGGCAGCTTCCGATGAAGTCCTTGTTCAAAGTCGGTTCGGGACCGAGGAGCCGCACAGGTCTGCGTCTACCCTGATGCGAGATCCAGCCCCAGAGCGTTCCGGTACTCATGAACCTGCCATGGAGCGAGAGAAGTCTCCGGATCTACATACGTCTGCCGGTGCAGCGCCGAGCGCTGCCGCAATCGAGCAGAGGCAGCCTGATCCCGCATGGCCTGAGCAACCTGTGTCTCCGCCGCTACAGAAGAGCCCCGCAGAGACGCGACCCCAGCCTTCCACAGGGACCGGAAAGCCGGTTACGGAGAGGGTCCCGCGTTCGCGAACGGAGAGCCGCTTTTTGTCTCGCCAAGCGACGTTGTGGGCCGGTGTCGTTCTGCTGCTTCTGGCAGTCGGTTTGCTTTCCACACATAAGCAAGAAATGCGCAATCCTGCGGTCACGGCGGCTCCGGCGACGGCTGCCCACCCAGGGATCGTGGGAGAGCCGTTGCCCCAGGCTGGACAGGCATCTACCGTAAACGCCGGAGAGCAGGTGGCCGGCAGCCCGCCGGGTGTGCAGTCAAACGCCGGAACGCCTGCGACTGCTACGGGCGGAGCGCCGGGTACCGCAAGCATCATCGCAGCGAAGGCCGGAGACAGCCTGAATGCGGAGCAAAGCAGCCCCGCCGACGAGGTAACGACTGTGGAGCCTGGGCGTGCAAACAATGCTCAGTTTGGGCCTAATAACGTAGGTTCTGGAAGCGACAATGGGCTAACAAGCCAGAGTGCATCTCGGCAAGTAACAAAGGAGCGGATCGCACGCGCTCGTGATTTCTCCTCTTCCCCCTCCTCGCGCCATGGCGCCCGAGGGGGCCTATTTTCCGTGTCATCGGGAATGATGAGTGCGAATTTGCTGTCCGCACCGGCTCCCGAATATCCCGCCTTGGCGAGACTGACGCATGTGGAGGGCGAAGTCATTCTGCAGGCCGTGGTCTCACATACCGGATTTGTGGTGGCGACCCACGCTCTGGAAGGGCATCGCCTGCTTCGCGGAGCTGCAGAGCATGCGGTCCAGCGATGGCGGTACCGGCCCTTCATGCTGGACGGTCGACCGACGGACGTGGAAACAATTGTCTTTGTGAAGTTCCGGCTTCACCATTAGCCTGTGCTTACATAATGACCGCAACAACCCATCGGGAGTGGGTTTCTTGTTATCTAGCTGCCTCAGCTTGCTGGTGCCGCGCCGCGAACGACCCGAGATGGAGAGAAGGTTCGGAGTGCAAGTGAGGGCCCATGGTTTCGTCGCCGAATCTTCGTGAGTTGTCCATCCACCTCCAGCCGTATATCGAGGAGATCCAGGATCTGCTGGCCAGCCACGGGCAGCCATTTGGCACGCCTGAGACTCTTGGCCCCCTCGCCGCGGAACTCGCCCACGGAGCGGCTCTGGCCGACGAGGTCTCAGCAAAGATTCGTTCGGTCCTCTTCCGCGAGGGCGAGGGACTGACTCAGGCTGCGCTGCTGGAGTTGATGGTGGCGGCAATCGCCGGTCCAGAGGTCGACCTGCAAGCGCCCACCTCGCAAGGACCAGTTCGACAGCTATTGCTGTTCCTTGATGCGGCTCTGCGCACCTACTGGAAGAGCTCTCCTGACGGTCCCTTACGGTCCCGTTTGGCAGAAGACGCACCCAGAACTCGCCTGCGAGCATCAGCGCGCATGCAGAGAACCTGCAGCGAGGCTTCCACTCGGCCGCATGTACCCACCGTGGTTGCGGCGCACGAGAGGCGCGCTGAGGTCGAAGACACCTTCGCCCAGCTTCAACCTGCACTGAACAGAATCAATGGGTGCCCGCCAAACCGCTTCATCGAAGAGGTGCACGTCTGGCCAGAACGCAACTCGCTTTCTGAAACATCAGCGCCGTTGTGCCCTGTCGCGAACGAAGTGCGCATAGCGCGTCCCGAGTACCCGGCAGACCCGTCCCTCGCGGCAATCCCCATCAAGGAGACGATTGATGCTGGCTTTGGCGACGCGACAGAGGCCGCCA
Organism: uncultured Acidobacteriaceae bacterium; assembly: GCA_964242225.1. Lineage (GTDB taxonomy): Bacteria > Acidobacteriota > Terriglobia > Terriglobales > Acidobacteriaceae > Granulicella. The sequence goes on from CAXTAE010000006.1 coordinate 27,439, forward strand.
ACACCGACGAAGGTATCTTTCCCCAATACCGGGCACTGCCCCTGTTCACGAGCCGCAGGCGAACGTACTCCGTTGTCGGCGCGGGGGCTGTGTTGCTCGCGTCGCTGTTCGCCTTTCTCCCACATGGCCGGCAGAACGCGAAGGAAGGAGCGGCAGCGATGCAGGCGACCAGTACCCTTGCAAGCCGAGCCACCGTGAGAAAGCCGAGCCCGTACGGCCTGCCTGCTATCACCCCTCCGAACCGGGCAACATCGGCATTAGCCAACACCGCCCCGTCAGTCATGGAGCTTCGTCCTCCCGACCCGCTCCCCGGCGCTGACAGCCCTCTCGCGCATGCGCGTGCCGAGCCCGCCTCCTCACGATTCGCGGGCCGTGCCTCTGCACAGTCACCAAGCGAGGGCGCTGTGGCATCGGACGATTCATCGATTCCGTCTGAACGTGATGCCGAGCCCGATTTCCGGAACGCGCAACGATCCTCCGTATCCGCGCGGGAAGGGATCTACATTTCTGCTACCGGCATCATGGCGGCGAACCTCCTGGCGGCGCCCGCGCCTGTATACCCCGTCGCAGCGAGCGAAGCAGGTATACAGGGCAAGGTGATCGTGCAGGCGCTGGTAGGACGTAATGGGCGTGTCATCGATGCGCATGTAGTCAGCGGCGACCCCATGCTGCGCGAAGCTGCTCTGTCTGCCGTTCGCGGGTGGCGCTACCGTCCTTACCTCGCGGACGGCCGAGCAGCCGAAGTGGAAACGCTTGCGACCTTGGACTTTCGTCTTTTCCAACGCGAAGAGTGATGGTTGCTCACTGATCTATGTGTGGTTGCGTACGCCGTGGCTTCGGGTCGACAGCTCGCAAGTCACGCGTGTAGCTGACTTCCTTCCCTGTGCTGCGGCGCGGTACCACACGATGCGGTACCCGCGTTTTAATCGACAATTCCCACACAGAAGCGTCCTGAGACCGGCCAGGCCCAGCTACAAGACAGACTCACCACGGCGGCGTAGCAGACCCGCTACAACGAGCATCCCGGTCGCGAACAGCGCGAGCGAAGTCGGTTCCGGCGTGGCGCTGACTGCGGGCGCATCGACCCCGGACACCACAAAGGTGTCGTCGTTGTAGTTGAAGTCCGTGGCGCCGTTGGGAAGATCTTCCAGCCCGACGAAATACCCTGCCGGAATCGCCATCGAGTTCAGCGTGCCGCCCGGGTAATCCGTGATGTAGGCGTGATTTACGCCATCGTCGCTGTAGCTGCCGATCGAGGCGAACCGCCCCACAATCGAATCGATGTAGAAGATGATCTGGTCACCCGCGTTTATCTGCCCAGCGCCTACGGTGAGTTCCGTCCCGACCGGCGTGGTGCGGTTGTCCAGGATGTTGCCGCTGTTGAAGCCGGTCTGCACGTCGTACACCTGCACGGCATCTTCCCCGCCCGCGGTGCTGCCGTAATACGAGAGAACGATGCCTCCGGCACTGCTGGCATAGGTCGGGACCTCGGGGGCGATGTGGAAGGGGTTCGGGTACGGGATCGGCCCGGCAAACATCGGGGTGGCGCTCGACAGCAGCAGGGCGGTGCTCAGGGCAACGTGCAAACGGGTCATCATCGGTCCTCTACGCAGCATGTCCTCCGCCGCAATCGCCGGCTCTGTCGCGAGGCAACGCGGCAGAAGCGACATCCTTTGGGGGAAGTTCCCACAGTCTAGTGGGATTGCGGAGTTTCTCGTGTTGCAATACGAGTCATTTTGCGGCGTTTCCTCGACGCATCTCGGGCCGGAGGACGTGGGCTACCCCACCCGTACTTCCCGATCAAAGTTTTGAAAGAAAGGGGCTTAGGGTGGTACTTCGGCTCGTTTGTGCGATCTTCCTGCGATAGGGGATACCTGGATTTAAGGGACTCACAAACGAGTGTAGGCGACGGGCTAGAGTTGATGTGCAGCGGTGGGAGAACGTACGAGTCGGTGAGGATATCTACTAACTCGGCCCTCAGCGCAGCACCTACGTCCAAGAAGAGACGTGGCGGCATCAGCTATGCAGATTCGCTAAGCCAAGCCGTATTTGGAGGTCCGCGAAGTACGCCTCAGAACCGAGGCATGGGGCACCCGGCTGCATACGGAATTCAAGCATTCATGCATTCTTCCAAGTGGCTTCCTCAGCGCAGCGCGTCTGGGACGTACTGATGGATATTCTGATCCGTGGAAACAAGACGCAGACCTTCCGCACGCGCCTGACAAATTAAGGGGCGATCGAAGGGATCACGATGTATGCGGGGCAGTGCCTGCAACAGCCGGAGCGCAGCAGGGGAGATGGGCAGCAGGGTTGTGCCGGTGTCTTCAGCAAAGCTGAGCAAGCTATCGACGCTGTTGCCTGGCACGCTTAGCTTGCCGAGGGAGATCTTGATCGCCGCTTCCCAGATCGAGACGATACTCACGTGCAGAGAGTTTTCGGGGTCGTCCAAGGCGTCGCGCACTGCCGGTGGCGTACGCGTCAAGAACGCAGATCCCTGCGGACTACAATCAGAAGGGAAAAGACAAGGGCGGACTCTTTCGAGTCCGCCCTTTGTGTTGTTGTGCGCGAAGCGCCTCTCGCCGTCCGCATAGGACTACTCGGCGGCGAGTTCTTCCTGTTCGCCTTCCATGCGCATAGCTTCGAGCTCGCGCTCTTCGGCTTCGTGCGCTTCGTTGACCTCGGCCTGGATCTGGGCTGCCGCCTCTTCGAGCTCGGGGGAGAGCGCGACCTGGCGGTAGTACTCCATACCCGTGCCGGCAGGGATAAGGCGGCCGACGATGACGTTTTCCTTGAGGCCGCGCAGGCCATCGATGGCGCCGTTGATGGACGCTTCGGTGAGCACGCGGGTGGTCTCCTGGAAGCTGGCCGCCGAGATGAAGCTATCGGTGGAGAGCGACGCCTTGGTGATGCCGAGGAGCAACGGACGCCCAATGGCCGGGCGGCCGCCATCGGCCAACACACGCTCGTTTTCGGCGTTGAACCGGAAACGGTCGATCTGCTGCTCGAGCAGGAAGTTGGTGTCGCCAACCTCGTCGATCTTCACCCAGCGAAGCATCTGGCGAACGATCGTCTCGATGTGCTTGTCTGAGATGCCTACACCTTGTAAGCGGTAGACCTCCTGGATCTGGTCGACGAGATAGATCTGGAGCGCGCGCTCACCGAGGACATCGAGGATGTCATGCGGGTTGCGCGGGCCATCGATCAGGGCGTCGCCAGCACGGAGACGCTCGCCTTCCTGCACGTTGATGTAGACGCCGCGCGGCACCGAGTACTCTTCCTCGTTGCCGTTGTCCGCAGTCACATACACCTTCCGTTGACCCTTAGACACGTCGCCGAAGCGCACCACACCATCGATCCGCGAGATGATCGCGGGATCGCGGGGCTTGCGTGCTTCGAACAGCTCGACGACGCGCGGCAGACCACCGGTGATGTCCTTGGTACGGGTGGTTTCGCGCGGGATCTTGGCGAGGATGTCGCCCGGCGTGACCTCGTCCCCATCCTGCACCATGAGGTTGGCACGGGAGGGCATGAGGTAGCGCTTGGTGGTGCCGCCGGCCTTGATGAGGATGGTCGGCTGCCGCTTCTCATCGGGGGACTCGGCGACGACCAGACGGGAGAGCCCGGTGACCTCGTCGATCTCTTCGTTGATCGTCAGGCCCTCTTGCAGATCCTTGAACTGCACGGTGCCGGCGATCTCGGTGAGGATGGAGAAGGTGTACGGATCCCACTCGCCGATCAGCTCGCCCTGCTTGATGTCCGAGCCATCTTCAACGCGGAGCTTGGCGCCGTAGACGATGGCGTACCGCTCCTTCTCGCGGCCCTTCTCGTCGAGGATGGCGATGGAACCGGAGCGGTTGAACGCTACGAGACCGCCTTCCTTGGCGCGAACGGTGACGAGGTTGATGAAGTGGATCTTGCCGGTGTTCTTGGCCTCGATCTTCGACGCATCGTGGATGCGTGAAGCCGTGCCGCCGACGTGGAAGGTACGCATGGTGAGCTGGGTGCCGGGCTCGCCGATGGACTGGGCTGCGATGACGCCGCAGGCTTCGCCCATTTCGACCATCTTGCCGGAGCCGAGGTTTCGGCCGTAGCAGAGGATGCAGCAACCACGCTTGGACTCGCAGGTGAGCACCGAACGAATCTTGACGCGCTCGATACCCGCGGCCTGCACAGCCGAGGCGAGATCTTCGTCGATCTCCTGGTTGATCTCGACTATGACGCGGCCATCGATGTCCTTGAGCTGCTCGAGCGAGACGCGGCCGATGATGCGGTCGCGCAACGGTTCGATGGTCTCACCGGCTTCGATGATCGGCATGGTGTAGATGCCCTGGTCGGTGCCGCAGTCGTGCTCGGAGATGATGACATCCTGCGCGACGTCGACGAGACGGCGGGTGAGGTACCCAGAGTCAGCGGTCTTGAGCGCCGTATCCGCCAGTCCCTTGCGGGCGCCGTGAGTCGAGATGAAGTACTCGAGCACGGTGAGACCCTCGCGGAAGTTGGCCTTGATGGGCGACTCGATGATTTCACCGGAGGGCTTGGCCATGAGGCCGCGCATGCCGGAGAGCTGACGAATCTGCTGCTTGGAACCACGCGCACCGGAGTCGGCCATGATGTAGATCGGGTTCATGGCTCCTTCCTTGTCCGCGCGCTTCATGTTGTTGAACATCTCGTCGGCGACGCGATCGGTGACACCGGACCACAGCTGCGTGACCTTGTTGGAGCGCTCGAGGTTGGTGATCGAGCCGTCTAGGTACTGCTGCTGCATGGTGACGACCTGGCGCTCGGCATCGCGCACCACGGTGTACTTCGACTCCGGGATGACCATGTCGTCAAGGCCTACGGACAGGCCCGAACGGGTGGCGTACTGGAAGCCGAGCTCCTTGATGCGATCGAGCGCCTTGACCGTGACTTCGAGGCCGAGGTTCAGGTAGCAGTAGTTGACCACCTGGCCGATGCCCTTCTTCTTGAGCAGACCGTTGATGAAGGGGATGCCTTCCGGCAGCGCATCGTTGAGGATGGCGCGGCCGACGGTGGTGTTGATGAACTGCTTGTTGAACTCGACCGGCTCGGTGTGCAGGATGTCCTGATCATCGTAGGCGGTGGTCATGTCGAGCACGCGGCCGGTATAGCGCAGACGGATGGGCGTCAGCGTCTCTACCTGCTTGGCATCGAGAGCCATGAGGACCTCTTCGATGTTGGCGAAGACACGGCCTTCTCCCTTGGCGTTCGGCTTGGCCTTAGTCAGGTAGTAGAGACCGAGCACGAGATCCTGGGTAGGAACCGTGATGGGCTGACCGGAGGCCGGGGACAGGATGTTGTGCGAGGCCAGCATCAGGACCGAAGCTTCGATCTGGGCTTCGGGCGAGAGCGGGATGTGCACGGCCATCTGATCGCCGTCGAAGTCCGCATTGAAGGCCGTGCAGACGAGCGGGTGGATCTTGATCGCCTTGCCTTCGACGAGCACGGGCTCAAACGCCTGAATGCCGAGGCGATGCAGGGTCGGAGCGCGGTTCAGCAGGACCGGGTGATCCTTGATGACCTCTTCGAGGATGTCCCAGACGATCGGTTCCTGCTGCTCCACCATCTCCTTGGCCTGCTTGATGGTGGTGCAATGGCCGGTCTGCTCAAGGCGATGGTAGATGAAGGGCTTGAAGAGCTCGAGCGCCATCTTCTTGGGCAAACCGCACTGGTGCAGCTTCAGCTCCGGGCCGACCACGATGACCGAACGGCCGGAGTAGTCGACGCGCTTGCCGAGGAGGTTCTGACGGAAGCGGCCCTGCTTGCCCTTAAGGGTGTCAGAGAGCGACTTGAGCGGACGGTTGTTGGCGCCACGGAGCACGCGGCCACGGCGGCCGTTGTCGAACAGAGCGTCGACGGCCTCCTGCAGCATGCGCTTCTCATTGCGCACGATGACCTCAGGCGCATGGAGGTCCATGAGCTTCTTGAGGCGGTTATTGCGGTTAATGACGCGGCGATACAGATCGTTGAGATCCGAAGTCGCGAAACGGCCACCGTCGAGCGGAACGAGCGGACGCAGCTCGGGCGGGATCACGGGGATCACGTCAAGAATCATCCACTGCGGCTTGTTGTCGGACTTGCGGAAGGCCTCGACGACCTTGAGGCGCTTGGAGTACTTGAGCTTCTTCTGGAGAGAAGTCTCAGTCTTCATGCGCTCGCGGAGCTCGATGGCAAGCTCGTTGATCTCGACGCGCTTGAGCAGTTCCTTGATCGCTTCGGCGCCCATCATGGCCTTAAAGCCGGACGGGCGGTATTGCTGGTCGAGCTCGCGGAAGCGATTCTCGTCCTTGATAACCTCGCGCTCCTTGACGGGCGCGTCGCCTGGATCGACGACAACGTAGCTCTCAAAGTAGAGGACGGCTTCGAGCTCACGCAGGGAGATGTCGAGCAGGTGGCCGATGCGCGATGGCAGGCCCTTGAAGAACCAGACGTGCGAGCAGGGGCTGGCGAGCTCGATGTGGCCGAGGCGTTCGCGACGGACCTTGGAGACAGTGACTTCAACGCCGCACTTGTCGCACACAACGCCGCGGTGCTTCATGCGCTTGTACTTGCCGCAGAGGCATTCCCAATCGGTGATGGGTCCGAAGATGCGAGCGCAGAAGAGGCCGTCGCGCTCGGGCTTGAAGGTACGGTAGTTGATCGTCTCGGGCTTGGTGACCTCGCCGAAGCTCCAGGAGCGGATCTTCTCGGGGCTGGCGAGCTGAATCTTGATCGAGTCGAAGTCGGTGATGGGTCCGGCCATTTCAAACGGGCTGGTACGGAACATATGCTGTGGTCTCCAATGCAGCGTTGAAGCTGCGGGGTGACTGTGCTGCTACGGGCGATGACTTAACGGCGCATCGCTTGGCCTGTTGAAGCTTGTGGGCGGCTGGTTCTTGGCCTTGCCGTCACCCGGAGCGAAATACAGGGGTCCTTCGCTTTGCTCAGGATGACGGCAAGGTAAGAGCTAGTCGGCGACGGCGAGCTCCGGCAGGGCCGGCACGCCTTCCGTGGGTTTCTGATCGGCAGCCTTGACGAGTTCGACGTCGAGGCAGAGCGACTGCAGCTCGCGGATGAGCACGTTGAACGACTCGGGCACGCCCGGTTCGATCGCCGCTTCACCCTTGACGATGGCTTCGTAGATCTTGGTACGGCCGAAGACATCGTCGGACTTGGCGGTGAGCAGCTCCTGCAGGATGTAGGCGGCGCCGTAGGCTTCGAGGGCCCAGACCTCCATCTCACCGAAGCGCTGTCCGCCGAACTGCGCCTTGCCACCCAGCGGCTGCTGTGTGATGAGCGAGTACGGTCCGATGGAGCGTGCGTGGATCTTGTCGTCGACAAGATGCGAGAGCTTGAGCATGTAGATGTAGCCCACGGTTACGGGCTGCTCAAAGACTTCGCCGGTCATGCCATCGATGAGGTCCGTCTTACCGGAGCTGGGCAACCCAGCCGCGGCGAGAAGCGCCTTGATTTCGCTCTCACGCGCACCGTCGAAGACAGCCGTACCGAACCAGATGCCACGCTTCATGCCCGCGGCGACGCGCAGGGTCTGCTCGTCGTCGAGAACCAGCAGCTGGTTGAGAGCGGCGGTGTCCTTGAAGGCATCCTTGAAGATCTCGCGGATACCGTGCGCGTCCTGGCTCTGCTGCGCGAGCTCGGCTACCTTACGCCCAAGTTCGTGTGCAGCCCAACCAAGGTGCGTTTCGAGGATCTGGCCGACGTTCATACGGGAAGGCACACCGAGCGGGTTGAGGACGATCTCCGCAGGCGTTCCGTCGGGGAGGTACGGCATATCCTCTTCCGGCAGAATGCGGGCGATCACACCCTTGTTACCGTGACGGCCGGCCATCTTGTCACCGACAGAAAGCTTGCGCTTCATGGCGATATAGACCTTGACCATCTTGATGACGCCGGGCGAAAGTTCATCACCCTTCGACATCTTGGCAATCTTCTCGTTGGTGATCTTGCGCAGAACGTCGATCTGACGCGAGGTCATCTCTTCGATTTCGTCGATCTGCTCATTCACGCGCGGGTCCTTGTCGGCATAACGAATCCGCTTCAGGTTGCGTGTGCTGATGAGCTCGATCTGGTCGCGATCGAGGATATCGCCCTTAGTCAGCAGCTTCTTGTTGGTGCGCTCGTCGTGGAGATCAAGAAGGACTTCCTTGGTGCCCAGAATGCCCTCAAGTCGCTTGAGACGCTCGTCGGTGAGAATGCGGATCTCATCGGCAAGATTGCGCTCCAGCTTCTCGACCATCTCCTGCTCGATCTGCTGGGCACGGGCGTCCTTCTCCTGACCCTTGCGGGAGAAGATGCGGACGTCGACGACGGTGCCTTCAATACCTGGAGGGCACGTCAGCGAAGCATCGCGCACATCGCCGGCCTTTTCACCGAAGATGGCGCGAAGCAGCTTCTCTTCGGGGGTGAGCTGTGTTTCGCCCTTGGGCGTCACCTTGCCGACGAGGATGTCGTTGTGCGCGATCTTGGCGCCGATGCGGATGATGCCCGAGTCATCGAGATCACGCAAGGCGTGCTCGGAGACGTTGGGGATATCGCGCGTGATCTCTTCCGGCCCAAGCTTCGTATCGCGCGCCTCGATCTCGAACTCCTCGATGTGGATGGACGTGTAGTAGTCCTCCTTCACGAGTTTTTCGGAGATCAGGATCGCGTCCTCGAAGTTGTAGCCGCGCCATGGCATGAAGGCGACGAGCACGTTGCGGCCGAGCCCAAGCTCGCCCTGCTCCGTGCACGGACCATCGGCCAACACCTGACCCTTGAGAACGCGGTCGCCCTTGCGGACTACCGGCTTCTGGTTGATGCAGGTGTTCTGGTTGGAGCGCTTGAACTTCGTGAGCTGGTAGATGTCGGAGCCGACCTCACGCGAGAGCTGCGTGGGGTGATGCTCGCCTTCGACACGGACGATGATGCGCTCGGAATCGACCGAATCGATGATGCCGTTGCGCTTGGCGAGGATAACGGCGCCGGAATCGCGGGCGGTAACGCCCTCCATCCCGGTACCGACAAATGGAGCCTCGGCCACCAGCAGGGGCACGGACTGCCGCTGCATGTTGGCGCCCATCAGCGCGCGGTTCGCATCGTCATGCTCCAGGAAGGGCACGAGCGAGGCGGCCACGGAAACGAGCTGCTTCGGCGAAACGTCGATGTAGTCAACCTCGGCCTGGGGAACCAGAACGAAGTTGCCCTGACGACGTGCGTTGACGAGGTCTTCGGTCATGCGGCCGTTGCCATCGAGGTCGATGTTGGCCTGCGCGATCGTGTGGCGATCCTCTTCCCAGGCGGAAAGGTAGAAGCTGAACGGCTCGAAATCAATCGTGCGCTTCCCTTCGCCCTTGAGACGCTCGTTGAAGTCGCGAGACTCCTGCACCTCAAGCGTGTCTCCCTGACGCAGACCGGATTCACCGGCGTTCGAGACCGCCACGTAGTCGAGCACGCGGCCATCCTTCACCTTGCGGTAAGGCGACTCGATGAAGCCGTACTCGTTGATGCGCGCAAAGCACGACAGCGAGCTGATCAGGCCAATGTTCGGGCCTTCGGGGGTCTCAATCGGGCAGATACGGCCGTAGTGCGTGGGGTGAACGTCGCGGACTTCGAAGCCGGCACGCTCACGAGACAGACCACCCGGCCCAAGCGCGGAGAGACGACGCTTGTGCGTGATCTCCGAAAGCGGGTTGGTCTGATCCATGAATTGCGAGAGCTGTGAGGAACCGAAGAACTCGCGGATCGCGGCCATGACGGGCTTGGCGTTGATGAGGTCGTGCGGCATGGCCGTCGACATCTCCTGGTAGACCGACATCTTCTCCTTGATCGCGCGCTCCATGCGAACCAGACCAATGCGGAACTGGTTTTCCATGAGCTCACCGACCGCGCGGACGCGACGGTTGCCAAGGTGATCGATGTCGTCGACGAGGCCGATGTTCTTGCGCAGCTTGAGGAGGTAGCGGATAGTGCCGTAGAAGTCCTCGGGCGTGAGGGTGCGTCGGTCGAGGTGGGTGGCATCCGCCGACTCGTAGAGCTTGATGTTGAACTTCAGCCGGCCGACCCGCGAGAAGTCGTACTTGCGCGGATCGAAGAACATGCCTTCAAAGAGCGCCGTGGCGGTGTCCAGGGTCGGTGGGTCGCCCGGACGCAGCTTGCGGTAGATCTCGATCAGCGCTTCCTCGGGCTTGCGCACGGAGTCACGACGCAGCGTGTTGGCGATGATCGTGCCAACATCGTCACGCTCGGGGAAGAAGACCTCGAGGGTGGTGACGCCGGACTGGGCGATCTTGTGCAGCTTGTCTGCCGAAAGCTCCTGGTTGGCCTCGTAAAGCAGCTCGCCAGTAGACATATCGACCACATCAGCGGCCGTGATGGCGCCTTCAAACTCGCCACTCTCGACTTCAACTGTGGCGATACCGGCCGCACGTAGGTTCTTGAGAGCCGAGGGAGTGATCTTCTTGCCAGAGGCCAGGATCTCGCTGCCGTCCGCGCCCTTGATGGACGCCGTCGTGCGGGTGCCGCCGATGTTGGTGGCCTTACCCTCTTCGGTGATGTTCCAGGTAAGCTTGCCATCCTTCACCGAAACAATATCGACGGTGTAGAAGGTCTTAAGGATTTCCTCATCGGTGCGCAGGCCAAGGGCGCGCAGAAAGATCGTGCCAAGGAATTTACGCTTGCGATCGATACGGACGTAGAGGATGTTTTTCTGGTCGTACTCAAACTCTACCCAGCTGCCGCGGTAGGGGATGATCTTACCGAGGAAGTAGGTGCGGTTGTTCGCCGTCTCGAAAAAGACGCCGGGCGAACGGTGCAGCTGCGACACAATGACGCGCTCCGTGCCGTTGACGATAAAGGTGCCGTTGGCCGACATCAGTGGGATGTCGCCGAAAAAGACCTCCTGCTCCTTCATGTCGCGCAGGCTCTTGATGCCGGTCTCAGGGTCCTTATCGTAAATTTTGAGACGAATCGTCACCTTGAGCGGTGCGGAGTAGGTCATACCGCGCTCTTCGCACTCGGCCTGGTCATACTTCAGTTGCAAGCCCACGGGATCGCCGCACTTGGTGCAAAAGTCCGGGGTGTTTTTGTTATACGTACCGCAGAATTTGCACAGCACGTCGCCCGGATGAAAAGGGTCGGTGATGACCATGTGCCCGCAGGTGGAGCACGTGGTGCGCAGGTGGTTCAGCCCCTTGAGGTAGCCGCACTTGCACTCCCAGTTGCCGATCGTGTAATCCACGAACTCCAGCTCGGAGACGTTGCGAAAGTCCGTGATGGGAAACACGGAGGTAAAGACCGACTGCAGGCCATTGTCCTCGCGCTCCTGCGGAAGCTTATCCATCTGCAGGAAACGCTCGTATGAGCGGCGCTGCACCTCGATAAGGTTCGGGATTTGGATGCTGGTGGGGATCTTGGAAAAATCGAGACGGGTGCGCAGTGCGCGCGTTTCGGTAGTCGGGGAAGTCGACATGCTCTCTCCTGGTACGTGACTCGAGGCCTCCCCGGAGTACGCCGGCACGCGTCTGAGACGGCTGGCGCGCGAAGCGGGGAGGGAGAAGAAGCCCGGTCAAAGGCTCCTCTCATGGTGGTAATAGACTCTGGCGCCTCTGTTCCGACACACACGCTCCTCGGGGCGGGTATGTCTCTGGCACGTCTTGCGAACCCCAGCGAAGCATTTTGCGGGGTGATAAAAGAGTTGGGCTACCGCGGCTGGAGGCAGATGAAACGCGTAACTGCGGCCCGACCCTTCGAGCCAGCTACACGCGCCGGGCGTGTGAGGCTACGCTTCGAAGGAGGTGTCGCCCACTGCACCACGAAGGCCGTGAACGAGAAATGCGCCCAGCGAGGCAGGTTGCCCGGAGAGCGTGGATGCACAAAAGATTGAGGTATGCTTCTGGAAACGCTGAATAGTCGCCGCCTTTGAGCTTCTGCCCGTGAAAGCTCAAGCTTGCCGCTGGTCGTGCGCTTCACCCTGCCGATCCCGCCGCTCGGATCGCAAGATGGCCGGCTCCTTAACCCGTGCGCCCAAACACGGGATGAACCGGATACTACTGAAGGTCAGTTACGCTGTGTTCTTTTACTCGAGGAGATCCGCTCCCTCGCTTTTCCCGCAAAGAAAACAAAACGCGGGACAAGGTTGCATCTTCCAAGAAGAAGAATAACGCAACTTTGCCCCGCGTGCAACTTTTGTGTAAAGTTCTCAGTCGTCTTCGGAGTCTGGAAACGGCAGCCTGAGCGCAGAGCGCCTGGCGCCGCGTGCCGACTGAAGCAGCTACTTGATCTCGACAGTAGCGACGCCGTCGAACTTCTTGGCAATGGCGGCCGCGTCTTCCTTGGAAATGTTCTCCTTCAGAGGCTTGGGGGCGCCGTCGACCAGGTCCTTGGCTTCCTTCAGGCCGAGCGCCGTGACTTCACGCACTGCCTTAATGGTGTTGATCTTGTTGGCGCCTGCGTCCTTCAAAATGACCGTGAACTCGGTCTTCTCTTCGGCTACCGGGGCCGCCGCGCCACCGCCAGCTGCCGGGGCCGCTGCCGTTGCTGCCGCTGCGGAGACGCCGAGGCGCTCCTCAAGCTTCTTCACGAGCTCCGCTGCCTCAAGCAGCGTAAGGCTCACAATCGCGTCTTCAATCTGCTGAATGTCCACCATAATCTTCTCCATTTTTCATCTGAATTTCGTTGCAACTGCGATAGGTGCTTCCGCTGAACTGCTCGCCTCAGGCTTTCGCTTGAGGTGGCCGCCTTTACCGCCGGGGTTCCGGTGCGCTCAGACTGCGCCCCCGCCACAAAGACGACGAAACTTGGGTTATCCCTCGACTGGATCAGTCGAAGCGGCTTCGCCGGCCTGCGAGGCCGTGCCGTTTTCGGGCTGTGCCGCGCCGGAAGGCTGCTCGGTCGTCTCGGCAACGGGATCCGCCTCAGAGGCCGGATGCGCCGCGATCTGCTCGCTGGGGGTGGGCTCCTCGAGGGCGTGGGCCTCGGCGACTGCCGCGACTGGCGACTCGTCGACCGGGGTAGCAGACGCAGGGGCCGGGGTAGCGGCCGGAGCGTCGTCCGTCACATCCGGGGTGGTGCTAAGGTCCGCTGATGCGGGAGTGGTTGCATCCGGAGAGCTGACTGCGGCCGCCGGAGCGGCGCCCGCGGCAAACTTTTCCTGCTCAACCGCCTGGTTGACCACGACGGCCAGGTTGCGCCCGGTGGCGTTGATCACGGTAGCGAGACGCTGGGCCGGGGCATTGATCAGGAACAGCAGCTTCGAGAACAGCTCTTCCTTGCTGGGCAGGCTGGCGAGGTTGCCGATCTGCTCGACGGTGATCACCTTGCCGTCAACGATGCCTAACTTGAAGGTGAACTCGGCGTTGTCCTTGACCCAAGTGGAGAGCGCCTTGGCGAGGGCTACCGGATCGCCGGAGGTGTAAGCCACGGCGCTGACGCCCTTGAGGCCCTGCAGGGCGGCCTCTACCTTCGTGCCCTCCGAGCTCTTGGCTGCCAGCTTATTCTTCACGACGTGGTAGGAGCCGCCGGCGGCGCGCACGGTCTTGCGAAGGTCGAAGTCCTTCGACGCGGTCAGGCCCTTGAAGGTGCCGACGATCGCCGATGTGCTTTTCTCGAGGTCGGCCGCGAGTGCCGCGACCTTGATGTTCTTTTTTGCCTTGGTCAATGCCATGGTATTCAGCCTTTAGCTGCTAGCTTGTTCGCCGCTAGCTCGAAATTATGGCGACGTGCGCCGGATGCCTTGGTCTAGACGCTGGAAGCGAGCCGCTAGAAGCTGTTTCTTGTCTACTTACCGACATCGGCGGTGGCCGCTTCAAGCTCAATGCCGGGTCCCATTGTGGAGGACAGGATGATGCGCTTGACGTACTTGCCTTTGGCCGCCGAGGGCTTGGCCTTCACCACGGCGTTCACGACGGTGAGTGCGTTTTCCTGCAGCTTCTCAGGCGTAAACGACAGCTTTCCCACTGGCACATGGACCAGCGCTGTTTTGTCGGCGCGGAACTCGACCTTACCGGCCTTGATCTCGCGGATCGCGCCTGCGACGTCGGTTGTAACCGTGCCGGTCTTGGGGTTCGGCATCAGGCCTCGGGGTCCAAGCACCTTGCCGAGACGGCCAACGGAACGCATCATGTCAGGGGTGGCGATCAGGGCGTCGAAGTCGGTCCAGTTTTCCTTCTGGATCCGCTCCACCAGCTCGTCACCGCCGAAGAACTCGGCTCCGGCAGCCTCGGCTTCGCGAACCTTGTCGCCAGAGGCGATGACGGCGACGATCTTGCTCTTGCCGCCAAGACCATGGGGGAGAATCACCGTACCGCGGACCATCTGGTCGGCATGGCGGGTGTCCACGCCAAGACGCAGCGTCAGATCGACGGTCTCGTCGAACTTGGCATACTTTGCCTTCTGCAGCAGGGGGATTGCATCGCCAAGGGCGTAGGGGCGCTTCTCTACGAGCGCACGGGCCTTGGTCAGATTCTTTGAGATCTTGCGTGCCATGATTTTCCTTGTCTGCCACCCCTGAAGTTTTCAGCTCCCCGAAGAGGAACTGAAGGACATGCGCTGTTCTGCATGGGCGTGGTCTGGACGTGCCGCGGATGAGCCGAGACAACCCTCTTATTATGCCGAGAATCTGCCGACTGGTCAACGGGAGCGTGGTTCCGGTTGTGGGCCGCTCTCGTACCTGTTCCGGACAAGGTGTCGCGGGCGTGCTTAGAGCTACCGGTCGGAGAGCTTCTGGAGGACAGCAGGCGCACGGCGAGGCAGCTTGTCAAAGGCAATACAGGCCCGAGCGTCGATTTCCCAGCCATGCAGATGCTCTTGCGTTACGAGATCGACCTTGGGGCTACCCGGACGGCGGAAGTACCCGACCCCGGGCTGCCCGCAATCCTGGCGCACGACTAAGGCGGCCAGCGGGGGCCAGCCCCGCAAGTCGCAAAGGCCGGAGATCTCCGCCAGCGGCCCGCCGAGCCGACGAGCCTCGACGATCACGCCGGCCTTTTGAATCAGTGAGCTGTAACTAAGGAGATAGCCACCCGGATAGAGCTTTGGCTCCCGCGGGACGCGTTCCCTACGGGCCGCCCAAAAGTGATCCAGAAGCGCTTGCAACAGGTCGCGGGTGGTGTCGCCGTAGTGCCTGCTAGCTGCCATAACCCCAAGTGTAGTGGTTGTGCGATTTGTTCTTGACGTGCCACTACCCGGCTCGTAATGTGGTGGCAGAGGGGCGAAGAAATGGCGAACATGATCACTGCTCAACAGCCCGGGGCTTCCCTGTTTCCCATCCTTCCCTCCCAGCCCATCGGCATGGCCAGGCTCGCTGCCCAAGCGACCCACGCTGACGATGGGCACCTGATCGAGTTCCGCTCCATGAAGGCGCGGTCGCTGCTGAACCGGTCAGTCAGCAAGCGGCAGTTGTCGCTGGAGTGGTCCATCAACCCGTACCGCGGTTGCGAATTCGCTTGTAAGTACTGTTATGCGCGCTACACGCACGAGTTTCTGCAGCCCGGAGGTGTGGAGCATGTGCCGGCCGGTATGTATGAGGGAGCCGAGCAGCCGTGGGCGAAGGCCTTTGAACGCGAGATCTACCTGAAAGAGAATGCCCCCTGGCTGCTGGAGCAGGAACTGAAGCGGATCGATCCGGCGCAGGAGATTGCGCTTGGCACCGCGACTGATCCTTACCAGCCCATTGAGCGGCGGGTGGGAATCACGCGTGGCATCCTGGAGGTCTTCAGCCGGCATGCCGGGTACAAGCTTGGGATGATCACGAAATCGAACCTCATCACAAGGGACATCGATCTGCTGCGGCGGATCGCGGAACGCAATACGCTGGTGGTCCACGTAACCATCACGACGACGGATGCCGCTTTAGCAAGGAAGCTGGAGCCGCGGGCGCCGCGTCCGGATCTACGCTTTGCCGCGGTGCGCCGCTTGCGCGAAGCGGGGATACGTACCGGTATTCTCTGCTCCCCGCTGCTGCCGGGGATCAACGATTCAGAGGAATCCATCATCGCGGTAGCCAAAGCTGCGGCGGCCGCGGGGGCCAGCTTCCTGGCTGCCCAACCCTTGTTTTTGAAGTCGTGCTCGCGTCCCACGTGGATGAGCTTTGTTCGCGAGCACTTCCCGCATCTGCAGGGCGACTACGACCGCCGGTTTGCGACCGCCGATTTCGCAGACGGTCCGTATCGTCGGCAGATGGCGGGGATCCTGCGCCGGATTTGCAGGCAGTACGGGATTCCGGAGCGCTCGACCGACGCTCTGCTGACGCGCGATGCCGGGGCCGAACGAAGACCACCTGCCGCCGCGCGCGTCCGTGACGCGGATGGGCAAGCGCGGTTGTTCGCCTGAGTAGGGTGCGGCGCGCGCTCCGGACCGATGGCTTAGTGGCCTGTACGCAGCAGCAGAGCTTCGATTGCGACGCGCCTAGGCATCGCCAGTGCGGCCCCCGCGCCTGTAACGGCCAGACCGGCAGCTGCAGAGGCAAAGCGGGCGGCTTGCGGCGTGGGTTGGCCTTCGGCGAGAGCAGCGGCGAAGGCTCCGCAAAAGGCGTCCCCGGCACCCGTGGTATCGACCACGGGACCTGCCACAAATCTTTGTATTTGGATCGTGCTACCCCCCTCGAGACACAGGAGCGAGCCCCGTTCGCCAAGGGTGATGATGATGTTCCGTGCACCCGCATCCTGCAGGGCGTGCGCGGCCGCCACGACCTCCTCTTTCGACGAGATGGGCATTCCTGTTAGCCAGGCAGCCTCCGTCTCGTTTGGGATGAGGTAGTCGACGAGGGCGAGCATCTGCTGCGAGAGTGGCTGAGCTGGAGCGGGGTTCAGGACCGTTGTGACGCCGGCAGCACGCGCCAGGGCAAGGCCGCGGTGCACAGACGACAACGGGATTTCCAATTGCGCGACGAATACGGTGGCACTGGCAATCGCAGTGACCGCAGCCTCCACCTCCCCTACGGTCAGGGTCGCGCAGGCGCCGGGGACGACGATGATCGCGTTTTCACCCGTGACTTCCTCGAGCAGAATGGCAGCGCTGCCGGTGGCCTCGCTGGAAGGTGGCATCCCGGAGGCGTCGATGCCCTCCTCTGCCCAAAGCTTGCGACCCATGGCCCCGAAGGGGTCTTCCGCTACCTTCGTCAGCAAGTTGACATGGGCGCCAGCGCGAGCGGCGGCCACGGCCTGATTGGAGCCTTTGCCGCCCGGGCCGAGGCTGAAGCGGCTGCCGGCAAGGGTTTCACCCCAGGCAGGTAGACGAGCGGTTCGATAGACGGCGTCGACCACGAAACTGCCCAGGACAAAAACGTTGGCGCTCACGTGAAAAGGGTAGCGTAGGCGTGAGGAGACGTACCCAAAACAGAAGGGCACAGACCGAAGTCTGTGCCCTTCTGTGAAGCTTTGAGTGAGCTTAGGCGACTACGTCCAGACCCATGGAGCGGGCGGTGCCGCGGATGGTTTTTGCAGCGGCCTCGACCGTCGCGGCATTCATATCGGGCATCTTCTGCTTGGCGATGTCCATGATCTGCGCCTCAGTGATCTTGCCAACCTTGTCCTTGTTAGGCGTGCCGGAACCCTTCTGTACGCCGGCAGCCTTCATCAGGAGCACGGGTGCGGGAGGCGTCTTGGTGATGAAGCTGAACGTACGGTCGGCGAAGACAGTGATGACGACCGGGATCGTCATGCCCACGAGGCTGGGGTCCTTGGTGCGCTCGTTGAACTGCTTGCAAAACTCCATGATGTTGACCTGCGCCTGACCGAGGGCAGGGCCGATCGGAGGAGCGGGGGTGGCCTTGGCGGCCATTACCTGAAGCTTGACGTAGCCGTTGATCTTTTTAGGTGCCATGGTGGTGAATCCTTCTCTGTGCGGCTCTTGAGCCTAATTTTGTACTGCGGCAGGAGCTAGAAGGTCCGGTGAAGCGGCCGGGCTGTGAGCTCCTGAAACCTAGGTGGTGCGACTGCTTACGCTGCACAGCAGGTCCCTTCGCTGCGTTGCGGGATACAAACCGATGACGCTACTCGTCCGCCTTTTCAACGCTGGCGAAAGACACCTCGGTAGGGGTTGGACGGCCGAAGATCGAGACCATGACTTTCAGAGTCTGCTTGTCCTCATTGACGTCGTCGACGGCGCCGTTGAAGTTCGCAAACGGGCCTTCGGTGATGCGTACCTGCTCGCCCTTGCTGAACTTCAGCTTCATCTTGGGCTTTTCCTTGGTGACGTCGGCGCGGTTGAGCATCGCATTGACTTCAGCCTCGGAGAGGGCATTAGGTTGATCACCGGTCTGGAGAAAGCCGGTGACACGGGGGGTGTTCTTCACCACGTGCCAGAGGTCGTTGTCGAGCGCCATCTCAACGAACACGTAGCCGGGCAGGAAGACACGGTCGATGGTGTACTTCTTGCCGTTGCGGAGCTCGGTTGTAGGCTCGGTGGGAATCTCGATACGGCCGACGCGATCTTCCAGCCGATACGCTGCCACGCGACTCTGCAGGGACTCCTTCACCTTGCGCTCGAAGCCGGAGTAGGCATGAATGATGTACCACTTGAACGGGTTATGCGGCGCCTCGGGCTCAGCAGTCGTCTCGCCCGCCATCTCGACCGTTTCCACCCCAGCTTCCGCGCCGAGTGGGTACTCGCCCTGTTCACCGAGGGTGCCGGCGTCAAACGCCTCGGTCTCGTTGGTGCTTTCGAGCGTTTGCTCGCCGTCTTGCTGTTCGATCTCTTGTGCCATAGGAATAGGTCTCGCTTGCTGCCGAGTGGAGGGAGGTTCTAGTGGCCGGTGGCCTTGAGTAGGCCCCTGTCGATGAGGCGGCCGAGGGTGTTGTCGATCAGCGCGAAGTAGGCGGCGAAGATGAACACCGTGGCGATCACGATGATCGTGTTGGTTTGCACCTGCTCTTTGGTCGGTGTGACCACCTTGTGCGTTTCGGCGCGGGTGTCGCGCAGGAACTGCATGAGGCGCTCGGGACCGGAGGCCGCTTTTTCCAGCGCGTGATGCTGTGTCGGCGCGTGTTGCGGCGTGGATTCAACGACGGTATCGGCCATGGTACGGCTCCTGAGGTGCATCTCCCGAGAGGTGGTGGATCGGAGCGGGAACGATCTTTGCTAGGGCGTTGCTTTTAGGGATATGCCGGACGAACCGGAAGAGATGGCAGGGGAACTCGGATTCGAACCGAGAAGTTCGGTTTTGGAGACCGACAGTTTAACCATTGAGCTTATTCCCCTGTGGGAAAAGGACGAGCAAACAGCCAATCAAACCGGCGAACAATCAGGTGAAGCAACCGTTTGCGATTGGCTGTTTGTTGCCTTGCTACTTTGTTTCCTTGTGGTCGGTGTGCTTGCGGCAGGTATTGCAGAACTTGGAGAACTCAAGCCGGCCTGTGGTGGTCTTCTTGTTTTTGGTGGTGGAGTAGTTCCGGTGTTTGCAGACCGGGCACTGCAGGGTGATAATCTCGCGCATTGAATTCTCCTAAGTTTGGCCAGCCGCGTTGACTGACAAGCAGTGGGTCGGGGTTGAGCCCTGACACGCCGCGACGCAGGGTAGTGTCACCCTGCGCTGGAACTCCCCGACGATCAAGCTGGGGGTAACGCACGTCTTCCAGTGCGTCTCCTCCATTATCCACGAAAAGCTGCCGAAGTGAAAGCCAAGGGAGTGCTTCGCTTCTCAGAGGAACGCTCTGCTGCCCAAACACCTGGCGGCCTTGTGGTACGACGCTTGTCTGAAACGCAGCTGTAATGCGCCATCAAGAGGAGGCGTTGCGACCCAGGCTGTCAGTAGTAGGCGTAGAGCTTGAAGAAGCGATCGCGTAGGGGCATTGCGACCTGCTCGAGGGAGGCGAGGTAAAGTTCGCGAATCTGGCCCTGATCGCCGGGCGAGAGCATGGCATACTGCGCCGCGGTGGACGGGCCCAGCTTGCCGGCGGCTAGCACCGCCTCGAAATCGCGGACGCGCAGCCCGGCGCGGTCGAGGGTACGGAGGAACCCTTCGATGCCCTTCTCGGCGAACTGTGCCTCGACGGCGGCCTTGACCGCGCGGAAGGTCGATTCGTCGTCGACGGCTACTGCGGGACGTTCATACAGGGCGCGCGTACGGTCCATGGCACTGTTCACGGCAAGGCCGTCCGGGGCGGTGCCTGGGATTGCTGAACCTGCAAGGTTCTGCTGCATCGGTTATGACTGCCCTTCTGGAAAGATCTAAAGATTGGAGCGGGAGACGGGAATCGGACCCGCGACCAACAGCTTGGAAGGCTGTGACTCTACCACTGAGTTACTCCCGCGCTTACGGGAGTAACTCACTTCGGGCTGATGCCTGAAGCTACCGTTCCATCCCGCTCAACGCCCTGACGTTCGGTCGAATCACAAAACTGGAGCTGATGATGGGGCTTGAACCCATGACCTCTCCCTTACCAAGGGAGTGCTCTACCACTGAGCTACATCAGCCTGTTGCTTACCCTGGCCCTTCGCGCGTTCCCCAACGGCCGCCTTCTATCCTACGCGACCGCAGCCAGGAGAGCACAACGCGAGCCGCAAAAAAACCCAGGAGTAACCAGGTCAGCTGCTGGTACTTCCCCGCCTCCATCGTCCGCCAGACCAGGCCGGCGAGCAGCAAGAGAGTACCCAACGCTACGACCATTCGCCCAGTGCCAGCGGGCGTCAACGGGAGGCCCCCTTCCGCGAAGCCGTGCGTTGGGGGTATGCGGTGCGATCAGAAGATGGTGCACAGGGGAGGATTCGAACCTCCGTACCTCGATGAGGGGCAGATTTACAGTCTGCTGCCATTAACCGCTCGGCCACCTGTGCCCTGCTGCTCATTGTCCCTTGCCGGCCTTCCCTCACGACGCACACCCAAAGCCACCTTAAGAGGAAGAGCCATGGAGATGTCGGCGGAAGAGAACCGGAGGCGGACGACTCGCAGTTTCAAATCAAACCATGTCTGCCAGTTTCGGAACTGGAGCTGGCGAAGGGATTCGAACCCCCGACCGCCTGATTACAAATCAGGTGCTCTACCAGCTGAGCTACGCCAGCGCCAAAAACGAGGCCACGCCACGGAACTCCGCGACGCAAGGCTGAGCATACCACGAGGTCCGAGCCGGTGGTAGCATGGGGCGCATGTGGTACTCCACATGCTTTTTCCGCCCGTTCCGGCCAGCGCTTCGCCCCTCCCGGCTGGTCCTGCTGTCGCTTTTGTTGGCTGGGAGCACGGCGTTGCTGCACAGCCAGGCTACGGCCGCGCAGGAAGGTCCGCTGCAGGCTGATACCGACGCCACGAAGGCGCATCCGCTCACCAACGACACGATCACCAAGATGAGCAAGGCGGGCCTGGACGACGGAGTCATCATCGGCACGATTCACGGCAGCGCGGGCCACTACGACACCACGCCCGAGGGGCTAATCGCCCTCAAGAACGCCGGCGTTTCACAGCGAGTCATCGCTGCCATGCAGGCGCAGCGCTCGGGGCTTGCCGACCGTCTGGCGGATCGGGATGCCGACGCCAATCCAACCGCGGCAGCCCCCACCGGTGTGGCGCCGGGCATCGACGAGATCGGTGCGTATTACAAGGACAAAGATGGGCAATGGGTTCCGCTCAAGACAGAGCGTGTGCAGTTCCGATCCAGTGGCTGGCTGAAGAGCGCTGCAACCAAAGGCATCGTCAAGGAAGATGAGAATGGGCATCTGGATGGAGCCAAGTCACCGCTACGTCTGCCTACCGGGGTCGAGGTGCTGCTCTATACGCCCGCCGGCACACAGGCGGAGGAATACGACCTGATCCGTTTTCGGGAGCACTCCGCAAGCCGCGATTTCCGCGTGAAAACGGGAGGCGTGTTCCACTCCGAGACTGGATCGCAGCGGGACGAGATCGAGTTCCAGCCTAAAAAGATTGCCAGAAATATGTACGTCTTTACCATTCCGCCCGACATAGAAAAGGGCGAGTATGGCGTGCTACCGCCGGGCTCTTCCAATGTGCCGGGGCTGGCAAATGCTGGCAAGATCTTCACCTTTTCCATCCGTGAGTGAGATAGGCGGGGTGGCTTGTGACCAACCCGTGGGTTGTGATGAAACGAGGATCGCGATGAAACAGGCTGCACAGAATCGATGAAAAAGGGATCGTGGTGGGCTGTATTTCTTGGACTGGTGCTGGTTGCGGGGCTAGCCGCCCTGCTGGTGCTGCGCGCGAAGGCACCGCCGGAGGCCGCGCGGCTGCTCCCCGAGAGTGACGCGATTGTTTATGTCAATCTACGTCCCCTGCGCGCGCTCACACGGTGGGGCGAGCCGGACGCCGGCGTGCCGCCGCCCCGCAGCCATGATCTTGAGGCCTTTATCGAGGCTACGGGTATCGATCCAGAGCGCGATCTCGACAGCGCCGCCTTCGCCCTGCACCGCATGGTCGATCCGGGAGGCCCCAACGGTGCTGTGGCCTACTCCGAGGTATTTATTGGCCACTTTGATGGGGACCATCTGCGCCAGT
Source organism: uncultured Acidobacteriaceae bacterium (assembly GCA_964242225.1). Classification (GTDB taxonomy): domain Bacteria; phylum Acidobacteriota; class Terriglobia; order Terriglobales; family Acidobacteriaceae; genus Granulicella. Next base: position 49,871 of record CAXTAE010000006.1, read on the forward strand.
ACCTCCTGCGGCTGGCGCGCGGAACGGAGAGCTATGCCGGCCATGAAATCTTCCTGATTCCGGTAGAAAACCGCATTCTGCGCGTGACGCAGCTGGGCTATGACACCGTCGCCGCCTCCAACATGCCCACCGCGGAGCAGATTCACTCCATGCTTGACCGCGCCGGGGCAGCGGCCCTGTGGCGTCCGGGCTCGTCGTTGCTGGGAGCCCGTTTTCGCCAGGTGCCGTTGCTTTCCATGGCCTGGGGCATCGGCCGTATCGCTCTGCCCTTCGGCCAGGATGGACGTCTGTCGGTGATGGGCTTTGAACTGCCTGTGCCGGTGGATACCGAGCTGGTGGCGAGCCTGCGCTACAGCGGCGCGCTGCACCTGCGCGTGGAGGAGGTTGCGCCTGATGCCCTGGCTGCCCAGCACACCGCGGACACCGTCAATAACATTCTTGGCATCATCCGCGGGGTCGCGAGCGCCAACCAGGTGCACACCCCGCGCGAGGCAGCGATGCGGGACGTGCTGAGTTCCGTGAGTACGGTGCAGCACGGCAATCGCGCGGTGCTGACGGCGGGCGCCAGCGTGGGGGACGCCCGGGCGCTGGTCTCGGCCGAAGCCCTGCCGGATGGCTCGCCACAGGCTGAGCTTGTGCCGCACCCTGATTTGCCGGAGCCGGATTTCGTTTTGCCGCAGAGCCGGCCGCAGTGATCGCTCTCTGCCTTGGCGTATAGAGGAAACTTCTTCTCGCCGACTCGCACCTTATAGGCTGTGACGACAAGTTTGCCTCTCAGGACGGCTACCCGCATGACCTCATGGACTCCTTCTGCCCTGCTTGCCCTCAGCCTGGTTTCGCTGGCTAGCCTGGTTGTGCAGCCTGCCCTGGCGCAGACCGGCACCGTGCTTACCGGCCAAGCCGCTTTTACGGACTACACCAAGGAGCAGCCTGGCACGCTTCGCCATGTCACCGTGACGGATCTGCCCAAGCCGATGCCGGAGACCTCTGTAGATAATGGGGCCGACATGGTGCCGCGGCCTGAAGGAGCGATGCCCACAGCGCCCGCCGGCTTCCGGGTGCAGGTGTACGCCCAGGGGGGCTTCCAACAGCCTCGCCTGATCCGTACAGCACCCAACGGAGACTTCTTCCTGGCCGACTCCAAGGCTGGTGCGGTGGTCGTGATGCGAGGCACCAAGGCGGATGGTACGGCCGAAATGCGCGCGACCTTTGCGACCGGACTGGACCATCCCTTTGGCATCGCGTTCTACCCGGCCGCAAATCCGAAGTGGGTCTACGTCGCCAACACGACCAGCGTGGTCCGCTTCGCCTACAAGGCCGGCGATACGCAGGCGAGTGGCGCCCCGGAGACGGTTGTGCCCGTACTGCCGGGCTACGCGCAGCTGCGCGGCGGTGGGCACTGGACCCGCGACGTGGCATTTTCGAAAAACGGCAAGCGGATGTTTATCTCCGTTGGTTCGGGCTCCAACGTCGACGATCCCGACACGCACCCGCGTGAGTTCCATCGCGCCGATGTGCTTGAGTACAGCCCGGAAGGCAAATTCGTGAAGATCTACGCCAGCGGCATTCGTAACTGCGTGGGCGAAGCCATCAATCCGATCACCGGGTCTTTGTGGTGCTCGACGAATGAGCGCGACGGGCTTGGCGATAACCTTGTCCCTGACTACATCTCCAGCGTGCCCGAGGACAGCTTCTTCGGCTGGCCGTGGTGGTACATGGGCGGGCATCAGGATCCGCGGCTGGTGGGCACACACCCTGAGTTGCAGAGCAAGGTCCGTACGCCGGATGTAATCCTGCAGCCACACTTCGCCTCGCTCGAGATGACGTTTTATCCGGAGCGCGGCGGGAACTTCCCTGCCCAATATGACGGAGACGTCTTTGCGGCAGAACATGGCTCGTGGAACAAGAGTGTGCGCGCGGGCTATGAGGTAATCTACGCCCCGGTGCACGATGGCAAAGCGACAGGCGAGTACGGCGATTTCCTCACCGGCTTTGTCACGTCGGATGGCAAGGTATGGGGCCGGCCGGTGGGCGTCACCGTTGCCAAGGATGGCTCCATGCTCGTTACTGACGATGGGTCAAACACAGTGTGGCGCGTGAGCTATACGGGGACTGGCTCTGCGAGCGGCCGCTAGGTCGGTCAAAGGCTTGCTGCTGCTGACGGCAGGCCTGACCGTCCTGCCGCCAGGGACACGGGCGGAACTTGTGAAGGCGCCGGGTGCTACCGTGCCGTCGGGTCAGGTCAGCACGCTTGATGGGCACTCGCTGAACCTGCCCCGTGACCTTCCCGCGCGAGCCACGGTTCTGATCATCGGCTTCGGGCGCCACTCGCAGGACGCTACGACAGCGTGGGAGAAGCCGGTGCGACTGCAGCTGGCGCACCTGCCAGCGATCGGTTTTTACGACTTGGCTGTCATCGCCGAGGTGCCGGCTTTCCTGCGTTCTCTGGTCATCGGACGTATACGCAAAGCTGTGCCCCCGGTGTTGCAGCCGAACTTCATTGCCCTGACTGGGAATGAGGATGTGTGGAAGCAATTTGCCGGTTTTGCCCCTGATCAGCCCGAAGCGGCTTACGTTGTACTGGTCGATGCCGCGGGACGCGTACGTTGGACGACACATGCTGCCTATACCTCCGCAGGTTTCGGGCAGCTGACACAAGCCGCGCAGCAGGTAGCGACTGAACAGCACTAAGCTGCTATGAATCGCCTTGCTATGCCGTCACAAGTGACTCTGGGTGTTCCCAGCTTTGTCGCATCCAAGCTAAGCGGTGACGTTGTGCAGCAGGGCTGCGCTCACCCTGAGGAGATTTCATGAGCATCAAGGAAATGCTGGGCTTTGGTTCGGACAAGAAGGTTCGCTATGCCATCGTGGGTGTGGGCGATATCGCGCAGGAAGACATGATGCCGGGCGTGGAGCATACCGGTAATTCGGAGATCACGGCGCTGGTGACGGCAGACCCAAAGAAGGCGGAGGAGCTTGGGAAAAAGTATGACGTGAAGGCCACCTTCACCTACGAGCAGTTCCCCGAAGCCATTGCGTCCGGGACCTTTGACGCGATCTACCTGGCCACACCCAACTGGCGGCATGCTGAGTTCATTGTGCCGGCTCTGCGTGCCGGCATTCACGTACTGACGGAGAAGCCGCTGGAGGTTTCGACTGCCAAATGTGAAGAGATTTTGCTGGCGGAAAAGAGTGCTTCGGCCAAGCTAATGGTGGCGTACCGTTTGCACTTCGAACCCGGAACGCTCTCGACCATCGAGGCCGTACGCTCGGGCAAGCTGGGGCAGGTGCATACCTTCTCGTCCACTTTCGCGCAGTCAGTGGATCCGTCCAACCATCGTGCACACTCGGGCGATCTCGCCGGGCCGGTGTTGGATATGGGGCCGTATCCCGTCAACGCGGCGCGGTACATCTTCGGCGATGAACCGACGGAGGTGGTCTCGGCATTCGGAACGCGTCACCCCGAGACGGGCTTCGATCAGGACTTCGACGACACGGTTGCCGTCACGCTGAAGTTCCCCGGCAATAAGCTCGCGCAGTTCAGCGTTGGGTACTACGGCGGGCCGGTGAACATCTACATCGCGGTCGGCACCAAGGGCAGTGTCACGATGGACCCGGCCTATATGTTCGGTAAACCTACAGAGCAGACGCTCGCCCTCGGCGAGAAGAAGAGCAAGGAAAGCTTCAAGAACACCGATCACTTCGGTGGTGAGATGAAGTACTTCTCCGACTGCATCCTGAACGACACCGAGCCTGAGCCCGACGGTGAAGAAGGCTTCGCGGATGTTCGCGTACTGGAGGGTGTGCTGGAAGCGCTGAAGACCGGGAAGGCTGTACAGCTGAAGCCGTTTACGCGTACCAAGCGCATCGATACGGAAGCGCAGAAGGTGGAGCTCCGTGCTGTTTCCACGCCTGAGCTCGTGAATGCCTCGAATCCTGGCAAGGACGTTGACAAGCAGCCGAAAAACTAAGAGTAGGTCTGCGCCAAGAAGCCAACGCGGCGAGCTGCTGATTCCATGCAGCCCGCCGCTTCCTTTTTGCGCTTGAGTTGAGCGCACTGACGCTCGCCTTTCCCCCTGCGCTAGCATGGAGGTCTATGCAGGTACCTCGCGCGGCTTTCACCATCATGCTGGCATCCGGCTTGCCTGCGCCCGGCGTTCTCGTCAGCGCGCAAGCACCGGCGCGGGCAACGGCTTCGCCAGCAGCGGAGTTTCGCCGCGCCCGTGCGCTTTACTACACCCCGGTCGATCGTGGCTTGCAGGGCTTCACGTGCGATGTCGGCTTTAACTGGAAGCAGTTCATCGAGAAGGCCAACAGCGGTCCGGTGCCGGACACCGATGAACGGCTTGCCTACCTGCGCACGATCAAGCTTTCGGTGACCGACGATCTGAACGGGACGGGGCAACTGCTCTGGGTCGCGCCCACCACTGCCCCCGATGCCAGCGAGCAGTCCGTTGCGCAGATTCGCTCCGGTTTGCAGGCACTCTGGAGCGGATTTTTTCAAAGCTGGAATGGCTTTTACACCGGCGATCTGGTCTCACTGGGAGACAGCAAGACCACCGTGGAACGCACCGCGAACGGCTACCATGTGTTCACAAGCCAGGGTGGCAAGCTCGCGGAAGAGAGCTACAACGGGAGCCTGGTGTTGCTCTCGCTGCACGTCGCGACGCCGACGTTGGATAGCAATCTCACGCCGATCTTCGTCGACACCGCCCAGGGCCGACTGGTGACCAACCTGAACAGCATTGTGAAGCAGCCGCCGAGTGCGCCGGGTGTCACGGTAGATATGACGCTGCACTACGCGCCCGTGAATGGGTTTCAGTTGCCCTCGGCGCTGTCCATCAATGTGGGCGGTACGACGAATTTCGACTTCACGTTGAGCAACTGTACGGTGAGAACGCAACTGAGCGGCGCGCCAACGCGTTAAGCGACGAGCACACGTTAGGCGACCAGTTCGCGCATGAGGTGTATCAGTGTAGCCGCGGGATTTTCGGTGAGCCCCGAGCGTACTGGCGAGATCTGCAACGTAGTGCTGCGTGGGGCCGTCAACCAGTGGAAGCGCTCCTTCTGCGATAGCCGTGCGATGGCACCGGCATCGAGATCGCCTGCGCAGATGCGTGGGACGGCCCCGAGATGACGGCTGATCGTACCGAGGTCAATGTCCGGCCAGAGGGTCTGCAGGCGCTGCGGATCCAGGTGTACGCGGGCCTCGAGGAAGCGGAACTCGGCTGAGAATAGGATCACGCCAGCGTTGAGAAACTCGTCACGTTCGACACGCGGCACGACGCGCAACGCGGCATAGCTGTAAGCCCTTGCGGCGGGGCTTCCTGGCTTAGCGGCGTGGCCCTGCGATTTAGCGTCGTGCACGGGCGATCTCCTCCTCGAATACATGCGACTGCGCTAGACGATGCGTGAGAAGGCGAACGTACTGTGCACGACGCGCTTCCGGGTCGACGCCGTCGCGCTCCGCCAGTAGCCACGCCTGCGGCACAAGCGCAACAATGTCGGTGATGGTATTGCCGCCAAGCCGCGCGTGCGCGAGATCGCGGGCAACGTCTAGTTCGTCGGCCCACGCCAGCAGGATGTGCTCGCGAATGGGCGCGAACGGAGAGGCGATCTTCCCTTCAGCGCCGGGCCAGTGATGCTGAAAATACAGCGAGGCCCCGTGGTCGATCAGCCACAGACCCTTTCGCCAGCACAACAGATTGGCGTTACGTGGCGTGCGATCGATATTGAGCGTAAAGGCGTCCAGCCACACGGTCAGCGAAGCCGTCAGCGCATCGGTACTGTCGCCGCTGGCGGGGTCGAAGCATGTGGCTTCGGGCAAGAACTCCAACCCCACATTGAGGCCGTCCGAGGCACGGAAGAGATCCTGAATCTCGGCATCGGGCTCGTTGCGCGCGAAGGCCGGATCGAGTTCGATGAAGGCGAGCTCCGGTACATTCAGTCCAAGAGCACGCGCCAGCTCGCCCGTGATGATCTCGGCGACCAAGGCGAGCGGCCCCTGCCCGGCCCCCCGCAGCTTGGTCACGAAACGCTTGCCATCGTCGGCCTCGACCAGCGCAGGCATCGACCCGCCTTCACGCAAGGAGGTGATGTAGCGGATGGCCTGAACCGTGCGAAGACTCACAGGCAACAGTGTATGGTGGCGCGTCAGCCGGCGGCGAGCAGACGAGTCTGCCTGCTTTTCAACTCGGTCAGCAGCTGCTCCACGCGGTCGCCCTGCTCCAGAGCGTGGAAACGCTCTTCCAGCGAGGCTTCGGGCAGCAAGGCCTTTGCCGCATGGTTCTGCGCCTCCTCGCTGTGGAGGCGATGCTCCATGCGGCCGATCACCTTGGCATGCAGTGCACCCGGCTGGCCCTCCCCTGCCGCGGCACGTGCCTCCGTGGCCTTCGCGACCATGCGGGCGCGCCGGTGCTGGGCGAGAAGAATCTCGCACTGGGTTTGCGTTTCCGCGAGCTTGGCCTGCAGCTTACCGTAGGTGAGGCGCAGCGCCTCGGACTCGGCAGCCTGGTCGGCCACCTGCGCACGGTAGGCCGCGAGCATGTTCTCGTGGCTGAGGGCACGCTCCAGCGCAGCGCGCGCCAGATTGTCATCCCCCTTGCTGACGGCGAGCTCGGCCTTGCGATGCCAGCCAGTCGCCGACTCCTCCTGCTCACGGGCTTTGCGCTCCAGCAGGTGGCCGTCCGCAAGGGCCATCGCCACCTGCGTCTTCAATTGCAGCAGCTGATTTTCCATGTCGAGCACGATTTGTTTGAGCATCTTTTCCGGGTCTTCCGCGCGGTCGATCAGGTCGTTGATGTTGGCACGGAGAAGGGTGGCGACGCGTTCCATGAGAGGCATGGTGGGGGCTCCTTTCAGGAGGTGTGGGGCGGGGGTGGCTTAAGCGAAGGCAGTTTCTTCGCTTCGCTGCGGGGTGACAGCCAGCTGCGTCATGACAACGACGAGAGCGAGCCTAATTTGCCTTGGGTGGCGTGCCGTCAAGGATGACCGGCGCCGCCGGCGTGGTCACGCCATCGGGGCGCGGTGCCATGCCTTTCACGTTGCTCATCAGGTCGCTCATCTTCATGCCACTGAGCGCTTCGAACAACGCGGGCACCTGCGCGGCGATTTCGGTGAGGTCACCGGTGATCCGGCTTGCGCCTGTGGACTTGCTTTCACCCCCGGTGGACACGATCGTGATCTTGTCCACGTTGGCAAGCGGCTCGGCCATGGCGCGTACGACGTCGGCCATGTTGGTCAGCAGCTTGTCGACGACGGCGGCCTGCGTCCAGCCCTGGTAGGCTTCGGCCTTGACGTTCATCGCCTTGGCTTCGGCCTCGCCCTTCTGGAAGATCACCGTGGCTTCCGCTTCACCCTGCACGCGGATGGCCTGCGCACGGCCTTCGGCTTCGGCGATCAGGCGCGAGCGCTCGGCGTTGGCGACGTTTTCGACGCGCTGCTTGTCGATTTCAGAGCGCTTGAGTACCGTGGCGATCAGCTCCTTCTCGTTGCGCTGGATTTCGGCCTCCTGCACCTTGACCTGCGCCTCCTTTTCGATCTGCTGCACCTTGACGTGCTCGGCAATGACCCTTTGCTGCATGACGTTGGTCTGCAGTTCGTAAGCCTTGTCGGCCTGCGCCTGCTGACGCCGGCTCTGCTCCTCAAAGGTCGCTTTTTGGATGTCGAGATCGCGTTGCGCCTCGGCCTGTTTGGCCATCGACATGGTCTCGGCGAGCACACGCTCCTGGTCAGCCGCAGCCTTGGCAACGGCGGCTTCGCGCAAAGCGATCGCACGACGGATGGCGGTGTCGCGCTCGGCTTCGGCGGAGGCGATCTCGGCGTCGCGCCGGATGCGCGCCACATCGGGGCGGCCCATGTTGGTGATGTATTCGTTCTTGTCGCGCACCTCCTTGATGGTGAAGCTCACGACTTCGAGACCCATCTTGGACAGATCGGCGGAGCAGGTGGCGCGCATGCGCTCGCCAACCATCTCCGGCTCCTTCACGATCTGCTCGACGGTGAGCTGGCCGATGATGCCGCGCAGATGGCCTTCCATCACGAGGCGAATCAGGCCGTCCCGATCGGCGGCCGATTTCGAGAGAAACTGCTCGGCCGAGGTCATGATCGATTCCGCGTCGGAGCGCACTTTGATCTGAGACACGGCTTCGACGGTGACGGCCACGCCCTGCCGGGTGTAGAGATCCTGCTGCGGAGCCACGTCGAAGCTCATGAGCTCGAGCGAGAGCAGACGAGCGTTTTCGACCATGGGGAAGATAAAGGTGCCATGGCCTTTGACGACGCGCTGCCCGCGCATGCCGTAGACGATCAGCGCTTCGTTGGGGCCGGCCTTGCGGAACAGGCGCGCGAGGCCGCTCATGAGAATCAGGGTGAAGAGAACGATGAGCCCGACAACAACGAGAACAGTTTGGTGTGGCATCGACTGCCTCTCTCCAAAAGAGGTGCCTTCGGTTTAGAAATGGATTGCTGCTTGCGGTGTTCGCCGCACCTCTGCGTTCAGGCGCGACCTGGAAATCCGATACGAATTCGTTCAAAGAGCGTCGATGTCGCTCCCCCGGTGCGCGGCCGGTTCGTCGCCCAGCAGCACGGCCTGCATTTCATCCCAGCGCCGTACAAAAGCAATCCCGCGGGCGTAGCGCACGACCACCACCTCCGCTTCGCGGGTGATCGGCATGCCATCTTCGGCGGCAATCGGCATCGACCGCCGCGCGCCATTCTGGCTGTAGAGCATTTCGCCGACGCCGCCAGGAATCACCGCCGCGCTGACCCGGCCGAGGACACCGACGATGGGCGTGTCTTCGGGCTCAAGGGACCGCTCACGCGGCAGTAACACCTTCACCAGGAACCAGAACACGAGACTGGAGCCCGCTGCGCCGCTGAGGGCCGAGAACAACAGCACGAAAGCCCACGTCAGCACACGGCCATGCGAGAGTAGATAACCCGTGCCGCCGAACCAGCACAGAAAGGAGACCACCGTGAAGCCGTTGAGGGGCGACACGCCTCCTCGGCCATGCCCGGAGCTACCTCCCTTGGCGACCCCGTGGGCATGACCCCCCAGATGAATCTTGCCCACGTGTAAGTGCAAGGAGCCCCCGGCGAAGCTCAGCAGACTCAACACCAGGCCAACGCCGAAGCAGGTGAGGTAAACGGCGTCCCAGTCGAGATGGGCAACAGCAGCGTTCATAAGGCATTTCCTTCCGTGGAGAGGCGTGCCGTGCCGGCTAACGGCGGGCTCCCCCGATGTTCGTGAGACGGCCGCAGAAGGTCAAACAGCCGGTCGGCGAGCTGCGGCGTCTCAAGGATGCTCTCCAGCAGCAGAAGACAGCGCCGGGAATCGTCATGCCTGGCGACGGCGAGCAGCGCCCGGCAAAGCTCAGGATCCTTCCCGAAGCGTTCCGCTCCGCCCACGAGCCAGAGATCGAGCTTGCCATCCGGGGTCATAGATTCGCGTACGTCCGAGAGCAACTCCGCGTGGTACCCGTCCGGATCATCGACCAGGTACCCCGGATGCACCTTGAAGAAGCTGGCCAGCAGCAACCGTGAGCCATTGGTGAGGTGAGGGCGGCGGCCAGACTCGATCTGGGATAGGTAGCTCTGACTGAGGGAGTTCCCCATCTCGTCCGCGAGCGCCCGCACCAGCTCGCCCTGCGTCATGGCACGGCCAAGGCCGCGGAGGCTGCCTTCGACTTCGCGCAAGTACCGCAGTTTGTCGCAGAGCTTCATAGCTATCGCAATCCGTAATCATCTTATTACAATTTGCAATATCGATCAACACGGAGAGATTGAGTGCGGGCGATCCGGCTACACGCGAGTGGCCCACACCTGCAGGTATTCGTTTGGGACCTGAACGTGCTTTCTGGGGCGGATGTAAACGTTGGCCGCCGCCCACCACTGTTCCAGGTCGGCAGCGGAAGCGGGCTTTTCCGGCTGCCGGAGGCGGGCTTCGGCGGCCGTTGGATCGCCCGAAGCGGAGTGGCCATTGCGATCGTCGAAGACGAGCGAGGCCTCGGGGCAGGCATGAACGGATTGCCGGAACGGCTGCGGCCAGACTGCGCCGGTCCCGGGCGGCCGTCAGGAGAATTTAGCGGCTAGACGCCATTACCGTCGCGACCACTCCCGAGTTGAGCCATCGTTGTGCGGAGGTACTTGTGGGGATTCACGGCGCTGCCCCGGACCTGAACCTCGTAGTGCAGATGCGAGCCGGTGGTGCGGCCGGAGTGCCCGACGAAGCCGATGACCTCGCCCTTGACGACTTCCTGTCCGGCGGTGACGTTCCAGCCCTGCAAATGGCCGTACACGGTGACGATGCCGTTGCCGTGGTCAATCTGGATTTCGCGACCGTAGCCGTTACCCATGGCGGCTTTGACGACACGTCCGCCGGCGGGCGCATGCACGGGCGTACCGTCGGGCGAGCCAATGTCGATGCCCTTGTGGAACTCACCATTCCCGATGCCGAGGATGGGATCTTCCCTCTCACCGAAGCCGGAGTTGATTGGGCCGAGGATAGGCCACATGTCCGGGACATTGTTGCCGCTGAGGCCGGAACCGAGGTCGACGCCGCTGGCGAGATCGCCCAGCGAAGCACCGACGCCAAGGCTGGGGGTCAAGCCCTGGCTGGGGGGCGCAATGCCTCCCGCGGCGGTGTTCCGCAGAGCGTAGAAGGTGTCCAGCGATTTGTAATAGCTGTCGTCGCTGAAGGAGGCCTCGTCCTTCAGCGGCGCCTTGCTCAGGCCCGCCGTGGCGGTTTTGCCTTTGCCAACCCGCAGCACGTGCCCGCTGGCAAAGCCGTGGGCCAGGGTCAACCTACCGGCAGTCAGGCCATAGAGGGCCGAGACCTCGCCAGCGAGTGACCCGAGGCTGGCCGCCTGGACATCGCGCTCATGGGCGGTTTTTTCCAAATGCTGGTAGTCGCTGCGGCTCAAGGCCAGTTGGTCGCGGAGCCGATTGACGGCCTCAGCCTTGGCGAGCATGCGGCCGTACGATCCAGCAAGGCCCGCAATGGTGAACATTCCCACCAGTGCGGAGGTGAGAAAGACGTACACGTAGCGCATCGGCACGGAAACCCGATCGGTTTCGCCATTTTCCCCGCGTGTGACATAGACGATGTAGCGTTTGCGCATGTGCTGAAGTGACCCGAACTGCCTCGTGGTGGGACGGAGGCGGGCGCCTTGGCGTTGCAAGGGGCCACGTACTTTAAGCGCCGCGAAGCCTACGCTATAACGGTCCCAAGGCCGGAACCCGAAACTAAAGAGTAACGTAGCGGCTGGGAGGCGGCAACCCGCAGGCTCCGGCCAATCTGTTTCCTTTCTTCCGTCTGGCGGGGGGGCTGCCCGCCCCCGCTATGCTGAGGCATGGGTTCCCCGCGCCAAGCCGGCCAACGCCACGGGAATCCGATCGCGGAGGCTCCCGGCGAACTCCGCCTGATCCAGTACATCCGGGCACGCGCGGCGGCCGCCGCCGGTTCGGGTACGCGGCGAGCTTTGCAGCTGGGCATTGGGGACGATTGCGCTATCCTGCGGCCGCGTCGCGGCGAAGATCTTGTGGTCACCACAGATTTCTCCTTGGAGGGACGCCACTTTCGGCGGGACTGGCACTCCGCCGGCAGTGCGGGGCACCGTACCCTGGCGCGTGGTCTCAGCGACCTGGCCGCCATGGGTGCACGGCCGGTGGCGGCGTTCCTTTCTCTTGCCTTGCCGCGAGACCTGAGCACCGACAAAGGTTGGGTCGAGGGATTTTTCGATGGTCTGCTGACGCTGGCGAAGCAGGTGGATGTGCCGCTGGCAGGGGGCGACACCGCCGAGGCTCCTGGGGCGCACATTTTGGCCGATATCGTGCTGCTCGGTGCCGTGCCCGCCGGACGAGCGCTGCGGCGGGACGGCGCCCGCGCCGGCGACCGGCTTTTCTGCTCTGGGGCGCTTGGGGGGGCGGCCGCGGAGTTGCAGGGGTTGGCGGGCGCGGCGTCCCCCCGGTCGAAGCGGTCTGTGTTCCCCAGCCCCACAAACATGCTTTCCGGAGCGCATCCGCAACTCTTTCCGGCGCCGCGCCTCGGAGTCGGCCAGATGCTGCTGCGAAGGCGGCTGGCGACCGCAGCGATCGACCTGAGTGACGGTCTTTCGACAGACCTTCAACACCTCTGTGCGGCCTCGGGCGTGGCGGCCGCGGTCGAGGCGGCGCGCTTGCCGCTGCACACCCTGGCGGTGGAGCAGGGCAATCGCAAAGGGCCGGGGACGGCACTCGATCTGGCCCTGAACGGTGGCGAGGACTACGAGCTGCTCTTCACAGTGCCAGCCGCGGCGCGGGTTCCCCGCCGTCTCGGCGGGGTGGCGCTGACGGAGATCGGACAGGTCGTCCGGCCCCGGCGCGGACAGCCGACGGTGACGCTGATTCACGCGGACGGGGCACGATCGGCCCTGAAGGCCGGCGGCTGGGAGCACCTGCGATGAGCCTCGCGCAGCATGCCGATAGTTTCCCTCACACCTGGACGGCCAGCCTGCAGGCGGCGGCTCCCTTGATCGCTCCCGCGCGGCAGTTCGTGTACCCGCAGGCCGTTGCGGGCGAAGAGGACGCCATGGGTCGTGGCGCTCTGTACCTTCAGGTGCGGCCGGCGGCCGGCGGCAGCTTCCTGGCGACCTGCGCCTTGGGGTTCAGCGATCCTTCCCTGCCATCGGGCCTGTGGGCCTGCCCGGCGCCGGACGATCTGCTGGCCGTGGCCGGCGGCTACGCGTACCGGATCAACACGGCCGAGCCCGCTTCCTGCGACTTCCTGCCTCTGCGGCCGGTAGCTTCCCTGCTCCCTGCCCCGGCACACGGCCTGCTGCTCCTCGCCGGTTTCCACGGCGTACTCGCCCTGGGGGCTGAAGGCGTGCGTTGGCAGACGGCGCGGCTGAGTTGGGAGGGGGTGACGATGCTCGAGGTGCGCGATGGCCTGCTGCATGGGACAGGCTGGGATATGTTCGCGGACCGCGAGGTGCCCTTCGTGGTGGATCTGCGGGACGGCACCCATACCGGCGGCGGCTACCGGCGCTGAGCTTCCGTTATGGAGTCGCAACGGCCAGCGCGTAGAAGCTCAGCGCGGCATCGCCCTGCTGCAGGAGGCGGGTGCGGGCGAGCGGGCCGAAACGCTCCGGCAGGCTATCGCGCCGGGCATGTTCCGCGACCACAAGGGCTCCCGGCCGCAGCAGCGTCTCGGCACTGGCGGCGATGGCCTCCAGGGTCGCGGCGTACTCCGCGGCGGCCTCGTACGGCGGGTCGAGAAAGATCACGTCGAAGCCGTCGTCGGCGGTCGCGAGCTGCTCCAGCGTGCGAGCCACACCGCGCGTCTCCACGCGGAATCCGGCGGTGATGCCCAGGGCGGCGAGGTTGGCGCGAATGGCGGTCAACGCCGCCGGCGCGCGCTCGGCGAAGCAGCAAAAAGCTGCCCCGCGGCTCAGAGCCTCAATGCCCACGGCACCCGAGCCAGCGTAGAGATCCGCGAATTGCGCCTCGGGCAGCCGCGGCGCGAGCACATTGAACAGCGTCTCGCGCAGGCGGTCGCTGGTCGGCCGCGTCGCGTCGCCGCGGGGAGCGGTGAGCTGCCTTGAACGGTATAGGCCTGCCACTACGCGCATCGATGCTTACGAGCGTAAACGAAACAGCCCACGCCGCTCCTGCTCCCGCCCTTACGCCAGCCCTGGGCGCTCTGGCGACCGTCAGAAGCCAATGTGGCCCTTCGGAAGCCGGCGCAGCGCCTACAATCGAAAGCGTGCTTCAGATGGCCTTTCCGTTTGGGCGATGGTTTGGTGTCCATCTCCGTGTCCACCTCTCGTTCCTTCTTTTGCTGGCATTAGCCGCGGGCTACTCGACGGTTGCAACGGGCAGCATCGCACGCGGCGTCGGCCTGTGGCTGGCGCTGGTTGCGGCGGTGGCTGTGCGTGAGATCGCCCGCGCGATCGCCGCAGCCTACGCTGGCGTGCCACTTCACGCGTTGTTTCTGCTGCCCTTCGGCGGGGTGATGGCCATGGAACCGCGGCCGGGCGGCCTGCCCAAAGGCACGCAGCGGCTGATCGCCTTCGCGGGTACCACCGCCAATTTTCTCGCCGCATTGCTGCTGCTGGGCTTCGCCTATGGCGTCGACCCCGAAGTCTCCCTTTTACGCCAGCCGTGGATTACGATCACGCACATCCTGCGCAGCGCGGTGTGGCTGCAGGCGGGCCTGGGTCTGGTGAATCTGCTGCCCGCCCGCGCCCTGGCCAGCCAGCGGCTGCTACGGCCCGCGCGGCCGAAGAAGGCAGCAGCCGACGCCGAGGGGGAAGAGGTAGAAGCTTCCAGGACCCCGCCTCCCCCACGCGGTATCCCGCTTCCGGGGTTGCGCCGGCCAGCCTTTGGCCTAGGGACCGCATTGGCTCTCGCGCTTATTGCCGCTGGGTGTTTTCTCATGATGCTGTGGCCGATCCTGCTGGGTTTGACCTTGCTGTTCATGAACTACGTAGGTCGCTTGGCGGCGGGTGGGGCTGGCGACACGGCCTCGTTGACGGTCGCCGATGTCATGCTCACGGAATATACGCCGCTGGCGGCCTCCAACACGCTGCGCGATGCCCTGCGGCGCACCACGCATACGCTTGAGGACACCTTCCCCGTAGTGCGGGGCGACCGGCTGGTGGGCTGGATCTCCCGCACCGCCCTGGCGACGCGTCTGGCGGCCGATGGAGACAGTTATCTGCAGGGCGCGATGTCGCGCTCGCTGCAGATTGCCAGCCCGGAGGAAAAGCTGGCCGATGCGCTGCGTCGCGCCGCTGCGTTGGGCGCCAATGAGTTTGTGCCCGTGGTGAAGAACGGCGCCATGATCGGCATGCTGACCCCGGCGAGCCTGGAACGTGCCGTCGGCCAGTTTCGCCTGACGCAGCCGCCGGTGGAGCGACCCGAGCGTGATTGACGAGCCGCTGTCCGTGGGAGACGTCGATGGAGCCATCGAGAGCAGCGAAGGAGCTCAGAAGGAAAATTTTGAGCAATTTCAGTCTGCCGACCGGCCGCTGGCACCCGGGCTCTATCTGGTCGCCACGCCGATCGGCAACCTCGAGGACATCACCCTGCGCGCCCTGCGGGTGCTGCGCTCGGTGGATCGCATCGCCTGTGAAGACACGCGGCAGACGGCGAAGCTCCTGCACCACTTCGGGATCAAGAAGCCGACCGTCAGCTACCACCTGCACAACGAGGGGGCGCGCGCGGAGGAGCTGGTTGGCGACCTGAGAAGCGGTGGCCGACTGGCCGTGGTGAGCGACGCGGGCACCCCGGGCATTGCCGACCCGGGCGAGGCGCTGGTGCGGGCTGCCATCGAGGCCGGCGTGCCGGTCTTCCCGGTGGCGGGGGCCAATGCGGCGCTGAGTGCGCTGGTTGCGAGTGGCCTACCAACGGAGCGCTTCACCTTCCACGGATTCTTACCGTCGAAGGAAGGCCAGCGGCGGACGGCGCTGGAAGCGCTGCAAAGGCTCTCCAGAGAAAGTGCCACGACCGAAATCTTTTATGAGACGCCGCATCGGATCCTCGCGGCTCTGGGCGATGTTGTCGCGATCTTCGGGCGGGGGCAGCCGGTGGTTCTGGCTCGCGAGCTGACGAAGTTGCATGAGGAATTTCTGCGCGGAGCAGCTGGTGAGGTGCTGGCGGCGCTGGAGGCGCGGGCAGTCGTACGTGGCGAGATGGTGCTGCTGCTGCACCTCGCCGGAGGCCCCGGTATGGGCCGCGAGGCGGGGGCGGAAACTGGCGCGGGCGGAACGATTGCCGAGGAGGTGCGCGCACTGATGCGGGCGGAAAGCCTGCCGGAAAAAGATGCGCTCAAACGGGTTGCCCGGGCCCGCGGGCTGGGTAAAAGCGACGCCTACCGGGAGTGGCAGCGAACCCGCAAATAGGGTCGGCTGCCACCAGCCATTACGCCGTCTCCCGGCCCTTCACGCGGTCGTAGAGGTAGGTGTCACTGGTGGTGCCCATGCTCTCGTTGTAGAGCGACAGGGCGCCGATCGCCTTCTTCAACTCTTCGTCAAACTTATGGATACAGCGCAGGTGGTCGGCGGTGGCGGGCACCTGCAGCTTCGCGGTTGCAAGAAACTTTTGGTAGCCGCGATCGAGAATGCGGGCGATCTCGCCCCCGAGCACCCAGCCGGGTTTGGCCAGCAGGCGGACATGGCCGTCCGGGCCTTCGGCGGGCGCAATCTCAGCCGAGCAGCCATACTTGCTGACGCGGCGGGCGCCCGCCACACCCTTTGCACCCCCGGTAGCGGGTGCGACATCGAATCTTTCGTTACCGAGGGTGGAAAGCACCTCGTCAAAGGTCAGTTGCTTGCTCTTTTTGGCCATCGGGCTCCGGGCTTTGTCTCCACACCATCGCCAGGCAAATCGACGAAACGGCTGGGCTACACTCGCATCTAAACTGTCGCACACTGCCGCATGCAGCATCAATGACCCGTACCGGCGGCGGGCAAAGGATAAGCTATGACGGACGTCGCAACCGCCGCTTCAGCGAAATCGGGCGGAGTCGCCAGGCTGGGCACGACCCTCCTGGACCGCGTAGGCAATACGCCGCTGGTTCGCCTTGACCGCTTGACCGTGCATCTTGGCGGGGGCGTGCAGATTCTTGGCAAGGCCGAGTGGGCCAACCCGGGGGGCAGCGTGAAGGATCGCGCCGCTTCGGCCATCGTCGCCGACGCGCAACGCAAGGGCGAACTGCGGCCAGGCAAGGCGCTCCTCGACGCCACCAGCGGCAATACCGGCATTGCCTATGCCATGCTGGGCGCCGCGCAGGGCTTCCCCGTGACGCTGTGCATGCCGTCGAACGTCAGCCCGGAGCGGAAACACATTCTTGCCGCGTATGGCGCGGAGATCATCTACACCAACCCAGCCGACGGCTCGGACGGAGCGATCCGCATGGCGCGTAAGCTCGCCGCCGAACAACCGGATCGATTCTTCTACGCCAACCAGTATGGCAACGACAACAATTGGCGTGCCCACTACTACGGCACCGCGAATGAGATCTGGGCGCAGACCGAAGGCCGGGTCACACACTTTGTGGCGGGCCTAGGCACCAGCGGTACGTTCATGGGCACGACGCGGCGCCTGCGCGAGCTGAACCCCGCCATTCATTGCTACTCCATGCAGCCGGATTCGCCGTTCAACGGGCTGGAAGGCCTGAAGCACATGGCCACGGCTATCGTGCCGCCCATCTATGACGAGCACCTCGCCGAGCGCAACATCGAGATGCCGACAGAACGCGCCTATGCCATGGCCAAACGCCTCGCCAGCACCCAGGGGCTGCTAATTGGTGTCTCCGCGGCTGCGGCAGTTGCGGCGTGCGTTGATGTAGCGGAAGAAGAGGCTCGTGCCGGGCGCGAGGCTGTGATCGTGACCATTCTTTGCGACTCTGCCGACAAGTACCTGAGTGAGCGTTTCTGGAGTGAGCCGACGCCCGAAGAAGCCGCGAAGGACGCAATCGACAGCGAGGTTTTCGCGGGGCAGAACGCTTGAGCACCGCCGTGGCCACCTCGACCCTGAAGATTTCGCAGAGTCTTTACGATCAGCTTCGCGCACATGGCGAAGAAACTTACCCGCATGAGTGTTGCGGCATCCTGCTGGGTCGTGCAGGCGAAGGCGCGCTTGAGGTTGTTTCACTGCTGCGTGCCGGCAACCTCCGCACAGACTCCGCGCATAACCGCTATCAGATCGACCCGCGGGAGTTGATTGCGGCGCAGCGAGAGGGACGCAAGCTCGGGCTCGATATTGTGGGCTTTTACCACTCGCATCCGGATCACCCGGCGCGATGGTCACAAACGGATTTCGCCGAGGCTCACTGGTTTGGCTGCGCGTACCTGATTACGGCGGTCGAGGGTGACAAACAGACCGGTCATGCGAAGGTGAGCAACAGCTTTCTGCTGACGGGCACGAGCGAAGAGACCAAAGCATTTCAGCCGCAGCCCATCACGGTGGGCTAGCATCGAAGCTCGGCACGGCCGAACTTGAAGGGCGATAATCAAAGCTATGAAGATTCACATCCCAACCCCGCTGCGCGCGTACACCGACAACCAGGAGACCGTGGTCGCGACGGGCACAACACTCGCTGGCGGCCTCGAAAGCCTGGTGACGGCGTACCCCGCGCTTCGCCAGCACCTGTTCACGCCGGAAGGCAAGCTGCGTTCCTTCGTCAATGTGTATGTGGGCGATGAGGACATGCGCTATCTTCCCGAGAAGGAAGCAACGCCGGTGGCCGAGGCCGCCGAAGTGACGATCATTCCGTCCATCGCCGGTGGTTGTCGTTGAATCAGGTAAGAACGCGAGCCTATAGTCGCAGCTGAAAAACGGAGGCTCCCATGGCTGCCCTGGCGGAGGCGATGCTCGCGGTTTTCGATTCGGAAGCGAAGTTTACGTAGACCACAGCTGGCGTCGGGACAGCGATCGCGACCTTCACGCATAAGGGTCTGCTTGTGACGACGACCTTTTGCGAAGGTAGGCGGAGCGGAGTGGCAAGTGGGCTTCAAAGTGGCGCCTGACTCCGAATCAGTGACGGCCGCGATTTATGCGCGATTCGCATCCTCGGCGGTGTTTTTCAGGCCGTGCGAGAGTTCCTCGAGGTGCGGTAGCCGCAGCGGCTCGTCTTCGCAAGCAAGGAAGAATCCCTCGGCAGCTTGTACGAAACCTACCTCCAACGGCAGGACACCGAGCTTAGTCGATTGGGGTACCGCATGGTGACGACGCATCTCGACCCGCTGGTCGAGTTTGCTCTGGAAAAGAGCACCCCTTCCGCCTGGCGCGACTGACTCTTCGCGGTGAGATCGATTTTGCCCCTGTAGCATCTCTTGTACAGGGACCCCATGATCGCTACCGAAGAACTCACCGCGCAGCTGCCCAAGCTTTCCAACGAAGAGATCGCCCGCTACTCGCGCCACCTGATCCTGCCCGAGGTGGGCATGGAGGGCCAGCAGAAGCTGAAGGCCGCCAAGGTGCTGTGTGTCGGCACGGGCGGGCTGGGTGCACCGCTGGCGCTGTATCTGACCGCGGCTGGCGTCGGCACCATCGGCCTGGTCGACTTTGATGTGGTCGACGAGAGCAACCTGCAGCGGCAGATCATCCACTCGCAAGCCACCGTGGGCATGCTGAAGGTCGATTCGGCCGAGGTCATGCTCAAGGGCCTGAACAAGAACGTGAACGTGGTAAAGCACAATGCTATGTTGACCTCGGCGAATGCGCTTGAGATCTTCCGCGAGTACGATGTGATCGCTGACGGCACGGATAATTTTCAGACACGGTATCTCGTGAATGACGCGTGCGTGTTAACCGGAAAGCCCAACGCGTACGGCTCTATTTTCCGCTTTGAAGGCCAAGCCTCCGTTTTCGCCACCGAGGAAGGCCCCTGCTATCGCTGCCTGTACCCGGAACCGCCGCCGCCGGGCCTGGTGCCCTCCTGCGCCGAGGGTGGGGTGCTGGGCATCTTGCCAGGCCTTGTCGGCGTGATCCAGGCGACGGAGGTCATCAAGCTCATCCTCGGCATCGGCGAGCCGTTGATTGGGCGCCTGTTGCTGGTGGACGCGCTGGGTATGCAGTTCCGCACGCTGAAGCTGCGCAAGAATCCGGACTGCCCCGCGTGCGGCACGCATGAGATCAAGGAGCTGATCGACTACGACCAGTTCTGCGGCATCACCCCGCCGACGAGCACCGGACCCTTGGAGGTAAGCTCACATGGCAGCATCGACGGGAGCGCCAACACGATTGAAGGCGTGCCCCAGATTTCGGTGGAGCAGTTGAAGGGCGCGTTAGATGCCGGTGAAACGCCGTTCATCCTGGATGTACGCGAGCCACATGAGTACGCGATTGTGAATCTTGGGGCGCCGCTGATTCCTGTGGGACAGATCAGTCAGCGACTCGGTGATTTGCCGCCGCAAAAAGATGCGGAGATCGTGGTGCATTGCAAGACCGGCGGCCGCAGCCAGAAGGCCGCGCTCGAGCTGAAAGCCGCAGGGTATACGAACGTGAAAAATCTGGCGGGGGGCATCACGGCCTGGGCCGAGCGTATCGATCCGTCTTTGCCCAAGTACTGACCAGCAGCGCAGAAGGTCGTGCGTTAGGTCGCCGGCAACCAGGGATCACATCGTTGCAGACAGAGCGAGGGGCGAGGCCACAGGTCTCGCCCCTCTTTACGTTCGCCTGCAACGTCGGCTAATCGGTATCCCTGTCGTCGACGACGAGGATCTCGAGCACCAGAGGCGGCTCCACCAGGGCGTCCATGCCGGACATTTCAGCCACGGCGGCATCGACCGTGGAGCGCAGGCAGGGCTCGGTGGTCACGACGAAGGGCAGGCGATGAGCCGGATAGCCGCGTCGTTGCAAGATGGAATCGATGTTCACACTGAACTTTGCCAAGGCGCCGGAGATGGCGGAGATGATGCCCGGCTTGTCATCCACGACCATGCGCAGGTAGTGCGGCGCCAGCACGTCATCGGAGACAGGAAAGCGTTGCGCAGCGCGCTGCACGGGAAAGCTGCCGCCGGCAATGGCGAGGGCATCGCTGAGCACCGCCACGGCCGTCGCGTGCCCGCCAGCGCCATGGCCACTGAAGACCACATCACCCCCGAAACGTCCGCTGGTGACGACCATGTTCTGTGTGCCGTGCGACCAGGCGACTGGCGAGTTGCGCGGTACCAGCATGGGGCCCACCCGCGCGCGAATGGAAGTTATACCCGCCCGCTCATCAAGCTGCGCCCGAGAGACCTGGCGAACCGTGCAGCCAAGCTCTTTCGCATAGGCGAAATCGACGGCAGAGATACGGGCGATGGTTTGCGCCGGCACGTCTGCGGGATCCATTTCGGCCTCGAGCGCGAGCCGCGCGAGGATGCACAGCTTGGCCCGGGCGTCGTGGCCGTCGACATCGGCAGAGGGATCGGCTTCCGCGTAGCCCAGCCGTTGCGCCTCGCGCAGCACCTCGGCGTAATCGGCGCCATTCTCCATGGCGCTGAGGATGAAGTTGCAGGTGCCATTCACGATACCGCTGAGCCGCGTCAGGCGATCGCCGCCCAGGCCTCCCGCGATGCCGGGCAGCACGGGCACACCACCGGCAACCGAGGCGCCGTAGAGCAGTTGCACGCCATGTTTCTGTGCCAGGTGAAACAACGAGGGACCGCGATGCGCGATCAGCTGTTTGTTCGCCGTGACGACGTGCTTGCCAGCTTGCAGCGCGGCCATGATCCACTCGCCCATAGGCTCCAGTCCACCCATCAGCTCCACGACGATGTCCACCTGCGGATCGTTTAGAACCTCCTGGATATCCTCGGTCCAGATAGCATCAGCGGGCACGAAGCTTGACCTCGCGTGAGCGCGCTTGCGTTCTACGTCGCGATTGAAGATGTGCGAAAGCTGCAGATGGCCCTCCGCCTTCGACGCGAGCACCTCAGCGAAACAGCTGCCCACGGTGCCGAAGCCTAACAGGGCCACGCGCATCGGCTGCTTCGCTTGCCGGGCAGCGCCTACGTTGGCCAGAAAAGTTTCGGGCATCAGTACTCCACCCGATAGGGGCTTGTCTGCCAGAGTGTGAAGCTGGCCTGGGCTTCTTCTGCGAGCAGGCGTTCGATCGGCAGGCTGCGTTGCGCCAGCGGCTTGCTGACCTCTTCGTACAGCATTGAATCGTCGAAGCCGGCGTGCGCGGCGTCCGCAGCGTTGTTGCCGTAGAAGATGGCGCGGCACCGCGCCCAGTACAGCGCCGCAAGGCACATCGGGCAGGGCTCGCAGCTGGTATACACATCGCAGCCTTCGAGCTGAAACGTACCCAGGGCCTGGCACGCGTTGCGTATGGCCACGATCTCTGCGTGAGCAGTTGGATCGTTGGCAGCCGTCACCTGATTGGCTCCGGTGGCGATCACCGCGCCATCTTTCACAACAACGGCGCCAAACGGGCCGCCGCGGCCATGGACCACGTTCTCCGTGGCGAGCCGGATGGCTTGCTGCATAAATTCGGGGTGTCCGGGCATAATCAGCAACATGGTACATGCTCTTCGATCGCGCCGCGTGGTCACGCCGGAGGGCGAGCGCGAGGCTGCCGTCCTCATCGACGGCGAACACATCGCGGCGGTGCTGCCGTCCGGCGAGCTGCCAGCCGATGTGCCGTGTGAGGATCTGGGCGAAGTCGCGCTGCTGCCGGGGCTGGTCGACACGCATACCCACATCAACGAGCCCGGGCGCACAGAGTGGGAGGGCTTCGTCACAGGCACTCGCGCGGCCGCGGCCGGTGGCTACACGACGATCGTCGACATGCCGTTGAACAACTTGCCGGAGACCACAAATGTGAATGCGCTGGAGGCAAAACGGGTCGCGGCGCAGGGCAAATGCCTGGTCGATTTCGCGCTTTGGGGAGGTGCGGTGGATGGCAACCAGGCGGATCTTCTTCCCCTGGCACAGGCTGGCGTGGCAGGTTTCAAAAGCTTCCTGATCTACCCGGGCTGCGAGGGCTTTACCTCGATCGATCGAGAAAATCTCGAGCGGGCACTGCCCCACATCGCGGCTTCGGGCCTGCCGCTGCTGGTGCATGCGGAGATGACAGGGCCGGTCGAGGCTGCCACGGCGCGGCTACGGGCAGGGGATGCCGACTGGCGGCAGTACCGCACGTATCTGGCGTCGCGGCCGGACGAGGCCGAGCTCGAAGCCATCGAGATGCTCTTGCAGCTCTGCCGCACGTATCGGTTTCGGTTGCACATTGTGCACGTCTCGACGGCCCTCGCGTTGCCTATGCTGGCTGCTGCCAAACGCAAAGGGTTGCCGGTCACGGCCGAGACCTGCCCGCACTACCTGCACCTTACGGCGGAGGGTATCGGCGACGGGGCGACGTTGTGCAAGTGCGCCCCGCCGATCCGCGCCGCCGCCAATCGCGAGGCGCTGTGGGCCGGTCTGCTGGACGGCACGCTCGACCTGATTGCGACGGATCACTCGCCTTGCCCGGCGGTGATGAAACGCCTGGAGGCGACCGAGCCGGGGCAGGAGGCCGGACGTTTCGACCAGGCGTGGGGCGGCATCGCTTCCCTCTCCACGGCCTTGCGGGTGTTGTGGACGGAGTGTGCGCAAAGGGGCATCCCGTTGACGCGTTTGGTGCGCTGGGTATGCGCCGCGCCTGCGGAACTGGCTGGTCTGGACGACCAGGTGGGCTCGATCGAGCCGGGCAAGCTGGCCAATCTTGTCGCGTTCGACACCGCGGCAAGTGCCCGCCTCACGCCCGAGCAACTCTTCTACCGTCATCCACTCTCGCCGTACATGGGGGAGACGTTGCAAGGCGTCGTTCGCTCCACGTGGCTGCGAGGTCAGCGGGTGTATGAGAACGGCCACTTCGCAAAGCAGCCACGCGGCCGGGAGCTGGAGCGCCGCAAATTCATCGCCGCCGATGCCATCTTGCCCGCCAGATTGCAGGCCTGGAATGAGCTTGCCGCAGAGGAAGCGGCGGAGGCCGTATTGCCGTGCAATGGATCGCACACGTGGGCTGCCGCGCTTGCCGCACGCAGGCCTTTCGGAACAGCGAAAGCACTCTTCGTGGCAGCCGACGAGGTCTGGCGCGCGCTCCCGGCTGCCGGATGGCAAGCGGCGTTCGACAGCCATCCCCGCATCGGGGAGGCAAAGGCGCATGCTGCGACGGGACGAAGCCTTGCCTGGAGCGCGGGAGAACAGGTGCAGGCACAGGCCCAATGTTCCGTTGAGACTGATGAGCAGGCTGAGCTGGCTGCAGGCAACCGCGCCTACGAGGCCCGGTTCGGGCGCATCTTCCTGATTTGCGCCACGGGCAAGAGCGCCGCGGAGATCCTGGCCGCGCTGCAAGGGCGGCTGCGGAATGATCCCCACGCCGAGTTGCTGGAGGCCGCCGAGCAGCAGCGCCGCATCACGCAGCTGCGCCTGCGCAAGTGGCTAGAACTGCCCACCACCGGCTGCGAGGACGTGTAGAGTATTCGCAACCCATGACCGCTCCCACCCTCTCCACCCATGTTCTGGACACGGCACTGGGCCGCCCTGCGGCGGGGATCCCGCTGCTGCTCTCCCGCAGTCGCGCGGGCGCCTGGGTGGAGGTGGGCCAGGGGGCAACCGATGGCGATGGACGTTGCCGCACGCTGCTCGGCGAAGCACCTGCAGAGCCAGGACTGTATCGTCTCCGCTTTGGCATCGCACCCTACTTCGCGGCCCAGGCGCTGACGCCGCTGTACCCGTATGTGGAGATCGTCTTCCAGGTTACGGATTCGACCCAGCATCTGCACATCCCGCTGCTCGTCACGGCCAACGGCTACACCACGTACCGCGGCAGCTAGGCTGCAAGAACGAGTTCAGCAAGGAGCACCACGCATGTCCGATCCACTCGCCGAAGCCGAGCCTCAAAGGCAAGCAGCCGCACAGCTCGTAAGCCATCGTTACGGCAAATCGCGGGTACGGCTGATGCGGGTCGCGCGGCATGAAACCCATCACGATCTGGACGAGTGGACGGTGGAGGTTCTGCTGACCGGAGACTTCCCCGAGGTGTTCACACATGGGGACAACACACGCATTCTGACTACGGACACGCTGAAGAACACGGTGTACTTCCTTGCGCGTCAATCCACCGCCGACAGCATCGAGAGCTTTGCCTGCGAGCTCATTGACTTTCTGCTGGCACGCAACTCGCAGGTGACGATGGCCGAAGTGTCCATCCACGCGCATCTCTGGAAGCGGCTCACGGTCGACGGGGAACCCTACCCGACGGCCTTCATGAAGGGCTCGGACGAACGCGGCACAACGCGCGTTTCGCGTGCCCAGGGCGGGATCTTTGCCATCGGCAGCGGCTTCACGGAGATGACGGTGCTGAAGACCGCGCAGTCGGGCTTCAGCGGCTACATTAAGGACGAGTTGACCACCTTGCCCGAGACCACGGACCGGCTGTTCGGCACCTCGGTCACAGCGGAGTGGACTTATACGCCGCAAGCCATAACGGAGGGGATTGCGTTCCCGAAGGTGCGGCATCATCTGCGGGAGTGCATGATCGCCACCTTTGCGCGCCATGACTCCCTGAGCGTGCAACAGACTTTGTTTGCGATGGCCGAGGCAGCGCTTGGACACACGACCACCATCGACGAGGTGTACCTACGCATGCCGAACAAGCACAATTTGCTGGTGGATCTCGCGCGGTTCGGAAGCGACAACCCCAATCACATCTTTGTGCCCACTGACGAGCCACACGGGACCATCGAAGCGACTGTGCGACGTGGGTAAGGGGCATGGCTGAGAGTTTGCGAGGGACAGTGGGGACTTCCAGCACACGGGCTGCGCGCATCATCGCCCGTTGCCGGGAACTTGCTCGCGTAACGGACATCCCCGGTGAAACGACCAGACTTTTTCTCTCACCGGCGACGCGCGACGCACACACGCTCGTGGGTTGGTGGATGCGGCAGGCGGGGCTGGAGGTACGTGTCGACGACGCCGGCAATCTGCGTGGGCTGCGCCGGGGGCTCGACCCCGAATGCCCGACCCTGGTGCTGTTCTCGCACCTCGACACCGTGCCGAACGCGGGCGCATTTGACGGCCCACTGGGCGTGCTGCTGGGGCTTGCTGCCATCGAGGAGCTGGCCGGCGAGGCGCTTCCCTTTGGCATCGAGCTGATTGCCTTCAGCGAGGAGGAAGGGGTGCGGTTTGGCTTCCCGTTCTTCGCTTCCCTGGCAGCTGTCGGCGCGGTTACAGAGGAGCATCTGGCGCGGACGGATGCGCAGGGCGTCTCGGTGGCTGAGGCTCTGCGTGGCTTTGGGCTCGACCCTGCGCGCGTCCCGGAGAGCGCCCGGCTGCCTGTCGGCACGCGTGCGGCGGTTGAGGTGCATATCGAGCAGGGGCCGGTGCTCGAAAGTGAAGATCTGCCGCTCGGGGTCGTGGACACGATCATCGGGCAGTCGCGGCTGGAGCTCGTCTTCACAGGTCAGGCAAACCATGCGGGTACCACCCCTATGCCTCTGCGCCGTGATGCTCTTGTTGCCGCCGCACAGTGGATTGCCGAGGTGGATCGCTTCGCCAGCGGCTACAAGCAGCTGGTCGCCACAGTGGGTCGGCTCGAGGTTGTTCCGGGTGCCGTGAATGTGATCCCGGGCGAGGTCCGCGTGTCGCTGGATGCCCGGCACCCGAGCGATGAGTCGCGCTTTGCAGCCGTGGCGCGCTTGCTGACCAAGGCCGAAGAGATTGCCGCCAACCGCGATGTGCGCGTAAGGGCGAAGCTGCTCTCCGAGCAGGCCGCGGTGGCCCTGAGTGGGCCGCTGGCCGATGGCCTGGAGGCTGCCGCGGAGCTCAGCGGCTACCCGGCACGGCGCATGTACTCAGGCGCCGGGCACGATGCGATGATCCTGGCTCCGCATGTGCCGACAACGATGCTGTTCGTGCGCACGCCCGGTGGTCTGAGCCACCATCCCGACGAAACCGTACGGGAGGGGGATGTCGAGGCTGCGCTCGCTACTCTGCTGCAACTGATCGCCCATCTTCACCTGTAGCTCGTGCCGGTAAGGCTTCACGATAGAACCACTCCCGTACAATTCGCTCCATGTACGAGCTTGGCCAAACACGCAGCAGCCGGCGTGCGGATCATCTGCTGCAAACGCCGGACACGGTTGTGCGCACTCCCTTACCGGGACTGACTGGCGGGACGGCTATCCTGCATGCCGCGCCGGTGATGGGTGCGGGATTTGCCATGATGACCCTGGAGCTGGAGGCCAGAGGCACGCTGGTGGCGGGCCCCACGCAACGCCTGGTTTATGTGCTCGAAGGCGAGCTGCAGCTGAATGAGCCGGGCTCACGGCAGAACACGTTGCGGGCGGGTCACTTCGCCTACTTGCCGCCGCGGCACCCACACACGCTGACAGCGGGTGGTGTCACGCGGGCAGTTGTGATCGAGAAGGTGTATGAGTCGCTCGCCGCACCGCAAAGCGGGCCGCCCGGCAAGGGTTTGCCGCGATTTCTCGTGGGGGACGAAGCGCGGATCGATCCCACTCCACTGAACGGAGATGAGGGTGTGCAGGTGCGCGCTCTGCTGCCGGCATCCCTCGAGTACGATCTCGCCGTGAACACGATGACGTATGCGCCGGGCGCGACGCTAAGTCAGGTAGAGATCCACTACATGGAGCATGGTCTGCTGATGCTCGAAGGCGCCGGGATCTACCGGCTCGGCGAGGCGTGGTACCCCGTGAAAGCGGGAGATTTTATCTGGATGGCCCCGTTCTGCCCGCAGTGGTTTGGCTGCCTGGGCAAGGTACCCGCGAAGTACATCATCTACAAGAATTTTAACCGGCACGTGATGGCATGAAGCTGACGATCGACACCACCCGCCTGCTCGCCGAGTTGAGGCACCTGGCGACGCTCACCGATTGCGCCCCTGCAAATGACGAGCTGCCTGAACCAAGGCAGGCCGTGACGCGCCTTGTGTTTACCGGGCGCGATCTCGAGGCACGAAGCTGGTTCAAGCAGCTGGCAATCGAAGCCGGATTCAGCGTTCGGGAAGATGCCGTGGGCAACACATTTGTGCGCTGGGAGGGAATGGAACCTACCTTGCCTGCGGTCGGCACAGGATCGCATACCGACGCCATTCCGCACGCCGGGATGTATGACGGAACGGTCGGCGTGCTGGGCGGTCTCCATGCGATGCGGGCACTGAAGGCTGCGGGCTTGCGGCCGCGGCGCTCCATCGAGCTCGTGCTGTTCACCAGCGAGGAGCCCACGCGGTTCGGCATCGGCTGCCTGGGGTCGCGGCTGATGGCCGGCGTGCTCGCGCCGGAGATTGCGGATGCGCTGCCGGACCGGCTAGGAGATACCGAGCCGGACGCCCCGCGGGGCCTCACGCTGCGGCAGGTACGTGAAGCCGCGGGGTTCACGGGGTCACTCGAGACAGTGCGCGTGGCGCCGGGCCACTACAGCGCCTGGGTAGAGCTGCACATCGAGCAGGGACCGCTGCTGGAGCGTGAAGGCCTGGACTGCGGCATCGTTACTGCGATCGCTGGACCTTCCAGCTACGGCTTCACGCTGGAGGGCTTGGGCGGCCATGCTGGCGCGCTGCTCATGCCGGACAGACGCGATGCCCTACCCGCTGCCGCAGAGCTCGTGCTGGCCATTGAGCGCGCGGCGCTGGACGCAAATCGCTCCGCCGGGGGCAGCGACACGGTAGCCACGGTCGGACTCATGTCCATTCATCCCGGCGCCGTGAATGCGGTGCCATCGCGGGTGAGCTTGACCCTAGACCTGCGCGATACCGACGCCACGCGCCGTGAGGCAGTGATGCAAAGCGTTCGCGAAGCCGCGAAGGCGATCGCTGCCCGGCGTGGCGTCCGCGTGGCGGAGGAGCAGGTCAACGCCGATGCCCCCGCCCTTGCCGATCCGGAGGTGATTCGCACGTTGGAAGCCTGCTGCGCCGAGGAGGGCGCCACCTTTCGGCATATGGTTTCGCGGGCGTATCACGACACCAGCTTCATGGCCCGGGTCGCACCCGTTGCCATGCTGTTCATCCCCTGCCGCCGTGGTGTTTCGCATCGCGCCGACGAGTACGCCACCCCCGCCGCCATCGAGCGTGGAACCCGGGTGCTGGCCCGCGCGCTGGCGCAGCTGGCCGGCTGCTAAGCTGGCGGCGGTTGCTGGCGGATATGCCCGCACAGCCGCGGCAAGTGGTACGCTGCGCAGTACACTGGGAATCGAAGTAGTAACGTTCGGGTCCGCCAATGGGAGTTCACGGTCGACAATGATCCAGTCCCTCAATCCTGCCACGGGCATGTTGTTGCGCCGCTTTGAGCCCCTCTCTCCGGAGCTGTTGGAATCGAAGCTGGCACTGGCCGCCGCGACTGCGAAAACGTACGCGGCAGAGCCCATCGATGGGCGGCGCTTCTGGATGCGTCGACTAGCCCTACTACTGGAGAGCGATCGTGAGGAGCTCGCGGCCACCGTCGTGGCGGAGATGGGCAAGCCCCTGCGAGAGGCGCGCGCGGAGGTGGCCAAGTGCGCCGCCGCCTGTCGCTACTACGCTGAAAATGCCACGCGCATGCTGGAGCCTGAAGTTGTACCGACCGAGCACGAGACAAGCTTCGTACGCTGGGATCCGCTGGGCGTCGTGCTGGCGGTAATGCCCTGGAACTACCCGTTGTGGCAGGTCTTTCGCTTTCTCGCGCCGGCCCTCATGGCGGGCAATGTGGGGCTGCTGAAGCCCGCGCCCAACGTGCCCCAGTCGGCACTGGCGATCGAAACGCTGGTGCGTCGCGCGGGTTTTCCACGGGGCACGTTTCAGACGCTGTTGATTGAGCAGGAGACGCTGGAGACGGTAGTTGCCGATGAGCGCATCGCTGCGGTCACGCTGACCGGATCAGAGGCAGCCGGGCGCGCGGTTGGGGCCTGGGCCGGGGCCGCGTTGAAAAAGACTGTGATGGAGCTGGGCGGGTGCGATGCCTTCCTCGTGATGCGCTCTGCCGATGTGCTCTTGGCCGTCGAGAATGCCGTGAAGGCGCGCTGTATGAACAACGGCCAAAGCTGTATTGCAGCCAAGCGCTTCCTGGTGCACGAGGCGGTGTACGAAGTCTTTGAGAATGAGTTTGTTGCCCGTTTTGAGAACCTGAAGGTGGGCGATCCCAACGACGACGAGACCGACATTGGACCACTCGCGAAGCGTGATGCCGCGGACAAAATGTTGCGCCAGGTAGCGGGGGCCTTGGCTGCGGGAGGCGAGCTTCTGGTCGGCGGGAAACGCGCGGTGGGCGAGGGTTTCTATGTCGAGCCGACGGTGGTGGCGGGTGTGCCCGCTCGGGCCGCCGTCTGCAAAGAGGAGACTTTCGCGCCGCTCGCGCTGCTGTTCAAGATTCGCTCCCTTGACGAAGCCATTGCCATCGCCAATGACACACCGTACGGACTCGGCGCCAGCTGTTGGACCAACGACCCCACCGAGCGGGAGCGACTGGCTGCCGAACTGCAGGCCGGTTCGGTGTTTTTTAACACGCCGGTCGCCAGCGATCCGCGACTGCCCTTCGGCGGCATCAAGCATTCCGGGTTTGGCCGTGAGCTCTCCGCCGCCGGCATGCGCGAGTTTCTGAACGCCAAGACGGTGGTGGTCGCCGCCCCGCGGCCGGAGACGGCTATGACCACAACGAATCGCTGGAGTGAGCTGGCCGATGAAACTTCGGCTGAGCCGCTGCATGTCCTCGCTTCCCAGACCGAAGAGAGCGAGGGTGAGCGGCCGACCCTGCAGGACTCACCACCGGGGTTCACGGTGGCCTCAGCCCCAACGCCTCGAGCCGATCCGCGGGAGCCGGCGGCTCCAGAGGGTGATCCGGAGCCGCTTGTATCCAGTGAGATCGAAGAGCTCAGCGCCGCGATGCGCTTTTCCAGCGCCTCACGACGTTAGAAGTTGAACGATGCCTGTAGTTGCAGGCGCCGCACCGCACTTTGTTGCGTGTAGGCTCCGCCCTGCAGCACGATGCTTCGGCCGAAGTTCGGGGAATCCAGCGTCGCGATGGGCGGCGCCGGATCGAGATTGTTGAAGATATTCTGCGCGATCAGGCCGAGGGCGACGCTGTAACGCCGTCCGGTGCTCGTGCCGCCAAAACCACCACGCCCACCGCCGCCACCGCCACCGCCAAACCCGATGCCCGGCCCGCCGCGTCCACCACCGTTGCCGTTGCCGTTGCCGCCGCGACTGCTAGCGAGTTTCTCTCCGAAGCCCCAGCTCTTGGTCAGCCGGAAGTTAAAGGTGAAGAGGTTGGGGCCGGTGCAGGCGTTGATGGGCGCATTGCCGTAGCTCTGCCCTGCGTTCAGCGGCGCAAAGCCAAGATCGCAACCCGCGATGGACCTTGCGCCTGAGGTGGTCCCCACCATGCTCAGCGGGATGGCATTTGGCCGCTCATTAAAGAAGCTGTCGTGCAGAGTATCGGGGCCCAGCGTCACGTTGTACGGCTGACCGCTCTGCGCGATGACGAACGGACTGAACTGAATGAAGCGTGGCAGCGTAACCGAGCCTGCCAGGAAGGCGTGATCGCGTGTGTCGAAGTTGGTGCGACCGTAGTCCGCCTGGAGGTCATAGGGCACCATGACGTTCGAGCCACCGCCGGAGCTGTCCCCCTTGGCAAAGCCGAGCGAATAGTACCCGAAGAGGCTGAGCCATTTGGTGCCCTGGACGCGGCCATTCACATTCAGCTGATCCTGGTGCCACTGCCCTTCCGAAAAATACTGGTTGTTGACGGTGTTCGGCGGCACCGTTCCGTCGGTGGGGTAGTCGGCATCCTGCGTGGCGAACTGGTGCACGCCCAGGGAATGAATGTAGTTGACTGAGATCGTGGCGTGCTTGCCAATACCCTGATCGAAGCCGCCCGCGAACTGCTCCGTGTAGGGGGTCCGCAGCAATGGGGCGGCGGTTCCATCGGAGGTGCTGTATACGGAACTGCCGGTGGCCTGCAGCAACGGCTGACAGGCCGCTACATTCGCCGGCCCGCATGCACTGCCGGCGGGGATGTTGGGCACGGTATAGAGCGTCTCGGCGACCCCGTTATAGCGGGCCAGGTTGATCAGGTAGTTGGTGCCGAAGCGGTCGTAGAAGATGCCGAAGCCACCGCGCAGCACCGTGCTGGGCGCGGTCTTGGACTTGCCCACACCGTAGGAGAACGCCAGGCGTGGGGCGAAGTCGTGGTGATCGGAGATTTGGTTCTGCGTCTCGTAGCGCAGGCCGTAGCTCAGCACCAGATTCGGGATAGGCTTCCAGTCATCCTCTGCGTAGACCTCGAGATCCTCATATGTGAAGCCGATCTTGGGGGTGTTCAACCGGGCTACAAGAAATTCGGAGGGCACGCCGGTCTCGTAGCTGTTGTCGGTACTGGGCACGGCACTGGTCGAGGTCGAGGCGTTCGCCGTCAAGGATGAATAGAGGAACTCACCATTGGTGTTGCTCGCGGCATACTGCGCCTCGCGTGTGGTGCGCAGGCGACCACCGAAGCGGACGAAGTTCTTCTTCAGCGCAATCGAAGTGTAGTTTTGGACCTCAAAGTGATCCTGGTGATCCGAGGTGTTCTGGATCACGTTGCCGCCGTAGCTGAAGGAGCCTTCCACGTTTACATACGGTGCGTTCGAGAGCGCAGCATCGGCCGTGCGGTCGCGCTCGTATTCGAAACGCGTTTCATTGATAAGTTTCGGACTCCAGGTCTGCGTGTCGCTCAGCTGGATCTCTTCATTCTTGGTGTCGGAACTATACGCCGCGGAGGGCAGCACGAGACCGCTGGTCAAGCCGGTATTGATCTGATCGTTCTGCACGTATTGGAAGCGCGCGGTCAGGACATTCTTCGCGCCAAAGGCAAAATCGAAGCGCGGCGAAATGTCTGTACGCACCTGCGGGTAGTACGTGAAGATCTGCACCGGCGTGACGGCACAGGGTGTGTCCGGCGGGCAGGGCACGGCCGAGCCGCCCAGGGAGGGAATGCTTGTATTCGTCAGCTCATCATCCTGGATATCACGGTGCGAACCGCCCACGGACAGGGACATGTTCTTGCCCAGCGGCCCAGTGATGTTTCCGAACATAAAGATGGTGTGGTACGGCGGTTGAAGCGCGTCGCTGAGTGGGTTGCCGGAGTTGAACTGCGAGGGGTTGCCGTTGATCTGAAAGTTGCCGTGATAGGTGTCGGTGCCGGGCTTGGTGAAGACCTCCACGCGGCCGTAACCGATGCGGTCGTACTGGGCGGAGAACGGATTCTGATTGATGCGGATCTCGCGAATGGAACTCTTGGGCGGCAGCTGCCCGCCGGTGAAGCCGTCAACGTAAATCTGCCCGCCGTTGGGACCGGCGCTTGGCCCGGCCAGCGCGGTCAGCTCGGAGCTGAGCTCGTCGGGATCGTCGGAGAGTGCATCCAGATCCTTGCCCTGCAAGATCGTCGCATCGGCATTCGCGTCCGGATCGACGCTGAGCTGGACGGCATTCGCGTCCACGTTGATGACCACATCCTGCTCGCCGATGGCCAGCTTGGCGTTGATCGTCAGGCTGGGCACAGCGGCAATTTTCACGCTCTGGACGGCATAGGAGCTGAAGCCGGGCATCATGACCAGTAGGTTGTACGTGCCGGGCGTCAAAGGCAGGCTGTAGTTCCCATCCGCGCCGGAGGTCACACGCTTTGCCGGACCGGAGTTTGGCGTCCACAACACGGTCGCGCCGGGAATAGCGGCGCCATCCGGGTCGGAGATGGAGCCGTGCACACGCGCGGCGCCGGTCTGCAACTGGCCGGAGGCAGAGCTGTTCGGCGCCGGTGTGCCACCCCCGGTCTGTCCGGTGGGACCACCCGTTGCGGCCTGGGGTGTTGCGGCCTGGGGTGCCGCGGCCTGGGGTGCCGCGTCCTTGCCTGCGGTTACGGCGACCGCTTGTGTGCCCGCGGCCGATGCCACGGCCGACAGCGCAAGTAAGACCCCGGGGCGAAACAACCTGGGAAGACCCATCATTCTCCTCAAAAGTGCAATCGGTGCTTCTCTAAGTTGACCATGCTTCCGCTCCGGAAAGCGTGCGCAAGGGCCATGCGCCTGCAGATCACCTGGGCTTTAGTGGGCAGCTGCTTCGCCGCCACCACCGCCTGCCTCCGCATCACCGGCACCACCACCCAGGCTCCAGGGGGAGAGCGTCGTCTCCCCTGCAGGATGCGCCGCAAGGATTTGTTCGACGCCGGCGACCAGAGTGATGGCTGTCGGCTGGTTTGTCTGCGAGTTACGCGCCGCGACGATCATGACTGCGTCCCCGACCTTGAGACCCGTCATCGTCTCCGTGGGCAGGCGGCTGATCATGCGCGAAAGATCCATGCCCGAGCGGCCCCCGCCAGTGCCCGTTGGGCGCGTTGCGTCGCCTCTGGCGCCCCCCGCGGGCGAGGCTTCAGGGTGAGCCGCGGCGCCCCCCGCTCGCGCAGTCATGGCGGCCATCGCACCCGGAGGCAGGCGACGCAAATTGCTTCCCTCAGTCAGCAAGACCGTGACCGTCTGCTTGCTGGCGAGATCCTTGAGCGACACCGTGCCCAGGGTTGGATCCACAACGGTGAGCACGCCGGAGAAGTTGGCGAATGAGCCGGTGACAATCTCATCGGCAACCAGCGCGGAACCGTCGGCGCTGCGAGGCCCGCGGGCGCGCAGCTGATCGCCAGGCTGGATGGTCGCGACGCTGCTGCTCACCGCATCCTCGAAGCGAACGGACGTGCCCGCATAACGGCGCACGACGGTTTTGGCGCTTGCATCCACCGTCAGGCTGCGCGCGCCGTTGCCTACCGTAATGATGCCGGTCGCCGGATCGACGGTACGGACGATGCCGCTGGCACCCTGCGCCCAGGCAGCCTGGTCAGCCGCATTGCGCGCGGCAATCGCGTTTGACTTGATGAGGATCACGCGGGTGGCCTGCAGCATGGGCCCGGAGTCGCCAGCCGTGCCGTTCACGATGGTGCGATCGCCCGCTGCGATGTCGCTCATTGTTCCCGGCTGGCCCGCGCTCAGGTTGGTGCTGCCCGGTGGCACGACGATGATGCGCGCGTTGGTCGGCACGGTCACTGCAAAGTCCTGTCCGCCGGCGGTCGTGAGAACAAAGTCATGCGGCGTAACGGCCTTCACCGTGCCGCTCTGACGCGGCACAGCGCTCGACTGAGTAGCAGGTGACGCAGAGGTCTGCGCTTGCACGGCAACGCTGCCTGGTGTAGCCCACAGCAGAGCCAATAGCAGAGCCGGCGATAGCACACGCTTCAGTGGTACGGCCATAGTCATCCATCCTTATGTTCGGCCACCATCCAGATTTGACTTGCCCGACAAACCGGAAGATGCTCCCGTTACTCTGTTGCGTGCACCGAATCGTTGCATGCGCCGTCTTCTCGGCGTGCTCCGAGATGGAGACGCTAGGAGATGCTGAAAGTTTCTGCACCGCAGATGCTCATTGCGGCACGTCCGGACTGGTCGCCAGCCGCTGCAGGGGCTCGCGAGCGCTACGGCAGCAGTGAGCCCTCCGCGAGCGGCAACTCCAGATGCGAAGGGTACTTGGGCGAGTCGAAGACAGTGATTGTCTGCGCCCCGTACGCCGAAGCGGGCGCAGTCATGATGTTGGGCACATAGGTTTGCGGATTGCGGTCGTACAGCGGAAACCAGCTCGACTGCACCTCCACCATCATGCGGTGGCCCCTGAGGAACGTGTGGTCGATGCTGCCCAGGCTCCACTTGTATTCATTCACCTCGCCCGACTTCACCGACTCCGGGACCGTGAAGCTGTGGCGGTAGCGTCCGCGCAGGATCTCCTCGGCGACCATCAGCTGATAGCTCGTTCCGGTCTTGACATCGGGCGGGTACACATCGATCAGCTTAACGATCCAATCGCCATCGGTACCCGTGGTGGAGGCGAACAGATCGGCGTTGACCTCGCCAGTCACGGTGACATCGGCCGCCAGGGCCGGGGTTGCGAAGTTGGTGAGGTCCTTGCGCCCGGAGACGAAGCTCTGATCCTCAACCAGCCAGGTGCGCCACGTCGAGCCCTGCCCATAGGTGGACTGCACCGGCCGGTGGCGGTACGGCACCGGGTTGGCCGGATCAGCCGTGTAGGCGGCGGACTGCGTCTCGTAGCTGCCCTGCGGCGCGCTGCCGGTGAGGCTCTTCTCGGGCGCGAGGTAAGCCTTTTCCATGTGGTAGCCCGCCACGGGTGGCCAGACCGGGTACCGATGCCATTGATCTTCGCCCGTGCGGAAGCTGGCAACGCCGGCGAGATCGAAGCCGGGTCTGCCCTTGAGGTAAAACTCGAAAAAGGGCGCCTCAAAGGTTTTGCGGTAGTACACGCCGGTGGTCTGGCCGGCAAAGTGCATGCCGCCCCACTGGCTTACCAGCTGATCCCCGGCACCCCGCGCCCAGCCCCCGTGATTCCACGGTCCCAGCACGAGAAAGACCTTACCTTGCGGATCGTTCACGGCTTCGTGCGCATGCAGCGCGGCGTACTCGGCCTGCGTGCCCCACATGTCCTCCTGATCCCAGTAGCCGCCGACCTCCAGCGTGGGCACCTCGGGCTTGCCCAGCCGCTTTTGCACGGCCATGTCCTGCCAGAACTTCGTATACGTCGGCTCATGGAGGAATCTCTGCGCGGTCGGCAGATCTGTGGCATGGGCCGAGGCCGCCGCTCCGGCGAAGTTCCCGTGCTCCAGAAAAAAGGTGTACTGATCTTCGGTGGCACTGGGCATGACGCTGGTCTTCTGTGCCTCCAGCTCCTGCACATAATCGAAGCCGTAGCTCTCGCGAAAGGCACCGTTGTGGAAGAAGTCATCGCCCAGCCACACGTCGGTCATCGGCGCCTGCGGACTGATGGCCTTCACAGCCGGATGCGCATCGATACCCGCCATCATCGCCAGGAAGCCAGGGTAGCTGATGCCCAGCACGCCGACCTTCCCGCTGTTATTCGGCTCATGCTTCAGCAGCCAGGCGATCGTGTCGCGGGCATCGGTGCTTTCGTCCACATTGTGCCTGCCTTTGTGCTCCACCATGGGCCGGTTCATGACAAACCGTCCCCCTGACTTGTAACGGCCGCGAATGTCCGCACAGACGAAGATGTACCCACTGCGGGCGAGCTCAGGCTTCCCGGTCTCAAGCGCATGCGCCGTGGCGTAACACATGCCATACGGTGTGCGTTGCAGCAGAAAGGGCAGCGGCTCGCCGGTGGTTGCACTGCCCTGGGGGCGGTACAGACTTGCATGGAGCCGCACGCCGTCCCGAACGGGAATCATCACCTCGGAACGCACATAGAGCGGGCCTGTGTAGCCGGGCGGCGGCGCCTCATCCTGCACGCCGGCCGGATCTGGAACGACGGGCTGCTCCTGCTGGGCATAGGCCACAACGGCGATGGCAGACCAGCATGAAAAGAGGCGAAGCATCCGCGTCACCCTCATCGCAACGGCCTCCTGCAGCTTACTGCCCGGTAAGGTTCCCGGCGTTGGCGGCGCATAGCCATCCCTGCCGCGCATGCGAGCCATCGCAGAACGGTCGTTTCTCGCTGAGACCGCAACGGCAGAGGCTCACCGCCGGCTTGCCGGTCAGGTCCCACTGCTGGCCGTCAGCGTCCTTGAGTACGATGTGTCCTTCGACCCGTAATGGCCCATTCGGCCGCACGGTGATGTAAACCGGTTCGTCTGCCATGTATCTCCTGTGTGCTGCCTTAAGGGTAGCAGGGCGAAACGAACGCCAGGGGCGCAACAACGCCCAGGTTCGCCACATTGTGCCACTTCGCGTTCGTTGCCTTCATTGCAGAGCTCTGCGTGCTTCGCGTCCGTTGAACTCGTTTCTAAACCGAAACCACGGACTCTTCCAACACATTCAAACCAGTTTTCGCGTTGCCGACGAAGTCCGTAATTACCTTGACAATGAAGTCCAGCATGGGACGCGTAAGACCCGGGAACACGCCGATCCAGAAGCTCTGGTTCATGACGAAGTCGGTGTTGGTCATCTCGCCGACGACGCGGTACTCCCAACCCTCATATGCCGGCTGCCGCAGCAGATTGCCCGCGAAGATGAGGCGCGTGCCGATCTTGTTGGCTTCCAGCGTGCGGGTGAGCTGGTCGCGTTTGAATGGCGCATCCTCACGCACGCTGATGGGAAAACCGAACCAGCTTGGCTCTGAACCCGGCGTGGCTTCAGGCAGCATCAACACGTCCGAGAGCGGCTCCAGCTGCGCGCGCAAGTAGTTGAAGTTTTCCTTGCGGCGCTCGATGAAGTGGGGCAGCTTCTCGATCTGGCTGACCCCCAAGGCGGCCTGCATGTCGGTTGCCTTCAGGTTGTAACCCACATGCGAGTACGTGTACTTGTGGTCGTAGCCGCAGGGCAAACTGCCCAGTTGCCAATCGAAGCGCTTGCCGCAGGTATTGTCCACGCCGGGCTCACACCAGCAGTCGCGGCCCCAGTCGCGGAAGCTCTCGATGAGGACCTTGAGCGCGGGCTTGTCGGTCAACACGGCACCGCCTTCGCCCATCGTGATGTGGTGCGCGGGGTAGAAGCTCACCGTGGCGATATCGCCGAAGGTACCAACCTTTTGGCCTTTCCACGTGGAGCCGAGCGCGTCGCAGGTGTCCTCCACCAGCCACAGATCATACTTTTTACAAAAGGCGGTCACCGCATCGACATTGAAGACATTGCCCAGCGTGTGCGCGATCATCACGGCTTTGGTCTTGTCGCTCTTCGCCGCTTCGAGCTTGGTTACGTCGATCTCATAATGCGGCAGCGTGACATCGACGAAAACCGGGATGCAGCGGTTCTGCAGAATGGGGTTCACCGTAGTCGGGAAGCCCGCCCCGACGGTGATGACCTCATCACCGGGCTTCAGGGCGCGGTCTCCCAGCTTCGGTGAGGTCAAGGCGCTCAGCGCCACGAGGTTGGCCGAGGAGCCCGAGTTCACCAGGCTCGCCGAACGTACACCCACGAAGCGCGCCAGCTTGCGTTCAAAGTCCTTGGCCCAGCGTCCGGTCGTGAACCACGCATCCAGCGCTGATTCCACGACAGCGCCAATGTCGTTGGCGTCAATGACCTTGCCTGAGACCGGTACGGCGCTCTCACCGGGAGCAAACGTGCGCTCGGGGAATTGCTCCGCATGAAACTCGTGAACAAGGGTAAGGATCTGCTGGCGGAGCTCGTCTGCGCGCTGACTCATAGGTGCGTTCAGGATACCAAAATGCACCCTGGCGCTGCGCTATCATGGAGCGGAGTCAGCAACCCACCAGTGCTCCCCTGTCCTCGCTTTGCGAACGCACCGGAGCCCGCGAAGGATTCTCCCAGCACATGAAAGCAGTTATTCTTGCCGGCGGTCTCGGCACGCGCATCGCCGAGGAGACCAGCGTTCGCCCCAAGCCCATGGTGGAGATTGGCGGCCGGCCGGTGCTCTGGCACATCCTCAAGCTCTACTCGCAGCATGGCATCAACGACTTCATCATCTGCTGTGGTTACAAGGGCTATGTCATTAAGGAGTTTTTCGCCAATTATTTCCTGCACACCTCCGATGTGACCTTCGACATGAAGGAGAACAAGATGCATGTGCACAACTCGGTGGCGGAGCCGTGGAGGATCACCCTGGTGGATACCGGTGACTCGACCGGCACGGGTGGGCGTCTGCGCCGCGTGGCAAAGTATTTGGAAGGCGAAGAAGCTTTCTGCATGACGTATGGCGATGGTGTTTCCGATGTAGACATCACCGCCTCCATCGCCTTCCACAAAGAGCATGGCAAGGCTGTGACGCTGACCAGCGTGCAGCCTGTGGCACGCTTCGGCGCCCTGGGGCTGAAGAACACCCAGATTTACTCCTTTCAGGAGAAGCCCAAGGATGAAGGCGGCTGGATCAATGGCGGTTTTTTCGTGCTTTCCCCGAAGGCGATTGAGGCCGTGGCCGACGACGCCGAAATGTTTGAGCGCGAGCCGATTGAGAAGCTGGTAACCGAAGGCGAAGTCCACGCCTTCTTCCACCATGGCTTCTGGCAGGCGATGGATACGCTGCGCGACAAGCAGCAACTCGAAGAGATGTGGAGCAAAGGAAAGGCCCCGTGGAAGACCTGGTAGCTGATCTGCAGGCTGATTCACGCAACGAGATCTGGCGCGGGAAGCGCGTCTTCATCACCGGTCATACCGGCTTCAAGGGCGGCTGGCTGGCGTTGTGGTTGGCCTCAAAAGGTGCGGTGGTGCGCGGCTATTCGCTGGACCCGTACACGACGCCAAACCTGTTTGATGTAGCTGGCCTGAGCAGCTTGGTTGAGGACGTTCGCGGAGACATTCGCGATGGAGCGAAGCTGGACACGGCACTCACGGAGTTCGCGCCCGAGGTGGTCTTCCACATGGCCGCGCAGCCGCTGGTGCGCTACTCCTACCAGGATCCCATCGGCACCTTTGAGACCAACGTCCTCGGCACTGCGCGCGTACTGGATGCGGTGCGACGCACGCCCTCGGTGCAGGCTGTGGTGAGCATTACCACCGACAAGTGTTACGAGAACAAGGAGTGGCTGTGGGGCTATCGTGAGACCGACCCGCTGGGTGGCTACGATCCTTATTCGAGCTCCAAAGCCTGTGCCGAGATCGTTTCCGCGGCCTTTCGACAGAGTTATTTCACGTCGGTTGAAGCCGGCGGGCACAGCTGCGGCATCGCCACGGCACGGGCGGGCAACGTGATCGGCGGCGGCGACTGGTCGACCGATCGCCTCATTCCCGATCTCGTCCGGGGCTTCGTCGAAGGTCAACCGGCGTTAATCCGCCGCCCCAACGCCATTCGGCCGTGGCAACACGTGCTGGAGCCGCTACACGGTTACCTATTGCTGGCTGAACACCTTTTGACCAACAATCAACGCTATGCGACGGCCTTCAACTTCGGGCCCAGCGACGATGATGCGCAACCGGTTGGCTGGATTGTTGAGAAAATGGTCGGCTTCTGGGGTGATGGGGCGCGTTGGGTGCTCGATCCGGAGCCCGGGGTGCATGAGGCCGGGTATCTCAAGCTTGATGCCAGCCGAGCTCGTGCGGAGCTCGCGTGGCATCCGCGTCTGCGGCTGGAAACGGCACTGGAGTGGTTGGTAAGTTGGTACAAAGCGCACGCCGCCGGTGAGAATATGCAACGCTTCACGCTGGAGCAGATCACCGCCTATGAGCAGCTGACAGCGCCACGCTAAGCCCGGGGCGGTTCTCACTTGTTGTAGCGAGCAATGAAAGGGAGGCGCATCGCGCCTCCCTTTTCATCGGCTTGTTGCGACTACACCGTGCGGGACGGGCGCTGCTTCACCGGTGCCTTGGCCGATTCTTCGATGCCGTCGCTGTAGACACGGACGGCGCGGCCTCCAACAATGACCTTGTCGTGCACCGTTGCTTCGCAAAAGGGGTTCTCGATGCTCTCGGTGTCCAGCACTTGGCGCCAGGGCGTTTTGTTTGGCGGCTCCGGCAGCACGTACTCCACGCCGTTGTCCGAGGCGTTGACGAGGATTAAGAAACTGTCATCCACAACAGAGTTCCCCTCATCATCCATCTCGGTCAACGTCTTGCCATTGAAGAGCACGCCGATGCTCTTGTTTCCACTGTTGTTCCATACATCATCGGACACATCACTACCATCGCTGCCCAGCCAGGACACGGCGCGCACCACCTCGCCGCGGATCTTGCGATCCTGGAAAAAACGGCGCCGGTGCAGGTTAGGGTGATCGCGACGCAGCTGGATAAGACGTGCAGTGAACTCGAGCAAACGTACACGCGGCTCATCAAGCTTCCAGTCATACCAAGTCAGCTCATCATCCTGGCAATAGCAGTTGTTGTTGCCCTGCTGCGAACGCGCAAACTCATCGCCGCCGCACAGCATAGGCACACCCTGGCTCAGCATCAGTGTCGTGAGAAAGTTACGCGTCTGCTTCTCACGTTCCCGATTGATGATCTCGTCCTCGGTGGGCCCCTCAGCGCCCATGTTCCAGCTATCGTTATCGTTGGCGCCGTCGGTGTTGTTGTCGCCGTTGGCTTCGTTGTGCTTCTCGTTGTAGCTGACCAGATCGCACAGCGTGAAGCCGTCAT
Organism: uncultured Acidobacteriaceae bacterium; assembly: GCA_964242225.1. Taxonomy (GTDB): domain Bacteria; phylum Acidobacteriota; class Terriglobia; order Terriglobales; family Acidobacteriaceae; genus Granulicella. The sequence continues at coordinate 91,367 of CAXTAE010000006.1, forward strand.
GCGCGGTGATGAAGTTGATGGAGGCGGAAGGGGCGCGACCGTCACTCTTGTACAGATCGCTTGAACCCGTGATGCGATAGGCGAAATCGGAGAGCTGGCCGGCGTCGCCTTTCCAGAAACGGCGCACCGTGTCACGGTACTTGCCATTCCACTCTGCCCAAAGGATGGGGAAGTTGCCGACTTGGTAGCCGCCATCTCCGACATCCCAGGGCTCCGCGATCAGCTTGACGTCGGCGAGCGTCGGATCTTGGTGAATCGTGTCGAAGAACGCGCCGAGTTTATTAACATCGTGCAACTCACGCGCCAGCGTCGACGCAAGATCGAAACGGAAGCCGTCGACGTGCATCTCGGTAACCCAGTAGCGCAGGCTGTCCATCAACAACTTCAGCACCTGCGGATGATAGACGTTCAGCGTGTTGCCCGTGCCGGTGTAGTCCATGTAATGGCGCGGGTTGTCCTGCACGGTGCGGTAGTAGGTGACATTGTCGATCCCCTTCATGCAAAGGGACGGGCCTTTCTCATTGCCCTCGCAGGTGTGGTTGTAGACCACATCGAGGATGACCTCGATACCGGCCTTATGCAGGCTACGCACCATCTCCTTGAACTCGAACACCTGCTGTCCGGCATCGCCCATGGAGGCGTAGCGAGCCATCGGCGCGAAGTAGCCCAACGTGTTGTATCCCCAATAATCGCGTAGACCGCGATCAATCAGGTGGCCCTCATCGATGAAGTGGTGCACGGGCAGAAGTTCAACCGCCGTGACACCGAGCTTCTTGAAATAGTCGATGCTCGCCTTATGTCCCAGGCCCGCATAGGTGCCTCGCATGCCTTCCGGCACGTTTGGGTTTCGCTTGGAAAAGCCTTTGACGTGCACCTCATAGATGATCGAGTCCGCAATGGGGATTTGCGGCAACGAATCACCCTCCCAATCAAAGGCGGTTGAGTCCACGACGATCGATTTCGGGATGAACTTCGCATCATCCTGATCGTCCTTCTTGAGGTCATCCCCTGAGTTCACGTCATAGGGGTAGATGGGACCTTTTGGATCGGGCAACGTAGGTTTGGATTCGTCCGGATACTGGCCAGTGATGGCTTTTGCATACGGGTCAAGCAGCAGCTTCGCGGAATTAAACCGATGCCCTTTTTGGGGATCCCAGGGACCTTCCACACGGTAGCCGTAACGCTGGCCGGGCTGTATATCACGCACAAGACTGTGCCATACGAAGGCAGTCACCTCACGCAAAGGGACGCAGTCCACCTGCTCGTCATTTTCATCGAAAAAGCAGACGTTCACAGCGGTGGCGTTCTCTGAATAGAGGGCGAAGTTGGTTCCAAGCGAGGTAGGCGTGGCGCCAAGCGGGTAGGGCTTTCCGGGCAGCAGGGTGCGTTGCATAAAACTCTTTCTCTTGTGGCGCGGCGGGGGAAAACACGCGCAGCCAAAGTGCAAATTCTAAGGACACGTGTGTAGATGCCCAAATGCGAGAGAGGCGCTGCCTTCTCACTTTGATGTGGCTGCAGGGGTGAAACGACGTCTTAGTTCTGGACTGTAAGTGTGAACGGTACGCTGTGGGTCACGACCTCGCCCAACAAGTTGGTTGACGTACCCGTCACCTGCACCGTGTACGCCTGGGAGCTGAGCCCATCACCCGCTTCGCCCACTGTGCGGGCGCCACAGCCACAAAGCCATACTGTCATCCCCAACAGGAACGCCGCGCGCCGCCGCTGCCTGGCAAAGAAACCGAGGCAAACGACCAGCCCAGCCAACGAGAGCCCGGTAACAGGGCGGAACCGTTGACGGTCCTGCAAGACAGCCTGCGGCGCGGGCGTGACGACCGTCATCGTCACGGTTGTAGAACTAACGCCCGGCACCACCTGCACCGGCGAGAAGGTCGTGACGGCACCGCTGGGCAGACCGCTTACGCTGAAGCGCACCACACCCGTGAACGGCGCCGGTTGCGCCCCTACTGAGACGTTGTAGGTGACGGTGGCACCGGCGCTGACCGTAGCGGCGCTCGTGCCCTTCGCGTCGAGGGTGAAGTCGGGCATGGCGCTGACCTGAGCGGTCTGCGAGGAGGACAGGCTCGCGACGAAGTTGCCATCGCCACCGTACCGTGCGCTCAGATGCAAGGTGCCCGCTGGTGGCGCGGCGTACACGGCCGAGGCGCTGCCGTTCACCAGAGTCGCGGTAGCGACGATGGCGCTGCCATCGAGGAACTGCACAGCTCCTGTTGGTTTTCCGGCGGTCGCAGGCAGAACGTTGGCGCTAAGCCGCAAAGGCAGGCCGGTGAAGCTTTGTGGCACGGTGGCGAGCGTGGTCTGGCTCCCTGCCTGGACCACGTCCAGGACGCCTGAGCCCCCCGCCATCGTCACGACGTAGTTTGCGCTTCGGGGGCCGGAGAGCGTCGCCGTAAGAGGGTACGTGCCCACGCCGTTTACACCCGCGCCACCGACCGCAAAGCTGACCTGCACCTGCCCCTCATCTTGAGAGAGGAGGCCAGCCAGCGATCCGGTGAACGACGGCAACGCCGCTCCATACGGGACAGATATGTTGTCGGCCAGCGCCGTGATTGGGGCCGGGGTCACCGTGATCGCGGACGTGCTTAGGGACGCCGCAGGATTCAGCCCGTCTCCTGCATACGCAACGGTGAGGGTATGCGCCCCGGCGGTCAGGCTGGAGAGTGGGAACGCCGCAGCGCCGCCCTGCAAAGACGCCGTTTCCACCGTGGTACCAGCGTCCGCGAGCACCACGCTGCCCTGCGCCACGCCGGCTTGCCCCTGCACCGTGAGCGAGGCGGCCCCTGTTCCGTAGGCAAGGGACGTTGCCACGGATGGCTGCAGCGTCGACGATCTATCGGTCACTAGAGCGGCAGGTTGGAAGAGCACTCCTGCTGTCAGCACGCGCACGGCCCCATTCAGCGTGTCCGCAATCGTGGGCAGGCCGAAGCTTGAAACCGTGACCGCGCGCGGACTGCGGAGAGGGGCCCCGAGCGCGGTGGCGCCATCCGTCGCGGTACCCTCCCCTGCCCCGCCGACAAGCGATTGCACCACACCCGTACTGTCGATACTGCGAATGCGCTGGTTACCCGTGTCCGCGATCAGCAGAGAGCCATCGGCGGTGAAGACCAGGCCGTGTGGCGTGGAGAACTCCGCGAAAAGCGCCCTGCCGCCGTCGCCCGCGAAGCCGCGCTGCCCGGTGCCGGCAAAGGTCGTGATGACCCCCGTGGTCGCCACGGCACGGATGCGCCCGTTGTGCGTATCGGCGATCAGCACACGGCCGTCCGGGGCAATGGCGAGGCCGGTGGGGGAGTCCAATTCGGCTGCAGCTGCGGGACCGGCGTCGCCCGCGAAGCCCTGGGTGCCGTTACCAGCGAAGGTGGTAATGAAGCCGCCCGCGACGCGCCGTACACGCTGGTCCACGGTGTCGCAGATTAATAGACTCCCGTTGGCGTCAACGGCCAGCGCCGTGGGCAGACGCAGGCTCGCAGCATTGGCTGGACCGCCATCGCCCCCAAAGCCGTGCACGCCCGTTCCGGCGAAGGTAGCGATGCTGCCGCCAATCACAGTGCGAATGCGTGCGTTGCCGGTATCGGCGATGTAGAGCGTTCCGTCGGGGCCAAAGGCGAGGCCCTGCGGGCTATTCAGCGAAGCCGCCGTTGCCGGGCCACCATCGCCTGCAAACCCCTGCATTCCGGAGCCGGCAACGACTATGAGCGCGCCCCCCAAGGTTGCTTCCAAGATCTGGTGGCGGTTCGCGTCAGCGATGTAGAGATTGCCGGCGCTGTCATACGCCAGAGCCGAGGGCGACAGAAGCACGGCTCTTTGTTGAGCCTGGCAAGGCAGGTTCAGAACGCCGTGCCAAGCAAACAGCAACGCCACCGCGTGCAGCACGCAGCGAACCACACCGGCGAAAGACGAGCGCGGCGCTCGCAATCTGAGAATCCTCCTCGGCAAGCGCCCCCGGATGGATGTGGCGGCGCTGTGCGGATTCAGCCCCAGTCTAACTTCGCCTGCGAGTACCTCTGTGCCTTCGACGTACCACAGCGAGTGACACAATTGAGCCATGGCATCGGGCTGCCAACGGTGCTTTGACCAGCTTTCGACACTGAGTCCCCTGCCTCTGCTGTTACTCTTTGGTAGCCTCCGTCGGCAGCGCTGTCACCCCTGTGTGCCGGCGTCTGGAGGCTTTTCCAGCGAGGGCGGCGCGCAGGCGGGAGTCACCTTCCAGCCCACTCCAGAAGAAAAAGGCCCTATGCAGCTCTATACAGAATTCCTGCTCTCGGCAACGAGTCCGGACCACTTCCCGGACGAGGTGCGCACCGGTGGCGCGCCCGAGGTTGCATTTCTTGGTCGATCCAACGTGGGCAAGTCCTCGCTGATCAATAAGCTGCTCGGCTCCAAGGAGGCCAAGGTCTCCTCCACGCCGGGCCGCACGCGCGCTATCAACTTCTTCGCCCTGCATGAGGGCAACCAGAGCAAACACAAGATGAAGCCCGAGCTGATCTTTGCGGATTTGCCGGGTTACGGCTATGCCAAGATCTCGAAGTCGATCTCAGCGGAGTGGCCGAAGTTTATTGAGCCCTACCTGGGCGAGCGGGAGCGGCTGGCTCTCTGCATATGCCTTGTCGACTCCAACATACCGCCGCAAGAAAGCGACACGATGCTGATTACGGCGCTGCGCACAATGCAGCGTCCGCACCTGGTTGTGGCGACAAAAACGGATAAGCTGTCCGGCAACACCCTCGCGAAATCGCTCGCTGTTCTGAAGAAAGCGCACGGTGAGGAGCGTATCCTGCCGGTATCGTCAAAGGGCGAAGACGGTGTGAAGCCGTTGTGGCCGGAGATCCTCAGCGTGATTGGCACATAGTCGGGATGCGCGTCAGCAAGTGAATGGGTCAGCAAGTTAGCGCAGTAGGGCCGTACTGAACTACTAGCCTGCTGACCCGCTAGTCTTACTCGCCGTAATACTCCAGCCCCAGATGCGTGATGAGATCTTCACCCATGATGTGGCGAAGCGTGTTCTTCAGCTTCATCGATTGAATGAAGAGATCATGCTCCGGATAGACGCCAGGGGCGGAGTCAGGGTCCTTGAAGTAGAAACTGAGCCACTCCTGGATACCCAGTCCGCGCAGTGCGGGCGTACGTTGTGCCAGATCCATGAAGAGGCAAAGATCTAACGCCAGCGGCGCGGCCAGGATCGAGTCACGGCAAAGGAAGTCGACCTTGATCTGCATCGGGTAGCCAAGCCAGCCGAAGATGTCAATGTTATCCCAGCCTTCCTTGTTGTCCCCACGCGGCGGATAGTAGTTAATCCGCACCTTGTGATACAGGTCACCGTATAAATCGGGATTCTTTTCCGGCTGGAAGATGTGTTCGAGTACACCGAGCTTGGAGACTTCCTTGGTTTTGAAGTTATCCGGATCGTCCAGCACTTCGCCATCGCGGTTGCCGAGAATATTGGTCGAATACCACCCCGCCACGCCAAGCTGCCGCGTCTTAAAGGCCGGCGCCAGCACAGTCTTGAGAAAGGTTTGACCGGTTTTGAAGTCCTTGCCGCAGATGGGCGCATTCATCTTCTTTGACAACTCCTGCAGGGCAGGAATATCGACCGTAAGATTGGGCGCGCCATTCGCGAACGGAATGCCTTCCTTCAGGCAGGCCCAGGCGTAAAGCATGGACGGCGAGATGTCCGGATCATCATCGACGAGACCCTTCTCAAAGGCCTCTAGCGTCTGATGAACGGCCTTGGGCTCGAGATAGATCTCGGTGGAGCCGCACCAGATCATCACCTGGCGGTCAGTCTTGGTCTTAAACTCGGCGATATCATTGCGGATCTGGTTGGCGAGATCGCACTTATTCTTACCGATCTTCTTGTTCTTCGGGGTGAGGCGCTTGACGTAGCGCTCTTCGAACGCTGCGGGCAGGGGCTCGATCGATTCCAAAAACGGCTTCATGCTCTCGAGCTGATCACGGTCAAGTACAGAGGCGGTCTTGGCGGCGTCGTACAGATTGCCCCCGAAGATATCCCAGCCGGTAAAGACGAGATCGTCGAGCGGCGCGATTGGCGCGAAGTCCTTGATCAGCGGCGTGCGATCGTCGGTACGTTTGCCGAGCCGGATGGTGCCCATCTGCGACATGGAGCCGATCGGTTTGGCAAAGCCGCGGCGTACCGCTTCGACGCCGGCGATCAGCGTGGTGGCAACTGCCCCCATGCCGGGGATCATGATGCCAAGTTTGCCAGTGTGGGGCTTGATATTCGCTGCTGAGGGTTGCTGAGCCGCAGAGGGCTGTTGCGCGGCGTCGGGTGTAGACATTTCTATTGCTTACCCTTCTATGAGACAAATTGCCGTGTTGCCGGACAGGTCAGTATCGCCCACCGGGTTACGGGGGTGCAACCAGGGAGCGTGTGCGCCGGACTAGACGGCTGTATCGACACCGGTGCGGTTCTTCCAATGCGTCCAGATGAACCACATCACCCCGACCACGAGGACAAGCTCCACACCGAGGTGGAAGCGGTGGAAGACTTCTTTGAAGCGTGGATCGGTTTGAAAGCGGCTGCCCAGCTTCATGCCTACATAGGCCAGGGCGTAACACCACGGCCACGAACCGATGAACGTGTACAGGTGAAAGCGCAGCTGGTTCATTTTGGCGATGCCCGCCGGAAAGGCGATGAAGGTACGCACGATGGGCAGCATGCGACCCACAAGCACCGTGATGGAGCCAAACTTTGCGAAGAAGTGGTCGGCCAGGTCGAGATCCCGCTTGCTGAGCAGAAGATAGCGCCCGTAGCGCTCCACCATGGGACGGCCCCCTTTGGCGCCGACCCAGTAGGCGGGAATCGAGCCAAGGTTCGAGGCAAGCGAAGCCAGTGTGGCCAGCAGAATCAGCTGTCCCTGCGTGTGGGCCAGGGCAAATCCTGCGAACGGCATGATGATTTCCGACGGAATCGGAATGCAGGCGGACTGGATCGCCATGAGCAGGACGACCCCGGTATACCCGCCGCCGGCGATCGCTGCGGTGAGCAGGGCTATGAGCTTTTCGGACATCGAAAGCAAGTATAGCGAGCGCGGCTGCGGCGACGGACAATCCGGTACCATAAAGCCATGTCAGACGCCGCCACTATCACGATTCCCGCCCCCGCTGCAGCCACAGAAAGCGCCGAGCCGGCGCGTCCTGCGGCGAACCCTTCCGGGCAGCCGTCCCAGCATGGCGGAGCACCGGCGCGGCGGCAGATTGTGTGCTTCACGTTTTACCGTGTGCTGCCCGAGTGGCGCCGTCTCCCGGCCGAGCAGAAGGCCGCCCAGAAGGCCGCCTTCGCCGAGGTGCTGACGCGCTGGAACCGCGCCAATGAGTTTCTCTCGATGACGTACTCGACGACCGGCGCGCGCGGGGACTGCGATTTCTGCGTCTGGTCCATCGGCTTCTCGCTTGAGGAGATGAACCGCATGCGCAGCGAGCTGATGGCCTCGCCGCTGGGCGGCTACCTGGAGACGCCGCACAACTTTCTTTCAATGACCAAGCGGTCCATGTACCAGATCGATCGCGAGGATGAGTCCGAAGGCGAGGGCCGTGGCGCCATTCGACCTGGCGGTCATAAGTACATCTTCATCTACCCCTTCTGGAAGACGCGGCCGTGGTATCTGCTGTCGGCGGCCGAGCGCAAGCGGCTGATGGATGAGCACATCCGCATCGGACTCGCGTACCCTCGCGTGAAGCTCAACACGACCTACAGCTTCGGTCTGGATGACCAGGAGTTTGTCGTGGCGTTTGAGACCAATTTTCCTGAGGACTTTCTGGATCTTGTGCAGCAGCTGCGCGAGACGGAAATTTCGGTGTACACGCTGAAGGATTACCCGATTTTCAGCTGCATTCGCCTGCGGCCACACGAGATGCTGAACCGGCTCGGCTAAGTTGATGGCTCTGAAAAAGGCGGCGGTGAAGACAGTTCGCAAGGCGGGTTCGACGGCGGCGTCGCCGGCGAGGGCGCGGGCGATCGCGGCCTCTGAGCCGGTGGCTCCCAAAGCCGCTGCGAAGAAGGGTCGCAAAAAGACCGGAACAGCGAAACCGCTGGCGCCAGAGCGGGTTGCTGCGATTCTGGATGCCCTGCGTCAGGCGTACCCGGATGCCGTTTGCGCCTTGTCCCACACCAATGCGTGGGAGCTGACCGTGGCGACGATCCTCTCGGCGCAGAGCACCGATGCCGGGGTGAATCTGGCAACGCCGGAGCTGTTTCGGCAGTACCCCACGCCCGCAACGCTCGCGGCGGCCAATTCTTTGGTGATCGAAGAGCTGGTGCATCGCACAGGCTTCTACCGTGCCAAAACGAAAAGCATCATGGGTGCGGCGCGGGTAGTCACGGAACGCTTCGACGGCGTGGTGCCCCAGACCATGGACGAGATGCTGGAGCTGCCGGGTGTGGCGCGGAAAACGGCCAACGTGGTGCTGGGGTCGTGGTACGGCATCCCGTCGGGTGTGGTGGTGGATACGCACGTGCTGCGGCTTTCGCGGCGGCTGGAGCTAACCAAACACGACGAGCCGGTGAAGGTGGAGCAGGATCTGCAGAAAGCGATTCCGCAAGATCGGTGGATCGACTTCTCGCATGAGCTGATTCATCACGGGCGGCGGTGTGTGTGGCGCGCAAGCCGCGGTGTGCGGAGTGTTCCCTTGAGACGCTGTGCAACTCCGGCGACAAGACCTTCAGCTCTCACTGAATCCGTACCGTCCCGAGGCTAGTCGTCCGCAATCGGTTGCTGCGCAACGCTACGCATCACGGTGGCGGCGAGCGCGGCGACCGTGGCTTCGGGAGCTTCGGCGTGGGGTGGCAGACCGAGGTCGCGGAGTGTCGCGCTGGTGATGGGGCCAATGGAGATGCGGCGGGCGGACTCGGGAAGGCTGACGCCCGCGACCTCGGCCAGGGTGAGCAGATTGCGCGCGGTGGAGGCGCTGGTGAAGGTGATGGCGGCGAGCGGCTCCCCCGGCGCTCTGTCCACCCCATCTGCGGAGAAGGCGAGCAGGTTGCGGAGGAGCGCGACCGAGTTCGCCGGAACCACGGTGCGATAGGCAGGGGCGACCGTGACCTCGGCCCCAGCCGCGCGCAGGGTTTCGGGCAGGAGTTCGCGCGCCTCTTCGGCGCGAATCAGCAGAAAGCGCGTGGGTGCCCCGTCCCGTTGGCGAGCGTGTGGCAGGAGCGCCTCGGTGAGGCTTTCCGCAACGGCTTGCGGGGGCACCAGGTCGGGGGCGAGTCCGATCTTTTCGAGCGCCCGGGCCGTGGCTGGGCCGATGGCGGCGACTTTGAGCTTTCGGGGAAGTTGCTGCCGCGTGTCGCCCACCGTGGCTATCGAGATATTCTCGCGCCGAGGGAGCACCCGGCGACCGAAGACCTCGACGGCATTGGCGCTGGTGAAGAGCAGCCAGCCGAAGCTCGCCAGATCCGCCAGGGCAGCGTTGAGGGCGGTGAAGCTGGTGGGATCGACGATCTCGATCGCGGGAATGAGCACGGGGTGGGCGCCGAGGACGCGCAGGTGTTCGGCGAGGTCTGAGCCCCCCTGCGAGGAACGGGTGACGAGGACGCGCGGCGGGGTCACTGTTTCAGCTTAGGGCAAAGGGGCAGGGCGAGATACAGGCGTCTTTCCACTAAGCTGACCGAGTCGGCTTCTGTCGAGATGACAGAGTTCGGATAGGGGTTTCGGTCGATTGCAGGAACGGTATTGCTCTGGCCTAGACTGTTTGCTGATGGAGGGTTCCACGGTGCTGGAAACGACGGTGAGAGCGGGTGCGTTTGAAGGAGCGCAACCCGTCGAGGAGCAGGGTTCCGGAGCTGTCCCGCTCGTTCTTGCGGGCCGGCTGCTCGTAACGAATCGGCAAACGCCGCTGGATCTCGGTGTGGTCGAAGAGGTGCGGGTGAACACCTCGGCGGTGGAACGGCGGGCGGCACAGGTGGGCGCGCGGCGCAGCGTCAAGAAGGAGTGGCAGGCGGCGTGGCTGCTGCGAGCGATCGCCTGCATGGACCTGACAACACTCTCAGGGGATGACTCGGCGGAGAGGGTGCGGCGGCTGTGTGCGAAGGCGCGGCGGCCACTGGCGGAGCGACTGGTAAAGGCGTTAGGAATCGAGGAGATACGGGTCGCGGGGCGACGCGGGCTGACCGTCGGCGCGGTGTGTGTGTACCACGCGTTTGTGGAGACGGCGGTGCGGGCGCTGGCGGGTAGCGGGATTCCGGTGGCGGCGGTTTCGACGGGCTTCCCGGCCGGGCTTTCGCCGCTGGAGACGCGCGTGGAGGAGATTCGGCGCTCGGTCGGGGCGGGCGCAAGCGAGATCGACATCGTGATTACGCGTTCGCATGTGTTCAATGGCGAGTGGAATGCGCTCTACGACGAGGTCGCGGCATTCAAGGAGGCGTGCGGGCCGGCGCACATGAAGGCCATTCTCGGGACCGGGGATCTATTGACGCTGCGGAATGTAGGGTGGGCGAGTCATGTGGCGATGATGGCGGGAGCGGACTTCATCAAGACATCGACAGGCAAAGAGGCCGTCAATGCGACTTTGCCGGTGTCGCTGGTGATGGTGCGAGCGATCCGTGAGCATGCCGAGCGAACGGGGATGGCGGTGGGATTCAAGCCCGCGGGCGGCATCAAGACGGCAAAGCAGTCGCTGGATTGGCTCGCGGTGATGAAGGATGAGCTGGGGCGACCGTGGCTGGAGCCTGGTCTGTTTCGGTTTGGGGCGAGCTCGATGCTGAATGATATTGAGCGGCAGTTGGAGCATTTTGTGACGGGACGGTACTCGGCGGGGTATCGGCATGGGTTGGCTTGAGGGGCGCTGTGGCGAGTCGATCATGGGTTGACGCGGATCATCCCGGTAGCGTCCGCTGAGGGCCTGAGACGCAGATTCCCTTCGGGAATGACAGAAAAAGCGAGAACAGCAGCAGATCCCTCCGCGTCGGCGGGATGACAGCGGGAAAGCGGAAGCAGTGGCAGGCCTACGTTTCGCTGTGGGATGGCAAGTTGGCTGGGTATGAGGAGTTGTGATGGCGAGCGGTGTGATGGAGAAATTCGAATCGATGGAGTATGGGTCGGCCCCGGAGGATGCGGGGGAGGTGAACCGCTGGTTGGACGGGCGCCGGCGCCGGGTCGGGAGCTTCATCGATGGCGCGTGGACCGTGGCGGGCGGGGCTGAAGACATTAGCAATGGTGACGGCCCCGGCGAGGGGACGTTTGCGACGCGGAATCCGGCTACCGGCGAGTTGCTCGCGACGGTCACGCAGGCGGGTGCGGGGGAAGTGGACCGGGCGGTGCGGGCAGCGCGTGCGGCTCTGCCGGACTGGCAGGCGCTGTCGGGGCACGGACGCGCGCGGTACCTGTACGCGTTTGCCAGGCAGGTGCAAAAGCATGCGCGGCGGCTGGCGGTGCTGGAGACGATGGACAACGGCAAGCCCATCCGCGAGTCGCGCGACATCGATGTCCCGTTGGTCGCGCGGCACTTTTATCACCACGCTGGCTGGGCGCAGTTGATGGGTTCGCTGGGGGATACGGGGTTCGGTGGTGAGGAGTTTTGTGGATATGTACCGGTAGGGGTGATCGGTGCGATCATTCCGTGGAACTTTCCTTTGCTGATGTTCGCGTGGAAGGTGGCGCCGGCACTCGCGGCGGGGTGCACGGTAGTGATCAAGGCGGCGGAGTACACGCCGTTGACGGCCGCCATGATGGCCGAGATCGCTGAGGAGATCGGGCTACCCGCGGGTGTGCTGAACATCCTGCAGGGTGATGGGCAGGTGGGACAGAGGCTGGTCGAGCATCCCGCTGTGGACAAGATCGCGTTCACGGGGTCGACGGAGGTAGGGCGGCTGATCCGCAAAGCCACCGCGGGGACGACGAAGAAGCTGAGCCTGGAGCTTGGGGGCAAGAGCCCTTACCTTGTCTTTGACGATGCGGACTTGGACTCGGCCGTGGAGGGGCTGGTGGATGGGATCTGGTTCAACGGCGGGCAGGTGTGTTGCGCAGGATCGCGGCTGCTGGTGCAGGAGCGCGTGGCGGAGCGGCTGTACGCCAAGATCCGGGCACGCATGGCGACGCTGCGCGTGGGCGATCCACTGGACAAGGCTAATGATTTGGGCGCGATTGCCGATAAGAGTCAATATGAGCGGATTGCGCGGTACGTAGCGGTAGGCGTGCAGGAGGGAGCGACGTGCTGGCAGCCCGAGATGACGCTGCCCGCGCAGGGTTTGTTTGCGAAGCCGACGTTGTTGACGGGGGTGGCTCCGAGTTCGACGGTGGCGCGGGAGGAGATCTTTGGGCCGGTGCTGGCCTGCATGACGTTTCGCACACCGGCGGAGGCCGTGGAGCTGGCGAACAACTCGGTGTACGGGCTGGCGGCTTCGATCTGGAGCGAAAACGTCAACGTGGCGCTGGACGTGGCGGCGCAGGTGAAAGCAGGCGTGGTCTGGCTGAATGCGACGAATCTGTTCGACGCGGCGTGTGGTTTCGGAGGCTACCGGGAGTCGGGTTTTGGGCGTGAAGGTGGGAAAGAAGGCATGTTTGAATACCTGGAGCCGGCCTGGGTAAGCGGTGCCGGGACGGGTGGGGCTGATGAGGTCATTGTGGCTTTGCCGGAGCCAGCGGCTGGGTCGAGATTCGCTGTGGGGGTTGGGGCAGAGACCGGAACGCGGATTCCCTTCGGGAATGACAACCGGAAGGCTGCTGATGATGACAGCGTTCCGGCTCCACCGGGCATTGATCGGACGGTGAAGCAGTACATCGGGGGCAAGCAGGTGCGGCCAGATTCGGGGTACAGCTTCCCTGTGTATGGGCTGGGCGGCGAGCTGGTCGGGCAGGCTCCGTCCGGGTCACGTAAAGACGTGCGCAATGCCGTGGAAGCGGCGCGCGCCGCAGCGGCGAAGTGGGCCAGGCAAACGGCGCATGGGCGGACGCAGGTGCTGTACTTCGTGGCCGAGAATCTCGAGCAGCGGCGGGCGGAGATTGTCGGCAAGCTGGGTGCGTTTGCCGGTAAGGCACAGGCTGCAGTCGAGTTTGGGCTCGCGGTGGAGCGCACCTTCAGCTACGCGGCCTGGTGTGACAAATTTGAAGGATCGGTGCACAACCCACCGTCTCGCATGGTGGCGATGGCTTTGCATGAGCCGGTAGGGGTTATCGGCGTGCTCGCAAGCGATGAGGCGCCACTGTTGGGGCTGCTCTCGCTGATGCTGCCGGCGATCGCGATGGGCAATGCGGTCGTGGCGGTGCCCAGCCAGAAAGCGGCGACGCTGATGGCTGAGCTGTACGGGGTGCTGGACACGAGCGATATGCCGGGTGGGGTCGTCAACCTGGTTGCGGGTAAGGTCACAGAGCTGGGCAAGACGCTGGCAGAGCACGACGATGTCGATGCAATCTGGAGTTTTCGCGACCAAGCTACGGCGGCAATGATCAAGACTGCCTCGATCGGCAACCTCAAGCAGGTGTGGTGTGGTGCGGAGAAGCGAGCGGTGGACTGGTTTGATCCCGGGCAGGGCGAGGGCCGCTGGTACCTGCGGCACGCTACACAGGTAAAAAACGTCTGGGTTCCCTATGGGGAATAGTGCCGCCGAAGCTGGCCGCGGCGTCGTGGTGATCTGTGCTGGTTCGGCCAGGACATTGGATTTTGTTCACTTATGAAGTCCAAGTTTGGAGTCGTAAGTTTGGGAATTATTAGTCTGCTAGCGAGAGGCTGTTGCGAGCGGGGCTTTGGCGAAGTTCTGCAGCAGCTCGGAGGCTCCACGCGCCCGTAACGCCGATGCGGCGGCAGCGCCGAACTCGCGAGCGTCGATGCCCCGCGCAGCTTTCTCGGTGAGATGGATGACGCTGTCGCCGTCGGCGGCGGCGACCATGGCATGCAGATGCCAGCGATCGTCGACGGCGTGGCAGAAGGCCCCGATTGGCAGGTTGCAGCCGCCACCCATTGCGTTGAGCACGGCACGTTCGGCGGTCGTGGCAAAGGCGGCATCGGCGTTGTTAAGGCTGCCCAGCGCGTCCAGAACGCGGGCATGGATGCCGGGCCCGCTGCCGTCCTGCGCAGGGGAGCCTGCGGGTGAACTAAGCACCTCAAGCGCCAACGCGCCCTGGCCGGGTGCGGGGCATACCTCATCGACTGAGAAACGTTGATGCACGTGCTCCGTACGGCCGAGGCGATCAAGACCGGCGCAGGCAAGCACAAGCGCGTCCGCGTCGCCGGCGGCCCACTTGCGCAGACGGGTGTCGATGTTGCCGCGCATGGGGACGAACTGGAGATCGGGGCGCAAGGCCAGCAGCATGGCCTGACGCCGGGGGCTGGTGGTGGCTACGCGCGAGCCGAGTGGCAGCATGTGCAAGCCCCAGAACTCCTCGCACACAAAGGCGTCGCGGGCATCGGCACGAGGGGGCACCGCGGCGAGGGCGAAGCGCGGGTCTAGGGTGGTCGGCAGATCCTTTAGGGAATGCACGGCGACGTCGATGCGCCCCGCAAGAAGAGCGTCTTCGATCTCCTTGATGAAGATACCCTTCGCATCGAGCGGCGTGCCATCGTCAAAGGTGGCGGGGGCAACGAAGGTGGGGTCCTGCATGCGGTCGCCGGTGGTGCGGATGACCTCGACGGCCGTTGTATGGCCGTGCTGGCGCAGCTCGTCGGCTATGTGATGAGCCTGCCATAACGCGAGCTGCGAGCCTCGGGTGCCGATGCGGATAGGTGCTGTAGTCATCAGTGCTTACGATACGCCGACAGCGGACGAATCGTTGAGGACTGCAGGCTTCAGAACAGCCTCGCACCACTGGCGAAAACTGGTGGGCGTGGTGGATTCGGGGGTACGCGGCTCCAGATTATCCATGCCCTCGTTTTTGGCCACCATCATGTTCACCATGGCTTGCGTCATGCCCGGGGACATACCACGGCTCGCCAGCATGGCTCCAAAACTCGCAATCGGCGTTTCCCCAAAGCGCACGGGTTTGCCGAGCACCTCTGACATCACCGCGGCCATGTCGTTGAAGGACAGATCCTCCGGGCCGAGTACCGGAACACTGCCCACGCCACTCCAGGTGCGGTCGAGGAGCAGCTTCGCCGCGACGCTCGCGATGTCCCGGGTGGCGCAGGCGGGCAACTTGAGGTCGCCAGGACCCGGCCAGAAGAACATTCCCTTGCTCGCGATGAGCGGCACCTGACGAAGCATGTTGTCCATAAATCCGGGACAGGTGACCGCGCGGTAGTTCACGCCCGTGCTGGCGATCAGATCGTCCATGGCCAGGCTCGCCGAGACGTGGCCGGCGTTCTTAGACCAGCCGCGGCCCAGCGCCGAGATGCCGACCACCCTCTTCACCCCATGCGCCTGAAAGGCCGCGCAGGCGGGTCGCGCAAAGTCCACATAGGCGGCTTCGGCGCTCTCGGCACGTGGGTCGGCGGCAACCAGCCAGAAGACGGTGTCGGCGCCCGCAAACGCACGATCGACAACGTCGGCCTCGCCGTGTGAACCCGCGACGATTTCGACGCGTTCACGAAGCTGCGCAGGCAGTCGGGAAGGGTTGCGGGCGATCACCCGCAGAGGCTGATCGTGCTGGAGAAGAAGCTCTAGAACCTGGTGACCGATGTTTCCGGTGGGGGTAGTGACGACGATCATAATGGGCCTCCATGGCTGGGGTTGCGTTCGGGTGTGAACTGCAATATGTAAACGGTACAGTACCGTTTACTCTATGTCAACGCCACGTCGTAAGCGACAATAGGGTCATGGCCAGGCGCGGCGACCAGCTTCGAGAGCATATTTTGTGGGTCGCCAAGGATGTGTTTCTGGAAGCTGGGTTCGAGCGCGCGTCCATGGATGTAGTCGCCAGCCGCGCTGAAACTTCCAAGCGGTCTCTGTATGCCCATTTCGAGAGCAAGGAGAAGCTGTTTCTGGCAGTCATTGAGCTTGTGCGCGGGCTCTTTCTGAGCCGGTTGCAGGTGCCCGAGGACTACTCAGAGAAGCCCACCGAAGCGCTCGTGACCTTTTGCGGCCGCTATCTGGAGGTGATGCTCTACCAGGCCCAGATTCGCATGGTTCGCGTGAGTATGGCCGAGGCCGAACGGTTTCCAGAGCAGGCCGAGGAGTACTTCGACGCCCTGTTCACGCAGGTGCACACGCGGCTGAGCGCCTACCTAAAGGCAACGTTTCGCCTCTCCACCCTCGCCAGCGCCGAGGCGGCACACAAGTTGCTAAGTCAGGTGCTGTATCCGCGCTTCACAAGGGCGCTTTTCGGGCTGGACCCGTTGGTAAAGAGCTTTGACCGGGAGGCCGTAACGCCCGACGTGGATTTAAAGCCCATTCGCGGGGCCGTCGTGGAATGCATCGAGTCGTTGCGGAGGTGATGCCAGGTCGTTACCCGTCAGGCGTTCCCTGTCACTGCTTTTGGGGTGCGGCGACGATCCACATGTTGTCGCTCGTGGGCAGGTGGTCCGAAAGATTAAATTGAAGGGTCTCGTAGCCAGTCTCATTGAGAAGTTTCACGAGGAGACGCGGCGTGAAGTAGTTCACATGATCGGGAAACCGGAAACCACACCACTGTTCCCCCCGCAAGTAACGGTTCCAGGATCCATAGTTAGGAACCTTGATGATAAGTTTTCCGTCAGTTCTTAGGACCTTCAAGGCCAGAAGCAAAGCTTCGCGGGGGTGCACCTCGTGTTCCAGATAGGACGTCATGATCACGCCCGAGAATTTACCCTGGGAGGCCTGACTTAGGCCAGTCAGGGCATCACCCTGAATGACGTCTCCACCCCGAGCGGTGAACCGTTTGGAGGCTATCTGGCTCAGTTCCTGGCTTATTTCGATGCCATAGGGGATGTATGACTCAGGCAGGGCCGCCAAAGCATGGCCGCCTGCGCAACCGACGTCAAGAATCGGACCCGGTTGGAGATAGCGAACGGCGAGGTCACGAAGCTTATCCCGCTTCGTAAGTGCTTTGATCGCCTGTTTAGGAAGCCGACCAAGAGAATGCAGCAAAGGATGCTTGCGACTTCTCCTTTGAGACTCTACGTCAAAGGTCTTTTCCCATGCGTACGACGTCTCCAACTCCTGGTAACTCGGCGGATTCTCTAGGTAAACCAGCCCACAGTTGGAGCATTGTTTCAGGCGCCAGGGAGCCTGTGAATAGCTAAGTGGCGGAACCTGGATGTTATCTGTTTTGCAGAGGGGACACGAGACTGGGGAAGGCACTTGCTGCATTTCAACACCCTAAGCCAGGCCGCGATTGCCGCGCAACGCGCTAACAATCCTACTTACGCGATGATTTTAAGCAGGGGAGGCAGGGTCTCCGTAGATGTGATTCGCTCTGCATCGGCGAGCGCTGGTCCAGCTTCGACAAGCGCCCGCTGTTCAAAGCAAAGGGCTAAAAGACCTGTGTGGCACCGCTGTGCTCGGGTTTTGGGTAGTTACGGGCCGGCGTGGCGGGTGAGGACTTTTTGGAAGCTGATTTCGTTGCTGACTTCTTGCCTGCAGACTTCTTAGCGGGTGCCTTGGAGGGAACCGTCTTGTTGGCCGCGATCTTCTTTGCAGCCGCCTTTGTGGCCGGGGCTTTGTTCGCCGCGCTCTTGGTAGCAGGGGCCTTGGCAGGAGACTTCGTGGCGGCTACTTTCTTCGTCGCGGACTTCCCTGCCGGTTTTACGCCTTCTGACTTTCCCGGCGCCGATTTTTTTGCCGAGCTTTTCTTTCCAGCGGACTTCTTTAGCAGGGCCTTACCCGCCTTGGAGTCGATGTCAGGGTAGGTCAGCTTGTTGAAGTCCGAGATCTGGCCACCGGCGGTCTTCTCCTGATAGGTGAGCTCGAGGCCGCTGGCATCGAACTTTTCGAAGAATTCATCCCAGCTGATCTCTTCGAGAGCATCATCGTTATGGTTGGGCGCATTGGGAAACATGAGGCGAATGATGCCGGTCTCATTCTCCCCCTCTGTCGCAGACACGACCGCAGGTTTACCGTCGCGGGCTTCCGCCCATTTGCGAATCTCGTCGTGATCTTTGGTTGTTTTTGCGAGTGCCATCGTGTGCGGACCTTGCCCTGTGAGATGAGAGAACTCTTCTCGCTTGGGATGGCGAATGCGCGCGGGACGCTGTCCGGGGTGTGCACTCTTTTTTGTGCGGGGTCTTTGGGTGTGTCTGTTGGCATGGGGCTGTGTAGGGCGGGCGAAATACAGGGACCTCTTAACTGCACAGACCGAAGTCCGCTCCGGTCGACATGAGGTGTTAGAGGTGGGTGCGTGCGGAGCTCGGCGAGCAGACTCCCGAGCGGAGCGGGCCGGGTAGGGCGGGCTTGAGAGGGCGGGCTAGGTGTCGCTGGGGTCGCGGGGGGTGCGCAAGGCGGCGATCTGCGGGTGGAGCAGCTTGGCAGTGAGGGAGCGCGAGAGGGCTTCGACGGCGGCGGCCTGCTCGGGGGTGAGTGCGCCGAGGCGGGCGAGCGTGCGAGCGAGTTCCGCTTCACGGGTCGCCTCGGCCTGCGCGAGCAGCTGCTTGATTGCCTCGGTGGACGGGGCGGCCTCAAGCCGATCGCGATAGCGGTCCACTTCGAGCGAGACGATGCGTTCGGCGGCTTCGGCCTCACGGGTGCGGCCGGCGCGGTTCTCCTGCGCGACCTGCTGCAAATCGTCGATGTCGTAGACGAAGCAGCCTTCGATCTCGTTGACGGCGGGAGCTACGTCACGCGGAACGGCGATGTCGATGAAGAAGACGGGCCGGTTACGGCGGCGGCTGAGCAGGGCGCGAGCCTCGGCCGGGCGGAAGACGTGACCGTCCTTGCTGTAAGCCGCGGCACCAGTGGAGGTGATGATGATGTCGGCGCGATGGGATTGCTCATGCAGCTGCGCGAAGGGGATGATGCCGGTAGTGATCTGCGGTGTGCGCAGGGCGTCGGCGATGCGCTCGGCGCGAGCTTCGGTGCGGTTGGAGACGAGCAATGTGGTGGCGCCCTGCTGAATGAGGTGTCGCGCGGTGAGATCGCTCATCTTCCCTGCCCCGACGAGGAGGACGGTCTTGGAGGCAAGGCTGCCGAAGATCTTGCGCGCGAGGTCGGCGGCCACCGAGGCGACCGAGACGGTGGTGGCACCGATTTGGGTTTCGGTGCGAACGCGCTTGGCGACGGAGAAGGCGCGCTGCAGTAGGGGGTCCAATGTGGAGCTGCACGTCCCTGTCGACTTAATGGCGCCAACCTCGCGCGCGACGGCGAAAGACTGCTTCACTTGGCCGAGGATCTGAGGCTCGCCGACGATCATGGAGTCCAAGGAGCTGGCGACGCGGAAGAGGTGACGCACGGCTTCGGACTCGCGGAACTGGTAGAGGTGCGGCTCGACCTCTGCGGAGGAGAGATCGAGAAAACGATGCAGAAAGCGGACAGGGGTGAGGGGCGGCGGCGCGGTTCCCGGCTCGCAGACGGTCAGCAGCTCAACCCGGTTGCAGGTAGAGAGGATCATCGCCTCGCGAACGCCGGGTTCGTGCGCAAGGATGCGTGTGGCCTCGGCGAGCCGGTCGGAGGGAATGGCGAGGCGCTCGCGCACGGCAATGGGCGCGGTGGTGTGATTGACGCCGACGAGCAGCAGAGCGCTGTCGAGTGTGGCGGTGGACTCCCGAACCGTGCTCATGGGGCCTTGAACCTGTGCACGACGGAGAGTTGATTGGCAGCCCAGACCGCGAGCACGAAGAGGAACGCGAAGCTGGACAGGTACACCGCGCGACGACCCCGCAGGCCGGAGTGGCGGCGGATAAAGATCATCAGCGTGTAGGCAAACCACATGGCGATTGAAAGCAGCACCTTGGGGTCGGCGAAAAAGGTAGGGCCGACCGTCTGCAGCGCGACGACCGAACCGATAAGTAGGCCGGCGGTCATGCAGGGCAGGCCAAAGAGCAGAGATTTCAGCGCGATGCCGTCGATGGTTTCGAGCGGGGGCAACCAGCCCCTGGCCCCTCCGGCGGAGTGGATGCGCTTCTGCTTGAGGCCGCGCTCCTGAATGAGGTAGAGCAGGCTTGCGGCGAGCGACACCAAGAGGGCGGCATAGGCAGCCAACAGCAGAGCGACATGCAGAAAGAGCCAGCCCATCGGCAGGTCAGGGTAGGCGGTGCGCTCGGTGCCGGGGCGAAAGGCCGGCGTGAGGGTCACGAGCATAGCGATAGGCAGCAAAAAGATGCCAAAGGCGACGGTTTTGTAGCGCACGGCGAGGCCGAGAAAGGCCGCAGCGAGCAGGAGGCCAAGCAGGGAGAGCGTCTCGTGGGTATCGACGGGCAGCGCATGATGCGCGGCGACGAGGGTTTCGGTCAACGCTACGAAGTGGAAGAACACCCCGGCAAGCGCGGCCGGCAGGGCGAGGTAACGCCAGCGCGGACGGTTGTACAGCGCGGCCGGCAGCACCGCGAAGGCGGCGACAGCGTAGAAAAGAACCGCGACTCGGAGCCAGAGGAGGGACATAGATCGGTACGCACGGCCGTCCGAGTTGAGGCCCGGGCGACAGGCTCCAGTATAGATGTCGGTGTAGCTGAGCAAGGCTCGGAGGGTTGTCGCTAACCGGTCGCCAGGCTCTGCTCGAGGTAGGCCTTCAGGCGGCCTTCGATGAGGCTTTCGGGGAGCAGAAAGGGCTTATTGAGGATGTTGATACGAAGCGTGCCGTCGGCGTG
Organism: uncultured Acidobacteriaceae bacterium; assembly: GCA_964242225.1. Lineage (GTDB taxonomy): Bacteria > Acidobacteriota > Terriglobia > Terriglobales > Acidobacteriaceae > Granulicella. The sequence continues at coordinate 111,983 of CAXTAE010000006.1, forward strand.
TTCATAGCTGGCCGTGATGCCGTCCTTGGAGAGGGTGCCGGCGCTGCCGGTGAGCTCGATGCCGTTTGTGCGCAGGCGGGTGGTGGCCGTGGCGAACTGGGCGTCGGTCATGGGAAGTTCGATCATGTGAGGGAGTGTACCGCTTGCCGGAGTTTGGGCGAGAGGAGCGGGTTCTTGAGCTGCATTGCGGGACGGCAGGTTGGGGGACTCAGGAGTCTTGGCGGCAAGAACGCAGATGCCCTTCGGGAATGACAACCAAAGAATGACCGGGACGCCTAAGGCGAGACCGGGACGCGGATTTCTTCCCGGAAAGGACAAGCGCATGGGAGCAGAGGGTTCGGGACGGGAATGGCACAGGGGTGGCACGGTATTCTGCGTGCTGGATGGCAGCGGATACTGTGAACCCGGGGGCAGAGGTGGTGCTGACGCCCGCCATGCGGCAGTACGCGGCCGCCAAGCAGGCGCATCCAGATGCGCTGCTGTTCTTCCGCATGGGCGACTTCTACGAGCTGTTCTTTGAGGACGCGATTGTGGCGGCGCGCGAGCTGGGGCTAACGCTGACCTCGCGCGACAAGGGCAAGCGCACGCCGATGTGCGGTGTGCCGTACCACGCGGGTGCGGGGTACCTGCATAAGCTGCTGCGGCTGGGCTACAAGGTCGCGCTTTGCGAGCAGATGGAAGACCCCAAGCTGGCCAAAGGCGTGGTGAAGCGCGAGGTGACGCGGGTGCTGACGCCGGGAACGGCGCTCGATGCCGCGCTCGACGGAGGTGCGAGCCAATGGCTGGCGGCGGTGGCGACCGCCGGTGCGGGCCCTGGTGCCTGTGTGGGTGTGGCGTCGCTGGATCTGTCGACCGGCGAGATGCGGGCGACCGAGTTCGCCGGTGCCGGAGCGTGGGCGGCGGCCCTTGACGAGCTGGAGCGCATGCGTCCGGCGGAGACGCTACTGGCTCGGGGATCGTGGTTTGGAGCTGGGACGAAAGGGCGAACGCAGATCCCCTTCGCGGATGACAACCAACAAGGGGACGGGGACAAGGGGGAAGGCGCCGCAACTGAGGCGCAAATAGGTCCAGGGCTCGGCGCAGTGACGGAGCTTGAAGAGTGGGTGTTTGCCGCGGAGTATGCCGTGCCGCTGCTGCAGCAGGGGCTGCGCGTGCACTCGCTGGACGGTATGGGGCTGGGTGGGCATACGGCGGCAGCGGTCGCGGCCGGGGCCATCGTGCATTACCTGCGGGCCACCAAGCAGGGGGCGCTGGAACACCTGGATGCGGTGCGGTTCTATGAGCGGCGCGGCTGCCTGGAGCTGGATGCGGTGAGTGTGCGCAATCTTGAGCTGGTGGAGCCGCTATTCTCGGGCGAGAGCGCCGACACGACGCTGCTGCATACCTTGGACGCCTGCTGTACGCCGATGGGCAAACGTCTGTTACGGGCGCAGCTGTTGCGGCCCATGGCGCAGATGGAGGCGATCAACCGGCGACTTGACGCTGTCGGCGAGGCGGCTGCGGACATTCGTCGTCGCGAAGGGGTGCGGCGCGGGATGGCGGGCGTGCTCGATCTGGAGCGGCTGCTGGGGCGTGTGGCGCTGGACTCGGCCGGGCCGCGCGAAGTGGCCGGGTTGGGCGCCACGCTACGCTGCCTGCCCGGGCTGCGCACAGCCGCGGCTACGTTTGCCGCCGAGGGGCGTTGGGGCGAGCTAGCCGGCTTTGACGTGCTGGCGGATCTCGAGGCATTGATCGCGCGGACGCTGGTGGACGAACCGCCCGTGACGCTCGCCGATGGGGGCGTGGTGCGGGCGGGGGTGGACGCCGAGCTGGACGAATTGCGCGGGCTGAGCACCACGGGTCGGCAACGCATTGCGGCTATCGAGGAGCGCGAGCGGGAGCGCACCGGGATCGGGTCACTGAAGGTGCGCTTCAACTCGGTCTTTGGGTACTACCTTGAGATCACGCGGTCGAACCTGAAGGCCGTGCCGCCGGATTATGAACGCAAGCAGACGCTGGTCAACGCCGAGCGCTACACCACGCCGGAGTTAAAGGAGCTAGAGACTAAGATCCTGACGGCGCAGGAGCGTTCGGGGGAGATCGAGCGGCGGCTGTTTGCGGAGCTACGGCAGGAGCTGCTGGCCGGGGCGACGCGGGTGCGGGAGACGGCGCGCGCCGTGGCGGAGATCGATCTGCTGGCGTGTTTTGCGCATCTGGCCGCGCTGCGCGGGTGGCGTCGGCCATTAGTCAACGCAAGCACGGCGCTGGAGTTCATCGGGGGGCGGCATCCGGTGGTGGAGCGGCGGCTGGAAGAGCTTGGGGCCGGACGGTTCGTGCCGAATTCGTTGAGTTTGTGTGCTGGGTCGGGCGCGGCCTCAAGGGTTGCGGAGGAGACGCAGATCCCCTCCGGGGATGACAACCAGGGAAGCGGGAACGACTACCAGGAAGACAAACGCGACGAACAGAGAAGCGGAAGCGATTCGCCTTCCCTGCTGCTGATTACCGGGCCGAACATGGGCGGCAAGAGCACGTTTCTACGCCAAGCGGCGTTGCTGACGGTGATGGCGCAATGTGGCTCGTTTGTGCCGGCGGAACGCATGACGCTGGGCCTGGTGGACCGGATCTACACGCGGATTGGCGCGGCGGACAATGTGGCGCGGGGGCGCTCCACGTTCATGGTGGAAATGACAGAAACCGCTGCCATTCTGAACACGGCAACCGAGCGCTCGCTGGTGCTGCTGGACGAGATGGGGCGCGGCACGGCGACCTACGACGGGCTTTCGCTGGCGTGGGCAACGGTGGAGCATCTGCATGACCGGATCGGTGCACGGACGCTGTTTGCCACGCACTACCACGAGCTCACGCTGCTGGCCGACCGACTGCCTCGTCTGCGCAATGCCCGGGTCACGGTCCGCGAGCGCGAGGGCGGCATCGTTTTTCTGCATACCGTGGAGCCTGGCGCGGCGAGCAAGAGTTATGGCATCGAGGTGGCACGCCTTGCAGGCTTGCCGGGCGCCGTGATCACCCGGGCACGGGAGGTCTTGCGCGTGCACGAGCGGGCCGAGGCCCAGGGTGTGCGCGAGGCCGCGCCCCTGCCCGCCAGCCGTGCGCCGGCCCTGCAGATGACGATGTTTACGCCGTTGTCGCAGCGCATTGTGGACCGCGTGGAGTCGATCGACATTGACGGCCTGACGCCGCGGGAGGCCCTGGCGTTGCTGGCGGAACTGCAGCGCGAGTTGAAGGGAGAAGTGGCTTGAGCGAGGCGCGGCAAGTGGAGCGGAAATGCGGGTTCCCGGCGGGAATAGCCGACAAGAGAACAGCGCCCAAGCCCAAGGCGATGCTGGTGGCCGGGGTGATGAGCGGCACGTCCGCCGACGGGGTAGACGTGGCCATCTGCCGGATCTCGCCCGGCGCGGGGAGCGATGGGGTGCCCCGCGTGAAGGTGCTCGCGCATCGCGCCTTTCCCTATACGGCGGAGATTCGCGGAGCTGTGTTGGGGGCGATGGACGCCAAGGCGACGTCCACGGCGGAGTTGGCACGGCTCTCGTGGCGGCTTGGAGAGGTGTACGCTACGGCGGTGGCCGAGACGGTGCAGCGTACAGGGCTGCGACCGGGGCTGGTCGCGCTACACGGGCAGACGATCTATCACCAGGCAGAGGCGAACGCTTACCTGGGTGCTCCGGTACGCTGCACATGGCAAATCGGCGAGCCTGCGCTGGTGGCAGAACGCCTCCAATTGCCGGTTGTGAGTGATTTCAGGACAGCGGACCTGGCTGCCGGCGGGCAGGGTGCCCCGTTGGTACCTATGCTGGATGTGTGTATGTTTCGCCACGCGACACGGAACCGCATTCTGCTCAACCTTGGTGGCATTGCCAACCTGACCGCCATCCCGGCAGGATCGGGGGTGGAAGGTGTTCTGGCGTTCGATACCGGACCAGCGAACATGGTCATCGACGCCTGCATGGACCGCTTGGCAGGCAAGGCGTACGACTGCGGCGGTAAGGTAGCCGGCCGCGGAACCGTTTTGGAAACTTTGCTGCGCGAGTTGATGACCGATGACTTTCTGGCCAAGGTGCCGCCGAAGAGCTGCGGTCGTGAGCAGTTCGGCGCGGCTTTCGCGGAGACGCTGCTGACACGGGCGGCGGGCCTGGGTGCGAGCAACGCCGACGTGATCGCAACGGCGACGGCGTTTACGGCAGAGACGATCCTGGACGCCTACCGGTGCTTCGTCTGGCCACATCTCGGTCAGCGCGCTCCCCTGGCGAAGGCGACGGAGGTGCTGGTGTCTGGCGGGGGCGCGCGCAACGTTACGCTTCTGCGGCTCTTGCAGGAGGGTTTCGGGCCGTTGTACGTTTCCGTGCGCACCACGGAAGAGGCCGGGCTGGCGGTGGAGGCCAAGGAGGCTGCTGCCTTTGCGCTACTCGGCTGGCTGAGCTGGCATGGACTGCCGGGCAATGTGCCGGCGGCGACCGGCGCGGCCCGTGCCGTAGTTCTGGGGCGCATTTCGCGTGTCTAAGACTGGAAGTGAGAGCTCGACCCTCAAGTTTTCGAGCAAGCTGCCGATAACAAAGGGTATGCCTGCTTCGCTGCTACTTCTCGTGTACCTGGCCCTGTTGGCGGCTTTGCCGCTGGTGGGCTGTCGGGGACGTGAGACGGACCCGGGCACGGTGCGGTTCCTCATCGAGAGCTCGCCCAACAACCTCGACGTGCGTCAGGGTACAGATGCCCAGTCGGAACGCATCGGCGCACTGGTGTACGACGCCCTTGTACGCAAAGATGAACATTTCAACCTGCAGCCGGCTCTGGCGACCTCCTGGGAGCGGCCCGATGCCCGCACGTGGATCTTTCATCTGCGTGCAGGCGTGCGCTTCCACGACGGCCGGCCGCTGACGGCGGAGGATGTGGCGTGGTCGATCCGGAGCATGACCAGTGGGGTACTTGTGACGTCAAAGGCTGGCTCCTTTGCGGGCATTACAAAGGTGACGGTGCAGGCGCCGCTGACGGTGGCCGTTCAAACAGCGCAGCCTGATCCAGCGCTGCTTTTTAACCTGAGCGACGGGCTCTTTGGCGTGGTGGAGAAGGATGCTGGACGCGATGAAGGACTGCATCCGGTGGGTACCGGCGCGTTTCGCTTCGTGGATCAGGTGCAGGACAAAGAGGTCGTTCTGGAGCGCAATTCCGGCTGGTGGGGCGGCGCGCCGAGGATCCCTCGGGTACGGTTTGAGGTCGTCCCAGACAATATTTCGATGGCGCTCGAGTTGAAAAAGGGTGCGGCGGATGCCGAGAGCAATGCCATCACCCCCGACGAGGTGCACGCGCTCGCTCATGTGCCGTTTCTGACGACCGAGACGCGGCCGGGCGCAGATGTGTACTACGTGAATTTCAACGTGCGTGACCCTGCCCTGGCGGACCGGCGGGTGCGCCAGGCAATTGCCTGTGCGATCGATAGGGGGGCGCTGATCGCGGCGCTGTGGCGTGGTCATGCCGTTCCTGCGGACACGCTGCTGCCGCCGGGACACTGGGCCGCGGCGACGGCGGCGGACCTGCCGACCTACTCTCACGACCCAGCGCGGGCAACGTCCCTGCTGGAGGCGGCAGGCCTGCATCCAGACGCGAAAGGTGTTCGCCTGCGCTTCACGTTGAAGACCTCCACCGATGAGACGACGCGCCTGATGGCGCAGGTGCTGCAGCAGCAGTTGCGGGCCGTGGGCATCGAACTCGACCTGCGAAGCGCAGAGTTTGGGACGTTCTACTCCGACATCACACGCGGCGCATTTCAGATGTACATTCTGCGCTGGACTGGATCGAATGAGGATCCAGACATCTTTCGTTATGCGTATGCTTCGGGGAGCTTTCCCCCACATGGCGGCAACCGGGGGCATTACAGCAGCTCCGCCGTGGATGCGTCCCTGGCGGCGGCAGAGGGAGCGAGCGAACCGGGTGAGCGCCGGCGAGCCTACCTCAACCTGCAACGGGTGCTGGCGACGGACCTGCCGAGTATCCCCCTGTGGTATCCGGACGTGGTGGTGGTGCACTCCGCGCGGCTCGGCTCCCTGCGCCTAGAACCGGGAGCAAACTTCAACTTTCTGCGCACGGCCAAGCTCACGGATTCCCACGAAAGTGGCACGGCGCATCCTCCTCGATAACCGCACGAGGGGGTGTAATGACCCTCGGGAGGGTCTAGCATGGGTAGGGTCATGGCTACAAAGACCGCCCCGGAAACCACGCTCTCCCGCACGCCCAGCCCCGCCGCCGAAGGTGTTCACGACACCGGGAGCGAGCAGCGCGAGAGGGTCTTCGACATCTTCCGGCGCTGGGGCTTCCTGCAGGCCTCGCTCGACCCGCTCGGCCAGTATCTTCCGCCGGAGCCTTTTCCCACACCCGCCCCGGATGGACCCGACTCGGCCGAGGCAAGGGCCTTTTACTGCGGCACGATCGGCGCCGAGTTCATGCATATTGCCTCGCCGGAGAAGCGGGTCTGGATCCAGCAGCAGCTGGAGCGGCCAAGGACAGCTACCCGGACCACACTCGAGAAGCGCCGCATCCTCTCAGATCTCATCCGTGCGGACATCTTCGAGGGCGTGATTCAGCAGCGTTACCTAGGGACGAAGCGCTTTTCACTCGAGGGTCTGACGGCCCTGATCCCGTTTCTTGACCAGCTTTTCACCACAGCCGCGGAGGCCGGGGTGACGCGTTCGCTGTTTGCAATGAGCCATCGCGGCCGGCTGAACGTAATGGTGAATACGGTTGGGCGCGAATCACGGGAAATCTTTTCGAAGTTTGAGGATGTGGACCCACGCTCGACGATGGGTGGCGGTGATGTGAAGTACCACATGGGCGCGACCGGGGACTTCCTGACGGAGAACGGCAAGACCGTGTCGCTGCACCTGGCCTCGAACCCGAGCCACCTGGAGGCGGTTGATCCGGTGGTGATGGGCCGCGCGCGAGCCCGGCAGGAGCGCGTCGGCCCACACGGGAGCAGCTGCATTCTGCCGCTGATCATTCATGGCGACGCGGCCTTTGCCGGCCAGGGCATCTGGGCGGAGACGCTGAATCTTGCAAGTATTCCCGGGTACAACGTCGGCGGCACCGTTCAGGTAGTCGTGAACAACCTGCTGGGGTTCACGGCGCTGCCGGAAGAATCGAATTCGTCGCGCTTTGCCACAGATCTGGCTAAGCGGCTGCCGATTCCCATCTTCCACGTTAATGCGGAGGACCCCGACGCGGTGGTGCGAGTGGCGGAGATTGCCGCCAACTACCGTCAGAAGTTTGCCTCGGATGTGGTGGTCGATCTGATTGGGTACCGGCGCCACGGTCACTCCGAGGTGGATGACCCGACGGTGACGCAACCGCGGCGGTACGCAAAAATCAAGGACCATCCGCCGCTCTACAAGCTGTATGCGCAGAGGCTGGGGGTGGACATCGCGGCGGAGGTTACGGAGATCCAGAACGGCTTCCTTGAGGACCAGAGACGGGCCGCACAGCACGACGTGAAGCAGGAGCAGGCGGGTGCGTTCGTAGTGAAGCGCATGCACGACTTACCCGACTACTGGAAGCCCTACTGCGGCGGTCCGCTGGGCAAAGACGACAACCCGCATACAGGGCTCAACGCCGCGGAGATCGGCTCCCTGGCCAAGGCGCTGACACGGGCGCCGGAGGGCTTCCATGTCCATCCGAAAGTGGCCAAGCTGCTGGAGCAGCGCGGGGAAATGGGCGCGGGAAAGCGGCCGATCGACTACGGCTTTGCGGAGTTGCTGGCCTACGCTGCCCTGCTGAAGGCGGGTACACCGGTGCGGCTAACCGGACAGGATTCGCAGCGCGGCACGTTCAATCAGCGCCACTCCGTGTTCATCGATACGGAGACGGAGGCGCGCTGGTCGCCGCTGGCGCACGTGGCGGAGGGGCAGGGCAAGTGGGAGGTCTATAACTCGATGCTTTCCGAGGCTGCGTGCCTAGGCTTCGAGTACGGGTTTGCACGCGACTTCCCCGAGGCGCTGGTGCTATGGGAAGCGCAGTTCGGTGATTTCGCTAACGGTGCGCAGATCATCATCGACCAATTTCTGGCAGCGGGCGAGGCCAAGTGGGGCCTGCTCTCCGGACTTGTGTTGCTGCTGCCGCATGGGTATGAGGGACAGGGCCCGGAGCACTCGTCGGCGCGCATTGAGCGCTACCTGCAACTGGCCGCGCAGGACAACCTGCAGATCGCGCAGCCTTCCACGGCGGCGCAGTACTTCCACCTGCTGCGGCGGCAGGCGATGCGCAAATGGCGCAAGCCGCTGGTGGTGTTTACGCCGAAGTCGATGCTGCGCCACCCGGATGCGCTGTCGACGGTGGCAGATTTCGGGGCCGCCGAGTTCCTGCCGGTGATCGCGGATACGGGCGTGGAGAAGCCTCGGCGGCTGCTGGTCTGTAGCGGCAAGATTGGGCACAACCTGCGGGTGGAACGGGCCAAGCGCAAAGTCAACGATGTGGCGGTGATCTTCCTGGAGCAGATGTACCCCTGGCCGGAGCGGGAGCTGGCGGCGGCGCTCGACATGTACCCGCAGGCCAAGGAAGTTGTGTGGGTGCAGGAGGAGCCGGCCAACATGGGCGCGCTCTTCTACGTCATGCCAAAGCTGCGGCAGATGGCCCACGATCGGCCAGTAATTTCAGTGAAGCGCACGGCTTCGGCAAGTCCGGCAACGGGGTCGGCGAAGGCGCATGAGCTCGAGGAAAAGACCTTGATTGATGTGGCTTTCGGGCACTAAGGATGGGGCTTCTCACAAGGTTTGCGCGATAGCGCGCTTAAGGCAATGGTGGATCAAACAGCGGAAGGCGCGTAGAGCGTCTTCCGCTGTTTTGCGTTTGCGCTACTCCGGTTTTGCTTGCGGAGGTGCGGGTAAGCATTCGGTGCTCGTGGCGTTACGTCTCCAGAAAAGCCTTCGGGTTCGACGATCGGCGAGCTTTACGCCACTTTTCACAGCATCGATCAGGGCAGTGAGGCGATCCCGGTAAGCTCAATGAGCTTTGAAGACGGCACGTTTAAGTACGCAATTAAGGGGATCGGGCTACCCTACGTGGGCACAGTGTCGACGTATGGTCTGACGGTTACGGGCCTCTCCAGCCAGGGTGGCGCGGCGCTGCCTCTGAACTTTGAGCGAGTGACGCCGGCTAATACGTGGGAGATCCCAACCCCACCGCCGCCGGTGAAGGCGATGCCAAAAGAGGCCAATCCAAGCAGTGGCGGCCGATGCCGAGCTGCAGATGTTGCCGCTTGAGGCCATGCTGGCTGAAGCGAAGACGATCACCCCAGTGCCGGCGGTCTCCGCGGCAGCGCTGCAGGCACGGGCCGCATCCCGGGAGCCCACAGCCAACGGAAGGCCAGCCGAGGAGCTCACTCCAGAAGCACAGCATCGCGCCGAGGACGCCAGCGACGGCCTGGTGATCAACGGCAGCAAGAGCAACGCGGCGACGTCGAAGTACACGCTGGATGCGGCGTTCGGCAATCGCCGGCCCGGCAGTAAGGCGCTTTATACGGCAGCCTGGCGATCTATGAAGGTAATGCGGCGAGGCCAAGCTGGCGTACCGCGAGGGCTACTACGCGGAGAAGGATTTTCGGCAGTTCACGGCCACGGACAAACAACGACGACTTGAAGACGCATTGATGCTGGGCGACCCGATTACGGGGGTGACTGGCAGGCGCTGTTCAACGGGTCGTACGGTCCGCGGATGCTGTTTCGCATCACCAAGGGTGGGCAGGGGTGGCGGGCGCTGGCTTACTACGTCGACCAGCCGTATGGGCCGGCAAGCATCCCGAGCATCGCCGTGACGGGTGAGGCCGTGAGCTTTTCGGCGACGTCGCTGAACGGCAGTTTCGAGGGCAAGCTGAGCGCGGACCGGAGCACGATTGCGGGCAAGTGGACGCAGGGCAACGATGGCAAAAATGGCGTCGTGACCCAGCCGATCACGCTGGCGCGGGCGACCGAGGCCAACGCGTGGCCGCTCCCGCCGAGCCCGGCCCCGGTGATCATGGCGGCGAACCTCGACCCCACCTTTGAGGTGACTACGGTAAAGCCGCACGACCCCAGTGCGCGCGGAACCGGATGGGCGTGGAAGGGGGCGCGGCGCTCTGAGGCGACGATGACCGTGGCCGACCTGCTTGCGGACATCTATGGCCTGAATGGCAAGCAGCTGGTGAATGCGCCGGACTGGGCGACGAAGGATGTCTATGACTTTGTCGGCGTGCCGGATTTGCCCGGGTGGCCGACCATGGCGCAGCGCTACAGCCTGGAGCGCAAGCTGCTGGAGACGCGATTCGGGCTCAAGGTTCACACCGAGAAGCGGCAGATGGCAGCGCTAACCCTGACCGCGCCCAAAGGTGCGGTGAAGCTGACCGCGAGCGTGATCGTGGACCCGGGCGTGACGGTGAATTTCAGGCATGGACCCAGCGGCGGTGTGCTGATCACAGCGCGAAACTGCTCGATGGGGGACTTCCTGCGCTTTCTGGAGCGCGCGCTCGATAAGCCAGTGGTGGATGGCACTGGGCTGCCTGGACAGTTCGACTACGATCTCACCTTTACGCCGGATGACTCCATTTACGGGGGAAACGTGCACATGCCGCCCAATGATGGACCGCCGCCGCCGGTGCTGTTCACCGCGATGAGCGAGCAACTAGGGCTGAAGCTGGTGCCGAGCAAGGGGCCGTGGAGGTGGTGGTGGTCGATCACCTGGAGCGCCCTACGCCGAACTAGGGGATGGGTCCGGGGCTGCCGAGCTGTTGTGGGCGGTGGAGCTTTCTTCTGCCTCGCTAAGCCAGACCTGGTGCGTGATGCGGGGCGGCGCGGAGCCGGCATGCAACGCCCACAGGCGCTCGCGGACGGCCTGATCGGCGGCGGTGGTGCGCTCGCGGGAGCGCAGGTAGTCCAGCCAGCTTTCCATCACGAAGGTCTCGTTGAGACGCGTGGGATCGGCGGCATCGCGATAGATGCCCCAGCGGATGGCACCGTCGCGGCGGCGCACGCCCTGCATGGCATAGATAGCGCGGGTGAAGGCGGGGAGGTTCTCCGGCGTGACAACATACTCCACGGAAAGGCGCACAGGACCGTCTTCAGGGTAGGTGGTGGCGAAGGCGGGGACCGGACGCTTGGGCTGGTAGGGCGTCAGATCCGGCAGCGTGCCCTTCAGGATGTGAATGCGCAGTAGGAATGGCAGTGACGCCGCCATGCCCGCCGCCGCCCAGAGCAGGGCCACGCGGGTGGAGCTGCGCTCCGCCACCGCGCCCCACACCACGCTGCCGAGCGCAAGGCCGCCCTGGAAGGTCATCAGGTAGAGCCCCAGCAGCCGCGCGGAGACCCAGCGCGGCGCGGACAGCTGCACGCTGACGTTGAGCGTCGACATGGTGGCCGTCCAGGCAAAACCTGCGCCCAGCAGCGTAAGGATCAGGCCGACAGGGCTGCGCACCAGCGCCAGAATAACCAGCGCAACGACATAGAAAAGAGAGGTGGCGGTGAGCAGGGTGTCCGCGTCCACCCGGCGTCGGATGTAGGCGAGCGTGCTGGCCCCGACCACCGCACCCACGCCCAGCGAGCCGTTGAGGATGCCGTAGCCCATCGCGCCCTGATGCAGATCGCTCTTCGCGACCAGCGCGAGCAGCGACCAGACTGCCGAGACGAAGAACGTGAAGCCGAACGCGCGCAGCAGGGAGCCCTGCAGCTCCGGCGCATAGCGGAGATAGCGCAGCCCCGTGCGCACCGAGCCGGCGATGCGTTCGGCGGGCAGGGCGCTTTTGAAAAGCGGCTGCCGATGCCATTGCCAAAGGATCCAGATGACCCCGGCATAGGAGACTGAATTGAGCAGAAAGACCCAGCCCGCGCCGGTATCGGCACGCGTGAAGGCGGCAATCAGCAGCCCGCCCAACGCAGGACCCACAGCCCGGGCGAGGTTGTTGCTGGCGGCGTTCAACGTAACGGCGTTGGGCAGTTGGTCGATCGGGACAAGCTCTGGCACGATAGCCTGCCAGGCCGGGTTGTTCATCGCCGAACCGATGTTGAGCAGAAAGGTGAAGGCCAGCAAGGCCACTGGCGAGACCCAGCCGGCGAAGGTCAGCACGGCGAGGACAGCGACGCTGGCCAGCATCCAGCACTGCCAGAAGATGAGCAGGCGGCGGCGGTCGTAAATATCGGCGGTAGCCCCGGCGAGCAGGCCCAACAGCAGTACCGGCAGGCTGGCGGCGGTCTGCATGAGGGCGATGAGCAGAGGAGAGGAGGTGAGCACCGTCATCAGCCAGGTGCCGGCGGTGTCCTGCATCCAGGTGCCAACGCCGGAAACGGTGGAGGCGATCCAGCGGTCGCGGAAGAGGGGCAGACGCAAGGGTGCGAAGGCCCCTTGGCCAACACTGTCGGCCGCTTCGGCGGCCTCGATGGGAATGCTGAGGTCTGTGGTGTCGACCTTGCCCGTTTCGCTCACGGCAGTGAGATGCGTCCGGGCGGCCCATGCTGGGGACGCTGCACGGAAGAGGAGACTCCCGGTCGATCCGAAACCGTATAGTCAGGTATGCCTCGAGCGCCTGATCTTTCGACCGCTCTGCTCTCGGTTCTTGCGATGTCTACGGCGGTGGGTCTGCACGGGCAGGCTACGGGAACTCCGCCGCAGCCACCCACGGTGGCGGTGGGGGCGGAGGCGCCACTGCCGGATCCCCGGGCGTTACTGCTGGATGCGGAGCGGAACGATAAGCGGCTGGAGGCGCTACGGCGGGACTACACCTACCATGTGCACCTTGAACGACAGCAGCTGAACAAGAACGGTGGCGTGAAAAAGGCGGAGATCACCGACTCGGAGAGCCTGGCCATCCAAGGGGTGCGCGTCAATCGCGTGGTGGCCCGCAACGGCAAGCCACTCACCCCAGAGGAGCAGGCCAAAGAGAGCGAGCGGGTCGACAAGGATGTCGCCAAGGCACGGGAGCGGGAAGCCAAGGCGGTGAGCAAGGGGGAGGAAACGGACGATCGCGGCGATACGGTGCTGTCGGTCTCACGCATTCTGGAGCTGGGAAGCTTCCGCAACGAGCGGCGGGTCTTGCTGAACGGGCGTCCCACCCTGCAGCTCGACTATGCGGGCGACCCTGCGGCGAAGACCCGCTCCGCTGGTGAGGGTGCCATGCGCGATCTTGTGGGCACGGTCTGGATCGACGAGACCGACCGTGTGCTGGTGAAGGGCGAAGGACACTTCTTAAACGACTTCAAGATCGGGGGCGGCCTGATTGCGGACGTGCGCAAAGGCGCACAATTCACCTTTGAAGCCAGGCGCCTGGCCGATGCCGTATGGCTGCCGGCTGCTTTCGACGGGAGCGGTAGCGTTCGCCTCCTGCTATTCGCCGGCTTCAATGGACGGGTGCACCTGGTGACGAGCGACTACAAACGCTTTCACACGAGCGCGACGATCCTCCCTGGGCAAAGCAAGGTGGATGCTAATGGGAACCGGATTCCGGAGGTCGGGGTGAAAGGGCCGGTGCCCACGCCGTCTGATCCGCAGCCACGGCAACGGCCCTGAACGACTGGCGACGCCGGAAAGGCGAAAAGGAGGCCGAGGGCCTCCCTTCGTCGAATCTATTCCGTTTACGCACACCCGTGAAGCGGCTGCACGCTCTACCTCGGCTACACAGATCTAGAGAGGCTGCACGTCCGAGGCCTGCCAGCCCTTCGGTCCCTTGACCACGTTGAACTGAACCGCCTGACCTTCCTGGAGGCTCTTGAACCCGTTGGTATTGATGGCCGAGTAATGCACGAACACGTCTTCACCGTTCTGACGGCTGATGAAGCCAAAGCCCTTAGCGTCGTTGAACCACTTCACTGTTCCCTGTTCCATGTCTGGCAATTTCCTTGTGTTTCGGTGTGACGCTGAATCCAAATCTGGGCTTCGACCGCCGTTTGTATTCGGCAGAAACTGACTTGTTTCAAACGGTGAGCAAATGTTAGCACGGTGACTAAAGTTTTCCAGAGAACTTTTCTGGTTTCTCCCGCGCTGCACAATTCCTAGTGCGACGGAGACGCTCCGGTGCGCTCTGCCACAAGTTTCTCGACTTGCTGCAGCACCTCATCCAAACTCAACTCCGTGGAATCCACGACGACCGCGTCGGCAGCGGGACGCAACGGCGACTCGGCCCGATTGCGATCGCGGGTGTCCCGCTCTTGAAGCTCCTCGATGATGGCTGCCTCGGTTTCACGGACAGGCGCGGGGGTGCCGGAGGTTACCTGCCGGTAGCGCCGGTTGCCGCGTACCTCCGGGGCCGCATCAAGGAAGATCTTCACTTCGGCATCGGGAAACACGACCGTTCCGATGTCTCGGCCTTCCATCACCACACCACCGGCAGCGCCGAGGGTGCGTTGCTGATCGACCATCCAGACGCGCACGAGCGCGTGCACGGAAACGCGTGAGGCCGCTGCCGTGACATCGGTTTCGCGTACCCGGTGCGAGACGTTCATGCCGTCCAGCAGGACACGATTGCCCTCCAGCGCGGGCTCCAGGGTGATGCGGGTAGTTTCGGCGAGGCGCATCAACTCGGCTTCGGAGTCGACGTCAATGTCGTTTTCGATCGCCTTCAGCGCCAAGGCACGGTACATGGCACCGGTCTCCAGGTTCAGGAAACCAAAGTAACGGGCGAGGTGCGCGGCCAGGGTGCTCTTCCCGGCACCCGCCGGACCGTCGATGGCGACGACCGGGCGGGTGCGGTGTGGTGCAGGGGATCCGGGGACAGGTGGATTGGTGCCCAGGCTCATGCCTCATCCTCGGGCTTGCGCCCCGGGGCCGGACGTCCACGCGAAGCGCCCTTGGCGGCGCCGCGAGGAGCGAACTTGCTCGGCGCGTCCCGTTTGGGACCGCGACTGAAGCCGCCCGCGCCCCCAGCGGGACCGCCGCGAGGGGCTCCGCGGGAGGCGCCAGGGCCTGAGCGGAAGCTGGGGCGTCCGGCGTCGCCCCCGCCGGGACGTCCGGAGCCACGGCTTTCACCCGCTGGTCCACGGAACGGGGGACGACCGGCGCCGGCGCCTGGACCACGATCCGAACCACCTTCGCGGCGAGGGCGGTCAAAGCTGGGACGGGCAAAGGTCGGACGATCACCGCTGGCACGGCCTGAGCTCGGCCGATCTAAGCTGGGACGATCCGTCCGGGGGCGGTCCGTAGCTCCGCGATCGCCGCCGGGGCGAGCGAAGCCGGGACGGCTTCCTCCGCGATCGAAGCTGGGGCGATCGCCGTCGCGCCGCGGTGGACGACCGTCCGCACCGCCTTCGCGCTTGACGAAGGGGCGTGGCGTGTAGGGGCGATCTGACGGTGGACGAGGCGCACGCGGGCGGTCGCCGAAGCTGGGACGGTCGCCACGGGGGGCGCGGTCGCCGAAGCTGGGGCGATCACCACGGGGGGCGCGGTCGCCGAAGCTGGGGCGATCACCACGGGGAGCACGGTCGCCGAAGCTGGGACGGTCGCCACGGGGAGCGCGGTCGCCGAAGCTGGGGCGATCACCGCCAGGACTTCCACCTGGGGTGAAGGGTCGCTTTGCCGGACGATCACTGCCCCCGCCCTCTTCGCGACGGCGAAAGGGCGGACGGTCGGTCGCTCCCTCGCGGCGGAATGGCGGACGACCGTCGTCGCGGGGACGAGCGGGGCGAAAAGGGCGGTCGCCGCCGGTCTCCCGGCGTGGTGGGCGGCTGTCGTCACCGCTGCGCGGGGCGCGGGGCGGACGAGCGCCCTCACTATAGGGGCGGCTGGCACGCCCTTCGGCGGAAGGTCGGCTCGCGCGTTCTTCGTCCCAGGGACGGTTGAAGCTCGGGCGGTCGCCGGCCGGGCGTGTTGGCCTTTGCGGGCGATCGGAGGCAGCGCCGTACCCGCCTGAGGAGCGCGGCCGTTCCCCTTCCGCACGGGGTGGCCGCGGGGTGGAGGGTCGGGGACCGGTACGGGCCCCAGACCGGGCGCTTCCCTCGCGACCTATGGGCTTACCCCGTAGGGGCTTCCCGCGTAAGGGGGTAGCGGCTCCCGCGTCGAAACGACGGATGCGGCCGGGCTCGCCAATGGCGTCGGCACCGGTGGACTCGCCTACTTCACTGGCCGGTTCAGACGACTGAATGGCTGCGTCGGCCTCAACGGTGGCGTCAGTGGGCTCGTCGGCACCCTCTTCGAGCGCCGTATCAGGCTTCGCCCCCATCCCGGCGAAGTCCGGCAGGCTCTCGGGGATGTACAGAACCGCCTTGCCCTCAATCACCGCTTCGCTGAGTTGGCGTCCCGCGGTGAGACCATGCAGCACCTCACGGACACGCGAACGAGCAGTGAGCGGCGAGAGAAAGCTGGCAATCTCCTCTTCGCTGGCGACGTACGCCTGGCCCAGATAAAGCGAGACAAGGGCGCTGAGCGCGGTGGGCTGACCGGCGTTGGCGCCGGCCTTCACGGCCTTGGAAAAACGAGCCGTGGTGAGCTCCCAAATCGTCGCGCCTTCACCCGCCTGCAAGCCGGGCAACACACGCAGCAGCGACCACAGCTCGTTGAGAGCGCGTAGGACGGCGGAATCGGTGACCTCGCGGCCGATCTCCGGTACCATCTCGGCGACAGTCATAGCCCCTTTTTGCGTCAAAAGTTCAAAGACGCGCAGACCGAGAGGTGTGACCTTCACAGCACCGGAGGTCTCGGGAGCTCGCTTCCAGCCCTTGTCGCCACGCAACGTGAAGACGAACGGGAAAACCGCAGTCGATACCACGAAATCGGGCAGATCGCCGGGGCCGCCCAGCAGATTCAACGGCAGGGCAGAACCTTCCGCGATCAGGCGTGCGACCAGGCCACGGGCGGTGTCACTTTCGGCCGGGGTGGCCGAAGCTTTGCTCTCGCCCAGCGTGGCCTCCACGAACGAGGGCGCGGGCGCACCGAGCGGCCGCGGCGCAAACAGCACCAAGCCGTACTCATTGACAAAGGTGCGGGCGGCCTCCATGGTCAGCAGAGGTTCTTTCGGTTCGCCCGACTGGTGCCAGGCCCTTGCGCGCGCTGCCGCAATTTGCGGCTCTTGTAAATCCGGTGTTGTTGCCAAGGTGTTGCCTCAATCTTTCAAGCGCCAAGCGCGGGAAGGCTGCTCCGTATGGGCAGGCTGGGGAGAAAACGTTCTGTGGTCTCGATGCATGGAGCGCGGTGGGAATGGCCCGGAGATAAGAGCGCCTCGGCAACTGCCCGCTGGGAGAAAACCCTCACCGGGAATTGCTAAATACGCCCGAACGCCCGCTGTATGTCTTTTAAAGAATACCGCAGAGCAATGGGCCGGCCGTGCGGGCAGCTGGTAGGATGCTCGGTTTTGGCCAGTTCGGCGAGCAGCCAGTCGATTTTTGCTGGTTCCAGAGGGGTGTTGATCTTGATGGCGGCGTGACAGGCGATGGAGGCGGCGATGCGGGTGCGGCGGGCTTCCTCGTTTTCGACCTGCTGCTCGCGTTCGGCGATGGCGAGCACCTCCTCGAGCATGCGTTCGAGCTCGCGACCCTCCAAACCGACCGGCGTGGCCTTGACGGCGAGGGTGCGCGGACCAAAGGGCTCGGCCTCAAAGCCGTTGCGTTCGAGTTCCTCGGCGATGCTGGCAAAGGTGACCATCTGTTCCGGCAGAAGCTCGACCAGCACCGGCATCAGCAGCCGCTGACGCTGCACGCGTTCGGTTTGCCGTTCCCGCAGAATCCTTTCAAACAGCACGCGCTCATGGGCGACGTGCTGATCGACGATCCAAAGCCCTTCTTCGTTGGTGGCGAGGATGAAACTGTCGCGTAGTTGGCCGAGGGGACGCAGGGTGGCGAGCGAGTTCAGGGTGGGCGGCGGCGTGTCCGTGACGGTCTCGGCGAGGTCCGCCTCGGCAGCCAAGGGGGGCTCATCGTAGCCGACAGCCATGCCCGGACCGGCAAAGCTAAGGCGGCCGGGCGAGGGCTGGACGGGTTTGGCGGAAAGCTCGAAATGGCCGATATCGCCAGGTTCGATAGCGCCTTCGCTTTGGGGTGCAAGTTCGGGAAGACCTTCCGTCGGCGCGTAGACAGGCTGATCGATGCCGGACAGTGGGCTGACGTCCACCGTGAGCGACTCGCTGGCGGTGGGCGCGGAGTGCAGCGCGGCGAAAAAACTGGCCGCGGGCCGGGCCTTCATCAACGCCGTGCGGACAGAATCGCGGACGAAGTCATGCACAAAGGCCGACTGGCGAAAGCGCACCTCGGTTTTGGCAGGGTGAACGTTCACGTCGAGCTCCCCCGGTGGCATCTCGAGAAAGAGCAGGACCACCGGGAAGCTCGTCGGCGGAATGATATTGCGGTAGGCCTCGGTGAGCGCATGGAGAATGAGGCGGTCGCGAATGAGGCGCCCATTGGCGAAGCTGTAGATCGAATTGCGATTGAGCTTTTGCAGGTCAGGCTTCGAGACAAAGCCGGTGAGGCGCACGAGGCCGGGTTCGGGGGCCTCGTAGTCCTCGTCGCGCTTCCAGGGCGGCGGCTCGGGCAGACCGGCGCGGGTGAAATCGATCTCCGCGGCGACCGGGATCAGGGAGTCGAAGACCTCGCGGCCGAAGATCTGGTAGAGCCGCTCCCCGGCGTTGGCGACGGCCGGCGCGACCACCAGAGCCTGGGTGGCCGAGTGCAGCTCGAAGTGCTTTTGGGGATGGGCGAGGGCGTAATGCGTGACGAGGGCGGCGACATGGCCGAGCTCGGTCTGTTCGGAGCGCAGAAATTTGCGCCGGGCAGGGGTGTTGAAGAACAGGTCGCGAACAGCGAGGGTGGTGCCAGGCGGCAGGCCGGCGTCGTCGACGCGTAGCAGGTTGCCGCCGGCGATCTCCAGCGAGGTACCGACCTCGTCTTGCGCAAGGCGCGTTTCGAGCGAGACGCGCGCCACCGAAGCAATGGAGGGCAGGGCCTCGCCGCGGAAGCCAAGTGTCGCGATGGAGAGCAGGTCGTCCGAGGAGCGCAGCTTGCTAGTGGCGTGGCGCTCAAAGGCGAGCAGGGCATCGTCGCGACCCATGCCATGGCCGTTGTCGACGATGCGGATCAGCTTGCGGCCCCCGGCTTCGACCTCCACGCGGATGCGGGTGGCGCCGGCGTCCAGGGCGTTCTCCAGCAGCTCCTTGACTACGGACGCGGGACGTTCCACCACCTCGCCGGCGGCGATCTGGTTGGCGACCTGGTCGGAGAGGATGTGGATACGGCCCATGGGGCGATTGTACGAGGCTGCACTTCATTATGTACAAATCGGGTACAAATAGGACATAATCGCGGGACGGAGGTGTGTCATGTCCAGTTGGCAGGTCAATGCTGCACGTAGCCACTTCAGCGACGTGCTGGATCAGGCTGAAACGCAGGGTCCACAGATCATCACGCACCATGGCAAGGAGCGATCGGTGGTGCTGTCCATTGCGGAGTACCGCGCTCTGAAGCCGCAAGTGAAGGAAGAAAAGCCTGATTTCATCACTTTCCTGCTGAGTGGGCCGAAGTTCGATTTTGATCCACTTGAGCTCGCACGAGATCAGTCCGTCGACGAGCGCGAGACTCCTTTTGAGTAGGACTAAAGGCTTTCTTCTCGATACGAATGTCATCTCGGAACCCACGAAGCTTCGGCCGGATCCGAGTGTCATGGCCTATTTGAGGAAGCTTCGTCCCGAAGAAACCTTTCTCAGCGCACTTACGCTGGGAGAGTTGCGCAAAGGTGCGGCTTTGCGCGCCCGGCGCGACCTCGTTGCTGCAGAAGCGATCCTCCTTTGGATTGACGCAATTGAAGACGAGTACGCGGACCGGATTCTCGCGGTGGACAGCCCGATTGCGCGCTTGTGGGGCGAGTGGAACGCGCAACGGCCGCGTCCGATCGTGGACACCCTCCTGGCGGCCACGGCTGTCCATCATCAGTTGACCATGGTGACGCGAAACACCAGGGATTTCGAGGGCACACCTTTGGCGCTGCACAATCCTTGGCGTGCTTGAGGGTTCAGGCTGTGGTGTAGCCTGAAACTACCCTTTCCAGTGGTTCAGAAAGGCCGTGATCGCCTCGGGGCTGGTGTGCTCGAACTCTTTCGGCTGCTCGCTGTAGAGCAGGTTGCCGTGAGCATCGAGGATCGCCAGCGCGGGCACGCCTTTGGTGATCGGCACGTGGTACTTCTCGGCGGTGGCGACGTTGTGGTCCATGTGACCGATGTCCACGCGCACGATGACGTAGTGCGTGGCGATCAGGTTGGCGTTGGGCTGCTGGCGGTAGTAGTAGTCGAGCACCTGGCAGTCGCCGCACCAGTTACCCCCAAACTCGAGCAGGATGCGCTTGTGCCCGGGCCGCGCAGCCTTCTCGGCCGCGAGAATGTCGCTCGTGGGATTGGCGGTTTCGGAGTAAAGGTGCGGGTTGACCACCATCCCGTACTGGGCCGGGGAAGCCGGCACACTGCCAAGAACCCAGCCGACGGCCAGCGCAACGCGGAGGAACCCACGAGAGACGAAGGTGCGGAGCAGACGTTGCATAGTCATCGAAGCCCTATCGTTCCGCAATGGAGTGCAGCCGCATGAAGTTGGTCGCGCCGGTGGTGGTGGCGGTACCGGCCACGATGCCCACAACCTGCCGTGGCTGCACGAAGCCGGAGCCCTCAAGGATCTTCTCGGCGACCTCGACGAGGGTATCGGTGCCCTCGAACCGGCTGACCAGGATGGGGTGCGTTCCCCAGAGCAGCATGGTGCGGTGCACGATGGCTTCATACGGGCTCATGGCGTAGATGGGCGCTTCGGGGCGGTATTTCGAAAGCAGACGGGCGGTGTTGCCGCTCTCGGTGAAGATGGCGATGGCGGCGATGTCCATGTCCTGCGCGGAGTGCGCCATACACTCGCAGATCGTCTCGGGGATAGAGAGCGAACGGCGCTGCCACGCTACGGGATGACGCGGTTCCAACAGCATCTGCTCTTCAGTCTCCATGACGATCTTGCTCATCATGGCCACAGCTTCGACGGGGTATTTGCCGGCGGCGCTTTCGGCGGAGAGCATCACCGCGTCGGTGCCATCGTAGACGGCGTTCGCGACGTCGGAGGCTTCGGCGCGCGTGGGGCGCGGGTTGTCAATCATCGATTCGAGCATCTGCGTGGCTGTGATGACGGGTTTACGGTACTCGGCGGCGCGACGAATGATGTGCTTCTGGATGGCCGGCACCTTTTCGGGCGGCACCTCCACGCCGAGATCGCCACGCGCAACCATGATGGCATCGGCGGCTTCGAGGATGGAGTCGAGGTGGTCGATGGCCTGCGGCTTCTCCAGCTTCGCAATGACCCAGGCATCAGAGCCGAGTGCGGCGATGCGGCCCTTTACGTAGCGCACATCATCGGCCGTCTGCACGAAGCTGACGGCGACCGTGTCACACTTCTGCTCTATGGCGAAGATGAGATCAATTTCGTCTTTCTCAGTCAGCGACGGCACCTTGATGGCGACGCCGGGAAGGTTGATGCCCTTCTTCTCGCCGAGGTAGCCGCCGTTGATGATCTCCGTGACAACATCGGCGCCCCGCAGCTCCACGACGCGCAGTTCGATGAGCCCGTCGGAGAGCAGGATCTGATCGCCGGGACGAAGATTTTCGGCGAGCGTGGTGAAGACGGTGCTGACTCGCTCCGCGGTTCCGTCGATGCGCTCGGGCGTGATGCAGAGCTGTTTGCCGGCCTCCAGCATGACGGGTTTGCCGCCCACCAGAGTGCCGGTGCGGATCTTGGGACCCTGCAGATCGGCGAGGATGCAGACCGGTTTGCGTTCCTCGCGGGCAACCTTGCGCACCATGGCGATCAGCTCGGCCTTCTGCTCGTGGGAGCCGTGCGAAAAGTTCAGCCGAGCCACATCGAGCCCAGCCCGTACCAGCCGCCGAAAGATCTCTTCCGTGCCGGAAGCCGGTCCCAGCGTTGCCACAATCTTTGCGCGTCGCGTCATGCCGCCTGCCGCCCAGCCTTTGCTTCCGTCCATCAACACAGAGTCTCCGCCCAAAGCCGTAGGGTGCGGGGCTCTCTGGCCCCTGCCGGCTATCAAGTGGCATTCTACCCGGCGCAACGGACGGTGTTCGCGCCCGAACCTTGGAATCTCCAGATCCCTGCCGATGACTACCCCAGCTAAAGGTCCCGCAGCAGAAAGAAGGGGGCTGCGCCTCGCGTTAGCGGGAAGATTTCGCCGAGGAGAGGCTCCCCCGCAGGTGGGCACGCTGTGCGTTGAACTCCGCCCCGATCAGCACGCAGAGCGCGATGATGTAGAGCCAGATCATCAGCGCGATCCCGGCGCCGAGCGAACCGTAGATGCGGCTGTAGTTGGCGAAACGGGTGACATAGAAGCCGAACAGCAGCGTCGCCAGGAACCAAAGCAGCGTGGCCAGGGTCGCGCCTGGCAGACTGGCGCGCCAGCTCCACTGGTGGCGAACCAGATTCCAGGGCTCGCGCAGCCAGGGTTGCAACCGCTCCCACATGCGCGTGGTGGGGTCCGTGCCGAGGTGATAGATCACGGCCAGGATGCCCATGCTGCCGGCCAGTGCCACAGCCCAGCGCAGCAGCAGGACCAGGACCATGAACCCCGGCCGCACCGTTACAGGCACTGTCCCGGCAATCCAGCGCGTAAGGGAGTTGCCGAAGACAACCAGCGCGCTGGCCGCGGCCATAGGCACCAGGGACAAGGGCACGAGCGCCAAAGCGCGGCCACGACGCTCAAAGAAACTGCCCTTCACGACGGGCAGATCATGGGCGCGGCGAAAGCCTTCCATCAGCGTGGCCATCACGTTGCCCGCCCCCAGCAGGCTGACGGCGAGCGAGCCCACCAGGGCGCCGGCGGTCTGGGAGGGCTGCGTGACGCTGAAATAGCTCTCCAGCAGGGGCAGAACGCTGGAGGGCACGATCCGCGCGAAAAAGAGGGCCAGCTGCGCTCGCAGCGGAGTTAAAGCTGGCAGCAGACCGACTACCGCAGCGGCCACGATCAACGCTGGAAACAACGCCACGATGGCGGAGTACGCGACGGCCTGAGCCACGGTGAGAGCGTCGTGCTCGACCGCTGCCAGGGCGGAGCGGCGCAGCAGGTCGGCAAAGACCCAAAGGCGCGTCCAGACCCAGGTAAACGTGCGGTGCAGAGGCGTGACCCAGGTCTTGGCCCACACCTGCCAGAGATCGAAAACCGCCACCGCGGGTCGCATGACTTCCGTTCAGGCCCCCGCACGGCGGGCCGCTTGAGAGAGCATTCGTGCAAAGCACCCGGGACGCAGGCTAAAAGCCGGGCGAGGGCTGGTCTGCAGAGCTGACAGGCTTCCATCGGTTCAGGAAGGCAGCTACCTCCGCCGGCTCCATGTAGCGCATATCGCGGAACTCCTCCTTTTGCGCGTAGAGGACCTTCCCATCCGGTGAGAGCACCGCCAGAGCCGGCACGCCCACGATGTTTACGCCGTACCGGCGGGCGAGATCCATATTCAGATCCTCGTAGCCGATGTTGACCTTGACCTCGATGAAGTTCTTCTCCAGCAGCGAGGCGTTCGGTTCGCGGTGGAAGTAGATGTCCAGCACTTCGCAGTCGCCGCACCAGTCGGCACCGAAGTCCAGCAGCACGCGTTTGCCTTCGGTCTTGGCCCGTTTCTCAGCCGCTGCGATGTCCGAAACGGCCCGCTCTGCCGGAGGATACAGATGCTTGGGCACGGAGGACGGCTTCGTGTACGGCTCGTGAGCCGCCTTACGCGCAGCGGGTGTCGCCGGGGTAACCGCTGCCGAGGTGACGGGCGCCGCTGCCTGTTGCCGACATCCGGCGAGGACGAGCACAACGGCCCCGAGGGAGGAGATCGCCGCAGCTCGCATTCCAAACAAGCGTTGTGTCGTCGTTTTGCTCATGTCCTCTCATGATGCGCGAAACTTTCGGCCGTCGCAATCCATTCCGCTCTGTGTGCCACCAACCGGAGAAGTTAAGCCAGCCACTGCAGAAAAGCGAAGCGGAAGCATCTGCCGGGCGGGCTTCTCCGCATCCTAGCTAACTATGGACCTCGAGAAAAAAGCGGTGGACGTCGGCAAAAAATATTTCTTCGATCCTTCCAACGTTGCGCACGTACTTTACCTGGCGGTCTTCGCGATTGTGGCGGTTCTGGTCGCCGCGGTGATCGTGATCGGCTGGCGTGCACAGCAGACCAAAAAGACGCCGTACACCAAGCATCCCACGTCGCAACTCGTACTTCCGGCAAGGGGCCAGGCAGCCGCTTAGTGTTTTGGGATCGCTCCTGAGGCTCGCTCGTGCGATGGAGCCTACCGAGCTTTTGCTGCACCGGTGTAGTACCCGTCGCGCGTCTGTACCTCGTCTTTTCTGAGGCTTTCATCCGTCAACGTGAGCTGTAGCTTGTGATACCCGGCGCCAGCAGCTTCCGGGCCTGGTGTAAAGCCCAAACGGTAGCCGGCCCGCAGTTCCTCGCCGATCTCGGCATAGATCTTTTCGACTGCGCCCTTGCCCTTGGCTTCGTACATGTGACCGCCGGTCTCGCCGCAAATCCGTGCCAGAATTTTCCTCCCATCCGGCTCCGCGTAGGTGCCATCACTGCCTGGACGGCCGCCGCTGCCCGGGTAATTGGGCCGCCCATAGCCGGGGTACCCTCCATAGCCGCCGCGGTTGCCGGGGTAACCGTTGCCAAAGCCTCCGCGCTCCTGGCCCTTGTAGTAAATCGCGTAGACCACGGTGTCGGCACGCTGGGCGGCCTCAATGGCCTCTGTCAGCGACTCCTTGCTGTGGCGGTCGACGCCGTCGGTAAGCAGAATGACGGCGCGGCGGCCGTTCTGCTTGGCCATCACGTCGTCGGAGGACAGGAAGAGGGCGTCGTACATCACGGTGCCGCCACGGCTGCGGTTCGCGTTGCCGTCGTTGCCGTTCCCGCTCCCGTTGCGGCCGTAAGGTCCACGACCATAACCGCCGTTATTGCTGCCGGAGCCGTTGCCATTGCCTGAACCGCTGCCGTTGCCTGAACCGCTGCCGCTGCCGTTGCCTGTGGAGCCGTTGTTGACGGCGTCGGTGGAGCCGTCATCGTTGTCGGCACCGGGCGCGGTGGTGCCAATCTGCTTGATGCCAGCCTGCAGCAAAGGGCGTGAAGCGGTGACGTCCTGCAGCAGCTCGGCAGTGCGGCCAAACTGCATGACGAAGGCCCGGTCGGCGGGACGGCTACCGGTGGCCGGCGCCAGCATCGACTCCAGAAAGCTCTGGCTGGCTTTGGTTTCTTCGTCGAGCACGCTTTCCTGGCTGCGGCTGATGTCGACAAGGAGACCCACCGTTAGCGGCACATCGGTCGCGCGATCGAAGTAGCGAATCGGTTGCGGCTTGCCGTCGACGGTCAACGCGAAGCTCTCCTTCGTCAGCGACTTCACGAGACCCTTTTTGTCATAGACCACGGCTGGGACCACCACCAGATTCGTCTGCACGGAGATCGTGGTGGCCGGCGGGGTGGAGGGACCCTTGGCGGGAGCCTGAGGGACATCCTGCGCGCAGAGTGCGGCGGTGAAGAGGAGTCCAAGGACGGCAGGGTTGCGAAGCTGCCCGCGATACATACCGGAGTGCATAGCGTAAAGACGTAACGCGACGGTAGACGGTCGCACCATCTCCTAGTCCTCCGCCCCGGCAAGCACGACCGCGCTGGGCGCCTCCGTACCGAAGACGCCCTCCCACCGCGCCACCACCGCACTGGCCAGGCAGTTGCCGACGACGTTGACGGTGGTGCGGGCCATGTCCATCAGGGCGTCGATGCCCAGGATCACGAAGATGGGCTCGGAGGGTAGATGGAACGTAGCCGCCGTGGCCAGCAGGACCACGAGCGTCGCGCGTGGCACACCGGCAACGCCTTTGCTCGTGAGCACAAGCGTGCCCATCATCAGCAGCTGCTGGCCGATGCTTAGGTGGATGCCCGCAGCCTGGGCCACAAAGATGCTCGCCACGGCAAGGTACAGCGTGGAGCCATCGAGATTGAAGCTGTAGCCGGCCGGAATGACAAAAGCCACCACGCGGCGCGGCACGCCCAGCGCCTCCATGTTCTCCATGGCGCGCGGCAGGGCGGCCTCGCTGGTGGAGGTGGCGAAGGCGATGGTGGCGGGTTCGGCGACCGCGGCCAGAAAACGCGCAACAGGCACGCGGAACAGCAGCGCGGCAGGCAACAGCACAAGCACGCCGAACAGCGCCAGCGCACCGTACAACGTGAGCAGCAGTTTGCCGAGGTTGACCAGCACGCCCAGGCCCATATGCCCGACGGTGTAGGCCATCGCGGCACCGACGCCGATCGGCGCAAAGTACATCACGACGTTGGTGAAGCGGAACATGACCTCACTGAGGCTTTCGCACAGCCGCAGCACCGGACCGCGCTTGCTTTCGCTCAGCGTAGCCAGCGCGATGCCAAAGAAGACGGCAAAGACGGCCACCTGCAAGATCTGGCCTTCGGCAATGGACTTGGCCAAATTTTCCGGGAAGATGTGCAGCAGGAAGTCGTCCCAGTGCACCGGCGCCGCGGCCGCAACGGCGGGCAGGCCGGCGGAGGGCTCCGCAGGCAGCGCCAGACCGACCCCGGCCTTGCTGATGTTGATGGCGAGCAGGCCGATGCCTAGCGCCAGGGTGGTGACGACCTCAAAGTAGACCAGCGCTTTGATCCCGATGCGGCCAACGCCGCGCAGATCCCCGTGACCGGCGATGCCCACGACCAGCGTGGCGAGGATCAGCGGCGCGACGATGGTCTTAATGAGCCGCAAAAAAATGTCCGAGAAGACGCGCATCTGCGCAGCTGCCGCAGGCGCATCGAAGCCGAACTCCGCGCCGGCGATCATTGCCACAAAGATCCACGGGGTAAGGCTGCGACGACGCAGGGCGAAGGCGGCCAACAGCATAATGCCCAGCCAGCGCAGGATGGTGGCTACGCCGTGCATCGCTCCCGCCCCATGCAGCGCCTGCAGGCCGGCGCCGAGCGCCAGCAGCAGTAGCCCGGGCACGATCCAGCGGGCGTCCCCCCGCACACCTTGTTTGCTCATCGTGCGCAGAGCATACCAGTGCCGCTGCTGCCAGGGGCCTGCTTAGCCGGACAAAACGGCTCCAGCTTGTTGAGCAAGACGCAGACCTCGCCTCCGGCGTACGACCTGCCGTATGCTTTCGTCCATGTCCAGCCCGGCTTTCGCAGTCACTGCCAACGACCCGCAACTGAACACCCCCGGCCACCTCGCCTCGCCCGATCGGCTGGTCAATCTGCCGCGCCTGCTCACGGACTTCTACGCCTTCCATCCCGACCCGGCGAACCCGGCCGAGCGGGTAAGTTTTGGCACCAGCGGGCATCGCGGATCGTCGCTGAACACGGCCTTCAACGAGGACCACATCCTCGCCATCACGCAGGCCATTTGCGAGTACCGGGCGGCCGAGGGGACCACGGGTCCGCTGTTTCTGGCGCAGGACACACATGCACTCTCCGAGCCTGCCTTTGTCGCCGCGCTGGAGGTGCTCGCCGCGAACGGAGTGGAAGTGCTGATTGATCGCGATCTTGGGTACACGCCCACCCCGGTGCTCTCGCACGCCATTCTGTCGCACAATGCCAATGCGAAGTTACATAAGGCGGACGGTATCGTCATCACGCCCTCGCACAATCCGCCCGAGGATGGCGGCTTCAAGTACAACCCGCCGACGGGTGGGCCGGCGGACACGACGGCGACGAAGTGGATTCAGGATCGCGCCAATGCGCTGATCGCGGCCGGGCTGGCCGGGGTGAGACGCATACCCTACAAGCGGGCGCTCGATGCGGAAACGACGAAGCGCCACGACTTTATCGGCGCCTACGTGCCGGATCTCGCCAATGTTATCGATTTCGATGTGTTGCGCGGCACCACGCTAAAACTTGCCGTCGATCCGCTTGGTGGCGCCGGTGTGCACTACTGGCCGCGCATCGCGGAGACCTACAAGTTGCCGCTCGAAGTCCTGAACCCCTACGTCGATCCGACCTTCCGCTTTATGACACTGGACTGGGATGGCCGCATTCGCATGGACTGCTCCTCGCCCTTTGCGATGGCGGGCATGATAGCGAACAAGGATCGCTACGATGTGGCGTGGGGCTGCGATACGGACCACGACCGCCATGGAGTCGTCACCCGCTCGACGGGTTTACTGAACCCGAACCATTACCTCGCCGTCTGCATCCAGTACCTCTTCACGCATCGTCCGGAGTGGAGCGGATCGGTCGGGATCGGCAAGACGCTTGTGTCCTCCAGCATGATCGACCGCGTGGCGAAGGGCCTTGGACGGCCCCTGCTAGAGGTACCGGTCGGCTTCAAATGGTTTGTCGATGGCCTGATCAACGGCACTCTGGGTTTTGTCGGCGAGGAGTCCGCGGGAGCGACCTTTCTGCGCCGCAATGGCACCGTCTGGACCACGGATAAGGACGGGCTGATCTGTGGCCTGCTTTCCGCGGAGATGACCGCCGCCACGGGGAAGGATCCCGGCACGCGTTACGGCGAGCTCACCGCGCAGTATGGCGCGCCCGTTTACCAGCGCATCGACGCAGCCTGCAGCAAGGAGGACAAGGCCAAGCTGGCAAAGCTCTCGCCTTCGCAGGTTGCGGCGAAAGAGCTGGCCGGCGACGCGATCACTGCCGTGCTGACCGAGGCGCCGGGCAACCACGCGGCCATCGGTGGGCTGAAGGTGACCACCGCCGAGGGCTGGTTCGCCGCGCGGCCATCCGGGACCGAGGATGTGTACAAGATCTACGCGGAGAGCTTCAAGAGCGAGGAGCATCTGAAGCAAATTCAGGGGGAGGCGAAGGACCTGGTCAGCGCGGCATTGAACGGCTAGAGACGCAAGCACGAGCGTGTGCAGAAAAATGCTTGTGATGGGCGTGGTGGGTCGCGGTATTCTCTGTGCAACTACACCTGCACGCTCGTCCGGACAGTACGCCGTGTCCGTACAAAGGACTGGCAATGCACCTGCACACGCTACATCTAGAACACACCTATCTTCTGGCTGTTTACACGCTGCTGACGCTGGCCAACACCCGTCTCCATCGTGGCATGCGGGGCGTCCAGTTCTTTGTTCTGTACAGCGTGCTGGCTTTGTTGGGGGGCATTGCCGTCGCGTGCCGCGGGTCCATGTCTGACTTCTTCTCGATCGTTCTGGGCAATGTGTTTGTGCTCGCCGCGTATACGGCCCTGTATGCATCCATGAGTCGCCTGTTCAGCTTTTCAGCGCGGCAGAATGCAATGGCTTGCGTGTGGCTGGGCGCGGGCACTGTCGGGATGCTTTGGTATGGCAGTGTGCACCCGGACACCCCCAAGCGTTTGATCGGTTACAGCGTTGTGCTCGCGGTGCAGCAGGCCCACCTTGCCGGACTTCTGCTGCTGGGAAGCCACCTACGGCGGCGCCTCAGCTGGATGCTGGCGAGCATGCTGATCGCGCTGGCGATGGCCAACATGTTCCGCCTCAGCACCGTGCTGCTGCAGGGCGCGCCCCAGGATTACCGACAGTCCGGGCAGGCGCTGGCCGTGGTGGTCTTGGCGAACAGCTGCTTGCAGTGCGGCATTATGGTGGCGTATGTGTGGATGACGGCAGCGTTGCTGCGGCGCCGGCTGGAGCTGCAGGCCAGCACCGATCCTCTGACTGGCCTTTCCAATCGCCGCGCATTGGAAGAGGCGGCGGAAGCGGCGATCCGGAGTTCCAACGGGCGCATCGCCTTTTCTGCTATCCAGATTGATCTTGATCGCTACAAGCCGATCAACGACAGGCTTGGACACGCGGCCGGCGACCAGGCGTTGCGCGCCGTAGCCTCCTGCCTGCGCGGCTGCCTGCGGGATAGTGACACGCTTGCCCGCAGCGGGGGCGACGAGTTCGTGGCGCTGCTGCCCCGCACCCCCGCCGACGCTGCCGTAGAGATCGCCGAACGCATGCGCGCCTGCCTGGAAAGCCTGAACCTGGGTCTGCCCGACCCGACTGCACGCATCACGGGCAGCTTTGGTGTGGCGGAGCGCGCCGCGGATGAGCCCTGGGATCGCGTTCTGTTCCACTGTGACCACGCGCTGTACACGGTGAAAAGTCGGGGTGGCAATGGGGTTCTGCGCCATGGCGCGACCGCAGCCTTTCACCTAAACGAAGTGTTTCTTGCGGTCGGGTGAATCGCCTTTCTTGACACGTGCATCTACTCCCCGTAGGCTGAGCAAACGTATGAAGCAGACCCTCACCGCCGCCGCGCTTTGTTGCATGTGTTGTTGCATGCCGCGCTGTTGCGCCGGTGCCTGTCTGCTCTAAAGCGAGTTCCTCCTCAGCCACTCGCTCCTCTAGAGTTCCTTCAAGGCACCCACGCAACGGCCCCCAGGCCAGCGTGGGTTTTGTGCATCTGGAGCCCGGAACTCTTCCCTTTCTCATTCTTTTTCCCGTCCTACGCCAGGAGAAGTGATGTCCCATCGCCACCCCCTTCCCCAGCCCTCTTCGACGCACGGTGCCGTCGCTGTCCCGCAACACCTCGGGTTCAACGCCGACGCTGCAGCGATCCTCATCGCGCTCGCACTGGCGGCGTTGATTCGTCTTAACGTGATTCACGGCATCGGCTGGTAAGTCGCAGCCGTGTCCGCTCACGCCCTTCCTCAGCCCCTTGCGCCCTTCGCGCCCGAACCGCTGGCGCCCTTGCCTCCGCCCACACGGCAGAGGCAATGGCTGGCTCTGCTGCCGGGTACGGCGCTGTTGTTCGGGATAGGCCTGGCCGGCAAGGGCCTGGAGGGGCTGTGCGATTGGCTGCGGACCGTCCACGGTCTGCCTGCACCGCGCATGGAGTATGTGTTGTGGGCCATTCTGCTGGGCCTCTTCTGCTCTAACGTGCTCACCGTGCCGCGAATCTTCCGTCCAGGCATCGCCACGTATGAGCTTTGGCTGAAGCTGGGCATCGTGCTGGTGGGCGCCAAGTTTCTGTTTCGCGACATGCTGCACCTTGGTGGTCTGTCACTGGCCCTGGTCTTCATCGAGCTTGCGCTGTCGCTCACGGTCATGACGCTGCTTGGCCGCTTGTTCCGGCTGCCGCCCAAACTTACCTCCCTGCTTGCGATTGGCTCCTCGATCTGCGGGGTCACGGCGATCATGGCCGCTCAGGGAGCGATCGATCCGGACGAAGAAGACACCTCGACTGCAATCGCCGCCATTCTCGCACTGGGCGCTATCGCTCTGTTCACCTTTCCGGCGATAGGCCATGCCCTGCACATGGGACAGCAGACCTACGGCATCTGGACCGGGCTGGCTGTCGATAACACCGCAGAGGCGACCGTTACAGGCGCATTGTTCGGGGAAGAAGCAGGCCGCTATGCGGTGCTCGCCAAGACTGCGCGCTCCGCCTTCATCGGCTTCGTCGTGCTGGGCTATGCGGTGTATTGGGCTTCGCGCGGGCAGGCGGAACGCGTGGAGCGCAAGGCGCTGTTTCTCTGGCAGAAGTTCCCTAAATTCATCCTTGGCTTTATGGCCATTTCCGTGCTCGCGAGTCTGCATTTCTTTACCAAAGGTCAGCTTGGCTCGCTGTCAAATCTTTCCAAATGGGCGTTTTTGCCTGCTTTTGCTGGTGTCGGGCTGCGTACGCAGCTGCGTGACCTGGTGAATCAGGGATGGCGGCCCATCCTCGTCGGCGTACTGGGTGAGATCTTCATTGCACTCGTGACGCTGGGCCTGGTCTTCGCGGCAGACCGCTTGGGAGGTCTGCGATGAGCCTCATTCGCAACACTGCCAAGCTCACCTCCCCGCGACCTCTACGCTGTCGCTGTTGTTGTTGCCGCTGATCTCGATCGCGGACAAGAACCGGCACCCATTTCCTAGTTCCTTTTGCCCTTCGCGCCTTTGCGCCTCGCGCATGCGCTGCCCCAGGAGTTGCCATGTCTCACATCCGTCAGCGCAGCCGAGTTCTTGCAATGGCTGCTTACCTCGTTCCGGCTCTGCCCATAGCTCCTCTTCTCATGCTGTCTGCCGCTACGAATCGAGCGGTCGCGCAGGTGGTGGGCGGCACCGTTACCGGTACCGTGCTGGATCCTACCGGTGCGGTGATCCCGGGCAGCAAGGTGACGGTACGCAATGACGACACGGGCACCACGCGTGCACTTACCACGGACGCGGGCGGCCGCTTCAGTGCGCCTTCGGTACCCGTCGGCGCGTACAGCATTACCGCCGAGTCGACCGGCTTTGCGCCCTACAAGAGAAGCGGCGTCGGACTCACGGTCGGCCAGTCGCTCGACCTCTCTATCCGCCTGACGCTCGCCGGCAGCGAGACCATCACCGTTGACGAGTCCCTGCCAGCGGTGAACACCTCCACGGAACAGATCTCCGGACTGATCGACGCGCGGCAGATCAAGGAGCTGCCATTGAACGGCCGCTCCTACGATCAGCTGATCACGCTGAATCCCGGCACGGTGAATTATTCGCAGCAACGCTCCGGTTCTGTGGGCACCTCGAATTCGTCGGTGGGTAACATGTTTTCCGTCGCGGGCAGACGGCCGCAGGACAACCTGTTTCTGCTCAACGGCGTGGAATACACCGGCGCGTCGCTGATCAACAACACGCCCGGCGGCACCAGTGGTCAGCTGCTTGGCATCGATGGCGTGCGCGAATTCAACGTAGTGTCGGACAGCTACTCGGCCGCGTACGGCAAACGCGAGGGTGCGCAGATCTCTATTGTCACGGCGGGCGGCACCAACCAGCTGCACGGCTCAGCTTATGAGTTCGCACGTAACAGCTACTTCGATTCGCGCAACTACTTCGACCAGGCGCGCATTCCCGAGTTTCAACGCAACGACTTCGGCCTGGCGCTCGGTGGCCCGCTGCGCCGAGACAAGCTCTTCCTCTTCGGTAACTATGAAGGCTATCGCCAGAACCTTGGCCTTTCCGATGTCACGCTGGTGCCGGACAACCAGGCTCGTGCGGGCAACCTGCCCAACAGCGCAGGGGTGGAGACCAAGGTGACGGTGAGCCCGATTGCGGCTTCCCTGCTGAATTTATGGCCGGTGCAGAATGGCCCCGAGCTCTACGCCACCAACGCAGCGGGGCAAAGCGTGGCGACCGGCATCGCCGAGGCATTCTCTTCCCCAAAGCAGCACATCCGCGAGGACTTCGGGACCACACGCTTCGATGCAAACCTCACGCCGAACGACCTGTTTTTTGCGGTGTACACGGTCGACGATTCAAACGCGCACACCCCGACACAGGACCCTTATTCGCTGATCGACGAGTACCTGCGCGAACAGGTGCTGAGTGCGCAGGAGCAGCATGTCTTTTCGCCACGGCTGTTGAACACGGTGCGCTTCGGCTACTCCCGCGCGAGCTTCGCGTTCCTCGGTTCGGTACCGACTGGCATCCAGGCGGAGACGGCTACGTTTCTGCCCGGTAAACCGACGGGAGCCGTTGTAATTGCTGGCTCTACGGCGTCCAACGGAGCTTCGCAGATTACCACCGCAGGCGCCAACACCGGTGCGAATAATGAGATCGCACGCAATCTCTTCACGTTCGACGATCACGTTTTCTACACGCGCGGCAAGCACCAGATCGAAGCCGGCGTTTGGCTCCAGCGGCTCCAGTCAAATGACAACCTCGCGCAAAACCAGTATGGTCAGGCCTCGTTCGCGACCTTGCAAAGCTTTCTCGCGGGGACCATCAAGACCTTCACCGTGGTGCCCCAGCCTACCGCGTTGGAGTGGCGTTCACTGTTCGCGGCGGCCTACCTCGAGGACACGTATCACGTCACCCCGCGGCTGGAAGTGCGTGCCGGCTTTCGCTCTGAGGACTCAAGCGGATGGAACGAACGTGACGATCGTGCCGGGGTGTACACCTTCACCAATGGGGTGATTAACAGCACCCCGGTTCCCTCCTCAAGTGGCCTGCTGAGCAATCGCGCCCTCTTCCTGCCGGAGCCGCGGGCGGGCGTGGCGTGGAATGTCTTTGGCAAGGGGACGACGAGCGTGCGGGCCTCCGTCGGCCTGCATCACTCGCTGCTGGACAACCTGGATTACCGCTTCGACCAGGCTGTCCCGTTCAACACGACGCTGAGCTACAGCAATGGCACTTTGAACGCACCGGAGGGCGGCACAAGCAGCGTTTCGCCTTCAACGGTGGCTACCGACATGCGCACACCCACGGTGCTGGCCTACACGCTGCGCGTGGAACAGCAGATTGCGCGCTCCACGTCGCTCACAGTGGGTTACATCGGCTCGCATGCGTATCACCAGATCCTTTCGGCGGACCTCAATGAGCCGGCCTTTGTGATCTGCCCCAACCCGGCGTGCCCAGCGACAGGCAATCTGGCCTCGGGCACGGTGTACTACCCGACGGCCACGAAGCTGAACCCTGCTGTCACCAACACCACTTCGTGGTACTCGGGCGGCTCGGCAAACTATAACGGATTGATCGTGGATTTGCGCCGCGATCTCGCCCATGGGCTGCAACTACGCGGGAACTACACGTGGTCCAAGAACCTCGACGATGGTTCGGCGTGGAACACGTCCGTTTCGGCAAATACGCCGGCCTTCGTGGAGGTTCCTGCGTTGCCTCATCTGGATTACGGTCCGGCGGCTACCGACGTACGACACCTCTTTGCGGTGAACGGAAGCTATGATCTACCGTTTGGCAGCGGCGGAGCGTGGTTTGCGCATACGGGCGGGGTCACGGGCCGTCTGCTCTCTGGCTGGCAGTTCGCAACGATCGCCAACTTGCAGACCGGCTTCCCCTTCAGCCCACAGCTTGGCTATAACCCGACGAACTCTGGAGATACGCGCAATCCGGTGCGCCCGAATGTGAACCCCAACTTCCACGGGGATCTCTACACGCACGGAACGACAGCGCAACGCAGCACGCGCTTCTTCAACCCCAACGCTTTCGCGGCCCCTGTCAATGGGGCGGTGGGCAATGTGCGACGCGATACGCTGGTTGGGCCTGGCTACGCTGACTGGGATGCGTCACTGCTGAAATCCACAGCGCTGGCCGACAACATGCGGCTCCAATTTCGTGCGGAGATTTTCAATTTGCTGAACCACACAAACCTGCAAACGCCGAATGAGGTGGTGTACAGCTCAGCCACGCAGCAGAGCCCGACCGCGGGGGTTATCACCGCCACGGCAGGGAGCAGCCGCCAAATCCAGCTGGGGCTGAAGCTCCTGTTCTAAAGGAATGCTGGAGCGGGCAGACCAGGTGTTTGTGAAACTTGGTTGCCCCCCAGGGATTCGAACCCCGATCGAGCGAGTCAGAGTCGCTAGTCCTACCATTGAACGAGGGGGCAACAGGTTAAGTTCAGTGGCACATGGAGTTCGGCGGCGGACCGAACAACATCATGCGCCTCGCCAAGTGTACGGAAGAGGGTGCGGTCGGGTCAAACGCCCCCAGGCACCGCTAGTGGCACTTCTGGCAGGCGGCGCCTCCCTACTCCTCGCGCAGCACCTCCAAGGGCTTCTGCCCCAGCACACGATGGCTCGCAACCCAGCCACAGGCGACAGTAAGCGCCCCGGCCAGCAGCCAGAAAGCAAGCGTCAACAATGGCTGGAAGTGGTAGTCGAAATGCAGGGCGCGCTGCAGCAGGATGCGCGAGACGATGTTGGCGAACAGCAGACCAACCGCGCCGGCGATTAGGCCCAGCATCGCGAACTCGATCGAAAAGATGGCAGCAATGCGTGGACGGGTCGCACCCAGGGTCTTCAGCACTACAACCTCACGGAGGCGCCGGTAGCGTGTGCCGGCAATGGCACTGGCCAGGATGACGACGCCGGCAAAGGTGGAGAACGCCGCCAGGAACTGGATGACGTAGACGATCTGCAGCACCGCCTCACGCACAGTCTCGATAGTAGCGGCGACGTCGATGACGCTGATGGACGGGTAGTGTGCATAGAGGGCTCGCCGCACCTCCGCGGTGTGGGTGGGATCGGCATGCACGCCGCCGTACCAGATGGCCGGGAAGCTGCGCAGGGCGGCCTCGGGCAGCATCAACTGTGCGCGCGAAAAGGCGTGCTGTGAGTCGGGCTCATAGAAGGCGACGATGCGCGCAGTGAAGGGCTGATCAACGGCAACGAAGGTGACGCTTTGGCCAAGCTTCAGGTGCAAGTTCTTGGCGAAGTTGCTGTCCATGGCGATGAGCGGGTGAGCGGCCGCGTCGGCACTCTCCGCAGCGGTCCACCACCTGCCGGCAAGGACCCGATCGCCGGGTGGGGGCTGATCGGGCGTGGGCGCCCAGGCCAGGTTTAAGGCGCGCAGAAAGCGTTTGGGGAAGTGCTCGAAGCTGAGCTTGTCGATGGGGGTGCCGTCGATCGCGCTTAGACGGGCGGCGATGACGGGCAGCATCTCCGGTGCGCCTTTTACGTAGGACTGATGCGACAGCAGATCGCGCACACCCCCAACCTCGGCGGGGCTGATGTCGATGAGGAAAAGGTTCGGCAACTGGCTGAGTTGCGTGGCAGAGATATCGCTGACGACCGCATGCTGCACGGTGTAGACCGTGGCAATCTGCATGACCCCGAGCCCAAGCGCGGCCAGCAGCGCGGCAGACGGATTGCCAGGACGGTAGAGGTTAGCAAGGCCGTGGCGGAGCACGGACGGCAGTTGCAGGCTCGTTCGGCGCAGGATCAGCCGCAAAAGTGCGAGCAGGCCAGCCGCCAGCGCCAGCAGCACGAGCAACACCGCCGCCAGCCCCGAGCCGAAGATAATGCCGATTCTGCGCGACTCCGCTACATAGGCGGCGAGCAGCATGAGCCCGCCAAGAATGACAAGGAAGGCCACGATCTGCACCCAGGACGCACGCAGCTTTTTGAGAAGCCGGCCTGCAAAAGGGTCATCGCTGCTTTCCACAGCGCGGCGCAGGATGAGGATGGGGCGGACGTCGCGAATGTCCAACAACGGGGGCAGGCTGAAAAGCAACGTGGTGAGCAGACCGGCACCCAGGCCCAGCGCAAGTGCGCGAGCGTCGGGGTGAAACGCCGGCGTGAGGTGCAGCAGCCGTGCGAGAAACAGTGGCAGCGTGAGTTGCACGGCGAAGCCCAGCAGAATGCCAAGGCCCGCACCGCACAGGCCCAGTATCAGGGTCTGGAGCACATAGATCCGAATGATGTGGCCGGATTGCGCGCCTAGCGCCTTCATGATCGCGATGGAGTCGAGTCGCTGCGCCAGGTGCGCCCGGATGGCCATCGCCACACCGATGGCTCCCAAGACCAGAGCCACCAGCGACATGAGCGAGAGCAGACCGGTGGCGCCGTCGAGCGCGCGCGTGAGCCCCTCGTTGGCATCGCGGTAGTCGGTGACCTGGGCTTCGGGCAACGCCTCCTGCAGCTGATCGCGAAGCTTGGAAACCGTGTCGTCCGACGCGGTGCGGCCGGCCCCGGAACCCGGGAGCAGCAGCAGCACACGCCGCGTCGCGCGGGAGCCGAAGCCGAGCAGACCGGTCTGCGCAAGCGCCTGTTGCGAGATGAGCACGCGCGGACCTGCGGCGAAGGCGCCCGACAGGCGATCCGGCTCTTCCAACACCACGGCGGCGATGCGATAGGTGTTTTCGTTCAGCCGTATGGCATCGCCTACCTTGAGGTGCAGACGGAGCAGAAGGTCATCGGCGACGGCAACGCTGCTGTCCGTGAGTGCCTGCGTCAACGGCATCGCAGGTGACAGGGTGACCTTGCCGTAGAACGGGTAGTGCGCGGGATCGACGGCCTTGAGGGAGACCAGCAACGGGTCAAGCGAAGTGGTGGCCGAGGCCATGGAGAGCAGCTCGGTGACCGGCGTTTGCTGCGCACGACCGGCCGTGGTGAGGGTGTTCAAGCGAACGACGTCGGCATCGGTAAGGGCCGAGTTGCTGCGCACCGAAAGATCCGCCGCCATGATGGTGCGGGCGCGCAGCAGCAGCATGGAGCGAAAAGCGGCAGAGAAGCCGCGCACCCCGGTAAGCGCGGCCACCCCAATGGCGACCGAAAGGACCACAAAGGCAAATTTGCCCTTGGAAGAGCGCAGCTCGCGAGTGGCGATGCGAGCCGTGGTGGCGAAGGAAAGGGCGGGCATCGGCGTCAGGCTCCGAGGCCGGCGGGGGCCGGTGTTTCCGTAGCTGCCCGGGCACGCTCGTCGGCGATGACCAAACCATCGCGCAGCACGATGCGACGGCCGGCATGCGCGGCCAGTGCCGGATCATGCGTGACCAGCACCAGGGTTGTGCCCTCAGACTGATTCAACCGCAGCAACAGGTCAAGGATGTGGCGGCCGTTGGCGGAGTCGAGATTGCCCGTGGGTTCATCGGCGAGCACGATGGGCGGCCGCAGGATGAAGGCACGGGCCAGCGCGACACGCTGCTGCTCGCCGCCGGAGAGCTGCACAGGGTAGTGATCGGCGCGGGTCTGGAGGCCCACCGACTGCAGCAAGCCGCGCGCCCGTTCGAGGCCGGCTGCCCGATTGTTGGTCTCATCATTCAGCTCGTAGGGCAGCAGCACGTTCTCGAGCGCCGTGAGCGTGGGGATTAGCTGGTAGCTCTGAAAAACGAAGCCGATGGTGCGCCCGCGCAGTTGCGCCAGTTTGTCTTCGGGGAGGCTGCTGATGACCGTGCCGTTCAGCGAAACCGTGCCGGAACTCGGGTTATCGAGTCCCGCGAGCAGGCCGAGCAGCGTTGATTTTCCGGAGCCGGACGCCCCCATGATGGCCACAAACTCGCCGCGCGCCACGGCGAAGTCGATTCCCTTCAGAATGTCGACGGTGGAAGAGCCGGTGCGCAGGCTCTTGCGCAGATCGCTGACCACGATCATGGGGGCGAGGAAGCCTGTTGCGCTCGTGCGCTCCTCAGAAGCTTGAAATGTGTTCGTGGGCAAGGGCGTGAACCTTTGGATAAAATCGAATCGTGTATCGAGCAAGGCTCCTCTTCATCTTAGCGACTCTGCCGGCAATCGCCTTCGTGCCGGCGCTTGGCATTCATCATGTCGAAGCCGCGGCCCGCACGGAACGCCCTGCGGAGCGCAGGATCGCAGGCGGGGGCATGCGGCCACTGCTGGTCTGCTTTGGCGACAGCCTGACGGCGGGCGCGGGCGTCGATCCGGACGAGGCCTACCCTGCCTATCTGCAGCAACGGCTGGACCGTGAGGGCTTCGACTACAAGGTCGTTAACGCCGGCGTCAGTGGCAACACCACCAAGGACGGCCTCGATCGGCTGGAGGAGGTTGTTGGCCTGCATGCAGAGATCGTGGTCGTGGAGTTTGGC
Source organism: uncultured Acidobacteriaceae bacterium (assembly GCA_964242225.1). Classification (GTDB taxonomy): domain Bacteria; phylum Acidobacteriota; class Terriglobia; order Terriglobales; family Acidobacteriaceae; genus Granulicella. The sequence goes on from CAXTAE010000006.1 coordinate 151,098, forward strand.
GGCAACGATGGTCTACGCGGCCTCTCCACCACGCAGGCACAGCACAACCTGGACACGATGGTGCGCGTGCTGAAGGCCAGTGGCGCCAAGGTGGCCATGGCCGGCATCACGCTGCCAGCGCAGTACGGTGGACCTTATGTGCAGAGCTTCAACGCCATGTTTCCGACCGTGGCCACCCGCTACCACGTGCCGTTGCTGCCGTTTGTACTGCAGGACGTGTACGGGATTCCGGGCGACATCCAGGAAGACGGTATTCACGCCACCGCCAAGGGCAATCAGCAGGTGGCCATCAATATCGAGCACCTGGTGACACCGCTGCTGCATAAGAACTCCCGCAGTAGCTAGCAGCTCTTGATAAGGCAGCGCTAGCCCAGCACGACGGTGGGCTGCACGAGCGTGCCGGCGATGCGGCGAGCGACCGCGAGCAGGTCCGCCGGGCCGGTGAACACCTTGACCAGCGGGGCGCGTGAGAACTCCGGCACGTTCACCTGCATGCCGTTGCGGATGCGGCCGGCAACCGCGTCATCGACGGTGACTGCGGGCATCTCCGGCAGCAGCAGGCGTGGGTGAATCATCCCCCGCTGCATGTCGGACTGCGCGAGCGTCTTTAGGGTGTCGAGCGAGAGCGCGTGCTCGAGCGTGAGCGGGCCTGCGGCCGTGCGGCGGAGTGCACACAGGTGGGCACCACAACCCGCCATTTGCCCGAGTTCGTGCGCCACCGAACGCACATAGCCCCCGGCCGAAACACCCATGCTGAAGGTAGCCACATTCCCGTCAAGCGCGTTGAGAGCAAACTCATGCACGGTGATGCGCGCTGGCTTCACGGGCGCATCCTTACCGGCACGCGCCAGTTTGTACGCGGGGACGCCATGAATCTTCTTCGCGGAAAAGATTGGCGGCATCTGGTCCATCTCGCCATGGAAGTGTTCCGCCAGCTGCTGCAGGGCCGGCAGGGTCAGGGTCAGAGGCTCCGGCGCGGAGGTCCGCTCGCCCTCGGCATCGAAGCTGTCCGTACTCCAGCCAAACTGGATGGCGCCGGTGTAATGCTTCTCCGCTGCTCCGAAGAATTGCGCAAGGCGCGTGTACTTGCCGAGTAGCAGAGGCAGTACGCCGGTCGCCATGGGATCGAGCGTGCCCAGGTGGCCGACAGAGCGCTCGCCGGTAGCACGGCGCACGACCGCGACCACATCGTGGGAGGTCATGCCCGCAGGCTTATCGAGGATGAGGAGGCCGTTCATTTTTGGGAGGCACCTGTATGGCTCAGCGGGGCCTCTCCAAGAGCGAAAGCAGTTCGTTGCGGGTTTGCATCTGTGATTTGAAGACGCCCAGCATGGCGCTGGTCACGGTGCGGGAGCTTTGCTTCTCCACGCCGCGCATCATCATGCACAGGTGCTGAGCCTCCAGGATGACGGCCACCCCCTGCGGGTGAACCGCAGCCTCAATGGCGTCGGCGATCTCGCGGGTAAGCCGCTCCTGCACCTGCAAGCGACGGGCAAATACGTCGACGACGCGTGGAATCTTGCTGAGGCCGATGACCTTGCCCTGCGGGATGTAGGCCACGTGCGCGCGGCCGAAAAAGGGCAAGAGATGATGCTCGCATTGGGAGTAAAACTCGATGTCCTTGACGATGACCATCTCGTCGTAGTCAACGTCAAAGAGAGCGCCATTGATGGCTTCTTCGACGGTCTGTCCGTAGCCGCGCGTCAGGAACTGCATGGACTTTTCGATACGCTTGGGAGTGTTCACCAGACCGTCACGAGCGGCGTCTTCGCCAAGGCGTGTAAGAATCTCGGCGTAAATTTGGCGCAGACTTGCGTGCTCTAAGGTGAGCCGCTCGGCATGCTGAGCCTGCGTGGCTGCGGGCTCGCTGCCATGTGCGAGGCCGGGTGCCTCAACTGGAGCTTTGGTGGTCATGCGGTGCTTCGCGTCCTCTTTCTGTGTGACCTGTTCTTCTAGCCAAGTGCTGGAGCAGATCCGGCCTGGCCGAAGTAGTCGAAGGCGTTGTTGTTGGTCTCCTCTACCCGGATGCGTTTCAGCGTGAGACCGGCGTGTTCGTCTGCAAAGCCGGCGAAGACGCGCCACAACTCAAGACAAAGATTTTCGGTGCTGGGGACGGCCGTTTGGAAAGCCGGGTGCTCGTTCAGGTTGCTGCAGTCGAAGTGGTCAAGGAGTTCACGCTGCGCGAAACCATCCAGATCAGCAAGGTTCACGACCATCCCTGTCTCTAGGCTTACGGGTCCGCAAAGCGTGACCTGGACGAAGTAGTTATGGCCGTGGCCGAAGGGGTTGTTGCATTTGCCAAAGAGCTCGCGATTGCCGTCTTCGGAGAGAGTAGGGGCGTGCAGCCGATGGGAGGCAGCGAAGCGGTAACGCCGGCTCAGATGGGCGACCGCTGCGGGAAGGGTGGTCACCGCGACTCCCCGTATACGTCCGCGAACAGATCGGGCGACTCATACACGCGCACGCGGTGCAGCGCGGCGCCTGGCACCTTGCCGTGGAGACGGTCCCAGATGGCAAGCGCTATGTTTTCGGTGGTGGGCTGCAGCGTGGCGAACTCCGGGACCTCGTAGTTCAGGTGACGGTGATCGAAGGCCGAGACGACCTCGCGCTCCATGATGTCCTTTAACTGTTTCAGGTCAACGACGAAGCCGGAGATCGCATCCACCTCACCGCGCACCGTCACCTCCAGCGTGTAGTTATGCCCATGCCCTTGACGATTGGCGCATTTGCCGAAAACGCGACGGTTCTCCTCTTCACTCCAGGAAGGGTTCCAGTAGAAGTGGGCGGCGGCGAAGTCGGCTTTCCGTGTAAGCAGCAGCATGGGGCGTGGGGGTCCGATGGTGGTGTCCTGTTTAGCGGTCCAGCTCGCATTGGATGCGGAAGGGCAGCGAGGGGTGCGAGGGGTGCGCCGAACCCATGTTGCCGGCCCGTGACCCATTGCATGCCGTCAGGTACGGTATCGCCTTCCCTTCCACGGGACGTTGTGCAGCACTCGGTGGCGTACGGCGCTGGCCAGCAGCAGAAACACAAGCAAGGGCAGACCCAGGGGCGCGATTGCTGTGCTCAGCAGCGGGAAATGGGCACGGGCCGTGCGCTGGTAGAGCCGCAGCAGCGTGCGCGCCCATAGGGCCAGCAGGGCTACGCGCTGCCACGTGACGAGGTACGGCAGCAACCACAACAGCACCGGCAACAGCAGCAGCAGAATGTCCAACGTGCGCCACAGCGCCAGCCGCAGCGTGTGCGGAAACAGCAGCGCCAGGTTTTTCGTCCAGCCTTCAACCATGTCGCCGAAACCGCGATACATGCGCGTGGAGAGCGCGTCGGGGGCGTAGCGAAGGCGAATGCCTCGTTTCGCGCGCTTCATGCGGTAGGCAAGCTCGACATCCTCCAGCACCGATCGCCCAACGGCCTTGTGCCCGCCCACCAGGAAGTATGCTTCCCGCTCGGCAAGCAGGTATTGGCCATTGGCGGCGGCGGTACGGTCGGTGGGATCGTTCACCTTCGCGGGTGGGTAGGCGGCTGCCAGCTCCGCGAAGATCAGCGGCATCAAAGTATGCTGCGCAATCCCACGCAGAATCTGCCTGGGTGAGTAGGAAAGCATCGACACCTCGTTACGCGTGGCCTCGTGCAGCCCACGGCGCAGATCGCCTGGTTCATGCAGGGTGTCAGCGTCGGTGAAGAGCAGCCAGCGACCCGCGGCAGCCTGCGCGCCGGCCCAGCAGGCGTTGGTCTTGCCAGTGAAGCCACGTCGCTCGCCGTCCATCTCAAACGGCGGCGCGGAGAGCAGGTGCACGCCGGGGTGTTTGGCCGCATAGTCCGACGCGATAGCGCGGGTGCGGTCCGCAGAATCATCGTCGACGATCAACAGTTCCCAATCGGTGCCCAAGGCGAAGATGCGTTCATTCTGCGCGATCAGGGTGTCCAGGCAGGCGGCGAGGTTGGCCTCCTCATCTCGGGCAGGGATGATGACGGAGAGCTCAAGCGAGGCCGGAATGTGCCCCTCGCCTGACGGTTCGGCCTGGGTAGGTGGGGTCGGATCAAGCTGCGGCAGAGGCCGGGGCACGCCACCGGCAAACAGGCCGAGCACGGGTGTGTAGCTACCCGCAGCTTTCTTGTGCACCCCGTCCCGCTTATCGTCCTGTTGTCCCGAGCTGCTGGCCACAGCTTCGTATTATAGGAATGGATGGGGCAGAGTCACAGACACGCGAAGTGGAATAGACAGGCTGCCGCGGCGCTGGCGTGTGCCTTGACCGTCGTCGCCGGCTGCGATCGCGGCGAACACCCTGTCTATCTCGATCGTCCCGCGCCGTTGTTCACCGTGAACGATGGCCAGCACGCGGTAGACCTCGGGCAGTTACGCGGTCAGGTGGTGCTGCTAAACTTCTGGGCGACGTGGTGCGCGCCGTGCCTGGAGGAGATGCCGTCGCTGGAGGCACTGCAGCGGGATCTGCCGGGAGTGAGGTTGGTTGCGGTGGCCACGGACGCGGACCCGGCGGCCTACAGCAGCTACCTGCGCCGCCATCCGCTGCCCTTCTTCACGGTGCTCGACACGGCCCAGGTGTCGAACATGAAATTCGGCACATACCGCTTTCCGGAGACCTACATCATCGACAAGGGAGGAGTGATCCGGCGCAAGTTTATCGGCCCACAGGACTGGACCAGTGCCGACATCGAAGACGTGCTGCGCAAGCTGGGCGGGTAAGGCCAGGGCAACCGGGTTCGGTCGCTCTGCTAGCATAGGCAGGCAATGACACAGCTGGATGTGATGTACCGCTATGACCGTCCGCCGGGCGAGACGACCGGCATGGCGCTGGCCAAGGTGCGCGAGGTGTACGGCATTCGGAGCCTGCATCTGGATGAAAAGGCACGCACGGTGCGCGTGGAGTTCGATGCCTCGCGGCTGACGGAGGCGGTGATCCACGGCCTGCTGCGGCGCACAGGTCTCGAGTTGGCCGAGCGCGTCTCGCTGATCCCGGATCAGGCGCCTGCGGAACCGGCGACCACGCCGGCGATAGCAAAGTAACGCCCCACCGGGTGTTGCGGCGAGGGCCAAGGTTCGGTATTCTTGGTTGGTTGCCGCAAGTGCAATGTGCGCCCGTAGCTCAGCTGGATAGAGCAACTGGCTACGAACCAGTAGGTCGGAGGTTCGACTCCTTCCGGGCGCACCATTCCCTTTCTTCCCTTCTCAAATTGCACGCTAGCGAACCTTCCCTGGCCCATCCAGGCCTAAGAACGCTTGTCTGGTACATGGAGCTGCCGGGTCGGCTGACTATCGGCGCACTGCACTCAAATTGAGTAGTTCGTCCTGTTTGTTCGAGCATCCAAAGCGTATATTTGATCAGGGACCAAAGCGGTCTTAGATCGGGTTCGATCGGGATTGCGGAAACAGGCGGGTTGCGGATGACAGCTTTGAGTGAGGTTCGGGTCGGCGGGTCGGGCGTTCTGGAAGCGTTGGATCTGCCTGACGAGATCAGCGACCACCTGGCCCACCTGGGCTTCTTGCCGGGCGCGAGCTTCGAGGTGCTGCGCCGGGCGCCGGCCGGAGATCCCACCGTGTACCGCATCGATGGCATCGAGGTCGGCCTTCGCCGTGAGACTGCGAGCCACATCATGGCCGAGGATGTTGAAGGCAATGTGCTTCCCCATACGACGGGATCGACAGGGAATAAGCGCCGCGTAAGAAGTATCAGATGAGCTGTCACGTCACCGCTATCGTCGAGCCGCCTTCCGCGGCTCCGGAGCCTTCCCATCCCGGAAGCAGGCTACGCACCATCGCTCTGATCGGGCCGCCGAACTGCGGAAAATCCACATTGTTTAATCGCTTGACCGGCCTGCGGCAGAAGGTGGCCAACTACCCGGGCGTTACGGTGGAGCACCATTCCGGCCGTATGAAGGGCATTGGTCGCCCGGATCTGACGTGCATCGATCTACCAGGCATCTACTCGCTCGCGACGTACTCCGAAGATGCGCGGGTGGCCGTGGATGTGCTCACTGGCCGCATGCCGGGCGTGCCGCCACCGGATGCCGTGCTGCTGGTCCTGGACTCCGTGCACATGAATCGGCAGCTGATGCTGGCGCAGACGGTATTTTCGCTCGGCCTGCCCACGATGGTGCTGCTGAACATGAGCGATCTGCTGGAGGGTCGCGGAGGTCGGCTCGATCCCCTGGCGCTCTCGCAAGAGCTGGGGCATCCAGTGGCGTTGATCTCGAGCGCGCGCGGCACCGGGCTCGACCTGATCTCGAGCTACCTGCACAGCCTGAGCGAGACGGTAGAACAGCGGCCGCAGTCGCTTCGTCTGCCCGTGCTGCAAAGTCCTGCCGCGAGCCGCAAGTGGGCCACCCAGGTATCGCAACGCACTAACTATCGGCAGCCGGACTCGCCGGTGTGGACGCGGCGGCTGGACAGCGTGCTGCTGCACCGCATCTGGGGCCCGCTCATCTTTCTGGTTGTGGTGATCGCGGTTTTTCAGGTGGTGTTTACGCTTGGCCAGCCGCTCAGCGACGGCCTTGGCAAGCTGCTGACGACGTGGGGCGCACAGGCGGCTGACCTCTTGCCAAATAACTTCTTGCGCCCACTTCTGCGTGATGGTCTTTGGAACGGTGTACAGAGTGTGCTGGTGTTTTTGCCCCAGATTCTGCTGCTGTTCTTGTTTATCGGCATTCTGGAAGATTCGGGTTATCTGGCTCGTGCGGCGCTGATCGCCGACCGTGCGATGCGCGCTATCGGGCTCAACGGTAAGGCCTTCATCCCACTGCTTTCGGCCTATGCCTGCGCGGTGCCGGCGATTATGGCTACGCGCACCATCGAGAACAAGCGGGAAAGGCTGGCCACGATTCTTGTGGCGCCTTTTATGACGTGCTCGGCGCGGCTGCCGGTGTACACGTTGATTATTGCGGCGTTTATCCCGAACCGCCTGTTCCTCGGCCATCTGATCGGGTTGCGGGCGCTGGTGATGCTGGGGCTGTACGCGCTCGGCTTTCTGGCCGCGCTGGTGACCGCGCGCATGCTGAAGAGCTCGGTGCTGAAGGCCGCGCCGACCCCTTTTATCTTGGAACTGCCACAGTACCGCTGGCCGACGCCCCGCGCGCTCTCCCTGCGCGTTTATGACCGCGCCAAGCTGTTCCTGAAAAAAGCCGGCACGATCATTCTGGGCGTGACCTTTCTGGTTTGGGTGCTCAGCGTGTTGCCGGTACATGGCGGCAACTTTTCTGAGCTCGCAACGAGCCTGATCGGCCGCCTTGGGCAGTTCATCGAGCCGGTGCTACGGCCGCTGGGCTTCAATTGGAAGATCGGCATTGGCCTGCTGAGCTCCATCGTTGCCCGTGAGGTCATTGTGGGCACTTTAGGCACGCTGTACGGAGTCGATCCGGAAACGCACTCGCTGGGCCTGCAGGCGGCGCTGCGCCACGATATGGGGCTGGGTGGTGCGGTGGCGCTGGTGGTGTTCTTCGCCTTTGCCATGCAGTGCACTTCGACGCTGGCCATCGTGCGGCGGGAGACTAACAGCTGGAAATTTCCGGCGATGCAGTTCCTGTACATGACAGGCGTGGCATATGTGGCGGCGCTGGTGGTCAACCAGGTGATTACACGCCTGATGTAGCGACACAGGCTGCTGTGGCCAGCTGACTTTGCGCACAGTGAACTGGCGCCGGTTGCTCGGATCGCCCATGGGCGTGCCTCGTCAGCGGGTGGGAGCGTGGTGATTGCTGCGGAGTTCGGGGCCCGTTGCGCTAGGATGCCTCATGGTTCCCGCAGACCCCCAGTTTGCTCGAAGTGACGTTCTGCGGGACTTCAATCACTCTGAGGTGTACCTGCTTCTTGGGGCCTCCATCACCACCATCGGTCTGCTTGCGGGGTGTTTTTCCCTGCTGCGCCGTCGCGTTGATCCACTTCTGCTATGGTTCGCTCTCTTCGCGATTCTTTATGGCGTTCGCCTGGATCTTGGTTACCAGCTGCTGTGGGCACTTGATCTTCATCCGCTCTTGCTGCAACGAGTCACCCTCGTCATCCAGTGCCTGATCCCGATCCCCGCGTTCTTCTTCTTCAGTGCGCTGAATTTATCCGGGGGCAGGGCACGCATACTTTCGACGGTCGTCTGGCCGGTCGCGATCTCCTTGGCTGTCGCCTCGCTGTTTCTGGGCCATCGAGAGCTCGTGCAGGTGATCAACAACGTATTCGTGGTAACGGCTCTTCTGGCCGTCATCATCTCGTTCGTGCGGTTCCGCGCCGATAAGCCGGACATCGTCCTTATGCGTCGCGGGCTTCTTGTCTTCATCGCGTGCACGGTCTTTGACAACATCACCGGGCTCTTAGGTCACTTCTACAACATCGAGCCCTTCAGCTTTCTGATCCTGCTTGCGTGCCTCGGCGTGGTTGCGGGGCGGCGCGCCCTTGCGGGTGAACAACAGCTGACGAATTTACAAAAGGAGCTTGAGATCGCGCAAGGGATCCAGCTTTCCATTTTGCCTGCCGCCTTCCCTGTGACGAAGAACTTCCGGGTCGCCGCACGGTACCTCCCAATGACCACCGTTGCCGGAGATTTCTACGATTTTTTGCTTGCGAATGACACGGAGCTCGGCATCCTGGTCGCCGACGTGTCTGGCCATGGTGTACCTGCGGCCCTGATTGCCTCGATGGTGAAGCTTGCGGCGGTAAGCCAGCGCGCCCGTGGCGACTGCCCTTCCGAGCTCTTGACGGGCATGAATGACACGCTGATCGGCAATACGCAACGTCAATTTGTAACTGCCGGGTATGTCTACCTGAACGCTGTGTCGCAGGAGTTTCGCTACGCCGCGGCCGGGCACCCACCCATGCTTCTGCTTCGCGAAGGGAAGGTGACGGCGATCACGGAGAACGGCATGCCGCTCGCACTGTTTAAGGTCGCCGCATATGAGACCCTCGGCGGTTCCCTCCAGTCCGGGGATCGCCTGGTTCTGTACACGGACGGCGTACTTGAAGCGGCTAACCGCCAGCTCGAGGAGTTCGGCGAGGAGCGCCTTCACGCATTGGTTCGTGCGAGCGGCGCCGGCACCGCTACCGAAGCCGCCGACCGCATTGTTGCGGCGATCCAGCAGTGGTCCCCTGCACAGGGCGACGATGTCACAGTTGTTGTGTGCGATTACCTGGCTGCAAGCTGACCGTAAACGGGATGACTCAGCGAGACGTAGATCCCCCTTCGGAATCGCAAACAAGGGAAGTATGGGCGATGCTGCCCGGATCAAGTTCTGACTACTGCTCGCCCCAGCTCAGCTTCGAGCGCAGTACATTGAACAGCCCGTTTTCGCGCAGGCGCAGAAGACGGATGGAGTGCTCGGAGCGGCGGCAGATGATGCGATCGTTCAGCAGAAGCTCAACAACCTCCTGGCCATCGACGGTGATGTAGGTCTCGTGCGGAACGACATCGACGGTAACGGCAATCTCGGAGCTGCCGGGCACAACGATGGGCCGAATGGTCAGCAAGTGCGGACAGATGGCCGTGAGCACAAGGCCATCGACCGACGGCATCACGATGGGGCCGTTGGCGGCCAGCGTGTAGGCTGTGGAGCCGGTGGGCGTGGCGACGATGATGCCGTCGGCGCGGAAGCGGGCTACAAACTCTCCATCGAGCTCGATGGCGTACTCGCCGATGCGGGCGATTGCGCCTTTGGCGAGCACCACGTCATTGAGGGCCTCCCAGTGACGGAAGACGCGATCGTCGCGCACGAGCACGGTGTGCATGAGGCTGCGCTGATCGATGACGCCCTTCCCCGCGAGCCAGGCCTCCAGCGTGATGTAGAGCTCAGAGAGCGGTACCTCCGTGAGGAAGCCGAGCGAGCCGAGGTTGACGCCCAGCAAGGGAACTTCCACATGTGCAAACGCGCGCGCCGCCGAGAGCAGCGTGCCGTCACCGCCGAGGGTAACAACGATGTCAGGGCTGTGGTCCGGCATCTCCGGACGCTCGACGGCTTCATTGGGACGGTGCAGATAGCTCGCGCTGTTGGGATCGAGCACGTAGCGGAAGCCGTGACCGTTGAGCCAGGTGAGGAGATCGGCAAGGATGTCCTCCAGCTCCGGTTTCTGGGGCTTGGAGATGATCGCTGCAAGAGGCATGCGAGGTTAAGTGTACGCGCCGGGCGGGGATGCGGCACCAGGGAGGACAAGGGACGGCCGCAAAACGCTCCATCCGCCCGGAAAGGGCGGATGGATGGCCGCAAGCGAGACAGTCAGGCGAGGTAACGGCGGCGCAGAATGCCCGCCACGCCCAGTGTGCCGGTGGCCAGGAGCACGAGCGATGAAGGTTCCGGAGTGACACTGCCCGGAGCCGCTCCGGTGGCCGTCAAGCTCACAGACGCACCGCAGGGCACGTCCAGCGTGGGCATCTGGAACAGCGCAAGCGTGGAGGTGAGGCCACCGCTCACAACTGGCCTACGCAGCGCGGCGGTGGTGCAGTTGGTCAGATCGCTGCCGGTATAGGTCCCGAGGGTGACAGCTCCGGAAGCGTCCACGAAAGGAGTAAGCGAACCCGGCGCCACAGAGGGATCGATCGCAAACACCTCATCGAGATTCGAGGCGTCGTAGACCTCGATGCGGTTGGCTCCTATGAAGGGATCGGAGATGTCGACGGTGAGAGCGTCCGGGCTGCTGTCGACAGTCCCGTTCGGGTCGGTGAGGGCGAAGCCGCCTGGAATGGTGGTGAACATCGAGGGATCGAAGGAGAAGCCGATGCTGAATGGGGCATTGCTGCTGTCCAGCCCGGTGATTGCAACCGAGTCGAGGGAAGCGGCATGAGCCGAGGCAGAAATCAGAGCAGCAGACAAAAGGCCAAGCGCGAGGCGCATAAAAGCTCCAGAGTAAATAGTTGGGTAAGACAAAGTTGCGGCCATCCTAGAAAAGCGGCACTTGCCGAAGCAAGAGAAATCGAGGAAAGACTGCCTAAATAAAGCAGCCCTAGCTTTCTTAGGGACTTAAGTAAGCCTCTAACCGTGTTACCCGGAAGACCTTCGACTTATCCTGGAAACATCTGCTCGGACCTACGCCTGTGCTGCTTCGGCGAACTTTACGGCTTACTTACCCCAGCGGGCCTGGAGCAGAAACTCGCGGTTGCCTTCCATGCCGAGGATGGGCGAGTCCATCACGGCGAGGACTTCGCCACCAATCTCGCGCACGGTGGCCGCGACGCGTTGCACGGCATATTGCTGCGCTTCCGGGTCGCGCACGATGCCGCCCTTGCCAACGTGCTCGCGACCAGCCTCAAACTGCGGCTTGACGAGAATGACGGCCTGCCCCTGCCAGCGAACCTCGGCCGGCATCAGGGCTTTGAGCACCGGAGGTAGAACAAGACTGGCGCCGATGAACGAGACGTCCATGGCGAAGAACGCGATGAGCGCGGCCGGCCGGTGCAGCGCGCCCGGCTGCAGCGTGCGAGCGTTGGTGCGTTCCAACAGGCTCACGCGCGGGTCGACGCGGAGCTTGTGGGCAATCTGGCCGTAGCCGGTGTCCACGGCCAGCACGGCGGCCGCGCCATGCTGCAGCAGGCAATCGGTGAAGCCTCCCGTAGAGGCGCCGATGTCCGCGCAGGCCAGACCGGTGACGTCAAGGCTCCAGGTCTTCAAGGCGCCTTCCAGTTTCAGCCCGCCACGCGAGACATAGCGCATGTCTTCGCCGAGCATGCGCACAGCCGCTTCCGGCGAAACGGCAGTTCCGGGCTTTTCCACTTTCTGTTCCTCGACAAGCACGCGACCGGCAAGGATAAGGGCCTGCGCCCGCTCTCGCGAGGCAGCCAGCCCCTGGTCGACGAGCAGTTTATCGAGACGCACTTTCGGATGGACGGCGGAGGGCATACGCAGACTCAGCATACGCAGAGCAGCGGCCGGGCGCGGAGGCATGCCGGCTTGCGGGAGGGATGGGCTACACTGGCTTTCGTTCGGAAACATTGTTCCACTGTGTTGTTTCAATGTGTTGAGAGATGAGCAGACGCTGGCATGCAACGAAAGTGCGTAACTAGAGTTCGGGCGAAGACACCGAAGGCACCTAGGTTTCGGCAATCCATTCCATCCTTAGGTGCGTTCGATGAATAGCACGATGGAAAGATCGGCCGACGGCAGCCCCCTTGAGGCTGATGCGACGTTATTGGATCGCGTCCGTCGCGGCGATGAGGCCGCGATGGCGGTTCTGTTTGACCGTTACAGCAAGGTCGTTTACTCCGTTTCTCTCCGGGTGCTCCGTGAGCCGGCCTCTGCCGAGGACGTGCTGCAGGAGATCTTCATGCAAGTGTGGCGCAACCCGGGAACTTTTCTGGAGACCAAAGGCAGCCTGGGTGGATGGCTGGCGGTGGTCGCCCGGAATCGATCGATCGACACCTTGCGCCGACGGAAGCCGACCGATCAGGTAGAAGAGGTGGCTCTGGCGTCCTCCTTCAACCTTGCGGAGGAAGCGGAGCGGAACAACATGATGGAACGGGCGCGCGCTGCTATTGTGCTGCTGCCCGCAGAACAACGTAAGACCCTGGAGATGGCCTTCTTCGACGGCCTGACGCATACGGAAATTGCCGAGATGACCGGCGACCCTCTCGGCACAGTGAAGACTCGCATCCGCAGCGCGCTGCTCACGCTGAGAAAGGCATTTGGCGCATGACCGTATCTCGACACATTCCTGAAGACGATCTTGCGCTATTTGCGCTGGCGCTGCTGCAGCCCGAAGAGGCGGCTTTCACGGTCGCGCACTTGAAGCATTGCGACCTTTGCCGCGGCGAAGTAGCGCGCCTACAAGGCGATCTGGTCGGCTATGCCATTTCAGCCGAGATGCAGCCTGCCCCAACCGGTGCGCGCGAACGACTGCTGCGCGCCGTGGCGGAAGAGAAGAAATTCATGCCGCAGCCGGTAGCAACAGCTGCATCGGCAGTCGCGCCACGGCCCTTGCCGATCATGAACTTCGAACCCAGCTACGCCGCTGAGCCGAAGCGCTCCATGGGCTTTCTGAATTGGGGCGGCTGGGCCCTGGCGGCCAGCCTGGCGGGCCTGGCAGGTTGGCAGTTTTACCAGAATTCCGATTTGCAGCGGCAAATTAGTGTGCAGTCCCATGAGCTCGACCGCGGCACGGCTGAGGCTACCGACGATGTGCAGCGGGCGCATGAGGTGCTGCAGACCCTCACCGATCCACTCGCCCTGCAGGTGGCTCTGCATGTCCCCTCGGCAGGACATACGGCTCCCAAACCGGAGGCCCACGCGGCCTATGTCGCCAGTACGGGCAAGCTAATCTTTGTGGCCTCACACATGAGGACTCTGCCGGACAACAAGACGTATGAGCTTTGGCTGCTACCGGCCAGCGGCACAAGTCCCCTAGCGGCTGGACTGTTTCGGCCGGATGCCAACGGCAATGCCTCCGTCGTGCTGCCGTCCCTGCCCCGGTATGTCGCAGCAAAAGGCTTTGGTGTGACGGTCGAAGACGATGGGGGCGCACCTAAGCCCACACCGCCGATTGTGCTGGCGGGCGGGTAGCGGAACTCATGCTTTCAAGGCACAAAGAGGCCCGAACCGGAGCGTTCGGGCCTCTTCCTTTGTAGTGGACCTTGGATGAATCGCCGGTGCTACGGGGGTCTAGCCCTGTGAAGCAAACGGGCGCAGAGCTAAGGGGCTGTGACGCGTACGCGAATGCCCGCACCCTGGAGGTTGATGTGGGTGTCGACGGCATCGGTATCGGTCTCAAGCACCGTCATGTAGTTGCTGTTGGTGGCAGTGATGTAGACCTTGCCAGTGGGGGTGCTGTTGGTTACAGCCAGCGTTCCGGGATTGCCGTAGATGCAGGAGAGGGTAGAGCCGTCCGGACAGGTAGGAATCGCCACCAGGCTGCTTGGCGCCACAGCGGGGATCGTCGCCGTCACGGTGTTGCTGAGAAGGCTGACCACGCTGACGGAGCCGCTCACGCCTGGGTCGGTGGGGCTCAGCGTGCCCGGTAAGCGCCCTTCGTTGACGACGTAGGCCCGGCTGCCATCGCTGAGCACAGCGACCTGCTGCGGATTGATGCCGACGGGCACCGTGGCAAGCACGGTACCGAAACCTAGACCATCCACCGGGTTGGCTGCGTCGCAGGATGAATTGGTGGGCTGTGCCAAGGCGTTACAGAGGGGAATGCTGATGATGCTGACAGAACCGGGGTTCACGCCATCGCCGCCGTTGAGCACGACGAGCTCGTTAGTCGTCGGCGCAAGATCGGCCCATACCGGGCCGGGCCCCACCGGGATGGTGCTGACGGCCGCGTCGGGCGCGTTGTTGCTGACGTTGATCACCGACACGGTTCCTGAACCTCTGTTCATGATGAACGCGCGGCGGAAGTCTGCAGTCTCCACGCCATAGACCGGGTTGGCCCCGACCGGAATGGTCGCGGAGATGGAGAGGTTGGTGCCCTCGATCGCGGCGGCCTCCCCGCTTCCCGCGCTAAGTGCATAGGCGCGCGGCGTTCCATCCAGGCCCACGACATAGACCGGGTCTGCGCCGACGGCGAGCTCCTGCTGCAGGGCAGGGCTGGCGCCGTTGGCAAGCGCGAGGACTGCAATCGCCGAGCGTCCGGCCTCCGGCACGAGTAGCCGGGTGGTGCCCCCCAGGACAAAGGCGCTCAGCGTGGGGGCGTTGGCCCCGGTCGGCAGCGTCGTTTCGATCACTGTTCCCGGAAGCAAAGAATTGGGGCTGGTGGTGAACGGAATCTGTGTGAGGGAGTCCGCCGCGTTGATCGCATAAGCGGCCCCGCTGCTGCCGGCCAAGGCGAAATAGGTAGGGTCGTTCAGGATGGGCTGCGTGGCCACCACCGTGTCGCCGGAAAAATCCACCAGCGTCACCAGGCCGGGCGTCGTTCCGCCGGGGCTCGAGATCGCTACCGCGTACTTGACGGGCTGCACGGCCGGGCCTACCGGATTGACGGCGCTGACAACGGGACGATATTGCTGACCGCAACCAAGAACGCCCGCTAGCGCGCCCAGCACACCGAGCCTGCCAAGGGACACATGCACCGCTCGCGCCGCTCCGAAACGCCGCTTCCCTGCTGTGTTTTCGATGAAACCGTCTTGCAAACCTGCTCCCACGCCGGGCCCTGAGAGAGGCGCCGGATACCCCATCGATTGTACTCGACTGTTGCCGGTGATCGATGCTTCTCCCCCGCGGAGGCGGGCAAGCTCTCGGCGGCGATCGTGCCAACTGGCGTTCCGTAATGCAGCAAATCGCATCTTAGCCTCGAGCGGAGACGGTCAGGATGAATGAACCGGAGACGATCGAAGCGATGCTGCGCCCTCGCACGGGCGCACCAGCACCGGCGATCGCGGTAGTCGGGCTGTCCGGCGATCCCGGGCGGCCGAGCCACTCGGTCTCCGCCTACATGCAACGTGTGGGCTTCCGGATCCTGCCGGTTAACCCGGCGCTGGAGACCGTTCTTGGTGAACGCTGCTATCCCGATCTGCGTGCGCTGCCGGTACGTCCGGATACCGTGAACGTCTTCCGGCTGCCGCGCTTCATCCCTGCCGTGGTCGACGAGATGATCGCGTTGGGCTTCGACGCGCTGTGGTTGCAGTTAGGGATTGTTCATGCCGAGGCCACTCGCGTGGCCGAGGCCACTCGCGTGGCCGAGGCCGCCGGAATTCGTGTTGTCACTGATCGCTGCATTCTCATCGAGCATCGACGTTTGATCGCGGAGGGGATCCTTCCGCAGCGACCGGGCTCCTAGGGCGACCGGGCGTAGTCGCTTGCGGAGGAGCGTCGTCCGCTACGGTCGGCATGCGGGCGGTAGAGAGCGAGTCCTACAATGGGCTATGCGTATTTCTCATCGTCGGCGCGGGCTCCGGAGGCTTTCTTTCGCGGTACTCATGTCCCTGCTGTGCTGCGCGGCATGTTGCCTGCCCCTGTACGGTCAGCTGGTTGAGGTGGGTGATGGCGGGCCAGGTCCTGTGAAGGCGGCGCATTTGACGGCCGAGCTCACCAGCCTGCGGCCAGAGATTGTCCCAGGCGGCACCGTGGCCGCGGGGCTGGTGCTGACGCTGGAAGAGCACTGGCACGTGTACTGGATCAATGCGGGCGACTCGGGGGAGGCGCCAAAAATTCACTGGACCTTGCCAGCAGGCATCACCGCCGATCCGATGCAGTTCCCGCCGCCGGGCCGTTTGCCCTTGGGGCCGCTGATGGATTTTGGTTACGAGACACAGGCCGCCTTCCCAGTGATGCTGCACGCGGCGAGCTCCCTGAAGCCGGGCAAGGTGCATCTGGATGCACACATCAACTGGCTGGTGTGCGCGGCGCAGTGCCTGCCGGGGAAGGCGCACCTCGGGCTGGACCTGGACGTTGTGTCCGGACCGCTGCCGGAGCCGCCGCTGGTTGGGGCGCTCGGCGCCGCCATCAAGAGCCTGCCGCAGCCACTGCCCGCCGGGATGTCTGTGAGCGCGACCGCTGATGCGAAGTCGCTCGGCCTAACCTTTCACACCGGCGCCACCACGACCGGAGCCCAGATCTACCCTTTCGATGGGGATCAGATCAGCAATGCGGCGCCCCAGCCGGTGGAGCCGCTGGGGAACGGTCTGCGGGTTGTGGTCGACCGCTCTCCCGGCTCGGCGGTCCCTCTGACGACGTTTCATGGGTTGGTGGAGCTCGCCGATGGCGGCAATTACGAGTTCACTTCGCCAGTAACTGCCGGAGCCGTCGCGCCGCTCGCGGCAACAACCACCGGCGGGGCCGGCGCGGCCGCGCCCGTGGCCTCCGGCGTCACGCTATTTGGCGAACTGGCCCTCGCCTTCGGCGGTGGTCTGTTGCTGAACCTCATGCCTTGCGTCTTCCCGGTGCTGTTTCTGAAAGGTCTGGCGCTGGTCCACTCCTCGCAGGAGCAAAAGCGACATCAGCGGCTGCATGGGCTGGTCTACACGCTGGGCATCCTGGTGTCGTTCTGGGCCGTCGTGGGCGTGCTGCTGGTGCTGCGCGCCGGGGGGCGCCAGGTTGGGTGGGGCTTCCAGATGCAGTCGCCGGGCTTTGTGGCAGTGTTGGCCACGCTGGTCTTCTTTCTTGGTCTGTCCCTTGCCGGCCAATTTGAGATCGGCCTTTCGTTGACCAGTGCAGGCGGCGGGCTGGCGTCGAAACAGGGGCTGGCGGGCAGCTTCTTCACCGGGGTGCTGGCCACTGTGGTGGCGACACCATGCATGGGGCCGATGCTGGGCGCGGCGGTGGGCTTTGCGCTGTCACAACCGGTCGCCCTCACGTTTTTGGTGTTTACGACGTTAGCGCTGGGGCTGGCTCTGCCGTACCTGCTGCTGACATTGCAGCCGCAATGGACGGCCCTGCTGCCCAAGCCGGGCGCCTGGATGGAGACGCTGAAGCAGTTCACGGCGGTACCCCTTTTCGCCACCGCGATCTGGCTGGCCTGGGTATATGGCCAGCTCTTTGGCGCGGAGGGCATCAACCGTATCGCCCTTCTGCTGCTGAGTTTCCTGGTGCTGGCGATCGCCGGCTGGGCCTTGGGGCGCTGGCCGGCGCGCTGGGGCTCCGGCATTGCAGCGGTGGTGCTGATCGCACTGGCCCTAGCGCTGCCGCTGCACACGCAGACAGCCGAGGCGGAGACCTGGCAGCCGTGGTCACCCGCCAGCCTGACCGCTGCGCGGGCCTCGGGCGAGCCGGTTTTCATCGACTTCACCGCCGCCTGGTGCCTCAGCTGCAAGGTCAACGAAGCCGCCGTGCTGCGCTCCGAGGAGATCGAGCACAAGCTGGCCCAAGGCCACTTCCAACTACTGAAAGCAGACTGGACGCAATACGATCCGCAGATTACCGCTGAGCTTGCGGGTGTGCACCGCAGTGGCGTGCCCACGTACATCATCTTCCCGGCAGGCGCGTCCAGCAACCCAGACGTGCTGCCGGAGCTGCTCACCCGCGACATCGTGGCCAAGGCGATCGATAAGGATCTGCTGCTCGGCCAAGCCACCAACTCGCATTAGGGCAGTAGGTAAAGCAGAACGGAGGCCATGATGGCCTCCGTTTTGTGTTTCAAATCGCAATCCGGGAGCGCCGCCTTTACCATCGCAGCAAAACCAGCTCCGAGCAGAATGCCGGGCCCATGGAGGCCATCATGCTGTGGGTGCCAGGGTCGCCTGGACGGTTAAGAAACTCCTCCTCCATCACAGAAAGCACAGAGACCGACGACACATTGCCGACCTCGCGCAAACGCTCCCAGGAGGAATCCAGGGCACCCGGCGGAAGATCCAGGGCCTTGTGCATAGCCTGCAACACCTTGGGTCCGCCGTTATGGAAGATGAAGCTGTAAATGTCTTTCAGATTGAGGTTATTGTCGGCAAGAAAGCTGTCCACGTCGCCGCGCATGTGCTTGGTGATCAGCCCGGGGATCTCCGGGGAGAGCACCACGTTGAAGCCGGCATCATCGAAGCGCAGGCCGACTACATGCTCCGTGTTGGGGTACATGGTGGAGCGGCTGTCCATCACGCGCGGGCAAGGTGCGCCCAGGGTAGCGGGTCGCTGCGCCAGGTAAGTCTCTTCCCCGGCCAGCACCACCGCAGCGGCCCCGTCTCCGAAGAGCCCCGAGGCGACGAGATTGCCCATGGACTGGTCGAGTCGCTGCCAGTTCAGGGAGCACAGCTCGACGGTGAGGAAGATCGCATACTGCTTGGGGTAGGCCCGCACGTAATCCGCGGTACGGGAGATGCCCACGGCCCCAGCCACACAGCCCAGGCCGAAGATGGGGGTCCGCTTGGTATTGCCTTTAAAGCCCATACGGTTGATCAGGCGGGCGTCGAGACTCGGTGTGCAGAGGCCCGTGGTGGAGGCGAAGAAGATGGCAGAGATATCGGTGGGTTCCAGGCCGGCGCGGTCCAAAGCCGTCTGAATGGCCTGCTCGCCGATCTCCAGGGCGCCCTCAATCCAGGCATCGTTGCTCTGCCCGAAGCCCGAGTAGCCGCCCAGGTGATCGATGGGGAACATCAGATGGCGATGTTCGACACCACTATTACTGTGCAGACGGTTGATGACCCGCGTGTCGTCGAGCTTGTCTTTGTAGATGTTCTTGATGACTTCCGTGAAGATCGCCTGGGGATAGCGATAGGGGGGGTACGCCGTGGAAACGGAGGCAATTCGCATTCAATTTGACCTTTTCTGAGGAGGTATGCCGCTGAACTACATCTCTGACGAATGCTGGTCAGCTAGCGACAATTTCGAATAGCAGCTGTGAGGGGGGCTGGGGGGAGAATGCGCATCCAGCACACAGGCAGAAAACCGTGTTCTATTCCGCAAGTATAGGGGCTTAAAAGGTTGCCTGAAGCCCTAATTGGTCGTTTTGCGATGCAACTTTCGTAAAAGGTGTATCACCTAGGTGCGTGAGGTCAACAATGCTGGGGGCGCAGTCAATCCTGCCCTCCGGCTGCGGGGGCAACCAGAGTGGGACGAGGTACTCGCCTTGCCACGCTTCTCACTCATTCAAATAGGTTTAGCTATGCATCGTGCACTCGGGGAAGCTAGCCGCTGCCTTCCCTTGTTCTTGCTTCCTTCACAGCCGCGATCTCGTCCATGCGCTGGCCCAGCTGGCGTTCCCTGCCCTCTGTCGTTGGCCGGTAATAGCGCTGGGCGGCCAGAGAAGGGGGGAGACAGGGCATGGCGGCAACCTTGCCTTCGAGGTTGTGGGCGTACTGGTAGTCCTTGCCGTAGTCGAGCTCTTTCATCAGCCGGGTAGGTGCGTTGCGCAGGTGGAGCGGCACGGGTTCAGCCGGACGGTTCTCGATGTCGTCCAGAACCTGGGCATAGGCGGTGTAGACGGCGTTCGACTTGGGCGCGAGCGCGAGGTACACCACGGCCTGGGCCAGGGCGAGATCACCCTCCGGCGAGCCTAGGAAGTGCATCGCGTCGCGTGCGGAGAGGCACAGGTTCAGTGCCTCTGGAGCGGCTAGCCCGATGTCTTCCACGGCCATGCGCATCACCCGGCGCGCTACGTACATGGGGTCTTCGCCGGCGCGCAGCATGCGGCCGAGCCAGTACAGGGCGGCATCGGCATCGGAGTTACGCACGCTCTTATGCAGCGCAGAGATCAGATCGTAGTGCTGCTCGCCGCTCTTGTCGTAGAGCAGCACACGGCCCTGCAGCGCCTCCGCGGCAAGTTCCCGCGTGATGGTTCGCGCATTGCGGCCCGCAGTCAGCTGCACCGCTACCTCCAGCGCGTTCAGCGCGGAGCGCGCATCACCGCTCGAATAGTTGCCGATGGCTTCGAGGGCCTCGTCCTCAGCTTGCAGGGCAAGGCTGCCGAGGCCACGTTCGCTGTCCGCCAACGCCCGTCCGAGCAGGGCAAGGATGTCGGCCTGCTCCAGAGCGCGGAGGGTGTAGACGCGGCACCGGCTCAGCAGCGCGGCGTTGATCTCAAAGGAGGGGTTCTCGGTAGTGGCGCCTATCAGGCGGATTGAGCCACGCTCCACATAGGGCAGAAAGGCATCCTGCTGCGCCTTGTTGAAGCGATGGATCTCGTCGACGAAGAGTACGGTGCGCGAGCCGAAGTCGGCGGCCTTTTCAGCCTCGACCATCACCCCTTTGATCTCCTTGATGCCGGAGAGGACGGCGGAGAACTCGATAAAGCTGGCCTCGGTGGTGCGGGCGATGATTTTGGCGAGGGTGGTCTTGCCGACGCCGGGTGGCCCCCACAGGATCAGGGAGGCGGCGTCGTCCCGTTCAATCTGCAGACGCAGCGGTTTGCCCGGGTCCAGAAGATGCTCCTGCCCGAAGAACTCGTCCAGCGAACGCGGCCGCATGCGCTCGGCCAGGGGAGCGGCCCGGCGGGGCTTGAGGCTTGCTGCGGAAGGTGGGGTGGTGTCGAAAAGGCTCATGGCCGCAGGCCGTTGCGACGCGCCCAAAGCCGCAGTGGGCCTTGTCGCATCACTTCATACATCAGGATTGAGCCGGCCACAGCGGCATTGAGCGACTCAACGTCGCAGGGGATCAACACCTGCTCATCGGCCAGTTTACGCGCCTCTGGCGACAGACCCGCACCTTCGTTGCCGATCAGCAAAGCGCAGGGCTCCAGGAAATCGGTGTCATACGAAAAGGAGGCGTCGTAACGTCCGGCAGCTTTCCCATGGGTGGGTAGCGCGTGACGCGCACCTTCAGGCACATCGGCGTTGGCGATACGGCCGGTCAGGACACCGTTGGGCGCGGCAAAGCTGGGGTCCCCATCCTCGGGGCCAGAAAGGAAGCTGCTTACGGCGGCAAAGATGCGCAAGCCTTCGCCACGCAACCCGGCCACAATGTCGTCGAGGGACCTGCGCTGTACCAGCGTCTGGAAGACGGCTCCGGCAGCGGAGCGCACCACCTTTGGGTTCCAGTGGTTCGCGGCCTCAGGGGTGATGAACACCCGCTGCATGCCGAAAGCTGCAGCAGAACGAATTAACGTACCAAGGTTGCCCGGATCGCGTACGCCCTCGAGGATAAGAGCCGATCCTGGCTGCTCCGCCGGTGGAGCCGGATCACGAATGATCCATGTGGCAGCAATCCCTTGCGGAGTTGCTGTACTTACGGCGCTGTCGAAGACGTCGTGGCTGAGTACGGCCAATTGCCTCTCGCCCAATTCCCAAAGCCATGGGTTGCGCGCAAGCAGTTCTTCCTCTCCCGCGCGCAGGTAAACAGTTTGCAAACTCAGATGACGAAGGTGTGCTTCGCGAAGAAGGTGTTCGCCTTCCAAACCCAGCAGATCGCCCGGCCGGCGTGCCTCCCCGCTCAGCGAGGCACGCAGTTCCTTCACCCGCGCGTTGCCTCGGCTGGTGATCATGGGCGGCAGCGGAGGCATAGGCCACAGTTTACGCGTGGGTTCCCACCCCTTCTCGGCGAGTTTCCCGTTCCGCGCTTGAGGTAGAGTTTCAGGAGCACCCCAAGGAGACAAAAGGCCACGTTGGACGCCGAAGTTTTACGCATACATCCGGATGAGCCGGAGCCGGAGCACATCCGCCGTGTCGCCCAAGCGCTTGATGCAGGTCAGGTAGTCGCGCTGCCAACGGACACGTTCTATGGCTTGGCGGTCGATCCCGTGAACCTGCGCGCCGTCGACCGGATCTACGACCTGAAGACCCGTGCGCGGCACAAGCCGCTTTCGCTGCTGATCGCCGATGTGGCGCAGGGCTACGAGCTGGCCCGCGGCATCGATGGCGGCTTTGACAAGCTCGCCGAGCGCTTCTGGCCCGGGCCGCTGACCATCATCGTGCGCGCCGGTAGCAAGCTGCCGCTACGGGTAACGGCCAGCACCGGCAATGTCGCGCTACGCGTGCCGGAGGCGCCCATCTGCCGCGCGGTCGTAAGCCAGCTTGGTCTGCCCATCACCGCAACCAGCGCCAATCTCCGTGGCCTGCCGGAGTGCACCTGGGCGGGCTGTGTGCGCGAGCAGTTCGGGGACAAGATTCCCCTGATCGTCGATGGTGGACCCACCGCTCGTGCCGTAGCTACCACCATCGTTGACCTGAGCGGCGGCGAGAACTCGTGGATGATTTTGCGTGAGGGCGCCATTCCGACTCACGAAATCGCGCTGGCGCTGCAACGCTAGGCCCACGGGTGGCGGCGCAAGGGAGAGGCGCCTCGACCACTCGCCTAAGCGCACCACCGCGCGGCATACTGTGAGGTAGCGCCGATGAAGCAGCCCGAGCCCAGCCGAATCTCACGCGTCAAGAGCCCTAAACGGGCCAGACGGCCGAAGCAGGGCAAGGTCGGCGGGCGAGCGCACGAGCGTTTCTCTCGCGGCATGTTCGCAACCGTGCTGAGCCTTGTGCTGCTTGGCAGCGTCGCGTGGTTCATCTGGGTATACCAACAGATTCGCTACACGGCTGGTATTGACAATGCGCAGCATGCGGATGCAATCGCTGTGTTCGGGGCCGCGGAGTATGCCGGCCATCCGTCGCCCGTGCTGCACGCTCGTCTAGATAAGGCATTGCTGCTGTATCAGCGCGGTCTGGCACCGTTGATCATCACGCTCGGCGGCGGCTCTGAGAAGGATGAGGGCAACACCGAGGGCGCTGCCGGCCGCGACTACCTGCTGGCCAATCAGGTGCCGCCAGACCATATCGTGGCGGAGACCACCTCGGTGGACACCGAGCAGCAGGTCGAACGCCTCGCCGAGATCGCCGAGGACCGCGACCTGCACACGCTGGATGTGGTCTCGGACGGCACACACCTGTTTCGCATCGCCTTGCTGTGCCGGCGCGCCGGATTGACGGTGTACACGTCACCACGCGCGTCGGTAGGTCACCTCGATGACCTCGACCGCGTCCAGCGCATGCTGCACGAGATGTTCAGCTACACGTCGCAGGTGCTGAACCTGCACATCAGCTCGCTGCACCGTTCGCTGGAGGGCAAGAACGACTAGGCGTTATACCTCGACATCCTCGATCGCCGCGGGCACGCCACCCTCACGCCGCATTTTGAGGAAGCCGCGGATAAACGGATCCAGATCGCCGTCGAGCACGCGGTCCACGTCACCGACCTCTACCCGCGTGCGCAGGTCCTTGGCCATGCGGTAGGGCTGCAGGACATAGCTGCGAATCTGCGAGCCGAAGTTGATCTCGAGCTTGGAGTCTTCAAGCTTTTTGGTGACGGCGCGCTTCTTTGCAAGCTCGTAGTCGTACAGGCGAGAGCGCAACATCTTCATCGCGCGGTCTTTATTTTTGTGCTGCGAGCGTTCGTTCTGGCAGCCGGCTACGATCCCCGTGGGTAAGTGCGTAATTCGCACGGCGGAGTCCGTGGTGTTGACGTGCTGCCCACCCTTTCCTCCAGACCGGTAGGTATCAATGCGCAGATCGTCCGCCTTGATGTCGATCACGATCGAATCATCAATCTCTGGAGACACATAGGCCGAGGCAAAGCTGGTGTGGCGACGCTTGGCCTGGTCAAACGGGGAGATGCGCACCAGCCGATGCACGCCGGTTTCACCCTGCAGCAGGCCAAAGGCGTACTCACCGGTGATGGTGAAGGTCGCGGACTTGATGCCCGCCTCATCGCCGTCCTGGATCTCATTGATCTCGGTCTTGTAGCCCTCGCGTTCGGCCCAGCGCAGATACATGCGCATTAGCATTTCGGCCCAGTCCTGCGACTCCGTACCGCCCGCGCCGGGGTGCACAGTGACGATGGCGTTCAGGGCATCATGCTCCTCAGAAAGCATGGTGCGAGATTCCAGCTGCTCGGTATAGGTGCTGAGGGAGGTGATTTCACGCGCTAACTCCTCCTCGACGGAGGTCTCCCCTTCGCGCATCAGCTCGAAGTAACTGTCAATGTCGCCCATACGGCGAGCCAGCTCGGCATCGTACGCCAGCTGCTCTTCCAGCCGCTTGCGCTCGCGCATAAGGGGCTGGGACTTCGCCGCATCGGCCCATAGCGCCGGATCGGCTATTTTTGTCTCTACCTGTGCTAACTCTTTGCCCAATCGGGCCGAGTCAAAGATACTCCCGCAGCTCGGCGACCTTCGCACGAACCGGGGAG
>CAXTAE010000007.1:0-109082 GCA_964242225.1 uncultured Acidobacteriaceae bacterium
CGGGCCTATAGCTCAATTGGTTAGAGCAGCGGACTCATAATCCGTTGGTTCCAGGTTCAAGTCCTGGTGGGCCCACCAACCGCGTTCCTTGCGCCCGGCGTTGCGCGTTCGTATGAGTTGTGGCTTAGCGTCGCCGCTAGTATTCAATAATGTGCGGCGAGGGATAGGTGAAGCTGCCATCCGCGCGGTCCACATAGATGAACACCTTCTGGCTGCCATTCACCGTGGAGGCAACGATGATGCCCGTGCCCCAGAAGCCCGTGCCATCCACCTTGGACACGTCGATGTGGTGCGAGGTGATCGGTCCCTTCGCGGGACTGTAGATGGTCCAGTCCTCCTGGAAGCGAGTAAGGGGGTAGCCACTGTATTTTTGCGGGTGCGCCTGCCAGGTGGAATCGTTCTCGTAAATGCCATAGGCCTTCGCATAGTCCTTGGCTTCCAATGCTTCGTAGAACTCGTTGACGTGGTGCTCGGCAGGAAGATTGCTGAAAAGCCAGCCGTGGCCGAGGATATAGCCGAGCAGCGTCAACACAATCAGCAGGGCGATGAGTACAGCCGTGGCAATCAGCAGAAACTTGTTGCGTTTCGCGCGTCGTTCGTCGAATACAGGGGCGTCCATCAGGCTCATCGGCGGCTAATCCTTGCTTCACCGAGGTGAAGTCGTAGTTCGGCTCCACGGAAAGTGGAGTTGTTCACTGCGTTATTAGACACCGCGACGCAAGGGATGGCTCCCTGTTGCGTCGCGAACTGCCCCATGGGTCCGCAGGGTGAGTGGGAAGGCGCCGCGGAGGTGCTCGAACTCGGGACCGGACGGTAGGTCATACACGCTGACGACATCGAAACGGAGCGGCACGAGATCACGCCAGGGCTCGGGCAGGCGGCGGCGGTAGAGCAGGGCGAGGCGGCTGAGGGTGCGCCGTTTGGCAGAATCGATGGAGCTCGCGGCAGGGGCAATATCGCGCGCTGTGCGGGTCTTCACCTCAAAGATCACCAGGGTGTCGCCATCCCAGGCGACCAGGTCAAGGTCGCCTCGCATACGTGCGGAATGCCAACGGCGCGCGACGACGGGGTAGCCGAGTGCGCGGAGGTAAAAGGCGGCGAGGTCCTCGCCGCGTTCCCCCGTAAGCAGATGTTCCGGCTTGGGCTCACGGCCGCGTCTGCGGGCTCGGTCAGCGGTCCGCCGATCGGCCAGCGAGCGCAGATGCAGAAAGGCAACGCGTTCCAGCGACAACCCCATTTGTCGCAGGCCACCCAACATGCGCAGGCTTCTCCAGCTTCCAAGGTGAGGGTAGCCCAAGCCTTACTGAATCTGCACTAGCTCCGATGGGGTAGCCGAAGGGGTACCGTGGTGGGCCATGCCGATCGGCGTCGTGTCAAGGTGCTGTGGGGCGCGCCAATGGTCGATGTAGCTGACCTGGTGCACGCACGAAATGGTGCAGTTCGGCGCGCAGCCCTTCTCGACTAGAAACTCGCGCTCCACGTCGGCCTTCATGTACTCGGAGATCGGGATGCCAGGGTAGCCGCGCTGCTGCGAGCAGTAGCTGACCATGCCATTCTCATCGACGTATAGGTAGCGTGAACCCGCGCGGCAACGCCAGTCGTTCGGCTTTCCATTGGCGATCGCTTCCTGGAAGCCATTAAAGCGCGAGTAGGAACGGCGGGTGAGAGAGCGCACTTCGTTCCACACCAGCCGTTCCCGCTCGCCGAGCG
The DNA here is from genome assembly GCA_964242225.1 of uncultured Acidobacteriaceae bacterium. GTDB lineage: Bacteria > Acidobacteriota > Terriglobia > Terriglobales > Acidobacteriaceae > Granulicella. Next base: position 1,711 of record CAXTAE010000007.1, read on the forward strand.
GCTTCAGCTGCCCGGAGCCATCGTGGATGATGCCAATGGTGGAGGAGAAGCCCAGCTCCAGTGCGCGTTTCGAAATCACCAGTGCGTCTTCAGGGTTCTGGATGCCGCCGCCGACTACGGAGTTGATGTTCACATGGAAGTCGGCGTGCTCGGCCAACATGAGGAGCTTGGCGTCGAGCACCTTCAGCGACTTCTTCGAGACGGCATCGGGCATGATGTTGTCGATGGAGATCTGCATGTGATCGAGCCCAGCCGCATTCAGCCGCTCGATCCGATCGGGCATCAGCAGATAGCCATTGGTGATCATGCCCGCAATGGCGCCATTGTGACGGATGCGGCTGATCACGTCGTCGAGCTCGGGGTGCAACAGCGGCTCGCCGCCGGAGATGGTGATGACGGCCGTCCCGAGGCGCCCGAGGTGATCGACGCGGTTGCGCATCTCCGCAATGGGTGTGGGCTTGGACACATCATCGAACTCGTTGCAATACGTGCAGGCGAGATTGCAGCGGCGCATCGGCACGATGTGGGCCATGTAGGGGTGCGCCGTATCCAAGAGCGCCGAGCCGATAGAGCCGAGCTCGCGAAACCGGCGTTCAGCCGCGAGAAGACGGCGGTGGGCGGCGGCGCGACGCGGTGCCGGCTTGGGACGGGGAACGGCTTTTGAGACTACGACTTCTGCGGCCATGCTTGCCCTCAGTTTACCCTTTTGGAAGGATGCCTTCACGAGAAGGCGCAGACCGGGAGTACACATGCCGCGCGAGATCGATTGGAACGACACCCTTGAGATTGGGATTCAACTGCAGGAACTACATCCAGAGATAGAGCCGTTCTCGGTTCGCTTCACCGACCTGCACAAATGGATCACGGAGATCCCGGGCTTTGTCGGCGACCCGGCCAAGTCCAATGAGAGCCTGCTCGAGGCGATTCAAACGGCATGGAACGAGGAATATGAGGATGCCAAGTTGGGCTGAAACCAGCGGGCGAAGGCGCAGGCGGACGCTTAGGGTTGAGAGCCAGGCCTTGGAAGGGCACGGCTTCAGCCGTGCTGAAATTGAAGGAGAGACGCAAGCGGCTTTCGCCGCTGGGGGCGTTAGGTCAGGCTTCCTCAGCGGCTAAAGCCGACTCGACCGGCCATTTGCTTGCGGCATGGCTGAAGCCCTGCCCTTCCGTTCGAAGCCTTCCTCGGAACCTGACTCTCGCCAACCTGACACTGCAAAGACTCGTGGCAAACTAGAGGGCTTTCTCAGCCTAGAACCCAGACAGCCCCGGTCTAGCTGGCACGCCTGCGGAGAATCTGGCGCGGGAGTTTGGAGCCGGTAAAAAACAGAACGGCAAAGGCCACAAGGGCCCAGATCAGGCTACCTGCCGCGATGATGATGGCGTCCTGCGTGTGGCTGTGAGCGGCGGGCAGGCGATAGGCCACAAAGCCGATGGCCACGGCGGCGCAGATTGCGGCTCCGGCCGAGCGGGCGATCTCCCATCCCTCCAGATGCAGCAGGCTGACCAGCCGCCGACGGTGCAGCAGCACCGCCAAGCTGAGCGTCTGCGCGGTGATGCCGATGTCGGAGGCGACTGCCAGTCCCTCCAGCCCCTGGGCGCGAAACAGGAGCCAGTAAAGCGGCACCGAAAGCACCGTGATCGCTGTGCCGGTGATGGCCGGCGTCCGCGTGTCACTGGCGGCGTAGAAAGCGCGGGCATAGATGCCCTGCACCGCCCAAATGCCCAGCGTAATCGACAGCACGGCGAAGAGGCGCGTCATCTCGGCGGCATCGCTGAGGTGGAACCGCCCACCGCGGAAAAGATCCATCAGCCAGGGGGCGAGGGCGATCATCCACGCCGAAACCAGCAGGCCGACGCCCAAGAGCCGTGATACCGACCGGCCGACCGACGCGGAAAAATCATGCAAGCGGCCGCTCTGGAAGAGGCTGGCGAAGAAGGGCAGAGAGGCCGCACCGGCTGCCGGGCCGATGACGTTGAACGGCGCATTGAACAGGTCCTTGGCATTGTTGATCAGCGTGACGCCGCCCACGCGCACACTCGCGAAGTAGTTCATGAAGATGCCATCGAACATCACCAGCGAGACGCCGATCATCAGCGGCAGGCTGAGGCGAAACCACTCGCGAAAGGCCGGGTCGCCGAAGTTGACCCGCGGGCGGAACTGCAGCCCGGTACGCAGCGCCCCCAAGGTGTTCAGCAGGGCGGAGCCGATCAGCATGCCAAACAGGGCGCCGTACGCTAAAGAAAAGATCCCAAACTGCCGATGAAGCAAGAAGGCACCCAGAATGATGCCGCCATTGTAGAGAAGGGGGGTAAACGCCTGGTAGATGAAGATCTTGCGTACCTGCAGGCGCGCACTCATCACGCTGCCGATAAAGATAAACAGCTGCACAGGGATAAGCAGCCGCGTCAGCGCGGTGCAGAGTGCGGCGCGAGGGTCGCCTTGGAAGCCCTTGTTGGCCAGGTTGACGTACTGCGGGGCGAAGATTTCGGCGAGCAGGACGCCCGCGCCCAGCACGGCCAGCATGTTGGTGAGAATGACCGACAGCGCCCGGTCGGCGCCCTCGTCGTCGCCGGCCTCGCGGTAGCGATTCAGGATGGTGATCAGCGAGATGGAGGCCGCGCCACCGATGAGGAAGTAGTTCAGCAGATTGGGCAGGGTGAAGGCCGCGCGGTACGCATCCTGCGCCGCCCCGGCGCCGAAGAGGTAATTAATGTACTTCGTGCGTACCAGGGCGAGCACGCCGGAGAGCAGCGAACTCATCATCAGGAGCAGTGCGGCCGAGCCGGCAGTGTGGCCCGCCTTGGGGTTTAGCAGGGCGAAAAGGCCGCGGCGCGAGGCGGGCGGCCGCTCCGGCACGTGGGACGAGGTACCCAACGGTGCTACTCGCCCTGGAACAGGTCGCCCTGGTTCACCGCTTGCGGATCACGCCCGGCCTCGACGCGGGGCTCACGTACCAACCGCAGCATCTCTGGCCGCGGCGCGTCGTTGCGGGCTGGGGCCGCTGGCCTGGGTTCAAGCATGAGACGCGGACGCGAAGGTCTCAGCTCGGCGGACGCCGGGCCGCCAAGGTATATCAGAAGGGCCCGCATCTCGTCCCGCAGGGCGGAAAGCCTGGCCTGCCGCAGAGGATCGGCTGCAGCTGTCGCGACCGGGGGGGAAACCTGTGTTCTCGCCGCCATGGACGCAATTTTAGGCGTGGGCTCCGCGAGTCGAACTGAACTCTGGCCCGCTTGCTCACTTTCCTGTGCAAAAGCGGGTGTAGGGACCGGAAGGCTGGCCTCCGCCACTGCGGCTTCACGGGCCTTGGACTCGTCCTTGAAGACCTGCCGGGCGCCCGGGATGGTGTAGCGCTGGTCGTACAGCAGGCTCTTGATGCGTAATGCCATCTCGACGTCCCGGCGGCGGTAGAGACGTTGGCCGGTGCCGCCCTTGGTCGGTTTCAGCTGCGGAAATTCAGTCTCCCAGAAGCGGAGGACGTAGGCAGGGACCTCACACAGGCGAGCTACATCGCCGATGCGAAAGTACAGTTTGTCCGGGATCTCCGGCGCGACCACCTTGCGGATTGGTTGAATGCCCATAGTTTTACGGCCGATCGACAACCTGTGTGGAGAAGAATCGAAGTTCCACAAGGCTGCGTTGCCCAGAGTATAGGTTTCCCGTCCCCGCCAAACTAGTGCTCACAGCGGTTCCGGGGCTGCTCTGACACGGAGGTTGTAGGGAGCCCTGGGGGAACCAGAAGAGTAAACCTGGCCTCATGCGCCACTTGAGGAGTTACCATCCTGCCAACAGCCGCGCCCTACAGGGCAACGGCGTCAAGCGTGCCCGCATCACGGGTGCCGCGCTCCGCGTCCAATAGCCTGAAGTGCCGAACACCATGTCAACCGCCACCATTCTGCCGCCCGAATCCGCAAAGCCCCTGGATCCCGAGCCGATCCATAATTGCCCGAGTTGCAGCCACTGGCTGCCTGAAGGCACGCTGGCCTGCCCGGACTGCCACGCCCTCATCTACGGTCGGCACCTGAGCGAGCTGGCGCGGACGGCGCAGCAGCTGGAGTCGGAGGGCAAATGGACGGAGGCGCGCGAGCGCTGGGGAACAGCCTTGGCATGGTTGCCGGAGAGCGTGGAACAGGCCACGGCGATCCAGGGCCACATCAGCACCATCAACGCTCGCCTGCGGGCGGAAGAGGAGCGCAAGGCCAAGTGGACCAAGCGCCTGGGGCCGTTCGCGCCGGTGTTTTTCTTCCTGCTGAAGGCCAAATCAGCCCTCTTCTTTCTCTTTAAGCTGAAGTTCTTCCTGGGGCTGTTCGGCTTCTTCGCGCTTTATTGGGCGCTGGCGGGCTGGCGCTTTGCCCTGGGCGCGACCGTGTGCATTTTTGTGCATGAGATGGGGCACTTCGTCGCAGTCAAGCGACGCGGGCTGAAGGCAGAGCTGCCGATGTTTATCCCCGGCATGGGCGCCTATGTGAAGTGGTACTCAATGGGGGTCTCGAGGGAAGACCTGGCCGCGATCGCACTCGCCGGTCCGGTCTACGGGCTGGCGGCGGCGGCGGTGTGTGCGGGCCTCGCGATTGCCACGCACAGCTTCGTGTTTCTCATCATTGCCAACTTCGCCGCCTGGATCAATCTCTTTAACCTCACGCCGGTGCTCGGCTTCGACGGCGCGCAGGCCACCTATGCGCTCTCGCGGGTGCAGCGCATTCTGCTCACGGCGACGTCCCTGCTCTTCTTCGGGCTGACATTTGCCGATAGCAACCCGAACCGCGCCGGCACGCAGTGGGTGTTCCTGATCGTGGCAGCCGGCATGGGATGGCGCAGCTTTACGGATGATGCGCCGGAGACGCCCCACACGCGCACGCTGACCGTCTTCCTGCTGCTGCTGCTGGCGCTCGGTTTTCTGCTCTACCTCACGCCTCTTCCGGGGACTCGGTGAAGGTCTCGTCGGCGGTCTTGGCGGGGTCAATCGGTAGATATCGACGGCCCTCAAGCTGGTACCCTCCGCTAGTGACGCGCCGGATCGCCTCGATGTAGGCATTGTCCTCCTCGGGGGCAAGACGCCGACTGAGGGAAAGCTCCGTATCGTCGTCGAGGATAGGAATCGCGCGCTGCACAACCACCGGACCACCCCCCATGACATCGGTTGATTCGTCCAGCAGCGACACCGTACAACCGGTGATCTGCGCGCCGAACTCCAGCGCCTGGCGCTGCGGGCGAGAGCTGGGAAAGGCGGGCAGCAGTGAGGCATGCAGGGCGAGAATCCGCCCAGGCCAGCGGCGGATGAAGTCGCGCGAAAGCACTCGCCGGTAGCCCGCAATGCAGAGCAGGTCCACGCCCATGCGCCGCAAGAGGGTGTCGACGGCGTCCTCATGCTCGCGTTGCTCATGGCCGCGGCCTTCCAGCGTCACCGCCCGCAGCCCGACGGAGCGCGCTGCCTCCACCCCGGGTGCGCCGGTGATGTTGCAAATCACCAGCGCGATCACGCAGCCGGGCAGGGCACCGGCGGTGATTGCCTCCTGCACCGCCAGGCAGGGACCAGCGGTATCGCTGATCAGAAAGCCGAGGCGCCGAGGGCGAAACAGACCGTCCGCGCGGCGGGCGGGAGAGGTTTCGCCGTTGGGGCCATGGGCAGACAGGCGGACGGTTCTCCGAAGGTGGGTTTTTGAGTCTGCTTCCAAAGTACCGCAAAGCGTGCCTGAAGCCGGCGCGGGCGACTGCACCGCTCCCTATACTGAAGCCCTATGGCACTTTCTCTCTCCCGCTCCGCTGCCCTGCAGGCCCGGGCGGAGCGCTTTCTTCCCGGTGGCGTCGACTCGCCTGTGCGTGCGTTCCGCGCTGTTGGCGGCCACCCGCCCTTCGTTGCCAGCGCGGAGGGCGCCTACCTTACCGATGCCGACGGCAACCGTTTCGTCGACATGTTCGGCTCCTGGGGGCCGATGGTGCTGGGCCACGCCTTTCCGCCCGCCGTTGCAGCGATTCGCGAGGCCGCCGGGCGCTCGGCTTCCTTTGGGGCCAGCACGGCCGGTGAGGCCGACCTCGCCGAACGCGTACAGGAGTGCTTTCCTTCGGTTGAAAAGCTGCGTTTCGTGAGCTCCGGCACCGAAGCGTGCATGTCCGCCATCCGGCTGGCGCGCGGCTTCACCGGCCGCAACTTCATCATCAAGTTCGAGGGCTGCTACCACGGCCACGCCGACGCGCTGCTGGTGAAGGCGGGCTCCGGCGTGGCGACCTTTGGCATTCCGGGCTCGGCGGGCGTGCCGGCGGAGACGGCGATGCACACGCTCGCGCTGCCCTACAACGACCTGGGCGCGGTCGAGGCGGCCTTCGCCAACCACCCAGACGCGATCGCCTGCATCATCCTGGAGCCGGTGGTCGGCAACGCCGGCACAGTGCTGCCGACGCCCGGCTTCCTGCGCGGCCTGCGCGAGCTGACCTGGAGGCACGGCGCGCTTTTAATCTTCGATGAGGTCATGACGGGCTTTCGGCTCTCCATCGGCGGGGCACAGGTCCTCTACCGGGACGAGCTCGGGGGCACGGGTGAGACGCCCGCCTGGCCCGACCTGACCACCCTGGGCAAAATTCTTGGTGGTGGGCTACCAGTGGGGGCCTTTGGTGGCCGCGCCGAGATCATGGACTACCTGGCACCCACGGGACCGGTCTATCAGGCCGGCACGCTCAGCGGCAATCCGCTGGCCATGGCTGCCGGTATAGCCACAATCGGCCATTTGCTCGAGCACCAAAACTTGATCTATCCCGGCCTCGCACGGACAACCGCCACCATAGCGGACGGGGTGGCGCGCATTGCCGAGGAGATGGGCATCGCGCTCCAGACCAATCGCGTCGGCAGCATGTTTACCTGGTTCTTCACGAGCCTGCCTGTGCACGATTTCGCGGGTGCCAGCACTTCGGATACGGCAAAGTTCGCGCAGTTCCATCGTGGCATGCTTGAGCGCGGCGTGTGGCTGCCGCCCAGCCAATATGAGGCGGCGTTCGTCTCTGCGGCGCATGGCGATGAGGAGATCGCGCTCATCCTGGCTGCGGCACGCGAGGCACTCGCCGAGGTCAGGGGAATGCCCGCTTAGGCCATTCGCTTCCCAACAGGTCCACGGTACGCGAGGAGCTTACGGCCGAGAGGGAGCTACGCCGGAGCGCTGTGCGGCATCGGCGGCTTTGGTTCCATCCAGAGCTTGCCCGCCAGCGCTAGCACCAACAGCATGGCAGTGGAGAGCCCGAAGACGCTGCGGATGCTCGTGAACTCGGCGAGCACGCCCGAGAGCAGCAGACCGGCAATTTGCGCTGTGAAGACCACGCTCATGACGGTGGAGCCGACGCGGCCCATGAGTTCGTGTGGGGTCTCCTGCTGGATCATGGTTTGGGCCGGCACGATGATGCCCGCGCAGGCGAAGCCGATCAGAAAGCAGCCGCCGAAGAGCGAGGCCGCATACGGCAGGGCCGCCATCAGCAGTGTTCCGCAGGCAATGCCGATCAGCCCGCAGTAGACCTGCGTGGTGTTCGTGAGGCGCTTGGCAAGCGCGTTCAGCGCATTCACGCCGATCATCATGCCCACGCCGATCAACATGCTGGCGATGGTGAACGTTTTGATCGCGGCATGGAGATCGTCGCGCACATAAACGGCGATCAACGGGCCAAAGCAGCCCATCACGAACATCGCCGCGGCCAGGGCCACGATGACGAACAGCAGCGCGGCATGGTGCGCGATGAAGCCGATGCCCGCGCGCATGTCCGTGAGGATCTTGGCCAGGCCGTCGGCCTCGCGCGCCGCTTCCTCGCTCGCGGAGAGGGTCGGCTTTGGCCCTTTCTTCGTCAGCAGCAGGGGCACGGAGGCGATGAAGCTCGCCGAGGCTGCAAAGCTGAGGGCATCGGCCCAGTAGCAGAAACGCGCACCGAATAGTCCAACCAGCGCACCGGCGGCAAACGGGCCGAGAATGCGCATAATGAAGAACGCCTGCTGCAGCAGCGCGTTTGCCGAGCGCAAGCCGTGCGCGGGCACCGCCGAGCGCACCGCCACACCCTGTGCCGGGCCAAAAAAGCTCGACACCACACTGATGGAGGCCATCACCGCGTAGAAGCCCCCTGTGGTGTGCACGCGCAACAACAGCAGACAAAGACAGCCGCGCAGCAGGTCGCTGGCAACCATGGTGGACTTCAGGGGCCAGCGATCCACAAAGACGCCGCTGATCACGCCCAGAACGGCGATGGGCAGCATGTATGCAATCTGCAAAGTCGTGACCTGCCGCGCGGTGGCGTGCAGCGAGAAGGTCATCACCTCGATGACCGCAAAGAGCGCCAGGAAGTCACCGAAGACGCTGACCACCTGCGCATACCAGAGGCGGCGCATGGGCACGATGCGGAATACGGCACCCAGGCTCAGCGGATCCGGTTGTACCGGCGAAGGCAGAGGCAGTCCGTCGGCGTTTTCAGCAGATCCGCGGGTTTCGGCGGGAGCGGATGTGGTTTGTGAGCTCATGCGGTGACCCTCCGTGCGCCTGTACCTGCACTCCCAAACTGTGTGGCTCGAGGGAACGTCGAGACCTCGAATGGGGCCATCACAGCTCCGCCGGTTCGACGAGTTCAACCAGCAGCACCTGCTCGTCGTTGTCGACCTCGCGGAGCTTCACCTCAACGATCTCGCGGCGGCTGGTCGGCACCACGCGCCCGACATACTTGGCCTCGATGGGCAGTTCGCGGTGGCCGCGATCGATCAGCACCAGCAGCTGCACGCTCTTCGGACGGCCGTGGTCGAAGAGCGCATCGAGCGCCGCGCGGGTGGTGCGGCCGGTGTAGAGCACGTCGTCCATGAGGATGATGTCGCGGCCAGCAATATCGAAGCCGACTTCGGCTTTTTCGACCACCGGCCGCGTGCCTCGCGTCGTAAGGTCGTCGCGGTAAAAGCTGATGTCGAGCACACCCGTGTCGATGGGGTGCTTTTCGATCGTGGCAATGAGTTTGCCGAGGCGCTCGGCCAGCGGCACGCCGCGGCGCTTGATGCCCACAAGGCCAAGATTGTGCGCGCCGTGGTTGCGCTCCACGATCTCATGGGCGAGCCGCACCAGAGTGCGCTCAATCTCCGAGCCGGACATCAGACGTCCCTTTTCGCGCAGCTGGGGTGGGGTCTTCGCGGGGGGAGCCTGGTTTTCCGTCGTCGCGGCGAGGTTCACGGGTTCGCTCATAACACCGCGATGATAGCAGCGGGGCCTTGGGAGCAGCGGCAGCTTATGCGGGGCGTCGTCGGCTCAGCAGCAGCCCGGCAATGCCGGCACTCGTCACGCAAACCAGTAGGTAGAGTGCGGCCGAAAAGCCGGCCAGCCACAGCATCAGTCCCACCCGAAATTCTGGGATCGCAAGAAAGTGGAAGATGGGCGCGGCCGCGGCGTTGCCGTACTGGGTCTGTGCGTTGGCGTGCAGCTGGGTGATGGCGGCGGTGATCTCCCTGTCGACGACGCCGTTGCGGAAAACAAAGCGCGACAGCACCAGATCCGCCGTCAGCACGACGGCACAACCCGCAGTGACCAGCACACCGGTCAGCAAACCGAGCCGTGCGGCAAAGCCCGGCGTCATCCCGACCGCACGCGAGCGGGTGTTGTAGAAGCCGACCGTGAGGATGGGAGCACTGACCGCCCAAAGCCAGGCCAGCAGTAGCACCGGATCAAAGGCCATGCCGGCAGCATCCAGCCCCAGCGCCACCCCACCGCTGATGAGGGCGAACTCGACGGCCAGGGGCCAGCGCCCATCCTCCGCCATGCGGCGGCGACGGGTCTCGCGGCGCGCGGCGGAGGTGGTGCCTTCGGTCGCTGCCTCACCCGTTGTTTCGGCAAGGAGCTCCGCCGAGCCGGCCGCGGCGCGCTCGCTGTAGCGCTGCACCTCCAGCGCCGTCTCCTCCTGCAACTCCTCGGAGAGAAAGATCTGCGGCGCACCGCAGTTGCTGCAGTACAACAGCTGGCCGCCGTCAAACACGAGCGGATGCTGGCAACGGATGCAAGGGCGTTCATTCACTCCTTTGAAGCTATCCGAGCCGCCCGGCTTCGGCAATGTGCGGGTCGCAAGAAGCGCCTCATTCGCGGCTGCTGTCTGCGCTGCTGTGATCCTTCAGCGCCCCCGGGAGATCCAGCGCGACCAGCCCGATGCGGGTGCCGCCATCCCGATCCTGCAGCCCCACGATGTGCTGGTGCAGCCCAGAGCCTGCGCGCAGCTGCAGCTCGTCGTCGTCCGATCCCTGCACTTTTTCCGAATCACAGGCCAGGCCTTCGGCCGTGCGCTTGGGTTCGCCCACCGCCGCATGGCCCCGGCAGGTGATCACAGCGCCGTAGCGGCCCATGTCCTTGCGATAGAACGCCACGACTTTATCCGTTGGATCTCCGGTCTGCAGTTCCACGGCGCGTACACCGAGTTTGAAGTCACCGAAGCTCATGTTGACGTTGGCCGCCCCGTCGTTCCCGCCCTCTTTGTGAACCTGCTTTGCGCCGGGGTACGGCGTCAGTCCCAAACCGCGCAGCGCGGCAGCCTCATCGGTCTGCACCTGCATTGAGCCGAACGGCGTGCCGATCTTTACGTCGTCCCCTTTGCCGTGCTCGTGCTTTTCGATCTGACAACCAATGATTGGCTGGGCAAGAAGCAGGCTGCCGACCAAAAGAATGGGACGAAGGGGCTGCATGGACTCTCCTGCACGCCCCGGCTGTGTCCACGTGAGCATTGCCGAAGCATACGGGCGAACGATTCTTTTGGTTCACACAAACTTTCGCGTTCCTTCGCAGGGAAGTGGAAGCGTGTACGGTGCGGTTGCTCACGGGCAGTTTCAGTGTGCGTCCCTCCCATGCCACCTTCGTCCCAGGGATCCGCTACAACCTGTGAATCCACCGTGCGATCCTGAGACCGAAGACAGTACACCGAGGAGTCACCGAAGTCCGATGAGCGTTGCGCAGCACAGATCGGGTACGACGCACGGACTGCTGAGCAGTGTCGGCTTGTTTACATTTTTGCTGACGGGGCTGCTCCTTTCCGGGCTAGGCCGTGCGGCCGTGGCGGAAGAGCGCCCAGATGTGGCCGGAACCGCGCCGCAGACGGGTGCCCCAGAGGGGGCGCCGCAGATGGGTGCCGTCCCCGACGCGGCCGGAACCGCGCCGCAGACGGGTGCCCCAGAGGTTGCGCCGCAGATGGGTGCCGTCCCCGACGCGGCGGCGTCCGATGCTGCTGCGAGTTCGGAGCGTGCGGCGGAGCCAGCCGCGAGGTCTGCGGACCCGCCGGCCCGCGTCCTGCGCCTCAGCCGGATGACCGGAAATGTCTCCGTCGAGCCCGCCGGGCTGGAAGAATTTACCGCGGCGGAGGTCAACGGCGTGCTCACCACCGGCGACCGTGTCTACGCCGACCCTTCCGCCGCCGCGGAGCTCGCCTCTGCGGGTGTGGCCGTGCGGTTGGGCGCCGGCGCCGACGTAACCGTGAGCGCCATGACCGATACGCTCGCGCAGTTTGGCGTCGCGGCGGGCTCGGTGCACATGCGCTCCTACACGCTCGCGCCTGGCACCGTGCTGGAAGTGGACAGTCCGGAGGCCGCCATCACCGTCCTGCAGCCCGGCGATTTGCGGGTAGATGTCGACCCCGCGCTGCACAGTACCACAATCGCCTCGATTTCCGGGCAGGTCCAGGTGGATAGCCCCGGCGGCAGCCAGGTGCTCGCGCCGGGAGGCCGCATCCGCCTGCATGGGGGTGATCCCAGCACCGTGGGGGCTGCCTACACCGAGCCGCTCGTCCCGGCAGAGGCGGACAGCCTGGATAGCTTCTCCGATAGCCGCGATGATGCCCAGGCCAGCGGGGCGGATGCCGCCAGCGCCTACGTGAACCCGGACACAGTTGGGAGTGAGGACCTCGCCGCCAACGGCTCTTGGGACTCCAGCGACTTTGGTCCGGTCTGGTACCCCGCCGTCTCTGCGGAGTGGCGCCCCTACTGCTTCGGCCATTGGCGCTACGTCGCCCCCTGGGGCTGGACCTGGGTGGGGTCGGAGCCCTGGGCCTTTGCGCCCTTTCACTATGGCCGCTGGACGGAGGTCGGTGGCCGTTGGGGCTGGATTCCCGGACCGCGCGTCGTGCGCCCGGTGTACGCACCCGCCATGGTGGTCTTCGCCGGAGGGCTGCAGATTGGCGCGGCCCTGGGCATCGGCGTGAACGCCGGGGTGACGGCCTGGTTTCCCCTGGGGCCGCGCGAACCGTTTTTCCCCTGGTATACCGGCAGCACCCTGTACCGGAACCGAGTAAACGTCAGCAACATATACAACCCCGACGCAGCCGAGGTGCAGGGTCTCTACAATCAGCGTGCCGTGAGCGTTTACTCCGGGACCCCTGGCGCGCAGCATCGCTTCGTCAATCGCGGGCTCGCCACCGTTGCCGTTTCACAAAGCAGTTTCGCCGCGGGAGACCCTGTAGGCAGCGCGGCCCTGCGGCTACCTGCGGCCACGCTGGCCACCGGAACACTTCTGCTCCGTCCCGCGGTGGAGCCGTCGCGTTCCATGCTCCTGCCGCAGAGCCCCACCGCCCTGCCGCCGATTTCCGCGCGGCCAGGATCAGTCCGGCTCACAAGTCTCATCGAGCGTGGCAACGTCAGTGGTGCGGGTGTTGCCAGCGGCGGCTCGGGGGCGATTACTCTCTTTCACCGTGCAGACCCTCCCGTGAGCCGTCCAGTCACAGCGTCCGGTCACCGTACCGCAGACCCTTTCGTGCCTGGCAGGGCGGGCCTGCCTGCGCCGGAGAGTCTGCGTCCTGCGACTTCTTCAACGGTGCGCCAGGCCGGCCACGCCCCGGTTGCCGGCGCGGCGGCCGCAGCTCATAGTGCAGCGGCTGGGCCGCCCGCGGCCTCGACCGGATCGCACCACTGAGGCGACACTCACGTATTCCGAACGACCTCGACCAGTGGTCGCGTCTTGGTACGACCGAAAGCCACAGAGAAGCGAACGGCCTCCAAAGTACCCAGGGGACAGAACTCCCGATACAGTCCTATAAGGTTTGCTACTTGCAAGGAGGTTGGGCTATGGATAAGTTGCGCGGTAAGGTGGCGTGGTTCAACAACGCAAAGGGGTATGGATTTCTCAGCCATGAGGGTGGCCCGGATGTCTTCTGCCATTTCAGCAGTATTCAGTCAGAAGGCTACAAGTCCCTTAGCGAAGGCGATGAAGTGAAGTTCTTCATCGTGCAGGGAAGCAAGGGGCCGCAGGCCGATGACGTAGAACGTGCCTAAATGAGGTCTCCTGATTCAGCAGTTTTGTGCAGTGCAAGCCCCCTAATCGGCGCAGCCGGCTCTCTCAGGGGGTAAGCGGAGCAATTCGGGCAGCAAATCGCTCAAGCTTGCGCCTGCGAGCGCCTGACTACCTGGATTCACTGCGGCTTTGCTGGACCTGGTCTGCGGACGGGCGTCCGGCACCACCTGACGGTGCCCAGATAAGCGCCCCTGGCACAGCGGAGGGCGCCGCGCCTGTACACTGGGCATCGCGAGGAGTCGCGCCGGGTTCGCTTTTTGAGGCACGGTGGTAAGGCAACCGCCGGCGCGCCCGCTCACTCCCCAATCGCGGAACATTGCAGAAGAGAAACGGACCCGCTTATGAGCTCAACGCAGACCTCTCCCGTGGCCGAACCGATGACCGGCTCGGATCTCGATCAGCTTTCCATCAACACGCTTCGCCTGCTCGCGGTCGATCAGGTGGAAAAGGCCAAGAACGGCCACCCCGGCGCCCCGCTGGGCTGCGCGCCCATCGCTTACCTGCTCTTCCACAAGTTCATGAAGTACAACCCGCACGATCCACTCTGGTCGGATCGTGACCGCTTTGTGCTCTCAAACGGCCATGCCTCGGCGCTGCAGTACGGTGTACTCCACCTGGCCGGTTACGATCTGCCGCTCGAGCAGCTCGAGAATTTCCGCGAGTGGGGATCGCATACCCCCGGGCACCCGGAGTATGGCGAAACGCCCGGCATTGAAGTCACCACCGGCCCGCTCGGCCAGGGTCTGGCCGAGGCCGTCGGTCTAGCCATTGCTGAGAAGCACCTGGAGGCCGTCTACAACACCGGCGAGTCCAAAATTGTCGACCACTACACCTATGTGTTGTGCGGTGATGGCGATTTGATGGAAGGCATCTCCCATGAGAGCTGCTCGCTGGCTGGCACGCTGCAGCTGGGCAAGCTGATCCTGCTCTACGATGACAACCTGATCTCGCTCGATGGGCCCACCGACCTCAGCTTCACCGAAGATGTGACGAAGCGCTTCGAAGGCTACGATTGGCACGTGCAGTTCGTCTCGGACGGCAACGATCTTGGCGAACTGAATCGCGCCATCGAGGCGGCGAAGATGGAGCGCACCAAGCCGTCGCTCATCCGTGTACGCACGGTCATCGGCTATGGCTCGCCCAAGCAGGGCACGAAGGGTGTGCACGGCGAGGCACTCGGTGCCGAGGCGACCAAGGCGACGAAAAAGTTCTTCGGCTTCCCCGAGGACAAGAGCTTTTACATACCGGACGAAGCTCTCGCTAACTGGCGCAAGGCCGTAGACAAGGGCAAGAAAGCTCAAGAAGAGTGGCAGACGAACTTTGAAAACTATAAAAAGGGGAATCCCGAGCTAGGTGCGCAGTACACGCGCTGCACGGAGATGAAGTTGCCCGACGGCTGGGAGAAGGTTCTGCCCACCTTCCCGGGCGGCCCCGATGCGAAGCCGGTCGCCACGCGCAACGCCGGGCAGGTCATCCTGAACGCGCTTGGGGCAGTGCTGCCGGAGCTGTTCGGCGGCGCGGCTGATCTCACCAGTTCCACCAAGACGATCTTCAAGGACAGCGGCAACTTCCACATGGATCCCAAGGGCCGCAACGTCTTCTTTGGCGTGCGTGAGTTTGGGATGATGGCCGCCGTGAATGGCATCGCCGCCCATGGTGGCCTGCTGCCCTTCGGCTCCACGTTCTTCACCTTCTCCGACTACTGCCGGTCGGCGCTGCGCATGGGCGCGCTGCAAAGCTCGCACTCGCTGTACATCTTCACCCACGACTCCATCGGCTTGGGGGCTGATGGTCCCACGCACCAGCCTGTCGAACACCTGATGGCGCTGCGGGCCATCCCACAACTCACCGATTTCCGTCCCGCAGACGCTAACGAGACAACCGCCTGCTGGAAGCTGATGGTCGAGCGCAAGAACGCCAGCTTCCTCGCCCTCTCGCGCCAGGACCTGCCGGTTATGGATGCCGCGGAGTACAAGATTATGGAAGGCGTTCCCAAGGGCGCCTACGTGCTGAAGCAGCACGGCACGGACATCATCCTTGTCGCCACCGGTTCTGAAGTGGAACTCGCGCTGAAGTCGGGTGAAGAGCTCAAGAAGCAGGGCATCAACGCCACCATCGTCTCCATGCCCAGCTTCAAGATCTTTGAGGAGCAGGAAGAGGCCTACAAGATGAGCATCTTCCCGCACGGCACGCCGAAGATCTCCATCGAAGCCGGTGCCACCATGGGCTGGTGGCGCTACATCGGCCGCGACGGCATCGCTATCGGCGTGGACCGTTTCGGCGCCTCAGCGCCAGGGCCTGAGGTTCTCGACAAGTTCGGCTTTAATGTCGGCAATGTGGTGGAGAAGGCGAAGTCGCTGGTAAAGAAATAAAAGCCGGAACAGGACCAGCAAAACAGGGGATCGGGGCTTCGGCTTCGGTCCCTTTTCACTTAACGGTGTGACTGCTTCCTTCGTACCTGGTCCACGATGGCCGCCGCCACCAGCCCGATCAGGCCGTAGAGCAGGAATTGGCCGCCGTACATGACGAGCACTGCGAGCAGCTGTGCAGGCACGGTGGACTTGCCGAGCGCCCCCACAATGCTGCTCGGCCACAGAAGTTCGAGCGTCCGGGGCGAAGCGAAGTCGTGCGACAGCAAGTCCGCCAGAATGATCGCCACAGCGAGGCCGGCGGCTCCGGCGAAGACGAACCACCGCCACAGCGACAAGCGCCGATCGTTGCCATGAGGGAGCATGGGCGGAAGCATACATGCGGCCATACACGTTTGTGCAGGGGAGATTGCATGGCAGCCGAAGCCACCCGTTGCAGGCGACCCTCCCCAAACGGGTAACATGGCAGCCATGACGCAGGACGAAGCCAAGCTGCTCGCAGCCAAACGTGCCGTGGAGTTCGTCGAGGACGGCATGGCCCTTGGCCTGGGCACGGGAACCACAGCCACGCTCTTCATCCAGGAGCTCGGCAAGCGGGTGGCGGAGGGGCTGCACATCAAGGCAATTGCCACCTCTGACGCCAGCCGCGCCTTGGCCCAGCAGCTCGGCATCCCCATCACGAATTTCGCGGAAACCCCTGTGCTCGACCTCAACATCGATGGCGCGGATGAGGTGTGTCGCCGGCCCGGTGCGGGGCTGGACCTGATCAAGGGCGGAGGCGGAGCGCACCTGCGCGAGAAGATCGTCGCCTCGGCGGCAAAGCGCTTCATCGTGGTGGCCGATAGCTCCAAAATCGTGGAGACGCTGGGCAAATTCCCGCTGCCGGTGGAGGTCTTCGAGGTGGCTCTGCCCCTGGTCCAGCGCCGCCTGGAAGCGCTTGGGATGAACCCCAGACTGCGCCCGGCCGGCAATGGCGAGGGTCCGTGGATCACGGATGAAGGCAATTTGATCCTCGATTGCTTCTGCCAGGCGATCCCCGATCCGGAAAAGACCGCGGCGGAGATTCGCGCGATCATCGGCGTGGTGGAGCATGGTCTGTTTCTCAACATGGCCACGCTGGCCCTGGTTGCCGGCGAGGACGGCGTCCAGGAGCTGCGGCCGTAAGGCACGCCATGCCCCTCACCCAGTGGCTGCGAGGAGCCTTGCCCCTATCGCTCTGCGGCTGCATTTGCCTGCAGGCGCCGGCACAAAGCGCAACGAGCGCACCCGAGGTCCCCACGCTGCACATCAGCACCCAGTTGGTGCTGGTAGATGCGACGGTGCAGCTGAAAAGGACAGGTGAGTCGATCGAAGGCCTTACCCCCGCCGACTTCCTCCTTACCGAGGACGATGCTCCGCAGACCATCACCAGCTTGAGCGAAGATCAGCTGCCGCTCTCGCTGGTGCTGCTCTTCGACCTCACCGATACGGTGCATCCGCTGCTGGTGCACCTCTCCGGTGGAGCGGCCAGCGTGTTGCGGCATCTTCGGTCGGAGGATGAGATGGCTGTCATGAGCTTCTCCTCCCAGACCAAGCTGGTGCAGCCGTTCACGCGGGATCGCATGACCGCTGTGGAGGGCATCGACGACGCCTCGTCCACGTATGACAGGAACGAGCCGACGTTTGTGTTCGAAGACCTCTGGGAGGCAGCGGAACAGTCCGCCCGCACACGCCTTCCGGGCGCGCGCCGTGTGCAGATCTGGCTAACCGATGGCTCCGCTAACGATCAAGAGAGCGAACGGTCCCTCGCCCACCATGCCCCGGCGGTCTTGCATACGGAGGCGCAGGCAGCAGAGGCGCTTCTGCGCTCCAATACCGTGGTCAGCGCCTTAATCGAGCGTGGTAGCAGGCCGCTCTCCACAGGACGCTACGGCGATCTGGAGCGCTACGCCGAGAGTACAGGCGGCCCTGTGCTGCAGGCCACCGCGGGCGACGCCGACGAGCGGCTCGCGGCACTGCTCGACACGCTGCGGCATCGCTATACGCTCGGCTACCGCCCGAGTGTCATCCGGGCAGCCGGCACAGTGTGTCATCTGCGGCTGGCCCTGAGTCCGGCCTTCTTCGCAGAGCACCCCCGTATGCGGCCGAAGGACATCACTCTGCATTCACGGAACAGCTATCTCCGCTGACCGCCTTGCGGAGCCTAGCATCGCCATGTGGGAAATTGCCATCCCATAGACCATGGCAACTGAGAAGAATGGTATGCAACGCGGCAACAACTGGTTCATCACAGGGGCGTCCACCGGCTTTGGCCGCCTCCTGGCGGAGTATCTGCTTAAGGGCGGCGCGACCGTCGTAGCCACGGCTCGCAAGGTGGATCAGCTGACTGATCTAACCACACGCTACCCGGGTAGTGCGACGATTTTGCCGCTGGATGTGACGAGTGAATCCTCCATCAAGGCTGCTGTCGCGGATGCGATCGGGCGCGTCGGACACATTGATGTGCTGGTCAATAATGCTGGTTACGGGGTGTGTGGCGCGGTAGAAGAGGTCACCCATGATGAGTACATGCCGATGTTTAACACCAACGTCTTCGGCTTAATTAACCTCACCCAGGCGTTCTTGCCGATGTTCCGCGAACGGCGTTCCGGCGCCATCATCAACCTGTCTTCAATCGGCGGTCTGATCGGCTCGCCGGGCTGGGGTTTTTACAATGCCAGCAAGTTCGCGGTCGAGGGTTTAAGTGCGGCGCTGTATGGCGAACTGAAGCCCTTGGGTGTGCATGTGATGGTGGTCGAGCCCGGGCCGTTCCGCACCGATTTTCTGGGTCGCTCCGGGCAGGAAGCCGGACGACGCATCTCGGATTACGAGGAAACGGTTGGCAAGACCCGCGAGTACTTCAAGACGCAGGCCGGCAAGCAGGCCGGCGATCCGCAGCGTGCGGTGGAAGCCATCGTAGAGGCGATCAACGCACCCGAACCACCCAAGCATCTGCTGCTCGGCAAGCTCGCACTAACCCGCTTCCGCAAACAGATCGAGGACTGGACGGCAGAGCTGGACCAGTGGCAAAACCTTACGAATGGTGCAGACTTCCCGGACGGCGCAAGCTCGATGACCGCGGCGCCATACGCAGATAAGCGCTAGAAGCCGAAGCCAACGGTATGCTGACAATGGTGCGCCACTAGCCAGGTGACCACTCGGTTAGAGCGAATTGCAGATGAACACACGGCACCTGCGGATGGCGCACCGCGGGACCGCTTTCCGGCATCGAAAGCGCAGAAGGCAGGCGTGTCACCGCCGCCGGCACCGATTTACCGACCCGCAGTGGTCGTTGAGGGAGAACAGGTATGGCAGCACTAGCAGAGGTAGGGCAGTCTCCCGCGGATAGCGGAACAGCCAGCGAGACGAAATCGAATGAGCGCGTTCCTGAACCGTGCGTTGTGGTGATCTTTGGCGCCTCGGGCGATCTGACCAAGCGCAAGCTCTTGCCCGCGCTGTTTCACCTGGAGCAGCAGAATCTACTCCCGAAGGACTTCGCGGTAGTCGGCGTCGCGCGCCGCGATCTCTCCGCGACCTTCGCCCCGGACATGCAGGATGGCATTCTGAAGGGCGGCGGCGTGGATGGCGGGGACTCCAAACTGAAGCCGTTCATGGACCGCGTGAAGTACTTTGCGACCAACTTCGACGATGATGAAGGCTTCGAAAAGCTCAAGGCATTTCTGGCCGAGTTAGACGAGCAAATGGGCACGAAGGGCAACCGGCTCTTCTACCTTGCGGTCGCGCCGGAGTTCTTCGCCGACATCGCGCAGCGCCTGGCCAAGCACGGCATGACGCAGGCTGGTGAGGGCCAATTCGTGCACGTCATCATCGAGAAGCCGTTCGGCGTGGATCTCGAAAGCGCTAAGAAACTGAACGCGGAAATCAACGCCGTTCTTGGCGAAAACCAGATCTTCCGCATCGACCACTATCTTGGCAAAGAGACAGTGCAGAACATTCTCGTATTCCGTTTCGCGAATGGCATCTTCGAGCCGGTGTGGAACCGCAACTTCGTCGATCACGTGGAGATCACGGCGGCTGAATCGATCGGCATCGAAGGCCGTGGGCCCTTTTATGAGACCGCCGGTGCGCTGCGCGATGTGCTGCAGAACCATGTGATGGAAGTGCTAAGTTTCGTGGCGATGGAGCCACCTGACAACTTTGAGGCCGAGGCTGTGCGCACCGAAAAGCTGAAGGTGTGGCGCGCCATCGAGCCGGTTCCCGTGAGTGACACCGTGCGTGGCCAGTACGCCGCCGGCACTGTGGATGGGCAGACGGTCATCGGCTATCGGCGGGAGGATCGTGTGAACCCCGAGTCAGGGACCGAGACCTTCGCGGCGATGAAGCTGTCGATCGAGAACTGGCGTTGGGCGGGCGTGCCCTTCTACATCCGCGCCGGCAAGCGCCTTGCCAAGCGGGTGACTGAGGTAACGGTCACCTTTAAGCAGCCTCCCTTGCACCTCTTCAAGCTGAACAGTTCGGAGAGCCAGGTGTGCCCCAACGTGCTGAAAATGCGCATTCAACCCGACGAAGGCATCACGCTGATCTTTGGGGCGAAGATTCCCGGGCCGACCACAAATGTGAAGCCGGTGGAGATGCACTTCAGCTATGCCGACGCCTTCGGTAAGAGCTCTGCCAACGGCTATGAACGCCTGCTGCTGGACGCCATGCTGGGCGATGGGACGCTGTTCGCCGAGCGCGCCGGCGTGGAGGCCACCTGGGCACTCATGACGCCGATTCTTGAGGAGTGGAAGGCCGAGAAGCCAGCTGATTTCCCCAACTACGAGTCCGGCACCATGGGCCCCAAAGCCGCTGACGATTTGCTCGCACGCGACGGTCGCCACTGGGCGAAGCTGTAGGCGGAGGGAGCCCGATGCCACAGCCAATCCAAGTGACCTACCAGGTCTGGCCCACGGCGGCAGACCTGGCACTGGCCTCCGCGAAGCTCTTTGCAACCAAAGTCGAAGAAGCCGTGAAGAAGCGCGGAGTCGCCCGCGTGGCGATCTCCGGCGGCTCCACGCCCCAGGCTGCTTTTCGCATTCTCGCTGACCCGGCACAGCCATTTGCGAGCACCATTCCGTGGGACAAGCTGCAGTTGTATTGGGTGGACGAGCGTTGCGTAGCTCCGGAGCATCCAGAGTCCAATTACGGCGTCTGCAAGGCGTTGCTGCTAGATCACGTCGCGATCCCGGACGGCAACGTACACCGCATGGAAGGCGAGCTTGATCCCGAGCAGGCCGCCTCACGCTATGAGAGTGTTCTGCGCAACAGCATGAAGCTAGAAGGTGCGGAGTCGCCGGCCTTCGACCTGCTGCTGCTGGGCATGGGGGATGACGGCCACACCGCTTCCCTGTTTCCGCATACGGAGGGGCTGCACGAGATGGGCCGCCTCGCCATCGCGAACCATGTCCCGCAGAAGGATACGTGGCGCATCTCGTTGACCTGGACGGTGATCAACCAGGCGGCCGAGGTGGCCTTCGATATCGGCGGTGCGGCCAAGACCGCGATTGTCGCGGAGGTGTTCACCGGGCCGCGTGATCCGGAGCGTTTACCTTCGCAACTGATCCGGCCCAGCAACGGCCGGCTGCTGTTGCAACTGGACGAGGCCGCTGCGGCTAAGCTACCGTCAGCTGCGGAGATCTCGGCAACCGACGGCACGCGCAAGATCGGCACGCTGACCCTCTAACAGTTTCGCGCAGCAAGGGAGCAACAGGAACGCATGATTCTGGCTGGGGATGTCGGCGGTACCAAGGTTCATTTGGCTCTGTACAACTTCGCGAGTGGGGCGTTGGTGCGCTTGCGCGATGAGAAGTTTCCGGCGGCCGATTACGCCTGTCTGGACGATGTCGTGAACGCCTTTCTGGGCAAGGGTACGGAGAAGAAGGAGGAGATCGTCGCCTCCTGCTTTGGCTGCCCCGGCCCTGTGAAGGATGGGCGGCTGAAGCTTACGAACCTGCCCTGGACGCTGGACACGCGCAGCTTGCAGCACAACCTCGGCATCGAGCACATCTTTCTCATCAACGACCTTGAGGCCAATGGTTACGGGATTCCTGAGCTCGCCAAGGATCAGATCTTCACTCTGCACGATGGCGACGTGAGCGCGGTGGGGCACCGTGGTTTGATCTCCGCGGGTACCGGGCTGGGCGAGTCGGTGCTGGTGTGGGACCCCAAGCTGCGGCGGCACACGCCGCTCGCCTCAGAGGGCGGTCACGTTGACTTTGCGCCGCGCGACGAGCGGGAGATCGAGCTTCTTCGCTACTTGCAGCGCACACTGAAGGGGCGCGTCAGCTTTGAGCGCGTCGTCTCGGGCATCGGTATCCGCAATGTGTATGCCTTTCTGCGCGATGTCGAGAAGATGGAGGAGCCGGATTGGCTTCGCCAGCGCATGGCGACCGAGGATCCGAACGCCGTCATCGGCACCTGCGCCGAAGACGAATCTGCCCCCATCTGCGTAGACACGATGAACATCTTCGCCGCCTCATTCGGGGCAAAAGCCGGCAATCTCGGTTTGACGCTGCTTGCCTCTGGCGGTATCTACCTCGGCGGCGGTATCGCCCCCAAGGTGCTGAAGCTGATGCAGAATGGCCGCTTTACTGAGGCCTTTCTGGACAAGGGTCGTATGCGGCCCATCCTGGAGTCTATGCCCGTGCGCATCATCCTGGACGATACCTGTGCGTTGCTGGGCGCCGCGGCCTATGCCGAGACACGCGCGGCCGAGCTCTCCGGCCGCTCCGAACGCGCGGCCTCACTGCCTTCCTGAAAAGGCCCTGCTCGCTTTTAGAGCTCGTCGTGCACGAGCTTTAGTTCGACGCCGCGATTGCTTCGACGATCTTGTCCATAACGACGCGGTCGGCAGAGCTGCCGGGCTGGTGGTCGTCGTCAAGGATCGCGAAGATCACCTCGCGCCCGCTGCGGCACAGCAGATACCCGGCAAGTGCACGGCTTTCGCCCAGCGTTCCGGTCTTGGCAAACACGTGTCCCTTCAGGGTTGCTGCTGTGAAACGCGAGGCCAGCGTGCCATCGACACCGCCCACTGGCAGCGCCGCCTTCCACTGCGGAAACCATGGCTGCTTCGCCGCGTAGGCCAGCAACTGCGCCTCGGCGCGTGGCGTAACCAGGTCTTTGGTGCTTAGCCCTGAGCCGTCGTACAGAATGAAGTCGTTCTCAGCGAGACCGGCGGCCAGCAAGCGGCTGTGTACGACGCGAGCCCCCTCCACAGCCGCGGTGTAAGGGCTACCAAACGCTAGACGTGTGCCCAGGGTGCGCAGCATCAGCTCCGCATGGAGGTTCAGCGACTCCTTCAGCGTGGCGCTGACGTCCTCGATCAGCGGCGGTGAGGTGTGCTCGATAGCAAGTGGGCGCGGTGCGAAGCCCTCGCCGAAGACCTCCCCCATACCGGTGTCGGGAAGGGGCCGTCTCTGCTCCTGCAGAAATGAGAAAGCGCTGGGCTCGATGCGTGGGACACGCACAGCGCCGTCCACCGTAATGCCATGGGCCAGCAACGCGCGCCGCAGCGCCACCCCGGCAAACCGCGGCGGATCGTCGATGGCAAGCTCCGTCGTGTAACGCTTTCCAGCTGCGAGCGAGCCCGTGACTCGAAAGGCACCATCGCCGGGAGTGTGGTGGACCGTGATCCCAGCGGGTACTGTCCCGGCAGGCACCGTAACAACGGTTGAATCGATGTGGTACAGCCCCAGATCGGGAGCCAGCGTGATCGTCGCCGGGATGCCTGGCGCTCCGTCCGCAACAATCTTCAGTACCAGTTCATTGTCATTCAGCGACAGCCCGCTCACCGGTGCACCGTACCCCCAGAGAAGGTCCTCAGCGGCCCAGCCCTCGGGGTACGGATCCCAGGGTCCACCATTCGCCACGAGGTCGCCCGTGACGTGCCTCACGCCCTTGGTCGCCACCGCGGCGGCAAGCTCGTCGAAGACGCCAAGGGGATCGGCGTCAGCCCTCACCTGGCTGCCCTTTGCAGGCATGTCTTCCGCTCCGGCGAAAGATGGTTTGCCAACCGCCGACAGCCCGCCAGCGGAGAGGTTGGCGTCGCCCCGGCCGAAGAGCGCTAGGTCACCCCTCACGGTGCCGTCCTCCGTGGGTGTTTGAAAGCTGATGCTGGTCTTGACCGTGGCGTCGGGTCCAAGCACGGCCAAGGCCACGGCCGTTGTGAACAGCTTCGCGGTAGACGCGGGACGAAACAACTCGCCCTCATCCTGGCCAAAGAGCGGCACCCCCTCCAGCGAGGTCACGGCGATGCCCCAGTGCGCCCCCACGACCAAAGGGTCCTTCAGCAGCGTTTCCACGCGAACCTTCAGCGTGGTCCCGTCGCCCTGCGGGTAGGACGGTGCAGACGCGGGGTCGCTTGACATCGGGGACAGCAATGGTTCATCGCTGGCTGGCGCCGCTCTTGTGCTCTTCACAGCTCCCGGCGTCGGTGAGCTCTGCACGCCCTGCGGCGGCGGCGAAGCAAGAAGGAAGGCTAACGGCCACAAAAGCCTCATACGCCGGAGTCTACAATGTCGCCCTATGGCATTCGCTTCAAGGCCCCATTTCGATTGGCGGTTGCGCAGCCGCGTGCTGCAGCTGGGCGAACGCACGCGTCTGATGGCGATCGTGAACCTGACGCCGGACAGCTTCTCCGGCGATGGCCTTGATGGACGGGGCCTGCAAGAGGCCGTGGAGGCTGCCTGCCGCCTGCTGGATGGCGGCGCGGACATAGTCGACCTCGGTGCAGAGAGCACCCGGCCCGGGGCTGTGCCGGTAAGCGCCGACCAGGAGCAGGCGCGGTTGTTGCCGGTGTTGGAGGCCGTGTGCCGCGAGCGGCCCGGGGCGCTGCTTTCGGTGGATAGCTACCATGCCGATACGGCGCGCGCTGCGGCGCGGGGCGGTGCGGAGATCATCAACGATGTCTCCGGCCTGCAGTGGGATACGCACATGGCGAAGGTCGTCAGGGAGACCGGGTGTGGGCTGGTGCTGATGCACGCACGCGGCCGCCCTACAGAGTGGAGCCTTCTGCCGCCGATGAGCCGCGAACCCATGCTGCACCTTGTGTTTGCGGGACTGATTGAGGGGCTCGCCCTGGCCGAAGCTGCAGGCATCCCCAGCGAGGCGATTGTGCTCGATCCAGGCTTCGGCTTCGGCAAACGCGGGGCGGAGAACTTCGATCTCCTGGCGGAGCTAGGGCAACTTCACCAGCTGGGGCGTGGCCTGCTGGTCGGGCTGTCTCGCAAGGGCTTTCTGGGTGATGCTGTGCGGCAGCTACAGGCCGCAAGCGCGGCCTCGGCGTCAACCGCCGCCGCACGACGGAACGCCACGCTGGCAGGGAACGTCGCTGCAATCCTTGGCGGGGCACACGTGGTACGTGTGCATGACCTGCAGGC
Source organism: uncultured Acidobacteriaceae bacterium (assembly GCA_964242225.1). Taxonomy (GTDB): domain Bacteria; phylum Acidobacteriota; class Terriglobia; order Terriglobales; family Acidobacteriaceae; genus Granulicella. Next base: position 26,732 of record CAXTAE010000007.1, read on the forward strand.
GGCGCGTGAGGCGGCCGCGGTGGCCGATGCTGTGTTGGCCGCTTCGGGGCAATAAGGCAAGCGTCAATCGCTCCTTTTGTCATCCCGTCGGCGATCTGCTTTTCTGCGAAGTCCAAAACGTAGCAGACCGATCGGTTCGTTACAGAACGAAAGACAGACGAGAAGCCGCCAGCTACGCTAACGCCCCGTGTTGGGGTTGGGTGGCACCTTGGCCCCTTCACGGCGCGCTTTCGCCAGGCCGATGGCGATGGCCTGCTTGGGATTGGTGACCTTCTTGCCGGACTTACCAATCGTGAGCTCGCCACGTTTCATCTCGTGCATCTCCTCACGCACGCCTTCGCTGGCTTGCGGACCATACTTGCGGCTAGTTGGCTTTTTCGCGGAGACCTTTTTCGCTGACTCCTTCGGAGCGGCTGTGGACTTCGCAGCGGTCGCTTTCCCCGGTGTCTTCGTCACTGCTGTCTTTTTCGCTGCTGTCTTCGTCACTGCTGTTTTCTTCACTGCTGTTTTCTTCGCCGCTGTCTTCTTCACTGCCAGCTTCTGCGCCGCGGATTTCTTTGCGGTTGCCATACCAGGGTCAACCTCCTGCTGACCTAGGAGTCATGGCTGCACCGTTTTCGTTGCACAGAATTGGCGTTGCGGAAGCTCAGTCGCGTGTGCGGCTGTAACCAAATACGAAACCGAGCAGAAGCACAACCAGCGCTCCAGTTGCGACGGCACGCGCCGTGTAGAACAGACGGCCATGAGGGTGCGTCAGCGCACCTTGCTGCCATGCCGTGTAGGTCCTATGGAGATCCTCGGGGAGACCTGGAATCGTGACCGCGGAGAAGCTTCCATCGGCTCCGGGGTCGGTGGGTAGTGAGCCGAAGACGCGTTCCGGTGGTGGCTGCCCCCCGGCGTGGTCTTTGGGGATCGCTGCCATGAGCGCATTGATCTCGGGGTCGCGCGGGTCATCGAAGAGGCGGGCGTCCGCGGTGTTGGGAAAAAGAGTGCTGCGGCCAGTCATCCTGCGCTCGATGGCCGAAACGGGATCCTGACAGACGCCGAGGGGGTAGTAGCCGCCGAAGGGTAAAGCGGGACGCAGGGCGTGCTGGTGCATATAGGCCAGCGTGAACAGACCCACGAGACGCGTGACCTCCAGAGCCTGCGCGCCGTTGTAAGTGTGCGCGTAGCGCTTCAGCACCCAGCCCTGGTCGAGCGTGTCCATCGTTCGCCACTCGGCTTTGCCATCCACCCCGAAGTAGTGGCTCACATCAGCGTTGAAGCGCGACCCGCGAATCTCCCACTCATACTCGGCGTGGCTCACGGGCACCAGGAGCGGCCGGGCGGCGTGGAAGAAACCTCCGGTGCCGGGCACAGCCAGCTGCGTGTTCACCCAGAAGGGCATCATCACGTCAGCCCCCTTGTAGTGCAGATGGCCGAAGTTGGCGAAGTAGCGAGCATCGTGCACCGCGATGGTCACCCCGGTCGCTTGCAGTGCGGCGATGAGCTCTTCCGGCGTGTGCGCCGTGTGCCCGCCAACGGCTGCAGCAAACGGCTTCGCTCCTGGAAGGCCGTTCGCGCTCAGCCGATTCAGTACGTCCGCCAAACGTTGCGACTCGGCGTGCTCCGGGGCGAGTGCGTTGGGTCCATCGCCACGCACCACACCCATGCCCAGCGGGGTCACGAGGCCCGCGTCCGTGAAGCCAGGCAGCGAGGACGGCGTATCAAGTGACACAGTCCCGGCTTCGTCCAGCGAATAGGGTCCGAGATCGAGGAACGTGCGTGCCTGCACCTCGTTGAGTGGTGCCGACGCGGCCCCCGGATGCACGGCGCTCATGCCCTCCAGCTTGGCGTCCTTGCCGGCGAAGTGGGTGACCACACGCACCGTGGGATCAATCTCGCGCATCGTCCAGCCGGGGAAGCGATCGAGGCCTCCCCAGTCCTTGCCCACGATGCGTTTGCGCAGCTCATGTACGAGCTCCGGCGTCAGCAGCGCAGGGCCCCTCTTGCCGTGCTGCGCGCCTTCCAGTTCGCCGAGAATTTTGTCCGTGAAGCCGGGCTGCGCGGAAAGTTCCCGCATCATCCCGGAAAGCAGGACGGTGTTCGGCGGCAGGGGCCGCTCGGGAACGAGCTCGCGGGTACGGCAGCCGCTGAGGGGAAGCATCGCCCAGAACAGGGCCGCTTTCCAGGAAGATCGCATACTTCGGTAAGTGGGAGTGTAGCTTAGCAAACCTTGTTACCTAGTTGTCGCTGACGCGAGATAAGAACTAGAAAGATAGAGACCGTCACCACCGGAAGAAGAGCGGTGAGGAAAAACCAGCGGCCGAGACCCCTACCCAGCGTGCAGCGGATGAGAAGAAAGCCGAAGAGGAAGGACAGCTCAATCTGGATCCAGCCGAGCATTTCTCTAGCTAGGGTTTCGGCTCGAAGCCTAGCCTCACCCGCTAAAGCGAAAGGGACACTGATTGGAAGCGCTCGCCACCGTATAAGGAAAAATAGGGAGCCGTACACAAGCAGCGATAGCACCGCAACAAGCCAGAGAAGTGCCTTGGATCCGTACCCATCCGGTTGACCGTCCAAACCGAAGTGGGTTGGAACGCTTTGTGGAAGGGACTGCCAGTGTAGGCCAAGGACACAAACTGGCACGAGAACAGCCAAGGCAGCGACGATGTCACGAGCCGGCTTCAGCATTGCGAGGTCTCCTCAGGCTGCGTCCAGCTTCTTTACCACAAGCTCGTTCAGCAAAGCAGGATTCGCCTGGCCTTTGCTCAGCTTCATCACCTGACCGACAAAGAAGGCAGCAACGGTACGTTTGCCTCCCTTGAACTGCGCGACCTGCGCGGGGTTTGCGGCGATAACCTGGGTGATCATGCCCTCGATCGCGGAGCTGTCCGAGATCTGCTGCGGTTTGTCGCGGCCGTAGACAAAAGCGAAGTCGCGACCCTCGGCAAAGCAGGCGTCGAGCAGCTGTTTGAGCTGCTTGGAGCTGATCTCGCCGGCCTCGGTGAGATCAGCGGCGAGGACTACGCCTTCGAGCGTGACCGGAGACTTCTCGAGGTCGATCTCGGCGGCACGCAGGCGGGCCGTAATCTCGCTGAGCAGGATGGCGGCTACGCGGCGCGGGCTTTTCGCCAGCTTGGCCGCAAGCTCGAAGCGGTCAGCAAAGCTGCGATCGGCCGCGATGGTGGCGGCATCCTGTGTGCTGAGGCCGTAATCCGCTGTGAGGCGGACGCGGCGTGCCTCGGGCAGCTCCGGCATGCCGGCCAGGATGCCATCCTTCCAGGCTGCACCGATGACCAGCGGCGGCAGATCGGGCTCCGGGAAGTAGCGGTAGTCGTGGGCCTGCTCCTTGGACCGCATGCTGAAGGTGCGGCCTTCCGCGTTGTTCCACAGCCGCGACTCCTGCACAACACGGCCGCCGTCTTCCAGCACGCCGATCTGGCGCTCGATCTCATACTCGAGCGCCGCGCGGATGTAGCGGAACGAGTTGACGTTCTTCACCTCTGCCTTGGTACCAAACTTCTCCGCGCCTTTCAGCATGACACTCACGTTGGCATCGCAACGCAGCGAACCCTCCTCCATGTTGCAGTCGGAGACGCCGGTGTAGAGCAGGATCTCCTTGATGCGCGTGAGGTACTCAAAAGCCTCATCAGGCGTGCGCAGGTCGGGCTCGGAGACGATTTCGATGAGCGGCGTGCCGCAGCGATTCAAGTCGATATAGGTGCGGCTTGCGGAGTCAGCGAAGCCATCGTGGACGCTCTTGCCCGCATCTTCTTCGAGATGCAGCCGCGTGATGCCGATGCGCTTGGGCTGGCCGTCCGCATTCATGACGTCGAGGGAGCCGAACTCCGCTAGCGGCTTGTCGAATTGCGAGATCTGGTAACCCTTGGGCGAGTCGGGATAGAAGTAATTCTTGCGCGAAAAGATGCTGGTCTCGTTGATGCGGCAACCGATGGCGCTCGCCGCCAGCACAGCCTTCTCCACGGCATCGCGGTTCAGCCTAGGCAGTGCGCCGGGCAGGCCGAGGCACACCGGGCAGGTGTGCGTGTTGGGCTCGCCGCCGTATTCGTTGCGGCAACCACAGAAGTTTTTCGTCGCCGTCAGCAGCTGCACGTGTACCTCGAGGCCGATGACGGGCTGGTACTTGGCGAGGAGGTCAGGCGAGAGTGCGGCAGTGGCGGGCATGAGGAGATTTTACCAACCACGCTGTCGCAATTTCGGCGCCTGCATCTGACGGGAGTGACCCACGACGACGGAGGGGAGCACGATGGGAGAGAACTCGAGCACCGCCGTGGCTGAAGCGGAGTCGCAAGGCACCGATCGCGCGGACGAGAGTGGCTGGACCGCAAAGTTGACCAAAGATAAAAGCGACGAGCAGCCCTCCCCGCCCGAGTCGGGCTCGCAGATGGACCTCTCGCGCCCGAGCGCGGAGCAGATCTACCGCCAGGTCGCACGCAATGCCAAGGAGGAGTTGAAGCGGTCCAGTGTCTCGCTCGCGATTTCCGGGTTCACCGGCGGCACCTTTATGGGCTTCTCGGCACTGGGCGTGGGTTGCATTCTTGCCTTTCTGGGCAACACGCCTTGCAGCTTTATCCTTTCGCGGATGCTGTATCCGCTGGGCTTCATCGTGGTGATCCTGGGCCGGTCGCAGCTCTTCACGGAAAACACTTTGTACCCCGTAGCCCTAGTGCTGGCGGAAAAGAAGCAGTTTTGGAACACCTTGCGTCTATGGGCGATCGTGTTGCCGTCCAATATTGTCGGCGCCTTCGCCTTTGCGGCCCTCATCTCGCTGACGCCGGCGTTGTCGCCCAATGTTGTGCACGCGATCGCGAAGCTTGGGGTTGACTCGGCCCAGACGCCGTTGGCCACCGTGTTCTGGTCGGGAGTTATGGGCGGATGGATCATTGCCACCGCGGCGTGGCTCGTGTCGGGCTCGCACTCTATCTCGGGCTCCGTAATGATCATCTGGGTGCTGACCTTCGTTGTGGGTCTGGGCAACTTCGCCCACTGCATTGCGAGCTCCGGCGAGGTTCTCACGGCCGTGCTCACCGGGCAGATTCCCTGGGGCCTGTACCCGCGCTGGCTGGGGCCGGCGGTGGGCGGCAACATCTGCGGCGGCGTGCTGATGGTGACGCTGCTGGAGTACGGCCAGGCCATCTACGGAACCGCGATTGAGTCCGTTCTCGGCGACGCTGGGCGCCAATAGCGGACTCTCCTCCTGCGGCCCCACGGAGGTGGGATCCGCCACGACCTTTGGTGCAGGGGGCGGACCGCATGCGTGATACCGCCGTCTCTCCGCTATCCCTACAGTCGACGTAGGGGATATCGCGATGATCCGGGCAAGCTGGCCGACACTTACGTCTACTCTTCTGGTGCTGGACACCCGTGAGGCCATTCTCAGTCTCGCCCCTCTGTTGCAGGTCTTGGCGGAGCGCTGCGGCCAGCCGGCGGCCATGCACTGGCTACCCTACTTTTTGGATGAAGCGGTTACGGGCCGGCGCACCCCGTACCTCGTCCTGTTTCTACGGCCGGAGGTCCAGGCCCGTAGCTCGCTCCGTGTAGAGGACATTGAGGCAGCGGCGCTCTTCTTCGAGTACCGTGTGCTGGGCCTGCGCACCGGCGCCGTCGCCACCGGGGATGCGGTGGGCTTCAACAGCATCATCGCGAACGCCGGGGAACGGACGGCCGTTGCGGCAGCCGCAGCGCGCGCCCTGCTGGAACGGGGAGCCTCCGTTGTGCTGGCCACGTATGAGGGAGCCGGTGAGCCGGAGCCGCGCGCCACGCTCGCAGGCTGGCCGGGAGCGCTTTGTGCAGCCCGCCGACGCTCTGTTGGCCGCTCTCTCCCGCTGCTGCCGACTCTGGAGGCTACCGTTGCGCCGATGAGCCAGAGCACGCGCAGCAATCTGCGCTACTACCGCCGTCGGCTCGAGGGGGAGACGCGTTGCGTTTACTTCCCTGACGCTGCCTCGTCCCTGGCTGGTGCCGATCTGCAGGCGATCAACGCTGAGTCTCTGAACCCCGTTTCACCGGAGGAGTTCACCCGCCGGATCCGTTCCGCAACCGAGCTGCCGGGCAGCTTTCTCTGCGGACTGCGAGCCGAGGATGGCCATTGGCTCAGTCTGGCAGGAGGCTGGCGTCAGGGAAACACCACCGTTCTGCACTGGCAGACCAACCGCGCGGGCATGGACAAGCACTCCGTCGGCACAGCGATGCGTTCGTTTCTTATGGAAGGGGAGATCGCCCGTGGCGCGCGCAAGCTGCTGATTTATGGCGGCACGCCCCACCCGATGCGTCACGCCTTCACCCAGGACACAGTCGCTGACCTGGTCGTGCGACGGGGCGGGATCCAGGCGTCGCTGATCTGCTGGGCGTCTCGTTTCTTCACGAACCCTGGGGGAACGCTTCGGCGCAGCAACTTCCTCGCCAGCACCTTGCGGGACAAGGAGCTGCGCTGGATTCGTGGCAGTGCGCCGCCGCAGCTTCCCGGCTTTGCGACTGACCGCGCTCCGCGGCTGGGAGCGCAGCGCGTCACCGCGCTGCGGGGTCCCTTGGTGTAACAGCTCCTGCGTTCCCCCCGAACCCGCAGCGAAAGCCTTCACATCGATTCATCGGCCGTTGGTCCAAAGGTAGCCGGGACAGGCACACCCAGCAGGCGCAGGTAGATTCCCAACTGCGCTCGGTGATGAATCATGTGGTTTATCGCCATGTTGCGGTAAGCGGTGTACCGGGAGCCGCGATAGACGAGCTGGCCCTTCCGCGCCGCCGTCCAGGTCTCCTCCAATGCCTCGTCTGTGCATTCACGCAGAGCCGCGACCGACTTCGCCGCCAGCTCGTCAAAGTCGGCGAGCAGCTTGTCGCGCGTCTCCATGCGCAGAATCTTGCGCGGGTCGGAGGGCGTGCCCATATCGAGCTCCGGTGAGGTGAGGATGACGGCAACAAAGCCGGCGAGCTCCGCGGTGTGACCGGCCAGACGGGTAAGCGGCATCGACTTTTCTGCTGATTTGAAGTCGTTATGGCCGTCCGGCACACGCTCCAGCACCTTGCGCGTCTTGGCAAATTCGGATTCGAGCTCCGGGAGCAACAGAAGGGCAAGTCGGTTGGGTTGGGGCATGAGATTACTGTAGCTGCGGGGTGCACGGTTTGCCTCGTTGCCGGTGAGCGGCGAGGGCGCAACACGACGTTCGTGTTTCTCCCGAAAGGGACACAGCGCCCGGTTGATACACTTGAACCTGCATGATCCTTCCTTTTGTCCGCGAGCTGCTTGCGGATCTGGAGAGCACAGAACCGTTCGCACGAGTGCGTCGCCACCTGGCCGGGGGCGCGGGTCGCCGCCGTGTGTCCGGCCTCACAGCCACGGCACGGGCGCTGTACCTACCTTTGTTCGTGCGGGCGTCGCAGGCCCCTTCGCTGGTGCTGGTCTCGGATAACAAGGCCGCCGAGGCGCTGCACACCGCCGTGCTGGCGGCCTGCGATCTTACCGGCGCCCTGAAGCCGCATGAGGTGCTGCGGCTGCCCGCACATGACGTGCTCCCATTTGAGAATCTGTCGCCGCATGGCGAAATCCAGGAAAGCCGCGCAGCCACGCTGTGGAAGATCGCCAGCGGGCAGGCGCGTCTGGTGATTGCGCCCGTGGAGGCCGCGTGTATGCGGCTGTTTGGCCGCGACCATTACGCTTCGCTGGCCCTGGAGCTGCGCAAAGGTGAAGAACATATCCCTGACATGCTTCTGGAGCACCTGCTGTCGGTCGGGTACACCCGCGTCGACGTGGTCGAGATGGCGGGCCAGGTGACGATGCGTGGCGGCATCATTGATGTCTACGGGCCGGAGATGGAGCGGCCGGTTCGCGTGGAGTTCTTCGGCGATGAGATCGAGTCCATTCGCCGCTTCGATCCGGACACGCAACGGTCCTCCAATCAAACCGACCACGTCCTGCTGCTACCGCTGACTGAGACACCAGCCACGGAGAAGCTGCTGGAGGCCATCAACGCGCGATTGACGCGCACGGGTTCAGCAGCCGGGGCGATGCTCGACGGCGGGGATCTGCCGCGTGAGTTGCAGACGCGTGTGGAGCATGCCCCCGGACACGCGGCTGCCTCCGGGACGGGGCGTGAGGCCAATGCCACGATCTTTCCGGGCTGGGAGTTTTATGCTCCCGTGGCCGGTGCCAATTCGACGCTGCTGGACCTGCTCGGGCCCCAGACGCGGGTCTTCACCGAAGAGCCGGCCATGGTCGAAAACCAGGGCGAACGCTGGTGGAACAAGGTCGATCAGCGGCATGAGCGTTCCGGCATCGGCTCGCTGGTGAAGGCAGAGGATCTGTACCTCTCGCCATGGGAGCTCACCGATCGCGTGCGCAAGATGCCGGGCTGCGAGCTGGATCAGTTGGGCGCCGTGGACGTGCTTGAAGGCGACACGCATGAGGGCTCGGAGATTGAGTTTGCCACGCGGCCCACGATGCGCTTTCACGGGTCCATCCCGGCGATGGTGGATGAGCTCAAGAAGCTGATCGAGGCCGAGTCGCGGGTACTGATTGCCGCACCGAACCAGGGTGAGGTGGAGCGGCTTGCCGGGCTGCTGCAGGAGTACGGCGTGCCCTACCGGCTGGGCTGGCGCGTGGATGCAGCGGCAGGGGCATCGGCAACCGTGTATTCGGAGTCGAGCTATCTTGCCGGCGACTTGCGTACGCCGGTCATCGTCCGGGCGGCGGTGGCCAACGGCGTGCAGATATTGGACATTGAGCCACGCACGGCACGGCAATTTGTGGTGTTTGGGGCCAACGACCTCAACGACGATGCCGATGTGAACGCGCGGCCGGTGCAGCGCAAGTCAAAAACCGCGGCGTTTATCTCTGATTTTCGCGATCTCGCGGTCGGCGATTATGTGGTGCATGTAGAGCATGGCATTGCTCGTTACGAGGGTTTGCGCTCGCTGGATCAAGCGGACGGCACGGTGCTTGAACTGATGATCCTTAGCTTCTTTGAGGATGCCAAGCTGTACGTGCCGCTGACGCGCCTGGACCTGATCCAGAAGTATCGATCGTCGGAGGGCGGACCCGCGCCGCAGCTGAACCGGCTCGGCAATCCCGCGTGGCAGAAGACCAAGGCGCGCGTCAAGAAGGCCATGCAGGACATGGCTGAGGAACTGCTGAAGTTGTATGCGCAGAGGAAGTCCGCGCTGGGCTTCGCATTCTCTGAAGACACAGTCATGATGCGTGAGTTCGAAGACGCCTTTGATTACAACGAGACAGACGATCAGTTGAACGCCATCGCGGACATTAAGCGCGACATGGAGAACATGCAGCCGATGGATCGCCTGCTATGCGGCGATGTGGGCTACGGCAAGACGGAAGTGGCCATGCGCGCGGCGTTTAAAGCCATTCAGGATTCCAAGCAGGTCGCCGTGCTGACGCCCACGACGGTGCTATGTTTCCAGCACTTCGAGAGCTTCAAAAAGCGCTTTGCCAACTTCCCGGTGAAGGTGGAGATGATCTCGCGCTTCCGCACCGCCAAAGAAAAGAAAGATGTGCTGGAACAGGTGGCCGATGGCAAGGTCGACATCCTCATCGGAACGCATGCGGTGCTTGGGGAGAACGTGCACTTCCAGGACCTCGGGCTGCTGGTGGTCGATGAGGAGCAGCGCTTTGGCGTTCGTCACAAGGAGCGGCTGAAGAAGATGCGGGCGTCTGTGGATGTGCTGGCGATGAGTGCGACGCCGATTCCGCGCACGCTGCATATGTCGCTCGTCGGCTTGCGTGACATGAGTGTGATCGAGACGCCGCCCAAGGACCGCATGGCGATTCAGACAGTTGTGGCCAAGTTCGATGAGAAGCTCGTGCGCACGGCGATTGAGGTGGAGCTTGAGCGCGGCGGCCAAATCTACTTCGTGAGCAATCGCGTCGAGACGATTTATGAAATGTCCGAGCGCATTCGCGAGTTGGTACCGCAGGCGCGCGTGGCGGTCGGCCACGGCCAGATGCCCGAGGCTGAGTTAGAGCGCGTGATGCTGGGCTTTATGAACGGCGACTTCGACGTGTTGTGTGCGACGTCGATCGTCGAAAATGGGCTGGACGTTTCGCGCGCCAACACGATCATCATCAATCGCGCCGATCGTCACGGCTTAAGTGAGCTGTACCAGCTGCGTGGCCGTGTGGGCCGCTCGAACAAGCGGGCCTATGCGTACCTTCTCATCCCGCCCGAGCAACAGCTGACGGAGATCGCACGACGCAGACTCTCAGCGCTGAAGGAGTTCTCCGATCTGGGTGCCGGCTTCAAAATTGCGGCGCTGGATTTGGAGTTGCGCGGCGCGGGCAACATGCTGGGTGGCGAACAGAGCGGGCACATCGAAGCGATTGGCTTTGAGATGTACACCACGATGCTCGAAGAGGCCGTGAGCCGCATGAAGGGTGAGGGCCGTGAAGAACGGCCGGCCGTTACGGTGAACCTCGGCGTCTCGCTGCGCATCGACGACAGCTACATCGGCGAAGAAAATCAACGTCTGCGCATGTATAAGCGCATCGCCGGCGCGGAGTCGGAGGCCGTGCTGACCGATGTGCGTGGCGAGCTCGAAGACCGCTATGGGAAGCCACCTGAAAGCGTGCTGCACCTGCTGGCGGTAGGCGAGATCCGGCTGGTGTGCGAGCGTATGGGGGTGGTCAGCCTGGAGCGCAAGCGCGTGGCCGTGGAAGAGCCGAGAAAGGCGGCGGCGGCCCCTGCGAAGCCGATAACGCCCACGCGTGCTGCCCTTCCACCAAGGCCCCCGGCGCCGGGCTGGGGTGCGCCTTCGCGTTTCAGCACGCAGCCAACACGGCCACAGCCTCCAAGCCAGCCGTTGGCGGGGCGTCATGGGCAGCCGCCGCATGTAGCTGCGCTGAACTTCTCCAGCCGTGCCGCTTTGCGTGATCAGCCAACGAGCAACGCCAGTAAAGCCGTGCGCGAGGCTGTCTCGCCACGCCCCGCGGACGCCCCCCTGGCCAAGGCGGGGCAGATGAAGGCCATGCGCGACATGGTCTTCCTGAGCTTCAGTGAAAAGCTGCACGCCGCGCCCGCGGAGCCGGGCAAGGGCATCAACGTGGGCGCGCTGATGAAGCTCGTGGGCCGCAATGCCAAGGACGGCGCACAGCTAACGCCGCAGGGCGTGCTGCGCTGGCCTCTGAGCAGCGGCAAGGCCGAGGACGTCATTCGTGAGACGCGCGACCTGCTGGCGGCTTTGGAGTTGAGCACCGCGTAGCGCGACGCGTACACTTCCGCCTCATGGTGATGCGTACTCTTTGGCTGCTGATTGTCTTCTTGTCTACGCTGCCCTTGGCTCGGGCCCAGGAGCCTTCTTCCGTGGGGCCCAGCGGGCCTATACGCGTGGCCATTGTGGGCCTGGTCCATGGGCATGTGCAGGGCTTCCTGCCCGCGCTGGCGAAGAACCCTGATGCGCAGCTCGTCGCCGTAGTGGAGCCGGATACGGCGCTGGCGCAGCGTTATGCGGCGAAGTACAACCTCGCGACGAGCCTCTTCTACACCGACCTGGAGACGATGCTCAACAAGCAGCACCCCGATGCCGTGCTGGTATACACAACGATTCTTGATCACCGGCGCGTGATAGAAGCGGCTGCGCGGCATGGTGTTTCCTCAATGGTGGAAAAGCCATTGGCAACCACGATGGACGATGCGCTGGCGATACGTGTAGCCGCACGGGAGCATCACGTGCAGGTGCTGGTGAACTATGAGACGACCTGGTATGCCAGCAACGCCGAGGTGCTGGAGGCGGTACGCGCGGGCAAGCTGGGCACCGTGCGCAAGGTGGTGGTGCACGATGGGCACGAGGGGCCGAAGGAGATTGGGGTCGGCCCGGAGTGGTTGCCATGGCTTACCGATCCGCGGCAGGATGGGGCAGGAGCTCTCTTCGATTTCGGCTGCTATGGTGCGGATCTGATGACCGTAATGATGGGGGGCAAGGCGCCACTTACGGTGACGGCCGTCACCCAGACGAACAAGCCGGAGATCTACCCCCATGTGGATGACGATGCCACGGTGATTCTGCGCTACCCCGGTGCCCAGGCGGTGCTGATGCCCTCGTGGGACTGGAGCTTTGCGCGCAAAGACATGGAGGTTTATGGCACGGGGGGTGCCATGACCGCCGTCGATGCGACCGGTGTGCAATCGCGTTACAAGGGGCAGGCGAACGCCACAGAAGAGAAAGCGCCGGCGTTGCCGGAAGATCAGAGCACCTCGCTGAAGTATCTCGCTGCGGTGCTGCGTGGCGTGATCAAGCCGGCCGGGGATCTTTCGGCGTTGGACACGAACCTCGTCGCGATGCAGATTCTTACGGCGGCGCGCGAGTCGGCGCAGTCCGGCAAAACGATCACACTTCAGCCGCTGCCGCGCTAATCGCTTCTTTGAGGGCATGGGAACTCCGGTAGACTTTTGCCTATGAAGCTGCCCAAGTCGACGCTTGCTCTAGCTCTGCCGATCCTCTTTGCCCTGGCACCCACGCTCGGTGCGCAACGCATCTCTGCTGATGGCGGTGGCCAGACGCTCTCGTATTTGAGCAATCAGTATTTTGAGCAGGTGTACTTCAAGTATGCGCCGACGGCAGGCACGGCCACAGGCTTTCATCAGTACGACAACCAACTGGAGAACTACTCGGCTTCCACGGTACAGAGCGAGATCGCGGCCTTGCATGTTTGGGAGAAAAAGATCAGCGCCATCGATGCGGGTGCGCTGGATGCCGATCCTGCCGCCGATCGCGACCTGCTGCTAAGCCAGATTCGGTCTTTGCTGCTGCAATTGGAAGTGGTCCGCGGCTGGGAAAAGAATCCGGATAGCTACTCGAGCGGTGTGACGAACTCCATCTTCGTCTTGATGGAGCGGCCGTATGCGCCGATCAACACCCGGCTGCGCGCGGCGATCGCCCGCGAGAAGCAGATTCCGCAGGTCTTTGCTGACGCCCGCGCGAACCTAAAGAATCCTCCAAAGGTCTATACCGAGGTGGCCCTCGAACAGATCGATGGCCTGGTCAGCTTCTTCCAGCACGATGTGCCTGAAGCGTTTGCGGCGGCGGATGACGCCCAGGCGAAGGCCGAGTTCGCCAAGAGCAACGCGGCTGTGATCGCGGCACTGCAAAGCTATGGCCAATGGATGAAGACGGATCTGCTGCCCCGTTCGAACGGCGACTTCCGTTATGGCGCGGGAACGTTTTCCAAGGAGCTCGCGCTGAACGAGATGGTCGACACGCCCCTCGATCGACTACTGCAGATCGGGCTGGACGATCTGCATAAGAACCAGGCCGAGTTTGCGCGGGTAGCCAAAGAGATCGACCCCGCCAAGACGCCGCAGCAGGAGCTTGCAGACCTGGCCACCATGCATCCGGATCCCGACAAGTTGCTGACGGCCTTCCACGACCGCTTTGCGGCAGAGATCGCCTTTATCAACAGCCATCACATCATCACGATCCCCAGCACGGTCGAGCCGGTGCTGGAAGAAACACCTCCGTTCATGCGAGCGACGACGCAAGCCTCGATGGATCCGCCGGGGCCCTTCGAGACGCACTCTACAAAGGCCTACTTCAACGTCACGCTGCCCGATCCGCATTGGACCCCACAGCGCACGGCGGATTACATGGCCGCTTTTAACACGGGCACGATCGTTTCAACGAGTGTGCACGAGGCCTATCCCGGCCATTATGTGCAGTACCTGTTTGAGCTGCAGGTGCCATCGAAGATCCGCAAGGTGCTGGGCATGGGCGGCAACGGTTCGCTGGCCAACACCTACATTGAGGGCTGGGCTCACTACTGCGAGCAGATGATGCTGGATGAGGGTTTCAACGCGCCCGGTGTGGGCGCGAAGGACGAGCGGGAGTCGAAGCTGATTCGCCTTGGTCAACTGCAGGATGCGCTCTTGCGTGATGCTCGTTTTGTGGTCGCCATCCGCATGCACACCGGTGTTGGCGGACCGCTCACGATCGAGCAAGCGCAGGATTTCTTTGTCGATCAGGGATACCAGGCGCGGCCAATTGCAGAGGTGGAGACCAAGCGCGGTACCAGCGATGCGCTCTACCTTTACTACACCTTGGGCAAGCTGCAGATTATGAAACTGCGTGCGGACCTGATGGCGAAACAAGGCTCGGCGTTCTCGCTGCAGGGGTTTCATGACGCGCTCATGCGACAGGGTCCGGTCCCTCTGAAGATCGTGCGCAGGTCCATGTTGCACGACGATTCACCTGTCCTGTGAAGCTGACTGGTGGAGGGCTTTCCGGCTCAACTGTCGTGTCCAAGGGCCTTTCATTGTGGCGCCCGGTACGCGGTTGGGACGGACAGCCCCGTCCTCTATAATCGGTCGGTATGCAGAGTGAGAATGTCCAGTTTGGCTGCGGCACCTGTGCGCCGGAGTCTTGGCTGAACTTCGATGCGGGGCCGGCCTTTTTGCTGGAGAAGCGGTTGCCGTTTCTGCGGTCCGCGCTGGTTCGCCGCGGCTTTCCGGACTACCCCGCCAATATTCACTACGGTGATGTCATCAAGGGGCTGCCCGTGGAATCGGCGTCGGCGCAACGGGTGTACGCCTCGCACGTGTTGGAGCATCTGGCACTAGAAGACTGCCGTAAAACACTGCGCAATGTGCTCAGCTACCTGACGCCTGGGGGAGTCTTCCGGTTTGTGGTGCCGGACCTGGCTTTCTACATGCACAACTACCTGGAATCCGGAGAGCCCTCTGCCGCTTCCGTCTTCATGGCCGAGACCTACCTGGGGGAGCGCGAAGGCGCGCGGGGGTGGAAGTCACTGCCCCGCGCCCTTTTCGGACGAAGCCAGCATCTGTGGATGTGGGATTACAAAAATTTTGCCGAAGAGCTGCAGGCTGCCGGGTATACGTCGATACGACGCGCCGCCTTTGGCGACAGCGGCGATGTGGCATTCGCGGCGGTGGAGAACGAGGGACGCTGGCGCAACTGCCTGGGTATCGAGGCTCGCCGCAGCGTTTAGCGCGATGCTGGGCGTCCTAACAGGGTGCGCCTAAAGTCTGCAAATGGCTCAGCCGACCCCGGCCCTCGTGGTCTTACATGACTTTGGTGTCTAACCATTGATTTAGCGGGATTTCGAGAAGGCCGTGCTATCGTCCCCCTTAGTAATAAGCCCCTAGTTGAAGGAACTTGAGAGCCAATGAAGTATACGAAGCTGCGCAAGGCAGTTATCCCGGCGGCGGGCATGGGAACCAGATTTCTTCCGGCCACCAAAGCGGTGCCGAAGGAGATGCTGCCCCTGGTGGATAAGCCGTTGATCCAGTACGCGGTGGAGGAGGTGGTAGCTGCCGGCTGTACCGAGATCATCATTATTACGGGCCGTGGCAAAACGCCGTTGGAAGATCACTTTGATCGCGCCCCCGAACTGGAATGGCAACTGGCCAACCGCGGTAAGTACGACCTGCTGGAGCTTGCGCGCTCCATGTCGCAACTCGCACACATCACCTACACCCGCCAGTCGGAGGCCCTCGGTCTGGGCCACGCCGTACTGCAGGCCAAAGGATTGGTGGGCGATGAACCTTTCGCGGTGATTCTGCCCGACGACATCGTGGATGCCACCAAGCCCTGCATGCAGCAGATGGTGGAGGCCTACGAGGCGACCGGCTCATCCATCATTGCGTCGGAGGTAGTGGAAGGCGCGGCGATTCAGAACTACGGCTGCCTGGATTGCACGCCTGATAGCAGCGATCCCCGTCTGCTGGCCGTGCGCGACATGGTGGAAAAGCCCACTCCGGAAGAGGCGCCGAGCCAGAACGCGATCATTGGCCGCTACATCCTCACGCCACGCATCTTCGAGATGATCGAAACCATAAAGCCGGGGGCCGGGGGCGAACTGCAGCTCACGGATGCCATCCGTGCGCTGCTGGCCCACGAGAAGGTCTACGGCTTCACCTACGAGGGGCGTCGTCATGATGCAGGCGACAAGTTCGGCTTCTTAAAAGCGACTGTCGAACTCGCTTTGAAGCGAGACGACCTGGGCCCAAAGTTTCGCGAGTGGCTGCGCGCACAGAACTTCTAACCGGCAGTCTGGCATACCGTCCGAGGCTGGCGGCGTCTACCCAGGGGAGGTTACTCCGCCTTTGCCTGCAGCTAACCGAAGCCAAGTATCGCAAAGTGAATCATCGGGCGGAGGCGACCCCCGCCGACCCCTTACCACGTCCGCAATGAGGCCTCAAGGCATCGCCGCCGGGCAGCAGGTCTGCTTTGGGGCGATTCTCTGTGCGCTCATGCTTCTCTCTCCTGGCAGGGTAGCCAGGGCACAGAATCGTCATCCGCTGGAACCCCCGGTTGCCTCACAGCCCGAGACGCCCCGGCATCGACTGCACCTGATCCTCAAGGACGGCAGCTATCAGACGGTGCTCAGCTATCGCGTGAAGGGGCAGGTTGTGCAGTACCGCTCCGCAGAACGCGATGGCGCGGAGGAGGAGGTCCCGCTGTCGATGGTGGACCTGTCCGCCACGAAGGCCTGGGAGCGAGCGCACGATCCCTCCCAGCCGCCTGGTGACCAGGCGCAGCCTCCTGTGTTGAGTCCCGAACTGGCGCGCGAGGAGGCAGCGCGCGTGGCCCGCACCCCGGTGGTGGCCACCGTGAAAGATGCCATCCTGCGCCTGCCGGAGGACGACAGCGTTTTGGTGCTGGACACCTTTCAGGCCACGCCGGAGCTTGTGCCGCTGGCGCAGCAGGGCAGTGATCTCAACCGGGAGACCGCGCACGAGGTGCTCAAGAAGACCATCGACCCGGCCGCGGTCCCGCATGATCTGCTGTTCGTGAAGGGGGAGCGCGCGGATGTACAACTCCACATCGCAGATCCTGTCTTCTTTGTGCGACTGGAAGGGAAAGGCCTGCCTGGGAGCGAGGACGAGGGTGGATCGTTCACGGTAGACACCGCCGGGGCGGCCGGGCGCGCGACTCCTGGCGGCGGTTCGGCTGCGAGCCGCTATGTGTTGGAACGCGTGGATGTCCGCCGGGGCGAGCGTGCCGTAGAAAGCCTTCTGCTGCGTCGCCTGGGTGGCGGGGGCGGGCAGGCCGGTGTCATCGAGCTCGCCGCGGAGCCCATGCCCGGCGGCGTCTGGCTGAAGCTTACCCCCCGGCAGCCGCTTGAGTTTGGCGAGTACGTCCTGATCGAAGTATTGGAGGAGCATGCCGTCAACGCCGACACCTGGGACTTCGGCGTGCACCCGACCGCACGGGAGAACGATGAGGCGCAAAGGCCCGAGGTCAAACGGCCAGCGCGCCTGGAGCGGCGTCAACCGTGAGGAGCATTGGCTCTATGCCGCCACCGGCAGCCAGCCACATCGCTTTGGTCGGTGTGATTGCCGCCACGCTCCTCGCGCAGGCACAGGCTCCTGTTGCTCCCATCGGGAATGACACCGGAGGGAGTCTGCAGGCCCAGTCAGACGAAACGCTGCGCAAACGCATCGAAAGCACGCCGCAACTGCCCTTTGTGGCCACGACGCTCGCGGTCAACCCTCCGCACACGGGCTGGGTGTCAGGGTCTGTGTCCTGGGTCACCGTAGACAAGCGCGGTCACATCTACGAGCTGCAGCGTGGAACCGGAGCCGACCCGATTCTGGAACTCAATTGCAAGGGAAGACTGCTGCGGTCCTGGGGCACAGGCGACTTCGTTCTGCCGCACAGCCTTCGCCTCGATGCAAAGGGCCATGTCTGGACCGTGGATGCCTCCTCGTCACAGATCACCGAGTACACGCGAGAGGGCAGAAGGCTGCAAACTCTGCACGTCGGCGATCAGCCGCAGAATGGGAGTCCTTTCCATGGCGCGACAGACATCGCCTTTGCTCCGGATGGTGATCTCTTTGTCTCCGATGGGTATGGCAATGCGCGCATTCTGAAATACTCACCTGGCGGCACGCTTCTGCGGCAGTGGGGCAAGCCGGGCGCGGCCCCCGGAGAGTTCCACCTGCCCCACGCCCTGCAGGTGGATCAGGGTGGGACGCTCTATGTGGCGGATCGCGAAAATGGCCGCATAGAGCTTTTCACTTCGGCCGGAGCGTACCTCGACTCCTTCACCGGTTTAGGCCGTGTTTACGCGTTGAAGCTGGCCGGAGATGTGCTCTGGGCCACGATGGGAAGCTTCACCGAGGCACCTGGGTCAGGCGACATCTGGCTTGTTACTCTCGATCGCAGGAGTGGCCGTTTGCTTGGCCATCTACGCGTCTCGGTGGAGCGCGCAGGGCACGCACTGGATTTGCTGCCCAGTGGCGAACCGGTGATCACTGCCGGCGACGGGATCATGCTGTTCCGACATGAGAAGAGGTAGCGGGAGCAAATGACGAAGCCTCTCGCGGTGGCGAGAGGCTTCGTGGAGCAGTGTTCAACAACTACTTGGTCATGTCGATGCCGCCGGAGGCCTTCTTTTCCTTCTCGGCCTCATTGGCCTTGGCAGCGCCCATGGCCTTGTGAACCCAATCATCAGCCTTCGCGATGTCGGCCTTGCGTGCCGTGTCGTTCGTGCATTCGATGTCGGCCTTGCGACGCCAGTCCAGGTTCAGATACTGCATGGCATCGTCATAGGTCGGGCGTAGCTCTACAGCACGATCCAGAAACTTCTCCGCCGAATCCAGCAGAGGCGCGTTTACCACCGCAAGCTGGCTGCAGACCTTGCCGGGGATCTTACTATTGCCCATGCGATCGTCGGTGATCTTGTTGGACTTCAAGATGTCGGTCGCATTTTTATCGGCCTTCTGCCAGTCGATCACACCGACAGAGTAGTTAGCCTCGGCATCATTGGGATCGAGTTGAATAATTTTGAGCTCGTCCTGACGCGACTTGTCGAAGTTCATCACGCTGCGATCGATGGCAGCGATCTGTCGCCAGGAGTCGACATCATCGGGTTTCTTGACCAGCACCTCGTTGAAGCCGTCTAGCGCCTTCTGAGCAACGGCCACGTTTCCAGGCGTGTTGTTGTTTGGCTGCACCTGGTAGGCGTAGGCCGTCGCAAGATAGTTATGCGCGGTTGTGTACGAGGGGTCGAGCTCAATGGCGTTCTGGAAGTAGTCGGTGGCCTTCTCATAATGGCCAGCCTTGAACTCCTGAATGCCCTTGGTGAGCTGGTCACGAGCCTTAAGCTTTGCGCAACCGGTGGTGCCCGCCAGCAGGAGCAGGAGCGCGAGGCCCCCCGTGAGTTTTGCGCTTCTTGCGCTTTGATTCATCAGATCCATTCCCCTTATGACGATGGCACCCGGAGTAGCCGCGGACGTCCCGCCTACAGGCTACATCGATCCGGTCACGTTGCCGCTTGATTGTAAAGGCATTGATCGAAAACGGCTAGAGGCTGCTTGCGCGGAGCCTCACAACTCGCGATATCCTGCCGCGTGGACGGCACGCCCTCTCGCCCGCGCATCGGAATCTGCAACAGGGAATCGACACGGGAGACAGAACCATGGCAGGGATTACGGCACGCTGGACCGCGGGGCAGATGCCATCGCAGAGCGGTAAGACGGCGCTTATTACAGGAGCCAACAGCGGCATCGGCTACCGGACCGCTCTTGAACTCGCTCGTCATGGGGCAGTCGTGCTGCTCGGCTGCCGCAATGCAGGCAAGGGCGAAGCGGCGCTGGAACGTCTGCGGCGCGAGGTGCCGAATGCCGAGGCCGAGTTGGCGCTTCTGGACATGGCTTCGCTCGCGTCCATTCGCGCCTTCGCAGCCCGATTCATTGCGAGCGGCAGAACACTGGACATTCTCATCAACAACGCAGGCGTGATGGCTATCCCGACAAGGGAAGAGACCGTTGACGGCTTTGAGCGACAGATGGGCACCAATCACCTGGGACACTTTGCTCTGACCGGGCTGCTGCTGCCGGCACTGCGGAAGAGCGTTGACCCGCGGGTTGTGACTGTGGCCTCGCTGGCACATCGCAACGGCAAGATCGAGCTCGATAACCTGCAGAGTGAGCGTCGCTACAAGCCGTGGGATGCGTATAGCCATACCAAGCTGGCCAACATTCTTTTCGCCAAGGAGCTCGATCGACGATCCAAGGCGGCCGGAGTGCCGCTGCTGAGTGTGGCGGTGCATCCCGGCATCTCGCGCACCAGCATCTTCGAAAATGGGCCAGGGACCAGTGACCTGAAGTCCAAAATCATGGGCCTCGTTGCGCCCTTGCTCATGCAGGACGAAGAAATGGGCGCGCTGCCGACGGAGTATGCCGCGACGATGCCCGGCCTGCAGGGCGGGGACTATATCGGCCCGGACGGCCTCGCTGAATTTAGGGGCTACCCAAAAGTCGTGCAGCCACGGGCGCAGGCCCTGGACGAGTCGACGGCCCGTGCGCTTTGGGACGCGAGCGAGAAGCTGACGGGTGTGGTTTATCCCTAGAGCCTCTGCTAGCTGCAGACAAGCTCGTGCTTTGGGCGAAGTTGCTTCACTGTGGGCACTGCCGGCTAGGTGACGGATCCGAGGCTCGTGAACGCTTGTTCGGGGATCGCGGTCCAGCTGTCTTCCACTCTCTGCGGCAGGGCGCGACTTGGACCCCCGGCTCGCAGAAAGACTGCGGGGTTCCGCGTTACCCGGGCCTTGATGGAGGGCATGTCGGCCTCCAGGGCATCCGCCGAGAGCGGCCGACCGATCAGCCACCCCTGCGCGCATTCGCAGCCCATCGCCGCGAGATCGTGCAGATCCTGCTCGGTCTCCACCCCTTCCGCCACCACGCGTTTCCCCAGCGAGTGGCCCAGTTGCACGACGGTTCGCACCAGCTCCTTACGTTGAGGGTCCCTGGCCATGTCCGAGACAAAACTGCGATCAATCTTCACCTCGTCGACCGGCAGATTGAGCAGAAAGCTTAGGGACGAGTACCCCGTCCCGAAATCATCCAGCGAAATGCGGATACCATGCGCTCTCGCCTGTGCGAGCACCTGCTTCACCGCTCCTTCGTGCACCAGAAGCGCAGATTCTGTGATCTCCAGGCGCAGCAGCGCGGGCTCAAGCCCCGTACGGTTCAAGGTGTCCAGCACACCCGCCAGCAGGTTGCTGTCGGCAAACTGCCGTGGCGAAACGTTGACGCTGACCGTCAAGCGGGTGCGCCAGTGATGGTTCCACTCCGCTACCTGGTAGCAGGCCTTCTCGAGTACCTGTGCTCCAAGCGAAAGGATCAATCCAGTCTCCTCCGCCAAAGGAATGAACTCGGCGGGGGGAATCGCGCCATGTTCCGGATGCGACCAGCGGGCGAGCGCTTCGAATCCCGTGATCGTGCCGTCTTCCACACCCAGGATCGGCTGAAAGGCGACCTCGATATCGCCTTCTTCAACGGCATCGCGGAGGTCGGCCTCCATCTGCCAGCGGTTGCTCATTTGTGCCAGCAGTGAGGCGTCAAAGAGCTGCACGCGATCCTTGCCCAACTGTTTGGCGCGATACATGGCATGATCTGCTGTGCGCAGCAGATCGTCCACACCTTCCCCGGCTGACGCGAGCACCACACCGATGCTGGCCGTGCAACGCAGGCTGTGGGTTCCGAGACGAAAAGGGAGGTGCAGCGCATTCAACAGGGTCTCTCCACAGCGCTGCGCGTCCTCCGCATTGGCTGCGGTGGTCAGCACCACAAACTCATCGCCGCCAAGGCGGCAAACCATTGCGCCCAAAGGGGACGCCGCACGCAGACGGCTGCCCACATCGATCAGCAGACGATCGCCAAGTGCATGCCCCAGACTGTCGTTGATTGATTTGAAACGGTCAAGATCCGCAAAGAGCAACACCGTCGAGGAGGCAGTTTTCCTATCCACGAGGCGCTCCGTCAAGCTGTTCCGAAGCTGGATACGGTTGCCCAATCCGGTGAGCGCGTCCTGCAGTACGATCTTTTCCAGTTGCTCATGAGCCTGCAACCAGGCACGTTCGCGGGAGTTCGTGCGCACAGCAAAGAGGCCAAAGGAAGCGGCCATACAGACGCCCCCGAGTAGGGGAACATGCATGGCCAGGTAGGCTGAAACGCACATCGAAAGCAGCGCCAGACACGTGACGCTGAGACCTTGAACATCGCTGACAGCCGCCACCAGGCGGCTGAATCGCCCAAGCTCCCAAGGGGAGATCGCGTGCCACAGCACGAGGACGCAAAAGAATGCACTGGGAACGGTCCAGGCAAGGTCGATCAGCGTGCCTGGCGGCCATCCGTGCTGGTGCAGAAGATCGGCAACGACCGTACAGGGCGCGTACACGGCCAGGTACAGGGCGAGGCGAAGAAAGAAGCGGAGCTCGGGCACGTTCTTCGCCGAGGGCAGCCGAAGCAGGCAGCACAGCAGTAAGGCGACGTCCTGAACCAGAAAGGCAGTGTCCATGTTGAGGTGGACGGCAGGCAAAAAGACGAGCAGGAAGAGCACAAAAAAGAACAGGCCAGCCTGCAACCTGTCGTACCAGAGGACGCTGTCCACCGTTTCATTCGTAAGGGTGATTACCGCAAACAACAACGGCAGCCCGAACAGAAACCAAAGCGCATCGTCGAGACGCAGGTGAGAGAGGCCGATCACCGGCAGGTAAAGGGAGGCGATGTAGCAGCTCTGCGCGGCCGCCCAGATGCCAAACGCCGTAGCTACAGCGATCCAGCAACGCCGGCCTACACGCTCTGGCACGAACGGCAGTTGGGCAAGACAGACCCATACCGTCACAAACTGCATCAGCAGCTGCAGGACGTTCGAGAGAAGCAGGGGATGGGGGACGAATAGCAGAATCGCAAGATGCGAGAACTGCAGAGCGACGACCAGGGCCAGCAACGGCCGAGCGCGACTCGCACGAGCTGCCGTGTTCGGTAGGGCAATCATCCAGCTGCGCCAGGGCCTCAGGCGAGCACCAAACCACCATCGTTTGGTACTCGTGCGCTGAGTGTAGGGGCGTCGGAGACTGACAACAAGGGTCACGCGGCGAACGAAAGCGGCAGAAATGGGACAAACTGTACGCCCGTGACACAGACGAGCGTTCAGAGCGCCGGCGCGTCCCGGTTAGGCGGGAACTGTCACCTTTTTCGCCGCATTCTTGCGCGGTGCTGCCTTCGCAGCTGAGGTCTTCGCGGGGGGTGTCTCCTCCGCACCTCCCGGGTTCGACCCTGCGGCCGCGGCGGACAACCTGGAGAGCTTAGCGGCATGGTTCTCAAGCAGCTTCTCCAGCTGTTTGATCAACTGCGCAGTCTGCATAGGCTTCACCAGCATCTTGTCGGCGCCGGTATCCTGCCAGTCCTCGTCGGAAAGCGGAAAGGCGGTCAACAGGGCGACGGCGGGGTGGTAAGGCGCTGTGCGAGCAGCCTGGATCACCTCGCGGCCAGCCGCGTCGGACTCCATCCGCATATCGGTGATTACCATCTGGTACTCATTCTTCTTGATGCGGAGCTTGCCTTCCCGCGCGTTGGTAGCGGTATCCACGTCAAAGCCGGAAATTTCCAGGACGGCCTTCATCGTGAGCAGGACGGGCACTTCATCATCAACCAGCAAAACGCGACGCTTAGGCAAAGTCTTCTCTCCTTGTAGGAATGGGCTGCGGCATTTTCACGCAGGGCAAACGCGCAGGTGTGCGCGAAACATTCGCCTCATGTTCGCAGGCTTCGGGGCAGGGTGCAAGCTGTGCCGTTTCGGCACAAGCCTATGGGTTTTCGCGTGCCGTTCATGTCCTGTCCCCGAGAGCCAATGCTATACTCGCGTGTGCTGTGCTGGGGCTTGTAAAAGCCCCGGCGTCGACCGATCATCTAACTATAGGACCCGTTTATAAGGGTTCGGAGGCTGCCCATCCCACCGTTCAACGACAAGCGTTCGCAGAAGTCTTTTATCCGCACCAATGACCGTATCCGTGCGCGCGAAGTGCGCGTGATCGATGAGACCGGTGCTCAGCTCGGGGTCATGCAGCCCTTTGAGGCTCTAAAGATAGCCCGGGAGCGCTCGCTCGATCTGGTCGAAATCTCGCCTAACGCGGTGCCGCCAGTCTGCAAAATTCAGGACTATGGCAAGTTTCTCTACGAGAAAGACAAGTCCGAGCGCGCCGCCCGCAAGACCCAGAAGGTCATCGTCATCAAGGAAGTCAAGTTCTCGGTCACCGTGGACGAGCACGACTATGTAACCAAGAAGAACCAGGCCGTGCGTTTTCTCGGCGATGGTGACAAGGTCAAGGCCAGCCTGCGCTTCAAGGGTCGGCAGATGGCCCACCGTGATCTGGGCTACAAAATCATCAACCGGCTCATTATGGATGTCGGCGAGGTAGGCGTGGTCGAGTTCATGCCGCGCATGGAAGGTACGACGCTGCATGCGATTTTGGCGCCGAATAAGAAGGTGCTTCCTGCGCAGCCGAAGCCGCCCAAGCCGGTGGCCAGCGAGCCGGTGCAGGTTTCCGCAGTCGCGGCAGCACCGTCTGCCTAGGCCGCGCGCACGAGCGAACCGTGTCTTCTTGCTATACTGACTCCTGCAATCAATCCGCAACCTAAGTCAGCAGGACAATTATGCCAAAGATGAAGACCCACTCGGGCGCGGCAAAGCGCTTCAAAAAGACCGCGTCCGGTAAGTTTAAGCGCGGTCAGACGAAGATGCGCCACATCCTCACCAGCAAGTCGAATCAAACCAAGTCAAAGCTTGGCCGGATCGTTCTTGTGTCGGTGGCGGATACGCCCAAGGTCGCCCGCATGCTTCCCTACGCCTAAGCTCACAGCTTAAATGGGAAGCAACGTCATTCTCTTTCCGGATCGAGCCGTTCGATCAAGCTGATCGAACACGGGCCAACAAGCGTTGAGGCCCCTGGGTCTCTCTCACAGGCCACCCACCGAGATCCCGAAATCAGCAACGCGCGTGAAGAGGCTCCCTTGCCTTCAGCCGCGAACCCCTCAAGCAACGCAAACAGGAGACGACCATGCCCCGTGTAAAACGGAGTACCAAGCGCAGTGACCGGCGCAAAAAGATTCTCAAGCGCGCCAGCGGCTATTTCCTCACGAAATCCAAGCTCTACCAGGCAGCCCAGGAAGCCGTCGAGCGCGGTCTGAAGTTTGCCTACATCGGCCGCAAGCAGAAGAAGCGCCAGTACCGCTCGCTTTGGATCGTACGCATCAACGCCGCGGCACAGCTGCATGGCCTGCGTTACTCGACCTTTATCAGCGGCCTGAAGAAAGCTGGCGTGGGCCTGGATCGCAAAATCCTTGCCGACATCGCCGTTTCCGATCCTGCGGGTTTTGCCACGCTCGCCGAGCAGGCGAAGGCTGCCCACGCGTCCGCTCCCGCACAGCACACGCCCGCACAGCAGGTCCCCGCGTAGAAGATCCTTCGTCGATTGCAGGAAGGGCGTGGCTTCGGCTGCGCCCCTTTTCGTTGCGTGCTCGGGGAATTCTGGACGGAGCCAAAGCTTGCGCAGCTGCGGAACGAGGGTTTTGGCTTCGTGATGCTGGCCGAGGCTGAGTCGGCACCCGCGTACGCTACGCCAGGAGCGTACGCGGGGTGGCGGCACCTCCCAGAATCAGGTCGCGCAAGCCAGGGACCTGGCGCTCGGCCCAAAGCACTGGGCTGAGTACGAAAGGGAGCTGATGTTCATCTGCCGTTAGCTTTTCGGGGATGGGCAAAGCCTCAAACGCTACACTGGGCTCCATGGTGCTATGGCAGCGATGGCTGTTGGCAGGTGCTTTCTTCTTTGGCACCTTCGCTCGCAAAATGCCGGCGCAGAGCTCGCAGGCCGGCAGCCCGCCGCCGCAGGTGGCCTTCACCTTTGACGACCTGCCTGCCCATGGCCCACTACCGCCCGGGGTCGCACGGCCCGCTGTCGTCCGCAGCATCCTCGCTACGCTGAAAAATGAAGCGATGCCGCCGGTGTACGGATTCGTGAACGGCTTCCGCGTGGCGCAATACCCCTACCAGATTGGCATTCTGAAATCGTGGCATGCGGCCGGCGAGCCGCTTGGGAACCACACCTGGTCGCACCCTGAGCTCGACAAGCTTTCCACCGCAGCCTACGAGCGCAACATCGCGCGCAACGAGGCGTTGCTGCGGGCGGTCGATCCGAAGGGCAACTGGCACTGGTTCCGCTATCCCTTTCTGGAGGAAGGAAACACTGTTGCCAAGCACGATGCCGTGCATGCCTGGCTTCTGACGCACGGCTACCGTGTCGGTGAGGTATCCATGGACTTCCAGGATTACCTCTGGAACGAGCCATATGCCCGTTGCATGGCCAAGGGGAACGACGCCGCCGTCGCGCAGCTGCACGACACCTATCTCGCGACCGCTGGCGAGTACATCGAGGTCTATCGCGAACTCGCGCAGCGGCTGTACGGCCGCGATGTGCCCTATGTGCTGCTGATGCACGTCGGCGCGTTCGACGCGCGCATGTTGCCGGAGCTGATCGCGCTGTTCCGTCAACGCGGGTTTGTCTTCACCACGTTAGAGGCTGCGATGGCCGACCCGGTGTACCGTGCCAACCCACAGGTAGCTACGCCAGGCGGTTCAACCTTCAATGAGATGGTTGCGGCCACCCGCCACGTGGAGATCCCTGACGCGCAAGAGCCGGAAAAGTTTCTCGATGGACTCTGTCGATAGCGCTTCCTCAGTGCGATTTGATCCTGCGGCCTACAGTGCGCGATCTGTGTACGCGTTCATACATCCGTGCGCATGCCCTGCATCGAGCATCCGAAGGGGAGCATCCCTCGCCGAAGCTCATCGCATCACACCATCCATTGCAAGAGATATGCTGACGGCCACGATTCGCGGGCATTCAGCGCACTTTGCGGAAGTCCATGTTTGGTTGCATTGACCGTCCGTGGTCAGTATGGGCCCTGTCCTATCCGCGTAAACCATTAGCCGCTCCAGACGGCACCGGAGTTCTCTTTTTCAGGAGATTGCACCAATGTTCAACGCGAAGTTCAAGTCGCTACTTAATCCAGGTGAAAAAGTCACCGCGGAACAGCTCGAAGCCGAGCAGCAGATGGTGGGTTTTGAACTCGCTGTCAACAACCTGAGCCGCAGACGCTTTGCCGGCGGCCTTACCGGTGCCATTGCCCTGGTTGTAGGTGGCGGCTTCATCAAGACCCCGAAGGGCTTTGCGCAGACTCCCGCTACGCCAGCGGTTTCAGATGTGTTGAACTTCGCCTTGAACCTCGAATACCTCGAAGCGAATCTCTACTCGATCGTCACCACCGGGAACCCGATCTCGACCAGCCTGCAGGGCTCAGCACCGGGAGCCATCGCTGGCTCCCCCGGCAAGCTCACTCTGGACGCCACCACGATGGCCTTGTACCAGGCGCTGCTGAATGACGAGATGAACCACATCAACGATCTGCGCACGGCAATCACTGGTTTGGGCGCGACGCCGATCAGCCAACCCGCGATCAACTACGCTGCGAAGGGTGCCATCACCACGCAGGCTCAGTTGCTTGCGACCACGCGTCAGTTCACCGCCCTGGGAAACAGCGCGTACACCGGAGCTGCCCAGTTCCTCGTGAGCAACATCCCCGTGCTGCTGACGGCCGCGCAGATTCTTGGCGCCGAAGGGCAGCATCTCGGTGCTGTGAATTACCAGTGCATCTCGCAGAACGTGACCGCATCCTTCAGCACCAATGCCATGGCCTTCATCGATCCGATGGACACGCCGCCCTCGCCGACGCAGTACTTCACCGTGTTTACCGCGGCGAACTCTTCGTCCACTCAGCCAATTGGCCTCGCTCCGGCCACCACGACCGGGCAGGATCTGTCCGTTGTCTACGGGCAGGCTACCGGCACCAGCTTCCCCAGTTCCGTAACGCCTGGCGGGTTCTTTCCGAATGGTGTAAACGGCGCGATTCAGAGCTAAGGCTCAGCCTCGCTATCGCCTCTGTGCTCGTCGCCTAAACCTATACCTACCCCCTCAGGAGGAGTTCCATCGTGTCTACCCATTTTGATTCCACGCCCCAGGTTACGGGCGATCTCACCACCCAGGAAACCCTCGTGGCGGAGGCCTCCGCTGTTTCGGCGGCTCGCTCCTCTGCACGTCTTGACCGCCGGAAGCTGATCACCAACCTGTCCATGGCTGCGGGCGCTGCCGGGATGCTCGGCGTCGCCGGTTGCAGCAATGGCGGACCGGCTCCAGTTGCCGCCGGCTCTTCCACGCCCTCGGTGCTGGACGTCCTGAATTTCGCCCTGAACCTGGAGTACTTTGAAGCGTCCTTTTACTCCTATGTCGTCACCGGCTCTGGTTTGATGGCTGCTGACATGGGCACCGGGGCCGGCACGGCCACGGGCGGCGCGCAGATTACTTTCAAGTCCACTGCCATCCAAAACATTGCCACGAACCTGATGACAGAAGAGGTGCAGCACGTTGAGTTTCTGCGCGCTACCATCGCAGCTGTTGGTGGCACGCCTGTGCCCATGCCGAATCTGAACCTGGCGGCGCTCGGCACCCCGGCGACGGATCAGGCCTTCATCGCGTTGGCACGCACCTTTGAGAGCGTGGGCGTCAGCGCTTATGAAGGTGGTTCGCAGTACCTCGTCAGCAGCCTGCCGGCACTCAACTACGCCGTGTCCATTCACGACGTAGAAGCGCAGCATGAAGGTGCTTTACGTCAGGCCTGCATCTACTTCCCCGGTGGCGCCGTTGCCTCCCCGGCTGCGGACGGTATGGATCGTCCTCCCACAGCCAGCCAGATCTTCAACACGGATAATTCCACAGGCCTCAATACCGTTCGCACGGTCTCGCAGGTGCTGGGCATTGTGTACGGTATTTATGCGACAACGCCTTACGCCAGCACGCCACCCACCGGCGTCACCAAGGGTGGTTTCTTCCCGAATGGTATGAACGGCAACATCTTCTCCACATAACGAAGTTGCTGTAGGCACCTTCTAGTCAAATACGACAGCAAAGCGGCCCAGTACTCTGCGGCCGCTTCGCTGCGTTTGCCCCCTATGCTGTTCTCACTGAACGCCAGCGCTTACACGTCAAGCCCAATCATCCGCATCAAGGCCACACCATTGCTACGCTGCACGACGCCGGCGCGCAGGGTGTAGTCAAACGCCAACCGGTCGTCTACCACCGTATCCGCGAAATGTGAATTGCGGATAAGACGCTCCTCGTCTCCGCCGAGCGTCGTCAGCGCCAGATCATGTGTGCTCAGCAGGCCACACGCATTCGCGGCCAGCAGTGCGCGAATGACACCCGACGCTCCGGCCAGGCGATCCTGCGAGTTGGTGCCCGCCAGCAGTTCATCGAGTAAGAACAGCACAGGCGGCTGCTCTCGCGCACGTTCACAGACCGCCCGCAGACGCAGGATCTCCGCATAGAAATGTGAGCGCCCGCTCTGCAGAGAATCGTTCACCTGCATACTCGCCGCCACGTGGAAGAAGCTGAGGCGAAGGCTCCGCGCCCGCACCGGGGCTCCAGCCATTGCCATGACGGCCGCGACGCCGACCGCTCGCAGCAGGGTGCTCTTGCCGCTCATGTTGGAGCCGCTGACCAGCAGTAATCGCGTGTTCGCATCCAGCGACACATCATTACCAACGCAACCGGCGGCCGGCAGCAGGGGATGGCCAAGCTCCTCCGCTTCGAACCGGCTGCTCTCGGAATCGAAGGTAGGGAACGGATCCCCCGGATGCTCAAAGGCGTAGGCAGACAGCGAGAGCAGCGCCTCAAGCTCTCCAACAGCCTCAAGCCACACCGGCAAGCGTGCCGCGTACCGCTGCTTCCAAGCCTGGACGTGCACACCGACCTGCACACTGAAAAGCAAGGGGATACTCAAGGGTCTCAGCAGCACATTGCCGCTCAACGCTGTCGCCCGTGCCAGGGTGGCAAGCTGTCGCACTGCCCCTGAGGCGGCTCCGTCCCGCAGTAGCTCAGCGTGCGCCGCCGCAAGCAAGGGCGCAGTGAAACGCGCGTGCTCCAGAACAGTCAGGAGCTCGGCGAAGCCGGCCAGCGTTGCAGCAGCGTCACCCACGCCGGCGAACAGGGTTCGCAGTCGACGCTGGCACCATACGGTCAGCGCACTGTCCAGGACAATGGCGAGCGTGAACAGCACGGGGGTGTGCGCGGTGACCCAACGCACGGCCGCAAGCACGGTGATGACGGCCAGAAGGGGCGCGGCCCAGCGTAAGGCGTTCGGCAGAGCAGCCGGGGAAGAATCAATCCATCGGCGCAGTGCCTCCGTGTCCAGCCGCAGAATCTCCGCACCGGGCAGAGTCGCGAGTGCTTCCCGCAGCTCAATCCCGTCGCGCAGCGCGGCAACGGCTTCCTGCCTGGCCCGTGCGCGCTCGGGGCTCGCCGGCTGCAGCAGCCAACTCGCCAGCGTGTCCTCGCCGGGCGTGGTGCGTGCAGTACACAGCAGCTCGAAGAGACCGCCGGGGCTGAATAGGTCGAGGTCGTGTGCGTACAGGCTGCTGGTTATGTCTACACGGGTTTGGCGAGGTCGCAAGCCGCTCCAGCGATCGCCCACGCGAGCCAGGCCAACTTCATACCAGCGCATGGCCCGTTGGCTGCGCGCGCCCGCCGCCACCACCCGCGCATGGAAGTGTGCCGTGAACGCAAAGCCGACCCAGGGCAACAGCAGCCAGGGCCAGGGGGTGGCGTGACGCGCGAACACAGACCATCCCAGCACGATCAGGGACACCGCCCAGCCGAGTCGCACGTAGCCGAACAGCACGTGCTGTCGGCGGCGTCGGGCTGCTTCGTTCGTACACGCGTCGAGGCGCTGCGTGTAGAGCGTTTCCGGCGATGTGTTTTGCAGCAATGGAGATTGAATCATGACGGCTTCAGGCGACGAACAGCGAGGAGCCGGTGCGGTGCCGGTTCCAGCCTATAGGCTATCCTGAAGCTATGCCTGCCCCCGCGGAGCCCCGCCTCGCGAACCCTGTCCCGCCTCAAGCCGAGCCGCTCGTTTCCGGCAGTGCCCCCTTTGAATCCTGGGGCCGTTATCCCACCTACGATGCCGAGCTTCGCAATGTCCATTGGCAGGGCGATCTTCCCCGCATGATGGACCGTGCGCACGGAGGCGCACTGCCCGTCGGCATGGGCCGCAGCTATGGCGACGTGTGCCTGTTGAAGGACGGCACGCTGCTGAAAACTACGGGCATGAATCGCCTGCTGAGCTTCGACACGGAGACTGGTCTCCTAACCGCCGAAGCCGGCATCACGCTTGCGCAGATCCTCGACTTCTCCGTCCCGCGCGGCTTCTTTCTGCCAGTCACGCCGGGCACAAAGTACGTGACGATGGGTGGTGCCATCGCCAACGACATTCATGGCAAGAATCATCACATCGCCGGCACCTTTGGCAATCACATCACGCAGTTTGAGCTAGTGCGCTCGGACGGTTCGCGCCTGCACTGCTCGCCCACCGAGAACCCTGACCTGTTCTCCGCGACCATCGGCGGCATGGGCCTTACCGGCGTCATCACCTGGGCACAGCTGCGGATGAAGCCGATTGTGACGAGGATGGTGGACTATACCGGCATCCAGTTCCACGGCATCGATGAGTTCCTGGACCTGACTGAGAAATCACAACACATCGAGTACACCGTGAGTTGGGTCGATTGCACCTCCACCGGCAAAAACTTCTGCCGAGGCATCTTTATGCAGGGCGACCACGCGCAGACACCCGGCCCGCTGAAGCCCTCCTCCGAACCTAAACTCATCTTCCCCATGGAAGCCCCCGGCTGGGCGTTGAACAGCAAGACCGTGGGCCTGTTCAACACGGTTTTCTTCAACAAGCAGATCAAGAGCCGCGTGACCGCCCTGCAGGACTACGAGCCGTTCTTCTACCCGCTCGACCTCATGTTGAAATGGAATCGTCTCTACGGCAAAGCCGGCCTGTTGCAATTCCAGTACGCGATTCCATGGGAGAACGCGCGGCAGGGGACAGTGGCGATCTTGCGCGAGGTAGCCAAGTCCGGTCTCGCCAGCTTCCTCGCCGTGCTGAAGGCCTTCGGCGATGTCCCCTCTCCCGGCATGATGAGCTTTCCCAAGCCTGGCATCACGTTGGCCCTCGATTTTCCAATCAAGCCGGATGTGAGCTTCCGGCTGTTCGACCGCCTTGCTGAGATGACGCAGGAATTTGGTGGCCGCCTATACCCCGCTAAGGACGCGCGCATGACTGCGGGGCAGTACCAGGCCTTCTACCCACAGTGGGAACGCTTCGCACGCTACAAGGATCCCGCTATCACCTCCAGCTTCTGGGAGCGCGTGGTCGGCGAGAAGGGCACCTACCGTTGAGTTCACCCATTCCCACCCTGCCGGGCGCCGATGCCACGGAAGAAGCGCCGCTGGCGGTACGCCGTAGCCGGGCCAACAAGCCGGGTACGCAATCCCGCCTACCGCTTAGAAGCAACGACCCTGTCGTGCCTAAGCGAATTCTCGTACTTGGCGCTACCTCTGGCATAGCCGAAGCTTCCATTCGCATCTGGGCCTCGCGCGGCGAAAGCCTCTTCCTCGTCGGCCGCAACGCTGACCGCCTGCAGGCAGTGGCTGCCGATGCCCGTACGCGCGGCGCCAACCTCGTGGACACAGCCATCGCTGACCTCGACAACACCGGTGGCCATCCGGAGCTGTTGGCCCACGCCATCAACTCCCTCGGTGGCCTCGATGTGGCGTACGTTGCTGTCGGTGTGCTCGGGGACCAGAGCCGCGCCGAGCGCAACTTTGCCGAAGCCAACCAGATCCTGCACACCAATTTCGTCGTGCCTGCGAGCCTGCTTACCTGGCTGGCGAACTACTGTGCGCAGCGACAGTCCGGGACGCTGGCCGTGCTGAGCTCCGTCGCCGGCGAACGCGGCCGCAAGTCCAACTACATTTACGGTTCTTCCAAGGCAGGGCTCACGGTCTTTGTCGACGGCCTGCGCAACCGGATTGATCGCGAAGGCGTGCGGGTGATGACCATTAAGCCCGGCCCTGTGAAGACCGCCATGACGGAAGGCATGAAAGGCGAAGCGAAGTTCGCCGACGTGAACAAGGTCGCCGCTACTATCATCCGCGGCATCGACCGCGGCCATCGCAAGGGCCCGGATGTCCTCTACGTTCCAGGCCTGTGGCGCTACATCATGGGCGTCATTCGCGCGATCCCCGAGAGCCAGTTCAAGAAGCTAGATCTGTAAGCTGGGCGCACCGGATCAGCCGCGCTTATGGCCGATTTTGCTGCTGCTGCGCCTGCTGATGTTGGCGCCTCGGGGGCGGGGCCTGTTCGGGGACTACCTGTGCCTTTTCGACCAGAATCGACCAGTCTTCGGGCACCGGCAGCTCGCGATCCAGTGAGGGTGTGCCGGCGCTGGGAGTGACGCGCACGGCCACGGTTAATTCGCTCTTGCTGCGACCGCGAAACATGCCATGGGTCGGCGGTACTTCGGCGTAGTCGCGTCCGATCGCGGTGCGAATGTGACGGTCACCCGCCAGCAGGTTGTTGGTGGGGTCGAAGCCCACCCAGCCGAACTCGGGCAGCAGGCACTCCACCCAGGCATGCGTCGCCGCATCGTCCGAGCGATCGTTGGCGTTGGCTTCGTGGTATAGATACCCGCTAACGTAGCGGCACGGGATGCGCAGCCTGGTGCGCACCAGCGCCGTCATGATGTGCGCAAAGTCCTGACAAACGCCGGCTCGCGTCTGCAGCGCCTCATCAATCGGCGAATCGGCGCGGGTTGTCTTCTGCTTGTAGTCGAAATGCGCATAGATTTGCTGATTCAGTGTGCGCAGAACGCTCATCGGATCATCGCGGCGTCGCACGTCCAGCTGCGCCCCCAAGGCTTGCAGCGCAGGAGTGGGCGCGGCGAACTGGCTGGGCAGCAGCATCTCCCAGAAGTCGCCCTCATGCACGGTCTGATCGACATCGTCCCAGGCCGCGGGAGATAGAGACTCAGGCAGCGCAAGATGGGGCTGCATTTCGACCAGTGATTCCGCAACAATCACGAGTTGCACGTGCTGTCCC
Source organism: uncultured Acidobacteriaceae bacterium (assembly GCA_964242225.1). GTDB lineage: Bacteria > Acidobacteriota > Terriglobia > Terriglobales > Acidobacteriaceae > Granulicella. The sequence goes on from CAXTAE010000007.1 coordinate 60,538, forward strand.
GGAATATCAAAATGATGGACGTGGTTGGCCAGGTGATCGCGGTAGCTGAAGACGCGGCAGCGTGGTGTCACCGAGAGCTGAAAGGTAAGGCAGCGCTGGTAAGCATCCGAGCGCGGATGCATGCGCGTCTCCATAATGCTTTCAGAGACCGGCGCCGCGTAACGAAACTTCGTCAGATGCCGAATCGAGTAGTACATAGGCCTCCGGGCTTACGGATGACTGCAACGCAATAGAGTGGGGTAGGTCCGAGCTTTGTGGTGCTAGCCGGCCAACGCCAGTTGGATCGGATAATCCATATACAGCTCATAGATGCCCTGGTGAATGCTCTGGCATTGCCGCTGCACTGATTGCAAATAATCAACCATATTGCCGTTGAGTAACTCTTCCACGCCGGCAAAGCCAAGCTGCGCGCTCAGTCGACCCGCGATGCGATGTAGATGCTCTCCGCGGGCCTTGGCATCCTTGGTCCCCGTCTTGGAAAAGATCTTACCGAGCGCGCACTCCACGGCTTCAATCGAGAATCGTAGCGAGTGCGGGAACTCCGCATCGAGCAGCAGAAATTCGAGGATGCGCTCTGGGGTAAGGTCAGCCGTGTAAACCTTGCAGTACGCCTCGAAGGCCGTGCAGCTGCGTAATAGGCCCATCCACTCGAGATACTGCGTGCTATCCACCACGCGATCCGGTTGCGCCCAGAGATCGTCGTGGTACGCCTCAAGCAACTTCGCTGTAGCGCCGGCGCGCTCCAGAAATCGCCCTACCTGGATGAACTGCCAGCCCTCCCCATGGCTCATCGTGCTATCCGTGATGCCTTGAAATTGGTAGCAGCCTTCCATGACGATCTGCAGAAAGGCGGACGGCGCTTCACTAGAGGCCTGGGGCGAATCCACCTCCATGATGCGGCGATGCTCCGGGCGCGTTACCTCGAGGTAGAGCGAGTTCAGGCGATGCCACTGCTCGGTCGAGATCTGCTCTCGCACGTGGCGTGCGTTTTCACGCGCCTGCACGATGCACGAAAGCACCGATGACTTCAGGTCCTTATCGAACGTCAGCGTACTGGCCAGGGCGTAGGGATTGCCCTCCCAACGCACGCGTCGGGGGTGCGCGAGCGAACGCAGCAGTCGCGGCCAGCGATGGTCCGCACTGGAGGCGCTCTCATCCAGCATAAGATTCAGGTTTACATCGAGCAGCCGCGTGTTCTGCTCAGCGCGCTCAAGGTAGCGTGACATCCAGTAGAGAGAATCGGCGACGCGTGACAGCATATAAGTTCTCCCTGTGCTGCGTTCGAGGTGTTCTCACTCTACATGGGACGGGTCTGCGGTGGTGAGCTTTGCCGCTTGCCGTGGTGGTGCCTGCATCAGCTTGACGAAAAGCGCGTAGAAGCGCTTCGTATCGAGCTCCTGTTGTACATGGACCTGTCGCAGATCGGAACGCGCCGGCTTGTGCGTCGCGTCCCATGTCAGTGTGTCGCCGTAGTTGGGCCCGTGCGCCAGGTCGACATCGACGAACAAAGTGTCTTCCTTCGTGATGATCTCCGGTTCAATCCACGCACACGCCGCCAGCTCATCCCACATGTAATAGAACTCTCCACCTGTGTAGCGGGCGAGGTACTGCGCCGCAGGCTCGGGGGATGTGCTGATTCTCCTCAGCAGTTCCGGCGTGAAGTGCGTCTTGACCGAGATATCCGCCGTGGTCAGGTCTATGCGCGGCCAAGGCGCTCGCAGCACGAGGTGCGCGGCCTCCGGGTCAAACCAGAAGTTGAACTCGTGGCGCGGATGCGTGGCGAACTCCGGGTCCTCTGTGCGCGGGGCGAGACTTCCTCCCATGATCACGATGCCCTTCGTCAGCTCGGCGAGGTGTGGGTCAAGGCTGAGCGCCAGCGCGACATTCGTCAGCGGACCCGCCGCATAGATCGTCACCTGGTGCGGGTGCGCCTGCACCTGCCGCAGAAGGAAGTGCGCAGCGTCCTCCGTGAGCGGTGCCGTCATCGGCACCCCTTCGGCCAGCGGAGGAATCACTTCGGGGGCGTGGTAAGCCTCATTGCTGGTGTGATCGGCGAGATCGCCCCAGGCGCCATACCAGGCGAAGCTGCCATCCTGCGCACGATCGGCGAAAGCCTCGTCGCGTGTGCGCAGCAAGGGGAAGATCGCTCCGGGGATGACGGGCACATCGGTGCGATGAATCAGTTCCAGCATGCGCAACGTACGCGCCACTTCTTCGGGCTCCCACGCATTGCCGCTGACCTCCGTTATGCCGAGCACGCGCACGTCAGGCGCCTGCAGCAGGGCGATTATCGCCATCTGATTGGAGCCGGCGGGTCCAGAGCCGTCCTGATCGATCAGGACGAGGCGCTCGGCGGGAGCGCAGGTCCACAACAGAGAGAGTGCGATTGCAAGGGTGTGTCGGAGTCTCATGGCTACGCGCACCTGTACTCGAAAATGTGCCGTCGGATGCATGCAGGCATCAGCTCAGAACCCAGGTGTCCTTCGACCCGCCACCCTGCGAACTATTCACTACCAGCGAGCCCTGTTTCAAAGCCACGCGCGTCAGCCCGCCGGGCACGATGGTGACCTTATCGCCATACAAAACATAGGGCCGCAGATCGACGTGGCGCGGCTCCAGCTCATCGCCAATCAGGCAGGGCGCGCGGCTGAAGCTGATCGTCGGCTGCGCGATGTAGTTACGCGGGTTGGCCTTGATCTTCTCCGCGAACTCCACGCGCTCCTTCGCCGAAGACTGTGGGCCGATCAGCATGCCGTAACCTCCTGACTCGCCGACCGCCTTCACCACCAGCTTGTCCAGGTTGGCGAGCACATACTCGCGTTCCTTGTCGATGTAGCAGAGAAAGGTCTTCACGTTGTCGAGGATCGGATCCTCGCCGAGGTAGTACTTGATGATGTCGGGCACAAAGGCATAGATCGCTTTATCGTCCGCCACGCCCGTGCCAAAGGCGTTGGCCAGGGTCACATTGCCGGCGCGATAGGCATTGAAGAGCCCCGCACTGCCCAGGATCGAATCCATGCGGAATGAGAGTGGGTCGATGAAGTCATCGTCCACGCGCCGATAAATAACATCGACGCGTCGCAGACCGCTGGTCGTGCGCATGTAACAAATATTGTCGTGTACGACTAAGTCGCGGCCCTCCACGAGCTCGATGCCCATCTGCCGCGCAAGGTAGGCGTGCTCAAAATAAGCGGAGTTGAACACTCCGGGCGAGAGCAGAACGATGTTGGGCTCAGGACGGCCTTCGGGCGCAAGCGAGCGCAGTGTACTCAGCAGCACCTGCGTGTAGTGCTCGATGGGGCGCACGTTGTAATGGCGGAACAGGTGCGGGAAGATGCGCTTCATCACACGCCGGTTGGTCAGCATGTAACTCACGCCGGAGGGCACGCGAAGATTGTCTTCGAGCACGACGAAATCGCCATTTTCCAGCCGAATCAGGTCTGTACCGCAGATAGCGACGTAGACGTTGCGCGGCACCTGCAGACCCTGCATCTGGCGGCGGAACTGGGGGCAGCTGTAGACCAGCTCGCGCGGCACGACGCCGTCCTTGAGGATGCGGCCCTCGTTGTAGATGTCCTTCAAAAAGAGGTTCAGCGCCGTGATGCGCTGGGTGAGCCCCTTTTCCACGCGCTCCCACTCCGCCGAGGTGATGATGCGCGGCAGCAGATCGTAAGGGAAGATGCGCTCCGTGCCCTCTTCCTTGCCGTACACCGTAAAGGTGATGCCCTGGTTCAGGAATGCCAGGTCGGCTGCCTGTTTCCGCCGCTGAATCTCGGCGCCGGGCAGGGCGGAGAAATGCTCCAGCAAGGGGCCGTAGGGCTCGCGAAGAATGTCCTGCGAGGAGAACATCTCATCGAAGGCGCGGTCCAGCTTGTAATTCTTGAGCGAGGCTTGTCCGAAGCTTCCCAAAGAGGTTTGTGGCATGGATTGCATCAATTGTGGCACACAGTCCCATTAAAGTTGCTCAAACCTCACATGGGAGGCTCAGCGAGACGGTAGACGGCCTGTCTGCAGCGTCTCCGGGGCTGCGCACCGGCACGACGCCCAGTACGCCGGTTAGTACGGTAAACTAGAAAGGCTGCGTTCTTTCCGCGCCATCGCGCATCCGAACCCAACCGCATCTGTAGCACCACGCATCCAGCGCCCGACAGGACAATTTCCAAGTGAGCACCGCCACCGCTATCGCCACCCAGCCTATTCGCAACATCGCCATCATCGCGCACGTCGATCACGGCAAGACCACGCTCGTTGACGCCATGCTGCGTCAGTCAGGCACTTTCCGCTCCAATGAGGCCGTTGTCGAGCGCGTGATGGACTCGAACGATCTTGAAAAAGAGCGCGGCATCACGATCCTCGCGAAGAACACCGCGATCCACTACAAGGATTCGAAGATCAACATCGTCGACACCCCGGGTCACGCCGATTTCGGTGGTGAGGTGGAGCGTGCGTTGAAGATGGTCGACGGCGTTGTGCTGCTGGTCGACGCTTCGGAAGGTCCGCTGCCGCAGACGCGCTACGTGCTCTCGAAGGCACTTGAGGCCAAGCTGACGCCGATCGTTGTGGTGAACAAGATCGATCGCCCCGACGCCCGTCCGCAGGAGGTGCTGAACGAGGTGTATGACCTGTTCATCGATCTCGACGCCGATGAATCGGTGCTTGAATTTCCGGTCATTTACACCAACGGTAAGGCTGGCACGGCAACCATGGATCTGAATGAGCCAGGAACTGATCTGCAGCCCTTGTTTGAGCTGATCTTCAAGACGATTCCCGCGGCACCCGGCACGCCCGAAGGCGATCTTCAGGTGCTCGTAACCAATCTGGACTACTCGGATTACCTTGGCCGGCTGGCGATTGCACGCGTCTTCAACGGCACGCTCAAGAATGGGCAGGAAGTAAACCTTTCCCGCGTTGACGGCAAGCTCGAGACGGTAAAGATTACCAAGCTCTTCACCTTCGACGGTCTCAAGCGTATCGACACCGACGAAACCACTGTGGGCGACATCATCGCGGTTGCTGGTATCCCAGGCATCACCATTGGTGAAAGCTTCTGCGCGTTGGATGACCCGAAGCCGTTGCCAAACATCAAGATCGACGAGCCTACGATTGCGATTCAGTTCGCCGTCAACAATGGCCCGTTCGCCGGACGTGAGGGCAAGCTGGTCACCTCACGCAACATCAAGGAGCGCCTTGAGCGCGAGTTGCTGACCAACGTTTCCATTCGCGTCGAAGACACCGGCTCGCCGGACACCTTCAAGGTGCTCGGCCGTGGTGAGTTGCAGCTGTCCGTGCTTATCGAGATGATGCGCCGTGAAGGCTTTGAGTTGATGGTGTCGCGTCCGCAGATCGTCACCAAGCGCATCGATGACAAGCTGATGGAGCCATCCGAAATTCTCACCATCGACATCCCCGAGAACTTCGTCGGCACGGTCATTGAGCGTCTCGGACCTAGAAAGGGCGAGATGGTGAAGATGGCCAACCATGGCTCCGGGCGCGTGCGCATGGAGTTCAAGGTGCCGTCGCGCGGACTCATCGGCCTGCGCAACGAGATGCTCACGGAGACCCGCGGCACCATCGTCATGAACTCCATTGCGGGCGAGTACATCCCCTACACGGGCGAGATCCCGCAGCGCCCGTCCGGTGCGCTGATCTCCGATCGGCAAGGCACGACGACCATGTACGCGCTCGATGGCATTCAGGAGCGCGGCATCCTGTTCCTCGGCGACGGCGTCGAGGTATACGAGGGCATGTTGGTCGGCGAACATTCACGCGACAACGATCTGGACGTCAACGCGGTGCGTGAAAAGAAGCTCACGAACATGCGCGCGTCGGGTTCTGACGATGCGGTGCGCCTCGTGCCCTTCAAGGTGCTCACACTGGAGCAGTCCATCGAGTTCATTGCGGACGATGAGCTCGTGGAGGTCACGCCCAAGAGCCTGCGCATGCGCAAGAAGGTGTTGCAGGCAAACCGGCGGCCCAAAAAGAATCAGCCCGTCGAGTAATGAATTGCACGGCAGCAAAAGGGCCCTCCGCAAGGAGGGCTTTTGCTTGCCTGCGGCTTGCTTGTAACTGCTGCCGCCCCGGAAAGGGAAGTGTTGCAGTACAATCTGCAACGCCTCCTGTGCTCAGCTCGGCACGTTCGGGGCGGAGGTTTCCCATTCGCCCAGTTGCATCCACCCTTCTTCTGCTTTTCGTCACGTCTGTTCTCTACGCGCAGACTGGAGCGCACCTCAGCTTGGATGCCACCGCGTCGGTCTCCCCGGTGAGCCCAACGCTCTATGGGCTGATGACGGAGGAGATCAACTACTCCTACGACGGCGGCCTCTATCCGGAGCTGTTGCGCAACCCAACCGTGCAGCACTCCTGGCAGGGCTTCGAGCATTGGCGGACCGTGGAGCATGGTGTTGGTCGCGTGGAGATGAGGCAAGGTACTGAGGGTCCGAGCGCCGCACTGCCAGGCAGTCTTCGCCTGGTGCTCACCGGCAATTCGGTGGGCCGTGAGACAGGCGTGTCCAACGAAGGCTACTGGGGCATCGCCCCGAAAGCGCAATATGACGGCTCGTTCTATGCCAAGAGCGACGGCGCCAACACTGCACATCTGCGGCTGGTGGAAGACGCGACAGGCAAGCGTCTCGCCGACGCCACGGTACTGCTGCAACCCGGAGCCTGGCAGCGCTACAGCTATCGGCTTCAGCTCTCGGATGTCGCAAAAGTCTCCGGCGCGAAGACCGCGGCAAATCACTTCGAAATCGTTTTTGAACGCCCGGGCACGGTCGATCTGCAACTCATCTCGCTGCAAATGCCTACGTACGGTGGGCGCTCCAATGGCCTGCGCCCGGACCTGATGGAGAAGATGGCGGCCATGCATCCGCACTTTTTACGCCTGCCCGGCGGCAACTATCTCGAGGGCGACACGATCGCCGATCACTTTGATTGGAAGAAGACGGTTGGACCGCGCGTGGACCGGCCTGGACACCAGGCACCGTGGAGCTATCCCTCGACGGACAGCCTGGGACTGCTGGAATTTCTGGAGTGGTGCGAAGATCTGCACATGGATCCGCTGCTGGCGGTGTACGCCGGCTACTCGTTGAAGGGCAGCCACGTTGAGGGAGAGCAGTTGAAGCCCTTTGTGCAGGACGCGCTGGACGAAATCGAGTATGTGACAGGGGACGCCTCAACAAAATGGGGAGCGCAGCGTGCCCACGACGGCCATCCCGCGCCGTTTCCGCTGCACTATGTGGAGATCGGCAACGAAGACGACTTCGATAAGAGTGGAAGCTACAGCCAGAGATTTCCGCAGATGGCCGAAGCGATCCGGGCACGCTATCCGCAGCTAAAGCTGATTGCGACAACGCCAGTCACCACAGGCGCGCCGGACCTGATCGATGACCACTATTACAAGTCGCCAGAGCAGTTCTATGCGATGGTCCACAAGTACGACACCGCCGATCGCGGTGGTCCGAAGATCTTCGTTGGCGAGTGGGCCACGCGGGAGGGCTCACCCACGCCGGACTTTGGCGCCGCTTTGGGTGATGCGGCGTGGATGACCGGCATGGAGCGCAACAGCGATCTGATCCTGATGGCCTCGTACGCGCCGTTGCTCGTGAACGTGAATCCGGGTGGGATGCAGTGGTCGTCAGACCTGATCGGTTATGACGCGCTCGGTTCGTACGGTTCGCCGTCCTACTGGGCGCAGGTGATGTTTGCTTCGCACCTGGGCGATCACACTGTACGCTCGGCAGCGACCGGTACAGGCGACCGCTTTTTCTGGTCCGCGACGACCTCGGCGGGAGACAAGCTGCTGTATCTGAAGCTGGTAAATGCCTCCGACACAGCCCTGCCCCTCACGCTGGATCTGAAAGGCGTGAGGGCCGGAGCGGCGCAGGTGCAGACGCTGCAGGCGGAGTCAAACTGGGCGACCAACACCATCCTCGATCCGGAGCACATCACCCCACATGCATCCACGATGCACGTGCAGCCCGGCGCAGCGCAGCATACGTTGCCCGCACGCACCATCGAGGTCTTGGCGCTTCCGATGGAGTAAGCCGCTGCGCGGGCAGGCTGCTACTGCGGCAGCTGCCCGCGTATCGCGTCATCTAGCGAGATGCCGTTCTTATCAAGCAAATCGCCGAGCGCGTGATCGAGCTCGATGCGCGCCTTCATGTAGTTAGAACGCGCAGCGATCTCAGTCGAGCGGGCCTGTGCAAGATTCGCTTCATCCTGCAGCACGGCAAGATCGGTGGACTGCCCCACGGAAAGCCGATCGCGCTCGGCATCGAGCAGGGCCACTTGGTAGTCACGGCTGGATACCGCAGCGCGGTAGGAAGCATCAGCGGTCTGCAGCGCCACAACCGCTGTTTCTACATCCTGCCGCACGCCCTGCGCGAGCTTCTCCGTGCGTGCCTGCACCTGACGAACCTGCGCCATGTCCCGCGCGGCATCAGCCTGCGCGACGCGGTTGCGCAGCGGCAGCGTCAGTTGCACGCCAGCTTGGTAAATGGTCGACACGCGCAGGCCACCAAGGGCTAAATCCGCCGGGGTGGTGGGCAGACCGGTGCCGGTGGAACCCTGCACCTCGTACGGCTGTTCGTTGGAGCCGCGGCTTTCGAAATTCGCGTAGGCGTTCAGCTGCGGCAATGCTTCGTTGCGGCTCGCGGCTGCCTGGATCTGCCCGGTCTGAATCTGCAGCTGCGCCTGCGCGAGGTCAGGCCGGCGTGCCAGGCCGTGCTGAATCAACGCCGGCATGTTCAGACTTTCGAGCTCCGTCGGAACGACGATTTCACCAGTGGGCACGATCTCGTCGAACTGCGCGGTGAAGGCCGGTGAAGCCGTGCGCAGCAGCTGGTTGCGCAGAATGATCTCCTCCGTTTTGTAGAGCCCTTGCGATTGCGTCAGCGCGAAACGGCTCGAACTTTCGACCGCCTGCGCACGCGTGAGCTCGATAGGAGCCAGGGTGCCCTGCGTGACCTGATCCTGGTCGTCCTGCCGCTGTTTGGAGGCGGCCCGCAGAGACTCCTCCTGCACGAGCACGTTTTCACCCAGCGAGACAAGGTCGTAGTAGAGCCGCGACACGCCGTACACCGTCTCGAGCACCTGCTGCTCGAAGAGCAGGCGAGAGATCTTCTGGTTTGTCCGCGCGATGCGGAGAAAGCGCAGGTTTACATCCCTGCCACGCCCACGCAGTAGCGGTTGCGTCAGCGTCACGGAGGTGCTCGGGGTAGAAAGCGGGTCAAGCTGCGAGGCTGTGCCATAGATCACCTGCGGATCGTTATTCACGATGGCTTCCAGCTGCGCGCCCGTCGAAAACCCCTGCAGGTAAGCAAGATTCAGAGCAATAAAGTCGAGGGCCTGCGGCGTGGTGACCGTGGCGGTACCCGCGCCCGAGGCGCCGCCGGTGCCGGTTGTTCCGGTGCCAGTAGTGTCAGTGGAGTTGCCGAGCGTGACGGTGTTTGAGCGTCGGAAGAAGCCGGCGGTTCCAATGAGCTGCGGATCGAAGAGAGGGATATTCGCGCCGGTGCCATAGGTGAATCCCACCCCAAGTTCGCCGAGGTTGTTCTGCATCTGCGTGGTCGCATTGAGAGAAGTAAGGTCGGTGACCGTGGGCGTTGTTGGATTTGCGCTCGAGATCGCAGAGTTCAGCAGTGGCGAACCAGGACCGCCTACCCCGGCTGGTGGTTCGGTGATGCCGTAGTCGATACCGCGCAGATTGCCGCCGCCAGCTGCGCGGGTGCGGTCCGTGCGCGCGATCACCACGTCGTACCGTTCGGCTTCCACGTCGAGGTTATTCTCGAGCGCCAGTGCAAGAGCGTCCTGAAGGGAAAGATAGAGTTTGCCGTCGCGGATCAAACGCGTGAGCCGGCCTTCATTACCGGGAAACAGTTGCGGTACGACGGGCCTCCGATAAGGGCCGAGAAAACCAAGGAAGTCCGGGCGCAGGCTACCCACATCTTCCCGCGTGGGCTGTACCGTGCCTGCCTGCGTCGCCGTAATTTGCGAGGCCGGGGCGTTGGGTGCCGCGACGTGGGGTGCGAGCGGTGTAACCGAGGCGGGCCGCAGTGCCTGGGCACGACCCGTTAAAGCTGGGCCGGGCGGTACCGACCGTTGGTTGGGCACCGGGCTCAACGCCGGCAGGGGTAAGTCCGGCGGCAACACGGGCGAAGGCGAGGGATTCTGCTCGGGTGTCGGTTGTTGCGTCGCGGGCGTGTCCGTCTGCGCGGGCGCCTGCGCAGGGGAGGGTACCGGGACAGTCGAGGGAACCTGCGCGACGAGGCTGGCCATGCCACTGAGCAGGGCCGCAACTGCGAAAGCTCTTGCGCGAAGGGCGACGTGGGCCTTCCCGATAACGCAACTGTCGGTACCGGTAGAGGAGGTTGCCCACCTTTTGTGGGCGCTCGTCTTCTTCATGGCTTGCTCTGGCCAGAGCTCTGCTGTGCTTGCCCGCCGCCGCCCTGGCCGCCCCCGGCGCCCTTGTGGTTTTGCTGCGCGGCCTGGCCCTGCATGCCCTGGTCTGTGATGCCGAGGTTGCCGTAACGTGTGCTGCCCCCCGGGGGTGTCTTCTGGGAAGGTGGTTGAGCGGGTGTTTCCACGGGCGATTTGCTCTCGTGTACCTGCACCGCGGCACCGGCCACGACGTCATCGGTCACCTGCGAGACCAGCAAGTCTCCGGCTTGGACGCCACTCACGATCTCGACGGCGCTACCGAAGTCACGGCCAACGACCACCGGCGAAAGCTGGATCTTCCCGTTGACGACCTTGGCCACGGTGGTCTGGTCGTTCCGGATTACGACGGCATCCCCGGTGACCATGAGGGGCCCGCCGAGCCCGGCCGCTGGCGGAAACGTCACAACGGCATACATGCCGCTCTTGAGCTTGCCTGCCTTGTTATCGACCTGCACCTCCGTGAGCATGGTGCGGGTGTTCGGATCCACGGAATCAGCCGTCCGCGTGACGTCTCCCTGGAAGGGAGTGCCCGGGTACTCCTGGAAGCTGAGCTGGGCTTTGCCGCCTGTGTGAATCACAGTGGAGTAACCCTCAGGGACCGACACAAGGATGCGCAGCCGGCCTACCTGAGCCACACCGAAAAGTGGCCCCCCCTGGCCAGGAGACTGGCCGGGCGTAGCGGCTGAACTGGTGTTGCCAGAGGTGCCGCCTGTGTTGGATTGCCCCGCCTGTTGTGAGCCACCCGTTGTGGAGGTTTGCCCCTGCGGCGCAGGTCCGCTGATGGGGCCGCCAGTCGAACCGGCACCCGAGATCAACGCGCCCACATCGACGTTACGTTGCGTGATGATGCCCGTAAATGGCGAACGCACAAACTCGTAACTCTGCAAGGCTATGTTGCGCTGCAGGTTGTCTCGGTACGCATCGACGTTTCGCTGTGCGGCCGAGACATTGGCGACGTTTGAAGAGTAGTTGGTCTCCTGCGTGTCGCCATCCTGGCGTGAAAACACCCCCTTGGCGACCAGCACACGATAGCGGTTCACCGTCACGCTGGCCAGGGCCAGCTGTGACCGCTGCTGCTCCAGCTGCTGTTCGGCCTGTGCGAGCTGCTGACGGGCCTGTGCGACCTGTGCGTCAAGATCGGGAGCGTCGATGGTACCCAGCAGCTGACCCTTGATCACGTGGTCGCCGATATCGGCGTAGCGCTTCTTCAAGTAACCGTTGGCGCGGGCGTATATATAAGCCTCGGTAAGCGGGGTTGTCGTGCCGGGCAGCACCAACCCTTGCTGATCCTGCACTTGCACCACGCGCTGCACTTCCACGGTGGGCTTGGCACTGGCTTGATCCTTGGCCTGCTCGTCGACTTTCTTATCTCTCGCGTGACGCGGCAAAAAGCCAGCGAGCCCGCCGATGAGGACCAGCAGGAGAATGATGCCCACCACGATCCATACTGGCTTCCAGCTGGAGGGCGCAGGAACGCGCTCAGTCAGTGGCGCCTTGTGCTTCTTCCCACTGAAATTGGCCTCTTCAAAACTCTTCCCGAGTCGAAGATCATCCTGCGCGTTGGGGTCAGCGAAGCTGGCACCCAGGCGACGCTCATCCACATAGGCCGGGTCGGCAAACTCACGGCCAAGCTCCCGGCCTTCGGCGCGCGCATCGGCCCTCTGTGTGAAGCTGTCGCCCAAGCCGCGCTGCTCCGGCGAGGAACCGTGTTCAAAGCCTTCCCCGAGCCGTGTGGGGTTGGTCTCCTCCGGCCATGGCAGCCGGTGTGCGGGGTCGCTCTCCTGCGGCTGCGGCAGGGTGTGACTGCCCGAGGGATCCACGCCGCGCGGATCCGCATACGGGTACTGGGGATCGCCTGGCTTGCTTGTTTCGTCTGCCATTACGCCGGTTGCTCCTGATGCTTGCCTTGCATTTGTTTGGGGATCTTGCCGCCTTCAACCAGCCCGGATTCATCCGCAATCTCCTGGGCGTAGTCCACGGGTGGTTTCGACTTGAGTAAGGAATAGATGGTGGGCACCAGAAAGAGGGTGCCAAGCGTGGCGAAGAGCAGGCCGCCAATCACTGCGCGGCCGAGCGGTGCGTTCTGCTCTCCACCCTCACCAAAGGCCAGCGCCATGGGCAGCATGCCGATGATCATGGCCAGGGCAGTCATGATGACCGGCCGCAGACGTGTGTGGCCGGCGTTAAGTGCGGACTCCTGCTGACTTTTGCCCGCGATCCGCTCGTCGTTGGCGAACACAACCATCAGAATCGAGTTGGAGGTTGCCACCCCGATGGTCATGATCGCGCCCATCAAGGAGGGCACACTGAAGGTGGTTTGGGTTAGAAAAAGCATCCACAGAATTCCTGAAAATGCGCAAGGAATCGCCATCAGAATGATCAACGGATCGAGCCAGGACTGAAAGTTCACGGCCATCAGCAGGTACACGAGCCCAATCGCAAAGACGATGCCGATACCCAGCCGCAGAAACGAATCGTTCATCGTTGCCACCTCGCCACGTAGAGCCAGGGTCGTGGTCTTGGGCAGGTTCGGCTGCTCGTGCGCGATGATCTTGTTGATCTGGCTGGCGACACTGCCAAGATCACGCTGGTCCACATCGGCATAGATGTCGAACACGGGCTGGATCTGGTAATGGTCGACAACGATGGGCGAAGCGTCGCGTCGAAACGTCGCAAGATTGCCCAGCATCTGCTCGGCATCGCCCTGCGGCGTGCTGATGGGCGTGCGGGAGAGTTGCTGCAGCGAGCTGTTGCGATAGTTCGGCGTTTGCACCACCACCTGGTAGTTCACGCCATTTTTGGGGTTCAGCCACTCATTGGGCGCCGTTTGCCCAGTACCACTTAACGCGACCAGTGTGGAGTTGGCGACATCGGCCTGCGTCAAGCCGATCTGCTCAGCTTTGGTGCGATCGGAGTTGACCTGCATGGTCGGGTACGAGACCTGTTGGTGAATGTGGACGTCAACCGCGCCGGGGATGGCCGCAACCTGCTTCATCAGCCTGGTCGCGAGCGTGAAGTTGGTTGGCGTGCGTCCGATAATCTGCAGGTCAATTGGCGAAGGAAGACCGAAGTCTAAAATCTGGTTCGTAATGTTGGCCGGGGTGAAGAAGAACGTTGCCCCAGGAAACTTTGTGCGAAGGTCAGCACGCAGCTTGCGCGTGTACTCCATCGTATCTTTGGGACCAGGATTCAAAGCGATAAGGATATCGCCGTCGGAGTTGGAGATGGTCGCCGACTGCACAAACGCGAGATTGATTCCGCCTGCGGGCAGGCCGATGTTGTCGAGAATCAGATGAAGCCGAGAGGCCGGAATCTGAGTACGAATTTCCTTCTCGATAGCGGCGAAGTACTGCTCGGAATCCTCGATGCGCATGCCGGAAGGCGGATTGACATGTAGCGTCATCTGACCGGAGTCGACATACGGGAAGAAGTCGCGGCCGATAAACAGCGCCAGCGGCAGCGAGCATACGACTAGGAGCACAAACAGGCCCAGGGTGATGATCGAGTTTTCGATGCACCAGGCAAGTGCTCCCTTGTAGTGGTGCTGCATCTTCTCAAACTGGCGATCAAACCGGGAGTGCCAGCGCCAGAGAAAGTTGTCGCGCTCCTCCTTCTCACTCGCAGCAGGATCCTGATAGAGCCCAATCTCCGCGCCAAGCAGGAAGTGCATCATCGTAGGCACGAGAGTCCGCGAGAGAAAATAGCTCGCCATCATGGCGAAGACCACGGCCAGCGCCAACGGGGTGAACAGATACTTGGCCACGCCGACGAGCAGAACCACGGGCAAAAACACAATGCAGATGGAGAGTGTGGAGACGAAGGCGGGCGCGGCAACCTGTTGCGCGGAGTCGAGAATGGCGCGCGTGAGAGGCTTCTTCTCCGCCATATTGCGATGGGTGTTTTCAATCTCCACCGTGGCGTCATCCACCAGGATGCCGACCGCCAGCGCGAGGCCGCCAAGCGTCATCGTGTTGATGGTTTCGCCAAAGGCCGTGAGCACCACAAGTGACGTCGCGATGGAGAGCGGGATGGAGGTGCAGACGATCAAGGTCGAACGCCAGGACCCAAGGAACAGCAGCACCATCAGCCCGGTGAGGACAGCGGCAATACCAGCCTCGCGCGCCACCTCGTTGATGGAATCGCGCACAAAGATGGACTGGTCGAACAGGGGTGTGATGCTCAGGTTGCCGAGTCCCGCTGTGAGCCGCGGGATCAGCGCCTTGGTCTCGGAGACGATGCTCAGCGTGGAGGTTTCACCATTCTTCAGCACCGTCAGCAGGGCGGAGCGCTTGCCGTTCTGGCGCACGACATTGGTCTGTATGGCGTAGCCCATGTGTACGGAGGCGACATCCTTCATGTACACCACCGCACCATTGGAGGCGCGCACCGGCAGATCGTTCAGGGCGGAAAGCTCTGCAGGGCTGGAGTTCAGTTTAACGACGAACTCTTTGTCGCCCATGCGCGCGGTACCGGCCGGCAGCACAAGATTCTGCTGATTGATGGCGGTCGACACATCCTCAGCGGAAAGGTGATGCGCGAACATCAGGTTGGGGTCCGCATCCACCATCACCTGCTTCACCTTGCCGCCGTAGGGCAGGGGCACACTGGCCCCTTTCACGGTAGCCAGACGCGGCCGCACGAAGGAGGTACCATCGTCGTACAGGTCGGCCTCGCTGACCCCCTGGCCACTAAGCGCCAGCTGCACGATGGGCACAGAAGACGCGTCATACTTCACGATGTTGGGGGCAAACGTGCCCGGGGGCAGGATGCGCAGAATGGTTTGCACCAGTGCTGTGGTCTGCGCTACCGCAAGCTCCACCTTTGCCGTCGGCTGGAAGAAGATGCGGATGACAGCAACTCCCTGGTAGCTTTCGCTCTCCAGGTGCTCAATGTCGTTCACAGTGGTGGTGAGCCCACGCTCGCAGGGTGTGACGACGCGCCCTTCCATCTCCGTCGGGGTCAGGCCGGCGTACGTCCACACCACGGTCACCACGGGGATGTTGATGTAGGGAAAGATGTCCTTGGGTGCCTGGATCGCGGATCCGATGCCGAGCAGAAAGATCAGCAGCGACACAACGACGAAGGTATACGGGCGGCGCAGGGCCAGCCGGACAATCCACATGCAGATGCCTCAGTAGGGTCTGAGCCTTGGCTCAATGTCTACTAAGACGCAAAAAGAGTGCTTTACGACTCCTCGCGTCACAATCGCGGCTACGGGGATTGAAAGCATTTGCCGCGCCGCAACCGTTTGACGGGCGTCGTAGAGAGTTTCTTTTGTGAGATCAACGAGGCCTTCCGTGCAGCCCCGAACGCGACTGCTGACCCCGGGGCAAGTGCCCGGATCTCAGGCTTGTGGATGTTTTCGTTGACGGCCCGCCAGAAAACAGTGCATGATTGGGGCATTCTCTTTACAGGCCTTCGTTAGAAAGGCCGCTTTGTTTCAGGGTTCCCGGCTCGATGGTCGAGCATTCCGATGGGCATGTGCAACCGTAAACGGCTCACGCAGAGCCTTGCACCCTAGGAGGGTCCTCTTGAAGGGCAAACTATTTCTCTCACTCCTGCTCGTCGCTGCCCCCCTCGCAGGGTATGCCTCCGAGCAACTGGTTCCGGCCGGTTCACTGCTGCAGTGCACCGTCTCCGAGCCCAAGATCTCTTCCAAAACCGAATCGATTGGCGACCCTGTCCTCTGCCAGGTGAGTCACGTCGAGCTCTACGGCCGTTCGGTGTTCCCCTACGGAAGTTACCTTGAGGGCCGCTTCGAGGACTACCGGGACCCGGGTCATTTCGTCGGCAAGGGCTGGATGGAACTCAAGTTCGATCGGTTGATCGTGCGCGATGAGGTCATCCCGCTCTCTGCCAAGGTGGTCTACGTGCCCAAGTATCCGGTGGATAAGGAAGGCCGCATCCATGGCACAGGGCATCCGGTTCGCGACGCGATTGAGTGGGCCATTCCCGTTCTTTGGCCCATCGATCTGCTGAACCTGCCGCGACGTGGACCGCGACCCACGTTAAAGCCTGAAACCCGCCTCACCGTAAAGGTAATGGACGACTTCGGCATCCCGAGCGCCGATCCCTACCAACAGCAGTCCTCGCTCGCCTACCGTCAACCGCAGCCACAGTACGCCCCGGCGCCGCCGCAGCAGCAATATGCACCGCCGGCGCCGACGTACGCTCCGCCTGTGCGTTACCAGTACGCCGCGCCGCCCCCGCCGGTGCAGCAGACGGTGGTATACCAGTATGCCCCTCCGCCGCAGGCAATCTTTGTCTCCGCGCCTGTGCTGTATGGTTACGTTCCCCCGCCGCCTCCGCCGCCCGCAGGGGTCGTGGGCTACGGATATGGATACGGCTATGCTGCGCCGGTCTCAAGGGCACGGTATTACGTTCCGTACTCGCCGTACTAGCTGAGCCAGGGAAACGAAACAGGGCGGCCGGAATCTTCGGCCGCCCTTTCGCTTGCCAGTGCTACTTGAGACGGTGGGCCTAGGCGGACTTCTTCGCCTGCTCGAAGCGCTTGTTGACCTCTTCCCAGTTGATGACGTTCCACCAGGCAGCGAGGTACTCGGGACGACGGTTGTTGTACTTCAAGTAGTAGGCATGCTCCCACACGTCGTTGCCCAGAATCGGGTAGAGCCCCTGCATCAGGGGGTTGTCCTGGTTGGGTGTGGTCATGATCTCGAGCTTGCCGCCTTTGTACACCAGCCAGCCCCAGCCAGAGCCGAACTGTTTGGCCGTGGCCTCATTGAACTTGGTCTTGAAGTCGGTGAACGTCCCGAAATCTTCGAGAATCTGCTCGCTGATAGCGCCTACTGGCTCGCCGCCGCCTCCGGGCTTCATGATCTGCCAGAACATGGTGTGATTCACGTGACCGCCACCGTTGTTGCGCACCACGGTCCGGACCTCGGTGGGTACGCTGTCGAGGTCTTTGATCAGTTCTTCCGGGGTTTTGGCGTTAAGGTCGGTGTGCTTCTCCGTCGCGCCGTTCAGGTTGGTGACGTAGGTTTGGTGGTGCTTGTCATGATGCAACTTCATCGTGGCTTCGTCGATGGTGGGCTCGAGTGCGGCGTAGTCGTAGGGCAGGGATGGCAATTCAAAGGCCATGGTGGACTCCTTTACTTTCTTGAAGGCGGTGCCGTTTTTAGAAAACCTCAGACGAATCGGGCGATGCGCCGCAATGGTTCTCGGCTCTCGCGACGCCCGTCGGTTCCGCACCGGTCGTCAGTTTAGGATGCGCTTTCGCGAAGCCTGAGACAACCACGCTCCCTGGCGCAGCCGCTCATCGGGTAAATGGCAAGGAATTTCGGTGTTGAAAGACTGCTCTGGCGAGATGAAGCGGGCCCGCTTTGTTGGCGCGGTGCAAGTACAACCCAACCCCTGCCGATACCGTGAAGCAATCCACATAGCGCCCGTTCGCGCGCTCGCTGCGGGTGCATCGGACATCGAGGACGGGGCAGCCCACAGGCTCGTTACAAACGCGATCGAAAAAGGGAATTGACACTATGCCAACCACACGTTTGACCACCACGCTGGAAGCCGTCAAGGGCGGCGTGAAGAGCTTCACCATCGAGAAGGCAACCACCAACATTGAGAGCTGGGAAGACTACCTCTCCAAGCATGATCACGAGGGCGTGAAGAAGGTTGTAGCCGACCTGGGTAAGCTCAAGAAGCTGCTGCATGCCAAGGAGATCGACGGTGGCGCCATCAAGACGCTGATCGCCAAGCTGGGCAAGGACACGGTTGCGGTCGCCGGCGACGAGCAGAATGCCAATGCCAAGCACATCCGCGACCTGGGTGAAGCGCTTTCGCATGCCGCTGAGTCAGAGAAGTAGTTTCGCGACTCCGGCGCGTGCAACAAAGATTTCAATGTGAAACAGCGCAACTGCTCCCAGCGGTTGCGCTGTTTTCTTCTGCTTCACTCGCGCGATGGGGTTTAATGACGAGATGAACGTGTCCTTAAACGGCAACTACCAATGGCTGAGGGATGCCGGGCCCGCGCCGGGGGCACCCGGTCTCGAGCCCCGCTGGACCTCCAGCAAGAAGGATGCGGTGTCGACGGCCTATGCGGCCTCCAGCCGGGTTTGGTTCACGTTGTCGCACGGCACCTTGAATGAAATTTACTACCCCACCATCGACCGGCCGCAGACCCGCGACATGGAGCTGCTGTTCTCCGATGGCTCCACCTTCTGCCACGAAGAAAAGCGCGATTTCGAGTACGACTTCCACTACATCGACGATGACGCATTGGCAGTCCGGGTGGTTGCGAGCGATCTGGAGGGCCGCTACACCGTCACCAAGGAGTTCATCACCGATCCCCATCATCCCGTCGTGCTGATGAACGTGAAGATCACTGGTGACGAGGAGATCCTCTCTCGCCTGAAATGCTATGCCTTGCTGGCCCCCCATTTGAATGGGGGCGGCGCGGGGAATTCCGCGCGCTCGCTGGACGTGGCGGGCAAACGGGCCGTGCTGGCGTGGAAAGATGATGTGGCGCTGGCCTTCGGCGCGTCCTGCGGGTTCTCCCGATCGTCCTGCGGGTTCGTCGGCGTCAGTGACGGCTACCAGGATCTTTCAGGCGACCTGCGCATGGATTGGGACTATGGTGAAGCGCTCAACGGCAACATCGCGGTGATGGGTGAGATTGATGTAGCCAAGCAACGCGAGTTTACGATCGCAATCGCCTTTGGCGACGGGCCGCACGCGGCGCTCGCGGGCATGATGCAAACGCTGGCGACCCCATTTGAAGAACACAAGGCGCGCTTCATCGTGCAGTGGCGTCGCGCGACCAGTCCGGAGCGCCTGGCGGCCGCGGCCACCGATGGCGGCAAGCTGGCGCGCGTCTCGCACCACGTCATTCTCACGCACGAAGACAAAACCTACTCCGGCGCCTTTATCGCCTCCGCCTCCATCCCCTGGGGCAGCTCCAAGGGCGATGACGATCTGGGCGGCTACCACCTGGTGTGGACGCGGGATATGATTCAGTCCGCCACCGCGCTGCTGGCCTGCGGGCGCGCCGATACCGCCCTGCGCGCGCTGGTGTACCTGGCGTGTACGCAGCATCCGGACGGCGGCTTCTCGCAGAATTTCTGGATCGACGGCTCACCCTATTGGTCGGGCATTCAGCTTGACGAGGTGGCCTTCCCCGTCATTCTCGCGTGGCGCCTGTGGAAGCTCGATGAACTCGGTTCCTTCGATATCTTCCCGTTCGTCAGCAAAGCTGCGGGGTTCCTCGTCCGCTACGCCCCTGTGACGCAGCAGGAGCGCTGGGAGGAGAACGCGGGTTACTCGCCCTCCACACTGGCCGTGGTCATTTCGGCGCTGCTGTGTGCGGCCGACATCTCCCGCGCGTTCGGAGCGGCGGAACTCGGTAGCTTTCTGGAGAGCTACGCCGACTGGATTGAAGCGCACCTCGACGAGTGGACCACCACCATGCAAGGGGTGCTTGACCCCGAGGTGCCGCATCACTACATGCGCATTCGTCCGCCAGCCGAAGGCGAGCCTTTCCATAATCCCGACATTCCGCCGGGTGAGATCCACATCGCCAACCGCGGGCCTGACGAACAGTTCGCCTATGAGGCGCGTGCCGTTATCGATGGCGGCTTCCTGGAACTGGTGCGGTACGGCATTCGCCGCGCCGACGATCCCCTCATCGTCGCCTCGCTGAAGGTCGTCGACAAGGTGCTGAAGATCGACACGCCCTACGGGCCCTGCTGGCGTCGTTACAACCACGACGGCTACGGTCAGCAGAAGGATGGCGGACCGTACATCGGGTATGGCCAGGGCCGCGCCTGGCCCATTCTGACCGGCGAGCGCGCGCATTATGAACTCGCGGCGGGCCACGAGGTACAGCCTTTGCTGCAGGCCATGGAGCGCTTTTCCTCCATCGGCGGCATGCTGCCCGAGCAGGTGTGGGATCATACCGATCTGCCCAGCGAGGGCATGTACTGCGGGCGCTCCGCTGGCTCGGCGCAGCCACTGGTCTGGGCTCACGCGGAGTATCTTAAGCTGCTGCGATCCATCGCCGACGGTGTGGTTTTTGACCGGATCTCCGTGGTGGCCGAACGCTACGGTGTTCCCGCAGACCAGCGCAAGTTCGAAAGCCGCATGGAGATCTTTCGCCTCAGCCGGCCGATCTCCACGATGACGCAGGGCGGCACACTACGGATCGTGGATGCAAATCGCTTCCAGGTGGTGTGGAGCGCGGACGAGTGGAAGACTACCCAACGCAGCGATTCACACCAGGTAGGCGCGCCGGGCTCGTACGTGGACATCGATGCGGCCCCGGACGCCGTCGGCAGCCTCCGCTTCACGCTCTATTGGCCCACGGAGAATCGTTGGCTGGGCCGCGATTGGGAGGTTGTGATTCACCCGCAGCCGCCGCAGCAGGCAACGGCTGCAAATCGGCCGCAGGCTTGAAGCTGCAGGCTGAAAACATGGTCTAGTCCCACCCCCTCGTCTAGTCATCCGCGCTGTGGAATGACAACTTCGGAGAGTTCTCAGGTCGCGAGTAGACGTAGGCGAAGCAGCGCTAGACCGCGGCAGGCGCGCGCGGTTTGCGCGTCAGCAGCACCAGCATCCCGATCAAAGCCAGCACCGTGATCATGCCCGCGATGCCCAGCACACGGATCACCGACACCGAGTAGCGGCCCACCACGGGGTTGTAGCTGCAGCAATAAAGGATCAGCAGGTCAACGGGGTTGCTGATCTTGTGCGCGGAGGCGCCCAGCAAAGCGAGGCGCAGATCGCGCGGTTGGTAATCGATGCCCGAAAGGTACTTCGACAGTTTGCCCTCCGACGTGGCGAACATCACCACGCTGGAATGCGCATACTGGTCCATCTTGCCATCCGGCCCGGGCACCATGACGTAGTGGAAGCCCGTGGCTCCCGCAACTGCGTCAATCGCCGGCTGCTTGGCTGTAAAAAAGTGCACCGCTGAGCCGCCTGCCGAGTCAGCGCCCATTCCCCTCAGAAACTCGACCTTCTGCATCGCCGCATCGGCGGGGCTGTCGGTCGGGGCAATGCTGAAGACAAGCACATCGTAGTCCTTGCCAAGCGTAAGTGTGGTCTGCCGCAGACCAGTTGACAGGCCATGCAGGACCTGAGGGCAGAGCATCGCGCAGCGGAAGTAGACCAGCGCGAGCGCGACTGGTTTGCCCGTCAACCAGGTGCGCAGCGGTGCGGTGCGGCCCGTCTCATCGGTGTAGCTTGCATCGAGGGGCAGGGTCTGGCCCAGCCGCTGTTCAATGCCGGCGTGGGCCAGGTAGCCGGGCAACTGCTGTGCGGTGGCACCTACCGGGCGATCCGCCGCGTAGCCCTGACCGCGGGCCGGCAGGCTCATGCAGGCCAGCGCGAGTCCGAAGAGCAGCGTGAATCGTTGGCGGAGGGACTGTGACATGCCTTGGCACCTGTTGTGGGGCGAAACCCTGCGCCACATCTCTCATGCTACAGACACCGCGCCGGTGCGGCCGCTCGCAGACCCAGTCGGCTGCGCACGCCGGAGTTTGTTTTGCAGCACTTCGTTACAGCGGCGTCAGGAGTTCGTATGATGAACGGATGCCATCCCGGCGCAAGCTTCAGTTAGGCCCAGAGCAGATGCAGGCAATCGCCCGCGTGATCGGTGAGCCGCGCCGCTTCGCCATTCTGCAACAGATCGCCCGACAGCCGGTGCTGCCGTGCAGCCAGCTCTGCGAGCACGAGGCCATCAGCGCCGCGACCATCTCGCATCACCTCAAAGAGTTGCAGGAAGCGGGGCTGGTGGAAGGCGAGCGCGAAGGGCGCACCATGCGGCTAAGCCTGCGCCGTGATGTGTGGGAGGCCTACCTGCGCGAGCTTGGCTCGCTGTAGCCGGCCCTTTACAGAAACTTTGTGCATCCAGGTCTCACCTCTCTCATCCACTTAGATGTGCGTCGAACTATTCGACCAGATCACAGGCAAGAGGTGAAAGCGATGGGCAAGCTGACAGGCAAGGTAGCAGTGGTAACAGGAGCCTCCAAGGGCATCGGTGCGGGCATTGCAAAGGCGCTTGGCCGTGAAGGCGCGAGCGTGGTGGTGAACTACTCCTCCAGCAAGGAAGGCGCTGATAAGGTCGTTGCTGCCATCGAGGCGGCTGGAGGAAAGGCTGTTGCCGTCGGGGGCAGTGTAGCCGACGCGGCAGGCATCAAAGCTCTCTTCTCTGCCACTGCTGAAGCGTTCGGCAAGGTGGACGTGCTGGTCAACAATGCCGGCCTGTATGCGTTCGCGGGCATCGCTGATATTACGGCGGAAGAGATCGACTCGATCTTCGGGGTAAATGTAAAGGGATTGCTGCTGACGACGCAGGCTGCTCTCAAGCTCTTTCCCGCAGAGGGCGGCAGCATCATCAATATCGGCTCTGTTGTTAGCGATGTAACCCCGCCAAACTCCACTATCTACACCGGTACCAAAGGTGCAGTGGATGTGATCACAAAGGTGCTGGCGAAGGAGTTAGGGCCAAAGAAGATTCGCGTGAACTCCGTGAACCCGGGCTTCACCAACACGGAGGGCACGGTAACGGCGGGCTTCTCCGGGACAGACGTCGAAAAGGCCTATGTCGCGCAGACTCCCCTCGGTCGTGCCGGCCAGCCTGACGACATTGCCGACGTGGTGGCCTTTCTGGCCTCCGACGACGCGCGCTGGATTACCGGTTCGCTGGTCCAGGCAGGCGGCGGCATCCACTAAGGGGACGGTCTTGGCTTCTGCGCCCTTGAAAATAGCGCGGAAGCCTGGGCGGGCTGACTAACGGGGTACGGAAAGGTGAAGGACCATGGAACTGATTTTCTGTTTTGGCCCGCTGCTGCTGGTGGCCTTTGCTTACCTGACGGGTGAAGCGCGAAGGCCGCCCAGCATGAGCTGCCCGGGTCCGGGCGCCCGGAGGTGACGTAAGTTGCCGTCATCATGCGAAAATAGTACTAATGATCTCCGTTTCCAATGTCACCATGCGCTACGGCGCCAAGCTGCTGTTTGAGGATGTGTCTGTCACATTCACGGACGGTCGGCGCTACGGCTTGACCGGCCCGAACGGCGCCGGCAAGTCCACCTTCATGAAGGTGCTCACCGGCGAGCTCGACGCCCAGAAGGGCACCGTGGTGCGGCCGAAGAAGTTTGGCGTCCTGAAGCAGGACCAATACGAGTTCGATGCTTACCGTGTGATCGATACCGTCATCATGGGCAACAAGCCGTTGTGGGCTGCGCTGGAAGAGCGTGAGGTCATCTACAACAAGGCCGAGATGACCGATGAGGACGGTTCACGGCTGGGTGAGCTCGAAGGCATCGTTGGCGACGAGGATGGCTATGAGGCCGAGGCGAATGCGGCCGTGCTGCTGCAAGGGCTGGACATCCCCGATGAGGTGCATGAGCGCCGGATGAGCGAGTTGCAGGGCGGCCAGAAGGTGCGCGTGCTGCTGGCGCAGGCACTCTTCGGCAACCCCGGCGCGCTGTTCCTCGACGAGCCGACAAACTACCTGGATCTCGAGTCGATTCACTGGCTTGAAGATTTCTTACTGCGTTACAACGGCACCGTTATTACGATCTCCCACGATCGCCACTTCCTGAACAACATCTGTACCAACATCGCCGACATCGACTACGAGACGATCATCACCTACAACGGTGGGTACGACGATATGGTCCTGCAGAAGACCAGCGTGCGCACGCGCATCGAGAGCCAGAACGAGCAGCGCGAGAAGAAGATCGCGCAGTTGAATGACTTTATCGCGCGCTTCTCGGCCGGTACGCGGTCGTCACAGGTCAATTCGCGCAAAAAGGAGGTGGAGCGTCTCGCCACCAGTGAGCTGGCTCGCTCCAACATCGCGCGTCCCTTCATCGCCTTCAAGATGGATCGGCCTTCGGGCAAGAATGTGCTCGAATTCGAACTGGTCAACAAGAGCTATCCGCAGCCGGACGGCAAGACCGAGCACGTCATCAAGAATTTCTCCGCCTCGGTCACGCGTGGGGACAAGGTCATCTTGATTGGTCGCAACGGCCAAGGCAAGACCACCCTGCTGAAGGCCCTCTTAGCCAACGGGCCCGGCATTGAAGAGAAGGACGTTTCCATCGATTCCGGCGTGGTGAAGTGGGGCCATGAGGTGCAGATCGGGTATTTCGCGCAAGATCACAAGGGCTCGATTCAGCTCGGTATGACGGCTGCGGATTGGCTGCACCAGTATGATCCGAAGGCGAGCAAGGAAGACATTCGCGGCATCCTCGGGCAGATGCTCTTCCGCGGGGAAGAAGGCATGAAGAAGACTGATGCGCTCTCCGGTGGCGAGGCGGCGCGTCTGCTCTTCTGCAAGATCATGCTGCAGAAACCCAACGTGCTCGTGATGGATGAGCCGACCAATCACCTGGATCTGGAAAGCATTAATGCGTTGAATCAGGCGATCCAGAAGTACGAGGGCACCGTGTTCCTTGTAACCCACGATCAGGATCTGATTGAAGAGGCGGGCACGCGCATCTGGCACTTTGAAGGCGGCCCGGCTGACTTCGGCATTACCGATCACAAGGGCCCGTACGAGGAGTATCAACAGCAGCTGGCGCTCGCGACCAAGTAAAAATGGTCGAGCACCTGACCGGCGAGGAGAGGGTTGCGGGCCAGGGCCAGCGTCTGCTGCAACGGTACATGCCGGCTCTGGATGTGCTGCGCGGCACGGCCATTCTGATGGTCATGCTGGACCATGGTCTTTATTGGGCGGGCGCGGTCGAGCGTACAACCGGCTTCGCCCGGCAGGTAGCCAAGGCATCCGCCGCTGGGTGGCTGGGCGTGAACCTCTTTTTTGTACTCTCCGGATTTCTGATTACCGGAATTTTGTCGGATAGTCGCGGAAATCCTGATTACTTCCAGCGTTTCTACCTGCGTCGCGCTCTACGCATCCTGCCGGCCTACCTGCTGACGATTGTTGTGCTGCTTGCACTGCGCCGCGTCCCGCAGGGTGCGCTGATGTGCTACCTGCTGTTCCTGGTGAACTACTCCGACTGGTTTACGGGCCCCGCAGCCGTGGTCTATGGCGTTTTCTGGACGCTTTCTGTGGAGGAGCAATTTTATCTAGTGTGGCCGACGCTGGTGCGGCGTGTTTCCCGCCGGGGTCTCGCGTGCATCTGCGTCGCCCTGCTCGTCGTGGAGCCCACCCTGCGCGCGCTCACCCAGAACGGTCGCCTGCCGCTCGGCAACGTGCACATCAACACGCTGTTGATTGCGGACAATCTGGCCTGCGGAGCCCTCGCGGCTCTTTACGTACGTTCACGCTTTGGTTTGTCGCGCTTCGGCTTCCCGGTCAGCTTGTCTCTTATCGTCAGCGGCGTTTTGGCGGAGATCGCCGGGGCTCCGTGGGGCATCGCGCATCGCGAGAACGCGTTCGGGGCAGCTTTTCAGATTGTGCCCTGGGACATCATCTTTACCGGAGTCCTGCTGTTCATGTTGAGCCTGCCGGCTAAGTGGTTTGCCACAGCCTGGAGCAAGCCGCTGCGCTTTCTCGGCTACATCAGCTACGGACTTTATCTTTGCCACCTGCTGATCTTCAACTTCTACGACCGGTGGCTGGTCGACTCCGCAACGGGGGCGTTGCGCGCCGTGCTGGCGGAGGACTATGTGCGCCTGCTTCTGGGCGGCGGCCTCGCGGTGCTGGTAGCGTGGGGCTCGCGGCGGTACTTTGAGGAGCCTTTTCTGCGCGTTCGGGTCGGCGCTGGGAGGAGAAAGCTCTTACGGCAGACCGCCTGAACGGAGCCTGTCTAGGCAGGGTCCCGACGTGACCGCCGCTTCAGCTGTCTGCTACCGTTGCTGAGATGAAACCAGCCACTCGTTATCGCCTGTTAATGCTGGGCGCGATCCTGCTTGTGTTCTTGAATACGTGGCTGGCCGCGCATGCTTTAAGCAAGCTTTTCGATGCGGAACGCTGGTTGGCACACACGCTGGAGACGCTGACGCAGACCGAAAGTGTGTTTTTGAACATGAGCTCCGCTAACAGCGCCGCGCGAGCATTTTTGCTCACGGATGACGTTGTCTTCCAGACCCGCTATCAAGACGCTGCCAGAAGCGCCTTCGCAGGCGTTGGCGATATTCAGCGGCTCACGGTGGACAATGCTGAGCAGCAGAAGCGAATCGCCATTCTGCGTCAGCGCATAGGGGTGAAGCTCGGCGCGCTGGACGCTGTGATGTCCATCAAGCGCGGTCACCCTGGCAGCACCTTCTTCTCGCCGCTGGTGCTGCGGCCCGCGTTGGCCGACAGCCCGGACGGCGGCATCAGTGTGCGCTACGCGATCACACAGATTGAGAATGAAGAGCGGCGCCTGCTTGCGGACCGGACGGCTGCGGCCAGGGCTGCGAAGCGCAACGTGATCGCCGCCTTTACCGGGGCCACGCTGCTGGATCTTGTTCTGCTGTTTATTGCCTTTCAGCAGCTGATCCGAGCACATGAGGACCGCGCCCAGTTGGCTGCGCGTGCCGGTGAAATCGCGACGCTGAATGCCGAACTACAGACCCTGAACACCGATCTGGAGTCGCGCGTTGCGCAGCGCACCCTGGAGCTGGAGGTGTCCAACCGGGAGCTGGAGGCCTTCTCCTACTCGGTCTCCCACGATCTGCGTGCCCCGCTGCGCACCATTGATGGATTTTCGCTGGCGTTGCAGGAGGATTTTGCCGACCGTCTGGATGCGGATGGCCGGGACTACATCAACCGGGTGCGGGGCGGTGTACAGCGCATGGGCATGCTGATCGATGCGCTGCTGCAGCTCTCGCGGGTAACGCGGTCGGAGGTGCAGCGCGAACAGGTCAATCTCTCCCAGCTAAGCACCTTGATCTTCGATGAGCTGCAGGCCATTGAGGGGAAACGGAGCGTCGTCTTTTCCGCGCAACCAGGCGTGGTGGCGAATGCCGACCCGCGACTTTTGCGTGTAGCTTTTGAAAACCTGCTCGGCAACGCCCTGAAGTTCACCTCCAAGGTGCCCGAAGCGCGGATCGAATTCGGACAGCTTGCCAGGGGGGAGCAGACCGTATACTTTATCCGGGACAATGGTGCCGGCTTCGACATGCAATACGTCGGTCGACTCTTCACGGCGTTTCAGCGACTCCATGGCGACCGCGACTTCAAGGGGTCCGGCATTGGCCTGGCAACGGTGTCGCGCATCGTGCGGAGGCACCACGGTGAGATCTGGGCGGAAGGGCAACCTGGCCGCGGCGCCAGCTTTTTTTTCACGCTGGACGCAACAGTCGTCTAGGGTCGAGGTTTACCTCGTAATGAGTAAAGGGCGATGAGTGAGAGCATGATTTTACTGGTAGAAGACGATCCGGATCACGAGGCGCTCGCCATCCGCGCGTTGAAGAAGGCCAACGTCGCCAATGAGGTAAAGGTGGCCCGTGATGGGGAGGAAGCGCTCGAATACATGAAGGGCATCATCGACGGCACCGAACGCCGGCCCCAGTTGGTACTACTGGATCTGAAGCTACCCAAGGTCGAAGGTCTCGACGTGCTGCGCGCCATCCGCGCTTCAGATAAGACCGCGCTGCTGCCTGTGGTGGTTTTGACGTCCTCTGACGAGGAGCGGGACATTATCGCGAGCTACCGTCTGGGTGTAAACAGCTATATCCGTAAACCCGTAAACTTTCAGGATTTCGCCGAGGCTACCAAGCAGCTCGGCATGTATTGGTTGCTGCTGAATCAATGTCCACCAGTCTCGTAGACCCCACGCACCGTCCGCTCCGTGCCCTCATCATCGAGGACTATGAGGAGGATGCGCTGCTTCTGCAACGGCACCTGTCGCGGGCGGGTTATGCTGTGGATGCTTGCCGTGTGCAGACCGCCGACGAGCTCCTGCTGGCGCTGGCGGACCCGCGTCCCTGGGACCTGGTCATCGCTGACTACACCCTGCCCAGCTTCGGCGCGCGCGACGCCCTGGCGTTGATTCAGCGCAGCGGCATGGACCTACCGTTCATCATCGTTTCCGGCACAATCGATGAGGTCTCCGCCGTTAACGCGATGCGTGCCGGTGCGCATGACTATGTGCTGAAAGGCCACCTGGAGCGTCTGCTGCCGGCAATCGAGCGGGAGCTCGCCGACGCGGAACGTCGCCGCGAACGGCTGCATACAGAAGCCGAGCTGCGGTTGGCACAGCAACGCTTTTCGGCCACCTTCAACCAGGCAGCAGTTGGGATGGCCCACACCACCGTAGACGGCCGATTCCTGATGGTGAACCAACGGCTGAGCGACCTTTTGCTAGTCGCGCAGGAGCAGCTGGCGGCGCTGCGGCTGGAGGACTTTCTGCTGCCCTCGGAGCGCGGCCTCGATGCCGCCTTGCTGAGCGATCTGCTGGCGGGCAGCCGCACAGGGTACCGCGCCGAGCGCAGTCTCATGCGTGCCGATGGTGCCACCTTTCCCGCGCAGCTCACCGTGTCCTTGCTGCGGCATGATGGCGCTTCGGGCTCTCCGGAGACGACCCTCCTCTGGGTGGTGGAAGACATCTCCGCACGCAAGGCCGCTGAGCGCGATACGGCTGACCTGATGACGCGCCTGATCAACTCCGAGCGTCTCGCAGCCGCTGGCCGCATGGCCAACACGCTCGCCCACGAGATCAACAACCCGCTCGAGGCGTTGACCAACATCTTTTACCTGCTGCAGCTGAATGAGCTCTCGCCGCAGTCCCAGGAATTGGTCGCAGTGGCAGCGCGTGAACTGGATCGGGTCGGCCATATTACGCGGTCGACGTTGAGTTTCTATCGCAAAGCACCGGGCCGCACCCTGGACCTACGCTCGTTGCTCGAAGAGGTGGTGCAGCTGTTCAGTTCGCGCGCCGCGCAACATGGGATTGAGGTGCGTTCCGAGTACGCCGACGGGCTGGAAACGGCGCACTACGACCCGTCGTTGCGGCAGGTTTTTGCCAACCTGGTCGGCAATGCCATTGAAGCCATGGAGACCAGCGGCGGCCGTATCCAGCTGCGCGCCCGCTTGCTGGGCGCCTCGGCCGTCGTCACCGTCTCCGACACCGGGCATGGTATCGAACGCGCCAACCTCCACTCCATTTTTGAGCCGTTCTTCACCACCAAAGGCGAACGCGGCACCGGGCTCGGTTTATGGGTGACGCGGGGCATTGTGGAGGAGCAGGGTGGCACCCTGATGCTGCGCTCCACCACCCGTGGCGTGCACCGCGGCACCACCATCCGGATCACCATGCCGGCCCGCCCGGCTGCGTCCACGGCGACCGCCTCTTTGGTGCAGTGAACGCCCGCTCGCCCCGGCATCTTTCGCCCCAAGCTCCGAAGCTCTACAATCGCGGGGATGGCGAGCGCAGAGATACAGACAAAGCAGAAGAATGTGCTGGGCCAGCCGCTGGAAAGCTGCGGCAGCGACCCGCTTACCGGTTTTTACCGGGACGGTTGCTGCAACACGGGCCCGGATGACCGCGGCATGCACACGGTGTGCTGCATCGTGAATGAGGCATTTCTGGCCACCTCCGCGCGACTGGGCAACGATCTTTCCACCCCCATGCCCCAGTACGGCTTCCCAGGCCTAAAGCCGGGCGATCGGTGGTGCGTGTGTGCCGCGCGCTGGCTGCAGGCGCAACGCGCGGGGGCGCCCTGCCCCGTGGTGCTGGAAGCCACGCATGAGGCAACCCTGAACGTCGTGCCGTTCGAGGTTCTGCTGCAGTACGCGGTCATTCCCAAAACGCTGCACTAGCGTCCCTTCCTACATGTCATCGCGGGCGCCTACCGCTCAGAAAGGCTCCCCCCGCGGGGGAACTCTCCAGGAGCGGCGACGCTCCCCTCGCATCCAAAAACTCCGTGCCCAGACTCAACATCCCGCAGTACCGCGCGGCGCTCGCCATTGCCGAGCAGCTGCAGGCTCAGGGCTGTGAAGCCTACTTCGCCGGCGGCTGTGTGCGCGATCTGCTGCTGGGCCGCGAGCCCAAGGATTTCGACGTCACCACAGCAGCACGGCCCGAGCAGGTGATCGGCCTTTTCCCGCGGACCGAGAGTGTTGGCGCTCACTTCGGGGTAGTGCTGGTTCTCGACACCGTTGACGACGCGCGGATAGCCACAGAGGTAGCGACCTTCCGTTCCGATGGGGTCTACAGCGACGGCCGGCGTCCCGACTCGGTGCTTTTCTCGAGTGATCCACGCGAAGATGTGCTGCGGCGCGACTTCACGGTGAACGGACTCCTGCTGGACGTGTCGCGCTTCGAGGCGGGCGAGCCGGTGGCCGCCTGTGTTCTCGACTTTGTGGATGGCCGCGCCGACCTCCAAGCCAGGATCGTGCGCGCGATCGGCGACCCAGTGCGTCGCTTCACCGAAGACAAGCTGCGCATGCTGCGGGCAGTGCGCTTCGCGGCGCGACTCGACTTTGTCCTCGAGCCCGCGACCCTAGAGGCGATACAGGGTCTGGCGGCTGAGGTCGTGCAGGTCTCGCCGGAGCGTATCCGCGATGAACTGACGAAGATCCTCACCGAAGGGGCTGCGCACCGCGGCTTGGCGTTGCTCGATGCGACCGGCCTGCTGCCCGTGGTCCTGCCCGAGGTGGCGCGCATGCAGGGTTGCGAACAGCCGCCGGCCTACCATCCCGAGGGCGACGTCTGGGTGCACACGTTAATGCTGCTGGATCATCTGCCGGCGGGGACTAGTCCCACCCTGGCCTGGGGCATGCTGCTGCACGATGTGGGAAAACCCCCGACGTACACGCCGCCGGACCCCAAAAATCCGGGCGATCGTATCCGCTTCAACGGCCATGCCGAGATCGGCGTTGCCGTGGCACGGGCCATTCTCAACCGCCTGCGCTTCTCTAACGACGACTGCGCTCAGATCCTGGCGCTGGTGAAACACCATATGCAGTTCGGTGATGTACCCAAGATGAAGCAATCGACGTTGAAGCGTTTTCTGCGTCTGCCCCAGTTTGAGGAACACATGGCCTTGCACTACGCGGACGTCATGAGCTCGCACGGCATGCTCGGACCGTACGAAACGGCGCAGCGGGCTTTGACAGAGTTGGGGCACGAGGAGATTCGACCGACGTTGCTGGTCACGGGCAGCGACCTGATTGCGGCCGGCTACAGGCCCGGCCCGAAGTTTCGCGAGATGCTGACGTTGGCGGAGGATGCGCAGCTTGAGGGGGCGGTAATCACACGCGACGACGCCCTTGACCTGTTGCGTGGACAGTTTGGTGCCCCATGAGCCGGGGTCCGCGTGAGACGCAGTTCGACGCCGAGGTGATCGTTCTTGGGGCCGGTATGGCAGGGCTGGCTGCTGCGCGCGCTCTGGCCGAGGCCGGAACCCGGGTGCTGGTGCTGGAAGCCCGGGATCGCGTCGGTGGCCGCGTCTTCACGGAGCGCACGGCCGAGGGCGTGCTCGTGGAGCATGGGGCGGAGTTTATTCATGGCCGTGCCCCGGAGCTCTGGTCCCTGATCGCGGAAGTGGGCGCAACTGCCGTTGAGCGCGATGGGGCAATGGTCCGTGAAGAAACCCTTGGCGACGGCCTACAGGCCGATGCGGAGGAGGATCGTGACAGCCCCTTCCAGTCGCTGGAGACACTGGCCGATCTGCCTCCTGACGAGGATGTGAGCTTTGCCACTTGGCTTGAGGGCAGCGAGGTCCCGGAGTGGCAACGGGGGGTGCTGACCGGCTACGTGGAAGGCTTCAATGCGGCGGATGCGGAGCGCATCAGCGCACGTTCGCTGGGCCTGCAGCAGCGCGCCGAGGCGGCGAGCGAGGGGGATCGCTCCTGGCACTTGCCCGGTGGTTATGCGCAGCTGGCTGAGTTCCTTGCGGCGAAGGTACGGGCGGCAGGCGGTGAAATTCGGTTGAATACCGTTGTGGACGCCGTGCACTGGCGTCGCGGTGACGTCGTGATCACAGTACGAGCCGGTAGGCTGCGTGCTCCGCGCTGCATTGTTACGCTGCCGTTGGGCGTGCTGCAGGCCGCCAACGCCGGTACCCGCGGCAGCGTGCGGCTGGAGCCCGAGCCCCGCGCCCTGTTTGAGGCGCGCACCCTCGCGATGGGGCACGTCGCCCGCTTCTCGCTCGTCTTCCGCGAGCGCTGGTGGAGCATGAAGCTCGGGGCAGGCAATCCCGCCCCGAGCTTCGATACCCTCAGCTTTCTGTTCACGCCGGCCCGCACGCCGCCCGTCTGGTGGACCCGCCGACCCGAGTTGGAGGCCATGCCAACCCTGGTTGGCTGGTGCGGCGGCCCGCGTTCGGAGGCGCTGCGCGGGATGTCCGCCGCGGCGCTGGGCCAGCACGCCTGCGGTGAGCTCGCCGCAGCCTTCGGGCTACCGCCTGAGACGCTGCATGCCTCCCTGGTCAGCACGCATACCCATGACTGGAGTGCGGACCCGCTCTCACTCGGCTCTTACAGCTACGTGCCCGCTCGCGCGCTGGATGCCCCGGCGGGGATGGCTGAGCCAGTCGCCGAGACCCTGTATTTTGCTGGCGAACACACCGACACCTCCGGCCACTGGGGCACCGTGCATGCGGCGCTGCGGACGGGCCTGCGAGCCGCGCGGCAGGTGCTCAGTCGCGAGTAGACGCCTGGCCGCCCGAAAAGCGCGTGGAGGGAAGGCCGCTCTGAGCAAACTTGGGCAGCATAAGGCGATCTCGGTGCGGTATTCAGCCCCGCCGTGCGCCGCTTCGGCTTTTGCGCATCTATCTTCTTACCCATGGACCGCGCCAAGTATCACGACAAGCCGTTGCTGAACTCCCCCGTCCCGTTTGTTCCCGATACCACCATTGACATCGACGGCGTGAAGATTGCGGCGGAGGTGGGCGAGCCCCTGCTCGAAGCCATCAACCGCAAGGCGCGCATGGAGAGCATCGATCCGATCCCGCAGATCTGCTATCTGCATCCGATGGGGGCCATCAACACCTGCGACACCTGCATGATCGAGGTGAACGGTCAGCTGGTGCGCGCCTGCAGCACGCCTGTCTCTGCCGGGGCTTTGGTGCTGACCGACAATGACCGCGCCGATGTGGCCAAGCGCGAGGCGTTCGATCGCATCCTCGAAAATCACAACCTGTATTGCACGGTCTGCGACAACAACAACCAGAACTGCACGGTGCACAACACCACCAAGACTCTGGATGTGCAGCACCAATCCCGTGAGTATCGCAAGAAGATCTACAAGCAGGACCAGTCCAATCCTTTCTACCGCTACGACCCGGACCAGTGCATTCTGTGCGGCCGTTGCGTGGAGGCCTGCCAGAACGTGCAGGTGAATGAGACTCTAAGCATCAGCTGGGATCGTGAGATGCCGCGTGTGATGTGGGACGGCGGGGAGCAGATTGAGGGCTCCAGCTGCGTCAGCTGTGGCCACTGCGTCACAGTATGCCCCTGCAATGCCTTGATGGAAAAAGGCATGGTGGGCCACACTGGCTACCTCACTTCGCTGCCGCCGGCCGTGCTCGATGACATGATCGATGCAGTGAAGGGCATTGAGCCCTCCACTGGCTACCCGGCGATCCTCGCGCTCTCTGAAATGGAAGCCGAGATGCGCCACCAGCGCGTGAAGCGCACCAAAACCGTGTGCGCGTACTGCGGCGTCGGTTGCTCCTTCGATATCTGGACGCGCGATCGCCACATTCTCAAGGTCGAGCCGATGAACGGCGCGGCGAATGGCATCTCGACCTGCATCAAGGGCAAATTTGGTTGGGACTACACGAACTCTGAAGAGCGTCTGCGCAAGCCGCTGAAGCGCCTCGGCGAGACCTTTGTGGAGATCGAGTGGGATGAGGCCATTGAAATGGTCCGTGCCAACTTCACGAAGATTAAAGCCGAGCATGGGCCGGACGCTCTGGCCTTCATCACGTCTTCCAAGTGCACCAACGAAGAAAGCTACATGATGCAGAAGCTGGCCCGCGCCGTAATCGGGACCAACAACATTGACAACTGCAGCCGCTACTGCCAGACACCCGCGTCCAAGGGTCTGAGCCGTACCGTCGGCTATGGCGGCGACTCCGGCACCATTCAGGACATCGAGATCGCGGATCTCGTCATCGTCATCGGCAGCAACACCAGCGAGAGCCATCCGGTGCTGGCGACCCGCGTGAAGCGCTCGCACAAGCATCGCGGTCAGCGGCTGATCGTTGCCGATCTTCGCAAGCATGAGATGGCCGAACGCGCCGACCTCTTCATCCGTCCTAACCCGTCGACGGACGAGGTCTGGATCATGGCCGTGACGAAACACCTGATCGACACCGGTCGTCACAATCAGAAGTTCATCGATCAGTGGGTGAATAAGTGGCCGGAGATGCAGGCGTCGCTCGTGCCCTACACGCTGGAGCATGCGGAGAAGGTCACGGGCATCACGGTCGATGTACTCAAGCAGATCGCCGACGAGATCGCCGCTGCGACGAACGGTGTCTGCATTCTCTGGGCGATGGGCGTTACACAACATTGTGGTGGCTCTGATACCTCCACAGCTGCCTGCAATCTGCTGCTCGCAACTGGTAATTTCAAGAAGTCCGGCTCCGGCGCCTATCCGTTGCGAGGTCACAATAATGTCCAGGGCGCGAGTGACTTTGGCTCGCTGCCAGACACAACCTGCGGCTACCAGAAAATGGACGATGCCGCCGTGCGAGGCAAGTTCGAGGCGGCCTGGGGCGTGACCCTACCTGTCACCACCGGCCTTGACAATCGGCAGATGATTGCGGCGATTCACGAAGGCAAATTGAAGTCGATGTACATCAAGGGGGAAGACACCATCACCTCCGACGCAAATGCCGAAGATGTTGGCTTGGCTCTGTCTGCGCTCGACTTCCTGATTGTTCAGGATATTTTCTTCTCCGAAACCTGCAAGTACGCTGATCTCGTTCTGCCGGCTTCGCCTTCCCTTGAAAAAGACGGCACCTTCGTCAACACTGAACGCCGCATTCAACGCCTCTACAAAGTTTGGGATCCGCTTGCGGACTCAAAACCTGATTGGCAGATCATCCAGCTGATCGCCAAAGCCATGGGCGGTTCCGGTGATTGGGATTACAAGCATCCGTCCGAGGTGATGGCCGAGGCCGCAAGCCTTTCGCCTATTTTCGCCGGCGTGACCTACGAGCGTTTAGAAGGCTATAAGACCTTGTGCTGGCCCGTCGCTGCAGATGGCACGGATGAGCCTCTGCTCTACACGAAGGACTTCCCCTTCCCCGATGGCAAAGCGACCTTCTTCCCGCTTGAGTACGTGGGTCCCAGCGAAGAGACGAACGACATCTACGATCTGCACCTGAATAACGGCCGCTTGCTCGAGCACTTTGAGCAGGGAAACATGAGTTATCGTGTGCCTGGCATAAAAGAGATCACACCCGACATTTTCCTTGAGGTTTCGCCGGAGCTCGCGAAGGACCGTGGCCTGGAGTCAGGACAATTCGTCAAGATCGAGAATAAGTACGGGCAGCTTAAGTTGCGGGTGCTCATCACAGGCCGTGTGCAGGGCAAGCAGATGTATCTGCCGATGATCTCGACATCTGAGGCTGTGAACCACCTCACAAGCATGCACGTGGACCGCGCGACGCATACCCCCGCTTACAAGGAGATTTCCGTGAAGATGACGGTGCTGGAGGCCAAGGGACCTTCACCGCTACCGCGGAAGAACTTCCGCTACGGCACCCGCACTCCCACGGAGGGTGTAGAGGTAGAGAAGAAGTGGGCCAAGCCGGGCTACTGGGTGCCGGGTACCTCCGTGCAGGACAAACTCGTGCAGATCAAAACCACAGAAGTCTCGTAACGATCAATCCGCACCTAAGTCTTATCGTTCTTTGAAAGGCAAGTTATGGCACACCCGATCACATTTACGCCCCAACCAATCGACCCGCACGTGGAGCTGATGCGCAAGGTCGAGGCAGCTCCACGCGAGCACGCTGAGGCGTTGCTGGTCGCTTGGGACACCCTGCAGACGGCTCACGACCAGGGCCTGCTCGACCTGTTGCAGGGCCTTATGGGTGGCCGCGACATCATCGCTGGCAAGCTGGCCGAGGCCGTTGTGCTACCGGAGTCGATCAGTGCGATTCGTAATCTGATCGCGATGGGCCGCATCGTTGCCGCGCTTGATCCGGAGATGCTCCATCGGCTGGCCAAGGCGATGGATCAGGGTATGCAAGCACCCAAACCGGATGCCGAAACGCCCAGCATGTTTCGTATCCTGCGCCAGGCAACCTCGCCAGCCGGCAAGCGAGGCCTGTCATTTGCCGTGCAGATGCTGGTGGCAATCGGGGCCGCAACCGAGGGCTAAGTCGCCCTGTGCATGAATTCGTGATGACTTGGGCTCTGACGCGTATACACTGCTGAAAATTTCAGCATGTTCTGTTGGAGCTCGTCATGGCCGATCTTGCTGTCTCTCCGCAAACACACACGCTGTCCGAAGCCGAACGCGTCTTCGACGCTTTTGTGGCACCCTCGAAAACCTTCTCTGACGTCCTCCGTAGCGCTTCGTGGTGGCTGCCGTGCGTTCTTGTCGTGCTCACCTCCATGATTTTTACCGTCACTGCGATCAAGCAGGTGGGGATAGAGCGTATGAGCGACAACATGATTGCTACCATGCCCAAAATTCAGGACATGATCGCGAATGGCAAGCCTGAGGAGGCCTCAGCCATCCACCAGCGCTTTGAAAAGCAGGTGACGGGACAGTTCTATTCCAGCCCCGTTCTTCTGATCGTTGCGGGCTTCGTCGTGGCAGGTCTTCTGCTCGCCACCGCCAACTTCCTCTTCGGCGGCTCCGGGACGTATAAGGCGATGCTTGCGGTCTTCTGGTACTCCATCCTTCCTTTGGCTGTGCTGTCCTTGTTGGTAAGCGGCCTGCTGTTGATGGGCGTTAATGTAGAAAGCTTTCGTATCGCCAATCCCATCGGTACCAATGTGGGATACTACCTGCCCGAAGGCACGTCTCCAACGCTGGTAGCGGCAGCCAGCATGCTTGATGTGTTTTCGCTTTGGGTCTTTTCGTTACAGGCAATCGGCGTTTCCATAGTGGCCCGCCTCAGCTTGGGCAAAGCGCTGGCCGCGGTGGCGATCCTTTGGGTGCTGTACGCGCTCGTGCGCATCGCGCCGGCCGTATTCGTCTCCTGATGCGACAAAGCCCGGCGCGGCAGCCGGGCCTTTCGCATGAGTTCACGTAGTACTACGTGTGCAGAAATCGTAGTAGCGCCGCGTTGACCTCTTTTGCATGCGTCCAGATCAATCCGTGGGGACCGCCTTCGATCACCTCCAGCTGTGCTGTTGGAATGAGACCCGGCATGCGTCCGCCGCTCACCTCCAGTGGTACGATCTGATCCGCATCGCCGTGAATGACGAGCGTGGGCACACTGACCTGCTTGGCATCCGCGCGAAAGTCCTCCAGCCAGGCGTCAACGCAGAAGAGCATCGCCTGATAACTCGAAAGCGAGGCAATCCCGAAGTCGGCGTGCAGTTTGGCCTCAGAAACCAGGTGTGAGAGCAGCTTGTAGTTATAGAAGGTACGTATGAAGTGATGCAGGAACTCATAACGGTCCTTCTCGATCGCATTCTTGATCTGCTCGAACCCGGCAGGGTCGGCGCCTTCGGGGTTGCTGCCATCCTTACGCAGCGCCGGAGCGATGGAGGAGATGAAGCCACACTTCGTGACACGCCCTTGGTTGTACTTGCCCATGTAACGCGCGACTTCACCACCGCCCATGGAGAAACCGAACAGGGCCGCGTCCTTCAGATCAAGCGATTCGATGAGCTTGTCCGTGTCGCCCGCTAGAGTGTCGTAGCTGTATCCCTCGCTGGGCGCCGAGCTCCTGCCGAAGCCGCGTCGGTCATAGGTGACCACGCGGTAGCCGGCTGCCAGCAAGGCTGCCGACTGTCTTTCCCAGGAGCCTCCGCTAAGAGGCCAGCCATGCACCAGCACAACAGGTGTGCCGGAGCCGCGATCTTCGTAGTAGAGCTGAATGTCTGCGCTATTCTCTTTGCCAATCGTAAGGAATGCCATACCAATCCCACCTCAGCAATTTGGATGCGAGGGTCTCGGGGCGGGACTGATCACAAAACACTTAGGCTGCGTGAGAAGCCAAAGGCCCGCTTGCTGGCGAGCCCCCGGGGCTGTGAGCAGGTAGGTTTAGGCTGCGCCCCAGCGCTTAAAAACGAGTGATCCGTTTGTTCCGCCAAAGCCGAAGCTGTTGGACAGCACGTAGTCAATCTTCGCTTCCTGGGGCTTGTTGGCCACATAGTTCAGGCGGCAAGCCGGGTCTACGTTTTCCAGGTTCATAGTCGGGGGCGCCGTCTGGTACTGCATCGCCAGCATGCAGATGCCGGCTTCCAGTCCACCGGCGCCACCCAGCAAATGCCCAGTCATGGACTTTGTCGAGCTCACCAGAAGTTCGTGGTTTCTGGCGCGATCACCGAAGACGTTCTCAATTGCCTGCGACTCCAGCGCGTCGCCCAGGGGGGTAGACGTCGCGTGGGCGTTCACATAGTCGATCTTGTCCGCAGTGATGCCGGCCACTCGTAGGGCGTGGTTCATCGCGCGACGGCAACCTTCACCCTCCGGCGCCATGCCGGTCATGTGAAATGCGTCGCCGCTCATCCCGTAGCCGATGACTTCGGCGAGGATGTTCGCGCCACGAGCCTGTGCGAACTCAAGTTCTTCCAACACAAGGATTCCGGCGCCTTCGCCACAGACAAAGCCGTCCCGGTCCTTGTCGAAGGGTCGGCAGGCGTGCGTGGGGTCATCATTGCGAGTGGAAAGTGCCTTCATCGCAGCGAAACCGCCCACAGATAAGGGGGTGATCGCCGCTTCCGCTCCGCCTGCAATCATGGCGTCGGCGTCGCCACGCTGAATAATGCGAAAAGCATCACCGATGGAATGTGCCGAGCTGGTGCAGGCGGTCGCCGTCGCCTCATTGGGCCCCTTGGCACCATACCGAATACTTACGTGCCCGGCAGCTAAGTTGACGATCGTCGCCGGGATGAAGAACGGCGAGATGCGCCGCGGGCCACCGTTCATCATCGCTGTGTGCTCGCGCTCGATGATGTCAAAACCACCGATTCCCGAACCGATCGCGACACCAACGTTGTCGGCGTTCTCCGGAGTGATCTTTAGCCCCGAGTGAGCCATCGCCT
Source organism: uncultured Acidobacteriaceae bacterium (assembly GCA_964242225.1). Taxonomy (GTDB): domain Bacteria; phylum Acidobacteriota; class Terriglobia; order Terriglobales; family Acidobacteriaceae; genus Granulicella. The sequence continues at coordinate 100,017 of CAXTAE010000007.1, forward strand.
CCGAGGCGGCTGCCATCGCAAAGTGGATGAAGCGGCCCATCTTCCGGGCCTCCTTCTTATCCACGAATTGATGAACGTCGAAGTTCTTGACTTCGGCGGCAAAACGGACAGAATGGCCCGTGAGGTCAAAAGCGGTGATCTCAGCCATACCGCTGCGACCGGCCATCAGGCCTTGCCAGACCTCCGGTGCGGTATTGCCGACCCCGCAGATCAGTCCCAGGCCCGTGATGACGACGCGACGCTGCTCCATTGATGCCTGTATCCCTTTTCTCGCTCAAACGGCCGCCTCGCCTGGAGGTGGCCCGGGTAGTGCGCCGCTACTTGGCTTTCGCGTGCTGTTCGATGTATTCGGTCGCGTCCTTCACGGTTTTGATCTTCTCCGCATCCTCGTCGGGGATCTGGATGTCGAAGCCCTCCTCGAACTGCATAACCAGCTCGACGACATCGAGCGAATCAGCGCCGAGATCTTCTTGGAAGCTCGCGCCGGGGGTTACTTCGGCCTCATCCACCTGAAGCTGCTCAACAATAATCTGTTTGACCTTCTCATCAACTGCTGCCATTGCTTTCAATCTCCTCGTATTCTTGTGCCGGAACGCTGTATGCCGGGAACGGAGCTTTGCCCCATGCGTCCGGCGCGCGAAGCCTCAGTGCCCAAGCATACTGACGCTCCCCGCAGGTGTAAAGAATGCTTCGGTCACTCGCTGAAAGTCAGGTAGCATAAAGCCATGGGCGACGAAGTGATCGTGAGGGCATCCGATCTCCCATCCGTAGCGATTGTCGCCAGAAGGCAGTGCAGTCGCTGCATGCCGGCGTTGCTGCGCCGGATTAATCGCTCTACCCTGCTGGAGCGAACTTTGCTAACCTGGCTCGGCTTTTACCCTTGGGAGTGCGTGTCTTGCCGGCGCAAGCGCCTGTTTCGCGACCAGGGTACCCGGCCAAGAACTCCCCGCCCCACCGAAGGCGCCAGCTAGACTTCCTCGCTGGCGACCAACATGGGAAGCAGGCCATCGAAGCCCTGTACTTTATAAGCGCAACCGAGCTTATCGCTGGTCTCTTCCAGGCTTACATCGCGTAGGGATTTGTTAATAACTTTTGTGCGCGTGTTGAGCTCGCCGATCGTATTTTGCACGGTTCCCACCTGCTTTTCCATTTTGCCCATCAAAATTTCAAACTTCTCAAACTCTGCTTTGGCGCGAGAGAGCACCTTCCACACCTCATCCCCTTTCTGCTGCAGGTGAAGCATGTGAAAACCCATCTGGAAGCTGTTTAGGATGGCGGAAAGTGTGGTGGGACCGGCAATCGTCACGCGGCAGTTCTGCTGAATGTCTGACTGTAGCCCGTCGCGTCGCATCACCTCCGCGTACAAGCCCTCCGTCGGAAGGAACATGACGGCGAAATTGGTTGTAGTCGGCGTTGCGATGTATTTCTCGCAGATGCGTTTCCCCTCGGTCCGAATCGCCGCTTCGAAGGCCTTGCCCGCACTCGCGATATCGGGTGCAGCACCCTTGGCGTAGGCAGTTTCCAGCCGCTCCCACGCCTCGCGGGGGAACTTCGCATCGATGGGCAGCAGTACCTCGCCTTGCGGTGTGGGGAGCTTGACGGCGTATTCCACCATTTCGCCCGTGTTTGGCTTCACCCTGACGTTCTGGCTGAACTGGTTCGGCGCCAGCATCTGCCCCAGCAGCATACCCAGTTGCACCTCGGCGAAGCCTCCGCGGCTTTTAACGTTTGTGAAAATACGCGAAAGGTCGCCGACATCCGCAGAAAGCTTGGACATTTCGCCAAGGCCTGTGTGCACTTTGGTGAGTTGGTCGGTAACTGCTCCGAAGCTCTCCGTCAGTCGAGATTGCAGGGTGGAATGCAGCTTCTCGTCGACAGTGGCGCGCATCTCCTCCAGTTTGGCGGCGTTTACCTCGTTCAGCTTATCGAGACGCGTCTCCACGCTGGATCGTAGTCTCTCCTGGTGCTCGCCCTGCGCCTTGCCCAGCTCGCCCAGCCGCGTGTGCAGGGCCTCACGACTTTCCGTGTGGTGGCGTGTGCTGTCAGCGGTGAAGCCCACCAATCTTTGTCCCAGCCCGATAAGCTGTCCGTCGACCGCGAGGCGCAGACGCTCTGCGGCGGTGGTGTGGTCGCCGCGGAACGACTGCAGGCCACTTTGCAACGTGTCGCTTACTGAGCGGGAGCTCTCCATAAGCTCGCGGCGCAGCGCCGCACCCTGGGTGTCGCCTCGCTCGCGTTCGCGTGCAGCGGCTTCGGCGGTCTCCTGCCGGAGCAGGGCGAGTTCACCTCGCACCCCTCGTTCCAGGGCTTCCGCGCGCGCATCGACACGGGACAGCTGGGTGGGCAGATCCGCCGCGAGCAGTGCCTCAAGCCGGGCGTCCGGCACGAGCTGCACCGACGCGGGGCGACGCAACCAAACCAGCAGAAGGGACAGCAGCGTGATGCCTTGGAGCGCGATGAGGGCCAACAACATTCGTCTTTCCTTCGCTTGCAGCATAGCATCCGCGGCCCTCGTAGGCTGTCGAAAAGCGGGCAGGATTCGCACTTGCTGCGGCTTGGTGGTTCAATATGGGAATGGGTTGTCTTGCTCGCGAAGGGTTGTCTCACTGTATGCGTCTGTCTCGTCTTCTTGCTTCCGCCACCCTGCTCTTCTCGGCGCCGCTGGCGCTGCTCGCCCAAGGCACGGTGCCCCCCAACGGGCAAGCCACCCCGTTTAAGGACACGGCGCTGCTGAAGCCACCTGCCGGCGTTAAGGTCGCTATCATCGAATATGAGGATCTGGAGTGCCCCGCCTGCGCGCACGCGTTCCCCATCGTGCATGCGGCGGCCAGCCAGTATCACACGCCCATCGAGGAGTATGACTTTCAGATCCCGATGCATATCTGGAGTCACGATGCGGCCATCTTCGCGCATTACCTGAAGGCTAAGGTGTCTCCCGAACTCTCTGAGGAGTTCCGGCGCGAGGTCTTCGCCATCCAGACGCGGATTGCCTCCAAGGATGACCTCCACAATTTTGAGGGAAGTTTCATGGGGCAGCACGGCAAGCAAGTGCCGTTCGTGGTTGATCCGACTGGCGAATACGATCGCGAGGTGAACGCAACCACTGCGCAGGGCGCCAAGCTTGGCATTCTGCACACGCCGACCATTGTTGTAGTCACGCCCACGCACTGGGTTGAGGTGGCCGATGTTGCTGACATCGGGCAGGCACTGGCGCAGGCGCAGGCCGAAACGGCGCACACAGCTCCAGCGGCCGTTCATAAAGTAGCGGCGCACCGCTAGATCGCCACAGGCGATCCGGTGATCTCAGGCTTTCCTTCGTGGGGAGGAAAGACTGAGTCTTCGGCGAGCAAGCGCTCGTGGCGCGGTGGAGGGGCGATTGTAAGGGACGAGCTGCCCTCACCGCCCTTCGGCAGCCGTGCGAGGTGTACTTGCTTCGGCAGAACTTCATCGCTGGCCTGCCCGCGATATACTTGGTCGTGCTCACCACGCACAACCCAATTTCACATTTCAAGAGGTCGCAAGCGTGTCGGCAAAGTACATCTTTGTGACGGGCGGCGTTGTGTCGTCGCTGGGCAAGGGTCTCGCTGCGGCTTCCATCGGATGCCTGCTCGAGGCGCGCGGATTGCGCGTCAATCTGATGAAGTTCGATCCTTATCTAAACGTTGATCCCGGAACCATGAGCCCGTTTCAGCATGGTGAGGTCTTCGTCACCGACGATGGCGCGGAGACAGATCTGGATCTGGGCCACTATGAGCGGTTTACCCATGCCAAGCTCACCCGCGATAACAATCTCACCACCGGCCGCATCTACGAAGGGATTATCACCAAGGAGCGGCGCGGCGATTACCTTGGCAAAACTGTGCAGGTGATTCCGCACGTAACCAATGAGATCAAGGCCGCAGCCAGAAAGATCGGCGCCGACTGCGACGTCGCCATCGTCGAGATCGGCGGCACAGTTGGGGACATTGAATCGCTGCCCTTTCTTGAAGCCATCCGGCAGATGCGCCAGGAGATGGGCCGCGATAACACCTGTTTTGTGCACGTCACGCTCATCCCCTGGATCGCTGCGGCGCAAGAACTAAAGACCAAGCCAACACAGCACTCAGTGAAGGAGATGCTGTCGATCGGTATCCAGCCAGACATCCTGCTATGCCGCGCAGACCGTGAGGTTCCGCGAGAGATGTGCGAGAAGATTGCCGCTTTCTGCAATGTCGAGGATGCTGGTGTCGTGATCGCCCGTGATGTGCCCAGCATCTATGAGGTGCCCCTAAATTTGCATGCAGAAGGCGTCGATGCGCTGGCGCTGAAGTACCTTCGCATTGAAACGCCCGACGTGGATCTCACCAGTTGGAAGCAGTTGGTCCATCGTGCCTATAACCCCAGGGACGAGGTGCGGATAGCCGTTGTGGGCAAGTACGTCGAGTACGAGGACAGCTACAAGTCTCTGAAAGAGGCACTTGTGCATGGGGCGCTTGCGGAGGGCTTGAAGCTGCGTCTCGAGTGGATAGAAGCACAGTCGCTCGAGTCCGGCGATCACATGGCGACGCTTGCGGGATATGACGGCATCCTGGTGCCGGGTGGCTTCGGCAAGCGTGGGATCGAGGGCATGCTGAATGCCATTCGCTACGCCCGCGAATCGAAGACGCCCTATTTCGGCATTTGCCTTGGTATGCAGACTGCTTGCATCGAGTACGCGCGCAATGTATGCGGCCTGGAGCGCGCCAACTCCGGAGAATTTGATCCGCACACCCCACATCGCGTGATCTATAAGTTGCGCGAGCTTACTGGCGTGGAAGAGATGGGTGGCACCATGCGTCTCGGCGCATGGGATTGTGCCTTGCAACCCGATTCGCTCGCGGCCAGGGCTTACGGCACGTTGAACATCAGCGAGCGCCACCGTCACCGCTACGAGTTCAACCGCGAGTATGAGGCGCCGCTGACGGCCGCCGGTCTGCGGCTCACGGGTGCCAGCGAGAGCGGCACCTATGTCGAGATCGTGGAGCTGCCCACGCACCCGTTCTTCCTGGGCTGCCAGTTTCACCCGGAGTTCAAATCGAAGCCACTGGAGCCGCACCCGCTCTTCCACGCCTTTGTGAAGGCAAGCTACGCCAATCGCGGCCTGCGTGCGGCGCAGCGTGTGGTTGAGGCCGAGGTGAAGGCATAAAAGCAATGCCTAAGTTGGCCTTGGCCGAGAGTGGCGCGGATCAGCCTTAGCTCGCGAAGAAGTCTTCCCGGGTCTTCGCTGCCTTAGGCTCTGATGATCAGCTTCTCGGTCCAAATTTCTGTTTGCCCAAACATCGATTGAAGCTGCCCCTCACTCGCAAGAGAATAAGCGGAGAGCAGCGCGACCAGCGAGACCTCACTCGCGTCCAATCGCATGTGCCTCCCTCGCAAGTAAAAGAGACATCAGCTCCGACCTCCACCGGGAAACCCGCTCTGGAGCTGCAGCCTCGCAGCGTGCAGGCAGTGGAGCGCCGGCCGCCGTTGCCCGCGCTTACCGGCTTGCGTACGTTGCTGGCGCTTACGATCCTCATGTTCCACTTCACCCCCAGCGGGCTGGCCTCGACGAAGCATCCCTGGATGACGTTGTACCCGATCATCGATATCGGCTATGTCTTCGTCAGCTTCTTCTTTCTCATCTCCGGCTTCATCCTCTCGTACAACTACGCGCATCGGCCCGGAGGCGTGCGTAAAGCGGATTTCTGGATGGCCCGCCTGTCACGCCTCTATCCGGTGTATCTCCTGACGATGCTGATCTCGCTGCCGATGCTTGCGCTGGAGTGGCGATCGCGCAGCCACGGGGAGTTCTGGCTAGGCGCGCTTTTCACGCCGCTTCTGCTGCAGGGTTTCTTCCCCAGGCTGGCCACCTTCTGGAACACCGTCAGCTGGACACTCTCCTGCGAGGTGGTGCTGTACATCGCCTTTCCGTGGCTGCTGAAGCTGCGCTGGCCGCAGTCGCCGCGCAAGCTCGCCGCCATGGTGCTTGGCTTCTGGCTGCTGGGTTTGGTACCGCATACGTTGTATCTGCTGCTCAACCCGGATCACCTCACCCAGCCCGTGACGCGCTATAGCGATGGCCTGTGGCTCAGCGCCCTGAAGTACACACCGGCTGCCTACCTCTGTACCTTCCTCGCGGGGCTGACACTGGGCAGGCTGCACGATGCGACCCGCATGACAGTGAGCGGCCGCATGAAGGCGGGTATAACGGGCTTCCTGTTGGCGTGGTTCGCGATCTATCACCTCACACGGCACATGCCCTATATTCTGGTGCACGGTGGGCTGCTGACGCCTGTGTGGTCTCTCGTGATCCTTGGCCTCGCCGGAACAAGTCCACTGGCGCGTCTTTTTTCGACGAGGCCGCTCGTCGCAGTCGGCACCTCGACCTATGCGCTGTACCTGCTTCACTTCAATCTCTTCAATCTGTTGTCCCAGCACCATGTCACTGAGCGACTTCACATAGCTCGCTTCGACCCCTGGATCAGCTATCTCTTCGTGATTCTGTTCGCGATGGCCGTGCGGCGCTGGGTGGAGCACCCGTGCCAGCAGGCCATTCAAGGCTGGTGGAAGCAGCGCAACGCGGCTGTCTAGCCACATGCGGACGAAGTGGCTTTTCTGATCCCACATCCCCTTTTGTGGCAGCCCGGAATCTTCCACCGCTGCGTATGATGGGGCGTCGGGGGATGGATGGAAGAGCTTTGGCAACAAACCTCGGAGCTGCTGTGGCAATCGCCGCTGCTCTGGCTCCCGGTGCTGGTCGCGGATCTGCTCGGTTTTCTTGCTGCCCTGGGCAGCGCTTCGTTGATGCGCTCCGTTATCTTGAACCGTCTCCAGTACCACTCGGTGTTAGGCGGTCCCGCCGTGCCCACCCAGCTGTCCGCTGCGACCGTGCATCGAGCCAACCTGATCGCCGCACTCATCACGCTGCCGGCTGATTACCTTCGCCTGCTGCTTTACGCCTTGGCCCTGGTCGTAACGGCGGCCATGGTGCGTGCCTGCCGACAGCGGGAGACAAGCGCTTTCGCTGATGTACTGCCGGCTCTTCGCCGCAACGGCGGTGCGGTTCTTTCCCTGAGTCTTCGGGCGCTGGCCATCTTTGGCGGGGTCGCTCTGCTCTCCAGCTGGCTCGCTGAATCGCTGGTCGCGCATGGTCATAAGGCCTGGTTCGCGGGCGGCTGGCTCGACCTGGGCATAGCCGCCATCCGCACCGCGCTGCTCGCCTGGTTGCTGGTCCCAGTGGCAGTGCAACTGCTGGCCGGTCGGGCACCAACCGCGAAGCGCCGCACAACTGCGCAGCTCTTCGCCTTTGCCTTAGGCCTGGTTTCGTTGCTGCTTGGCAGGTTTACGGCGGAGAACATGCGAGCTGTCCATATTGTGTCTGCCCCGGCGCGCTATGCGTTGGAACTGACGGCATCTTGGATCGTCGCCCTGCCGTATGCTGTGTTTTTTGTCGCGCTAGGCTTGGTGATCTACAAAACCTCGCTGGAGAGTGGTGAAGTCCCCGCATAGGCCACGCCATCCGACGCGGTCGTCGCTAAGTCGCAACACTGGCTGCTGCGACTAGCTGGTCACCAGCGAGCCGAGCTTCTCACCCTGCACTACGCGAACGATATTGCCGCGCTCCCGCATGGAAAAAACGATCATCGGCAGGTTGTTGTCTTTACAGAGCGAGACCGCCGTGGTGTCCATCACGCGCAGGCCCAGACGTAGGATGTCCATGTAAGTGATCGTCTCGAACTTGGTGGCGTCGGCAACCTTCTTCGGATCGGCGGTGTAGATGCCGTCGACGCTGGTGGCCTTTAGCAGCACGTCGGCGCCGATCTCCATGGCGCGCAGACTGGCTGCGGTGTCGGTGGAAAAGTAGGGATTGCCGGTACCGGCCGCAAAGATCACGATGCGGCCTTTCTCCAGGTGACGCATGGCACGCCGCCGAATGTACGGCTCGGCAACCTCATGCATCTCAATGGCGCTCATCACGCGGCAGAATTTCCCGGTCTTCTCAATGGCATCCTGCAGGGCAATGGCGTTGATGACCGTGGACAACATGCCCATATGATCGGCCGACACGCGATCCATGCCGACGGCCTGCTCGGCTACACCACGGAAGAAGTTGCCACCGCCAACGACGACGCCAATCTGGCAACCGGTGTTGGCTACCTCGGCGATCTCCTCGGCTACGGCCTGGATAAAGACAGCATCGACACCGAAACCGCGGCCGGCAGCCAAAGCTTCGCCGGAGATTTTGAGAAGCACACGCTTGTACATGGTTAGTGACTAGGGTACACCGTAGAGAGGCACACCTTGCACCTGAACCTTACCAGGCAGCGACAGATCACCAGCCCCGCCCCTACGGTGCAGGGAGCAACTACGCTGCAACACCGCGCGCTGACTTCCGCCTGTGTTGTTCTCGCGACGTGCTTGCCTCTTGCCGTGCTGCTGCGCCATGCCCCAATCTTTGGCGCTCTTGGCCTGTTTGCCAACGATGCCTTTTACTACCTCACCATTGCACGCGAGTCCGCCTTGGCCGGATTTCCCACCTTCGATGGCGTCCATCGCACAAACGGCTTTCACCCGCTGTGGCAATTCCTGCTCATCCTGCTGACGCGCCAGGGTTGGCTGCGGTGCGGTGACTCTGCACTCACCATTCTGCGAACGGCACAGCTTGATCTCTGCGTGCTCGCCCTGGCCATGGGCTTCATCGCGTGGGCTGCTGCACGTGTCACTCATCGACCCTGGGTCGTGCTGCTGGCGCTCTGCCCGGGGTTTCTGTGGTTCCTGCAAGCGCCGGTCAACCCCCACTGGTCGTCCACGTGGTCCAACCTCAATGGGATGGAAAGCGCCGTGGGTCTGCTGTTCTTCGGCGCCGCGCTGGTGCTGCTGCCCTGCACTTTAACAGGCCGAGAGGCTGCGTTCATCCCAGGCCGGGTAGGAAGCCTGCGCCTTATCGCTGCGGGACTCTGCTTCGGGCTCATGGTGCTGTCGCGACTCGACGACGTCTTCTTCCTCCTCCCGCTTGGCCTGTTCTTCTGGTGCGAGAAGTCATCCTTTCGTCCACATGTCCGTGTTCTT
>CAXTAE010000007.1:109182-173696 GCA_964242225.1 uncultured Acidobacteriaceae bacterium
TGGCCTGTTCTTCTGGTGCGAGAAGTCATCCTTTCGTCCACATGTCCGTGTTCTTGCGCTGGGTCTGCCTTTCGTTCTCCTCGCCATTTACATGCTGTACAACCGCTGGACCGTCGGAGTCTTTCTGCCCTCAAGTGGTGTAGCCAAAGCGGGCTTTGTGCTGCGCGATAACGTCGGCTCCACGCTTCACATGCTGTTGCCCAACCTCTGGGGCGCGCCCGGGCAGCAGGCCTCCCCGTACCCGCGTTTCAATGAAACCTACAGCCGCGTGTTCGGCATGGTGGTACCGGCAGTGGTGTGCGGCTTGTATCTCCGTCGTTGGCGTCGCGTGCACCTTCTCGGTGCGCTCTGTGGCGGCGTGCTGCTCAAAAGCCTCTACAACTTCTTCATCGTGGCGCTCTTTGCCCAGGGAAGCTGGTATTACGGCGTCAACCTGTGTGTCGCCAATCTTTGCCTGGCGGTTCTCCTGGAAGATCTGCTCTCGTCGACAGCGGAAAGCGGGCAGCGGGCGCCCAGTTGGCATACAGCAGGTGCGTTGCTTCTGAGCTTCGCCGTGGTGGCCATCTCCGCGAACGCCTTCCTAAACTGGATCTTCCTGGTCGGCGGCTCTGGCCCGATGACAATCTTCGAAGATCGCGGAGAGACCCGTCGGATGCTTTCCCATGCTGGTGCCGATCGATTCGTTGAATTCAACGACGGCATGCTTAGCTACAGCACCGGTTATCCTGCCGTCGCGGGCATGGGGCTGGCGCTCGATTCTGAAGCCAACCAGGCACGCAGGCAAGGCCACCTTCTGCGACTACTTCACGCGCGCGGCTACACCGTAGCACTCGCGACGAAGCCCTACCAAACCATTCTTGATGCGGCCTTGAGCAACGTACGGCGCGGCGAACCAACGGCGGCGCTGGGTTTACAGGCAGCAGAGTTCAACGAGTTTCTGTATCAAGCGGAGAGCGTGACCGGGGATGGTCTTACTACTCTCTATCGGCTCGTACCCCGTTCCTCAAATCCTGCTCAGCCCTCCTTCCCGCCGATCACTCCGCAGCCTCCAGGAAGTCGGTAACCAGTTTCTTCTCCCCCTGTTTCAGAAAGCGCACCAGCGCGTTCTTGCCGTGGATATCCTTGACCTCGCCCATCCCAAAACGCTTGTGCATCACGCGGTCGCCCTTGCGAAACTTTTCGGGTTCGGAGTGCACGATCGTCTCCGGGGCCGTGGTGTGAATGGCCCCGTGCACCGTGGCGATGACGGTTGTGCCATGGGCGTCCTTCGCCCCTGCCGAAACATCTGGAGCCACCTGTGGTTTTGGCTCCTGGCGCAGGTTCCGGCGTTTGCTGCGATGCACTTCGACGGCTGTCTGCAGAGCCTCGTCCGCATCCACCAGGCCCCGTTCGCAGTTGTCGCAGCGACCGCAAGGCTCTCCAAGCTCTTCACCGAAATACTGCCTCAAAATCTGCGTGCGGCATTGCGCCGTTTCGGCATAGTGCATCATGTCGGCGAGGTGCTGCTTGTCGCGTTCGGCGCGCTCCTCATACGTAGTCAGCAGCTTTGCCGCCTCATCGTCTGTGGGTGGCTCCGCCCCAGTCAGGATGAAGCCGCGACGGCCCTGCTTCACGAGGCCCGCCTCCGTCAGCAGGTGCAGGATCACCTGCGTGCGCCGTAGTCCTACGTCCGCGTATTCGGCGATGGTCTTCACCGTTAAGGAGCGAGGTTTGCTGGCCTTGGCCGCTTCCGTTGCTGCGGCCAGGGCTGACACCGCCGACTCCGAATCTGCTTCAATGGCAGGCTGTGAAGAGGGCGCCACTGCGACGACAACCTCCCCCGGCGCGTGCTCCAAAGTGAGGTCCCCGTCTCCGCCGGTAGTCTCCGCGGCTTTCTCCTTGGCCTCCACACTGGGCAGCTTGCGGCCCAGCGCGAGCGCCTCAAACACCGCACTCACCTCCTGCGCGCGTGGGTACCGGCCAGCCATGAAGTAGGTCTGGATGCGCTTGTCTTCCAGGCGATACAGCAGCACCGCACGCGAGGGTTTTCCATCGCGGCCCGCGCGACCGGCCTCCTGCGCATAGGTTTCCAGCGAGTCGGGGAACTCGTAGTGGTACACGAAGCGGATGTCAGCTTTGTCGATGCCCAGACCAAACGCCTTGGTCGCGATCATCACCTTGTGTTCGCCGCGCATGAACTCTTCCTGCACCTGCTCGCGCTCGCGTGTCTTCATCTTGCCGTGATAGTGGCCCACGGAGATGCCATGCTCTTTCAGCCAATCGTGCAACTCATCGGCAGAGCGCACGCTGGCCGTGTAGATGATGCCCGTGCCCTCTTCTTTCTCCAGCATGGCGCCGATGCGCGCCAGCTTCGCATCATTGTTGACCGTCGGCTGCACCGCGAGGTGGAGGTTGGTGCGCTCCGAGCCCGTATTCACGACCGCCGCGTTCTTTGCGCCGAGCACACTGAGGATCTCGTCCATCACCTCCTGCGTCGCGGTCGCGGTAAGCGCCAGCACCGGTGGATTGCCAAGCTGTTGCCGCGCATAGCCCAGCCCCAGATACGCGGGCCGAAAATCATGTCCCCACTGAGAGATGCAATGGGCTTCATCGACGACGAAGAGACCCACGCCACCGGCCTTCTTCAGTTCTTCTAGAAACTCGGCCTTCTCAAGCTGCTCCGGCGTGACGTACACCAGCTGCGAGCTGCCCTCGTGGAGGTGAAGGGAGGTGGACCGTGCGTCCTTTGCGCCCACCGTAGAATCGATCTTCTCCACAAGGATGTCGGCGTCAGCGGCGTGCTCCTGCTGATCCTGCATCAACGCAATCAAGGGACTGACCACGATCACGGGGTGCTCTAGAAACAGTGCGGGCAGTTGGTACGTCAGCGACTTACCGCCACCTGTGGGGAGGATGCCCAGAACATCTCGGCCCTCGAAGACCGCTTCGAGAATCTCGCGTTGTCCGGGACGAAAGCCCTTGATGCCGAAGTGTTTGCGCGCCTCTGCGAGAGCTTCCTTCAGGCTTGCGCGTTTGCTCCGCTGGGTAGTGTGCCCACCGCGTGTAGCGGCTGCGCGTTCTTTGTCGCGCACGGGGGTAGCCTTCTCTTTTGCGGCTACAGGCACATCTTCGCTTACAGGCACTTCGTCAATTACAGAAACGGGCATTGCGGCTCTCCAGCCCCGTTCAGATGCAACGAGCGGGCGGTCTGTCCCTCAGCACTGATGCCACTGCGACGGCGTGGAAAGTGCGCGCGATTCTTCTCGACAGATGCAGTGCAATTACCGTTGTGCTCCGCAGCTTGTGCAAGTTTGCGGCGAAGCCTCCTCGCATGGCAGCCCTGTATCATCGGCTGCATGTCCAACGCCCAGGCTCCCACTTCCTCTCTACGCGGCAACGATGTGCACACGGCACTGGACGCTACGGACCGCGCGCGCCGCGTAAAAGTGCTGCTCTTCGACGTGGATGGGGTCCTAACGGACGGGGGTATTACGGTGATGCCCGGCCCTGATGGGAAAGCCGTAGAAGTGAAGACCTTTTCCGCACACGACGGCATGGGCATCGCGCTGGCGCACACCGCCGGTTTGAAGGTGGGTTGGGTAACCAAGCGCGATTCACAGGCCGTACGCATCCGCGCGAAGGATCTGCGCATCGACCACCTCTACCAGGGCCAGCACTACAAGGTCGAAGCGCTCGACAAGATAGTGGCTGATGAGGGTTGCACACTTGATGAGATCGCCTACGTCGGCGACGACATCATTGATTTGCCAGTGATGCGTAAGGTGGGCTTCGCCATCGCCGTGGCGAACGCGCGACCAGAGGTAAAGGCCATGGCCCACTACACCACAGAACACTCGGGTGGCTTCGGCGCCGGCCGCGATGCCATCGACTTTCTGCTGCGTGCGCGCGGCGTGCTGGAGACCACGGTCGAGCGTTATCTCGACCCCAATGACGCCGAGGCCAAGAGTGCTGACATCGGCGTCGGCAACATGTGAGGCGTACTGTTCGTAGCAAACTTTAGGAGAAGGAGGCTGCTGTAAGGCCTCTCAGCTGTCCTTGCGATAGAGCAGATCGCGGATGGCTTTGCGGCGCTCCGCATTCATCTCAGCAGACGCGCCATCACCGCCCGTTCCACGCTTGGCCTCTTCAGTGCGCGCATCTTCGGCGCTGCACTCGGGGCAGCGATTGGCAAAGCCCGGCTTGTCCGGCCGCAGCTCAAACTCTTCGGAACACACCACACAGGTCTTGATCGGAAACGCCATACGACCTTCATCATACGGCGAACCCAGGCTGTGGCCTCGAACGCGTGAACTGGCGAGGGGTCAGGCGAAGAGACCGCGAAGGGCAGCGTAGAATCATCGGCATGACCGCCGGGCTTGCCACAACACCTGATCTCGCCGTAGATGCCGCACTGGCCTGGGCGCATCCGGTGCTGCGGGAGTGGTTCACGGCCAAATTCGGCACGCCCACTGAGCCGCAGATTGCCGGCTGGCCCGCAATCCTGCGCGGCGAAGCCACACTGATCTCTGCACCAACGGGCTCCGGTAAGACGCTCGCCGCGTTTTTGGTCTGCATCGATGGGCTCTTACGACAGGCGCTTGAAGGCCGCCTCGCCCCCGGCACCCAGGTGGTCTATGTATCACCGCTCAAAGCGCTCTCGAACGACGTGCAAAAGAACCTCGACGGCCCCCTCGCGGAGATCCAGCAACTGGCGCTCGCGCGTGGGTATCTGTGCCCTGAGATTTGTACCGGTGTGCGCACCGGCGATACGCCCATGAAGGATCGCGCGGCCATGCTGAAGCATCCGCCGCACATCCTCGTCACCACGCCGGAGTCGCTGTACCTTCTGCTCACCGCTGGCAAGGCCCGGGCCAATCTCACCCATGTGCACACCGTAATTGTCGATGAGATTCACGCCGTGGCTGACGACAAGCGCGGCTCGCATCTGGCGCTTTCGCTCGAGCGCCTGGAAGCTGTGGTGTGCGACGAAAATCGTCTTGTGGCGCGTGCTTTGCCTGGCGTGGCGAACAAGCCGCCGCAGCGCATTGGGCTTTCCGCCACGCAGAATCCCATCGAGTTAGTTGCGGATTTCCTTACAGGCTCGCATCCCTCGCGGGCACGCGCCACAATCGTGCAGGTGGGGCAGCGCCGCACGCTCGATGTTGCGATCGAGGTGCCCTCGGATGAGTTGAGTTCCGTAGCCACCACGGCGATGTGGACCGAGCTCTATGACAAGCTGGCCACCTTTGCGGAGGCGCATCGCTCCACGCTCGTTTTCGTCAACACACGAAGGCTGGTCGAGAAAATCAGCTTCGAACTCTCTGAGCGTCTCGGGCCGGATGCCGTGGCGGCGCATCATGGTTCGCTCTCCCGCACGCTGCGTCTTGACGCCGAACAGCGTCTGAAAGACGGCGAGATTCGCATCCTGATTGCAACGGGTTCGCTGGAGCTTGGCATCGATATCGGCAACATCGATCTTGTGTGTCAGATCCAGTCCACGCGTGCCGTGGCCGTAGCCATGCAACGTGTGGGACGAGCAGGGCATTGGCGCGGCGCTGTGCCCAAAGGCCGCTTCTTTGCGCTCACACGCGACGACCTGTTGGAGCAGGCTGCGCTGCTGCGCAAGATGGTGGCCGGAGAGCTCGACATCCTTGAAATTCCTGACAACCCCACCGACGTGTTGATGCAGCAGATCGTCGCCATGTGTGGCGCGGAGAGTTGGGAAGAAGAGGCGCTGTACGACGTCGTGCGCCGCGCCTGGCCATACCGCAATCTCACGCCCGCCGGCTTCGACGAGGTGCTTGCGCTGTTGCACAACGGCATCGAAAGCACGCGGGGACGCTATGGAGCGTATCTCCTGCGCGACCGCGTGCAGGGGCATCTGCACGGCCGTCGTGGGGCACGCATGACGGCCATTGCGAACGGCGGCGCCATCCCGGACACGTCGCTGTTCGCGGTCATGCTGCAACCGGAAAATGTGCAGATTGCCACGCTGGATGAGCACTTTGCCGTGGATTCACATCCTGGCGATGTCGTGCTGCTCGGCAACACCAGCTGGCGGGTGCAGCGCATCGACCCGGGGGGCAAGGTACTAGTCGAAGACGCGCATGGCGCTCCGCCGAGCATCCCATTCTGGGAGGGCGAAGCGCCCCAACGCACCGCAGCGCTGTGCGATGGTGTCAGCGATCTGCGCGCCGAGATCGATCGCCGTACACGGAGCGTGAAGCCCTCGGCCATCACAGGCAGCAGCCGCGTGGAGGACGTTGCGAACAGCCCCTACGTCGACGATCGCTGGGGCGCGCTGCATCCCGAGGTGCGCGAGTGCATTGCCTGGCTCAAGCGGGAGTGTTTCGTGTGCGACGCCGCCGCGCTGCAGCTGGTGACCTACATCGTCGCGGGCCGCAGCGTGCTGGGCGCCGTGCCCACAAAGCACACGATCATCGCCGAGCGCTTCTTCGACGAGGGTGGCGGTCAGCAGCTTATCCTGCATGCGCCCTTTGGCGGCCGCCTCAACAAGGCCTGGGGCCTGGCGCTGCGCAAACGCTTCTGCCGTGGGTTCAACTTCGAACTGCAGGCGGCGGCCACCGACAATGGCATCAATATCTCACTCGCAGAGCAGCACAGCTTCCCACTCGGCGAGGTTTTTCAGTACCTCACGCATCTGACCGCGCGTGAGCTGCTGGAGCAGGCCTCCATCCCATCGCCGCTGTTCAAGAACCGTTGGCGCTGGGCGGCGGGTCGCAGTCTGCAGCTGCTGCGCATGCAGAAGGGCAAACGGGTTGCGCCGCAGGTACAGCGCACGCGTTCTGACGATCTGCTGGCGAGCGTGTTTCCGCATGCCTCCGCGTGCCCCGAGACGATGACCGGCGACATCGAGATTCCCGATCATCCGCTGGTGCGCGAGGTCATGCGCGACACGCTTACCGAAGCCATGGACATCGACGGTCTCGAAGATCTGCTGCGCGGCATTGCTGACGGAACGATCACCTGTCTGGCCGTGGACACGCCCGTGCCCTCGCAGTTTGCCCATGAGCTGCTGAACGCGATGCCCTATGCGTACCTCGACGAGGCCGATCTGGAAGCTCGTCGCGCCCGGGCCGTGCAGATGCGCCGCACGTTGCCGGATGCCGTGACCGAGGGTGCGGGACGGCTCGACCAGGCAGCCATTGACAGCGTCCGCGAGGGGCTTTGGCCAGACATTCGCGATGAGCACGAGCTACACGATCTCTTGCTGCAGCTGGTTGCGCTGCCGACGGCATGGATCGCGTCTCAGGCCACGGCCAGACCGCGTGCGATAGCGGCATGGGCTGAGTTGTTCGCGCGGTTGGAGGCACAGGGACGCGCTTTCTGCAGCCCAGCCCAGGACGGGCCGCTGTGGATTGCCACAGAACGACTCGAAGATGCGCGGTTGCTATGGCCGGCGTTGGCCTTGCCCGTCGCCGTGGGCGTCACGCTGCCAGCGCGCGAGGAGACCACACTTTCCGGCACGGAGTACCGCCCCGCGCAGCCCGTTTCGCCGCGCGACGGGGCTACGGCCACCCTGGTGCAGGGCTGGCTGCAGCTACTGGGGCCTCTTACTGCAGACTCGCTGGGCGCTACTCTCCGCCTCGACCCTACCGGTCTCCAACAGGCGTTGCTGGTGATGGAAATGCAGGGGATCGCGATGCGCGGAGTTTTCGAGCGCCCTCGGCCGGCGGACGATGCGCCGCATGCGACGGAGTGGTGTGAGCGCCGCATCCTGCAGCGCATCCATCGGCTCACCTTGGCAGGGTTGCGCAAGTCAGTGGAGGCAGTGTCGCCGGCCGTGTTCAACCGCTGGCTGCAGGACTGGCACCATGTGACGGCTGAGACGCAGCTGAGTGGCGAAGAAGGCGTCCTGGCCGCACTCGAGCAGCTGGAAGGTTTTGAGGCGCCCGCGGTGGAGTGGGAGCGCACGCTGTTGCCGGCACGGGTAAAAGAGTACGATCCACGCTGGCTGGATAGCCTGTGCCTGGCGGGCATCGTGGGCTGGGGCCGGCTTTCGCCGCATCCTGCCTGGGGCGCCGACGACGGTGGAGCCCCGCGGCGCGTCATCCCCACAGGCGCCGCGCCGATCACCTTTTTTCTGCGCGAGTCGGCGGAATGGCTGCCCGAGGCGCTCGCCGCGAAGTGTGTAGAGGAGGCCGTGCTGGCGCAGGCACTCTCGCCGGAGGCACAGACGCTGCGGGGTCTGCTCGATGGACGTGGGGCGGCCTTCAGCGCGGACCTGCAACGGCTGAGCGGGCTGAGCAAACAACAGGTAATGACGGCGCTGTGGGAGCTGGCCACCGCGGGGCTGGCGTCGGCGGATGGCTTTGACCAGCTGCGCGCCCTCATGGACCCGCGCCGCAAAAGTGCCTATCTGGAGCAGACCCCCGCGGTAAGTCTGCGCAAGCGGGCAGCGGCCCGCACCACCGCAGGTCGCTGGTCGCTACTGTGCGAGGATGCCCGGCTCGCCGATCGCACGTACGGCACAGACTCCGAGACCCGGGATCCCAAGGTCATCGCGCTTGCCCGTCTTAAGCAGCAACAGATCGCACTGGAAGCGCACGCACGCGTGTTGCTGTGCCGCTATGGCGTGCTCTTTCGTGAGCTCCTGGGGCGCGAAGCCAATGCACCCAAGTGGCGCGATCTGCTGCCGATGCTGCGTCGCCTGGAGGCGCGTGGCGAGATTCGTGGTGGCCGCTTCGTGAGCGGTGCCTTTGGTGAGCAGTTTGCCCTCAACGAGGCCGTCGAAGGTCTACGTGAAGCCAGGCGCAAGTTGTCGACGCGTGCCAGCGAGGATGAGGTCACGCTTTCTGCCGCTGACCCGTTGAACCTGGTCGGCATCCTGGTGCCGGGAGACCGTGTTCCCGCCATCCCCGGCCGTGAGGTGCGCTTCCGCAACGGTGTTGTGGAGGAACTGCAGACCACCGGCGTAGCCGCAATCGCGCCCCTGACGAAGAAGCCGGCCGCGCGTGCGCCGGGCCGCTCGGTCGTGGAGCTTCTGCGCAGTGGAGGCACCCGTTCGGCTGTACCCGCCGCGGCAGCTACGGCGGGGCAGACGATGAGGCTGTTCTCGTGAGGGAACAGGAGGGGAAGTCTTCGACAGCGGCGGAAGAGAGCGCTTCGTTCGCCCCTGAGCTGCAGCCCGGTGACGCATATCAGGAAGGTCCCTATCTGGTATTTACCGCGCAGTACCATCTGCGTCGCGGCTTCTGCTGCAACTCCGAGTGCCGGCACTGCCCCTATCGCGAGATCTCTATCATTGGCGAGGCGGCGGGCCTTTGACGGCGCAGCCAGCGAAGCCTATCCTCAATTCTATGAAGAAGAAGTGCACCTCTGCCTGTACCTGCACCTGCCCCGTATGCGTCGGCGGCGGTTGCTGTGGCTGCTGCTAAGCACTCCGTAGCGGCACGGACGCAAAGTTAACCAAAGCTCACGCTCACTCTTTTGAGTCGGCGTGAGCTTTTTGCTTACCTTGTGCTCCGCTTTCACGCGCGGTTCGGGTAGTAGCTGGGCTACTGCTCTTTGCCCAACGTGGGGATATTGGAGGGCGGCTTGGCACGGGCCTGCATCTGCTGCGTGTTTTTCAGGATGACCTGTACCCGGGCGTCGGCGAGCAACGGCCGCAGTGCGGGTTCGCGGTTCAGGGCTGTGCGCACGTCGTAGCCGCGGTCGCTGGCCTTGGTTAACCACTCCAGCATGATCTCGGTGTTGCCCTGCGCGGCGTAGATCCGTGCCATCTCGAAACAGATCTCGGAGTAGCGCTCTGTGGGTAGCACCTGCGCGGTGTAGCCGCTCTGCCCACTTCTGTGCAGCAGGTCGGGGTCGATCGCGAGCCCCTGGGCGAGCTCTCGTCGAGCTGCATCAACCCGTCTGCCCTCAAAGTAAGCGAGGGCGAGGTTGGCGTGAAACACAGCAGAGGACTTGTCGAGCTTTACGGCCTTTTTGTAGTCGCGAATCGCGCTCCAGTTCTCATGCAGGATGAAGTCTGTCGCGCCCAGGTTATTCCACGAGGACGCATCACGCTTGTTCAGGCGCGCGGCTTGCTGAAAGTAGTTGCGCGCTATCTGAATCTGCTGCATCTCCAGGCAGGCAATTCCCATTTTTTTCAGCAGCCGCACGGGGTCGCCGCCACGCGCCAGAGCGGCGCGGTAGAACTGTACGGCATCTGTGGGGTAGCGACGCGCGCGCAGGGTGTCGGCGGCCGTCTCCAGGGTGGCGGGGCTGGCCGTGGCAGGGTCGGGTAGATGGGCAGAAATGCTGACCCACTCGGGGGCGGTGTGAAGGCGCTCGAACGCATCTTTATTCGGTAACTGCGCCTGTAGAGGAAGCAAGATAGAGACAAGCGAGAGAACCGAAACGAGTGCGGGCACGGCGAGACGCATAGCGCACCTCCTGCGAAAACGGTGGCACCATACTGCGCCCCGGCTGCGGCTCCGTCAAGCGGTTCAGGGAACGCATTTACACCCCGGATAAGCCTCTGATTCGCACCCTCGCCTAACTTCCTCGGAAGCCCTTATGGCTGTGCGTAGTAGCCCGCGCGGGTGCGAGCGATCAGATGCGGCTCAGCTACCTTCACCTGGATCTGGTGGTACTCTTCCGGCGCATCGGCGGGCGGCGGGACGTAAGAGAGCTCGTAAGACGCTTGGAGATCCGTTGCGCAGCGCGAGAGCAGGGCAGCGATATCGTTGCTGCTGCTTAGCGCCAGACCGCCGCTTTGTGTAGCGAGCACCTGCAGGCCGAGATCCCCGAGTTGCACCTGTGAGGGTTTGCGCACGCCCTTCAGAAACTGTTCATAGTAAAAGGTACGCCCCGGGCCTTCTCCGGCACCCAGCGGGTCCACGCTGTACAGGGTCACGTTCGCCTGGCGCATCTGGGTGGAGAGCCCCATGATCTGGTGGTAAATGCCATCGGACTGCTTCGCGGTGAGCTGCACGCCTGGGCCGGAAAGCAGGGGCCAACCGGGCGAAACCCACACGATCGCCTTGCGTCCCGGGATCGTCGCCGCTGTGTTGAGAATGCTTGCAAGGGCCCGCAGCGAAAGACCCAGGCGATCCTCCGCGCCATAGAAGCCGGAGCTGCGACGGATGTCGCGCAGACCGATTGTTTTGCTCTCCAGCGTCTGGCTGAGCAGGCTGCCGTCGGTGGTGAAACCGGGGGTAGCTTCGGTCGAAGTATCGGTGATCACAGCGAGCGAGGTTGGCTGGGCCAGCCGGCCTTCGCGCGCCTTCAGGTACTTGTCGATTTCTGTACGCTCGTACGCCAGGCGCGTGAAGTTGATGTTAATGGCGTCGATCACAAGAAATGTCTTCACCGGTTCGGCGCTGCCGGAGACCGCGCGAAACGAGGCAAGCGGTTGGGGCTGCCCGTTGTCCAACACCGTGAAGACGCTCTGCGGCAGCTCCGCCACCGGGGCGCCGGAGCTGCTGTTCGGCGTGACCACCACGTTCAGATGTAGGGGCGCTCGGGACGCAGCGGCCGTTCCCGGCTCAGTGTTCTGAGCGGAACCGGCGGTGGCCAATGTGCCCGTGCAAAGCAGGAGGTTCAGGAGGGTTCTGCCTACATTCATCACGCAAACCTCGTTACATGGAGCGGGGTTGGATCCGCCCACTGTGAGAGACGGTGGGAAATGCGAAAACGCCGCCTGCCCCGGCCCGTGATTCTTCTCGCTCCCGGTGGCGGAGCTACGGAAACGTCGCGGGTGCAGCCGGTACCGCTGCGGGCGATGTCTTGGACGGAGCTGCCGGCCCTGCCGCGGCCAGCACGCGCACAGCCTGCCGCGGAAACGCGAACGCTCCACCGGCGTCGTCAATCAGGTTCACCTGACAGATATAGTCCCCGGGCTTCAGCTGCAACAGCGGCACATCGAACTGGAATGCCACCGCATTCCGATCGGGCACATTGAGAATGTCCGCGGTGACCAGCGGCGTCTCAAAGACCTTCACCCCACCGGACAGGAATTCAATCGACGTCAGCACATGCACGGGCCCGCCGGCTCGACGCACCAGCCCCGGTGCCTGCGCGGGTTGGGCAGCGGTCTTGCTCTTCGCTGGATCGTAGAGCTCGTACAGCAAGTAGAGGTGCCCGTCCTGGCGAAACACATGCGCGACGTTGGGCACATACTGTTGCCCATCCCGGATGAGGAGGTCCGGACTGCCCTTGCTCGCATCGGCGAGGCGCTGACTGGCCAGCACAACGGAGCTCAGCTTCATGGGCAGCTTCTTCTGGTCGGGCACGACGAGATCTGTCTCAAAGGAGCCCATGCTGCCGGTCTCGTTTTCACGCACGACGAACTTCAGGTGGTAGCGTCCGGGCGCCAGCGTGAAGCCGGTGGAATACTGGATGTTGCGGCGCGCCACACCCTGCACGGCTTCGATCGCCAGCTTCACCGTATCGCGCACATGGCCCACCGTGATCCCCTGGGCGTTCTTCACCTGACCCAACACGTCCAGCGTGGCCTTGTCCTGATTCTTGTTCCGCGTGAAGGGAATCTGCGAGCCCGGTACGATCAGGCTCACGGGCACATAGAAGCTGTTTGGATTCTCACGAAAATAGAGCGCCTGCAGATATACCGCTACATCCAGTGCGGGCAGATCGCTGCGCATGCCATCGACAAGTGCCTGCTCGCGATCCTCCGTCTTCTGGTGTTGGAAGTCCGCCGGGGCATAATAGCCGGGCCGGTATTCAAGCCGGACATCCGCACGATTGACCTTGATCGTGAGGTTGCGAAAAGCACCATCCCGGCGCGGGTCGGTCGAGTGAAAGCCGAGGATGTAATAAGCCTGGGTATCGTGCTGGATCTGCTGAAACACAGGCCCGAAATCGTTATTGTCGAAAAAGGCTTTACCGCCGGTGTCTTTGGCCAGCGTACTCAATAGCTCCTGCGAACTGAAGTTGGCATTGAACTGATTCTGCACCGCCGTACCGGTGTAGGCTGCCGTGCCGCGCAGGCTGCCCTGCGTCGCATCGCCCACCGGCGGCAGCGCCTGCAGTCCTCGTGCGTCCACGGCGTAGATCGCCATGTCCGCCTTGGCCGCTTCATTGGTCGCCGCGCGCAGGCTCGCCTGGTTTTCGATGCCGTTGCGGGACAGGCCGCCCGAAAAGTACAGCAGGCTTTTGCGTTGCTCCACGCGCTCCAACGACTGCGCAACCTGGCGAATGGCGAACAGCTCGCGATCGGTGTTCAGGTTGTTGTACTCGGTGTCGTCGGCGGTGAAGCTGGACGCATCGTCACTGGTGCCGTTGGTGGTGCCGCCCGCGCTCCCGTTCGTAAAGGCTGTCTGGTCGGTGCCGTTATAGGCGGCCAGCTTGCGCAGCAAAACCCCTTTGTCCGCGGTGAAGTCCTGGTCCATCTTCAGCGCGGTCGAAAAGCTGACCAGAGCTACTAGATCCGCAGGCTGCATCTGCGTCTTCACATATTTTTCGGCAGCCTCCACGGCACGATCCGTGTCGTCATCCTGCATCGTGCTCTCGTCGAAGAACATGACGATCAGGCGATGATCCTTCAGCTGCCTCGGGTCAGCGGCGAGGTTGCGTTCCAGCAGCTCCGCCACGCTCGCTTTTCCCGCCGTCACACCCTTCTCGGCCAACACAGCGGCGTCATCGACGTTCTGGTAATCGAAGCTGGCTATGGTCTGCTGCTTTTTGTTCTCGAGGATGGTGAAGTCGCTGGCCTTCAGCCCCTTCACCACCGCCCCGGTCTTTTTATCGCGCACCACTACATTGGTCAGCACGATGTTGGCATTCACGGTGAGCGTGTAGTTGCCCTGGGCCGGGGGCGCAGCCGCATCCTGTGCGGGCACGCAAATCGCTGCATACAAGGCCACGCACATAGCAGCCACACCCGCGCGAAAACGCAGCAGACATGAACCCGCTAACGCGACCATTTGTCGGCTTGTCAATCTGCTCCTCAAAACCGGAACCGCCCCACAAACAGGATCTGCCGCATCGCCGCCGCGCCGGTAACCTGGCCGAACGTCGCCGAGTCAAGCGTCGTGTTGATGCCGTTGTACTGCACGGTGTTGAAGACGTTGTTGGCTGTAATGCGTGCCTCGAAGGAACGCGTCTCGCCCAGCGGTACCGTGCGTGAGAGCGACGAGGAGATCAGCACCTGGCCCGGCCCTTCAATCGAGTAGCGAGAGGCGCTGCCGTACGTGACTGGTGCAGAGAAGGCACCCGCATTGAAAAAAGAGTGCAGCGCGCCCGCCCCGCGGATCGGCTGCGTGAAGTCGCGATTAGGCCGCAGCGTATACGTACCTCCCGCGGCAATCTGGTCCTCTGTGGATTGATAGCTTGGCGTGAAGTAGCTGCCCGAAGCCAGTGTGTAGGTGCCCGAAAGCGAAAAGCCATCCAGCAGCTTCGAGCGCACGCCACCCTTGTTCAGAAACGCGCGGTTCGGTCCTACCGGCAGTTCATAAAGCCAGCTACCGGTCAGTTGATGGCGCACATCGAAGCTCGAATTGCCGCGCTCGGCATGCAGGTCCGCATCATTCTGGATGGTGGACGTGGAACTTGCGCCGCCGAAGCTCGAGGCATCGTCAATGGAGTGCGCGTACTGATACTTCGCCGCCAACTGAATGCCCTTCTGCAACCGCTTTTGCGCATTCACCGTTAGTGCATTAAAGATCGATTCGCCCACGGAGTCCTGGTAGGTGAAGGCGACCGCGTCTGGCGTCGTCACTGTGTCTGGCGTGTGGTTGGGCGCGCGTGTGACATTCAGCCCCGAGCCGTGCGAGCCGTTATACCCCACATTCAACACCACGCCCCAGGGCAGCGTCCGTTGCAGGTCGACGTTGTAAACCTGCACCATCCCCAGTCGGTAATCCGGGTTCACCGCATAGGTGTTTTGAAACAGCTTGGTCGAGCAGCCAAACCCATTCGCCAGTGTCAGGTTGCTTTGCGTCCCAGGCGCCTCCGGGTTGCAGCCGGTGATGTTGCCCGGGCTGGTGCTTGTGGCTGCTGTCGACAGCACGTTGTTCTGCGCCACGGCGAAGGGCACCTGATAGGAGAGCGAGCGGGCAAACGAAGAGAACTGACTCGTGTTGAAGTTGATGCCATAGCCCGCGCGCAGCACGGTCTCTTTCGTCAGCCGCGGCAGAAAGTGTGGGCGGTACGCCAAACCAAACCGCGGCGAGTACATCGCACGATCCGCATGCAGCAGGGAAGAGGTCGGCCCCGGCGCGCAGGTCAGGGTGCCCGCGGAGGTCTGCGCCGTGATGCCGTTTGGCGTGACGCAGCCGACGTTATTTGTGCCGGAGGTCACGCCGGTGAGGTTCACCAGACGCCCATTCTTTTCGCTGAACGGTCCGAAGTATTCGTAGCGCAGACCGCCGTTGATTGTGAGCCCGTTGGCCACGCGGAAGTCATCATTGGCATACCAGTCCAGCACATTCTCCCGCAGATAAATCTTGGCCAGCCCTGCCTGGATCTGCGTCTGCTGCGGCAGCCCCAGCAGGAAGTCCGCAAAGGCCGATCCGCTTGGGGATTGCGCAGTGTTGGCGTTCGCTGTTCCGGCGCTGTGCAGCTCCGTGTTGTAACCCGTAAACGTGAACGAGCCCAGCGGGTTACCGCCACCGAGAAAGTCCTGGTGCACGCGTCGCACATCGGTGCCGAAGCGCATGTTGTGCTTCTTATGCCGGTAACTCACCTGATCGGTGAAGGAGATCGTCTGCCCGATGTTGTCCTGCGGGTTGGTGTTGTTCACCGAGAGGAAGTCCTCGATCGAGAGCGTGGGCACACCGTTATAGAAATTTGGTTGCGGGCCAACGGTTCCGGTGCTGGGCAGCGCGATGCCTGCGGCCGCTGTCGGATCGTCGTTCGTATTCGTGAAGTAGTTGCGGGTCAGGGCGTTGCTGCGATTCCAGGTGACCGAAGTGGTGTTGTTGAGGCGGCCGTAACCGACCACGTAGCCCAGGCCGAGGTTGTAGCCGTTTGACTGCGTTGCGCCCGAGAGCGGCAGGATGATGTTGCGAATGTCCGATGCGCTATGCGAGTAGCTGAAGCCTGTATTCAAACTTTGCCGCAGACTGGCGGGCTGATTGCGATTGCCTCCACCACCGCCACCTCCCCGGCCGCCACCGCCTCCGCCAAAGCCGCCGAAAGGACTCGTGTTGTTCGCGCCCAGGTTGCGGATAAAGCGCAGCGACAGATTGGCAATGTTGTTGCCGGCCGTGGTCACGGTCTGGTAGTTGAAGTTCTGCGTCCCCGCCCCGGGCACGTTCGGCAAAGGGTAGAAGTTCTTCAGGATGTATTGCGCCTGTGGCGTAATGCGTGTCGGATCGATCACATTCGCCTGGCCGTTGTAAGCGAACTGCCCACCGCCCGTCGTCGGGTCGTAGATCGGCGTCGGCGCGCTCAGGCCGTTGATCGTCTGCGTCAGCCCGCTGAAGTCCCCCCCACGTTCGGCAGCCGTGGGAACGGTGCTCGTCAACACCTCCGGCGTCGTGTTACGCGCGAAGTTGAAGTTCAAAAAGCCGAACTGCTTCGTGCTCGGCTTGATCAGCCCCGGGATATAGGGTGAGCCGGCCAGCGTGGCCCCAAAGTTGTCCTTCGCGTAAGGCGGCTTGGTGCCGGGCAGCAGCGTGGGCGACCACGGCGCGGAGTCAAACGAGGCATACTCGCCCTGAAAATTGAACCCACCATGCAGCTGCGTGGGGTTCAGCCCGCGAAAGGCACCCGAGCCACGCCCGAATCCGCCGCCGCCCCCACCGCCGCCGCCGCGCCCGCCGCCACCAAAGCCGTTACCGCCCCCGCCTAACATGCTGCCCAGAATGCCAACGATGGCATTGGTAGGGTCGACGCCCGGCGGCAGCTGGCCATTGGCCCGCGCCGCGGCGACGCCCTCCTGGATGCGACTGCGCAGGTCGTCCTCACTGACGTTGGCCAAGGGGTTCGTCTGCCCGCTCTGGCCGCTGACAGCGACGGTTTCACCTGTGTCGCCACCACCGCCCGGATTACCCAAAGAGGGCAGCGCCGCCCCGGCGTTGCCAGCCCCGGCGCTGGCGTCCTCCGCATTGCTGCTGCCCGCGCTCAAATTCAGGCTCTGCAGGCTGCGCAGCAGGCTGGGGTTTGCAGCCGCTGTTGCCGTATTCGCGGCCCCCGAAGCCCCGGCCTGCGCGGCTTCGACGCGGCTGGCCAGCTGTAGCCCAAAGTCCGAGGCCGGGTTGGCGACGGCAGTTGCTCCTCCGTTCAGCAGCACCTCGACGGTGGCGGGGGCAAAGCCAGCCAGCTCAGCGCGGATGACGTAGCGTCCATTGCGCGGAATCCGCATCGTGTACGCGCCATCGACGTCCGTGGCGGCGGCATAGCTGCGCCCCGTCAAGGTGTTCGTCGCGGTCAACGCCACTCCCGGCAAGGGCACGCCGCCCGGTTTGCTGCCGGTGCCGGCAACCACGGTGCCATGCACCACGCCACCTGCCGCCGCTGCGACCACCTGCGCGGTGACGGCTTGCGGCTGCGTGGGCCCCGTTGACGGAACAGCTGCTGGAGTCGCCTGCGGCGCGACAGGAGCCTGCGCCGCGGCCTCAGCCCAGATCGGGAGTGCCACCAGCGCGCAGGCAAGCGTCGCCAGCGCATGCCAGGTCCTCACCGGCCGACGGGGAACACCCAGCCGGGCCGCAGACGGCTTGCGTCGTGCCGAAGCGCCGCTGGCTTTCACCTCGGCCGCGGCGAACACCGCGTCGGGCCAGCCCGTCGTGCTCCCTTTGACCAATGTGCCGGGTTCGCCGGGTTCGCCGGATTCGCGCGTCTTCGTACCTTGCTCTCCCATGGCGAAGCTCGTCCTAGCCTCCACCCGGTCCGGTGCCGGGAGCCCCGCCTGCGGGCGTTGTCGGCCCTGGGCTCCCTGCAGCGCCTGCTTCCCGTCCACGACGGCCTCCCGGTGAATCCAGCAGGTGGACGGGCACAAAGACGCCTGCCTTCACCGCTCCGCTTCCCACCACACGATCTCCTACCTTGATATCGGCCAGGGTAATGCTCTCTCCGTCCTTAAAGGCCTGCTCTACGCCTGCGCCGCTTGCGGCCATGAAGCTCATGCCGCTGCCATATCCGCGCGCCGCGCCACCCGGGCCGGCGTCCGCCCCAGCCCCACGTCCAGCGTCCGGCCCCCCAGAGCCGTCGGCCGTTCTTCGTTGCGGCCGCACGGCACGCTTGAAGCTGGTGCCCTCATCGAGCCCGATCGTCTGCGCGGCATGGTCCGGCCGCTCCACCGTCATCCGGGCGTTGCCGAGATCGATCGCCGTCACGCGGCCGGTGATGTACGTCTTGCCGAGGTTTTCCCGCATGGTTTTGATCTCCGCGGCGTCTTCGGCCATGACCATCGCCGCATGCAGGGTATGGGTCGCCGGGTCCAGGTTGCCGATCGCCATCAGCCCGTCGCCCACATGCAGATCGCTCAGCCGCACCGGCCCCCGCTCCTTCACAAACTGGGTATTGTCCGTGGTGACGACCGCGACCGGCCCCCCGTCCTCGCCCTTGATCGTGAGCGTGCCTCCACTGATCGCGGTAACCTCCCCGGCGGCGCGTCCCATGCCGGCGTAGGCTCCGCGGCGACCTGCGCGCCCGGCACCTGGTTGCCCTGGGCTGCCCCCGGTTCCGTTTGCCGCGGCACCGGTCTGGACGCCTGCCTGGGGCCCCGTCCCGGCCCCCGCCTGAGCATCGGTTTGGGCAGCCTCTGCGTAGCCGCAGAGAAGTGTGGCGGCCAACAGTAGACTCACTGAAAATCTTCGAAACATCGCAGGTCACTCTCGCAGCCAGGATGCTGTTCGACCCGACGTCGACACGTTGCCCTGAAGCTACAGATGAGACGATGCACCGGGAGGGAAGACGCGCCCGGCATTTTGAAATTCCTCTAGGCAGGAGGACGCGGTATAACGGTAGACAACCGTCGGTGCCGTCGCTACGCCCGACTCTCTTCTTCCCTTGCCGGAGAGACCTCTCCCTGGCAACGTGTCGCCGCAGGATCCCCGCACTGGACCCGCCTCGCAGGAGCTGCCCATGGCCACCCAGCAGACCGCCACCGCCGCCGCCGCGCTGCTCCGCCGATTTCGCGAGACCCGGTCCGCGACGATGGCCTTTGTCGCCCCGCTGACGCCGGAGGACATGATGGTGCAGTCCTCCCCGGAGGCTTCGCCCGTCAAATGGCACATTGCGCACACGTCATGGTTCTTTGAGACCTTTGTGCTGAGCGAGTTCGTTGCCGCGTATAAGCCGTTCAACCCTGACTTCCGCTGGCTCTTCAACAGCTACTACAAAGCGCTGGGCGAGATGCCCGAGAAGAAGCTGCGGGCCAGCTTCTCCCGCCCGCCGCTGGACGAGATCCTCGCCTACCGCGAGCACGTGGACGCCGCCATCACGCGCCTGCTCGACCACGTCCCCGAGGACGAGGCCCTGCGCCGCGTCGCGCTCGGGTTGGAGCACGAGCAGCAGCACCTGGAACTTGCCGCCACCGACATCAAGCACGCCTTTTTCACCAATCCGCTGCAGCCGGCCTATATCCCCCGGCACGGCGGCAGCGAGGAGCCCGACGACGCGATGGCGCCCCCGCTGGAGTGGCTGCCCTATGCGCCCGGTTTTCCCGGCCGACCCGGCGTGGTGGAGGTCGGCGTCACCCCCGACCTTTCGGCGCTGGAAGGCTTCGCATTCGACAATGAGACACCGCGCCACAGCGTCTTCCTGTCCCCCTTCCGCCTGGCTTCGCGGCTGACCACCTGTGCCGAATACCTGGCCTTTATCGAGGAAGAGGGCTACAGCCGCCCGGAGCTTTGGCTGTCCGAAGGATGGGATACCGTCACCCGCGAGGGTTGGGCGGCGCCGCTCTACTGGCGCCGTGACCCCAACACCCGCGCCGGCTGGAGTATCTATACGCTGCGTGGCTGGGCTAGCCTGGATACGCTCTCCGAAACACCGGTGTGCCATCTAAGCTTCTTTGAGGCCGATGCCTTTGCGCGCTGGAGCGGGCACCGCCTGCCTACTGAATTTGAGTGGGAGTATGTCGCGGCGGGCCTCCCGCCGCAAGGCAATCTGCTGGACCGGGGCTGCCTGCACCCCACGGTCAGCGCAGGCACTCGCGCTGGGGGCCTCGGTGCCTCCCATGCGCGCGAGCCCCAGCAAATGTTCGGCGATGTCTGGGAGTGGACCGCCTCGCCCTACACCGGCTACCCCGGCTACCGTGCCCTGCCTGGGGCTCTGGGGGAGTACAACGGCAAGTTCATGAGCTCGCAGGTCATTCTCCGGGGCGGCTCCTGCGTGACACCCGCAAGCCACATCCGCGCCACCTACCGGAATTTCTTCAGCCCCGCGACACGCTGGCAGTTCAGCGGCCTGCGCCTGGCTCGCGACGGCGCCTAAGCCTCGTACATGCAGCTGTGTCGTCCTCAGGCTAGGCGTACACGCAGCGGCAGGGGACGCGGGTGCACCGCGCACATCTCCACGGCCTGAAATCGATCACAGTGCAGACTTCCGCGGAGGGTGGTCTTTCTGCGACACTGGTACTGTTTGTCTCGAAGTACGATCTTTCCTTGTTTGGGGCTGCACCCGTCATGATCGAAGCACCCGTTGTACTGCACGAAGCCGTTCTGCGTGAGGCCACCCGCGGATTGGCTGCTCTTCCCGGCGTCCAGAAGACCCTGTCGCCCTGGCTGTTTTACGACGAGCGCGGCTCAGGCCTCTTTGAACAGATCACGGATCTGCCCGAGTACTACCTCACCCGCGCCGAGCGCTCGATCTTCGAGCTGTACGCCGAGGACATCCTGGCCTATGCGCGCGGCCCGCTGACCGTCGCAGAACTCGGGGCCGGTACCGCGTCCAAGACCGGCGTTCTGTTGGCGGCAGCCGCCGGCCAGCAGCCTGAGCTGTTGTACCAGCCGATCGATGTCAGTGATTCTGCGCTGGCGGAGGCCTCTGCCTCGCTCTCCGAGCGCATCCCCGGCCTGCGGGTTGTGCCGCAGGTGGCCAACTACGTCACTGAAACCTACACCGTGCAGCGCCCGGCCGGTTGCCGTGTCCTGGCTATGTACATTGGCTCCAGCATCGGCAATTTCGCGCCCGCGGACGCCGGTGCCATCCTGAAAAAACTGCGCAAGCAGCTTCGGCAGGCGGGCGATACCGTGCTGCTCGGCGTTGACCTCGCCCCGTGTGCCCGAAAGAGCGTGGACGAACTGCTCGCGGCCTACGATGACGCGGCGGGCGTCACCGCGGCTTTCAATCGCAACATCCTCGTCCGGCTTAACCGCGAGATCGGCACCGACTTCGAACCCGCCGCTTTCGCCCATCGTGCCCGCTGGAACGCCGCCGAGAGCCGCATTGAAATGCATCTCGAAAGCCTCCGTGACCAGACCGTGCATCTCGAAGGCAAGGAGATCCACTTCGAGCCCGGTGAGACCATCCACACCGAAAACAGCTACAAGTTCACCGAGCGCAGCCTCAGGCCGCTGCTCATGAACGCAGGCTTTGGCTCGGCTCATCTGTTTCACGACAAGGATCATCGCTTTGCCGTGGCGATGGCGCATACGGGTTAGGTCGTTTGGTTGTAGGTTCTATGTTGTTCGCAGATCGTTCTTAGTTGTTCGTGATTCGTCCGTATCTCGTCCGGACACCACTCTCCGAAAATCAAGAACGAACAGCCTAAGACGAACTTCTTCGCCACTCGCCACTCTTCCCGCCCGACTTGGCGAGCAGCACCACTTCGCGAATGCGAATTCCCTTGTCCAGCGCCTTTGTCATGTCATAGACGGTGAGCGCGGCCACCGCCGCCGCCGTCATGGCTTCCATCTCCACGCCGGTGCCCGAGACTGTGGCCGCCGTGGCGCGGATTGCCACGCCACCCTCGACTACCTCGGCCTGCACGTCCACGAAGCTGAGGGGCAGCGGATGGCACATGGGAATGAGCTCCGCCGTGCGTTTGGCCGCCATGATGCCAGCGAAACGCGCAACCTCCAGTGGATTGCCTTTGGGGTTCTCGGGCAGGGCGCGCAGTACCGCTTCGTTCAGCTCCACGAACGCTGCCGCGGTTGCCTCTCGCCGGGTGGGCGCCTTCGCACCGACGTCCACCATGTGTGCCTGCCCCGCATCGTCGTAGTGGGAAAGTCCGGCGTTCGGTTTGATGGGGGGCTTGGTTTCGTTCACATCCGCGATGCTAGCGCAACAGCACGCGCACGGTCTCGCCGGCGTGGAAGCTCTCGACGGCTATCGGCAGCACCACGAAGCCATTCGCCCGTGCGTTGGCCGCCAAGTCGCCCGAGCCCTGCCACGCCACAAGCTTCGCCATGATCCCCTGCCAGTCGCCCGTGATCTCCGCCGGCAGAAAGCGCGTTACTCCCGCCCCGCCCCGGACATCCTCGGCTAGCCGGGCCTCCGCGAACCGCGGGGGCAGTTCTGCGTACCCGGCCAGGGCCCGCAGCAGGGGCGTCACAAAAAGCCGAAAACACACCTCCGTGGAGATGGGATTCCCGGGCAAGCCAAAGAAATAGGTCCACTCCGCCGCGGGGGTGACCTCGGTCGCCGCGCCGTGCTGACTGGCTGAGGCCTTTGTTTTTGGCAACCGGCCGAAGACCAGCGGCCGCCCCGGCTGAATCCTCGTCCCGGTGAAGACAAACTCCGCGCCAGCCTCGCTCAGCGCCTGTTCCACCAGATCGTATTTGCCCATGGAGACTCCGCCGGAGAGCAGCAGCAGGTCAGTCCTACGGCCTTCCGCGATCCGTCCCTCCAGATCCTCGCGGTTGTCGCGCGCTACCGGAAGGCGCAACGCCTCGCCGTTCTCTGCGCCGACCAGTGCCGCCAGGGCGTAGCTGTTGGAGTTGCGAATCTGCCAGGCCTCCGGCATCTCGTGAAGCTCAACGAGCTCGTCACCCGTGGCCAGGATGGCCACGCGAGGGCGGCCAAATACGCCCACCTCGGCGTAGCCGCAGCTGGCTGCCAACGCCACCTCCGCTGCTCCCAGCACTCGCCCGGGCGGCACCAGCACCGCTCCGGCTGCCGCCTCTGCGGCGCGTGGGACGATATTCTCGCCCACCCGCAGGCCGCGGCCCGGCGCGGGGTGCAGCCGTTGACCTTCGGTCAACGCCGCATGCTCCACCATCAGCACCGCATCCGCACCCTCCGGCACGGGGGCGCCGGTCATAATCTCCAGCGCCTGCCCTGTCTGGAGTGCTGCACCGCGCCACAGCTCCCCAGCCCGCACCGTGCCGACCACTTGCAAACCGTCGGCCATTCCTGCCGCGAGATCGCCGGCACGCACCGCAAAGCCGTCGCGAGTGGAGCGCGCAAAGGGCGGCTGGTCCCGTTCCGCGGTAAGCGGCTCGGCCAAGACACGGCCAACGGCACGAAGCAGAGGCAGCCGCTCCGTATTCCCGGTACCTCGGCTGAGGCCAACTGCCGACCGTAAAGCGCCGGCCGCCGCCAGCACCTCCGCCAAGGCTTCCTCGTAGAGCAGAACGCGCCCATTCCCATCAGCCATAGCGTTTCCCCCAAGCCATCGGGTCGGTTTGACCCTCGTTGCTCGTCTCTGGACCAAACAGAAAACCTCGACAGGGCTTGGAAGCCTGCCGAGGTTTCTGCGCTAACCGCAAGGGCTTACTTGCCCTTTTTGGCCGCGGTGTAATGCGTTTGCACCTTTTCGCCCAGCGCACCCAGCGTCTCACGCGCAGCCGGGGCCTGCGGCCCGTCCGGAGCCAGCTCCAGATACTTCTGGTAGGAGTCCACGCAGCCCGGCGGCGGGATGATCTTGCCCGCCTTGTCGACGGTTGCCTGCGCCAGCAGCTCCTGGGCCTTCACGAAGTACGGCCCGGGCTTGGTGGGGTCCGCGGTGATGGCCTTGTTGGCCGCGTCCAGCGCCGGCTGGTGCGCATTGAAGAGCACAGCGGCCTCGTTGCCGTAGAACGTCCCAGCGCTCTGCGGTTCCAGAGCTACGGCCTTGTCATAGGCTGCCGAGGCATCGGATGCCTTGCCGCTCTTGACCAACGCATTGCCCATTTCGTTGTAGACCGTCGCCGCCGCGCTTGGATTGGGCTTGGCCCCCGCGGTGTTCATCAGATCTTCGGCCTTCTTGTAGGCGTCGATCGCGTCGGAGTAGCCCTGACTCACCGCCGCGTCGGTGCCGGGGTTCACCTTGTTAGCGCGATCCGCGGCGGCGGCGTGATCGGCCTTGGCCGTGAGCACATCGCCATGCAGCACATGGAGCAACGGTTCGGTCGGCCGCGCCTCGATGGCCGACTTGCTGTCCGCCTCATCCTTGTCGAAGTTGGGGGTAGCGGTCTTCAGGTCGGCCCGCACAGCCAGCATCGTGGCGTTCAGGGTCGCAACCTGCTTGTTGCTGTTCATGGTGGCGCTGTTCTTCGCCTTGTAATCTTCGAGCGCCTTGCGCTCCTCCGGCTTCAGCGTCGAGAGGTACTTCTCGCTCGACATATCGAGGTCGATCGTCTTATCGTCCCCGGCTTTGATGACCACCTGCTGGCGATCAATCATCTTGTCCTTCTGCAGGAAGTAGATGAAGTATTCGCCCGGCGTCACACCGGTAACGCTGTACGTTCCGTCGCTGCCGACGTCCACGGTATTGGTGAACTTCTCGTCCTTCACTGGTACCGTGAGGTCCTTGGTGAACTTCACCTGTGCCGAGGAGAGCGGCTGTCCGGCGGGGTCGCTTACATGCCCGTGCACTTTGGCGTCGGGCGCCTGCGCGAACACGGCGGGGGTCATCGTGAACAGGGCCGTTGCGGCGACAGCCGCGATCCTCGAAGCCTTGCCTGCGTTGCTTATAGTTGCCATCGTTGTCCTCTTTCCGCTCCCGCCTCCTGGGCGAACGAGCGTCGTACGAAATAGTGGGGCTAGGCCTTGGTGCCGGCGTCGGCATAGGGAATGGGATCGGTTTCGCCGGCTTCGGCAAAGGCGCGCAACCGCAGGGCGCAACTTTCGCACGTCCCGCAGGCCTTGTGCTCCCCCGCGTAGCACGACCAACTTACATGGAACGGCGCGCCAAGTTCAACTCCTAGGCGCACGATCTCCCGCTTGCGGAGCGCAATCAGGGGCGTGACCACGCGAATGTCCCCGTCACGTGTCCCCGCTGCGATCAGGGCGTTGAAGGCGTCGTAGTAGGCGGGGCGGCAGTCTGGGTAGCCGGAGCTGTCCTGCTCCACTGCCCCGATCATCACGGTTCGGGCGCCCAGCACCTCCGCCCAGCTGACCGCCGCCGCCAGAAAATGCGCGTTGCGAAAGGGCACATAGGTCACGGGCACGTCGGCTCCGGTGCGCCCCGCAGCCGCTGCGGCGCTCTCGGCGGTCTCGTCGACCGCATCGGGCACGGCAATCCGCGTGTCTGTCAGCGCGGAGCCGCCAATGCGCCGAAACAGATCGGTGTGCAGGGTCAGCAGCTCTTCAAGCCCAAGCAACTTCGCCGCCTCCTGGGCCGCGCGCAGCTCCCGCGCTTCCGTGCGCTGCCCATAGCTGATGTGTAAGCCATATGCCTCGAAGTCACGCGCCGCCAGGGCCGCGCAGACGACCGAATCCATGCCGCCGGAAAGGCAAACGACCGCGCGTTCACGGGCCATCTAGATCTCGCGGCCTCCGCCGCCGCGGGGCGAGGCGGACCCCTGCTCCTCCGCACTCTCCGCGGCAGATACCGATTCCATCGTTTCGGGATCAGCTTCGAAGTCCGCCAACAGGGCACGCGCCGCGGCCTCGTCGCGCGGTCGCACCATCAGGCGCGCGCCAAAAGCCACCGGCAGCAGGCTGTTCGCGTTTTCGCCCTGCATGAAGACCTCGATGTCGGCCGATTCCAGCGCCACCCGCGCCACGTTAGCCGTTGCCGGCTCAGGAAACTCCGCTACCGTCACCAGCTCGTCGTCGTTGTACAGCACGGGTTGTGTGGCGTCGACCTCGTCGTTGTTGTTTAGCGTCTTGCTCATGGCGAAAGGGAGCTCCTGGTACCCGGGCGTTCGGATGCGCTTATAAAGATGCGCGTGTAAAGACACGCATTAAGATGCACCTCGCCGTGCCGCTGTCATGGTCGGCACGGCGGACGCGATTATTTCAACTCGATGGACTGCAGGTGAAAGGTGATGGTGCCCCAGAACAGCCGTGCCTGCATCTGCACGGGCAGGTGCCGCGGGTCGTCCGTGTACCAGATCCAGATGTGGCCTCGGTTCTTCACGATACCCTCGTCGGCGGTGACCTGTACCTTCACCGTCTGGAAGGTGCCGGCGGGTGTTTTCACCTCTTCGCGCGACTCCACCTTCATGCCCACGGTAACGGTGCGCATGGAGTCCGCCAGCGGAAACTCCACCGTCTTGCCCACCTGCAACGGCTGCGACTGCGTGTAGAAGATCGCTGAAAGGGAGTCCGCAACACAGGCCGGGATGTTGGCCTGCAGTCGTACGGCCGTGCCGCGCACCAGGTTGCGTGTGTACTCGTCCTGCTTGCCGTGGGTGTAGTCGAAGTTCAGCTCGCTGGCAATCTTGCGACGGCCCTCCTGCACCTGCTTGTTGAAGCCAGTCGAGCAGCCGGTGCGTGTATCCAGTCCCGATTGAAAGCCGTCGACCACAGGAAACAGGGTGTTCACCGCGCCTACCGAATCAGCGGTGGCGGTAATCTTTTCTATCGAGTTACTCGGGCCGCTCGCATCCAGATGAAACACCGCGGTACCCGCCGTAAAGACGCGCCAATCTACAGAAAAGGTCAGCGTCTCATGCTGTGGGTAGGTGAACCCGCCGACCGGCGGCTGCAGGGAAGGGATAGGCCGCTGCGGGGCCGGCTTCGGTGAAAAGATTTGGGCGGCGGCCAGGGGAGACACGAGAGCGAGGGTGCCGAGCAGGGAAAAGAACCGCTTCGCCACGAAGGGGAGGTTAAGCTTCAACGTTGATCGTCCCCCGGGGAGAATAGTAGTTCAGCGCCGCAGCCCGGGAAGGCCGGCGGTCTAACGGCGCCACCGGTCTAGCGCAGCCAGCCTTTAACGCAGCCACCAGAGGCGCAGGGCTAGCGCAAGGTACAACGCCGTTGCTCCCATAAGAGCATTGTACTCGCGGTGATGCCGGTAGCGCTCCGGCGAGAACCGGCCCGCACCGGTCCCGCCTGCATCCGCCGCGCTTGGTATAGGGACAGCCACTCGGGCCGGCGTCAGCCGTGGAAACAGGCGGGGCACCTGTGCGGCATACGCCGCAAACCCCGGAAAGGCGCCGCGCAGAAAGGCCTCCTCTGACAGGATCGTCGGCCAGTAAATCGCCAGAAACAGCCCGGTGAGGAGCAGGCCGAGCCAAAGCCGGCCAGCCGCGACGGCAAATCCAAAC
Organism: uncultured Acidobacteriaceae bacterium; assembly: GCA_964242225.1. Classification (GTDB taxonomy): domain Bacteria; phylum Acidobacteriota; class Terriglobia; order Terriglobales; family Acidobacteriaceae; genus Granulicella. The sequence continues at coordinate 136,437 of CAXTAE010000007.1, forward strand.
GCCAGCAGCATCGAACCCAGATACAACGGGTTACGCGTGTAGGCGTAGGGTCCCGTTTGCGTGAGTTCGGCATTCTTCTTCACGTAGCCGGCTGCGTAGCCGCGCAGCCAGAGGCCTGGGATCACCAAAACAAGACTGCCCAGCAGCGACCGCAGGCTGGGCCTCGCAAAGGCGAGAAACAGGACAGCCGTGACGAAGCCAAGCGGCACGCGGATCCGCCGCGCCACTCGCTGCCACTGCCATCGTCCGCTGCCTGAAGCCATCCAGCCATTCTCTCAAAACCGCCTCGAGCTGTTGTGGGTTCTCTCAGTGGGCCTCTGGCCGGGGTGCCCGAGGAGTGCTCAGGAGGCGCATCGCCGCCGCAAACACGGTCTCGACCTCCATCCTCAAAAGCCCAGGGTCCGGCGTCGCGGTGTGCTTGTAGCTGGTCACCGAAGCGGGGTGCCGCAGAACCTCGATGACCCCCGCACCCCACGGCCCGTTGCGCTGCGGATCGGTGGGCCCGTACAGCGCCGCGACCGGGGTCCCCAGCGCCGCCGCCAGATGCACCGGACCGGAGTCGTTGCCGATCACCAGGGCGACACGTCGTGTGAGCGCAACCAGACCCGCGACGTGGCAGGACACCACCCGCGCCGCATTCCCACTCGCCTGAACCACGCTTTGGGCGATTTCCTCGTCTTCGCGAACCGCATTCACCAGCACCGGGTGGCCTTTTGCCGCCAGTTGACGGGCCAGCTCGCCGAAGCGCGCCGCCGGCCACTGCTTCGCGCCCCAGCCCGCGGAAGGCGCCAGCAGCACCGCCGTCCCTGCCATGGAAGCAGGGAGACGTTCGCTGGCCCATCCTTCTGCCTCGGGGTCGAACGGAAAGGGAACCACCGGGGTTGGCTTCAGGGCGATACCCACCGCCTCGCTCAGCAGCGCGCATCCCTGCGCCACAACGTGGCGTCCGCGGCGGTGCAGCTGCTGCCGGTAAAACCATCCCGCAGCCGCCTCGCGCGGGTCGCTGAAGCCGGCAAAGATCTCCGCCCCGGCAAACGACCCGATCACAGCGGAGCGCAGGGTTCCCTGCAGGTCCACCACGCAGGGGTAGCATCCCGCTCGCAACGCCCGCCGCAGGGCCAGCACCGAACGCCGTGTCTCTCCGGAAAACGGGCGGCGCGACCACAGCTTCGTCTCTGCGAGGTGCACGCGGGAGACCACGGGGCCAACCCCTTCCGCATTGACCAGCAACGACGCCCAACGCGGGTCGACAACCCAGTCAATGGGCAGCTCTGGCCGCTCCGCCCGCAGCACGGCGACCGCCGGCAGGGCGTGTAGCACGTCACCCATAGCACCCACCCGGACCACCAGCACACGCTCTGCGCCCTCGGCGTGATCGAGAAGCGGGTCGAATCGGCCCTTCAACGCGAGCGCACCTCGTCGGCGGCTTGGGAATCCGCTACGGGCCCGCGCAGGCGGCCTTCCAGCAGTCGCATCACTGGCGACTCGTACACAAACGCAGCATCCAGCGCCACGACCATGACGGGGCCGATCTCCTTCTCGAGTCGTGCCCGCATGGTTGCCGTCAGCTTCACGGCATCCTTCTCCGTCGTGACCAGCCCCGTTGCGCGCAGCCGCTTGGCCAAGTTGATCAGCTCTGTCAAATCGCGCTCCCCGTAGCGGTGGTGGTCGTCGAAGATCACGGTATCCACGACGCCGCAGCCGGCCTTGCCCAGCATCGCCGCAAAATCCTCCGGCCGGGCCAGGGCGCAGAAGGCAATCGGCCGCAAACCCGCCCCGAACACGCCCAGCGGCGCCGGGAAGCGCAGCATGCGGCGCACCGTCCACAACGGGATATCGGGCCCCACCAGAGCGCGCAACGGCGCCTCCACTGCCTGCAGATCCTCTTCGCGCACCGCCAGCGCGTGTGCCCGCCGCAACGCCGTCAACGGCTCCCGCAGGTTGCCCGCCGGCAGCAGGGTATCGCGCAGATCCGCCGCGGTGACCAGGGCCAGCTCGAACGTCCGCGCCAGCTCCCGATGCTGCATGCCGTCGTCCAGAAGATGCACCCGCCGGGGCTCCTGTGCGCTTGGGCCTTCGAGATCGCTGGGGTGACTCTCCCCGGCGCTGAAGGACGAAGGGGAAGCTGCGACTCCGGGCGTTCGGCTTCCTGGCCCGCCGTCTTTGTCAGTTGCTCGACGCAGGTGACCGCCGGCATGCGCCTCCGCCGCCAGACCCGCCGCATAGCGGCTCGCCCCTACCCACACCGAAGCCTCCGTTCGCCGCGCGATCAGCGTCGGCTCATCGCCAAACCGACGCGCCGCGTCGGGGAACTCCGGCTCCACACGCTCCACCCCCCGCCCACTACGGCCGTACCCCCGCGACAGCACATCAACACGCCAGCCGCGTTCCGTCAGCAGCTTGGCGAGCGCGATCACCACCGGCGTCTTGCCCGCGCCCCCGGCCGACACGCTGCCCACACTGACCACCGGCCAGGCTAACCGCCGCTCGCGCGCCAGCCCTACCTCGCGCATCGCGCCCTCAGCCGCCAGCGCGGCGCGATACAGCGGCACCAGCGGCCAGGCTAGCGGACGCCGGGCGCTCACGCCGGCACCGCTTCCGCCGTTCCTGCTCTTAACGTGGGTGAGAGGAACGGCAGAAGGGACGCGACTGTCCGTGCGCTCGCTCCGCCTTCTCGCTGACAGACCTGTCGGCCCCGCTCACCCATGGCAACGGCTGCCTGTCGGTCGCGCAGAAGTCTCAGCATCTCGGCGCTCAGAGAATCGCGCATCGCGTAGATCTCCGGTCGGTACAGGCCATTCGGTTCCAGTCTCTCGTTCGGGCCTTGTGCCTCCCCCACCGTGATCGAAATAGCATGGGCGGCTTGCATCTTCGCGACGATCTCCCTGAAGTTGTCGAAGGATGGTCCCATGAGAACGGGAACTCCAAACTGTGCGGGCTCCAGCGGGTTGTGTCCACCCCGCGTGATCAGGCTTCCCCCGACAATCGCCAGGGCGGCTACCTGGTACACCGCGGCAAGGTCGCCGATTGTATCCAGAAGCACGATATCTGGCCTGTCTCCTGGCTTCGTCGATACTTCCCCACCCGTGCCCCCGGTGCTTGCCAGAAGCTTAGAAACCTTGATCGACGGGAACTCGATGCAATCTTCCCAGACCTGTTGAAACCGCTCGGGGTGGCGGGGTGCAAGGACCAGCAGAGCTCCAAACTCACCTTTCACGCTGCCTGCCCACGCCGTGATAAGCCAACCCTCTTCGTCAGGATCGTTCTCCTTCAATCCGCCACAGGTGCTTCCAGCGACAACGATGGGTCTGCCGGCCGCGAGCTCCTCGATCAGGCCCGCAACGCGATTGCCCCCTGGCGCGCGCACGTCGTACTTGAGGTTGCCGCTCACCTGCACACTCTCCACCCGCGCACCTAAGGCCCGCAGCCGCCGCGCATCCTCCTCGCTTTGCGCCAGAAACACAGACACCTTCCGCAGCAACCGTCCCCACACCGTCCGCACGCGCAGCGCTCGGCGAAAACTTCGATCGCTCACCCGCGCATTTACCACCGCGACCGGCACACCCGCACGCCCGCACTCCGCCAGCATCCGCGGCCACAGCTCACTTTCGGCTAGCACCAGCATCGCCGGCTGCAGCACCCGCAGGTACGCCCGTATCGCGAACGCGAAATCCAGCGGGAGGTAGAACACCCGTTCCGCGCCAAACCGCTCCCGCGCTAGCGCCTGCCCGGTGCGCGTCGTGGTCGAAACCACGGCCGTCCATTTTGGCAACTCGGCTCGCTCTGCGCTGGCGTTCAGCGCCACTTCCAGCTCCTCCACCAATCGCGACACGGCCAGCACCTCGCCCACGCTCACGGCGTGCACCCACACCACGCGCCTGCCCGCCACTACGTCCCGCAGCCGCTGTGGCACCCGGCCCAGCCGCTCGCCCAGGCCCTCGCGGTAGCGCTGCGTCGTTGCCATGCGCGCAAGCCACCATGGCGCGCTCGCCACCAGCCCCAGCCCCAACAAGGCGCTGTAGCCAAACAACCAGGGGGAGCTTCCCCCTCGGGACTCGCTTTGCCGCGCGCGCATCCCCAAGAGGATAATCGGTTGCGTGACTGCCCGCCACGCACACCCAGCCCTCGCCTCTTTCCGCTCGGTTAGCGTCCTGTTCTGCTTCTTGCTAATGGGCGCTGCGGCCCAGGCCGGAGACAAGCCGCGCACCCCACCCCCGGCCGCTCAGGCCACGACCTACCCGCTGCACGATACCCACGACGGCGTCACCGTGGCAGCCGAACCCGGCGACTCCGACGAGACCCGCCCCAAGACCCGGCTGGATTACGCCCACCATGGCTTCATGCCCATCCGCGTGATCGTCACCAACAACGGCGACGGTCCACTCTCCCTCGACGACACCCGCATCCTCTTCGTCGCTGCCGACAACTACACCCGCAACGCCGCGACGGATGACGAGCTGGAACGCCGCATGTTCACCAAAAAGAGCGCCACCGGCACCAAGATTCCCCTGCCCCTGCCGATCCCTTCCATCACCTTGCACCACCCTGGCATCGACAAGCAGATCCTCGCCGACGACACCGACTTCGGCTTCCCGACCACCACCGTCCCGCCCAAATCCACGGTCTCCGGCTACCTCTTCTACGACACCCGCGACATTGACGATCCTGTGCTCGAGCACGCCACTCTGGAGCTGCGCCGCGTGCGCCGGATGAACAGCAAAGAGGAGCTGCAGGCCTTTCAAATCGCCCTCAAACCGACCGAAAAGCAGGCAAGCAGCGCTGCTGAAGCCAAGAAGACTCAGCCTTAAAAAGGAGAAGCCATCTCAAACCCGTCATCTCGACCGAAGCGGACAGCTTCACCGTCCTCAACCCAGGCGTAAACCCGTCATCTCGACCGAAGCGGACAGCTTCACCGTCCGCGCAGTGGAGAGACCCCTGTATCCCGTCCCTGCCCAACGCCGGCCACTCCGCACTCATCCAGGGCTTGCCATCCCGCAGCGCAGCGGAGGGATCTGCTTCTTCCCCGACCTCACAAAACCGGTGAAAAGGCATCCATCCCCACATGCTCCGGATCCGCCCCGCCACCCCCACCGACGTCCCCACCATCCTTCGCTTCATCCGTGAGCTCGCTGACTTTGAGCGCGCCCTCGACCAGGTTCAGGCCACCGAAGCCGACCTCCTCCGCGACGGCTTCAGCCTCGCCCCCGACGGCCACACGCCACTCGATCCTGCCCCGCGCCCCCGCTTCCGCGCCCTGATCGCCGACTGGCACGAAACCCCCGCCAGCCCTGCCCAACCCGCCGGCCTCGCCCTCTTTTTCGAGAGCTACAGCACCTGGGTAGGCCACCACGGCATCCGCCTCGAGGACATCTACGTCACCCCGGCCCTGCGCGGCCACGGCATCGGCCGCGCCCTGCTCACCGCCCTCGCCGGCATCGCCGTGGATGAAGGCTGCACCCGTCTGGAATGGGACGTGCTCACCTGGAACGAGCCCGCGCTCAGCTTCTACGCCCGCATCGGCGCGGCGATGCAAGACGAGTGGCGCATCATGCGCGTCAGCGGCCAGGCCCTGCACACACTCGCCAAGGGCGGCGAACCCGTATCCTGAAGGGATGAAGAAGGTCCACATCATCGGCGGAGGCCTGGCCGGCCCCGAAGCCGCCTTACAAGCTGCCGCCGCGGGCTGCCAGGTCACGCTTTCCGAGATGCGGCCCTTGCGCTCCACAGAGGCACATCAGACCGCCGACTTTGCCGAGCTCGTCTGTTCCAACTCCCTCAAAAGCGAAACCGAGAACTCCGCGCCTTGGCTGCTGAAGGCCGAAATGCGCCGGGCCGGCTCCTTCCTCCTCCAGGCTGCCGACGCCTGCGCCGTCCCGGCTGGCAATGCGCTGGCCGTGGACCGCGCCGAGTTCTCCCGCCGCGTCGCCGAGATGCTCGAACAGCACCCGAACATCGAGATCCGCCGCGAAGAAGTGACAGAGCTCCACGAGGACTCTCCCGACACGATCACCGTGCTCGCCAGCGGTCCGCTCACCAGCTCCCCGTTGGCTGCCGAGCTCCAACGCCTCACCGGAGCCGACCACCTCGCCTTTTACGACTCCATCTCGCCCATCGTCGACGCCACCACCATCGACATGGACAAGGTCTACCTCGCTGCCCGCTGGGACAAAGGCACCGCCGACTACATCAACTGCCCTTTCACCCGCGACGAGTACGATCGCTTCCTCGATGCCCTGATCGCCGCCGAACGCATCGAGCCCAAAGCCTGGGAGAACCTCCCCTTCGCCAACTGCAGCCTCGAAGCCACCTCAGAAGCGATCCCCGCAGAACACTCCACGACGGAAAACTTCACCGCGGAACACACCGCAATAACACTGTCATCTCGACCGAAGGCCGAAGGCCGCAGTGGAGAGACCCCTGTATTTGGCGAGCCACAAACGCCCCCCACCCCCGCCAAACTGCAGTACTTTGAAGGCTGCCTTCCCATCGAGGAGCTCGCCCGCCGCGGCCGCGACACCCTGCGCTTCGGCCCCATGAAGCCCGCGGGGCTTACGAACCCCAAGACTGGTCGCTGGCCCTACGCCTGCGTCCAGCTCCGCCAGGAAAACCTCCGCGCCGATAGCTACAACCTCGTCGGCTTCCAGAACCACCTCAAATTCGGCGCGCAGGCCGAGGTTCTCCGCCTCATCCCCGGCCTCGAAAACGCGAAATTCCTGCGCTACGGGCAGATCCATCGCAACACCTACCTCCACGCCCCCACGCTGCTCACCGAAACCCTCCAACTGCGCGCCCACCCAAACATCCTCGTCGCCGGGCAGCTCTCCGGTGTCGAGGGCTACACGGAATCCATCGCCGGCGGCCTGCTCGCCGGGCGCTTCGCCGCCGCGCTCGCCCACGGCGAACAGCCCGAGCCCGCCCCACGCCTGAGTGCCCACGGCTCGCTGACCCACTACATCACCCATTGCGACACCAAGCGCTTCCAGCCCGCCAATATCACCTTCGATCTCCTCCAGCCGCTCGAAGAAGAGCTCCGCAAACGCATACGCGACAAAAAGGAACGCCACCGCCTCCAGTGCGACCGCGCCCTTGAGGCCTGGAGCGGCTGGCTCGCCGCAGCTCTGGTCCCGGCCTGACCTCCCCGTTTGTCCTCCCGAGGGAACGCGCGTTTCCCGGCACACCCCTATCCGCGACTTACTGTCACCGCATCTCAAGCTCGAGAAGGAGTTCTCTATGGGTTTTTTCAGTCGCAAGAAGAAGAAAACAGGCGAGAGGCCACGCAGCCCCCACCAGATCAGCGTCATCGCCACCACCCGTGCCAAGAGCGGCCATGAGGATGAGGTTCGCAAGGGCTTCGCCAGCCTCATCGAGCCGTCGCGCAAAGAACCTGGCTGCGTTCGCTACGATGTTCTGGAAGACAAGCACTACACTGGCCGCTTCTTCACCTATGAAGAGTGGGAAAGTGAAGAAGCCCTGCACACCCATCTGCACGTCAACAAGGCTTCTCTCGATAAAGTGAAGGCACTGCTGGCTGAAGATCTCCGCATCAGTGTGCTGAAAGAGGTCGAGTAGACAACCTGCATGTGGGGGGAACGCGCGACTGTCCCAAATTGGGGCTACCACCTTTTTCCCCCGCATGCTACCGTGTTCGTATCCGATGTACCCTCGCCACCATCTAACAGGTGCAGGGAACAAGAGCATTCAGCCCAGAAGGAGGGCATCCTCATGGCGACCCAAGCCGCTTCACTTCCAGATCGCTTAACCATCACCGAAGACGTCCTCCAGAAGCTGCAGAAGCTGGCGGACTCCCAGAACATGTCCCTCTCCGCCGCTCTAACCCAGGCCATCAACGTCTCTGATGTGGTCGTTCGATCCGTGAACTCACCGGATACCAAGGTCCTCTTCAAACGGGGCAAAAGGTACACCCAACTGACCTTGAGCGAATAGCGTGGGCGAGCTACCTGACGACCCGCCTCCCGAGGGCGTCATCCTTCCCCTGGATGTCGTGCCATCCTCGCCAGTCGCTCCGGTCACTGCCCCGAAGCACTACCAGACCCGTACCTCTGAAGAGCCCTACTCCGGGGAGAAACAGCGGGACTATGTCCGCCTCACGGTCACTGTGGGCCTGCTCGCCATCTTTGGCTACCTCGTGGTCTTCGCCTCGGTCGAAAGCACCTCTTGGCCCGTCCACTGGCAACAGACCAAAGAGATGCTGCAGATCATTCTGCCCGCCATCACCGGCATCATCGGCACCGTCATCGGCTTCTACTTCGGCTCCACCACGAACCGGAACGACTCCGGCAACGACCCCGAGTGAACCGGACTTCTCTGATGCTGGATCGAAGAGGGATCGGCTGCCGGATCGAAGAGGGATCGGCCACCCAAACCCTCGAACTGTCCTCTCGACCGGAGCGCGAAGCGCATAGTGGAGAGACCCCTGTATTTGGGCGCGCCACAACGTTCGTCAGCCAGCCTTCCCACCCCGAGGCGCATGCCCCCGAGCCTCTTCCTCCACACGCGCCGGCGTAAACCGAGTCTCCCGCTTCCATAACAGCCGAAACAACGCATCCAGTTCCCGGCTCTCCGGATCGCTCTCTGAAAACACCCGATGTCCCTGCCCCAAGCTCTCCGCCATCTGCTGCAGCAGCGGCAACCGCGCCGGAATCACCACGGCCTCCGCACCAAAGTACCGAAATTCCTCGCACAGCAGCGTTCGCGCGTTACGAAACTGCGGCTCTCGCCCCACATCCCGGTCGAGATACGCCGTCTCCGCATGCAATCGCGTCCGCCCCGCATGCCGCAGCGCACCCGTCTCCGCATCGAGCGCATAAACGCAATCCGGGCGCCCCGCAAAGCGGCTCCCCGCGAGGTAGTACCCGCCGAAGTCAATCGCCCCGCTTACCCGCGCCGCATAGATCACCGCACAGGCCGGATAGCCCTCGCGATTTACCAGCGCCCGGCTCGTCAACCCCAGAAGCCGGTTGCCCACCTGCGCTGTCCGCCGAATCGCAGGCTTGCAGATCGACAACGTCAGCAAGGGTGACTGACCCGCCACCGGAGGCGGCGCACACGGCGCTCCACCGCGGTCAGAAGTCAGCTTGTAGATGTATGTCTTCACACTGCTAACTCAGTGTTTCGGCTACTAACATTAGTCTCAACGATCAATCGACCAGCTAAGGTGCCGAGGGAGCTGCTATTGCCATTCTGACGCCAGGTAAGTCCCCACTCAGGGTCGCTCTCGATTGTGGCGCAAGAGACAACGTGCAGGCCATTCTCCAGACTCAGATCGATTTCAGGTAGCCTGCGTTCAGCGCCAAAGCAGCAACCTTCGAAGATTGCAATCTTCCAAATACTCGCGGCCAACGTTCGACATCGCTCCAGCTGCCACACCATATGCGTCTCTTGCCTTATGCGCCAACTCCACTCGACGCCTAGTGTCCACTCTCCGGTGGGATTATGTAGAGAACCGTCGCGCCGATGTCGAGAGCTTAGTTTGAGAGTGCCGAACTCAAGAAAAATAGCGGAACCGTAACCCCTCCAGACATAGCTGACCGGTAGTCCGATCAGAGAGCTCGTAAATCCGTAGAACTCCGCTTCTGTAATCACTTTCCGTGCTGGCCCTTTCTGTTTAGAAAGCATTTCCAACCCGCTCACTCCTCTTTCTTCTTGTTCCGCGCCTTGATCTTGAACCAGATCGGACTGCCAATAAACTTGAACGCCTTGCGTATCTCATTACTCAAAAATCGCTCATAGCTAAAATGCAGCTTCACATCCCGATCCGTGAACAGCACAAACGTCGGCGGAGCCACCGCCGCCTGCGTCATGTAATAGATCCTTACCCGCTTGTTCATCGGCACACTGGCGCGCCCGAAGTCCACCTTATCCAAAAAGCGGTTCATATTCCCTGTAGTAATGCGTTTGCGCCGCTCGCGCGCGACTAACTCAACCTTTTTGAATACCTCATCAATACCCTTGCCCTCCGCCGCTGAAATAAACAGCAGCGGGGCATAGTCGAGATACTTCAGGTGATCGCGCACCTGCTCCTCAAACACCTTCTTATCGGCGGGCGGCTTGCCGTCGAACTCCCGCATGCCGTCGGCGCGCAGCTTACTCTTCGGCGGCGCCATCAGGTCCCACTTGTTCACGACGATAATGACGCTGCGCCCGCTCTCATGCGCATAGCCGCCGATAGTCGCATCCGACCCCGTCACGCCCTCCGTCGCGTCGATCATCAGCAGCGCCACGTCCGCCGCTTCCAGGTGCTTCAGGCTCATGATGACACTCAGCTTCTCGGCCATCAGCTTCGTCTTGCCCTTGCGGCGGATGCCCGCCGTATCCACAAAGCGGAAGTCATGCCCATCCCTCGTCACGACCTCATCCACCGCATCGCGCGTCGTCCCCGCGATGGGCGAAACAATCGCGCGGTCGGTACCGGTCAGCGCGTTTAGCAGCGTCGATTTCCCCACATTAGGACGGCCAATAATGGCGATCTTCGTCTCCCGGGACACATGCTCGCCATGTGACCGCAGATTGCGCTCCCGTGGAGCCTCCGCACCCGCCTCGGGCAACTCCAGGCCCTCGGCAAGCTCCCCAAATTCGGTCAGATCGATAGCCGCGCGCTCACGCCGGAACTCAGCCAGTTCGGCCGACGGCGACTTTTGCGCGACGGGGCTGAGTGCCCGTTGTATCTCGCCCAACTCCTCCGCATCTTCCAACGCGGGCTCGATTCCCGTACCGCTGGTCGGCCCCTCGAGGTCCTCCTCGCCGATCTCCGGTGCATCCACGCCGGCCGGTTCATCGGCCGTTGCGGCCTCCCCGCGCAGCATGGCCTCACGCATCGCCCGCGGTTCCAGGGCGGCGCGATCGGCCAGCGCGTCGCCCTCATCCTCGCTCATCTCGTCGCCAAGCCCCTCCATCACCTCTTCGGGCTCTTCGGCGACTGAAGCCGCGTCGTCCACGGCCTTCGGAATCCTCTTCGCGTCCTTCGCCGGCGGCAGCAACGCCCACACCTCGTCCAGCAGGTCGCCGATGCCTGAACCATGCTCCGCCGAGATGGGAAACGTGTTCCGGAAGCCAAGCGTCCGGAAGTTCTCCGCCGCTGCCTCCAGGCTGGCCGCATCCGTCTTGTTCACGGCCAGGAACACCGGCTTGCCCCCGCGAATCAGAATGCGAGAAAACTCCTGGTCCGCTGCCGTGATCTCCGTGCGCCCGTCGATGACCATGATGATCACGTCGGCCTCGTCCAGTGCCACCCGCGCCTGACGGAAGATCTCGCTCGGGATCAGAGCCTCATCATCGGGCACAACCCCGCCCGTATCGACCAGCCGTACCGTGCGCCCACCCCACTCGACCTCGCCGTAAATGCGATCGCGCGTGATGCCCGGCTCATCGCCCACTATCGACCGCCGCGTTCCCGTAAGCCGGTTGAACAGGGTCGATTTGCCCACATTGGGCCGTCCGCAGATCGCGACCAGCGGCAAGCCTTCCAGAGCCTGCGAGCTTGCGCTGCGCCGGTGCCGCAGATCCGCACTGAAGCTCGCGGTTTCGCGATCTTCGCCGGGCTCATTGGCCTCGGCAGAGAGCTTGCGCGACCTTCGCTTGCTGTCGCTCTTGTTCGCGTCTCTGGCCTCGGGCGCATAACGCTCAACCGGCCTCGTACCCGCACGTTCCCCCGGCGTCTCACCCGCCCGTTCCTCCGCGCCGTCGCTCTTGCCTTTTTTGTTGTCATCCCCGGAGGAGATCTGCGTCCTCGGCCGCCGCGGAGCCTCCTCGTCGTTGCCCACAATAATCCGGTGTTCAAACTCCGGGCTGCGCGTGGGCGTGCGCTTGGCCTTCTCCTCCGAAGCCCGTTTCGTCGCCAACTTCTTGCGATTCTTCGGCGCCACCGCCCCGGTTACCGCTGAGCCCTTGCGCGCGCCCTTTGCCGGTCCCTTGCCCAGCTTCGGCCGCGTGCTCGCCTGTCGGTGCTTCTTGCCCATCCGCTTCTTGATCTCGCGCTTCGGTGCCATCTGAATACCTCCGCGCCAAAGCGCAAACTTCATTATAGAAAAGGAGGCAAACCGACTATGCTGCCTGAGCTCACCACAGAACGACTCATCCTGCGTCCTCTCGCACTCGCTGACGCTTCGCGCACGCAGAAGCTCTTCGCGGAATGGGAAATCGTTCGCTTCCTGAACGCCGCCGTGCCCTGGCCCTTCCCGCAGGACGGCGCTTTCCAGTACTACCGCGATGTGGCGTTGCCGGCGGTGGAGCGCGGGGACGAATGGAACTGGACGATTCGCCTCAAAGACGATCCGTCGGAACACATCGGCGCAATCAATCTATCCCGGGGCGACCACGATAACCGCGGCTTCTGGATGGGCCTGCCCTGGCAGGGTAGGGGCTACATGACCGAGGCCGTCGTGGCGGCGAATGACTTCTGGTTCGACACGCTCGGCTTCGAAGTCTTGCGCGCTCCAAAGGCCCTGGACAACATCGCTTCCAATAGCATCTCGAATAAGACCGGCATGCGCGTCGTAGCTGTGATCGAAAGGACTATGTGTGCGGCCGCTTGCCCTCGCAGGTATGGGAGATCACGGCGGAGGAGTGGCGCGACCAACGTCACGCGATCCGCGCAGGTGCACGGAAGCGACCCGACTGTCCCGAATGAGGGCGCTCAAAGGCGAAGCAGCGGCGACTATCATGGAAGTTGCGCCGTGGCCTCGCTCTCCCAAACCGAAGTAGATCGCAAGACCCCACTCTCCGAAGCCGCCGCCGAGTCCAAACTCCCCACGCTGCACGAGTTCTTCGCCGCCGGCGGCCTGCTCGCCAAGAGCTCCCTCAACTTCGAACAACGTCCCGGCCAGTACGCCATGGCGAAGGAGATCGAGCAGGCGTTCAAAGACCGCCGCCATCTAATCGTTGAGGCCGGCACCGGCACCGGCAAGACCCTCGCCTACCTTTTACCTGCACTCCGCTTCGCCCGCGAAACAAAGCAGCGTGTCATCATCTCCACCGGCACCAAGAACCTGCAGGAGCAGCTTGCCCTCAAGGACATCCCCTTCCTGGAGTCCATTCTCGGTCCCTTAAAGGTCTGCGTCATGAAAGGCCGCGCCAACTATCTCTGCAAGCAGAAGCTCTACGCCCTGCGCGACAACCCCATCCTGAACGGCCTTGACGACATCCAGCAGTTCCACGCCATCTTGCAGTGGGAAACCCGCACGATCACCGGCGACCGCGCGGAGGTCGACGCCCTGCCCGAGAGCTCCGTCCTGTGGCCCAAACTCGACGCGCGCTCAGAGGTCTGCCTCGGCCAAAGCTGCCCCAACGTCGAGCCCTGCTACATCACCGGCATGCGACGCAAGGCGCTGGAATCCGACCTCATCATCGTCAATCACCATCTCTTCTTCGCGGATCTCAACATCAAGCAGCAGGTAGGCGAAGGCGTGGACGCCGGCATCCTTCCTGACGCCGCGGTGGTCATCTTCGACGAGGCGCATGAGCTTGAAGACGTGGCCAGCCAGTACTTCGGCGTCGCGCTCTCCAATGCCCGCTTCGACGAGCTCGCCCGCGACACGGAGAACATGCTGCGGGCGAAGCAGGTCAGCACCTCAGCCATCGAGAGCGCCACGGCGAGCCTCCGCGAGCGCTCGCGAATGTTCTTCGCCTCACTGCCCGCGCCGCCCTCACACCTCGGCCGCCTCGAGTTTACCGACCGCGCTGACTTTCTTGAGGCCCGCGGTGAAGCCTATCTCGCCGTCTCCAACATCCTCACCCGCCTTGAAGGCGAGCTCGGCAACCTGCGCGAAGTCGACGAAGCCACCGGCCTGCGCAAACGCGCCGCGGACATCCGCAATCACCTTCGCTTTCTGCTCGAATCCCAAGACAAAAATACGGTCTTCTGGATTGAACGCCGGGCCTCGCAGAACCTCCGCAACGCCACCCGCAATCAACCCCGCCCCACCGCGCTGACCACCTCCGCCACAGACACGTCATCTCGACCGGAGCGCGAAGCGCGCAGCGGAGAGACCCCTGTATTCGGCGGGCCACAAACGCCAAACCTCACTCAGAACTTCTCCACCCACCTCCAGGCCACCCCCATCGACGTCTCCGAACTCCTCCAGGACACGCTCTTCACCCGTTTTGGCTCTGTGATTCTCACCTCCGCCACGCTTACCGTAGCTGCCAAAGGCGACGCCTCCGGCTTCCAACATCTACGCAAGCGTCTCGGCGTCCCGCTACCAAAAGAACTCGTCGTTCCCAGCCACTTCGACTACGCCAAACAGGCGTTGCTGTATCTGCCGGACAGCATGCCCGACCCGCGCAGCCCCGAGTTTTCGCGGCAGGCCACTGAAAAGATCCGCCGTGTTCTCGAGATCACCCTTGGCCGCGCCTTCTGCCTCTTCACCAGCTACGCCGCCATGCGCGAGATGCATGACCGCCTGCTGTGCGAGCTGCCCTACACGCTTTTCTTGCAGGGCACCGCGCCGCGTCATGTGCTGCTGGAGCAGTTTCGTTCCACGCCCAATGCCGTACTCTTCGGCACCGGCAGTTTCTGGCAGGGCATCGACGTGCAGGGCGAACAGCTCAGCTGCGTCATCATCGATCGCCTCCCCTTCGCGGTCCCCACCGACCCCATCACCAAAGCCCGCACGGACGCCATCGCTGCGGCGGGCGGCAACGCCTTCAACGACCTGCAGATCCCGCAGGCCGTCCTCACCCTTAAGCAGGGTTTCGGCCGCCTGATCCGCTCGCTCACTGACCGTGGCGTCCTTATGCTGCTCGACCCGCGCATCCGCACCACGCGCTACGGCCAGGTCTTTCTGGACTCTCTGCCGGCCTATCGCCGCACCACGGACATCAAGGACGTGGAACGCTTCTTCGAGTAGTCGGGGCGCAATCGTAGGTGCGACGGCCGAGCGGATCGAGGCTCTCGCCGTGCATGCCGAACCGCTCGCCATGACGAGCTGGAGACAGGGGCAAGATTCGCGTCAGGGTGCATCAGGTCGTGAAAAGCCCGCACGGGTGATCTTGCCGACGGCGAGAGATTTGCTCCCAACCGCGTGCTTATACTGGGCCTGCATTTCGGCCCGCAGTCGCATCGATTCCAGGCAAACCAAGGAGAAAGCGATGAGCACGATCACCGTCAAAGATGGATCCACGATTTTTTACAAGGATTGGGGCACCGGACAACCCCTCATGTTTCATCACGGCTGGCCCCTTTGCTCTGACGACTGGGATGGACAGCTGATGTTCTTTCTCGAGGAGGGCTACCGCGTGATCGCGCATGATCGTCGCGGTCACGGTCGCTCCAGCCAGACAGACAACGGTAACGAGATGGACACCTACGCTGCGGATGTCAACGAACTCACGACCGCGCTGAAGCTCCAAAACGCAATCCACATCGGCCACTCCACCGGCGGCGGCGAGGTCGCTCGCTATGTGGCCCGGTACGGCCAGGGCCGCGTCGCCAAGGCTGTGCTCATCAGCTCCGTGCCGCCGCACCTGGCGCAATCGGCGACCAACCCTGACGGCCTTCCCATGCAGATCTTTGACGACATTCGCAAAGGTACAGCGACACACCGGGCGCAGTACTACAAAGACTTTTCGATGCCCTTTTATGGTTACAACCGTCCCGGGGCTGAGGTCTCGCAGGGCGTCCGTGATAACTGGTGGCGGCAGGGCATGATAGGCAGCGTGAAAGCGCAATGCGATTGCATCAAGGCCTTCTCCGAAACCGACTTCCATGCCGACTTGGCCGCCATCGACGTTCCTGTCCTAGTCATGCATGGTGAGGACGACCAGATTGTGCCGTTCCCGATCTCAGGCGCTAAGACTGTGAAGCTACTGAAGCACGGCACGCTGAAGTCCTACCCGGGCTTCCCGCACGGCATGCCCACCACACATGGGGATGTTATCAACCCCGATTTACTGGCCTTTATTCAGTCGTAAGGATTGCACCGCTGTGAAGTCCCGACGCGAGGCGCTGGCTGGGGAGGGTAGCTCTACCTTTTCCCCAGCACCAGCGCCTGCGCAAACGTCGGCTTGGGCAGTTCCTTCCCACTTGCCACGATCATTTGCGCCTGAAACCACGGATACGCCGGGCTCGGCCCCAACGTTTGGTAGTTCGCGTTGAAGTAGGTTTCCACCACCTGCCCGTCTGGCACTGGGTTGGGCGCGTGGTCCAGCACCGACTGCGCGATCACCACCATCTTGGCGGGCAGGCTTGCGTCGGTGCCGTTCCAGTACGCCATCGCGATGCGGTCGGCTTCATACTCGATCGCGTAGGGTTGCCGTCCCGCGCTGACTCCGGCTTTCTGGCAGGCCTGCCACCAGTGGCCCAGTTCATGCACAAAGATCCATCGATGCGCCACATCCTGAAAGGTGGCACGCACACTTGCCTCATCCGCACCGGGCGGGGCAATCTTGTGCGCGAAGTCGATCTCCCGCGGGCCCAGCAGACTCCAATCCGTGGTGCGTAGCGTGTTGTTCGTGTCGTCGTACTGCCCGAAGGAAGGGACATCTTCTACGACAATGCGCGGCGGCGCGATTGGGCAGCTCAGGCCCATCGCGTGAATGCGCCCGATAAAGGCGTCCCGGGTCGCGGTAACCTCGGCCAGTGTGACCGCGGTGTCTGCCTTGGGCTGCTGCGCCAGGGAGGGAAGAGCTATCTGCACGGCGACACCCAGAAAACAGAGGAGGCTCGCCAGCCGCCCCGCTCCGCTCGGGCGTCCGCTCTGGAGTACGTCTTTGGGGTAAGAACCTTTCCCGTTCCGGAGGGGAAGTCTGCTGAGGTGCTGAGGCATAAACCGTTCACCTATTGAGGAGTGCGCCCATCTTACGAGAGCCTCCCGGAAATGACGAGGCCTTTGAGCCTACGTCAGCACCCTCACAAAGGATCGCTTGTTGCCGGCGGCGTGATCGGCCCATCCCTTTCCGGCACTCCGAAATCCGGTGTGCCATCCGCCTTCCAGGTAAACCGCTGCGCACGGATCGCTCGCCTGCGCGGCGATGCGTCTGGCTGGCTCTTGGCGGCGTACAGCAGCCAGTACTCGCCCGGTGCGCCCTCGGCAAAGGTCCCGCGTCCCGGGCCGTAGATGCCGTTCACCGGCGAAGCGACAAAGACCGGCTGTGCGGCGCGGTCCCAGCTCTTGCGCTTCAGTGGATCACCACCCTTGTACGTCAGCAGCCCCAGGCAGTAAACCGGTGTATCCGTGTCCGACCCGGAGTACACAACGAACGTCTTGCCCCCGTCATACAGCGCTGTCGGGCCCTCCACGATCGGCGCCTTGGAGTTGCTGCCCGCACCCTTTTCCCAGGGGTACTGGGGCGCGGCCAGAAGAGCATTCTTGCCGGCCGTCTGCATGGGCCCGGCCATCCTGATGGTATGGATCTCGTTGCGCCCCCGGTCCACCGTAACGAACATCAGGTAGCTCACGCCGTTCAACCTCAGCAGCGACGGATCGATTGCCGGCCTGCCTAGATTCACCTGTCCCTGCAGGGAATAGCTGCCTAGAGGGTCGGAGGTGTCCGACTCCACAGCATAGATCGCGTGCTCCCGGCCGGCCTGGCGCGCCGTAAAGTAGATCCACCAGCGGTCGCCGATGGCCCACAGCGTCGGTGACCACACCTCGCGCATGTCGTCGGGCGTACGGAAGACAAGGTGCTCCTCCGTGGCCGCTGTTGGCACCGTCGGCCCGCTCCAGATATAGAGATTGCGGTTGGTGGACGCGAGCAGCAGGTAACTCCCACCGACCGGGTGAAACGTGATGAAGGGATCGGGGCGGCCAAGAATCGGATTGGAAAGCACCTGCGCGTAGCCGCTGAAACCGCAAAGCGATGCAGCGAGGAGGCAAAATAGCGCGCGGCGAAGGCGAATCGACATGAAGGGCAACTCACTGGCCGGTAACTCCGGCCTGAACGTCATTCTGGACGCGGAGGTACCCCTTCGCTCCAGAACATAGAACGCTTCAGACGATAGACAAGCTTCAGAACAGAGAAACGCTTCAGAACATAGACGCTTCACGCAGGCCTATCGAATGCAGGCCCGTTTCTGGCAAAGTTCTGCTGCATCCGCTGCGCATACGGCGTGCAAAGCCGCGTATTCTTGACGTGGTTCTCCATGGGACGCAATCTCTACATTCTGGGCGGCACCCTCGGAACACTGGCGCTGGTGTCAATCGTACTGAGCTTCTCCCATGTGGGCGAGGTTCCCGGCACACCCTCGGACGCCTCCTTGTGGCGCACCACAGGGGTGGCCCTGCTGGCAGTTGCGCTCATCGTCTCGCTGGCTGGCGTACTCTCGTCCCTGTTTGAGCAGGCTGAGCGACGGGCTGAGACCGCGCGCCGCACTGAGCGTGGAAATCGGCAGAAGGGCAAGCCTGTCAGCCTCAGCGAAGAGCGCAAGGAGCGCCACCGCCGCGCTGAAGACCTCGGCCGGCTCTAGTCTCCGCCCGCCTCAGCCGGCCCGCTTCGCTTGACGCACCCGTTATACTGAACAGGTCAACCGACGCTTGCTCGGCCCTTCGCCGAAAGCCTTCCTTCTGCCCTCGGCGGCGCTTCAGGTCCACGTCTAAGTGCAATCCTGTGAAGACTTTGGCTTGGAAGTCTGGGCAGGGGACTCCACCAGTACCGAGGCACCCACACCCGATGTTCGAGATCACCGTACAGGCCGGCTTCAGCTCCGGCCACTTCCTTCGCGACTACTACGGCAAATGCGAGAACCCGCACGGTCACAACTATCGCGTGTTGGTGACGCTCATCGGCGAACAGCTGGAACCCAATGGTCTTCTGCTCGACTTCAAGCTCCTGAAAGGCGTACTGAAGCCTACTGTGGAGTATCTGGACCACCACATGATTAACGAACTGGACCCGTTCACGACGGTCAACCCTTCAGCGGAAAACCTGGCTAAGTATTTCTACGAGAAGAGCGCTGGCGAGCTGCACCGGATGACAAACGGGCGTGTGCGCGTGAAGGACTGCACGATCTACGAAACCGACACCAGCTTCGCCAAATATTACGAGTAGTCTGCTGCTTCACGAAACAGAACCGCACAGTATGGACCTCCTCTCCCGCATCTTCGAAGAAGCACCCGCCGCCGTAACGCCTGTGCGTTCGTTGCGGCTCATCGAGCTGTACAGGTCCGTGCAGGGCGAAAGCTCGTTCGCCGGCGTTCCCTGCATCTTCGTGCGCCTGGCAGGCTGCAACCTGCGCTGTTCCTGGTGCGATAGCGAATACACCTTTACCGGTGGCCAGCCGTTCACGAACGACGAGATCGTCGCGCAGGTCGAAGCTCTGCAGCCCTGCAACCTCATTGAGTTCACGGGTGGCGAGCCGATGCTGCAGGCCCGTGAACTGCTGCCGCTGATGAGGCGGCTGCTGGAGGCCGGCTACCAGCTGATGATCGAAACCTCAGGGGAGCGCCCTCTGGCCATGGTGCCAAGCGCCGTACACAAGATCGTCGATGTGAAGTGCCCCGGCTCGGGCATGGCTGGCACGTTTCAGCTCAGCAACCTCGCTGCGCTTACACGGAGAGATGAGGTCAAATTCGTGTTGCTCGACCGAATCGATTACGAATTTGCGCGCGACTTCATACGGTCCCATGATCTTGCGCCCAAGTGCGGACAGATTCTGCTTTCCCCGGCGTTTCACAAGAACGCGAGCGACGAGCGCTCGGCCGATAACATGGCGCTTGATCCCCGTTTGCTTGTCGACTGGATGCTTGCGGACGGGCTTCCCGCCCGGCTAAGCCTGCAGATCCACAAGTTCATCTGGGAACCACGCAAAAAGGGCGTTTAGACCCGCGGCGCGAGCCTAGCTGACCTGCGTGCCGTTCTCACTGGAGTACGTTCGCTGGCGCCAGCCTACAGGCTTGCCGAACAGCTTGCGTCCGAGCGCGTACCACTGCACTCCCAGCAGCACGAGGATGCCGACCGGGTGCAGCAACGCCGAGCGCATGGGCTGCTTGAAGCGCTCGACGGCGAGCAGGCGCGGCAGGTAGCTGGCCAGCGTGAGAAGAAAAACCAGCGCCATCGCCGGCCAGAGGGAATGCCCCGGCATCATGTGCACGTCGATGCCGAAGCCTGCAGCAAACAGGCCAACAAAAATCCACCCAAGGACGAACAGAGCCAGCAGCAGCGCCGGCAATACCTGGCCGAACAGAAGCACAAGCGAAAGCGGCACGATTTTGCCGGCGGTGGCGATACCCTCCGTGGCATTCTTCGCGAGCCCCTGCCAAACCTTCGCGGCGGAATCATACATGCGCACACTGGCCAGCTCGGTGATGTCCGCGATATCGGTGCGGAAACCCGCGCGGCGCAGGGTTCGCGGCAGTAGCAAGCCGTCGTGCATCGTTTCGCGGATGGCGCTGTGGCCACCGCTGGCGAAGTAGGCCGCGCGCTCCACCATCATGAACTGGCCACAGCCGGCGGCGACCGATGGCGTGGTGCCACGGCGCATGGAGCCCATCGGCAGAAAGCCGAGCAGCACGAAGTGGATTAGCGGCAGGAGCAGCTGCTCAAGCCAGGTCAGCGTGATCAGCCGTGGGAAGCCGGAGACCAGGGCCGTGCGGGTTCCCGCGCGAAAGCTCGCCATTCGCGCGAGCAGCTCGGGCTCGATCCGCACATCGGCATCCAGAAAAACCAGCAGGGGAGCGGTGCTCGCCTCGGCAAGAGTCCAGCAGGCATGCTGCTTGCCGTTCCAGCCGGGCGGCAGGCCATGACCTTCGGCGAGGCGAACGCGGGAATCGTGATAAGCCACGCGCCGCACGATGGAGCCGGTCGAGTCGGCGGAATCGTCGTCGAGAACGAGCACTTCCAGGTCTACGCCTTCGCTGGCGAGCACACAGGCGAGCGCTTCCCCGATGTTTGCCTCTTCGTTGCGCGCCGGGATCAGCACCGCAACGCGCGGCTGTGCGCCGGTAGCCGGTGGGGGCAAGGCATAGCGGCGCAGATTGATGCAGAAGAGCAGTGCCGGCACCAGCGCGCAAACGGCAACAGCCCCGAGAAACACATCTGTGAGCATCGGCGCTATTCTCCCACGTCCGGGTGAACTCGGGGTGTTGAGACACTAGCCATCGGCACGCTGCGTGTGGTCGACCTTCGCCTCTTTGCCGGCCAGCAGGGCACCGACGCGCCGTATCAGCGCATAAGCGCCGCCCGTGCCGCGCGTCCCGGTAAACAAGGTGGTAAAGGCCTGCGAATCACGCGCAATCGCAGCGCCCTGCAGCCTGACCATTGCCGTGCCGAGGGCCGTCTCAAGCTCCCGCGTTACCTGGGCAATGTTGGCTTCGGGAGAGGTTTCGATTGCCTCGCCGAAGTGCACGAGAACCTCCGGCAGGCGCTCGTCCCAGAACGTGTACTCAATGGCCATCGGCAGGAGCGGCACCGCCGGCAGTCGCAACGCGAGGGCCGCTAGCCCAGGCTTAAACGCCAAGGGAAACTCGCGCGGGTCGGCGAAGCGACCCTGGGGTGTCAGCCAGAGCACGCCGCCTTCCCTCAGTATAGCGGTGGAGGTACGCAGGAACTGCGCAGCGCCCCGTGGCGAGGCCAACTCCACGGGGAAGATGCCGAGCTTGCGCAGGATCGGGTACTGCTCAAGGGCGCGCGCGTCCATGGGAGCGTAGTGTTTCCGGTCTGGCAGCAGGGTATGCGCGAGCAGCACCAGAAGCATTGGGTCCCACCACGACGAGTGGTTGCCAAACACGATCAGCGGGCCGCGGACCGCGCTGAGGCGCTCCCCATACTGAACCTGCACGGCACGGAAGTGGCGTCGGAAATACCGTCGCACCACTCTCCGAAAGAAGCGCAGGACGAACTGAGAAATGGGTGGTGTACCAGGTGCAAGTGGCATGCTACGATGCTACGCCGTAAGCGCGAGAGGCTCTGGAGTCGCCAATGTACCCGAAGGTTCTGGAAGGTATGGCCCTGGTCATCGGCATGTGCCTTTTGATGCACGCTTTGTTCAGCCACGAAACGGGCAAACGTTCCCTGTACAGGGGACGAGCAGCCTACCTCCTGCTTGGAAGCAGTCTGCTCGCCTATGGGATCGCGGAAGTGATGCTGCGCAGCATCGGATAGGGATTACGCGTGAGCGAGGACGTGTGACTGCTTCTTGCTATCCGCGTCGAGCGAATCCGCGGCGATCCACCCGGACATCATTACCATGGGCATACCCGGCCCGGGATGAGCCGCGCCGCCAGCCAGGTAAAGCCCGTCGAGCTCGCGCGAGCGGTTAGCGGGTTTGAAGGCGCCTTGGAATACCCCGTGCGAACTGATGCCGTAGATGGCGCCGTTCAGCACACGGTAGCGGTCGTGGATGTCTTGTGGCGTCAACGCCCGCTCGAAGACAATGCGGTCCTCGATGTCGTGGCAGCCTGCCGTGCGTTTCAGCTTGTCCAGGATGACCTGGCGATACTCTGGGAACATCTTCGACCAGTCCTGGCCGGGACGCAGGTACGGGGTGTGCACCAGCACATACATGGCTTCGCCACCCGCCGGCGCGCTGTCCGGATCGGTCGCGGCGGTGCAGGCAAGGTAGCAGGTCGGATCGGGCGCGGGAATACCCAGGTCGTAAATCGCGTGGAACTCTTCATGCGGGTCGCGCGAAAAGACGAAATCATGGTGCGCCAGATGCTCATAACGCTGTTTCAGGCCAAGGTACAGCACTACACCCGAGCACGCGGGCTCGTACTTCCGCGCATTGTCGAAGTGCTTGTGTGCCTTTGAGCCCTGCAGCAGTTCGCGATGCGTGCGGACGGCGTCGCTGTTACTCAGTACAGCGTCGAAGTGGTAAGTTTCACCGCTCGTTGTCTCAATACCGGTAGCGCGGGTGCTCCCGTTCTTGCCGGAGGTGAGAATGCGAGCGACATCGGTGCTCGTGTGGAAGGTGACGCCCAGCTCGGTGGCGAGCTTCACCATGGCCTCGGGCACGGCGCGCGTGCCGCCCATCGGGAACCAAATGCCTTCCTGCATCTGCATATGGCCAATCGCCGTCAGGATTGCAGGCGAAGCGTCCGGAGATGAGCCCACATACTGCACCATGTGGTCGAGCATCTGCGCCGTCTCGGGCTCCGGGATGAACTCGCGAATCGTGCCGGCGACGGTCTTGCCGAGCCGCATGCGCATCACGTCTTTCAGCACCTTGATGTCGAACGCGCCGCCGATGTCGAAGGTGTCCTTCATGGTGCCGACACTCTTCCAGAAGAAGAACTTATCGGATATCTTGTGGAGCTCCTCAGAGAGCTGCATCAGGCGCTTGTAGCCCGCGCCCATGCCCGGCCAACGTGCTTCGAGGTTCGCGGCCATCTTGCTCTCATCGTCCAGCAGGTCGATGGTGGCACCATTGTCGAAGAAGCAGCGCCACTGCGGGTCCAGCCGCACCATGGTGATGTAGTCCTCGAGCTTACGGCCAGCCTCGGCGAAGATCTTTCGCAGCATCGAGGGCTGGATCAGGATAGTCGGCCCCATATCGAAACGGAAGCCTTCCTCTCGAAGCTGCGCTGCCTTGCCGCCCAGCCACGCATTCTTCTCAAAAACGGTGACCTCGTGCCCGCGTGCAGCCAGTGTGCAGGCCGCTGAAAGCCCCGCCAGTCCTGATCCGATCACTCCAACTTGCATATGAAAAACTCCCCGACTGAATGACTGCAGCCGCCAGTCTTGCGGAGGGATGCACCCCTGGAGTCAGCGTTGACCCGAGGGGATGACACACCTTGATTGTGCCTTTTCGAGAGACAAGGCAGTAGAGCTATAAGTGTCGCCCGGCGCTCGCCAGGGCTCGCGCCGAGCGCAGCCGCGAAGCCAAGGACCCGCCATGGAGCAGCCCGATGAGTGCCAGAAAAACTGGTCTGTCCGCATCGCCGACCGCGCGGAAGTGCTGCGTAGCTATCTTTCGTCGCACCAGAACCGTTTTGGCCGCGGTCATCTCCAGAAGCCCTTCCGCGCCGCGGGTCGACCCGAAGCCACTGCGGCCCCGACCGCCAAAGGGCACCCGCGGGTCGGCGGTGGGCGCAATAAGGTCGTTCACCAGCACAGTACCGACTCGCAGCTGATCGGCGAGCGCGCGCGCCTCGCGTTCTTCCCCAAATACTGCCGCTGTGAGCGCGTACGGGCAGTCGTTGACGACCTCACTCAGGTGCAACACGGTTGGCACTTCAAGAAGCGACAACACGGGCGCAAACACGTCGCTGCGTGCGATGCCCATGTCAGGCCGGGCGTCCGCGACCAAGAGTGGCGCCTGCGCCTCGGGCCGGAAGGCACCCTTTACGTGTGCACCTGCGGCGACGGCGTCGTCCAGCAGGCGGCGTAGCGTCTCGGCCGTGCGCGGTGTCAGTGAAACGGGGGGGATGGCGGCCAACTCCGCCTGGAGCAGTGGACGCAATGCCTGCATCGTCTCGCGCGTGGCAACCAGGCGCCGAGGTGACATGCACACCTCACCGCCGTTCAGGCGCAAACCGAAGGCGATTGCCTGCGCCGTTCGGGGAAGATCTGCGGAGGGCAAAACGACAACGGCATCAGCTCCCGAGAGCTCCATGATGGCGGGTGTGGCTGTCTCCGCGAGTGTGCGCAGAACCTGTTGGCCACTCGGAAAAGAGCCCGTGAAGACGACCTTGTCGGGACTGCGGCGCAGAGCGCTCTCGGCATCGTCAATGCCCTCGCCAGTGATGCACAGGACGCCCCGCGGAAGCCCGCTCTCTTCAAGAAGACGCGCTAGGAGTTGAGCGACGCGTCCGCCGCCGAGGCCGGGCTTCCAGGTTACGGCGTTGCCAGCGGCCAGCGCCTGCAGCGTCTGCACGCCTGGTAGAAAGAGTGGGAAATTGGCCGGGCCAATGACCAGCACATGCCCCAGGGGCACACGGTCAATTCGCGCCTGTACCCCGGTGAGCCATAACGGGCGACCGGCGCGGCCAAGGCGCTGCGGTGCCAGAATGCTGACTGCCCGCCGTTCAAGAAAGCGTACTGCATCGAGCAGCGGCAGTAGCTCCGCAACCAGGGTGTCGGACTCTGTGCGGTGCAACGCCGGGGACATCGCTTTTGCAAACGCTTCTGCACTCCCGGCCACCGCATGGCGCGCACGGCGCAGGACTTGTAGACGCTCTACGAGCGGAAACGCCGCCCAGCGGCGCTGCGCCGCGATAAGTACCGGCCCACCAGTTTCGCTTGCCATCGCCGCACAGGAGATTTCGCAGTTGCCGGCAACTTTATCGTGTGCGGGGGTGGGAACAGCTACCAGGACGGCGTTCCCCATGGGGGCACGTGTAGCCGTCCGTTCCGCGACCGTACTCACGACGCGACCTGCATCAGATCCTCGCGAAAGGCACCTTCCGCTGAGCTATGCCATTGCGGTTCGATGCCGAGATCTTCGAGTAGAAGCCGTGAGGAGATGCGCGCCGATTGGAAGATGACCGGTAACCCCGATCCCGGGTGCGTACCGCCGCCCACAAGGTACATGCCCTTCACATCTTCGAAGCGATTGTGAGGCCGCAGGTGCAGCATCTGCGTGAGGGAATGGGCCATGGAAAACGTTGCGCCCTTGTGCAGATCAAACTCCTCGCGCCAGCCACTCGGTGTAATGATGCGCTCGGTCCGAATGCGCTCTTCCACGCCCGTCAAGCCGATATTTTCAATCTGCTTCAAAGCAAGGGCACGAAACCGCGACTGCTGCTCGGCCCAGTTGATGCCTTCGACCTCGTGCGTTACGGGCAGCAGTACATACAGGGTGGAATGGCCCTTTGGCGCGAGTGTGGGATCGGTGATGCTGGCGTTCTGGACGTAGAAGCTGGGGTCTTCTGAGAGTCGGTGCAGCCCCTCAATGTCCTTCAGATTGTTCTTGTAGTCCTTAGCGAGATAGATCGTGTGGTGCGCGACGTCGTCGTACCGGCCTTCGATGCCGAGATACATCATGAATGTGGAGCAGCTGAAACGCTTGCTCGCAATGCGATCGTCAGTCCAGCGGCGACGGTGCTTTCCAGGCAACAGCTTGCGCATCGCGTCGGCAAAATCCGCATTCACAATGACAGAATCGGCATTCAGAGTGCGTTTGGTGGTTCGTACACCCTTCGCGACACCGTTCTCGACCAGCAGTTCCTCCACTGGCTCGTCGAGCAACACCTCCACGCCCATTTCGGCCGCGATGCGCGCCATGGCAGAGGTGACCGCGCCACAACCACCTGTCGGGTGAAACACCCCATGTTCATATTCGAGAAACGAGAGAATGGAGAAGAGGGAAGGGCAACGAAACGGGCTCATGCCCAGGTATTTGGACTGAAAGCTGAAACCGAGCCGGATACGCTCATCAGAGAAGTGGGTGCGTAAATCGCCGTCCAGCGAAAGCCATGGTTTCAGTAGTGGCAGGAGCTTCAGCATCTCCGGTTTCATCAAATCCCTCCAGCTCTCAAACGGAGATTCGAGGAAGGGTAGGAAGCTGGCCAGTTTCTTGCGGTTGTGTTCAAGGAAGCCACGGAATTTCTCGGCATCCATTGGCGAAATACGCGCAATTTGCTGTTCCATGCGCTGCACATTGGGCGTTGCGTCGAGCTGTCCACCGGAGCCGAAGATGAGCCGGTACTGGGGATCCAGTCGCGTCATCGGCACCTCGCGGTCGAGGTCATAGCCGGCATCGGCGAAAATCTCTTTCAGCACCCGGGGGTACAAAAAGAAGGTCGGTCCGATGTCGAACTTATACCCGTCCTGGGCGAGCGTCGCGGTGCGGCCGCCTACGCGTCTATGTTTTTCAACCAGCGTCACGCGCACGCCGGAGCGTGCCAGAAGCATAGCCGAAGCCAGCCCACCAGGGCCGGCACCCACAATCACAACGTGTTTCGATGAGCGGTCACGACCAGAAGCGTAGGGCATTCCTGAACAGATTCCTATGGCGTACAAGCAGAAGTGTAGCGCGGGCCCCTGCCGCGAAAGGTGTCCCTGGGACGCTAAGTATGCCCTCGACAAAGCTTTCGCGGCGAGCGGTGCACGACACCGAAACGAGCTAGGCATCGACGGTGTGCCACGCCGGATATTGACGTGAACTTACTTCAGAAGACCACGGACAAAACCGCGGACCTTTTCAGTCACGACACCATAGATGATGTGCGTTGTGGCTTCACTTGTGTTCTCGCGGAAGCTTTGCTGCTCGGGCGGCTCGCTGAGGCCCAGGACCGGCAGTGCGCCCTTGTGCGTCAGGCTCATCAGGGTTAGCCCAAAGGTGGCTCCATTTTTCGCGGTGATGTTTGGATAGAGCTCCGCAAGGACACCATAGAAGCCGCCTGCCACGGCCCCGAAGATCCAGTGGATCGCCTCGCTCGCAATCTCTTTGGTGTGCTCGTCCAAGGGATGTCCAGCGATCTTTTCGGCGGTGACCTCGGGCGGCTCGGGCTCGCCGTGCACGCGGGGCGGATAGACCTTCTCGGCCAGCGACTTGGCGGCCGTTGCCACCAGACCACCTACAATGCCAGCGGCCAGACCCTTCAGCAGAGATGACGTATCTTTTTTCTGTTCCAAACTCACGATGGCTCCTCGCATCTTCAGGGCGACAGGCGGCACACAGCCGGTTGCTCCCAGTTTCCCGTGCGCGGCATTCCGACTGGAGATCTATCCATCCCAATTGTTCGGAAATACCGTTCAGGCTTGTGTTTCGTCCCGGGTAACTCGATCCGTGTCGAGTTCGTCCTGCTCCAGGGCGTCCTCATCGATGCCTCGTTCGACATCACCCTCGTCCTGGTCCTCAGGCTTACGCGACCCGGAATCGTCTGCAGAGCGTCCCAGGAGAGGGGCGGACGAAGCGTGCGCCCCGTCCGCGTAGTGACTACTCTTCCTCATCCTCGTCGTCCTCATCTTCGTCATCGAGGTCATCTTCGTCTTCGTCTTCGTCTTCCTCATCGTCGTCCTCGGTTTCGGTCTCGACGTCTTCGAACTCATCGTCGTCGTCTTCATCCTCGTCGTCCTCTTCCTCGTCTTCGACATCGTCGGTGTCGCGCGCGACGAGGGAAGGCTGATTGCGGATGTCCTTACGATCCTGGGGGGTTTGCAGGTTTTCGCTGGAGCCGTTCGCGGTGGGAGTCCCTGCCACGAAGGTCGGATCGTTCTCAAACGTCGCCGTGGAGTCCTCGCCAATCAGTTCGTGCAGAGCGGCCGCGCTGTCGGTCGCGGGAAGATCCTGATTCATAGCCATCAACATTCTCCTGGTGGCGGGGTCGTTCCCACCTCACGGCTTGGATGCAGGAAGATGCCCGGGGAGGCTGCCCAGCAAAACGTTTCCAGCAGCGAGACGATTTGACGAGACAGCAGTGCCGGTCTTGTCGTTGGGGGCTCGGGAGCGCGCGGCGACCTGGCGGCGGGAGGCTAGTTGATCTCGACGAGGATGGGCGTGTGATCAGAGGGTTTCTCCCCGGCACGCGGCCCTTTGTCTATCTCGCAGCTTGTCAGTCTGCTCCTCAGTGTCGGAGACAGCAGAAAATGATCGATACGAATGCCGCGATTGGTCTCAAAGGCGTTGCGAAAGTAATCCCAGTAGGTGAACTGGCCTGCCAGCTCCGGGTGCAACGTGCGAAAAGCGTCTGCGTAGCCCAGCGCCAGCATGCGACGGTACCGGTCACGCGACTCGGGTTGGAATAGGGCATCCCGCACCCAGGATGCGGGCTTGTGACAGTCGATATCTTCCGGGATGACGTTGAAGTCACCGCCGATCACCGTTGGGACCGGGGACGCCAGCCAAAACTCCATCTGCTCGAGCAGGCGATCCATCCAGGCCAGCTTGTAGGTAAACTTCTCCGTACCGACGGGATTGCCATTCGGCAAGTAAATGTTGACAACGCGCAGCGCGCCGCCGTGGATCTGCAGGACAGTTTCCAGAAAACGGGCGTGGCTATCGCCGTCATCGCCGGGGAGGACGGTGCAGACGGTCTCGAGGGGGTGACGGGTGAGCACAGCTACCCCGTTGTAGGTCTTCTGCGTCACAGCTGCGCTGCGGTAACCCAACGCCTCGAAGGCTTCGGCGGGGAACTCGAGCCCTTTTAGCTCCTGCAGCAGCAGGGCATCAGGTAGCCGCTCCGCGAGCCAGGCAAGGACCTGCGGCAAGCGAGCGCGCACTGAATTGACGTTCCAGCTGGCGAGTTTGATGGTGGCACCTTCCCTCTATCCGAGTTCGATGCGACCGGTGAGAAGGACGAAGTTAAAGACTCGAACCCCGTAGCCGAGGAGATTCTGCCACCTCCGGGGGAGCCGCTCTAACCCTCCTGTTCGCCGATTGTTCGTGTTTCCTTAACTCATGAGTTACGTAATGAACGAGTCAACTCCCCAGGCAATCCGGTTGCGTCTTCAGGCTGTCGTGCTGTTTCATCGTGCCACCCTGCGCGGCGCCGATGAGGGGCTGCTCCAGGCCATGGCAGAGTACGGACAAACAATCTCGTCATCGCAGGAGCGACAGGCCGCGTGACACGCACCTTGTCTACGGACATCGCCTTAACGGCTCTCCGGGTCACGGCGTGTTGTCGGCGTGCGGCTCAGACTTCCTGGATGATTCCACCAGTTCCACTAGCTGGCGCGTTGGCGTATATAGCCAGGCGATGCGGCGACCCCCGAAAGCAACCGCAGGTGCGGGTTGGCTGACCACGAGGCACTTCCCGGCTTTCAGGTGTGCGAGAGCGGCTTCCATATCGCTGGTCTCAAAGCAGAGGTGATATGCGCCGCCGCCCGATTTGTTCAGCATGGCGCGGATCGGCGAATCGGCTGTGAGCGGAGCGATCAGCTCAACCTCGGCCACGTCACCGGTCCCCAGGGTGAGGAAGTTGACGGTAACTTTCTGAATGGGATCGTCAAAAGGCCCGGAGACCACGCTGTAGCCAAACAGGGTCTGCAATGTATGGGCGGCAGGGTCGAGTTCGGGAACCGCGACTCCCACATGCAGCAGCTTGAACGTGAGGCCTGGCGGCAAACTGCCCGTCAAAGGGTAGCTCCCTTAGCCTCAAGCGCGGTTTGAAGCTTCGCCACTGTCGTCAGGTCCGGTACCTGCCCGGGATCGAACTGCACCCCGTATTCGCCCTCAATCGAGAGGATGAGTTGAAGGTGCCGAAACGAATCCCAGGACTCACTGGTCTCAGTGGAAAGCTCCGGTGTCACCTCCTCTGGCGGAATCTCCAGGGTGTCGGCGACGAGGTCACGAAGCGAGGGCGGGATTGGCGAGCTGCTCATGTAATTGCTGTCCTTCCAGGGTTAGCCAACCGGGGCTCGGCGGGAGGCCTGCAGAGAGGTCGAGCCGGTACAGCTCCGACTCGCCGGTCCCAGGCGTCTCCACGCGCGTAAAGCCGTGTTGAGGGTAGAAATCTTTGCAGGGAACGTTCTTCTTCGTCGAGATGTACTCCCCAATCAACCAACGGCTGCCGAGCTGCCGGGCACCTTCGGCGAGATGCGCGAGGATTGCGGTCTCTATCCCCCGGCCAATCACACGGCAGGAAAGCAGCAAAGAATCGATCACGCAGGTGTCACTGTCCTGTCGGGTGAGTGCGAGGCCGACGACCCCGGCTTCCCCAAACCGATCGCGAACGCGCACCGCTACCGCCTGACAGGTGGGATCAGCGGCGAACTGCAGCACATCGGCGGCGGCGTGACGACGGGTGGTGAGATTGAATTGGTTCGTCTTGGCGAGGAGTTGCACGGAGCGGGCCAGTGGAGCATCAGCTGCGCTAAGAAAGGTGCAGACAATCTCGAGCGATTGGAGGAACTCATCGCGGTTGGCAGATGTCTGGCTGAGCAGCTCGCGCTGCGCCTGCGCCTTGTACTCGACTGAACGGTTGCGATCGTCGGCGGTGACGGTGGCGGCGTCGAAGAACCACTCCGCTGCGAGTGCATCGACGAACTCCCAGGGTGCCGTTACCGGCATTTCGAGAACCGCAACCTCGGGCAGTTGCTGCCGTATCGCGGCACACTCAACCGGGTTGTCGTCCACGAAGACAAACGCGTCTAAGCCAAGGGAGAGCTCCCCGGCGAGAGCGCGCAGCGCGTCCGCCTTTTCACCCCAGCTGATCTTTCGCGCGACGAAGTCATCAAGCGTCAGCGCGAGGTCGGCAGCGCGCGTACGGAACGCCTCCGCGACGTCCTCCGGATTGTTTTTCGAGGCGATGGCCAGCAAAATGCCCCGCGCGGAGAGCTCCTTCAAGTAGGTCTGGTAGGCGAGGTAGCAGTTTCCAGGGAAGGCGTTGCCCGTGGCGATGCCTTCCGGCCCCTCCTCGCCCAGAACGCCGCCCCAGAGTGTGTTGTCGAGGTCAGTGCAAAGGACCTTGCGCGGAGCGCGGAAAAGCGTCGAGGCGGCGCGCAGCAGGCTGCGGGCAAAGGGTCGGAATGCTCCCGGCGCCAAGGGCAGACGCGAAGCGAGAAACATGCGCTGGTCGCGCCAGCGTTCGCGGCCAAACTGCGCGGCGGTACCGTCCACGTCGAAGAACACACAGTCGGCGACCGTGGCGCATAGCTCAGACAAGTGGCGGTTCAGGTCCTTTACCGCATGGGCGAGGCTGTGCCGCATGTTGCTGCCACCCACCGGACCAAGCGAGGTCACCTCAGGAACCACACAGCCCCCAAGCACAAGCCGTCCAGAATGAGCAGCGCGGTAGCTGCTTAGCATTTGGGCAACGCGACCGAGAGAAACCTTGAGCTCCTCCTGAATGGCATGCGAGTCGCCGGCCGCGCAAAGCTGCGGCAAACGCCCGGCGATGTCTTCAAGATCAAGCAGGACGAGGACCAGGTCAGCTGCCGAGCGGCCAAGGCTGCTCTGAGGATCGAGCATCTCGTCCATATAGGAGCCGTACCCGCCCAGCATCACGTCCAGAAGATAGCCGTGCAGCACTGCTTCCACATGTACTGCGGGAAGGACTGGTTCAAGGGTGACCGAACGCACTACAAAGGTCTTGAGCGGCTTGTGACCGGCGGCGAGCAGGAGGGCGCTCGATTTGCGAAAGGCCGTGGCGCAAAAGGCGATGTCAGCCGCTCTTCCCTCTGCCAGCAGTTCGCGGGCCCGCGCAAGAGCCTCGGGAATCGCACCGGCGGCGAGCGCCTGCTCAAAGACGCTTCGCCTCTCTCGCCGGAGATCGGCCTCGGAGGCGGGCTGGATTAGAGGTTCAGCTTGCATGGATGGCAACTTCCGAGGGGGCTGGCAGCGCGGCCTCTGCGTCAACAGCTGGAGGAGGGGCAGGCTTGGCGCGCATGATGATGCGCCCGGGCACACCCATCACGGTGGCCCCGGCAGGCACGTTACTCATCACCAGGGTATTAGCGGCGATCTTGGCGCCGTCGCCGACCTTGATCTTGCCGACGAGCACAGCGCCGGTTCCCACGTAGACGTCATCGCCGAGGACGGGTATGCCGCCGCGGCCCATGGCTGAGGCCCCGATGGTTACGCGATGGGCAAGATCACAGTTGCGCCCCAAAACCGCGCCTGGATTGATGTGCACGCCGCCGATGTGGCCGATGTAGAAGCCGCCGCCGATGGTGGCCTGCGGGTCAAGATCCATCTCCATAAACACCACGCAGAGCTTTACCAGAATGAATGCAAGGAGCTTCACTGGCACGCGCAACAGGGTGGGTGGCGCGCCAACGTAGGCCCAATTGCTGAGCCGATACACCGCAATCGACCAGACTGCCGGATGGAGCCAGAGGTCTTTTCCGCTGTAGCCCTTGGCGCGATACCGCGCCATGTCTTCCGAGAAGGCGCCCTTGAAGTGTTTAGCCATTAGGGATGCAGGTTCCGGAAGCTTGCCCGGCAGTCGCATCTTACCGGATGTGGACAGGCCGTTCTGGCGCAACGATGGGTTCCCGCGCAGAATGTGTTTGCTCGGTTTCCCAATCCGGAATGGCAGCGAAGTCGAGGAGCCATGGCGCTATCGTAAATGTGCCGCCAGCATGGCGGCACCCTCGCCGGCAAATCGTGAGTGGGATTGCTTTTCCAGGAGCTCCATGCTCTTCCCGTCGCGTGCAACGGGGTGAGCGGCCTGGCCGAGTCCGCGATGGGGCACCGGTCTTCTGTGGGCTTCGACCGAGGTGCCCTCCCCCTCCCCTACTTTTTGCAAAGTCTTCAAAGCAGGACGATTAGGTCGGTACCTGGAGAGTGGGTCTGTGGAGCTGGGGTTCAGGGTGCTCGTAACTGTTTTCTTTGCTGGCTCGATTGTAGGCAGGCAGGCCAGATGGTGTGCAGATTGTGGGAGGGGCGCATGCAGAAAGCCCGAGCTTTGGCTAGGGGCTTACCTGGTGAAGATCTGGATGGCGAAGGTGGAGAAGAAAAGAACAGCCGCGGTGGGGTTGTTGGTGATGGGCTTCGTTGACTCCCCACTCATGCGCGATGGAGCTTGCGCATGAATGGGGCACCCGTCATTACTGTGTACTCGTCGTGTGTTGGGTGCTTGGCTGACATGCTGTTGCGGTCCAGGGGGAGCTTAGGGTGACGCGGCCGAGTTCGCCGGTGGCGTAGTGGCGGAAGCTGCTCCAGGGCCAGTCTTCGAGGCGGGCGACGAGGCCTCGTTCGACTGGGTTGCGATGCAGGTACTTCAGCTTCTCGATGCGCTTCCCCTCGGAGAAGACGTTAAAGCCGTGGTAGCGGCGCTGCCAGAACTGGGGGCGGTCTCCCTTGAGGTGTTTCGAGACTTCGCCCTTCAGGACGCGGAGGATGGACTCCAGGCTCCGGACCTCCGGTTCACTTAGGAGTAAGTGGACGTGGTTGGGCATGAGGACGTAGCCGTGGATGTCGAAGCGGTGTTTCCTGCGGCACTGTTCGAGGAGATGTTCGCAGCAGAGGCGGGATGGGTCGTCGTCGAGGTAGGTAGGGCGGCGGTAACAGCTGAAGGTGAGGAAGTGTAGATGGCCTTCGTGCTGGTAGCGCTTGAGACGCGGCGGCATGCGCCATCGTAGCTTTGCCGGGATGCCGGAGTGGATGGGACTTCTGGGGGGATGTCATCGGTTGCGTAGGTGAGGGTGACGGGTGCCCCATTCATCGCGGTTTCTCGCGATGAGTGGGGTTGCTGGTGGTGGGGTTCTTTGACTCCCCACTCATGCGCGGTGGAGCTCGCGCATGAATGGGGCACCCGTCGTGTGTGGGCCACCCGCCCCTAATCAGATTCAATCATGCTTAGGATTGGAGCGCAAAGATCCTTTATGCCGGAATAGTGTTTTGGAAGGAATGCCGCAAGTATTCTCCCGCTACGTCTTTTATCGTATGTGAGCCCATAATCTCGATAAATGCTTGCTAGGGCTAAGGAGCCTTTTATCTTTTCGGAAGCGCTCTCGCCGCGTAACCGACTATTAGGATAGAGATGCGTGTACGGATCGGGTCCATTTTCTGGCAGCTCCTCAAACATGGCTTGTAGTTTTTGAAAAATGGCATCTTCGCTTGGGGCTTCCACCTCGGACGCATAAGTTCTTAGTTCTGCGGCAATCGCCTTGGCAATCGAGGGCGGATCTAGCAAATAGCTCTCAATCTCCGTCCGCCGCGTAAAATAAACCGGCAACTCTTTTCCAGCTATTCGTGTCTTCTTTAGGACGCTGTTGAATCTGTCGCGGTCTCCGTCGAAGAGATAGATGTGCTTCTGCTTGTGCTCTCCTATTGCGCTTAGAAGCTTCTCGTAACTACTCACCTTTTGACGGACTTGCTCATCATTCTTTAGTTCCTCGACGCCCTCTAGAAGTGGGAAGCCGATGTTTTCGACCTTATCTTCAGATATCTCAATCTTGCGCAGAAGTATAGGTAACATTTCTGCGTCACTTGGTCCCTCAACGAAGACTAGGCAGTCATGAAACAGCGCATCGGAGTTGCGGAATCCGATGGTACTAAGCGCCAGCGTTCTGCTATCGAAAGAGCCACGGTCTAAGTAGTCTTCATATGCTTCGCCCGGAGGTGCGATGAGAGTTATCGCGTCCGCATGAACGCCATTGATGAGGATGGGAGAATGTGTGGCCGCGATGATCCGCTTCGGGGATTTACGAAGTATTTCGAGCAGCCTCCGTTCGGCAGATGGGTGTAGAAAATTGTGCGGTTCATCTAAGAGATTGAGTCCCTCATCTGACCCGCCATGTACGGCGCTCAAAATTATAAGCGCCTGCTCCAGGCCGTTGCCACATTTCACAATTGGTGTTCGTTTGCTTCTGTTCGCGCGGTGTCTTAAGTAAATCGAGATACCTTCTGATGACCCAACGAGATCAATTTGATCGAACTCCGGGAATACCCTGCAGAAATCTTGCTCGATGATCTGAAAGATTGGCCGTTCTTCACTGTTCAGCGTCTGCAGGTAAGAGGCCAGCTTGGTGCCTTCAGAGTGGAATCGATGTAAGATTTCCAGCCGCGTTACGGGTTCTATCGTGCGGTGTGGAGATATCAGTCTTGCATCGCGCAGTACAAGTAACTGTCTTCTAAGCTCCTTATACTCGTCTGGAAGGGTCTTTTCACTCAGCCTTGTGATGCGTTCCGAATATTCGGGCTCGAGCCTCCTAACTGCCTCTTTTCCGTCGTCCCCGAGGCTCTCTGCGTGAAGTTGGCCATGGAGGAAATTAAAGTTTACGTTGTGTTGATCGAATTTCGTCTGGAACCAGAAGCGAATGAAAGCATGCTCTTTGACGAGTTCGGCGAGCCAGATCTCATCGCCCCCAGCTAACCAGATGTCACGATCTTCTACGGAAACTATGACGCAGTAGGTAATCAGCGAACCATTTGTGTAATCGAGAATCGCCCTGCTATTAGACCAATTTATGAAATTCAAGGTTGCGGACTTACCAGAGTTGTTCTTGCCAACTAGCAGCCGAAGTCCCGGGGTAAGCGGCACGTACTGTTTAGTGATGCCTGCGTAATTTTGTAGCTCAATACCCAAGATTTGCAATCATTACTCCACTGTAACGCTTTTCGCCAGGTTTCTGGGCTGGTCTACGTCGCAGCCGCGGCGGACGGCGATGTGGTAGGCGAGGAGTTGGAGGGGGACTACTTCCAGCAGGGGTAGGAGGAGTTCGGGGGCGGCGGGGACTTCGATGACGTGCTCGACGAGCTGGTGGATGTGGGTGTCGCCTTCGGTGGCGATGGCGATCACGCGGCCGCTGCGGGCGGTGACTTCCTGGATGTTGGAGAGGGTTTTTTCGTATTTGAGGACGCTGGCGGGGTCGGTGGGGTCCTGGGTGGCGATGCAGACTACGGGGAGGTTTTCGTCGATGAGGGCGTTAGGGCCATGCTTCATCTCGCCGGCGGGGTAGCCTTCGGCGTGGATGTAGCTGATCTCTTTGAGCTTGAGGGCGCCTTCGAGGGCGATGGGGTAGTGGATGCCGCGGCCGAGGAAGAGGAAGTCGTTGACTCCTGAGAATTCCTTTGCCAGGTGCACGCAGTGGTCGTCGGCGGTGCGGAGGACCTGTTCCAACTTGCCGGGGATGAGGCTGAGCTCGGTGACGAGTTTCAGGCTTTCGGCCGGCGTGATCGTGCCGCGCACCTGGGCGAGGTGGAGGGCGAGCAGGTAGAGGGCGGTGAGCTGGGCGGTGAAGGCCTTGGTGGAGGCGACGCCGATCTCGGGGCCGGCGTTGGTGGTGATGGTTCCTTGAGCCAGGCGCGTGACGGCGGCCCCGACGACGTTGCAGATGGCGAGGGTTTTGGAGCCGTTCTTGATGAGCTCGTTCTGCGCGGCGATGGTGTCGGCGGTTTCGCCGGATTGGGTGATGAGCAGGCCGAGGTCGGACGGGTTGGGGATGGGGTCCCGATAGCGGTACTCGCTGGCGTAGTCGACGTCGACGGGGAGGCGGGCGAGGCGCTCGATCATGAACTTGCCGGCTAGGCCGGCGTGCCAGCTGGTTCCACATGCCGCGATGGTGATGCCGGTGGCGGCGCGGAGGTCGGCCTCAGAGACGGCCATGTCAGGGAGGAAGACCTGCCCGGTTTCAAGCGAGACGCGGCCGAGGGTGGTGTCGCGGATGGCGCGGGGCTGCTCGTTGATCTCCTTGAGCATGAAGTGCTTGTAGCCGGCCTTTTCGGCCTGGATGGGGTCCCAGGTGATGCGTTGGGGCTTCATGGATTTGGGCGCGCCGCTGAAGTCGGTGAGGACGATGCCGGCGGTGGTGAGGGTGGCGACCTCGTTGTCGTTGAGGAAGTAGATATCGCGGGTGTGGTGGAGGATGCCGGGGACGTCGGAGGCGAGGAAGAACTCGCCGTCGCCGAGGCCGAGGACGATGGGCGGGCCGAAGCGGGCGGCGACCATTTTGTCGGGCTCATGGGCGCTGAGGACGCCGATGGCGAAGGCGCCGGTGAGGCGTTTGACGGCGCGGCGGACGGCTTCTTCGAGGGGGATG
>CAXTAE010000008.1:0-156259 GCA_964242225.1 uncultured Acidobacteriaceae bacterium
GATTCTCCATTCGCGCGACTACGACCGATGGCTTGACAGGGAAGAAACCTAGCGGCTGCCCCTTGATCTCCTCCGGCTTCTCGAATCGGACGAAATGGAGATGTTCGAAGCCCACCCAAACGTCGGCAACGTCCGCAACAACGGTCCCGAACTGTCGAGAAAAGCCACCGTCGCGGCGGAGAGCGGGGAGCTGCCGCTTTGAAGTCCCTTACTTCCCATATTGCGACTTCGGGGCTGATCCGCTTCCAAGCTCTGATCCATTCAAGAGAGAATCAGAACGAATCCATACTCAATCTGGATGGGGCCAACGCCCTGAAGGAACATGGAACCTGAATCTTTACCTATATTCCGCTCACAGGGACAGACCTGCGAATGTCGCCCACATTCACTATGCAGCTTGAAGCATCCTTGATCGGATTCGGTTCGAGTTGCCGAAAGCATACCCTGATGGCGAAATGGACGAGGTTGCTTTGTTTCTCCGCGAATACCTAAGGGCCTATCGGTATCACCTCGCAGGTGCTGACTTTCGGCTGGAAACTATCGCCGGACTCTAGCCCTGCAAGGTGCACCTGCCGCACGTACACGCAGCAGAGCGTAAAGAGTCCCTGCCTCTAATCTCCTTTGTAGCTCTCATCGATGTAGCCGGTCAGGACGGATCCGCTCACTGATTGTTTGTACCTCAGGTCCGGTCTTAGAGCCCGGGTTCCCGCTATTCCAAGCTTCCGCTGTGTCTTAGTGTGAAGCCGCTCCAAAGCGAAAGGGTGGCGCTTCCACTATTACAAGGTCCGGGATCGTGTCCGCAGACATGGCCGGAATGTCCTCGAGAGGCATAGCGGCAAGTTGATCCAGCACCGAGACGACGGCATCCACGCACTCGGCGTCCAGCCGGTGTGGAACTTCCAGAGCAAGCTGTCGCTGAATTTCCGTAGGCGTCAGGATCTCCCGGTACGGCCGGCTCTCCATGAGAGCGCTGAAAGTGTCAGCTACGGTCAAAATGCGTGATTCGATCGAGAGTCGCTCGCCAGTAAGGTGAAAAGGATAACCGCTGCCGTCGAGCTTCTCGTGATGCATCCCGGCCAAGACGGCGACCTCGCTGAAGGCACGGACGCGGGAGAGGATCTCTTGGCTGAGCATCGGATGGCGATGAATCGCGGCCCAATCCGTGCTGGTAAGCGGCCTCTGCTGATCGAGGATGGTGTTGGGAACGCCGAGCATACCGATGTCGTGCAGTAGCGCGGCGCGGCGGACGACGTCCACTCGATCTGGTGCGAGGCCCATGGCGTTGCTAGTGAGTACCGCCACCTCGGTCGTGGCCACCGAGTGTCGATACGTGAATGGGCTCTTGGCATCGACCACGTCGGCAAAGCCGCTGCAGATGAGGTCGATGTCGCGGGCAGCAAGGGCGGTGGAAGTGCCCGGGTCGAGCGCGAGCACAGCGGACTGCAGCGCCTTGGGGTCGCTGCCGGGGAGGCACTGGGCCCATAGAGCTCCCTGCTGGTGCAGGCTCTCCGCTGCGCGTACGAGGTCCGGGTCATACCAGGTGCCGGAGCGTTCAGTAAGGGTGTCTAGCGCTCTGGCTGGACTGAACTCGCTGCAAAAGAGATCAAGGTGCTGGGCGACCGCGCAGATGCGACCTAACAGGGGAATGTCCTGGGCCACTAGATGATCGGGCAAACCTTGGCCATTCCAGTGCTCGTCCAGCGAGTAAACCGCAGCGCAAGTCTCGACTCCCATTCCCAGCTTGTGCAGGATCAAGGCACCATGTTCGCACCGCGCTTCGATCACCTCGGCGGTTAAATCTCCGGGGCTGCGAATCATGCTATAGATCTGCCGAATGCGGCCCCATACACCCGCCGTGGGCGCGACGTTGTTCCAGACAAAGGTGAGCGCCTCGCGGTTGGGTTTGCCAAGCTTCTCCCGGTCGATGAACTTGAAGTGCTGCTTGACTATCTGGTCGTCTGCGGCGAACGCCGCCGCCATACGCGCGGAGTTGCTGCTGCAACCGATATCTTTGAGCAGAAGCGCGCAGTACAGGTCGGCGAGCGCCTGATCGGATAATCCGATCTGCTTTCCCAGGCGCATCCCTAGAAGGCACGTACGGACGGAGTGACCGGGAGGGGCACCCTCTGTGACGTCCAGGGCGAAGGACAGTGCAGACAAGATCTCTCCCAGCGTCACGGGCTGGCTAGCGGCGGAGTGGAGCGCTGCGTTAGGAGAGGAGTTGGGCATAATGTGACAGGTTATCTGCTCATTCAGACGGATCAGTCAATTTGGCCTACGGCAGCTTCCGTCCGGAGCAGCTGTCTCAATATCCCTGTTTTTAGAGCGGAGTGCAACCGACTCGACCTACCATTAGCGCGCCCGATTGCTCTCCCCAAGGGATTTGTCCATGCCGGTCTGCTTGCAGCGCGTTCAAGCAAGTAAATACTCCGGGAAGAAGATCACCACGCCCGTCCACACGGAGACCAGAGCCGTGTCGTGCGAAGTGAGTGTCGCTTGCCCGCATTTGACTTACAAACAATCCAAAAGCAGGGCTACCACAGATCCTACGTCCAACTGTTCAGCCCCTGCTGGTCCACACCAGAGAGAGGTTCATGATTCCGATGTGGTGTAAATGCGCTAAGTGCCAGCACAGCAAGCAAAATTGCTTCTCAGAGGCCATCCTTCGGCTGACCTTTGGATTCAGACCGCCGCTTCATATCACTAGCCAATCTACAGGTGGTAGCTAACAAAGAGGTCGCCAGGGAATCCGCAAACAAAGAGGGCCTTCTCCACACCTTCATGAAGACTTCATGCAGTACGTCCTCCGCCTTCCACGCTTCACCCACGATTTGAAACGCCAGCGAGTAAACTGGACAACAGTGACGGTCGTAAATCGTTGCAATAGCATCCGCATTGCCTTGGGCTATAAGGGAGAGCAGGGAGGCATCCGAGTCTGTAGAGTCTATCTTCATACGGCCTCACCCTCTCAGGCTTCGTTCATCTCTGCGTACAGAAGAGATTCAATCGGTTCATCAACATCAAACAGCACTGGACGTTCATCTCCGCTAACCATCGATCGCACTTTGGATGACGCAGGTGGAGAGCAGATGTTCAACCATGCCGTGATAGTAACGCGTCAAGCGGTTACTTGCGTAACCCGTATTCAGGCATTGGCAGCACGGAATCTTGGGATGAAGCCTGATCTTCATACCCTGGGGTGATCGTCTGAGAGTGGACGCGGATTGACTTGCGTCCTCTTTCGACGCTCAATGTCAACATCCATGAGGCACCAGCTAAACTGGTGCCGCTTTTCGAGTTGACTTAGCTCTTTCCGATTGAGGGGTTTGTGCTCGTAGCTGGCCGTTCCGTCATTGCCAAGAGTGCGGCCCTACTCTGTTGCTTCAAACCTACAGATTCGAACTCAGGTGGCGTTTTAGGCCAGCTTCCTCAAGCTGTTCCGCAAAAACATCGTTAAGCTGGAGTCCGGTTCCGGCCAGCTTCGAACGATCAGGCACCTGATTCGTTGTCAGGATGCCAGCGTCAATCAGGGCCGTGTTGGCCTCGTCTGCCGAGGTGTACGCATGCTCGTAGAGTTCCGTGGCGTTATACGCTGAACCGACGCGTACGCGCACGTACTGGCCTTTTTCGAACATGCTTAGGGTCAATGCGCCTAAGGGCGTCCGTACCTGACCTGCCGACGATCCGTCGAAACCATCGGCCGCGGCGAGGGACGTGGACGCTGAAGCTTCTTGGTCGGGTTCCTGGGGATCTTGCTCCGTCTGCCGGTCGTTCATGCTGCAAGCTTACAGTGAGAAGCCCACCATCGCCTTGAGCCAGTGACGCTTGCTCACCGCTCCGCGAGAGCAACAGCACCTTGAAGCTGAGATTGACGGCCTCGTACACCACTCGCATGCCGACGGTTCCCCAAGTTGTGTCGCAAAGCCGGTGGCGATCTGGAGCAGATCCAGCTGCTGCTGGAGCATGCCCGTGTGCAAACGACCGAGCGGTATCTGGGGACGGAACAGGCTCTTGTGTGGGCGGTCAATGATGGATTAGGGCTGGACCTGGCAACCAAGTAAGTGCGTTACTCAACCTGTGATGATTCGTCGGCGCCGAGCGCCAACGGTAGGCTGAAGGTGAACACCGAACCGTGGTCGGGTTGGCTGGTGACGGTGAGTGTTCCGCGATGCGATTCGACAATGGCGCGGCTGATCGCCAGGCCCATACCCGTACCGGAGCTGTTGCCGGCCTGGGTGCGCGAACGGTACAGGCGATCGAAGATAAGACTTTGCTCCATCGGGTCTATGCCGATGCCGCGGTCGGCGACGCTAGTAAGGATATAACCGCCCTTCTGCTCAGCAGATACGGAAATCGGCGACTGCGGCTTGGAGTACTTTGCAGCATTTTCCAGCAGATTGCAGATGACTTTGCCCATCATCTCGGGATCGGCGGAGACCTTGGGGAGCTTGGGCAGGTTGAGCGAGACAGGGTGCGTGCTCGAAACCCAGGCACAGCTTTCCTGTGCCTGCGATACCAGCGTGGAGAGCTCGACCGGCGCGAAGTTCATATGCACCTTCTGCGCCTCGATCTGCGCCATCTCGACAGCTTCGCCTACGAGACGATTCAGCCGATCTGCTTCTTCATCGACGATGGTGAGCAGCTCCAAGC
Organism: uncultured Acidobacteriaceae bacterium; assembly: GCA_964242225.1. Classification (GTDB taxonomy): domain Bacteria; phylum Acidobacteriota; class Terriglobia; order Terriglobales; family Acidobacteriaceae; genus Granulicella. The sequence continues at coordinate 4,651 of CAXTAE010000008.1, forward strand.
GATCCTCCGTACTGACGTTTCTGTTCGAAAGCAGCGTGCTCGCGGCGCCTTTAATGGAGGTCAAGGGCGTGCGCAGCTCGTGGGTGATGGAGTCGAGGATCAGGCTTCGCAGCCGCTCGCTTTCTTTGCCGGCTTCGATGCGGGCGATGTTTTCGAGAGCCTGTGCGCGGTCGAGTGCGATGGATACAAGGTCGCCGATAGCCTGGAAGCTTTCGAGCGAAAGGCGTACTCCTTGCACCAGCAAGAGACCTCGTGGCCGCACACCGGCGCGGAGCGGGATGCGCGTCTCTTCGCCGGGGGTGATCTCCGGGCCGGTAAGGCTCAGGGCGAGCTGCCGGAAGTGGGGGATCTCGATGCCCGAGAGCTGATGGAGGCCGCTTTGGTAAAGCCTGTCACCATCCAGCAGATACAGTAAAACGGAATTTGCACGCGCGACGTTGTTGATGAGGCCTGGGAGTGAGTTCACCAGCGCGGCGATGTTGTCGGTCTGCAGCAAAGCGCGGCTCAGCGCGAATAAGACCTCGACCTCACGTTGACGGGTTCGCGCCTCCTCGGCCTCGTCCCGTGCCTTTTGCGAAAGGCGGCTGCCGATGACACTGGTGGCGAGAAAGACAAAGAGCGCCAGCCAGTTTTGCGGGTCGGTGATGGTGAACGTGCCAACGGGTGGCAGGAAGTAGAAGTTATAACAGGCGGTGGCGATAATGGAGACGGCGACGGCGTAGCGCAATGACCAGCGCGCGGCTAGCAGGAGAATGTACAGCAACAGTGTCAGTGCGACGGTGGTCGGGTTTACGTGGAGCCATCGCCGATACACAATTACAATTCCGGCGAGAGCGCCGAGTGCGGTAACCCACCGTGTTGCCGTTGCGAAGTGCCGCGAAATCATGGAGACATTCTACTGTCGTGCCTGAGAGCCAGAACCTAAGCCGAAAGACGCCGGAAGACTGGCTGCTGACTAGCGAGACGGAGAAGCAGCGCGGCCGCTTCAAAGTCTTTCTGGGGTACGCTCCCGGCGTGGGCAAGACATTCAGCATGCTAAGTGAAGGCGTCCGTCGACACAGCCGCGGGGAGGATGTGGTCGTTGGCATCGTGGAAACTCATGGACGCAGCGGAACGGCAGAGCTGGCCGAGCAGCTGGAACAGGTGCCGCGCCGTGCGGTGGATTACAAGGGCACCCTGTTTTCAGAGATGGATGTCGATGCGGTGCTGGCACGGGCGCCACAGGTGGCGCTGGTGGATGAGCTAGCCCACACCAACATTGAAGGCAGCCGCTTTTCCAAGCGTTATGAGGATGTTCTGCTGCTGCTCGAGCACAAGATCGATGTGCTGAGCACCATCAACGTGCAGCATGTGGAAAGCCTTGTTCCCCGTGTACAAGCCTTGACCGGCATCACGGTGCGGGAGCAGGTGCCGGACTGGGTTCTCGACCGGGCTGACGAGATTGTTATCAGCGATCTGACCCCCGAGGCCCTCGTCACTCGCATGCGCCGCGGTGACATCTACCCGGCGGAACGGGTTGAACGATCACTGGCGAACTTTTTCCGCCGCGGCAACCTGATGGCGCTGCGCGAAATGGCGCTGCAGCGTGTGAGCCGCGCGGTCGATCGAACCCTGGACGACTATGTGAAGCGCAAACGGCTCGGCGGACAATGGGTCGTGGCGGAAAAGATCGCGGTGTGCATTAGCTCCAACACACAGGCCCGCGATTTAATCGCGCGAGGCGCTCGCCTTGCAGAGGCATTGAACGCCGAACTATATGTGCTGCACGTGGGCAGCGAACGCGACCGGCAACCGGAGCGACGGCGCGCGCTCGAGGCGGGGCTGCAGCTGGCGCAGAACCTGGGCGCGCAGATTGTTACTCTGATCGGGAAGGACACGGCGAGAACGACCGCTTCCTATATCCGCGAGCATCGCATCACGCAGGCTATTGTGGGCCGATCGGCCACCCATGGGATACGTTCGTATCTTCACTATCTCGCGCTGCAGAAGTTCATGGCCGAGGCACCCCATGTCGATCTCCACATTGTGACTCAGGACGACCATTGAAACTCATACTTGTTGTAGATGACGAGCGGCAAATCACACGCATGCTGCGTGCGGCCCTGCAGAGCAGCGGTTATGAAGTGGCAGTAGCGCAGAACGGCCTTGAGGCGTTGGAGCGCATTCAAGAACAGCCACCGGACCTGATCATTACGGATCTTGCCATGCCGGAGATGAACGGGGTTGAGCTGACCCAGGCGATACGCCGGTCCGCAGAGACGCCCATCATCGTGCTGAGCGTGCGCGACAACGAGGCCATGAAGGTGCGTGCCCTGGACCAGGGAGCGGACGACTATGTGACCAAGCCCTTCAATATGCCGGAGCTGCTGGCGCGTGTGCGGGCACACCTGCGTCGCATTCCGACCGGCAAACAAGCCACGCATCTTGAGGCGGGTGACTTTGTGATCGACACGGAGTTGCATGCCGTGCAGTGGCGTGGGCAACGGCTTCACCTTACGCCCAAGGAGTTCGATCTGCTGTTGTTCTTCATGCGCAACCCCCACCGTGTGCTTACACACAAGGTGTTGCTGCGGGCAATCTGGGGCTTGGCCGGCGAGGACCAACCTGAGTATCTGCGGGTGCTGGTGGCACAACTGCGCAAGAAGATCGAGAACGGGCAGGGCACGCGCTACGTGTGCAGCGAACCCTGGGTGGGCTATCGTTTCGAGCCTGATGGAGCCGAGCCTAAGGGCGCGATACTTACAACGTCCTGACGCCATTTAAACTGACTTTTTACCGACTCCGGCCTTCCACTAAAGGGGAGGTTGGATGGAATGTACGCCGCTTTACGCCGCACTCTTGCAGCTCTGATTGTTTTTCTCGCTTGCACATGCGCTCCGCTTTTCGCGCAGAACGCACAGAACAGTAATGGCAGCACCTCGAACGCAGCGCCCACCGCGCCTGTAGCGCAGGACACGAACGTCTTCGGACGGCTGTTCGCGGCGTACAAGACGGACTGGTTGCCTGCGCCCCCGCCACCGGTGTCCGGGCCGGAGACGATGGCCCAGCCAGCGCCCACGCGCCGTGGATATCCCGCACCTTTGGATTCTCCCCCGTTTCCAGGTTCGGACTTCTCGGTTGGAGGCACGCCGATCATCGGTGCGCCGGACACGCAAACGTACATCCTGATGCAGGCCATCAACGGCAACAAGAGCCGGACGAAAATCTACGGCTGGTTCAACGGGGGTTTCAATGTCAGCACTTCCAACAAGGGAGACGGCGCCAACAGTCCGGCAGCGTACTTCTATAATCCAAATCGCATCACGCCCGATCAGCAGGTGCTGTACATCGAGCGCCTGCCCGATACGGTGCAGACCGATCACGTGGACTGGGGCTTTCGTTTCGCGCAGTTGTGGGGTCAGGACTATCGCTATACAACGAGCAAAGGTATCTTCTCGCAACAGCTTCTCGCGCGAAATCATGAGTACGGGTATGACCCGGTGATGTTTTACCTGGACCTATATGTACCGCACGTGGCGCAGGGCATGAACATCCGGATCGGGCGCTACATTTCGTTGCCGGACATCGAGGCCCAGCTAGCCCCGAATAATTACACCTACTCGCACTCGCTGCTGTACACCATCGATCCGTACACACAGACCGGCATCGTGGCCTCTATCAAGCTGAATGATCATTGGCTGGTGCAGGGCGGTTTCTCAGGCGGCAATGATGTGGCGCCGTGGACCAAGGACGTGAAACCGACTGCCACCTTCTGCGCGGACTACACATGGACCAAAGGCGGCAATGCGCTGTATACCTGCGCGAACTCTGTGAATGACGGCAAATATGCCTACAACAACGTCCAGAGTTATTACGAGACCTGGTATCACGTTTTCAACGCGCACTGGCACATGGACACCGAGAGCTGGTACATGTACGAGCGCGATGTGCCCAATATCGCGGGCAATGTGGCGAGCCCGGTGCCCACAGAGACTGGCGCCAACGGTGCGCATTGCAGCTACGGGGAACAGCGCTGCTTCGCGCCTGAGGTGGCAATGGTCAATTACGTCGAGCATGAGTTCAACACGCACCGGTATCTCTCGATACGTGACGAGTTCGTGGACGACATCAAGGGCCAGCGCACGGGGTATGTAACGAAGTATTCCGAGCACCTAATCAGCTACGGCCAGTGGATCGGATCCACCATACTGTTCCGGCCCGAGATTCGTCTGGAGCATTCCTATGACAAGGCTGCCTATGACAATGGCACGAAGAAGACCCAGTTCATCGTGGCCGGGGATTTAACTTATCACTTCTAAGCCGTCTCTACAGATTTTTGCGGAGGTAAAAACCATGATGGATTTTGTCTTGATCGTTATAACGACTGCGGTGTTTGTGCTGGCGCATGGGTACACCCGTGCATGCGACCAACTGAAGAGGACTCGCCCGTGATCTTGAATGTGGTGTTGCTGCTGCTATCGACGCTGCTGCTGGCCTACCTGATGTACGCGCTGCTGCGTCCGGAGAAATTCTGATGTCTTTGAATGGTTGGTTGCAGATTGCCGTGTTTATCGCGGCGGTGCTCTCTTTGGCGAAGCCAATGGGCAGCTATTTAACGCGTGTCTTTGAGCGCCGGGCTACCTTCCTTGATGGAGTGCTGGGGCCTTGTGAACGACGGCTGTACCGCCTGACCGGCGTTCGCCCCGAGGAGGAGATGCGTTGGACGGAGTACGTCGGAAGCATGCTGGCGTTCAGCGCCGTCACGCTTGTGCTGACGTATGCCATCGAGCGGCTGCAACACTGGCTGCCGCTGAACCCGCAGCACCTGTCGAATGTTGCCCCGGACTTGGCGATGAACACCGCCGTTTCCTTCACGACCAACACCAACTGGCAGTCGTATGTGCCGGAGTCGACGATGAGCTATCTCACGCAGATGCTCGGATTGGCCCCGCACATGTTCTGGTCGGCTGCTATCGGCATGGCCCTGGCAATTGCGTTTATTCGCGGCATTGCACGACGCGAGATGAAGACGCTCGGCAACTTCTGGGTGGATCTGACGCGCGGCACGCTGTGGGTGCTTCTGCCGATCTCGATTGTCTTTAGTCTGGCGCTGGTCTCCCAGGGTGTGGTGCAGAACTTCAAGGCCTATGACACCGCGAAGCTGGTGGAGCCCCAGAAGGTGATCGGCACGGACGGCAAGACCTCGACCGTTACGACCCAGACCATTGCACAAGGACCAGTTGCCTCGCAGGAGGCGATCAAGATGCTCGGTACGAACGGGGGAGGCTTCTTCAATGCGAACAGTGCGCACCCATTCGAAAATCCGACGCCGCTGTCGAACTTTCTGCAAATGCTTTCCATCTTTTTGATCCCAGCCGGCCTGGCAATCACGCTGGGGCAGATGGTGGGATCGCCGAAGCATGGCTGGGCTGTGCTGGCGGCCATGGTGGTGCTGTGGTTCGCGGGTACGTTGACATGTTATTGGGCCGAAGCACACGGCAATCCACTGCTGCGCAACGTGGATGCGCATGCTTCCGCTCTGCAGTCGGGCGGCAACATGGAGGGCAAAGAGGTTCGTTTCGGTATTGCGAACTCCGCATTATTCGCCACCGTGACCACGGACGCGAGCTGCGGCGCAGTCAACGGCATGCACGACAGCTTCACCCCACTCGGCGGTATGGTGCCGATGGTGAACATCCTGCTCGGCGAGGTCGTCTTCGGTGGCGTGGGCGCTGGACTTTACGGCATGCTGGTGTTCGTGGTGATGGCGGTGTTTATCGCCGGGTTGATGGTGGGCCGAACGCCCGAGTATCTGGGCAAGAAAATCGAAGCGTATGACGTACAGATGGCGATGCTGTATTTGCTGATCTTTCCGATGATCATTCTGGGCTTTTCCGCTGTGTCGATCCTTATGCCAAACCTCGGGCTGGGCAGCTTGGTGAACCATGGGCCGCATGGGTTGAGCGAAATTTTGTACGCGTACACCTCGGCAACCGGGAACAACGGTTCGGCGTTTGCGGGCCTCAACGCCAACACGCATTGGTACAACGATTCGCTGGGCGTGGCCATGTTCTTCGGTCGTTTCATGATGATCGTCCCGATGCTAGCGATCGCGGGCAACCTTGCGGGTAAGAAGATCGTACCGGCTTCGGCGGGCACGTTTCCTGTGACGACGCCACTATTCACGCTGTTGCTGATTGGCGTCATCGTGATCGTTGGCGCGCTTACGTTCTTTCCAGTACTTTCGCTCGGACCGGTGCTGGAACATCTGCTGTTGCGAGCGGGACAGACGTTCTAAATGAACTGGATCATGATGAGATCGCACACGCGCGCCCTCCGGAAGAGAGAAGAAACGCACACTATGGCTACGCACGCGAAACAACGCTCCCTCTTCGATCGAAAGATCGTTCACCGCGCCTCCCTTGATGCCCTTGCCAAGCTCCATCCGCGCACGATGATGCGCAACCCCGTCATGTTTGTGGTGGAGATCGGGAGTGTTCTCACCACCGCACTGTTTGTGCTCAACCTGCTTACGCATCACGGCAGCGTTCGCTTCGATCTGCAGATCACGCTGTGGCTCTGGTTCACAGTGCTGTTTGCGAACTTCGCCGAGGCCATGGCCGAGGGCCGCGGCAAGGCCCAGGCCGATGCGCTGCGGCAGGCAAAGTCGGAGACGACGGCGTATCGGTTCGCGCAGTCGGGTGAACTCGAAGAGATACCCAGCTCGCAGTTGCGCGTGGGCGATGTGGTGCGCGTGATCGCCGCGGGAATGATCCCCGGGGACGGCGAGGTGATTGAAGGTGTGGCCTCCGTCGATGAGTCGGCGATTACGGGCGAATCGGCCCCGGTCATTCGGGAAGCTGGCGGCGACCGATCGGCGGTGACGGGCGGCACGCGTGTGCTTTCCGATGCAATCAAGGTGCGCATTACCTCAAACCCCGGCGAAACGTTCCTGGATCGAATGATTGCGCTGGTGGAAGGCGCCGAGCGGCAGAAGACACCGAACGAGATTGCGTTGAACATCCTGTTGGCTGGGCTGACCATCATCTTTCTGCTGGCGGTGGTGAGCCTGCAGCCGTTTGCGATCTACTCGGGTGCGCCGCAGACCCCGTTTGTGCTGATCTCGCTGCTGGTCTGTCTCATTCCGACCACCATCGGTGGGCTTCTCTCGGCGATCGGTATTGCAGGCATGGATCGGTTGGTGCAGCATAACGTGCTTGCCACATCGGGCCGCGCGGTGGAGGCCGCGGGCGATGTAAATACGCTGCTGCTGGACAAGACCGGCACGATCACCATTGGCAATCGCCAGGCGGCGGAGTTCATCGCCGCGCCGGGCGTCTCTGCGGAACAGCTCGCCGACGCCTCGCAGCTCTCCTCGCTTGCGGACGAAACGCCGGAGGGCCGGTCCATCGTCGTGCTCGCTAAGGAGCAGTACAACCTGCGCGGTCGCGAGTTGGGCCAGATGAATGCAGAGTTCATTCCGTTCTCGGCGACAACCCGCATGAGCGGGATTGAGGTGGATGGCCGCTCCATTCGCAAAGGAGCCGTGGATGCGATCTCCGGCTATCTCAAAGAGCATGCATCACAGCTGCCGGAACAGGTGCGCGGCGCCGTGGAAGAGATCGCACGCAAAGGCGGCACGCCACTGGTCGTTGCTGAAAACGGTCGGGCGCTGGGTGTGATCTATCTGAAAGATGTTGTGAAAGGTGGCATGAAGGAGCGCTTCGCGCAGCTTCGCGCGATGGGCATCCGCACGGTGATGATCACCGGCGATAACCCGTTGACCGCGGCCGCGATCGCACGCGAGGCGGGGGTCGATGATTTCCTCGCAGAGGCCAAGCCCAAGGACAAAATGGATCTCATCAAGCGTGAACAGGCAGAGGGCAAGCTTGTCGCGATGACCGGGGACGGAACCAACGACGCACCGGCGCTTGCGCAGGCCGACGTCGGCGTGGCGATGAACTCGGGTACGCAGGCGGCGAAAGAAGCGGGCAACATGGTCGATCTCGATTCAAACCCGACCAAGCTCATCGAGATAGTGGCTATCGGCAAGCAGCTGTTGATGACCCGCGGTGCGCTCACAACCTTTTCAATCTCGAACGACGTTGCAAAGTACTTCGCCATAATCCCAGCGATGTTTGCCGGTGTGTTCCCAGTCTTGAACGCGCTGAACATCATGCATCTTCATAATGCTGAATCAGCGGTCCTGTCCGCAGTGATCTTTAACGCGCTGATCATCGTGGGGCTGATTCCGCTGGCTTTGCGCGGGGTGGGCTATCGGCCCATGTCTGCGGCTGCCCTGCTGCAGCGCAATTTGCTGGTGTATGGGGTCGGCGGGCTGATTGCGCCGTTTCTTGGCATCAAGCTTATTGACATGCTCATCGTAACGTTGCACCTGGCCTGACGCGGTCACACTCGGAAAAAGGAAGTGCCATGAAGAAACAGTTTGTTATCGCTTGTCTCTATACCCTCATCACGGGCCTAGTGCTTGGCATAGGCTATCCGCTGCTGATCACGGGCATCGCGCGCCTCACGATGCGCAATAAAGCCGATGGGCAAATGATTGTTCGGCATGGCGAAACGGTAGGTTCAGCGATCATCGGGCAGCCGTTCACGGGCGCAAACTACTTCCACAGTCGGCCCTCCGCGGCCGGTACCGGCTATGACGCTTCAGCCTCTTCAGGCTCGAACTATGGACCGACGAGCAAGGCACTGGTTGATCGCGTAGCGGCAAGCATCACCGCAGAGACCGTGGGCACGGAGCCGGTGCCGGTCGATCTGGTGACGACTTCCGGATCCGGACTGGATCCGGATATCACGCCCGCCGCTGCGATCTACCAAGCGCCACGTGTAGCGGCCGCACGGAATCTAACGCAAGCGAGAATATTGGAGTTGGTGAACGAAGGCGTTAATTCGCGACAGTTGGGACTACTAGGAGAGCCGCGGGTCAACGTGTTGAAATTGAATCTCGCTCTCGATGCAATCGACGGGGGCAAATCCAGGTAGCGGTCGCAAGGTGGGCGGGAGCTTGCGGCAAGTAGACAGTATGGCTAACTCGTCAATGTCAGGAAACGAATCGCCCCAGTATCCCGCTCCCGTGCGTCGTCCCTGAGTACGAAACAACTGATTCGTCCCACACCGCCAGCAGCTTTCTGAAAAGCTTCCGAGGAGATCATGAGCGACGACGGAGCCACGAGAGATAGAGGCCTTGCGCATACCCTCAGTAACAGCGCAGACAGGCGATCGATAAGAGATTGGTTGGCCGTAGTTCAGCCGTACGACGAACGGCAATGGGGGTTGATGTCCGCAGGGGAGATGGTCTGCCATGTGCGCGGCGCCTTTCTTGCCGCCATGGGCGAGATCGAGTCGCGTCAAGTCGCCACGCCTCTGCCTCTCGCAACTTTGAAAGCCGGGGCGCTGTGGGGACCAATCGAGTGGCAGCGAGATTTCTGGACGCTTCCAGCGCTGAAGCGAGGTACGCCCGCGATGCGCACCGGCAAGTTCGAGGAGGATCTGGCTCAGGCCCTTGCTGAAATGGAACGCTTCAGCAAGCCAGAGCAGGTGCGTGTCGACCATGCTCTCTTTGGCGCGATGTCGGATACGGACTGGATGCGCTGGGGATTTCTTCATACGGACCATCATCTCCGGCAGTTCCGCCGGTAGTCGATCATCGCGTTTGGAGCTGCCCTTTACGTCTTGCCACAAAGACGCAACACCGATGGATGTGAAGCTCTAGGCAGCCTCACGCAATTGTTCCGAGATGCTCCCGATTCTGCAGTTCGAGAATGCCTCAACAGACCGCCAGACCGCCGCTCCTTCATGTAAGGCTCTGTCTCGTTGACGGCATCGCAGCTTACCAGCACCAATGCGAAGAAGAAGTTCACTCAAGACAGCGCGTGCGAGGTCTAGAGAGAATGGAACTATGACAATTTGGCTTTCCAACGAGAAAGACTTTGATGAGACTTGGTCCACCATGAAGGATGGAGCGTCAGCCGTACATGACTCACGAAAAGCTCCGTCGCGAGATCGAGGCGGTGTCGTCTTCTGGGGAGCGGATGAGGAGCGCATTGGCGAAAGGTGACAACTGATAACTGCTGATGTGCTATACCCTCGGCCTCACCTGCGTTGCAGGTCATCCTTTGGTTCAGGCGTTGACGGTGGCCAGCAGGGCGCGCGTTTCGGCGACAACGCGATCTTGAAATTCCGGGTCACGCGCTACCGGGGAGGCGAGTTTTGGTCTACCCGTCTGGTCGAAGTACATACCTGACTGCACCGAAGAATCGGTCAGGATTCCCGTGATCACGCGAGCAGCTCTTTTCGGTGTATTCAGGACCTCAATAAAGGGCAGTAGCATCGGCACCAAGAGCGGGATCACATACCTCGCTAGGAAGCGCTGGAGAGGCGGAGCATTGCGTCCAAGCCCTGTGCTCACGTTGATGCCAGGCTCGATCGCATCGATGCACAAGCGGCTCTCTTCGCGAGCCAGCCCTAGGGCTGCGGCGAGGTTCGAGTGTTCAGTCAAATAATTCCAGGGACGTCATGTGCCACGACTTCCTCCCCTACACTGATCAAGAACTTCGCTCAGAGAGCGTCATGTCGCTGCACCTTCGCTTTGTTCCTTATCTCGGTCTTGCAGCCCTTCACCGCCGTGTTCTCATTCACCCATCGAGTACTTAAAGGCTTGGGCAAAGACAGCATTCCCCTCCAGTCGATAGGTAAGGAGCGAGCCCGGGAGCTTGGCGCTCTCCTGGTGCTTCCAGGCAAATGCTCTTATTGAAGAGCGTCAGGCTCGCCTCTAACGATCAGTCCTGATAAACGCCGCTGTGGGAAGTTGAGTGGTCGCCGGGGGAGAGGTGAGGGGCACTCTGGCCGGGTTGCGACTTCACAGTAGTGATTCAAATGCGCTTTAGAAGGCCAATCGCTTCATCGCTCAGCTGATCGCGCCGAAGTAGTCCGACACGGCTGAGACATGACCGGCATCGGAGATCAGCGCGACGTAGCCGTCCGGACGTATCAGCACAAGGGTGTGTTGGGTCGCGCCATAGGCGTTCGTGAGACGACCTTCTGTGTCCGCGATGTCATTACGGCGGGTCGGCTGCCCAACGACGTGGAAGGTCCTGAGGTCAAACGTAGGTGATGGAATCTCAGCCCTGATCCCAAAGTTCAGTAACGTGAAATGTGCGCTGCTCTTCAGTTCGAAAAACCGGCGTTCGCCTTCCAACGTCATCAGTCCGGTCGCATCAGGAGCGCGGTCGCCGGCGCGAAGCGAAGCAGTCTCGTCGCGGTCGTCATGCGCAAGAACAGATCCCCGATAGTTGAGGTCTAGCTGCATTGTGCTTGCGTCGCGGCGGCTGGGAATGCGCTTCTGATCTAGGGCTTGCGTAAGAAGCGCATTCGAGAGCGCGAGCACGCGGGCCGCAATGGGTCGCCGTTCGGCCTCGTAGCTGTCGAGCAGCGCTTGTGAGGCGCCCTTCACCACTGCCGCCAGCTTCCAGCCTAGATTATGTGCATCCTGGATACCGGTGTTCATCCCTTGGCCACCTGCAGGCGAGTGGATGTGCGCCGCATCACCGGCGAGGAAAACGCGGCCTTCACGATAGCGATCGGTAAGACGGATGTTGGCGCGCCATAGCGACTTCCACTCCGGCTCGTGAAGGCAGATGTCGGTGCGCCCGCTCCGCCGCTCAAGTATGGCCTGCATGTTCGCGAGGCTGAGCTCGGAGTCCTGCCCCGGCGCGATGCCGGCCTGGTACTGAAAGCTGTTGGTGGAAGGTAGCGGGCAAAGACTGACAAGACCGTCCTGATGCGACCACATATGCCACGCGTCGCGATCGAGACCGTCCACTGTTACGTCGGCAACAATCATCCGCACCTCTTCACGGGTTTCACCTTCGAAGGCGATACCGGCCTGTTTGCGGACGATGCTGTGGCCGCCATCGCAGCCGACCAGCCAGCGCGCGGAAACCGTTTCGGCCTCGCCGTCCTGGACCACGACAGCCAACACTTCCTTCCCGGACTGCTCGAATCCGCGGAGCGCGGTGCCGAACTCGACCGCACCGCCGAACTCCGCCAACCGCAGTCGCAACGCTTCTTCAATCCGCCATTCGGGCGTGATCAGGCTTGCGGTATAAGGAGCGTCAGGGCGAGCGGCAAGCGGCTCGGCGCCGCGTAGTGTTACTTGGCCATCGGGAGCGGCCGAACGCATCGGCATCGCCAGCCGACCATTGGCAATCACGCGATCCACGATGCCGAGGCTTTCGAAGATCTCGAGAGTGCGCGGTTGGACGCCCTTACCGCGCGAGCCGGGCTGCGGGCCGGGGACGGCCTCGATCACGCGGAAAGAGACACCGCGACGGGCGAGCTCGCAAGCCAGCGTCAGTCCGGTCGGGCCAGCACCGACTATCAGTACCTGGAGCGACGATTCTGTCTCCGCATTGCCGAGCTTCTTCTTGGTGTCTTTGTCTTTCATTGACTGGCGCTTCACATAAGAGTGGTTATCATCTCTTATGATGCATCAAGAAGATAAGAGATGCAAACCTACCTTATGATAGATCTATGGGCATGGAAGCAGAAGACCCGGTGCGCCGCCGAAGGCGCGGAGAGCAGCTCGAAGCCGAGTTACTGGATACAGCCTGGAACGAGTTGGTCGAGGCCGGCTTCGGGAATCTGACGATGGAGTCGGTCGCCGCACGCGCACGGACCGGGATCGCGGTACTTTACCGCCGTTGGGCCAACAAGGATGCGCTTGTGCTCGCGGCGATCGAACATTACCGGAGCAGGCACCCGGTCAACCTCCCCGATACCGGCACTCTGCGCGGTGATCTCCTGGCTGCGCTAATCGGCATGGGTCAGGCCCGCGCCGGATTTTTCGCGGTAGTTATGGCCGCCGCCTTCTCGGGACTACTTGCCGACACGGGGCTTACCCCTACGCAGATGCGCGACCGGATCATGGGCGACCAACGACTGACCCGCATTCGAGCGATTTACCAGAGAGCCCATGATCGCGGCGAGATCGACCTCAGCCACATTCCCTCTGCCGTGCTCGCCCTGCCCTTTGATCTGGTGCGCCACGATTTACTCATGCACCCCAAACCCCTGAAGCGCACCCGTATTCAGGCGATCCTCGACGAGATTTTCCTGCCTCTCGTGCTTAACGATGTCCAGGATTCCTAAATCATGCTAAACGCCTTCCTCATCAGTCAGCCAGCGTCGGTCAGAGGGAAGTGCTTCGGCTTTCGCGGGTGCTTGTTCCTACAAGTCAATCCGTTCAACCGTTCCTGCGATCAAGCGAAAGACCGAATCTTGTGGAATGTCCAGCATCAGAGCCTCGGACCGAGGCAAGCTCGCATACAAACCCCTTAGCAAACGTCCCACCAGACCGTGAGAAACCACGACTTGGCAACCGGTCATAGAAGCAACCTCTGTCAGCCAGGAAGTCAGCCGACTCTCTACCTCGTTTGCACTTTCCCCGTCCGGCGAGCGAAAGTACCAGTCATAGGCGGTGGTCCCATCACAGGCACCCGGATACAGGTTTTCGATGTCTACCACTGTCAGCCCATCCCATAAACCAAGGCTGACCTCTCTGAGGCGTGCATCGATAACGATTTTTGTGTCCAATCGCAGTTCCCGCTGGACGATCGCAGCAGTTTGAAGAGCTCTACCAAGCGGACTGGACCACACGGTCACCGTTACCCGCCCAGCAATAAGCGTTTTCAGGACAGCTCCGACACTATGCGCTTGATCCTCGCCTCTGGGAGTTAGAGGAGAATCGGAGGCACCCTGATACCGGCCCTCTGCGTTGAAAACTGTTTGACCGTGGCGCACAAGGTAGATCATGTTGAATATGTGGCTTATATTACGGCGTCATTTCCATGTACGCAGTTCATGGAAGTTGGCCCGATTCAGCCAACTGCGCAACGCAACGACAGAACATTTCGATATGCGCAGCTGGGTGTCGATCTGCGCGTGTTCTGGCGCGCTTTTGTTTAGGCTTTCTCTCTGGACCAACACAAGTCAGTGCTTTACGAGGAGCGGAATGATGAAAGGTCTGTTTATAGCTGTCCTTTTTGCATCATTAAGCTCACACCCGAAAAGCAGATGGCTCCTCGCGCAGTCCAAGCAGATTCGTCAACATACCCGATTTCGCAGCACCAACTTCTTTGCCGCATGTCGGGTTTGTACTAGGCTCGGTTCTCCTCGCAGTACTACGGTTTGCCTATGACAACCTCTTCGATCTCCCGACGCAGTATCTTGGTGACGGGAACCGCATTCGCGGCCTCCTCAATCGCCAGAAGTGAACAACCAAGCAGCCAGGCTGCTGCCCGTGCAACAGCAAACGAGTTCCTAATGAAGTGGGTGCAGGCCTGGAACCGTCACGACGCCCACCAACTCGGCCTGCTCCAGACTTCCAACGCCAACACCGTCAACCGTTTCGGTACGCTGGTCCAAGGTCGCGCGGCGGTCGAGAAGGCCCTCGGGTTCCTGCACAACCCCGGGGGACCGTACCATGACGTTTCCGCACCGCTGTTGCAGCTGATCGACGTTCGACAGATTGCGCCGAACGTGATCATTCTGCAGGCAAGCTGGAAGAGTCCGGTCATGAACCCGGACGGCAAGCTCGATCTGGACAAGGACAACGACATGCTCGTGTCGTACACGCTGCTGAAAGAGGGCAGCGACTGGAGAGCGACTCAGATGGACCTGCACAATGTCGAGAAGATGGATCTGCCTTTCTCGAACGCAGGGCAGAAATCCTAGCCTTGTTCTGGAGGCACGATGCTGACAACGCAAAGCGCGATGCCGGATGCAGTCCTGCATCCCTTTATTCAGTGCTATGTGCAGCGCGTATCGAAAGCCGGAGAGGTCATCGAACCGGTGTTTCCTCGCGCGGGCACGATGTTAATTTTTCAGTTCGCGGCGCTGTATGAAGTCAAGGAGTACGAGACCGAACAACTTCGCCCCTCCTGGGTGGCAACCGTCATCGGGCCTATAGAAGCACGCAGAACACGGCTGATTCTGCGCGACGATGTGGTTTCGCTGGACGTGCTCTTTCGGCCGCTTGGGCTGTACCGTTTGTTTGGCGTGCCGATCTCCCCGCTCACTGGAGGCGGCGCTGAAGGGCATGCGGTACTCGGGCCGAAGGTCTCGTCCCTCTATCAGCGTCTCGGCAATGCTGAAAGCTTCGTCGATCAAGTGGAACTGCTGGACCGTTTCTTCCTCCATCGACTGCAGCGAGATCGCCCGCTCGATCCGACAGCGGGCGCCATGCAGCGATTGGCCTCAGGCAAATGCAACGTAGGTGACGCCTCAAGGATAGCGGGGATCAGCGAGCGACAGTTCGAGCGAAGATCCCTTGAGTGGGTCGGCGTGTCTCCAAGAGCTCTCGCTCGGGTCTCTCGCTTTCAGCGTGCCATTGCGGAGTACCGGTCAGGCCACAGCAGTTGGATAAACATCGCTCATAAGGTCGGCTACTACGACCAGATGCACTTGATTAGAGACTTTCATGATCTAGGAGGCGGCGCTCCGACTCAGGTGATGAAAGAAATCTCGGATGAGCATCTGATCTCGTTCTTTGCGGGCGATAGGAACAACCCTTGAGGTCACACCCAAATCATTCCGGGACCGGCAAGCTGCCTGATTGTCTTCGCTTCCATCGACGCCAGCCAATCGTTACTGCATTCAGTGAAGAAGCATTGAGCATGTGACAGGTCGTTCGCAGCCCCTATCCCAGAAGCCGTGCCCTTTTTAGGAGCCGTCACCACACCAAACCGTGGTCACGATCGGCACCCTTTAGCGGCCATCCTGGTTTCGGTGATCGTCTACTTCGTGCTTGAAAAGCCGCTTCGCCGCCTTCTGCACCCGCGCTACACAACCCCGATGGTCACGCCTTCGATTGCAGATTCGGTTGCGTCATAATCTCTGATCAGAAAGAGTCTGAGCCATTGATCTTGTGCGCAGGTCGGAAGGCACAGCTGCAAGAGTGTTGCGCACGGACGCTTGTCCATGTTCTGACCCCGAATCGCGAATCATCTGCTTCTGGGCTTCGCTGCAATCGGAAAAAGGGAAAGGATCGAAGCAGCGAGTCTTGTTGTAACGAGGATCATTACCAAAGCCTAACCGGCCGCCGGCGGCAAGAGCCCAAGTCACGTGAACCTTGCTCGAGAGGATGCCAAAGTGGAAAGCTTCAGTACGGCGGGAAACACTCCGAAGCTCGTGCCGCTCTTTGCTGAGCTACGGAATAAGGCTTAACCATTCGGAAGTTTCTAACGATTTCCGGTTTTCAGCATCGGAGTGGTACTCCGTTGACCGCCAGCGCTGACCAGGGTATCGCTACAAGTCCCGAGAATTACGAAGGGGTGTGTTTAGCGGATGATGGCTTCGAAGGGTAGAAAGAGAGTGATGACGGTGCCCGTGTGTCCGGGAAGCTGACCACTTCGAAGCCACAGGCGGCCATGATGACGGTTCACGATTTCTCGACTGATCCAGAGGCCAAGCCCGGTGCCGCCGATGCCCTTGGTTGTGAAGAACGGCTCGAAGGCTTTAACTTGCGTCTGGGATGACATGCCGGGACCTGTGTCTGCCACAGTCAGCGCGAGCCCTCTCCGGCCCGTCGTCCACTCGTTGGTCACGCGACTTCGGAGTAGCAGCCTTCCTCCATCCGGGTGCATGCAATCGATCGCATTTCCGACTAGGTTATTCAGTACCTGGCGGATCTCTCCCTCGAAGCAGCGAACCTTCTCTGAGGTTCGCTCTCGTTTCTCGACAAGTACATGCGAGTTCACCAATCTCCCGTGGTAAATGGACAGGACATCCTCGATCAGTTCTCCGCACGTTACTTCAGTGGGGCTGGACGATTGCCTGTGAAAGCGAAGTGTCTGGCTGGTGATAGCCCCCGCTCGGCGCAGCTCCCGCTCAGCCGTACTCAGAAAATCCTGTATCTCCGGCAAATCGGTACTGGATCGAGCAAGATAGAGCAGGTTGGTGACTGCCTCTAGTGGGTTGTTAATTTCATGCGCGATAGAGGCTGCAAGCCTGCCCACGGCCGCAAGCTTTTCGTTCTTGATCAGGGCCTCATTCGCCCGGGTGCGATCCGTAACATCGTGAAAGAAGACTGCGATACCGGGACTGCTGGGAAAAGCATGCACTTCGAACCATCGGTCAAGCGGTGCGGGGTAATGCTCCTCGAACTGAACCGGCACTCTTTCCTGCATCACGTAGTGATATCGCTGCCAGAAGGTACGGCCGACAGCAGCCGGGAACTCCTCCCAGATGTTCTTGCCCAGGAGTTCGCTATTGGCTTGGAGCAGTGTCATCGCATGATGGTTCAGGTAGATGAAGCGCCAATCGTCATCCAGAAGGAACACGGCATCCGTAGTGGATTCGAGCATTGAGCTCAGTCGCGCCCCGAGCCGATCCACCTCCTCCGCCCGAATTCGAAGATCCGACACAACCTCTTCTAGCCGATCGGTCTGCTTTACCGCGGCGTCCTCCAGCGCGGGAAGCAAAAGTTTCAGAGTGGCGATCTCAGAACGCATCTGCTCGTACTCTTGCCCGGGGTCGGCGCTCCGCAGCCCCGACCGAGCTTCGTCACGAAAAATGGGACCGCGGGTGAAGGGTAGCAGGACGAGCTTTACACTGAGGGCCAGAGTGCGGAAGAGGTTTGCGGTTTCGCGTGAAATGTAAGTCCGCGAGAACATGATGAAGGCGAATAGTTCCCCAGAGGGAAGAAGTCCCCCAAAGCCTAGAACCGACCGGATCCCGAACTTCAGAACGAAGTCGTCCTGAGCCGGGATGAAAGGACTACCAACAGCATCCGCAACGTGGAAGACGCCGTAAGTGCGTTCCTCTGCCTCGAGCAGAAGCTCTTTCGTGGGTTCGAGCACCGACCCGATCTCCAGTCCCATCTGCCCGATGAGCTGCGCGATCATGGGAGCACGTTCTACTACCTGAACGCTTTCGAGAGGAACGACATCGTGTGAGGCTGAAGCGGAGCGGTCGTTCCAGGCTGCCTGATCACCTGCCGAAGCAAGAAGGATCAGACACGGCAGGTGATCCGCGGGAGAAGAACCCCGTTCACTGACCAGCCCCTTCGCCTTTTTCTGGAGCTCAGAAGGGAGGTAGCCAAGAGGATGGGTCTTGAAGCAGCGCACAAGTGCGCAATCAGATTCGCCCGTCCGTTTGTCCACCAGAAACTGGCGCAAATAGGAAACCAGGAGGTGGGCTGCTTCCTCCATGCTTCCGGCAGTCGGGGCCAGGTCTCGGATCGCCCTTCCGCATCCGATCATGTCGCGGAGTCCGAAATCGCTCAATCCATGGTGCGGATCCAGACGCGTTGTGTTGTTGATCTCCAGCGTCATCCATCCGTTGACAGAGAATCTGCAAGGAACTCAGGTAGGTTAGCACTCATCTACATTTGAAGGTCGCAGCCGGAATTCTGAGGGGCAACCGTCCTCTTCGACTGACTTATGCGCTCACAGATGCGGCAACCTCGTGAAAACCCGCCGCATGCAGCTGATCAGGGGTCACTGCTAAGCGACGGTCTGCGTCCCGGTGACTGTGCAGCGCGCCCTTCACGCCCTGTATGTCAAAATCGGCAAAGCCCAAGTCACTCAACATGAGAAAGAAGTCTTTTTCTTTGCCGTACCATGCGGACCTGTACGCATCGTCAGAAGGGGAAGGGTCGTAAGCTGCGAGCTGCTCTACGAGCGTTTCCACCAAGGGCTCCCCGTGGGCATAGCCATTGCAGCGGAAGGTGAACAGAAATGTCTGCGAAACATCATTTAGCACCATTCCTTGACGATAGTCTTCATCCTGTGCTTATTCAACGAGGGCCAGAGCACACTGTACTCGCAATAGGTCCGCTACGAAAAGCTGGGTGAGGTCTTTCGCCATAAGCGGGTTTGCGGTAGCTGTAGATGTCTTTGGCTTGAACTCGGGGGGGCATTCGTTGTAGGCGTCGGTCTGCTGATCGAAGTGCCGGCTCTGATTGGCTTGGTCAATGTCGCATTCTGGATGCGTAAGCGATACTTCAGCTCAAAATCAGCGACCTTTCATATGCATCCGGTTTAGGCCGGCCTGAATCGGTCCAGCTACCAACCACACCGGGTCGAGCCCAGTCAGGAAACCCGTGTGATCGCTCGAGGATACCCTACATGCCCTGTGGACAGTCCATTCGCCGCTGATCGCAGCAAAGTAGCAGGGCTTGTCATACGGCGGTCATCGCTGTACGGCCGCGAACGGAAGGAAGATCGTGAACACGGTGCCGCTACCGCCTTCGCGTTGGTTGCTGCGAACGCGGAGAGTGCCACCGTGGCGAGCGATGATCTCACAGCTAATCCAGAGTCCAAGGCCTGTTCCACCGTTCCCTTTGGTCGTAAAGAAAGGCTCGAAGATCTTCTTCACTGTGACCTGATTCATGCCCGGGCCGGTATCCGCTACCGTCAGGACAAGCCCCCTCTGTCCTGTCTTCCAGTTTGTGCTCTCCCTGCTACGGAGGAGCAGACGGCCACCATGGGGGTGCATCGCATCGATCGCGTTGCTCACCAGATTGTTCAATACCTGACGTATCTCGCCATCAAAGCAGGTGACTGGATGGGAAGCGCGCTTACGCTTCTCGACAGAGATTCCCGCGTTCAGAATGCGCCCTTGATAGATAGATAGGCCACCGTCGATGAGGTCCTGGCAGAATACCGGCTTGGCATTCGTGGACTGCTTGTGGAATCGAAGTGTCTGGTTCGTAATCGCTGAAACGCGCCTTAGCTCCCGCTCCGCCGTGTCGAGGAAGTCCTGGACCTCCGGGGGGAGCTGCTGGACGGTTCGGGCCAGGTAAAGGCAATTCGTGACAGCCTCCAACGGGTTATTGATCTCATGGGCAATGGACGCAGCGAGACGGCCCACCGCGGCGAGCTTCTCGTTTTGTATCAAAGCTGCCTGGGCTTGTCTTTGCGCCGTGATCTCGATGGAAGAGGCCACGATCACCTCGACGTCCCCTTGCTCGGAGAAGACAGGAATGTACTCGACTTGCCAGAAACGGTGAACACCCGGGCTGGTTGTCAACGCTCCTTCGATCAGCTTCCCCAGTACGGGAGTACCCGCTGCGGCGGTGGCGAGGGCCTCTTGCAGGCCTGCGACATCGTTGGCGAGATCGAAGACCGGAGTGCCAAGGATTTGATCGATGGGCAAGCCCAGAATCTCTGCGAGTTTTGGATTGCCACGCAAGTACCGAAAATCAACTGGATCGATCATGGCGAGAGCTACAGAGGATGTCTCGTAGATCGCCCTCATCTCGGTGTACTGGCGATCCAGCTTCCGCTGGAGGCGTTCCCGTTCGCGCTCTGCTGCACGGCGTTCCGAGATATCGCGGAACACCAAGACAATCCCCGTCAGACTCCCGTCCTCCTTGCGGATGGGTGCCCCACTGTCATCGATGGGAATTTCAGAGCCGCTCCTTGACTTCAGAACCGTGTGGTTTGCCAGCCCCACAATGCTGCCGAGTCGTTTCACCTTGTCGGCGGGGCTCTCGACCAAGAGACCTGTCTCGTCGTTGACGATGTCGAAGACCTCAGCGAGCGGACGTCCCTTCGCCTCCTCTGCAGGCCAGCCCGTGAGGGTCTCGGCGACGGGATTCATGCGGGTGACGCGTGTTTCCGTATCGGTCACAATGACCGCGTCACCTATGCACTGCAGGATCCGCGAGGCACGGGCTTCGCTCTCTACAAGCCGAGCAGCGGTCAGGACCTCGGCCGTGACATCCTGCAGTGGACCGAAGACCCCAACAATCTTCCCGTGTTCATAAACAGGACTATAGGAGTACGTCAGGTAGAAGTCTTGCACCTGCTCAAGCTTTGCGATGGGCACTGGAAGCTTCTCGTAGTAGCTTGTGATGCCGGTTGTGAACACGGTTTCGATCTGAGGGCCTACAACGTGCCAGGCCTCCGACCACACCTGAGCCGCGGGTTGACCGAGTGCTGCGGGATGTCTGGAACCGGCAAACTCCCGGTAGGCGTCGTTGTAGATCAGGACGAACTCAGGGCCCCACAGAAATCTCGTCGGAGCAGGTGAGCAAAGGGTCAGATTCACAATGGCAAGCAGCTCTGGGGACCAGTCCTTGATTGAGCCGAGCGGGGTTCCGCTCCATTCATGAGTGCGGACACGGCTCGACATTTCGCCAGAACCGACAATGCCGCCCTGAGTGCCCGTTTCGTGATCTCCAGAGTAAGAGGGTGGCCCGTTCAATCGTTACTCCCCAACAACTTTCTGCAGCTCGAACGGTTCGAGGTTGATTGATCAACGTCCGAGCCGCCGAATATCCCATTTTGGATGCAATCTCAGGTCTGAGCGACGCGCGGCAGCCTCAGGTCCATTCCGGCTGCTCGTACCAGAAAAGAACGGGCACGGAAGAGGAATTTCTAAGAAAGTGGTGTTTGAGGAAAGGACCAGTCCCAAATACTCTGTGCGTCCTAGACGCGCTCTCGTGTTGTTTGGGGTCACCTTCGCGGCACATCTCACCCTTGGAAAGTGCTCCTCATGCCTAATTTGTTTCTGCGCTGCTCGCGCGTTCTCGGTCCTCTCTTGCTCGTCGCTACACCCCTCTCCCACGCGGAGCCTATACGTGTTCGCTACCTGCAAGGCTCCAGCCACGGCTTCGTCACTCTCAAGACCCAGGACGGCAAATCCATCGCTACGGGTGAGATTACGCAGACTGTTCACGGAGAGGAGGTCACCTCCAGGCTTGTCTTTCGGTTCCGAGACGGTTCTGTGGACGATGACGTCACAGTCTTTACGCAACGGGGCACCTTCCGCCTGGTCAAAGATCACCACATGCAGCATGGACCGTCTTTTCCAAAGCCGATTGATGTTCTGATCGAGGCGACTACAGGCCAGATCACTTCCAAAGCAGAGGACGGCAAAACGACCGTGGAGCATCTGGACCTTCCTCCAGATGTCTCGAACGGCCTTCCCCCAAACCTGCTGCTCAATATCCTTCCGTCCACCCCGGAGACTAAGCTCTCGTATGTTGCTCCGGGTGCCAAGCCTCGGCTCATCCACCTCTCGATCAAGCCAAGTGGGACACCGCCCTTCAGGGTAGGCGGCATACGACGCACGGCCACGGACTTCGCCATACATGTCGAGTTGGGCGGGATTACTGGCGTGGTTGCACCGCTGGTCGGCAAGGAGCCGTCGGACTACCACATCTGGATCATGGCTGGGGTACCTCCGGCTTTCATCCGGGAGGAGGGACAAATGTATGAGGGCGGTCCCATCTGGAGAATCGAGCAAATCAGCCCACAGTTCGCAGACTAATCTCGTGACAACGAGCAGCGGCGGAAGCGGAGCGCTCTCCTATGATCTCGAAGCGGATGCTGCAGGAGCAGAAATCGCATTCGACCTCGTTCACGCCGGCCAGGGCGTGAGCCACCGGAAACGTTCTCATGCACTCCGTGCACGTGACTGCCAGTGTGCCTTTCTCATTCTTCGCCCAGACCGCGGCTTTGGAAGGCTTGCCGACTCGCGGACGCGTAGGAAGCTCGTGCAGGAGTTCGGCTATCTTCGCGAAGAGCTCCTCAATCCTGTATTGGCCCTTGGGAAGATGCACCCGTCAGTACGCTTTCTGGAACCGTCAGGCCGGAGAACTCACCGGAGATGACTATGACCGGAATAACAGGGAAGCGGCGGCGTAGGACAGAAAAGAATTCGAACCCATTCATGTTCGGCATCCGGAAATCCGAGATGATGATGTCCGGCAAGGACCGCTTCAGGGCAGCCAGTCCCTCAAAGCCATCTTCGGCGCAGGGCACCCCTACAGTCCTTGGACTGCGGAAGCGCGATGCCTACCTGACGGAGGGTCGAGTCGTCATCGACGAGGAGAATACGGTACGGGAGCGATCTCTTCGACAAACGCGGCTTCTGAACCACTCCATCAAGAAAGATGAGGGAGACCTAGACCAGATAAGTTGGTCATCCAGCTATCAGATTGGCTTAGTGCGCCATGCTGAATGCTGACGCGTCCTTCACCCGCACGATGTCGAATCTGGGCGTCTCTTGGTAGAAGGCCATGGAGAGTTTCAAACGGTCGAACTGCGCGAAGAAGCTCTCCCTTGATGTGGGATTAGATGTCCGGTTCAGCGGCATGCGGGTTCCCGGTGATAACGGTCAGGGTCGCGGGTTCGCCGTCATACTTCAGCCGCTTGGTCTCGGCGGGAACGGCGTTGTGGCAAACAGCCCATTGCTGAATCAGGTTATGGTCTCGCGTCGGAATCATCGGTGCGCCCTCGTTCAGGCGCACGTCACGTGCGAGCCGCTATTGAGATGCGATAAGAGCCTTAGTGGCCGCGCCCCGGGGCCCGCGGGCCGACTCTGATGCCAACTTGTACAGTTGGAGCTCCGTTGAGGGCATGCAGCTCAGACGGGCATCGAACAGTTCACTATGAATCGGCCGTCGCCAACCCCACCGGAAAACCTTTTACAAGCCCTGACACAAATGGTCAGAAGCCCGGTGCGGACGCTCGTTCCTCCGTGGAGCTGGAAGGCGGCAGCCTGCAGTGCAGTCCTACGGGCGGCTACCTTCTTTCTGACGAATTTACGGTCTGGGCGCTGGGAAGCAACGAAGGCCATGCTTGTGGAAGCACTATTCGCGATCTTTGCCGGCGGGCTAATTGGAGCAGTCTCCCAGCAACTGAGGAGAGCGAGGCCCCTCTGGGCGACTGCGGTTCTGGTTTGGGCCGGGCTTCCAGGGTTGATGATCATCGCGCAATTTGCGGTTCACCGGATTGCCGGCACGCCACATCTGGGAGCTGGTCTTATTACCTCGTTCGGTCTTGCGGCAGTGGCTTCCGCCTTCAGTTGGTATGCCATGCGTCAGGGTGCGATGTTGGGCGGAAATGACGAGACAACCGTGGGCCACGATCTTCACGTGCTACCCGGCATTGTGCTGGGATTCTTCCTCGTGGTTCCACGCCTGCTCCTGAAGCGGCGAAAGTGAAGAAGCTTGGAGTCAGCTGCTGTTCCTGCTTGGAGCGCGTGCCTTGCAGGGCAGAGGTCTCGGCGCGCTTCCAGTAACGGTAGAAGCGTTCAAGTCGAAAGCACGCGCGTCCTTTCCTCCCGTTAACTGCTGCAAGTCAAGACGCAAGGTCTCTCAACGTAGGACCGGAAGATTAGCGGCTTGAGCTATGGACGGGCGTTGGCATCGTACTTCTTTCGGGGCTGGCTACACAGGTGAAGCTCCCTACAACATCGGGGCTACCGCCTGTAAAGCGAGGCCAGCTAGGCCAAAGACACATCGGCCTCTCACGTCGATGAGCGTGCTTGTTCTGATCGACCGCAATTAGGTGTGCCGGGCGTATTCCCTCATTTGCCCAACGATCAAGCACCCCAACCGTGTCGAAACCCGCGTAAAAGACGCCTTCCCCATGCCCAAACCCCGGGATGAGATAGAGCTGGGCAAAGCTGTCTATACGCTCCTGGCCCATAGCCGCAACCATGCGACGGTAAAGCAGCACGGATGCATCGGTCGGGATAGTCGCATCTGCAACGCCATGTATAAGAAGCAGCTTGCCCCCGTGCTGTTCAAACGGCGAGAGATCGGCAAGACTGGCGTCATCCGCGAGTGACTCCGCATGCAAGCGGGGAAGGTACTCACCCGCCGAATGTCCAGGCGCAGCACCAGTCATCGTGTCGATCTGGAACAAGTCGGCTTGGGGACCCACTGTAAGAAAGCTACGCACGATACCGTTTGCGATGACGTAGAAGGGAGAGTTGGCGAAGGGGATCGGTGGATGGAAAGGATGAGCAAACCAGCCCATATTGCCGACCAGGTCTGCTCCACGTAGGACGTTATAACCGGGTTGGGAGTTCATACCGTTTTCGAGTGAAAACGTCGACGTTTGCGGAGTGCTAAACGCAAGGATGGTTCGCTCCTGACCCTCGGAAAGACAGCCTCGGTGGTCCTTGCCATCATCGCAGCGCAGGACCGAAGGATCAAAGGAGCAGCCTGCCGAGTTACTGATGATGCCATCCTTCAAGCCGTCTCCGATGTCACAGGCGTTTAGAACGGCGTTGCGCAGCAATTTGGTTTTCGCTGGTGGTAGCCAGCCTGCCTGACCGTTTTTGCCCTTCGCGTACATGGCTTGCGAAACACGGATGAACTGCAGATCCGTCTCGATCTGGTTCCACGAGGCGTAGGCCGCAATCACACCGTCGTAGTCCTTTGGCCAAAGGTCGACCGCCTTAAGAGCCTCGCGTCCACCCTCAGACCCTCCGATGAAGTACATACGTTTTGGCAGCGTCCCGTAGCGTGCCTGCAGGAGCACTGTTGCGGCGTCATGCGTTTTCTTCAGACTGTCCGCCGTGAAGTTTCGACGCTCTTCTTTGTTGAAGCCGAAATCACTGTTTCCGAGGTTAAAGATGTCAGGCAGAAGCAGATAGTGCTTGTGATGGCCAGAATCACTCCCGAAGGTCGCATAGCCGCGGGCAAGTGGAGTGGGTTGCCCTTTATCGCCCAACACTGTGTTGCGACGGCCATCGCTTTCATGGAGGTACCCGTCGAAGATGGCGCCCCCGAACTGAAGGGCCTTTCCGTTCCATGTTTCTGGCAGGTTTACTTCAAAACGGATGGGATCAGCGTCGCGGTCGACGGACATGATCTTTCCTAAGAGACGGCAATAGCCGCCATTAAGACCCTTTATGTGATGAGCGGAGTCCACCATGCCACCACGTGACGTCATGCCAGTTAGCTCAGCAGGGATGATGTAGCCTCTTAGGTCGTGACAGTTCAGCACAGCTGCATGCGCGCTGCTTAAGAGACAGAAAAGCAAGGTGAGGAGCCGTGAGAACCTAGGAACCATTGTCCTGCCTTCGGAGCGTCGCTGCAGCCACCAACGAAAGCGGGGCCGAAGAGGTGATCGGATTGTGCAACACTCCCCCACAAGCCTTGAGGCCAATACACCGGTCGCCCCGAGAATAACGAACTGAGGCGCTCGCCGGTCCTCGCTCCACAAGGCAGGCACTGAACCTCTCAAGATCACGCTTCCTGACCAGCGTTCCGTCCCAAGTATGATCCCGCACGGGGTCTGTCGCAGGCTGAGCAGAAGTGGACAGTCAGGCAGAACTTTGCCGAGGCTTCAGCGGGGCGAGAGATTCAGGCCCATAGAAGGCTCGAAAGAACAGAATCGCTATACGGAGCACAATATCTCTCCTCCTGAACCGTTATTACCTTAGGGGCGATGAAGAAGCGCCAGCAAGGAGAAGATGCAAAGCCCGGATTGGACCATTGCGGAGCAGGATCGATCCATTGCCAAGGCTTTGGAACGAGACGAGCCTCGTCTGCGCCGTTTCATCCGCAGCCGGGTGCTCGACACAGGAGACGTTGAGGACATCCTTCAGGACGTCTTCTTTGAGCTGATTGAGGCGTACCGGCTGCTTAAGCCGGCCGAACAGGTCACAGCGTGGCTGTTCACGGTCGCGCGAAACCGCATCACGGACCTCTTCCGCAAGCGCAAGACCGACTCTCTAGACGAGGTCGCAGGCGGAGGAGAAGAAAGGACGCTTGGCGACCTGCTGCCTTCGCCCGATGCCGGCCCAGACGCAATCTTTGCGCGCAACCTGCTCTTCGATGCTCTTGAGGAAGCATTGGACGAACTGCCGAAAAGTCAGCGTGAGGTCTTTATCGCGCATGAGTCCGAGGGCCGCAGTTTCAAGGAGCTATCGCAAGAAACGGGAACGAGCGTGAACACGCTGCTTTCTCGGAAACGCTACGCCGTTCTGCACTTGCGCGAACGACTCACAGAGATCAAGAAACAGTATGGGAAGGAATTTAGGTAAAGCGATGAGGAGACACCGGCTACTGAAGGGCATCAAGATCGTGACCGTGGTTGGGGTGGGGATCACGATATTTGGATTCATTGTGCAGCGGCTATGGAACTGGCTCATGCCCGCCATCTTTGGCTGGCGGTCGATTACCTTCGTCCAGGCGCTTGGGCTCTTGGTCCTCAGCAAGATCCTGTTTGGCGGGTTCCACAGGCATGGGGGTGGGCGCCGTTGGAAGCGAGGCATGGACGAGCGCTGGGCGAAGATGAGCGAGGAAGAGCGCTTGCGATTCCGGGCAGGACTCGGAGAGAGGCATGGGTGTCGTTGGGACCGTGCCAGCGAACCGGCGGGACAGGAGGCCACGTTATGAGTGCAGAATGGCCATTCATCAAGGCCTTCCCGGGCCAAACCTTCGAAGATCTAGAAGCTTCAACCAAAAGAAACGTTGATGATTATCGTCAACTTCTACCGGCACGTAAGAACGGGCTCGCCATGGAGCACATATCTCTGAACGCACTGCTCTACAAGGTGCTGTTTGGTGATGGACTCCTTCAGCGCTAAGGGGCGATGCCCGCTGCCAATGCAATGTTTTGGAACTAGAGGACACATGAGAACCTTGTCGCAGACTGTCTCGAAGGTCGTAGAACGCCTTTTGTTCTTTGCGAGCTGTAGAGATTAGTCTCGTAAAGTCGCGTTAGCGGAAGTGATGCTCCAAGGTGGCTCAGGCATACGAGTCAAAATCGCTTCGCTGGCAGGCGGCACAGATGGCCCAGTGCTGAGTGAAGGCTCTCCACACCGGGTCACCTTGAAACCCTCGATGCCGTTGTGGCCCAGCAGCAACCGGTGTCTTCGGCTGCCTTACGAAAGCTTTCAGCAATCCCAAGCCCTCGGTGTACAGCTGGAGGGATTGCAGCTCCGTGGTAAGCCGAGCGCGGCGTCGAGGCTGAGCGGCAAGCATGACCTGAGTAGGTCATGTCCGCCGCTTCTTCGCTATGGTGACAGTCTGGCGAGCGACAAGCTGGAAGCAAGGTAAGAGCAGGGGGGTGCGGCCGCCAGCAGAACTGCACCACAATGGCGCAAATGCTACAGAATCCCATACTGGACACACGTTTAGGATCGTCTTTCTTCTTCAAAATCACCCGTTCTGGATTGCATCGCCTTTTCAGGCGCAGCTCGATTGATCCGCGAGCTCTGAACGACTCCGATGCTGAGTTTCGAGTGACGCCCGACGCTGCTCCGAATTTGTCGCTCTAAAGTCCATGGTTACGAGAGGCTGACTACGCTTGCTGCTTGGGCGCGGAAGCTGCAACTTGCTTCGTCGGCTGACTAGAGGCCTGGCGTGTTGGCTTCTTCGCCGTGCTCTTCGGAACGCGGGAAGCGGACCTCGCCCACGAAAGGTCCGTCCATGGCCAGATTGGCAAAGCATCGAGCCACTTGAATTTGGCGAGCGCAGAGTTGGGAAGTATCAGCTTCCGGACCTGCCTACCACTTCAGGCGATGTCACATGGGCAACGCGCAGGCTTGGTACAAGCTACGGCGGCCGGAGATCGACAAGCTCCTAGAGGAGCAGGAGAACGGTCGGAGCACGGCGGCTCCCCTTCGCGCGAAATGAGCTAGGGAAGTGAACAGTGTAGGGCTAACGCCACGACCTAAGAACCCCTGTATACGTTGGAACCGTGACATGGCCCTCCGCACCTAGCGGAACAGTGTCGAAGCGTATCCCCGTCTGCGACGCAAGGGAAGGAGCGGAGAGCTGTCACGCTTCTCTCGGAGCATGGGTCAGAGGCCCCGGCGACTTTATGGAGATGGGGCCCGCACCCTTGTTAATTAGACCAAATAACCTTTCACGGCCACGCTCGGCGTAGTAGGACTACGCCGAGTTCAGGGGAAATAGCAACAAAAGCCATTCGTAAGCATTCGAGACGATTATGGCTACCGCGACACCCCCGGCGGATCTACTTCGTGGATCATCGGTCCCGCGACGACCAGATCTGTACTTGCTGCTGTCCTTTCGTCCAGGTGTTGCTAAGGGTATGACATCGCATTTATGCATCTGGTTCCCTCTACATCTTTTGCGGCCAGCCACTCAATAGAGTGATGAACCCTTTTGCTGGTTCATATGGGTCGGCGTTTGTCTGAATTCAATCGTTCAAGGGAGCGACGCCCACTGATCAACTCTTGCTGAGCATAGGGTAGGGAACATGGGCATCTCATGTCATGCGTATTGAATGCGCTATTTTTAGCCCACCGTAAGGAGCACCATGCCAACTGATCTCGTTACCCCGCAGGACCCCCGTTCGCTGTACCCCGGGCCGCCGTCCAGCGTTGAAGTTCAGTCCGCCCCCGCAACCCAGGCCCAGATGACCGAGAAGCCTGATTGCGGCGAGTTTTCGTATAAGGGCTCCGGTCGTCTCGCCGGCCGCAAAGCATTGCTGACCGGCGCCGATTCCGGCATAGGCCGTGCTGCCGCGATTGCCTTTGCGCGTGAAGGCGCCGATGTCGCCATCGGCTATTTGCCCGATGAGCAAGGAGATGCCGAAGAGGTCGCGAAGTACATTCGCGACGCTGGCCGGAAGGCCGTGCTGCTGCCCGGCGATATCTCGCATGAGGGCTTCTGCCAGCGCTTGGTCGCCGATGCCATTGAGCAGTTAGGTGGCCTCGATATCCTGGTCAACAACGCCGGCAAGATGGGCAAGACCGAAGGTCTGGTCGAGACCTCGACCGAGCGCTTCGATGCGCTTATGAAGACGAATGTTTACGCGCTCTTCTGGATCACCAAAGCTGCCGTGCCGCATCTCAAGCCCGGCTCCTCGATCATCAACACCACGAGTGTGCAGGGCTATGATCCCTCTTCCAACATCTTCGATTATGCGATGACGAAGGCGGCCATCACCAACTTCACCAAGGGTCTTAGCGAACCGCTGATGGAGAAGCACGGTATCCGTATTAACGCGGTCGCGCCAGGCCCTATCTGGACGCCGTTGCAGGAGGCGGATGGTGACAAAGGGAAGTTGAAGACGCTTGGCGAGAAGACTCCCTACAAGCGCCCCGGCCAGCCCGTCGAGCTGGCTCCCGTCTATGTGCTTCTGGCCTCGCAGGAGGGAAGCTACATTACCGGAGAGATCTATGGCGTCACTGGCGGCATGGGTGCTGTGGCGTAGGTAGGAAGTTTTTCCGCTTACTGAATACAACGCTAATGTTGAGATTTGGTGGTTCTAGCTTTTGTTGTCGGACCAGATGAATGGCGCACAGGAGGCACCTGTGCGCCATTCTCGGCTTAGTCGTCCCTGCTTATGCCCGAACCTCGTCCAGGCTGTTCGGCATCTGAGCTTTCTCGCCGTTGTCGGCGAGCCTGCAGTCCGCAAGGGCTTTGTACGCAATCAGACGCGCGCGGTTAATGCCGCCCAAGGGACGGTGCGCCGCAAGCCCATATGCCGGAGAGAAAGTCAGATCCTCGAAGTACCCGTCCTTCGCCGGATCCCACGCCGTTTGGACGGGATTACAAGCCGGCGACTGTCTGGTACTGCGATTCTGTTTCGGGCCACTCCGCCTGAGCATACTCGACGGGCATGTCCTCCAGGCCCGTGTTGAGCTGGACCCGCAAGTCGAACTCGGCCGGATTGGTTTGAAGAAAGCATTCATCGCTTCACGTAGCGCGTCCGGCGTCTCCGGGTCGAATGGCTGCTCCTTGAGTGCCTGCAAACCGGGCGAAGCGGGGAAGAAGCCCAGCTTCGCCACGTACTCGCCATACCGGAAGGGAACCTGGGAGAGATACTCGTCACCTGCCGGATGCACAATCGGATGCCCATAGAATGCCAGTTTCTCGGAGTTCGCTCCCACCGCATTCAGGACCGTGTTCGTCGCCCGGGCTACCGTGGAGACTGCGCCCTTCACGCTGTCCGAGAGCTTCGGGGCGATCTCCGCGCATTCGGCTTGAACGCCTGCAGGAACTCCTTCATGCCGCTGGCAAGAAATTGCTTACCGACATCGAACACCCAATCCTGTGTCTCTGCCGTATGCCCTGCGAGCTTTGGTCCTTTTACGCCAAGCACCTTCACCGACATGCCTCGATCGGTAGAGATCTTGGAATCGTCCAGCAACTCGCCCGGCTAGCGACCCTTCAATGGCCTCTCAGAGTAGTCGAACCATTCGACGTACTGACCATCAAGGCCCTGTGCTTCCTGGTCTGTTCCAGGACGATCTGCTTGCAGTCGTAATGGAAGTCAGTCGTGCGTCCACGTAGCGCTATTCACACAGAAGGTGATCCAGCCGGGTAGTGGCCGTACGCAATGGAGGTGGAGATCTGCGTCTTGGCCGGCGGCACTACAACTGCGCTATAGCGTTCTGTGAAGCTGGAAAGGAAGACGTTGCCAGCTCCCATGTCGCTGCTGTTTTCAAGCTTTAGCTCCTTCGCCAGTCGGTTCGCGCACAGGATTTCGTGCCTGGCTCCGGTTTCGATGACCAATTTGGGCCTTGTGCACAACTTCGACTCGGAGTTCTTCGATACCGGGCTTGCCGGCTGGTACGCTTGCCGATCGCTGATCGTCGGTATAGTAACTGCCGATGCTGCACTTCGCCGCCCGGCCAGAACTTGCGTCAACACTTTCATGCGCTGCGGATCCTTCGCACTCATCGCTACCAAGCCCATGCTTTTCGGATATCCGATATGGCAGAGAGGTGACATTCTGTCCGGCACTAATAAGCAAGTGCAACAGAACATAACCTTATTGGACCAGCACAGGGTCTGGGATCAGCTGCTTACACCTGCTGCGGTCTAGGTGCTGACGCGACCGATGGATACTGTGAGCCCTCGGTCAATTACGCTTCATCGACGTCTTGGCTTTGTTCGTTCCCGTCGTCAGTGCGGGGAAAGCTACCCTGGCAAACTTCTAGAGCAGCGGAAGCCGATATGGGAGGAAGAACTGTCTGGGGTATTGAAGCTTCGGGCGGCTACACGGTATCGATTGCAGTAGGACCTGTGGCAAAGGAACGATCCACCCTTGATCACACGGCCCGGCCCCTGCGCGGGACCACGAGGGTCGGTGCAGGGGGCGGCAGGGTGATCGGTGCCGAACCAATCGGCGCACCACTCCCACGCGTTGCCCACGTTTGAGAAGAGGCCGAAGGCGTTAGGGGCGAATGCGTCCACGGGACAGGTTCCAGCAAAGCCGTCTTCTGCAGTGTCGAGGTTGGGGAAGTCTCCCTGCCAGATGTTGCACTGGTACCTGCCTTTGAGGCGCAGCGTGTCGCCCCAGGGATAGAGCGACTGATCGCGACCTCCGCGTGCCGCATACTCCCACTCCGCTTCGGTCGGCAGGCGCAGGCCGGCCCAGTTGCAATAGGCTTGGGCATCGTTCCACGAGGTGTGGACGACGGGATGGTCCTGACGCTTGGACACGTTGGAACCGGGACCCTCCGGCGTGTGCCAGCAGGCGCCCGGAACCTTGCACCACCAGGGCGTCGCCGCGACGGTATCCGCCACCAGGGTTTGGAACTTTCTCCTGGAGATACCCTTCCAGAAAACGAACGACCAGCCGAAGCGCTCCGCCTCTGTGCGGTAGCCCGTTGCCTCGGTGAAAAGCTGAAAGAGACGAGTGGTAACAGGGAAGCGATCCATCTCGAAGGGATGGAGGACCACGGTGCGAACCGGACCTTCGCCATCCTGCGGGAAGGCCTCAGCGTAGTCCGTGCCCATGCGAAACGGTCCGCCCTGCAGACGAACCAGCCCGGAGACGGTCTCCGATGCAGGTTCAGATTGGTTGGCCTTCCGCTGGTCGGATGGAGCGCTTGTTGGCTCGTGATCTGCTTTCGGAGCGCAGCAGGATTTTGCGGTCTGCGTTGGGGAAAGGGTGCTCGATGGCATGAGATGAAAGTCCTCCTGAGCCGGTTTGACAGGCACTACTTCGACCGGGTAGCGCTTCCCATCGTGAGGCCCGTGTCGTAGTCCAGTTCACGCGGTAGATAGCCATCATTCTCACGCTGGCGCGTCATGGCCGCATTCGCCCAACGCTCCGGGAAGTCCGGACGCCAGGGACGCCTGCCCCAATAGTAGCCGCGAAAGGGATCCCGCGATTCGTTCATCCAGTTCAGAAGACGGTCGTGCAGATCATTTCTGATTGCTGCGTGTTGTGGAGAATCGATCAGGTTGTGCAACTCACCGGGATCGGTGTCGAGGTCATAAAGCTCATCGGTAACCATGAGGTTGATCACGAGCTTGTGACGGCCGTCGCAGATGCAGCGAATGGGCTGTAAGCCACCAAAGCCGTCGTGGTCGACCTCATAGCGTCCCCACTCGATGAAGACCTCTTTGCGGACCGAGGTGTTCGGGTCCTTCAACAAGGGCAGCATGCTCACGCCTTCAAGTGTTTTCGGTATCTCGAAACCGAAGAACTCCATCAGGGTTGCGCTCAGATCGATGTGCGAGACGAGCTGTTGCGACGTAGTATTCGCGGGCGCTTTGCCGGGCCATCTTGCGATGAACGGGATGTGAGTGACCTCGTCATACATCGCCGGACCTTTGTCTTCGAGGCGATGCGACTGAAGGAATACGCCGTGATCGGAGGTGTAGATCACCAGCGCATTTGGTGCGCTCTGCTCGATCTGATCGAGCAGGCGACCGATCTCTGCGTCGATGAACGTATGCGAGCCGAAGAATTGCTTTCCTTGCAGGGGCTCCGGCATGCCGCGTGCTCCTGATTTGGCTTGTGGCAGCGACTCGGCCCAGATGCGCTGCGCCGCAGGCTTGTTCTGAAGCGAATCATTGCGATTGGGATCGGAGGCAAAGACGAAAGTCTCGTACGCCTTCGAGTACTCGACAGGACACAGACTGGGGCCGTGCGGCTCGTCATGGGCAACGACGAGAAGGAAATCATCGCCCTTGTGACTGGCGAGAAAATCGACTGCACGATTGGTTACCCGGTGGCCGTAGCACATCTCCGCGGTCCAGGTCGGATCATCGCCAGTCGATGGTTTTCGAGAACGCTGCCGGTCCTCGCGCGAAAGCTCTGTGAGGTAGCGGCGCATGTCGTACCAGTACGCGGCATTCCAGCCCGGCGGCGTTCTGCCGGTATCGAAGTAGTCGGTTCCGGAGAGGTGCCACTTGCCGATGAGGGCGCATTCGATGCCACGGTCAGACAAGCGCTGCCCGATGGTGTGTGTGGTGTCACCAAGCGGCATGCTGTTGCCCCAGACGCCATTGGTGTGCGGGTAGAGTCCCGTCCAGATGGCGGAACGCGCGGGCGCACACACGGGCTGGCAGTTGTAGGCCTTGTCGAACCGAATGCCGCCTGCGGCGAGGCGATCGAGATTCGGTGTCTTGAGTCCGGTGTTCCGATAGCAGTTCAACATGTCCCGCCGCACCGACTCACCCAGAATCACGATCACCTGCCTGGGCTCGCTACCGATGGCGGCGCCGAGGGCCGGGCCTGCGGTCGCCACCCCGGCGGCACCCGCGGACTTAAGAAAGTTTCTACGGTTCAATTCTTCCCCTTACGCCTTTCGACTTGGACTGCGGCCGCGGTCAGCATGGGGCTGAGCGTGGCTGCGCTGGGAGGCGACCGGTTCTAAAGACCGGCCTTCACGCCAACCGAACGTTCCCCGATGCCGTCCGGAAGCCACTTCGTCATGATCTCCTGCAGCCGGTCAAGATTCTGGCCTACGCCTTGCGCGGTATTCGTGATGTTGCGGTCTTTGGTCCAGCGCGGCTGATACCAGCTGCAAGTTTCGAAGGTGTCGTTCTGTTCCTTCCGCCAATGCTGAGAGCGCTCGCGGTGGTGCTGCAGCAACGTCGCATGGCCACGATCCTCGGCAAGGTTCTTCATCTGAAATGGGTCCAGTCGATTGTTGAAGAGCAGTTCCCTGCGGTCGCGATGATAGATGGCGTAGGTGTACTCGTGATCGCGCAGGGCACGCCACTCCGTGCCATCGACCCAGGCCGCCGTGGCGCCCATGCCCTGCATGTGCGCCGCCTCGTTGTCCGCCAGGCTGGTGCCTAACGCAGGGCCGCTCAGGTCGTTGCCCTCCACGGTACGCGGTACGGGCAGCTTCAGCATGGATAGCAACGTGGGCATAATGTCCGGTGTGCCGAGCAGGGCATCGGTCTTTGTGTTGGCGCGTATCTTTCCGGGCCAACGAACGAGGAAGGGTACGCGTGCGGCTTCCTCATAGAAGATCAGTTTGGCCTGGCGGCCGTGCGATCCGAACATTTCTCCGTGATCGGAGGTGAAGACGAAGATTGTGTTCTCGGCTTGGCCAGTGGCGTCCAGCGCAGCTAAAAGCCGACCTAGATTCCAGTCGAGATTGGTTACCTGGGCGTAATAGACCCTGAGCCATTCGTGCACGAGATGGTCATAGTCCGGCGGCAGCTTCTGCCAGTCGTCGGCATAGGGATCCTGCATCGTGGAGTAGTTGGGTGCCATCGGCAGATTCGCGTTGCGGAAGAGTTCGGCATACGCGGGCGGCACGTTGTCCAGCCCCCACGGGTAGTGCGGTGGTCCCCAGGAGAGAAAGAGCGCGAAAGGCTCCTGACCATTGCTCCGGCCTTTGACGTATTCGATGGCCGCATCGGTCTGCGAGTCGGGTTCGTATTGCTGGCGGATGTGCGGGGTTGCGTCGTTGAGGAAGTAGGGTGCGTGATTGTAGATGTGGTTGAAGTTATACGCGGCCCAGTGATCGTCGAAGCCAAGCCGGTACGGACCGGGTGGCGTGAAGCCGTTTTTTACGAGATCATGATGTCCCTGCTGCGCCGCCCACAGATGCCACTTGCCGATGTAGGCGGTGTCGTAGCCGGCCTTCGTGAGTACATGGCCGAAGCACTCGTGCTCGGGGCTCATACGAAGTTCATTGATGACCATGCCCGTGCTGGACTGGAATTTTCCCGTCATCAGCGAGGCGCGATAGGGCGCGCACACAGGCGTGGACGAGATGGCCTGATGGTAGTTCGCGCCCTGCGATGCGAGCTTGTCCATATGCGGTGTACGGGCGTGCGGATCACCCGCGAAGCCGCAGCTCGAGTAACGCAACTGGTCGGCAAAGACATACACCAGATTGGGCCGCTTTGCCGGCTTGGACTGCCCGAGGGCGCCGAAGCCCAGCGCTGCCGTACCTGCGGAGGCAGTGGCTCCCACCAGAAAATCGCGTCGGTTTATCATGCGTTAGCTCACTTTCTCAGATGTGCCTTTGCCTACTTTTCGATGTTTCCGGTGGGGATCGCTTCGCTGCGAACTCAAAAAGAGAGGCTGCCACCGATTTGAATCTCGCGGGCGTCATGCTGCGTGCTGGTGACCTGCCCAAAGTTGTTAGACGCCACTGTGGACACGGGATTGGCAAACTGGGCGTGGTTGAAGGCATTAAAGAACTCGCCGCGCAGGGTGAAGCGCGTTTCGCGGTACAGCGAAAAATCCTTGTGCACGCCGATATCCCAGTTATCGAGGCCCGGCCCGTTGAGGCTGTCGAAGCTCGTTGTGCCAAAGGCCGCACGGGCGCCATTGGGCAGTGTGCCGTTGGGGCCGGTGCGGTTCACAGGATCAAGACTTGGATCAACATAGCAGTTACCCTGCGCCTCGGTGCCACCCGCAATCTGCGGCTTCACCCAGTAATGGCCATTGCTGCGAAGGTTCTTGTTGGAGAGTTGTGCGCGGCCGTTGCAGTAGGTGTTAACCCGAATCATGCCAGGCGACCAAGCGGTGTTGTTGGGCGCGGTGAGACTGATGGGATTGCCCTGTTGTACTGTGGCGATGAGATCCAGATCCCAGCCTCCCACGACAGTATCGAGAGCCGGATGTATGTGGCTGGCGAAGGCACGACCGCGACCCACGGGAAGCTCCCAAACGCCGCTGATCATGAGCGATTGCGGCACGTTATAGGTTGTTGGACCGTAGTCGCAGTCCGGCAGGCAGCTGCGGCGCTGGTTCAGCGTTCCATTGCTGCCTTCCTGCGAGGCCGAAAGCGCCTTGGAGTAGTTGTAGTTAACAAACAAACTCAGGCCATTGGCGAACTGGCGCTGGAACTTTACAAGCAGTGAGTTGTAATCGCCGAAACCAATGGTGTCGACCTCCTGCATGTAGGTGTATTTGCCGTTGTAGGGGTTGTTGGCATCAATGCAGAGGTTGGAGCCGGGCGCAGAGCAGTCAAAGGGGTTGTAGTTAAGCGGCAAGCGGAAGCCCGCACTACCGATGTAAGCGATGTCGACCAGATAGTGCGTTCCAAACGTGTGCTGTAGGTCGAGATCCCACTGCGATATGTAGGGAGAGCGGTAGTTGCTCGACAGGTATTGGATGGGGCCGGTGATGGAGTTTGCCTGTGCCGGCGTGATCTGCCCGATGGTCACAGAGGGCAGCACATTTTTGCCTAAAACATAGTTCGGAGATGGCTGCGTGTTCGAGACCGCGTTGTTGATGGTGATGTACTGCGAGACGACCGCGTACTGGATATTTACGGCCTGCTGCGTCGTGTAGTAGATGCCCCAACCGCCACGAATCAATGTGTCTTTCTTGGGCTGATAGCTGATACCGACTCTGGGTGCCCAGTTCGTCAACGTCATCGGGTACACCTCGGGGTCAGTCTGACCGAGCGCCGCGAAGACCGGCTTGCCCGAGGTGAAGTCGAAACTGTGGAAGAGATTCTTGTCAGGGCCGCTCGGGTTGGGTGTGGTGTTGCCGAACCAGGCCACGCCTGCATTGATGGTCAGGTTGGGACGTGCCTTCCAGGTGTCCTGCAGGTAGGGGTACGCCGTGGTCCAACGCACATGCGTGCGCGGCATTGCGATCGACTGGCCCGTGGTGAGGTCCCCCAGCAGGTAGTCGGCGAAGGCGTTGCCGGTGTTGGCCACGGTGGAGTAGCCGCCTTTGCCATTTGCGGCAAGCTGCGCGGTGTAGGTGTCGTTAAAGGTGAACACGCCGCGAGCGTTGGCGTTAGCGCTGGACTGAATGGTGCGCAGATAGGCGATCTCGGCGCCAAACTTGATCTGGTGATTGCCCTTGAGCCAGTTGAAGCTGTCATGGATCTGGTAGATGTTGTCTAGGTTTCCGATCAATCCCGTGGAGGTACCGAAGCTGGTGAAGCCGGCGATCGCAATGCCCGGAACTCCGTTTGCATCGCCGGTACCGGTGATGTTGAGGCCAGTCTCAAGACCGTTCTCGGCGAGCCCTTCGTCATAAACCGAATCGCGTATGCCGCCGAGCCTGAGCTCGTTCACTTTCGTGGGGCTCAGCGTCCAGTTCCAACCAAGGTTCACGAGCTCTGTGTCGAGGGGATACGCCGTGCCCTGCCCGGGGAAGAGGCCCAGAGTATCCGCCGGTGAGTTCAACCAGTTGCCTTCCGCATAGATCTGGTTGCGTTGGTTCAGATTGGCATCCAGACGGCCGGTGATCTGATCGGAGTTCAACGTGGTGCGCGGCGTTCCCGTGATGTTGTTCGGCGTGTTGGCCAGGCTGGACCCGGGCAGGTAGTACGACAGCAGCGCCGCAGATGCCGCGTTGATCCGTCCTTTGGGGATGATATTGCCTTCAAATTGCGTGCGTGTTCCCGTTGCCGGGTTAAACGTGGCCGGATCATAAATTGGCGTTCCGAGCAGATGGAAGTCCCCGCCAAACATGGCAGATGTCGGTGTATAGCCTGTAACCACGGCCGACTGTGTTTGACGATAGCCTTCGTAGTTGGCAAAGAAGAAAAGCTTGTCTCTCAAGATGGGACCGCCAATCTCCCCGCCGAACTGGTTTTGATGGTACGGACCGGGCGGGATAGGCGCGCCTGCACCCGTGAGTGAAAAGTAGTTCCTTGCCTCCATCTGATTGGTGCGGACGAACTCGTAGGCCTCACCGTGGAAATGATTGGTGCCCCCCTTGGTCACGACATCCACAATGCCTGGATTAGGCCCAAGATCGGGCATAAAGAAGCCGTAATGCACCTTAAACTGATCGATAGCTCCCGTGGAAAGATTGAGCGAGGTATTTCCTGCACGACTGCCCAGCGTTTCCAGGCCGTTGACCACATACATCGTGTAATCAGGCTCATTGCCTGCAACATCCAGCGAAAGCGAAGGGTGGCCGGTTTGCGCGACGGAGCCATTCGAAGCGCCCGCATTCACCTGGGCCGCTCCCGAAAGCAATCCAAGCTGCAGGAAGTTGCGATTGTTGAGTGGCAGCTGTTCAACGCTCTGCGGACCGATCACCGTGCCGAGGTCATTGGACTGCGGATCGATCAGATTGGAAAGCCCGCTCGCGTCGACGTCCACCGTGGTCGCCGAGGCAGGGCTCAATTTCGCGTCCTCGGTTGCATGCTGCCCAACAATTACTTTGAACTGCGAGACCCGGTATGACGCAAAGTTTGCGCTTCCGATCTCGATGGAATACACCCCCGGAGTAATCGCGGGAAACAAGTACTCGCCAGACGAATCCGTGGCGGTCTTCAGTACTCCATTCGTTGCTGTGTTGGTCAAGACGATGGCAGCTCCTGGTAAAACGGCGCCCGTGGGATCAGACACAGTTCCCTCCACAGAAGAGTTTCCGCTCTGGGCCGATACGCTGACGAACGAGATGGAAATTAGGAACGCGGTGGCGAAAATCTGCCGAGCATGGGACGTGAAGCGGAGCATTTGCGACCTCGTCGGGCTGTTGTCGATTCATAGAAAAACATTGCTAGTTCGCAGCGATGACCAGATCAGCTTTCGTACGATAGCTCGCTTTGTCGCTCTCTGTTTGCGCTTAGCAAGCATTTGCTGCAGAGCTGGTGTAGCGAAGTTTGAACATCTTGTGCGTTCAGTGTGCCGCGCCTGCTGCTGCCGCACCCTCGACTTCAAGCAGCTTTCCGTTACGGACGTCGTAGATGTATCCGTAAACCGGAATCGAAGAGGGAACAAGTGGATGGGTGCGGATGCGCGCTACGTCATCAAGGACTGCCTGTCTTTGATCAGCGATCGTTAGCCACTCGATGTAATTTCCGGCGCTTGAACCTGGCCCGGCGCCAACGTCCTTGAACCCGGAAGGAGTCAGCTCAGCGGTTTCGAGGCTGCTGTTCAACAAGCCACGGATTACTTCATTGGTGAAGAACTCCATGCCGCAATCCGTGTCATGGATAACAAAGAACTCCTTTGTTCCGAGCAGTTTATAGCTGATCACCAGGGACCGGATCGCATCGTCGCTGGCTCGCCCACCTGCATTGCGGATCACGTGGGCATCGCCTTCGGCCAGACCGGCGAATTTGGCCGGGTCAAGACGGGCATCCATGCAGGTAAGAACTGCAAAGCGCCGCGCGGGCGGAAGAGCAAGTGAAGTCTTGCCACCAAAAGATGAACTGTACTGTGCGTTCGCGATCAGAATTTGATTCACAACCTTGCTCATGACAGCTCCTTAGGATTGCGGTGGGCCCAGAGCTTCGCGTGTTCTTCGGCCGCGAACTCCTGACTCACGGAGGAGTGCACCACGGGCGAGGAACACAGCCAGGCTGATTGCCGGAGGGGCAATGACCTGAGCGTTGACTCGAGGCTATGTCTTGGTAGAGGAGTACGTCGGTCTCTAAGAACGTGTGTCGCTCACCCAGCTATTGAGTGCGGGAGCAACAACAACGACGAGAGGTCATCAACATGGAACTGACGGTAAACGATCTGGTGCGTTGCGTCAAACGCTCTCAGACCTGACCCGTTCACACTGGGAATCAGGCACCTTGGA
Organism: uncultured Acidobacteriaceae bacterium; assembly: GCA_964242225.1. Taxonomy (GTDB): domain Bacteria; phylum Acidobacteriota; class Terriglobia; order Terriglobales; family Acidobacteriaceae; genus Granulicella. The sequence goes on from CAXTAE010000008.1 coordinate 45,096, forward strand.
AGGGCTTGCCGCTCAACGACGGTGATTGTCTACAATGTTGTCCCATGTCGCCGATACAGCTTCTAGACAGGATCCCGCACAGGAAGACTACGATCGCCAGCGATGAGCTCAGCGGCTTGCCAGCTTCGGCTCGCCGGCATTAACGACATCGAGAGCGGTAACGCCTCGCTGCCAGCGTTCGTGGAGCGCTTGAATGAACGGCTCGTCGTGCCGCCGACGAAGCTCCTTTGCCAGGTGATCCTGCAACGTTCGGCTCGCTCGTCCCACGCGGCCATTCATGTTCGAGAACCTTCGGGGGATTCCGCCTGAGTCAGCCTAATCGGGCGTGTATATCATTCCGAGTTGTGCAACCGTTTGACCGTTACAAATGGCGTGAAAACTTTCCCCTCTGGACCCGAAGCATCGATTCCGGGCGTGGGCGGAAACCGTAATCCGGTTCTGAAACTTCTTTCTGGACCTGTAACCTCGGCTGTCCCGCATCCCATTGTTCACCGCTGTGCGGGACGTGGCGCTTCATCTGATGTCTCGGAAGCGGGTTAGAGATCTGGAGTACATCCGGCACTGCTGGTGCAGGCCTCGGTCCAGGGCCACGGACATTCGGGACCGAGCAGGCTCTGGTCTCGACTACACAGTGGCTCTGCTCGGCGGGATCGATGCCGATACCGCGGTCTGCAATGCTGGTTGCGAGAAAGCCGTCCTTCAGCTCGGCTGTGACAAAGATGGGCGAAGACGCTGCGGAGTACTTGGCCGCGTTCTCAAGCCAGTTACAGATAACTTTCCCTAGAAGTTCGCGGTCGCCCGAGATCTTGGGGGAATCAGAGATGTTCACCTGCAACGCGTGAGGGTCCGAGACCCACCCGCAGTCCGCTTGCGCTTGCTCGACCAGTTCAAACATGCCAAGCGGCTCCATATGCATCTGGACTTCGCGGGCGTCGATGCGCGCCATCTCCACCGCCTGCCCACAAGCCGGTTCAAGCGATCAGCTTCCTCATCGACGATACTGACCAATTCTTTGCGGTTTTCTCCGCTCATCTCGGAGTCGGATAGCAAGGCTCCAGCCGCGCCTATAATGAAGAAAGCGGCGTACGGAGTTACCGGGATTACCGTACGCGAGCAGGTGCCGGACTTGGTTCTGGATCGTGCAGATGAGATTGTTCTTAGCGACCTCACTCCCGAAGCTCTCGTGACACGCATGCGGAGAGGTGACACCTACCCGCGGAGCGCGTGGAGCGATCCTTAGCAAACTTCTTCCGTCGCGGAAATCTGATTGCGCTGCGTGAGATGGCCTTGCAGCGGGTTACGCGAGCGGTCGACCGCACTCTGGAGGAGTATGTGAAGTACCGGTGGGAACTTACTCCATAATCAGTGCGTTCAACTACTCAAATTGCTCCTTCTGCTCAGGGGCAATCAGCGAATCATCGTGATCAACATCCCTTGGTACCTCTGAGCCTTGTTGGGCATCCTGGGGTCATTGTTGCAGCGCTCCTCGGCCGACGGGCTGCCAAAGAGATTGGCTCTCAACTTGCCCGACATCAAACGCGTACGAACGGTCTGGTACACCCTTCCAATCCGTTACTTCCGCTATTGCGACTCCCGCTATTACTCTCTGTGCCCTCGCCCCAGCACAATCAGCTCGCAGAGGTGATCTGCTGTTCGAGCCTTGTATATAAGGAAATGCTTATGTAGTCTCTTTTTATGACTTCGACCGATGTGGTGTTCAGGGCCATCGCGCATCCGGCACGGCGCAAGATCATTTCGTTGCTGTCAGAATCCGCTTGCTCTGTGAAGCAGCTGACGACCGCTTTTGCGATGACGCAACCAGCCGTCTCTCAGCACCTACGAGAGCTGAAAGAAGCCGACCTTGTGTCCTCTGAGAAGGTTGGGATGGAGCAGATCTATAGACTGACGGGTCGGCCCCTACGTGTGGTCTTCGATTGGTCGAACGGCCTCAAACGCTTCTTCGATCCTGCGGGGCATGCCTGGGCCTTCGTCAGAGACGAGCAAGACACTCCCGAGCCAGTTAAGACGAGAGGTGGAAAGCATGGCCGTTAAAGGGTCCGTTCCGCAGCTAGGGGTGATCGTGCCGCACCTAGTTGTCCGCGACACAGCCGAAGCGCTTGCTTTCTACGAGCGGGCCTTTGGAGCCACTGTTTTATACCGGTCTCCGTCGCCGAGCGGTGCTGGGGAGCATCTGCACCTTAAGCTCTGGAATTCCCTGGTGCAAGTTTCTTCGGAGGAGCCTGCTCATCAGCAGCGCCGCGTCGAGGGTGCCCTGTTGGCAGCCCCTGAGTCTCTCGGCGGGTCTACCTGCGTCTTTCAGGTTTCGGTTCCAGATGTGGACGCGGCATACAAGAAGGCCGTTGATGAAGGCGGCAGTCCAGCTCTACCTCCCACGACGATGTTCTGGGGAGATCGCTATGGATGGCTCCGCGATCCGTTCGGCCATATTTGGGCGCTCAATCAAGTTCAGGAAGTCCTCTTTCCCGAAGAGGTTGAACAGCGGATGCGTGGTTTTGTGAAGGGAATGAAGGGAAGAGTGTAATGAAGGTTGTTTGCTGTGCCATCGCGACCGTACTGTCCTGCTTGCCTCTATTTGCTCAAGCTCCCACGAATGCGGCCGCTGCCGACTCATTTCGATCGCTTGCGTTCCTGGAGGGTACGTGGGACGCGAACGTGCAGAGCAACGCCGCAATCAAGCTGGCGGGGCGCTACACCTTCAACCGTGAACTCGACGGCCACATCCTTGCCCGCCATGCAACGAACGATCCCGGTTGTAAAGCACCCAGGAGCTTCGATTGTTCCCATAGTGATCTGCTTTATGTCTTTCAGGATGTACCCGGCTCCCCCCTCAAAGCTGATTACTTCGACAATGAAGGCCATGTCATTCATTATGAGGTCACAACACCGACATCGACCAGTGTGGTCTTCCTGTCGACGCCAGGGCCAGGGCCGCAGTTTCGGCTCAGCTATGAACTCTCGGGCCAAGTCATGACAGGCAGGTTCCAGATGCACATGCCGGGACAAGGTGACTGGCGCACGTATCTGGAGTGGAGCGGCAGCCGTAAGTAACGAGCAACGCCGTTCTCAGAAGCTACTGCTAAATGCGCGCTTTGTCGGATACTTTACTCATGTCTCAGAGCCATATTGAAGCGCACGTAGACCTGATCGCAAAGCATGAGCAGGACTTCCTGGCCAAGCGTACGCCTAGCGAGAAGCTTGGAGACAGGATCGCTACCTTCGTCGGCAGCTTCGCTTTTGTCAGCTTGCACTTCTGCTTCTTCGTACTGTGGATTCTCTGGAACCAGCTTCCGGGTACGAAACACTTTGACCCATACCCCTTCTCCCTACTTGGCACCGTAGTGGCGATGGAAGCAATTATCCTTGCCAGCTTTATCCTTATGCGTCAGGCACGAATGGGTCGCAGAGCCGACGAGCGGGATCACCTGATGCTCCAGATCCTACTGCTCACCGAAAAGGAGATCACAGCGGTTCTCAAGATGGACCGCCAGATCGCGGCGCAAGTGGGTGCTGAAACAGCCGCAAACACTGCCGAGGTACGCGAGCTTAGCCGACAAACCTCGATCGAGGACGTTGCGCAAACGATTAAGGAAAACCTCGCAACCGTCGTAGACGCAAGCGAGTAGCCAAGCGCGATGATCCGATTTGTGTGGGAACCCCGATAGCCACAGGCCGGTGCAGCCCAAATTCAGGGCAGAATGCGTGTATTGGGCACACCTGCCACAACACGGCCAGAGCCTGCGCCCCTCAAGCCCGGGATGACGAGAAGACGGCCTCACTGATAACGAGTAAAACATTCGCTTGCAAGGGTCCGTCTTCTCTGGTTTTTCGTAGAGCCCTGTGACGGGACAAGAATCAGCGCAAGTCAAAGCGGCTCTCCTTGAGCGCGGAAGTTACCGTCAGCACGGCATCGCCGCGGTGGAAATCGTCGAAGCGACTGGCAGCATAGACCACTGTGCCCGCGGGAGCCTTGATGTAGAGGTAACGTTTTGTCAGTACGGTGTAAGTCTGATTTCCAATCTTCAGGTCCACAAAGCGGGGTGTGGTGTTCACGAGGGTGAAATCTATCCTCTGGTCGGCAGGAATGACCTTGCTGACGTGAGCGAGATTCCGGATGGGGGAGAGCAGCGAAGCGGACATGAGCAGTGCGGCGGGTAGATTCAACATTGGTAGATCCTCAGAGTGTTGGGTTGGGGAGCGAACCGCTCGGCCTAGAAGCAAACACTCACAGCGCATTGCCTGCGATGTTCATGAGTCTTAAGTTCGCAGAGATCGGGCGCCATACCCGGCGTTTGCAGCCAACCGCCTTGCCGTGCAGTCAACAACTGCCACAGTGCCGTGAGCGTAACCAGAACAGGCGGTCATGTGCCAAGCCGCGGAGCAATGTCTGAGAGCCGCTTCTCTGCGATCCATGCCGCTCGCCCATTCCAGCACACCATTCGCCTTCACTACGAGACGTTCGCTGCAGAAACCGAGCCACTCACTGCATGCAGTGTGTTGGGTAGCTGCGAAGACTGAACACTAGATAAGCCGACAGATGTCGAGAGACGAGGAAACAAGATGAAGATCAGTAAAATTGCAGTTCTGGTAGCGGGAATGAGCGCAAGCTATCTTCCATTTCTTGGTGCTCAGGCACCCGCTGCTATTAGCCAGGGCAGTCCGCGCAAAGCGGTCGATGCACTCGTATTTCGCTTCGAGCGCGAGTTCGTCAGCGTCGCAAAAACCATGCCGGCAGACAAGTACGATTTCAGTCCGGCATCTTTAGCCTTGCCCGGTGCAAACTTCGTCAAGGTGCGCAGCTTTGCCGATCAGGTGAAGCACGTCACGCAGGCCAACTACGCGATTGCCGCTCTTATCGCCGGTGCGCCGGAGGCCGTCGATGTAGCTGCCATCGGTAAGCTAAAGACGAAGGACGAGATTCTTGCCGCTCTTGCAGCCTCTTTTCTAGCCGTGCATCAATCCATAGCTACGATCACCCCGGCTAACCAGAATGATGTCGTCGACGACAATGGGGTCGCACCTGATCAGACCCGCGAGAGCGAGGCGGCATGGGTCGCCGTTCACGGGTATGACCATTACGGCCAGCTGGTCGAATATCTCCGTCTCAACGGTCTAACCCCGAAGCCTTGATGCCATGACGCAGGCACGTAAGTAGACTAGACGCTGACTTCCAGCTGGTCCCGAGGCAATCCGCGGACACCGCCGTAATCAGAAAGTAGAGATCATGAGGCAGCCAACTTCTCTTGCCACCCCGAGCTCTCAGAACGGAGGCTCACTCGCCCATGTGGCCGCCCACAGCCGAAGCCTCGCGGTCCTGGTCGTCGCCGGAATCCTTTCCTGCAAGACCGGCATGGAGTGTCACAGCACCGTCATCCTTTCGTACCCGGACGCGCCGTTCGTGCCCTCGCTTCTGCGTGCGTTCGTGGTCTGGTATTGGTGGGCGGTCGTTGCGCTCGTGCTCTGGGCGTGGATGGAACGCTCGGCCAAGCCGCTCGGCTTGCAGCCTCGCGTGATTCTCACACAGCTGGCGGCCGGCTGCGTTCTCGCCGGCCTGCACATGGCGCTACTCAGTGAGACGGTTATCGTCCTGAGCGGGCATTGGCCCTCATGGGGCCGCTTCTTCGCCCCTTTTGGACGCTACAGCGGCGAGCGTTTCAGTCTCGATCTCACCATCTACGCTTTCATCTATATCTCCTCGTCGCTTATTCGTTCGCAGATCGATGCACGCCGCGCGTCCATGCAGCGGAGTGAGCTGCAACGCCAGCTCTCGCAGGCGCAGCTGCAGGCTTTGCAGATGCAGCTTGAGCCACACTTCCTGTTCAACACACTCAATTCCATTGCCTCGCTCGTCGACTTGCACCGTAATGACGAGGCGAGCGAGGCGATCGCTCACCTCAACACCATCCTGCGAGCCTCGCTTGAACGCGGAACCTCCGCCAAGGTTCCTTTTCACGAAGAATTTGCGGCGATTCAAAGCTACCTTGCCATCCAGAAGATGCGCTTCGCGGACCGCCTCGAAATCCACTTCGACACAACGCCAGAGGCACTGGAGGGCCTTGTGCCATCCTTCCTCCTTCAGCCGATTGTCGAAAATGCCATCCAACACGGCATCGCTCCCATGAAGCGTGGCGGGGTTCTTCAAGCCTCCGTCCGCCGCTGCAAAGACAAGCTGCAGCTCTGCGTTCGTGACAACGGCGATGCGCTCGGGAAAGCCGCCACGAAGGGCCATGGTATCGGCCTGCGCAACACCCGCGAGCGACTCAAGCTCTTCTACCCCGACCTGCATACGTTTCAAGCCGCGAAGCTCGTTACCGGCGGCTATGAGGTCTTCATCGAGATACCCTACGAGAAGGTGTCTGCATGAAGCTGCGTACCGTCATCGTTGACGATGAGAGACTGGCCCGCGAGCGGCTCAAATTCATGCTCAACGCGGAGCCTGATCTCGAAATCATTGCAGAGGGTCAAGATGGCGATGAGGCCCTGGAGCTCCTTGCATCCGTCTCCCCTGATCTTCTATTTCTCGATATACAGATGCCCGGCTTAACTGGTCTTCAGGTCGCCCGACAGGTCGGCGCGCAGAGGCTGCCGCCCACCATCTTTCTCACTGCCTTCAGGGAGTTCGCTGTAGAAGCCTTCGAGGTGGAAGCTGTCGACTACCTTACGAAGCCTGTCGAGCTCGAAAGACTTAGGCAGGCCGTCCAGCGTGTTCGCCAGACGATCGAAGCCAAGGACACTCTCGTGGGGCAGCGCAACCTCGCGGCCGCGCTCGCACGTTTGGAGCTGCGCGCCCCTGAGACAAAAGCCTATGCCAGCCGCCTCATCGTGCCCGATGGCCCGAAAGATGTGCTGCTGCCCGTTCACGAGATCGAGTGGATTGAGGCTTCCGATTATTACAGCAGTCTGCATGTACGCGAGCGCACCTACCTCCTGCGCGAAAGTCTCTCCGATCTCGAGCAGCGCCTCGACCCCGAACTCTTTCTTCGTGTGCATCGATCAGCGCTTGTGAACCTTAGCTTTGTCGGTGAGTTCCATCGCGAGGGGGTTCGTGAAGGCACCCTTACCCTGCACAACGGCACCTCCATTCGCATCAGCAAGACGGGCCGTCAGAAAGTGCGGGCGCTGTTTGAGAGCTAGAAGGGGAGTCTTCACGTGCGCTCGAAGCGAAGAGGAGCGCTGCCCACGGCTATTCAGGGTTAGCGTGAGTTCGTACTCGCTGTTGTAGTGCCACTCGAAGGGAATCGCAGGCAAACGTCGGTCGAAGAGAGTCCAAGAACCCTTTTTCGAAGCTGCGACGTATTCGAGGTAAGGTTTCCTCGCTGCGAGAAACTGGTCGGGTTGTACGCGCGGCCTGCCCCTCCGGTGAGTTTCCAGTACCAGTTTTCGATACACGAAGCAAACACCGGCAGCCGCAAATCACCTATCGTTCTCTTGAGCGCAAACGCACTACGGAGGTGGTTATGAACCAGAAAGCAGTGATGGACCAGAAGGCAGCGGGCAAGCCGGGCGACAACAAACTCACCCCCCAGGTACAGCGCGAACCGCTGCACCTCATGCAGAAGAAGCTCGCTTTGCGTGTCCTCTCCCAAGCTGACTTTGAGCATTGGCAGACTTATGGCTTCGTGGTCGTGAAGCAAGCCGTTCCCGCGGAGAACGTCGAAGCGTTGAAGAAGCTTCTCTGGGAGTTCCAAGAGATGGATGCTAACGATGCGGCGACGTGGAACGCGGCTCAAATGCGCAATCACGCGATGAAGGAACTGAACAACAGCGGTATGGTGGAGATCTATAACCACCAGGCGCTTTGGGACAATCGCCAGTTTCCGCGAGTGTACGACGCGTTTGTCGATATCTGGGATGATGAGAAGCTTTGGGTCACGATCGATCGAGCCAACCTGAACACACCCAATAAGAGCGGCCGTGCTTTCAGTGGCTTCATTCATACCGATGTCGACACAACGCTCGATCCCCTCCCAGTGAACGTGCAAGGCGTTCTTTCGCTGGTTGATGTCGACGGTGAGACGGGTGGCTTCCAGTGCGTTCCGGAGCTCTTCCGTACCTTTGAAGAGTGGAAAACGCGCCAGCCGGCAGGGCGTGACGGCTTCAAGCCCAACGTCGATGGTTTTGAGGTCTACCCGGTGCCGATGAAGGCTGGGGATCTCATGATTTTCAACAGCCTTCTCGCCCATGGCATTCGGCCAAATACCTCAGACAACAAGGTGCGCATGGCCCAATACATCTCGATGACTCCCGCCGACGAAAGCAACACGGAATTACGCGAGGGGCGCATTCAGTCCTGGAAGGAACGCCGGGCGCCCGAAGGTTTCGCGTTTCCCGGCGATCCGCGCGAATGGGAAGGCACCAAGTACGCGACAGCAGTCCTCACCCCACTGGGCCGCAAGCTGCTCGGCGCAGACGCATGGGACTAACTTAATCCGCCCCATACTGCTGATCCACATCAGGGAGCTGCGTTCCGCTCCCTGATGAAAGTCTGGCTGGAAAGAACACCCGTGTACAGTTATTGTGCAGTTCAGGGTTTACCTGAGCTTTTCTGAACGCAGAGAGCCATCACGAGCCCTTCGCTAGAGATGTAGGACTCCACCTTTCCCAAAACGCGAATGCATCGTCTCCTAGCGCAGAGAGCCGGTTTTGACAGATGGCAGAAGTGTCTCAGGCAAGCTAAGCCAGATAAGGGCGGCGCCGACAAAACCTGCGCTGCTGACCAGCATGCCTGCGAGCAGGCCGAAGTGTTCGGCAATGAGACCTGTGAGAAGGGGTGAAAAGAAGCTCACCAGGCGTCCCCAGTTGAAGATGGAGCTTGCTGTCGACTTCAGATGTGGCGGATAAAGTTCGGCGAGCCAGGGTCCCCAGATGACACTTGCTGAAAGAGCGAAACCGTAGATCATACCCAAAATCAGTAACGTCCATTCGGCTCCCCGAACAGTGAGGTAGGCGCCAATCGCTGCGGCCGTAACGAAAAAGCCCACAGCACCCACGCGGCGGCCAAATCGATCGCTGGCCCAGCCCCAGAAGAAGCCGCCCAGGATGTTGCCCGTAAACTGAGCCGCAACCAATCGCCCGACATCAGCTGCAATGAAGTGGCGGACCGTCAAGAGATACGTCGTTACCCACCCGCTGAACGCCTGGTATGCAAAGAAGTTGAGGCCCATCATCGTCGCCAGCAGCAGCGTTCGCTTGCGCAGCGCAGGCGTAAACAGTTCCGCAAGCGGCAGCTTACTGCCGTTTCGCGAGGAGATCTCAGCACGCGGCACAACCAGGTAGGCGAGACCCGACAGGAGCACAGGTGGCAAACCGCCCAGCCACAGCAGCACACGCCAGTCCCGGTGCCCAAGATGCCCGAACGCTACCCCGAGCGAGATGATGGCTAGGCTGAAGGTCGCATTGATGGCGCTGGCCAATTTGGCACGCAGCTGGGGCCGAAAGAGCTCGACATAGATCCCCACCACGACCGGAAAACTGCCACCCAGGAAAAGTCCGAGCGCGAAGCGTTGCAGGAGCAAGGTGACGTAGCTGGTCACCAGTGTCCCCGCGATGAGCAGCAGGCCATAGCCCGCCATCACCACGACCAGCATGCTTCGCTTGCCCAACCGGTCTGCCAATTGCCCGATCGAGAGCGCACCGATCAGCGCGCCCGCTCCTTGCGCGGAGTACGCCGATCCAGCCTGCGTTAAGCTCAGGCCGAGACTGGCGCGAAACAGTGGTCTGAGCACATCTACCGTGTTCCACGCCCAACCGTAGAAAAACTCGGCGATCAGCAAAAAGCCAAATGCGGTGAGCCGCCGTGACAACGGAAGATTCAGCAGAGAAGCCGTCGGGTCCTGAGGAGCAGCCGAGGTGGGGACGCCGTCTTCCCTCTGCGGCAGAGCAGGCATTGCAGTCCCGGACACTTGCCGAACGACCATGCGACCTCACATCATCAGCTGACCCAGGCCCGATGCTGCTCCGAAAAAGCGTTAAGCAGCCGCGCGCTGCATGGCCCCTAGCTTGAGCTGTACCAGCATAGAGAGCTCGTCATACAGCGTCCACTCGTCGACGATCTTTCCGTCGCGTACATGCAGGTGCGTGAAGCCCATGACTACCAGTTTGAACCCGGTAGGCGGCCCAAGGGATCCATAGCCGAGGTGATGCCCGTCAAGCACCCAACGGATCGCCACCTTGGTGCCTCCTTCTTCGCTTTCCACCGAGCAGATGTGCTGTGGAGCATAGGCGCAGTCCGGGATCATCGCTACCAGCCGCATGGTCTGCTGCATCACCGCAGCGGGCCCATATAACTCGCGCATCAGTGGTCCGTGCCACTGGCAGTTCGACGCGTAGATCTCGCCAATTTTGCCGAACATGCGCTTGTTAAAGATGTGATGGAGCCAACGCAACACCTCGGCTTCCGCTTCGGTATGCGCCAGCGACAGGTCAGGATCGGTTTCCGGGGGGTACTGTCCCAGGAGGCGCCGATTTTCTGCAATTTCAACGACGGTTTCACCTGCCTCGAACTTTTTACGGGCCAGGGTGATGGCGTACTCGTGCGGGTAAATGCCAAGCTGAACCAGCTGCGCCATGTTGTCGCGCGCCACCCACTCCCGGTAAATCTTGTTTTCAACAATCATGCAGTCCACGATGGTGCGCGTGACGAACGTGCGTCCCGTGGGTTTGCCGAATGTGCCGTACTCCGTATGCCGCCCGGTGCCATGCGTCATGTGCGACGTATAGAACCCATCCACGTCGTTGCCGCGCCACACGACTGAGGTCGCCATACCGCGTCGATCGGGGAGCTCCACGATGCGCTGAATTGTCTCGCGCACAATGCTTTCACGGTCGTACATGGTGCCCAGCACTCCGTACAGGACGCAGTTGTGCGTGTAATGCGTATAGATCAGACCTACATCGCGCTCGTCCCAGATGCGATGCGTGCAGCGCACGATGTAGTCCACGATGTCCGTGTAGACGGGGTCGAAGCCACGCATGCTCTGGACCCGCGGTCGGTTTGACGGCACCAACTCCGTAAAATCGCGGCGTTCGACCTGCAACACCTCTCCGTCCTGCGGCCCGGCTTCCTTGATCTCAGGTTGGTGCTCGCTCACTCAGTCTCCTTGAGGTTTGCTTCGGAAAGGGCATCATCATGGGCGATCATTTCGTTTCGTTCCACTGTGTGGAACCATGCTGCCACAACCGCGGCCACTCCGTCCGGGTTTTCCAGCAGGGTTAAGTGACCGGCCCCGGGCAGCATGACGCACGTGCAGTCGGGCAGAGCCGCTGCGAGCTCCTGTTGCGCTGCCGGCGGGCACACCTTGTCCTCGGCCCCGGCCAGTACCAGTGCCGGGCACCTCACCATCGCCAACCCCGCGCGGTAGTCCCTACGTCCGAGCGCCATCTCCGTCTGCTGCGCAAAAATTGCGTGTCCCAGGGAGTCTGCCATCGCTTCCAGGAGAGGCAAGATCTCAGGCTGCTCTGCCGTTCCGCAATACTGCGGCCACAAGCGCTCACGCAGGAAACACGTGATACCCACGCTTCGCGCTTGCTCCACCTCGGCGCGCCGAGCGTCATGCCGCTCAGCCAGTACCGGCAGGGCAGTCGTACTAACGAGAGCCAGGCCCCGCACTCGCCCGGGTGCGCGTAAGACCGTCTCCATGGCCACCATGCCGCCGAGTGAGAAACCCAGCAGGGCAAAGCGCTCCGGTGCCATTGCTAGCACCTGCTCCGCCGCCTCCAGCAGAGTAGCGGCCCCGGGTGTCAGAATCACCCGCGTCTGCAGTTCCGCTAAGCGCTCCTGCAGCGGTCCAAAGACGCGCGCATCACACAGCGTTCCCGGCAGCAGGATCAGCGGCAGAGCCTCTTTTTCACCGTTGCGCTCCCGCCCGTTTTCCAGCACGCTCGGAACCCTAGCATGCACGGCCGGCAGATGACTATGCACAGCTTCCATCAGGCTGAGTACAATCATCCCGCTCGCCGCAGCATCCAGTTCGCTGTCGCGCGTGGGAGCCGCCACCTATGCCAGATGCCAATCTCTCCTCCTGGACCTCCGAAGCGATGCGAAGCCGTCTGGTTCGCTACGCGGACCTCCAAGCCTGCCGCACCGCCTTTATCGACACGCGCACCCCGGGCTCCACCGAGAAGGAGAACTTCACCATCATCGGTCCCGGCGTTTCGGAGAGTGCGGATCAGCACGTGCACATCCGCGAAAAGCATGGGTTTAACATTGGCGGCGCGCGCCAACCTTTCGGCTGCGTGAACTCGCAGCACAGCCATGACACCGCCGAAGTCTTCGTTGTGCACACCGGCTCCTGGCGCCTCCACTTCGGTCCCAACAAGGAAGACGGATCGCTCGACATCGGTCCCGGCGACGTTGCTTCCGTGCCCATTCACATGTTCCGCGGCTTCAGCAAGCTCGATGAGGGTAAGGGCTTCCTCTGGATGCCACTTGGGCAGGATGATCCCGGCAAGGTCACCTGGGCGCCGGCCGTTTTCAAAGCTGCCGAGGACCACGGCCTGAAGCTGGCCAAAGGCGGCAAGCTGATCGACACCACGAGCGGCAACTACGACTTCAAGAGCGTCGAGCTCGAGACACCGCCAACGGAGCAAAACATCGATGAGCTGAAAACACCTTCGCTTGACAAGCTGGAACAGTGCCTTGTGCGCGCTTCCGAGATGCGACCCAACCCCGGGTCACCCCTGGCAGGCGACGGCGTCGAGGAGAGCGGCATCATCGTCCCGCAGGCCACGACGGATGGCTTCGCCGCCGGCCCTATCCAGGGATGGTGGCCGCACGACTTCAACCTTCGCCAACTCACCTTGCAGACCGCCGCCTACGTTCCAATGCACGCCCGCAAGGAGGTGGAAGTTCTGTTCGTCCAGAGCGGCACGGTTGAGATTAGCTGGAGGAACGGCGATAACGAGGAATCCTTGCTGATGGGCGCAGGCGACACGCTTTCGATGCCGATCGGTGTGCAGCACAGCTTCCGCAACACAGCCTCCGCGCCTGCTGTGTTGTTCGTCGTGCGGGGCACAGAGAATCCGCAGATGCCGACGTTTGCGTCCGCCCCGGTCAGCGAAGTGGTGACGCAAACGTCGGACGTCCCAGTGTAGGCTAGCGTGTGAGCGCCGCCAAGGTTGCGGCCCGGCGGTCGTGGCGGATGGCGGCCGCACGACGGTGTCCTTCCAGACCCTCGCTCGCACTTTGACGCGTGGCCGGAGGAGCGACCAGATCGATCGCACTGTCGTCCAGCCATTGGTGCGTTGCGATCTTGACGTATGACCCCACCCAAAGGCCGCCGGTGTAGCGGCCCGCGTGCATCGTCGGTAAGGTGTGATTGGTGCCCACACACTTATCTGAATAAACCACGCTCGCGTTCTGCCCGATGAACAGGGAACCGTAATTGCGAAGCCTTTTGGCGAACGCCCGCGGCTCCGCCGTGTGCACCTGAAGATGTTCGGCGGCGATGAAGTCCGAATAACGAATCATGGCGGCCTCATCCTCGCAAACCGTGACCTCGCCGTAGTTGGCCCAGCTTTCGCCCGCGATCTTTGCGGTTGAAAGTGTCTCGAGTTGCCGCAGAACTTCGTTTGCGGTGGCCTCGGCGAGCGCGCTGTCGGTCGTAATCAAGCCCACGCGCGTACGCACATCGTGCTCGGCCTGCGCCAGCAGGTCGGTGGCGATCAGCTCCGGATCTCCTGTGGAATCCGCTACGACGAAGATCTCGGACGGTCCTGCCAATTGGTCGATGCCCACCGGCCCAAACACCTGCCGCTTGGCCTCATTTACAAACGCGTTTCCCGGCCCCACAATCTTGTTCACCCCAGGCACGCTTTCCGTTCCGTAAGCCATTGCGGCGATTGCCTGAGCGCCGCCGATGCGGAAGATGCGGTCTGCCCCGGACAGATGGCAGCCCGCGATCATGGCCGGATGCGCATTCGGAGGCAGGCACGCCAACACCTCATCACAGCCTGCCACTTTGCCGGGCACAATGGTCATAATAGGGGCCGAGAGTAGAGGAAAGCGCCCGCCCGGCACATACGCGCCCACGCGCTCAATGGGGATCACGCGGTGGCCCAGATGCAGCCCCGGCAGAGCTTCCATTTCCAGCGGTTGGATCGTCTTTAATTGCGCTTCGGCAAATCGCCGCACGTTTTCTATGGCAAATTCTGTATCTGCCCGCGTCTGTGAGTCCAACGTTTCCACGGCTGCGGCACGAGCCGCCAAGCTCACTTCAAAGTGCTCCAACTCCACCTTGTCGAAGCGCACCGAATATTCCCGCACTGCCGCATCGCCCCGCGTCCGTACTGCTTGCAGAATCTCCTGCACCAAGCCAACGACGTCTGCCGTGTCTGCAAACGAGCTTCGCCCTGGTGCCTTCACATACCGTACCTGTCGCTCAAACCCTGCCGGAAACTCCGCCGTACTCATGCGTTCTCCTTTGTTTGCGCTTTCCGAGCGCTAGTCTTTCATGCGGCGGGCAAGCTCGTTTGCACCCGCCAGTAAAAATCCGTGGTCCGACCCCAATAGAAACAGCGAAGCGCCCCGGCTTCGCCAGTACCTGGCATCGTCTACCCGCGCAAGAAACATGCCCACCGGCTTGCCTATAGCAACGCCCGCAGCACACACCCGTTCCACCGCGGCTAGTACGCGCGGGTCGTCCTGCGTCTCGGCCCCGTACGCGACCGTCAGGTCCACCCGCCCCACAAACAGCGCATCCAGGCCCGGTACGGCGGCAATTCCTTCTACGTCCTCCACCGCTTCGGGGTCTTCGATCTGTGCAATGACAACGGTCCGCTCGGCGCTCTTCAGCTTGTGCAGCGGCATTGGCAACGTCGTATAACCAGCTGCCCGGGACGACCCGGCATAGCCGCGACCGCCGTGCCCGTAGTGTGCCGCCTTCACCACGCCCTCAGCCTCCGCGACGGACCGCACATGCGGCACCACAACGCCCGTTGCGCCGCAATCCAGTGCTTGCAGAAGGTGCTCCTGCGTACTTGAGGGCACGCGCACCAGCACCTCCATGCGGCCTGCCCGTGCTGCGTGGATGCAGGCGTCCAGGCTCCCGCGGTCGAACGGTGCATGCTCCGCATCCAGGCACACGCAATCCAGCGATGTCAGCGCAAGCACCTCTACAACGATGGGTGAAGGCGTTTTGATAAACGTGCCGATAACCAGCTCGCGCGCCGCTAATCGTGCCTTGAACGTGCTCTCGCTCATGCAGCTCCTGCTTGCGACTTCTACTCCGCAGTCCAACCACCATCCACCACCAGGCTTGTTCCTGTCACCATGGCGGATGCCGGGGACGCTAGAAACACCACCGCCCCCATCAGGTCCTCTACCGTGCCGAGCCGGCCCAGCTTGATCTTTCCGAGAGTCTGCTGCCGAAATTCTTCCGAGTCAAGGGAGGAGCGGGTCAGCGCTGTCTCAGTAAACGTTGGCGCGATGGTGTTGGAACGAATGCCGAAAGGCGCCAGGTCCAGAGCCATGGCCTTGCTCATCCCTTCCAGCGCCCACTTGGATGCACAGTACAGGGTCCGCTCGCGCCCACCAACGTGACCCATCTGCGATCCCATATGGATCAGAGAGCCTCTCTTGCTTGCCGCAATCATGCCCCGCGCCGCCGCCTGCGCCACGAAGTACGCCGCTCGTACATTCAGATCCATGACGGCATCGAAGTCCTCCGCCGTGACGTCAACCAGAGGTTTGGGCCGGTTTGTCCCGGCGTTGTTCACGAGGATGTCAAAAGCCTCCTGCGTAGCCATCATGCTCTGCATCGCCACGTAGTCCACTACGTCGCAAACCAGAATCTCTGCGCTGCCGCCCGCTGCTCGAATCGCCTCCGCTCCGGCTTCGATCTCTGCACGTGATCGCGCCAGCAACACGACGTGAGCCCCTGCCTCCGCCAGCGCCGCCGCCGCCGCTAGTCCGATGCCGCGTCCCGCACCGGTGACCAAAGCGCGCCGCCCCTCGATCCGCAGCGACGGTGTCTTCGGTAGCCTGGGCAGCTCCCGTGGAGCAAGTGCACCCGGCAAGCTCATACGTTTGCAGCTTCCGCTTCTTCGGTCCTCGTGGGCCGTGGCTCCACCTTGCCTGCATACGGAACCTCTCGGTGACCATAGCGTCGCACACGCAGATTCGCCTGCTCGCCGTGCCCCGCAAAGCCCTCCAGCGCGCAGAGACGCGAGCATACCTCGCCCACCGCCGCCGAAGCTTCATCGGTGAGCACACGCTGGTACGTGCACGTTTTCAGGAATTTCCCTACCCACAGGCCGCCCGTGTAGCGCGCCGCCTTGCGCGTGGGCAGGGTGTGATTGGTACCAATCACTTTGTCGCCAAACGCCACATTGGTGCGCGGCCCCAGGAACAGCGCGCCATAGTTGGTCATGTGCTGGAGAAAGTACTCCGGATCACGCGTCATCACCTGCACGTGCTCGGAGGCAATCTCATCAGCCAAACGCACCATCTCGTCCTCGCTCTCGGCTACGATGACTTCGCCGTGCGTCTCCCATGCCCTACGGGCAACCTCCCCCGTGGGCAGCACCCTGAGCAGCCGCTCCACCTCGCGCAAAGTCTCTTGCGCCAGCGCCTCTGAAGTTGTCAGCAGGATCGCTGGACTATCCGGTCCATGCTCGGCCTGCCCCAGGAGGTCGGTCGCGCACATCTCGCCGTCAACCGTGTCATCTGCAATCAAGAGGGTTTCCGTTGGGCCTGCAAGGAGGTCGATGCCGACACGGCCAAAAAGCTGCCGCTTGGCCTCAGCGACAAAGGCGTTTCCGGGTCCGACCAGCACATCAACAGCGGCCATCGTCTCCGTACCCAGCGCCATCGCCGCGATTGCCTGCACACCGCCCAGACAATAGATCTCGTCCGCACCCGCCATTGCCTGCGCAGCCACGATCGCCGCAGCCGGCTTACCTTTGAACGGCGGCGCACACGTTACGACCCGCGACACACCGGCCACCTTCGCGGTGATGACAGACATGTGCGCTGAGGCGAGCAGCGGATACTTTCCGCCGGGCACATAACAGCCCGCAGCGTTTACGGGAATGTGCCGATGGCCCAGTACAACCCCAGGCAGCGTCTCGACCTCCACGTCCCGCATCGACTCACGCTGTACCCGTGCGAAGTTCCGCACTTGCGCCTGCGCAAACTGGATATCCGCGACATCCTGCCGGGACAGCGAGCCGATGCATTGCTCGATCTCTCGCGTACTCAGCCGGTAGCTCTCACGGTCCCATGCATCGAAGCGGATGCTCAGCTCCCGCACGGCCGCATCGCCACGCTGCGCCACGTCGGCCAGGATGCGCTCTACCGTCTCGCGTACCTGGTGATCCCGGTCCTGTCTGGCCGTAGCCGTCGCTCCGCACTTCAAAAACTTCGCCATATGCGCCTGTGTATTCGCTTGATCGCTCTGGGATTGCGCACCCGGTATACAGTGTCCGTACCCACGTTGCCAAGCACTCTGTGCCCCAGGCCCCTCAAGGTAGCCAAGGGTTGTTGTGCGGCAATCAAGACGGAGCACGTGCCCTCATGCCATCAACCACTCGGCGGCGTTTCCTGCAGCAGACGGCACTCGTCGCTTGCGCCAGCGCCGTCCCACCATCCACTCATGGAGCAGCTACCGGCACTCCGCTCCATGCGCTTTCACTAGCGGAGGCCGCCGCGCGTATCCGTCGCCGTGACCTCACCGCCACTGCGCTCACCCAGGCCCTTCTCACCCGCGTAGACGAGCTCAACCCAAAACTGAACGCCTTCATCACCGTCGCTCGCGAGAGTGCTCTCCGCGATGCTGCCGTTCTCGACGGCGAAGCCGCTGCGGGTCGCTTCCGTGGTCCGCTGCACGGTGTTCCTCTGGCCATCAAGGACAATATCGACACCGCCCGCATGCGCACGACGGTCGCCAGCCTTGTCTTCGACGACAGGGTTCCTACCGAAGACGCCTTTGTTGTCTCGCAGCTTCGCCGCGCTGGTGCAGTCATACTAGGGAAAACCAATCTCCACGAATTCGCCATGGGTGGATCCTCCGCGACCAGCTACTTCGGCCCGGTTCACAATCCGTGGGCGCTCGATCGGGTCCCCGGTGGCTCCTCAGGAGGCTCCGCCGCGGCGGTGATCGCTGGACTCGCACCCGGCGCGCTCGGCACCGACACTGGAGGCTCTATCCGCATTCCGGCTGCGTGGTGCAGTGTGGTCGGCCTCAAGCCCACCTACGGCCTGGTCTCGTTAAGGGGCATCTTTCCACTCATCTATTCCCTTGACCACTGCGGTCCGATCACTCGTACCGTCGAAGACGCCGCCCTTCTTCTAACCTGCATGGTTGGCTACGACGAGCACGATGTCGCCAGCGTCGAGCACCCCCCCGAAAACTACCTGCAGCAGATGCGGCAGCCAGTCGCCGGCCTACGCCTGGGGATCCCTCGCGAGCCTTTCTTTGATCGCCTAGACACAAGCACCGCTGCTGCCGTGGAAGCCGCGATTGCCGTTCTTAGGACACTGGTCAAATCCGTTCACGATGTTCATCTTCCCGCCACCGGTGCGCTCGATTGGACCCTCATACGCGCCGCCGAGGTGGAAGCTGTCCATGAAGACATCTTTCGCCGACACGCCGGCAGTTACTCCCTACAAACACGCAGCGTGGTTCAAGGCACAGTGCAGGAGCTCAACGATCCTAACCAGACCAGCGCCAGTCGAGCCGCTGACCTCGTGCGTGCGAACTGGCAGCTGGCCGAACTGCGTAAAAATATCGGCGACGCCTTTGATGATTTCGATTTGGTTGCACTACCCACAAACCGAGTGAGTCCCCGGACCATTGCCAAGGAGTTGGAGCAGGAGGAGAAGCCTTTGCCTATTGAACCCGAAAACCTCTTCAACTCCCTTCCGTTCAACCTCTATGGCATCCCGGCAATCAGCGTACCCTGCGGCTTTGATCGCGATGGTCTGCCAATCGGTTTAACCATCGCCGGTCCGCGGTTCTCTGAGGGCAGGGTGCTTGCACTCGCGGCCGCCTTCGAAAAATCCACACCCTGGCAGGCAAGACGGCCTGAGCTCTAACTCCTTTCGACAAAGCGAAGGCAACAGCGCGGAACTGAACGGAAGGGAAGAATCGCGTGGTAGGCCGCTTCGGACATGACGATCTGCGCTCTTAGGAGTTGACAGGGTTTACCAGCCAATGCCGAACGCCATGTGCTGCGGATGAGAGGCTTGAATGGTTGAGCTCAGCCCGCTTGCGTCGTCGTAGGGGAAGCCGTAGGCCAGATTCGTAACACTGTGGTTATGCCAGAACTGCGCGTAGAAGTTTGCGGGAGCGGCAAGGTAGAAATCAGCGGGCAGCGTCCACTGCGAGGGGTTCTCGACCACATGGCGGTTGAAGGCGGCGCAGAGCTGAACCTCGATTGCCAAGGTGGCACCCGCCTGCGGACCGCCGTTGCCGTTGTTGCCGTCATTGTTGAAGACGCCATCGCAAGCGAAGATCTCTGGCGTGGACGGTTTGCCCACGGTGTAAGTGCCCCCTACGTAGGCACCGTTGTTGAGGTTTGTCTCAGTGAAAACAAACTGCGTCGTCGTGGTCTTGCCGACGAACTGCCTACTGGAGTTGTTCAGGGGAATAGTCAGGGAGTTGGTTGCAAAGTAAGTCCAAACGGCATTGGCGTACGTGTCGAAGTACGTGTCGTTCACGCCCCCTGCGGCGAAGGTGCCCTTGTCGGGTGCAGGAATACGCAGGCTGGAGACGGGACTGAGATGAAAGGCAGCTGGCGTCTGCGCCGTGTATTCCGCATCGAGAGCCGCAACCGTTTCATTGATGCCTGTCTGCCCATGCTTGGACACGACGCCCGCGACGTTGATCTCACCCAACGCATCCCACACATCCAGCAGGAGTGGCAAGCCAAACTGGTCAACCTGCGTTGTGTTGATGTAGATGTTAGGCGTTCCATCCGCGTTCAGGCCGGAGGTGAACTCATACCAGTCGAAGTGCGTGCCGGTATTTGGATCCGTTGCATTCTGTGGGTTCGGACCGGCGTATCCGAGCGGGTTTCCGGGAGTGATTGGCATATACATTGGGCCGCCGAGTGAGATGTAGATGCGACCCGAGCCGAGAGCCGGAAGCTTGAGCAGTTTGCTTTGTGCGAGTGTGAAGCCATACGCGGGATAACTCTGGCCATCCGGTCCGGTCAGGTGATTGGCAGCCGTATTGTCGCCCACACTGGCCGCGTGAACAGTTCCATCCGCCCCAACCCACGAAAGAGCATTGCCATTGGCAGGATTATTGCCCAGCACCTCCACGTAGATCGCGTTGTCCGGGTACGCTCCATGGGTATTGTTGTTCAGGTCTGTCCCGATGGCCCCGCCGTAGGTGGTTGTTGAAGGATTCAGAGTGCTCACGGTCAGCACCGCATTCGCGGAGGTCGTGGAGATGCCGCCTGCGCTGGCAACGGCGATGCTGTAGTTCGCTCCATTATCTAGAGCCGTTGTGCCCAACGTCGTGTACGTCGAAGCGGTTGCACCCGGGATCGCCGTTCCGTTCTTTGACCATTGATAGGTCAGAGGCGCGGTACCACTTGCGGCAACGCTGAACTGCGCTGTGCGGCCAACCGTGGTGGTCTGACTTGCCGGAGCAACCGTGATCACAGGAGCGGATCCAGCCGCGGCCGTTACGGTGAGGTGAACCACGGCCGAAGCCGTCGACTGGCCGCCACTGGTAACAGTGACCTGGAAGCTGCTGCCGTTATCGGCTGTACTGGTTACGGGTGTGGTGTAGGTAGCGGCGGTCGCTCCCGGGATGGCTGCACTGTTCTTGGACCATTGGTAGGTGAACGGGCCGCTGCCACCCGCTACCACGCTGAACGTGGCGCTCGATCCAGCGGCCACTGTTGCAGCCGTCGGCTGGGTCACGACCGTAAGGGCAGCGCTCACCGTCAGCGTAGCAACCGTCGAGGCGACGGGCGCACCCATACCATTGCTGACGGTCACGGAGAACAGACTCCCGTTGTCGGAAGCGACGGCGGGTGGGGTCGTGTAGGTCGCTCCCGTGGCGCCCGCGATCGCTGTGCCATTCCTGAACCACTGGTAGGTGAATGGCCCTGTACCGGCAACGGTGACAGCGAAGGTGGCCAAGCCGGCTACCATCACCGTCGTACTCTGGGTTTGAGCCGTGATGGTGGGTGCGGAGCTCGAAGCCGCGGCACCCTGAACCTCAATTCCGTTGATCATGGGTTGGTTGACGGCGCCATTCGTGAAGCTGATGACGATCTGGCCATTGCTGGCGACGATGTTCGGGATCGATTTCACGACCGCCGTAAACCGGGCGTTCCCCGCAGCCGCGAAGATGTCGAAGTTCTGCAATGCGGCCACGGGCGTGCCATTGATGGCCACGTCGAATTGCCGAGACCCCGCAGTGGAAAAGTACAACTCGGCAAAGTGGAGCAGCACGGTGTAGGTGCTTCCCGAAACCAGATTGCCAAGCGTGTAAGTTTGAGCACCTTGACAGGCACTTTCGTACACCTTCTCTGGCGCCGCGATGCTGGCGACGGCCGCCGGAATGGTGATCGTCTGCCCCGGGTTGTAGGTCGAACTGGCAGGGCACATCGCATCCGCCATGTAGCTGCCAACTGCCGTTGCGCTACCCGCATTGATCGCTGTGGTGCTTGGGCCTGCCGCCGAGGCCGGCGAGGCACTCTGGACTTCGAGGCCATTGATCATGGGCTGGTCCATAGCCCCGTTGGTAAAGCTGATCGTGATCTTGCCGCCAACTGCCGTGATGTTGGAAATCGACTTCACCACGGCGGTAAACCGGGCATTTCCCGCGGCCGCAAAGATATCGAAATTCTGCAGCCCTGCAATCGGTGTGCCGTTGATGGCCACGTTGAACTGCCTCGAACCGGCTGTCGAAAAATACAGCTCGGCGAAGTGCAGCACCACGTTGTAAGCGTTGCCGGAGATCAGACCTGGGATCGTGTAGGTCAGCGTGCCCTGACAGGCGCTCTCGTACACCTTTTCCGGAGCCGCTGTGCTCCCCAGCGCGGCTGGCACCGTCACGGTCTGGCCGGGGTTGTAAGTCGAGTTGGCTGGGCATGTCGTGTCCGCGGCAAAGGCCCCGACTGCGACGGTACTGCCCGTATTGATCGCCGCTACGTCCAGGGGATTGCCGCCGGTGCCGCCGCCGCTGCTGCTGACGGTTAGCAGCGCCGAGTTACTGGTGATCGACAGGCCACTGGAGGTTGAGGTGACCACAACACTGAACTGGCTGCCAGTGTCTGTGGCCGCGGTGGCGGGTGTGGTGTAGGCGGCTGCGGTGGCCCCGGCAAGCGCAACGTTGTTCTTGAGCCATTGGTAGCTTAAAGTGCCCGTGCCACTCGCCGTCACCGTGAACGTGGCGCTGGCGCCCACGGCTACAGTCTCGCTTGCAGGTTGGGTCGTGATGGCGGGTGCGGACGATCCTCCTGTGCCTCCGCTGCTGCCCACGGTCAGCGTCGCCGGTTTGCTTGCAACCGTGCTTTCGCCGTTGCTGACGGTAACCGTAAAGGTTGCATTGTTGTCGGCGGTGGCGACCGGTTGCGTGATGAAGGTTGCCGAGGTCGCACCCGGAATCAAGGTTCCGTTTTCAAACCACTGGTAGCTTGGAGCGGGCTTGCCTGTCGCAGTGACCGTGAACATCGCGGACTGGCCGATGGCCGCGGTCGTGCTTTGCGGCTGGGTCACCAGGACTGCTGCCTGGGCCGACGACGTTCCTTTCGTGCACAGCGTTTCGCCGGGCCAGTTGTTGGTCACCTTCTCCTGCACGCTGCCGTCGAAGCCGACGATCGCGGTCTGGCTCGCATTGTTCGGATCCACCGTCGAAGTCCAGGTGTTCCAAGCGCCGGAGATGGCCCTTGAGGAGTTGTTGATGCCGCTGATGTCCAGTGCTTCCGCCTGGGTTGGCAGGCGCATGCCGATGCTCGAGCAATAGGCCGCGGCATCCACTCCGGTGAACTGCGAGCCGGGTGTCGTGTCCGTGCGAATGGTGTCGGTCCACGTGAGGCCGAGCAGGTTATCGACGATCAGCGCGGCATTGGCAGGGCTGGTGCTGTAGCGCTCGGTCGCCGCGCCCAGCTGCGCGATGTTGTATGCCTGAAACTCATACAGCGAGTAGCCATACTGCGTCGCGCGTTCGGTTGCATATAGGCGCACATACCGGGCCTGGACGGTGGGGAAGGTCAGCGTCTCTGCCCCGCCGGCGCCGGCGCTGTTGGTGGTCGCGGTGGTCCAGGTTGGGTTCGTCGCCGGGTCAGCGTTGGTGTACTGGATTTGGTACTGCGCCGCGTAGGCGTTCTCCCAGGTGAGCACAACCGTGTTGAACGCCTGTACCGAACCGAGGTCGATCTGCAGCGACGAAGGATCAACGCCGGGCACGGCAGGCGTAGGGGGAGCCCCCGCCGGGGTCGATCCCCAACGGCTGCTGAGATTGCCATCTACAGCGTTCTCCGCACCCAGGCAACCTGCACCGGTGTACGGCGGCGCTGTGGTGCTGCTGGTGCAGGCACCCTGCGTGCTGCTGGCCGAGGCGGGACGGCCAAGCACGAGATTGTTGCCCGGGGGCGCCAGGGTAAGCTGGGCCGCGGCACTGGTAACAGGAATGTTGGCCGCGTTGTTCACCGTCACGGTGTAAGCGCCGACGTTCGCTGCACCCATCGCCGGAACCACGTAGCTGATGGTGCTGGAGAGCTGTGTCGCGCTCGCCACGATACTCGCCACGCCGCCCGTGGGCGTGAACTGCCACACGAAGGTGTATGGGCCGGAGCCAGCGACGACGGCGTTCAACTGGACCGGCTGGTTATTGGCCGCGATCTGGCTGGCAGGCTGCGTGGTGAAGCTGACCGGCACGGCGGCCGTCACCGTGAGCACCGCATTGGCGGACTGAACCTGGTTCAGCGGATTACTGACGATGGCATAGAAGGTGTGCGTTCCCGCGGTTGTGAACACGGGCGTGGTGAACGTGTTTTGCGAGCCACTGGCGACCTCGCCGCCATCCTCGTACCACGCAAAGTTAAGCTGGGGCGATCCGGAAGCGCCCACACTCAGCGTGACCGACTGACCCACGACAGTGGTCTGCGATGCGGGCTGTGCCGTGATGGCGGCGTTTGCCGGGGCGACCACGTTCAGCGTGGCGGGGTTGGAGGTCACGGCGCCGTACCCGCTTGCGCTGGTCACCGTCACCATGAAGGTTTCTTTGTTGTTGGCCAGGTTCGTTGCGCCGGTGCTGTAGGTAGTCCCGGTTGCGCCCGCAATGGCGGAACCTCCCATGTACCACTGGTAGTTCAATGCTCCCGAGCCGCTGGCCGCGACGGTGAAGGAGGCTGGCTGGCCGGCTGTCACGGAGACACCCACCGGCGGAACGATGATGGCCGGTGCCTGCGACCGTACGGGGGCCGGCGGTGCCACGGAGGTCAGGGTGACGCTGCCGCTCGCCAGGCCGGGCGCGCTTGCTGTGATCGTTACGGGTCCCGGGGTGACAGTGCTGCGGAGCGCGATCTTCGTCAAACCGCCCTCAAAGTTCAGCTCAGGGTCACCGGGCGCGTGAAAGAAGGCGTAAGGCACCCCGGCGATCACGTTGCTGTTCGCCTTGGAAAAGGCATCCTGGTAGTACGTGGTCCAGGAAGGGTCGGCAACGAGCTGCTCACTGCCGCCCATGTACGACGCCGGGCCCGTGACGGTGAAGGTCACGTTGTCCGCCGCGGTGGGCACCAGGTTTCCCTGGGCATCCTGCACCTGCGCGATGACGAACGCCGCGTCGGAGCCGTTTGCGGTCCATGCGAAGCCGGTACCGTCAGGTCTCGTCAGCTCCGGCACAGCTGTCAACACGATCTTGCTTTCGGCACCGGCGGTCGTCCGCGAATCGCTGGCATCGGCCACCACGTTGCCAAAGGTGTCGATGCACTCAGCGGTGACCGTTCCTGGGGCCCAGTTCACCATCCAGTGAACCTGCCCGGGTATCACAGTTGTGTTCTGGGTGAGGTTGCCGCTTGACTGTATATTCCACGCGTTCGGCACCTGATCGCTGAGCACGGCACCCGTGAGCGGGTCTTTATTGACGCCGTTGACCAGCAGGCGCACCCCGGGGCAATTGCTAAACGCGTTCTCCTGCAGCGGCGTGCCTTGCGTGTACTCGTAGGCGCGACTCCAGTGGTGCGCCAAGGCGACTACGGGCTTGATCTGATACGGCGTCCAGTTCGCTTCGTAGATGTAGTAGAGCAGCCGCGGAAAGCGGTTCATGTCTACCATCGAGTAACCCAGCGAGCGCACGTAGTTGCTCATGGCCGGATTGTTTTGGTACTCGGAGTAGAGACTGACCTCCCCCGGCGTGTCCGCGAAGTACCACTGCGCGATGCCAAAGGTATTCTTCTGCCGGCCCTGACTCCAGTCGTTCAGGTAAGGCGCGGCGAACGCCAGTTCATTGTCCCAGGCGAGGCCGCGACCGGTGCCGACGTTGTCCCAGTATTCCGCGCCAAATGCTGGTTTACTCGGGTTGGATTCTTTGATTCCGGCTTCGCAGCCCGCGCCGTCGCATTCGTCGATGCCAACGTAATTGGCGTACGTCGGGAGATACGCACGGGTGGCCTGCTGGCGCGGGTTGATGTTGTCCCACTGCGCTTCGAGGCTGGCCAGCGTAGTTACAAGACTTATGTTGTTGCCGCCGTTATCCTCCTCCCAGTCGAGAACTGAAGGATGACTGCGATCGCGGATGATCATGTCGCGGTGCAGCTCGGTTTTCAGCGTCTGATCGTCCGCCGACGGGCTGGTGAAGCTCCCTTCGCCATCACCGCTAGGTTGATCGATCATGATGCCATACGCATCTGCGGCATCCACGAACTCCTCGCTGCTGGTGGAATGGCCTGGACGCCAGATGTTGCCGCCACCCGCCGCAAACTGCGCCAGGTCCCGCCACACCTGCTCATCGGGAACGGAAGATCCGAGTGCCGGATAGTCATAACGTCCCGAGCCACCCCAAAGGTAAGTCAGGTGACCGTTGAAGTAGGGGAAGTTGTTATCCCAGGTGATGACACGGATGCCGAGCGGGCTTTGTGAGGAATCCACCACACTCCCGTTCACGCTGATGATGTGGTAAACGCGGTACATGTATGGCTTACCGAAGGTGGAATTATTCGGATACCAAAGCGTCGGGTTCGGGACAGTGATCTGCTGCTGAAACATCGGCTGTGCGGAAGATGGAAAGTTCCCCGCGGTCATCGGCGCCACGGTCTGGGTGATCGGTGGCGCCGTAACCACTACATCTCCCTTGGCATCGACAATTTGCGTGGTGAGCGTCACCTGCTGTGCGGTCGCGCTCTCGTTCAGCACATTGGTCTGAACTTCCACCACAGCCGAGGCCGCTGTCGCCGTCACGCCGGCGGCCGGTGTGATGGAAACGGTTCCCACATAGGTGCCCCAGGTCTTCTGGTTGGAGTACACGTTGATGGGTATGTGAACCGGGTTGGTGACGTACAAGCGCACATTGCGGAACAGGCCAGCCATCGCCTGCCCGAAGCGAAACGCTCCCGAGAAGTTGGGCTGCTCAAACCACGTACTTCCTCTGGAAACATCGATGGCGATTACATTCTCGGCAACGCCATCGGTCTTCAGATACGGGGTGAGGTCAATCGCCACGGGAACGAAACCCACGACATGGGTGGCCTGCGCATCCGCGGTGACCGCGCTGATACCCGGTCGCAGGACGCCATTGATGTAGACCTGCACGCCCGTGTGCGAACCCTCAAGCTCGAGGATGAACTTCTGCCCCGCATACCTGGGATCGATCTTGAAGTGTAGTCGGTACCAATTGTCATTGCCCGTTAAAGAACCCTGGCCACCGCCTGAGGTTTGGTTGATGAACGTCCGCGGGATGTTCGCGTCGTACGGTAGGCCGACCTGCTGCCACTTGGCGCTGGCGTCGGTGCTTTCCACGAAGCTTTGTGTCGCGTAGGCCGTGTTGCTGTTTGTGTTTTCAAACCACCATTCACTTTGAGGCACATTGGCCGTCGAGGTGGCGTCGCCGATGTACTGCGGCATGCCCGCGGCCAGGTTGACCGTGAGGCGCTGCGAGAGCGGTAACGAAGGTTCTGTTTGCTGGGAGCGCCCCGGCTCAGGGACAGATGCGAACAACAGCAGCATCGTCAGCAGAAAACCCGCACGGCCCCAAGCGGAAGAGGAGGTGGCCCTGAAAGCTGCCTGGAAACTGACGACGCCTGTTGCTCTGTGTCCCATGACATGTCCTTGTCTTGCGGGCTGTGTTGGTTATGTGGTGGGGCATTCAGCTACCAAGCCGCTGCGCTGTTTCGTTCCCCTTGAAGCTGTCTTACTTCAGGGGAGCTCTGAGATGATGCGGTAGTCTGGACTTCCTTACTGTAGACCTTCGTCATGTGGGTCCAAGGTACTTCGGGTACTAACCTAGTTAAGAACGCGCTTTCTGCGGGCGAAGTTCGCTTGGTAAAGACCGGTTAAAGGTGATTTGCCACACCGTGACGCAATGGCCTATTCTTTGCCGCTGGGAGGGATGCCGTGACACGAGAGTCGATCATGGAAGCTTCCCACTCGCCTCCGACCAACGATTTTCCGGATCGCCAGCAAGTTCATGAGCAACTGGATCGCATGCTCGCCTCCAGTCACTTCAAGCAGAGCCGGCGGTACCCGGCATTGCTGCGGTTCATCGTCGAAGAGACACTGCAAGGCCGTGGGGACCTGCTCAAAGAGCGCGTGCTCGGCATTGAGGTATTCAAGCGAGATGCGTCGTATGACACGGCCGCTGATCCGGTTGTAAGAGTCACCATCGCCGAGGTGCGCAAGCGTATCGCGCAGTACTACCACGACGAGGCCCACGATGGAGAACTTCGGATTGAGCTGCCGGCCGGCCACTATGTAGCGGAGTTTTGGCCCAGCAAGGAAAGAGCGCGCATCGATGCCGTAGAAGATCGGGGAGGCAAGCCGCCGCTTGTAACGGGAGTCTCCTCGCTGCCGGCAAACGAGGCCGAAAGTACCGGGGCAACGATACCTCGTCCAAGCACTCTCAAACTCCCGCCTATCGCTCTGACCCCATCCACGGGTCCTTGGTTCCGCACGGCGGGAAAGAAAGCCTCCTTATGGCTTCTCCTGATCCTGTGCCTCGTAGTTGCAGCCCGTACGGGGTACCGCTGGCGTCATCCCTCGGCCCTGGAAGAGCTTTGGGGTCCTCTGCTTCAATCTGGCAAACAGGTTCTGTTCTGCCTGCCGACCGAGGTCGGCAGGCACCACGGCGCCCTGACGACGCCGGCTGATGTTTCAGCCAATGACGCCGGTAAGCCTGATAAGGCGGCAGGCAAGCGCACCGTGGTTACATTTCTGGACCATGAGACGGACGGTGAGAACGTGGTTTTCTCCGACGCGCTGGCGGTGGTGAAAGTCGCCAATCTGCTGGCCCTGCATCCGCGGGAGTTTCGCATTAAGCTGAACGTTACAACTACGCTGGACGATCTGCGACAAGGCCCCGCTGTGCTGATCGGCGGCCTGGATAACCAATGGACGCTGCAGGCGATCACTCACCTGCCATTCCGCTTTGCAGGGAGCGACGACGCAGGCTACTGGATCAGCGATGCGCGCCACCCAGACAGCCGCGCATGGTTCCTCGATCTGAAGCAGGATTATGCGAAAGTGACAAGAGATTACGCCCTGATCGCGCGCGTTCACAGCCCTGTCTCTGGCCAGCCACAGATCGTCGTCGCCGGCATTGGCATGAGTGGAACGATGGCCGCTGGCGAGTTCATCGTTGATCAGCAACAGATTGAAGAACTGC
The DNA here is from genome assembly GCA_964242225.1 of uncultured Acidobacteriaceae bacterium. Lineage (GTDB taxonomy): Bacteria > Acidobacteriota > Terriglobia > Terriglobales > Acidobacteriaceae > Granulicella. The sequence goes on from CAXTAE010000008.1 coordinate 73,892, forward strand.
GGCGTCGCATCGGGCCTGGCTTGCGCGATCGAGACTTCGAGGCGGTGCTCAGCACTGACGTTGTGAACGGCGTTGCCGGCGCACCCCACATTCTGGACGTCTGGGTTCAGTAGCCGCCCGTTCCTGGTTGCGCCACCTGAGCCTCCGTCAACGGGGTAGCCGGTGCTTGCACACATGCAGCCGCACTCCGTTTGCACTGCAAGGTATGCGTGTAACCCCCCTCCCCTTACATCAGTGGCTCGCTGAACCTCTCCCCTACGAGGGGACGCAGCCGTGCGTGCGAGGTTGCTCCTCGGGATCGCCCTTCCGCTTAGAAGCGTTCGGGTAAAAGCTGTCCTTCAAAGCATTCTTTACAGTCTTTTACCTTCGGGAAATCAAGCCCGAAAGCCGGCTTTCTTCCAGTGCCATACCCGAAGTACCTAGTACCTGGTGACCAAAGTCCCTAGCTTCTGGAGAGGGCCTTTACGTCGTCTGTGAGGTCCCGGTAGTCCGCATGCAAGAACCCAGGAGCGAAATCGTGAGACCAAGCAAAGCACCCAAAGGCCAACCATCTACTGCCGCGTCTGAGTCGGCCCGCAGCGCGCTCCGCAGGCTCGGCGTTCGCCGCGGATCGAAGGGCGCGGTCTTAGGTCTCGTGTGCGCGGCCGGGATCTTCAGCGGCGCTCCTCTTCACGCTCAGTGGACTCAGAGCTGGGGTGGTAACTTCCCTGGCTCGGCGAACTCGACCTACAACCATAGCAACTGGTGGAACAACGTCCAGCCCACGCCCTCCTGGGGTGACGGCACTCAGCAGATCACCTCAGACAGCACCAACAACGTATACGTCGACGGGAATGGCAACCTGGTCATTGCGATGACCTACACGCCTGGGGCTTCGTATCCGTATACCTCGGCGCGGCTCACCAGCAAGCAGGCCTTCGGTCCTTACGGCCGCTTTGACGCACGGATCCAGAACCCCGCAGCGCAAGGGATGGGCGCGGCCTTCTGGGCACTCGGCGCGGATGCCTACCCGGCCGCCACTGCGCCGTCGTCCGCGAACCCCAGCACGCAGGGCGGTGTGCCCTGGCCGTACTGCGGCGAGCTCGACATGATGGAGATCCAGGCCGTCACCGCCGGGCATAACGGGTCCACCGTGCACGGCAGCAACTATGGCACGGACACGTGGGTCAGCACGCCGATCAACCTTACGGCGCCGGCCACCTTCGATAACGGCTTCCACACCTTTACGACGGAGTGGGCACCCTATCACTTCTTCTACTACCTCGATGGCGCCACCGCCCCATACGGGGACATTGGGTTGGCCGATACGCCCTTCAACGACACGTGGGAGCTGAACCAGCCGATCAACCTTATCCTCAGCTCTGGAATCGGCGGCAACGGCGGGACGCCAGGAACCACAGGCTTTCCCTCCAACCTCACGGTCAGCTCGGTGACTTACTCCCAGTGGAGTGCCGGGGCTCCTGCGGCGATCTCCGGTCTGACCGCCAAAGCCAGCTACAGTAACGCCGTCAATCTCGCCTGGACGGCGAGCCCGACCTCGGGGGCCACCTATGACATCTATGCGAGCACCACGGCCAACACCGCACCAAGCATCGGGACGCTGGTCGCGCAGAACGTCTCCGGTACAAGCTATCTCCATACAGGCTTACAGCCTGGAACCGCTTACTACTACACCGTAGTAGCCGCAGGCTTCGGTGGTGAATCTTCAGCAGCAAACGCTTCGACGACGACCCTGACCGCGGGCAACAGCACCGGTATGCAGCTCAGTGCCGGTGGATGGGCGGTAGGCACCTGGATGAACTCAGGTTTCGTGGTGGGCGGCAACAGCAACGCGCACCTTCATGTCCCCGTGAACACCTCGCAGGTCGCTCATCCTGCGCCGCAGCAGGTGTACGACACAGAGCGCTGGGGCGCTGCCGCCTGGACGATCACAGGTCTCAATCCCAACGCGGGCTATAACGTCACCCTGCACTTTGTAGAGACAACCCACACGGCCGCGGGGCAGCGTGCTTTCAATGTGTCCCTGAACAGCGCCACCGTACTCACGAACTTCGACCTCTACGCCGCGGCCGGGGGACAGAACATTGCCATCACACGGCAGTTCTATACCCAGGCGAACAGCAGCGGCCTGATCGAGCTCCAAACGCAGCTGGGAACCAACTCTGCCGGCGACCTGAACCCAACCGTAAGCGGCATTGAGATCACGCCTGCCACGGGCAGCAATCCGGTCGGGGCACTCCCAGGGACTGTCACCAGCCTCGCCATCAACGGCGGGGGTGGTGCCGCCGCACCGTTTGTGGCGGACGAGGATTACAACAGCGGCGAGGCGGGCGCGACTGTCAGCAACAGCATCAATGTCAGCGGTCTCAGTAATCCAGCCCCGCAGGCGGTTTACCAGAGCTCGCATATCGCCCCAAGCACCTATGTGCTGACCGGCCTGCAAGCCAATGCGACTTACAACCTCCGGCTCCACTTTGCAGAGACCTATTTCACCGCGGCCAACCAGCGCCTGTTCAACGTAGCGGTGAACGGCAAGCCTTATCTCACGAACTTTGACATCTTCGCTGCTGCCGGAGCTGCCAATACGGCCGTGATCAAGTCCACCTCCGCTACCTCCGATCAGTACGGCCAGCTGATCGTGCAATTGCTTCAGGGCAATGCCAACACACCACAGATTAACGGCCTGGATGTGGCTTTGGCCTCTGGGAGCACTGCCTCTTCGGCTGTGAGCATCGATGCCGGTAGCGCCTCGGCCGTGGGTGCCTTCAGCGCCGACACCGACTACGCCGGAGGGAGTGTGTATGCCCCCGGCAAGACTGTCACGGTGCCATCCGGCACGGCGAATGCGGCGCCCGCAGCCGTATACGCCACCTCCCGGGAAGGTGTCTTCACGTACACCCTGCCGGGCTTCTCGGCGAGCAGTGCTCACACTGTGACGCTCCACTTCGCTGAGCTGTACTGGACAGCTTCTGGATCCCGAACTTTCAACGTCGCGATTAACGGTCAGACTGTGCTTGCCAACTTCGACATCGTCGCGGCCGCCGGCGGTAAATCGCAGACCGCGGTAGTGGAGCAGTTCACCGGGGTGAAGGCCAACAGCAGCGGCCAGTATGTGGTCAGCTTCACCGCGGGCTCGCACGACCAACCCACGGTGAACGGCCTCTCTGTGCAGTAAGCAGGGCAGCCTCCGCGCCGGAAACGCAGCAGGCCTTCCCTCCATCAACCAGGCGCAGCGTAGCGCCGCATCGTCCTAAGGGAGAACCAGATGTTTTCAACGAAGCAAGCATTGTCCTTGAGCGCCGCACTCGGTGTCATCGTCGCAACGGCAGGCACCGCTGCCGCGCAGTCCAACAACACCATTTTCGGCCCCAATGTCTACGTATTCGATCCCAGCGTGGCAGGATCAATTATCAACTCGACCCTGAGTGCCACTTCAAATCCGTCGGTCGATCAGGCTCAATTCAGCACGAACCGAGTTGCCGTGTTGTTTAAGCCAGGGTCCTACACCGGCATCAACAGCGAGGTCGGCTTCTATACCTCTATCTCCGGTCTTGGCACCACGCCCGATGCCACTGTGCTCAACGGAGGCGGTCTTTACATCGACATTGGCGATGACAACGGCAACGACACGACCAACTTTTGGCGGTCGATGGAGAACGTCAATATTCCTGTGCCGAGTGGTGGCACTGAGCACTGGGCCGTCTCGCAAGGCGCCTCCCTGCGGCGCATGCACATCGCGGGATCGCTCGAACTTACGGCGAATAACTGTCCTTATGCCAGTGGCGGCTTCATCGCGGACACCAAGATTGATGGCACCGAGAACCTGTGCTCGCAACAGCAGTGGTACACGCGCGATAGCGTCATCGGTGGATCGTCGAACAACGTTTGGAACTTCGTGTATTCCGGCGTTACCGGCGCGCCTGCGCAGAAGTTCCCCAATGTCACCACCCTGGCGACCACGCCGGTGAGTCGCGAGAAGCCATACCTCTATGTCGATAACTCTGGCAACTACAACGTGTTTTCCCCTGCCGTGAAGACGAACTCCGTCGGCACGACCTGGGCCAGTGGTGGGCTGGGCAACGGCACCCCGCTGCCGATCAGCAGCTTCTTCATCGCGACTCCCTCCTCCACGCTGGCGCAGATCAACAGCGCGCTCAGCTCCGGCAAGAGCCTAATTCTCACCCCAGGAATTTACAAGTACGCGGGCGCGATCGCGGTCACCAAAGCGAACACTATAGTCCTGGGCCTCGGCTACGCGACGCTGGTCTCGCAGAGCGGCAACAGCGTGTTGACCATCGCTGATGTGGACGGCGTACAGATCGCCGGGCTGATCGTGGACGCCGGAACGAGCAATGCTCCGGTGTTGCTGAATGTCGGTGTTGCCGGCGCCACGCGAGCCAACCACGCTGCCAACCCAACTTCGCTGAGTGATCTCACCTTCCGCATTGGTGGTGCGACCGCTGGCATGGCGACCACAGCGCTCGAGCTCGACAGCAACAACGTCATCCTGGACAACGTGTGGGCCTGGCGCGCGGATCACGGCACGGGCGTAGGCTGGACCTCCAACACCGCCTCACATGGCCTGGTTGTGAATGGTGACAACGTAACTGCTCTCGGCCTCGCCGTGGAGCACTTTCAGCAGAGCCAGACGCAGTGGAACGGCAATAACGGTGAGACCGTCTTTTACCAGAGCGAAGATCCCTATGATGTGCCCAGCCAGAGGTCATGGATGGACGGCAGCATGAATGGCTATCCCTCGTACGAGGTCACCTCGGCCGTTTGCAATCACACCGCCTACGGTCTGGGCGTTTATTCCTTCTTCAACGTTTCAGGCATCACTATTTACCAGGACAACGCCATCTACACACCCAATGTCTCGGGCATGAAGTTCACGGACATGGTGACCGTGAAGCTCGGCGGCTCGGGTGGAATTAACAATGTGATTGATGGCAAAGGCGGTCCGACAGTCCCGAACGCGGCTCCCACGGACTTCAGTTCTTACACCGGAACCGGCACCTGCGCGACAAAGTCGTCCGCGGTCGCTATCGATGCAGGCGGTGGTGCCAGTGCGCCCTTTGTGGCCGACACGGACTACGCGGGTGGAGGCACCTACTCAACAACGCATGCCATCAACACAGCGAATGTGACCAATGCAGCTCCGGTATCTGTCTATCAAAGTGAGCGCGAAGGTGCCGTCACGTACACCATCCCAAACCTCACCGCTGGTTCCACTCACACAGTACGGCTCCACTTCGCGGAGCTCTACTGGAGTAATGCGGGTCAACGTGTCTTCAACGTCGCGATCAACGGCAGCACGGTGCTTTCGAATTTCGACATCGTTAAGGCCGCTGGTGCGAACTACACAGCTGATATCCAGCAGTTCAACGCGACGGCGAACAGCTCCGGCCAGATCGTCATCAGCTTAAGCAACGGAACTGCGGACCAGCCACTGATCAACGGAATCGAGGTGCAGTAAAGCCTCACACTTACCGTTCTGAGGGGGCGTTTCTGGGCACGTCGCGCAGAGTGCCCCTTCACGACGTCTTCTGGCTATTGTCTCGGGTGGGGCTACGCAAAAAGCAGAACCACCGGAAGCATCTGATCTTCAGTGAGCTTGGGGGCTCTTTCTGTGAAGGGTAACTGTGTCTCTTCAATAACTATGCGATGCCATCTGCCAGGAAACCGAAGAAAGTGAGTGGGAAGGCGCACTGCTCCACGACAACAAGGGGATACGCTGATTGGGTATTTCTCTCGGTGTGCTGCTAGGGCACTAACCTGAGTGCTTATCGCGGACGAGCGCGACCAGGGAGCCAAGAATCCCCCCCGCTGAATCAGCAAAGACGTCTGCGGTCTCGACCGGCCAGCGATTCCGCAAATGTTCGCCGAACTCGGTAGCCCAGCCGAACGCCAGCATCGCTGCAAGCAGCACCACACGCGTCGCCGAGGAGCGGGTAGCCGTCATGATGCAAAGCGCGAGCAGGCCGAAGGAGCAGAAATGAAGCCAGGGATGGAGAGATCCCTGAATGTGGAAGGCTGATTTCTGCGCGGCTGGTAACACCGAAGCAACCGCAATTGACACAACGATCGCAGAGATAAGTAGGGGGAACAGAAAGGCGTTCCGCTTTGCCATGCATGTCAGATTACAGGACTGATCATTGCGACACGGGCGGTAAGTTCTGCACTACGCTGGCAGTTGGGCAGCAGACCCGATGCGCCTCGTTGCACAAGCGTCGATGTTGCCCAGCAGCTCCTTCCCCTGTTAGATAATCGAGGCATGCAGATTCGAGACTGTTCAGTGCGCGATGTCAAACTAATCAGGCCGAAGAAGCACGATGATGAGCGCGGATGGTTTTCCGAAGTCTTCAACGCTCGGGAGTATGTGGCGGCAGGTCTTCCCGTTCAATTTGCGCAGGATAATCAGTCTTTCTCGAGCCGCGGTGTGCTCCGCGGTTTGCACTACCAAGTTGGGGAACAGCAGGGCAAGCTGGTGCGGGTGCTCTCTGGACACATTTGGGATGTTGCCGTAGATCTGCGTCACAACTCGCCCGATTTCGGTCGGTGGACAGGCACACACTTGCACGCGGAAGAGCTGGAATCGTTATGGATTCCAGAGGGTTTCGCGCACGGCTTTCTGGTGCTCTCCGAGACGGCGAGCGTTCTGTACAAAACCACCGGCTTCTACTCTCCTGCGGGGGAGCGTTGTGTGCGGTGGAATGATTCCACGCTGAATATCGCCTGGCCTCTCGACGGAATCGGGAGCCCGTCCGTCTCATCCAAGGACGCGGCCGGGTCTGCCCTGGGCGCTGCGGAACTGCCTCCGCCGCTGCTGTTGCAGCTTTAGGTGGTCTGGCCCCTCGAAGCGTGACGAGTTCTTCCGCGACACTGCAGGTTACTTGCTGCTTAGGCAAGTGCCATCAGGCGAAGGGGCGAGGAATTCGGGTACCGCAAGCGCCAGCGACTGCTGCCACGAAGGCATGGAGTACGTAAAAGTCTGCCGCAGCTTGTCGCAATCCATGCGGGAGTTAGCCGGCCGGCGTGCGGCTGTAGGATATCTCGCTGCAGTTACTGCTGTTAGTTTTGCAAATCGCTGAGCCGGCCGCGCGACTCCCGCGAGCCAAAGTATCTCCTGCGCAAAGCCATACCAGGTTGTCACGCCGGCATCGCACGCGTGGTACACGCCTGACAGAGGGGATAGAGTCTCCGCGAGACTCAGGTCCACCGCCGCCTGACGCTTGCCGGCCAAAGTCATCGTGTGTGCCGCAAGATGTGCGAGATTACGCGACCAAGTCGGTGCTCCGTACTGATCGCTTACCACGCTGAGCTCTTCGCGCTCGCTGGCTAAACGTAGGATGGTCCGCAAGAAGTTGGATCCCTGCGTGCCGTAGACCCAGCTGGTTCGAAAGATAAGGTGAGCGGCACCGGTTGCCTGAAGGGCCTGCTCTCCGGCGAGTTTGGAGGCCCCGTAAACACTGAGCGGACCTGTTGGATCCTCCTCGCGCCAGGGGATCGTGCCTGTCCCGGAAAAGACGTAATCCGTCGAGAAGTGTAGGACAGCAGCGCCAAGCTTGGCGGCTTCTTCACCTAGGAGGCCCGGTACGTCACGATTCAGCGTGTAGGCCTCTTCTGTCTCGCTCTCGGCTTTATCAACGGCCGTATACGCAGCGGCGTTGACGATCCACGTAGGCTTCAGGTCGCGTACCAGCTTTCTGAGGGCGACGGGATCGGTAAGGTTCAGCTCGGCGCGCACAGGTGCGGATACACGGCCAAGGCTCCGCAGAAGTGGCAAGAGCTCCCCGCCAACCTGTCCTGTACCTCCCGTCAAAAGAATGGTTGCAGGCGACATCAGTAGAGAGTCTCCGTGAGGATCAGGCGCAGGTACCGGCTGTAGGTGCTCTTGCCGATCTCGGTTGCGAGCGTCTCGAGTTGCTCGCGGGAGATGTACCCCAGGCGATACGCGATCTCCTCCGGACAGGCTACCTTCAAGCCTTGGCGGTGCTCGATGGTTTGGATGAAGTTCGCGGCCTCGAGCAATGACTCGTGCGTGCCGGTATCGAGCCACGCGGTGCCTCGGCCGAGCACCTCTGTGTGCAACTGCCCCTGCTGCAGGTACCAGCGGTTTACATCCGTGATCTCCAGCTCGCCCCGCGCTGAGGGCTTGATATTTTCTGCGATGGACACAATCTGCTCGTCGTAAAAGTACAGCCCTGTCACCGCGTAGCGCGACTTGGGCTGTGCCGGTTTCTCTTCAATCGAGACCACCTCACGGTTGTGATCAAACTCGACGACGCCGTAGCGCTCGGGATCCTGAACAGCATAGGCGAAGATGCTGGCACCCTTCGAACGATCGGCTGCGTTGCGCAGAGAGCTTGAAAAGTCGTGCCCGAAGAAGATGTTGTCGCCCAAGGCGAGGCAGCAGCCCTCGCCGGCAAGAAAATCCTTGCCGATTAAAAAGGCCTGCGCCAACCCGTCAGGGGAGGGCTGCACGGCGTACTGCAAGCGGAGTCCCCATCGCGCTCCTGACCCGAGTAGCGCTTCGAAGCGCGGGGTGTCCTGCGGAGTCGAGATGAGGAGGATGTCCCGTATACCCGCCAGCATGAGCACGGAGAGCGGGTAGTAGATCATCGGCTTGTCGTAAACCGGGAGCAGCTGCTTGGACACGGCCTGCGTGACGGGGTACAGCCGCGTGCCGGCACCACCGGCAAGGATAATGCCCTTCATAGCTTCGTCTCCGCGGCGCGGTCGCTGTAGTTGGCGTTGACCCACTGCTGATAACTGCCGCTGGTAACGCCCTCCACCCAGTCGCGGTTGGCCAGATACCACTGCACTGTTTTGCGCAGGCCGGTCTCAAAACTCTCGACCGGTTGCCAGCCGATCTCGCGCGCGATCTTGGAAGCGTCCACGGCGTAGCGACGATCATGACCGGGGCGATCGGTTACGGAGGTGATGAGCTGCGCATGTGGCCTGTGGAGAGAATCAGGTACAAGTTCATCCAGCAGAGCGCAGAGCGTGTGCACCACCTCGCGGTTGCTGCGCTGGTTGCAGCCACCAATGTTGTAAGTCTCGCCGACTTTGCCCTTCTCCAGCACGGCAGTGACGGCGCGGCAATGATCTTCAACAAAAAGCCAGTCGCGCACCTGCAGGCCATCACCGTAGATGGGCAAGGCTTTGCCTTCCAGGGCGTGCGTAATCATGAGAGGAATCAACTTTTCGGGGAACTGGTATGGACCGTAATTGTTGGAGCAGTTGGTGATCAGTACCGGCAGCTTGTACGTGTGCACCCAGGCCCGGGCGAAGAGGTCGGAGGCCGCTTTGGAGGCCGCATAGGGGCTGTTGGGAGCGAAGGCGGTTTGCTCCGTAAAGGCGGGGTCGCCGGGGCCCAGGGTTCCGTACACCTCATCGGTCGACACGTGGAGAAATCGGAAGGCTTTCTGGTCGTCCTCACTGAGTGTGCCCAGGTAATCGCGAGCGGCTTCCAGCAGAGTGAAAGTTCCGCGAATGTTGGTTGTCAGGAAGGTTTCTGGCGAAAGGATGGAGCGGTCCACGTGACTTTCGGCCGCGAAGTGAACGATTGCGCAGGGCCGATACCGCGTCATAATGTCGAGAACAAGCTCGGCATCACAGATATCGCCGTGAACAAAGGTGTAGTCCGGGCGGTTGCTGATCGAGGCAAGCGTCTCTGGATTGCCGGCGTAGGTGAGTTTGTCGAGGTTGACAACCGGACCTCGCCCCTGACCCAGCCATTGCAGAACGAAGTTGCCCCCAATGAATCCGGCGCCTCCCGTTACCACGATCGCTTGCGTCATCGGAGAATCAAGCCCTTCCTTACCTGGATCAAGTACGCCCTAGCTTTGCAGACCGGCTTGCCCGCGCTTGGGACGTCTCCGCAATGCGATTCGCCGTAAGCAAACGCAGAAAAGGAACTTCGCGCTGCTTTGGCATTGCGTTGAGGGCGATGCTCAGCAAAACGAAATTCGACGCCGGCGGCAGACCGGAAAAGAATCACTGGAGTCTAGCCTACCCCGGACGATCAAAGCGTCATATGTAAGTTTCAGTGTCATGGTCAGCGATGGAAGCCGACCAGGGCGCCCAGCCGCTTGCTGTCATACAGGCGACCCTCGTGAACGACGCTAACCACCTGACGCAGATCACTGATATGCAGCAGGGGATTGCCGCGTACGAGTACAAGGTCAGCACGCTTGCCCAACTCCACGGTGCCGGACTCGCGCTCCATGCCCATTGCCCGCGCGGATACAAGAGTTGCCGATTGCAGGGCGGCCATGGGCGACAGCCCGGCCTGCACATACAGCTCTAGCTCACGGTCCAGACCATAGCCGAGCAGGTTGGTGTCGCTGCCCGCGACGATCGGTACCCCGGCCGCATAGAGCGCCTGAATGACGCTTTCATCCTTGGTCATCCGCGCATTGAATTCACTGCGATCGGAGGCTGGCACCCCGAGCGAACGGAACTTGGCGGCCAGGGTGAAAGGCGCAGCAAGGATGCCGGGTTCGAAGCTGGCCACATCGACATCTTTCGGGTGGCCGGCCATCTCGCCCCAGCCAAGCGTTGGATCGACCACGATGTGTTTCGCCTTGAGTAGAGCAATCAGGTCCTGCGCTCGTTGCGAGTGCAGGTCCAGGGGGCCCGGGTCGTTGGGCGGCAGCATGGCGCGGGTCACAAAGTGGAGATGGTTGATCTGGTCCATGCCGTCGGCGATGCCCTCGAACGCATCGACGGCGGCCGGCACATGGCCGGTGACGGTCATACCGCGCCGATGGGCCTCGGCGGTGACCGCGCGCAGGACCTCGGGTTGTAGCTGCGTGTAGACCTTGATTTGCTCGAAGCGGAGGTCGGCGTAGGTGTCCACCGCAGCGATCCCTTCGGCAGGTGTCTCCGCATCGACGTTCCCGAACGCGAGCGGACCGCCACTATCGATGAGGCCGGCGAGCAGCAGGTGCGGCCCGAGTCCCTGCTCGTGGTTGAGCTTTGCCCGCACGGCCGTGAGGAACTCGAGCTCGCCGCCGCAGTCGCGGGCCGTGGTGATGCCTGCGGCCAGCAGCGCCGGGCCGAACTCCACGCCGGAGTAGTGTGAATGCATCTCCCAGAGACCGGGCAGCAGCGAAAGACCGTCCGCGTGCACGACACGCATGCCGGCGGGCGCAGCGACGTGGCCCGCGGCGGCGATGCGCCCATCGCGAAGGATGACGGTAGCGTTCTCGACGGGCGGTGCGCCAGTGCCATCGATCAGCCGCGCGCCGACGATGGCATAGCTGCCCTCCGCCTCAGGACGGAGGCCGCGCGCGAGGTCGGCGAGATCGAGCATCTCCTGCTCGACGCCGCTGTGCACCAGCTGGCCCAGAGCGGGGGCATACTCGTCCAGCACCAACTCCTGCGGCAAGCCACCGGCGAAGGTCATCACGGCAGCAAGGCGGTTGCTGTCGTTCATCCACAGCACCTCCCGGCCGAAGACGAGGTTGGCGACGGTGTAGCGCGTGAGCCGGACCATGCGCCCATTGACCCAAAAGGCATCGTGGCCCACGGGGCGGATCTCGATAGGTAGAGCGTCAGGGCTGGCCCGCAGCAGTGGCAGGTGCGCCGGACGGCCATGCGCCTCCCAGTAGCGCATCATCATCATCTCCACGGAGGCAGGCATGGAGCCGAGCCCCGGGAACGCTACGCGTGGCGGGGTAAAGCTGCGCCTGGCGATGCCCTCCTGCACCTGCACAGTGCCACCGGAGAACGAGGTGAGCGTGTTGCCGGCGGGGGTCGCGGGGGAGGTGCTTTGCTCCAGGCGGCTGGGCGCATAGGCAGCGTTCATGTCGAGGGTGAGCGAGCTGGCCTTCTCCATGCCGCGATCGGCCGTGTGCACTTGCACATTCAGTTGCAGGTGGCTCGGCGCGGTCACGGCGAGGGTGTACTCCTCTGTGCCAATCGTGTGCAGTAGCAGATGGACATCATAGACGCCGTGCTCGACGATGGGAGCCTGCGACCCTGCCCTCACCTGCGCTGTCGCGGGCAGCGTCAAGGCCAGCATTGAGGCCGCGCAGCGGAAAAGACTCGACGTAGTCAGCCATCGCATCGAGAGGCTCATTCGGGTTTTGGTCGCCAGATCGCGTCAGGCTTCCAGGTGGGGCGATCGTCACTCTGCGCCACGCGGTAACCAACGTCGAGCAGTACCTGCAAGTCCTCGACAGCGCCGCTAAGATCCCATCCCGGCTTGATGGTGTCGGAAGGCTGGTGGTAGTCGTGGGCGATGTACTCGGCTCGCAAAGCTTTCCCAAACTCGGCAGGCTTGCCGACATAGTCGATGCCTGGGCTGGTTTCGATAGACGGCACGCCTTTGCGGGCGAACTCGTAATGGTCGGAACGAAAATAGAAGCCCTGCTCGGGGGCGGTATCGCCGGTGACGACGCGGCCCTTGGCTTGAACGGCCTCGGCAGTGAGGTCGTCCAGCGTGGAGTTGCCAAGGCCCACGATGCTGAAGTCGTGCGTGCGGCCCCAACCCCAGTTGCTGAAGTAGTCGAGGTTGATGTCGGCGACGGTTTGCGCCAGCGGATACAACGGATGCTCAACGTAGTAGCGTGCGCCCAGCAGGCCCTTTTCTTCCGCCGTCGGCCACAGAAAGAGCACCGTGCGGCGTGGTGCGGGTTGCAATGTCTTGAAGGCGCGAGCGAGTTCAAGCACACCGGCGCTGCCCGCGGCGTTGTCGCTGGCGCCATGAAAGATCTGGTTGCCGACCTGCCCGTGATGATCCCAATGGCCGCTGTAGAACACATACTGCTTCCGCAGCTGCGGATCGCTGCCGGTGATCTTCGCGATCACATTGACAGAGTCGACCTCCCGAACTCGATTTGCGATGCTGAAGGCTGCTGTGCCACCCAGCGCGACCGCGTGAAAACCAGGCTTGCTGGCCGCAGTACGCAGGGCGTCGAAGTCAGTGTTGGCAGCGGCGAAGAACTCCGCGGCGCGTGCCAGGCTGAGCACCGCGGTAGCCTGCACGCGTTCGCGTTCCCCGGGGCCGCGCAGGGTCATCAGCTCGCGCGTGTAGTTGGCAAACAGAAAGGGGCTGGCCTGCGGTCCTGATGACAGCAGAATGACAGCGGCTGCTCCGTGTTTATAAGCGGTCTCGAGCTTGGTACCGGTTCGGCCGTAGACCGTGAGAGCGTTGCCAAGAAACATCTTCGGATCAAGCTTGGACGCATCGGCTGGATCAGCGACGGGTGGGTCACCGCTGAGGATGATGACGGTCTTGCCGTGCACGTCGATGCCCGCGTAGTCGTCCCAGCTGTAGGGCGGTGCGACCACGCCATAGCCGACAAACACCAGTCCAGTTGAGGGCAGATCGATCTTGGCTACAGGCATGCTGGAAAAGGCAACGTAGTCCGTGCCGGCGACGAGCGGCACCTGCTTGTCGCCGGCACGCAGCGCGAGTGTGCCTTGCGAAAGCATGCCCCAGAGCGGCACCTTTTGGGTCCAGCCGCCATCGGGGCCACCGGGCTCGAGCCCTATTGCGCGGCACTGTGCGACAAGGTAGGCGACACTCTTCGTTTCACCTTCAGTACCGGGCGCGCGGCCCGTGTATGCGTCGGAGGAGAGCACCCGGATGTGCTGAAGCAGATGCGCTTCGGTGATGGAAGCTTCGCCACGGCTCAGGGCTCCGGACGGAGATGGAGACCCTTGGGCCGCAGCAAAACAAGTCAGCAGCGATGCCGCAACAAGAGTAGTGCAGGTGAGAGTTCTCAAGCGAAGCCCCTAGTAGCTGTAGTTGGGGTAGGCCGGTTTGTGCGGCTCGGGGTTAGGGTGCTTGGCAAGTTCATCGAGCGCCACCGCCACGGCTTTTTCCAGCTGTGGATCATGGCCCTCCGCGACGGCTTTGGGGTCCTGTTCGACCGCAATATCCGGGTCGACGCCGTGGTTCTCAACGTCCCACTTGCCTTCGGGTGAGAAGAACGCTACCGACGGCGAGGTAACCGCGCCACCATCCATCAGCACGGGGATCTGCCCGATGCCGACCAGACCGCCCCAGGTGCGTTTGCCGACGAGTGGGCCGAGCTTGCTGTACTTGAACAGCCAAGGCATGGCGTCGCCGCCGGAGCCGGAGTATTCGTTGGCGATCATCACTTTGGGGCCGTAGATGGCATCGTTCGGCGTGTGTTCGATAGCGCCGTAACGAGGGGCCCAGTAGCTTTCGAGTTTGCGATTGAGTACTTCGATGATGTAGTCGGCGATCTGGCCACCGGCGTTAAAGCGCTCGTCCACAACCACGCCCTGCTTGTCAGTCTGGGCGAAGAAGTAGCGATTGAAGTTAGTGAAACCACCCGCGGCGGTATCGGGTAGATACACGTACGCGAGCTTGCCGCCGGAGAGCTGATCGACCTTGTGCTGGTTGGCATCAATCCAGTCGGTGTTGCGCAATGCGGCTTCGCTGGGTACGGGCACCACGCTGATATCCCGTGGACGTTCGCCATTCGGGCCGGTGATGTGCAGCGTGACCACGTGGCCCGCTGTGCCTTCAAGCGGCTGCTGAATGTCTGTTGCAGCGGTAAGCGGCTGAGTATCAATCGCAAGGATGCAGTCGCCCGTGGCTACGTCCAGCCCCGGCTGCGCGAGCGGCGCTTTCAGCCCCGGGCTCCAACTGCCGCCGGTGTAGATCTTTGCCAGGCAGTAGTGATCGTTACGAATCGTGAAGTCGGCACCGAGAAGTCCGCCGGGGACGCGTGCTGCCTGGGGAATTGCGCCACCGGAACCACGCAGATGGCCTACGGAGAAGGCGCTGAGCATCTCCTGGAAGATGTAGTTGAGATCGGCGCGGGAAGCAATGGAGTTCACATACGGCGCGAACTCGCGCTCTTCTGCCTCGGTGTTCGCACCGTGGAAGTGTGCGTCGTAGAAGTACGCACGCTCGATACGCCAGACCTCGTGGTACATCTGCGCCCACTCGGCCCTGGGGTCGACATGCACCTCCACCTGCGCGAAGGAGACCGCGCCCTCGCCGGCTTTTACGGGCACATTGGCAGGCACAATGACCATCCGCGGCGCCTTGTGACCGCGTCCGCCCTCGTCATCACCCCCGTCCGTCGCGAAGGAGACGAGCATCTTGTCGCCGTCTGCGGAAAGCTCGAAGTCCTCGACGTGCTCGGCGAGCTTTTCGGTCTTGCGGCCCTCCAGCAGCCAGCGGTTCAGCGTGGCGCCATGGCTGTCCTCGAAGCGTCCCGCGCCGGTGGCTTCGAGCACATACAGCGTGCCTGGTTTGCCGGTCTTCAGATCACTGTAAAAGCCTGCCGGTAAAGGTAAGGCCGCGATGCGATGCGCGATCGCGTCTACCGGCATGCCGGCGAGATCGATCTCCGTGGGCTTGGGCGGGGTCGCTGGATGCGGTGTGCTGGGATACTTCTCCTCATCAGCCTTGGCCTCGCCGGCGACACCGGCTGGCGTGCTGTCGGTATTGTCCTTGGCCTTATCTTTCACCTCAGCGGTAGTCTTCTCGTCGTCGATCTCGGGGGCAACGGGTGATGCGGTTTTGGCGGCGAGCGTCAGGGCGTAGATGGACTCCGTCGGACGGTAGAGATCGCTGGTCATATCGAGCCCGGCCTCAGTAGCACCCTGGTTGTTGCTGGCCAGGAAATAGAGGTACTTGCCGTTGCGATCAAAGGCCGGTGTCTTCGCATCAGCCATCGCGTTCGTCAGCTGCGTGGAGGCCCCTGTGGCCACCGAGTACAGATAGAGCGCATGGAGGTGGTTGGGCATGGAGCGCGGATACACCAGCCACTTTGAGTCAGGCGACCACGCCACATCCGCCTCGGAGCTGGAGAAGCCGCCGAAGACCTGCGGTTCCCCAATCGTGGACAACTTGCCGGAGGTGGCATCGAGCAGATAGAAGTGTTTGCGATTGTCGTAGAAGACGATGTGTTTGGAGTCCGGCGACCACTGCGGAGCGAAGTAGTACGCGGCTTCAGGGGCAAGAGCAAATTTGCGTACAGGCCCAACGCCGGTCTGCGAGGCGATGTGCAAGTGGTAGAGACCGGGCTTACCGTCGGAGCCTGCTTCGTCGGAAAAGTAAGCGATCGATTGCCCGTCTGGCGACCACGCCGGGTCGCGTTCCATGACACCGGCAGAGTTGGTGAGATTACGCACAGGGCCATGCTTGGCGGGTACGGTGAGGATCTCGCCGTGAGCCTCAACGGCCACGCGCACCGCGGAAGGCGAGAGGGCATAGTGCTCGATCTCATCCGCAACATTCTTCAGCCGCGGCCGAAGCTCGGGGAGATCGGCAGCGATGTCGACGGGGACGGCATGGGGCGTGGCGCCTGGCTTGGGCGCAAGCGTGTACAACGCGCCGAGTTGATCGAAGATCAGCTCGTGCCCGTCTGTGGCCAGCGAGTGGATGTCTGTACCCGCATTGTGAAAGATCTCCGTGACGGCCTGGCTGCCCGGCTCATAACGAAAGACGCCGATGTGCCCTTTGCGTCCAGAAAGAAAGAAGATGTCGTTGCCCAGGTAGACCGGGGAGAAGTCGGAGCTATCTTCGTGCGGAATCTCGACGGAGTTCAAGCCGGGTAGCGTGGTGATCCAAATGGTGCCGGCACGGCCGCCATGGTAGTTGCCCCACGCGGTGTAATTGGTGAAATCGAAGCCAAAGGCCGGCGGCAGAGGGGCGTACGCGATGCGCGAGCCATCCGGGGCGTAGGTACCCGCGTAGGCCATGGGCAGAGGCAGCGCGATAGCCTGCCCACCGCTGGCCGGGATGGTGAACAGTTGCGTGTAGCGGCTATTGGCGCTGCGATTGGAGCGGAAAAGAATGCGCGTGCCGTCGGGTGTCCAGCCCACGGCGATGTCGGCAGCCGGATGGTACGTGATGCGCCTGGGGATGCCCCCGGTCACGGGTACCGTGAAGACGTCGGTGTTGCCGTCGTACTCTCCCGTGAAGGCGAGGGTGTTGCCGTCGGGTGAAAAGATCGGCTGCGATTCGATGCCCACGCCTGCGGTGAGGCGTGTGGCGCGGCCGCCCTCACGTGGCACCACCCACAGGTCGCCGGCATAGCCGAAGGCGATTAGGCGCGTGCTCATCGCGGGTCGTTGCAGGATGTTGGGCCGGTCGGGCGAGCTGGCCGCGTACGCTGAGCGGCTGCCTCCTGCAAGCAAAGCAAAGACGGCAGCGGCGGCCAGAACGACGGCTTTTCGTTTAGGGAACAGCTCGGGCATGCGCAGGAGACCCTCTCCAGATGTATGTGATTCGCATATGGTACACGCCGCCCCGAGGAGGGTTTCAGCTTGGCTCGTCGTAGCCAAGAGCGAAACGACTCACCACTGCAAGGTGACATTCTTCCGCACGAAGCCTTTGCCTCCGGGCATCGTCACTCGTAACCGATCAGCCTCTAAGCCGCCATCGGCGGTGTGGGCGGCGCGGGCTGCCGGGCCATTGCGCCGAAGGGCGAACGTAACCTGGCTGCCCGCCAGAGCTTCAACAGTGATGCTCGATGCGTAGGCGTTGTAGCTTTCGTTCACGATCCGCGGCTGTGCGGTGGTAGACCCGGGGGAGGGGAGGCCGCTGTCCGACAGGGCGAGTTCGAGCGGCGGCAACGCGATGGAAAGGCGATGCTCCTCGCGGGCGGGTTCCGCACAGGTGTGGCTCGCTGCCCCTGGTTCAGGCTCCCCGCGCAGGCACAGAACGGTTGGCTTCCCGCTGGTTGCCGTGATGACCAGTTGCGCACCCGCGCGCTGTTCGGTGAGCGTGAAGGTGCTGTCGCCGACGTGCAGGTGCTCCAGAGTGACGGCGTCCCAGCTGGGGGGCAGATGTGGATGCACGGCCAGCGTGTGGCGAAAAGCGTCGGGCTCTAGGCCGAAGAGGCCGCGCAGCGCCGGCGCCAGTACCATCGCCGAGGACCACAGCTGGTGCGTGCTGGAACGGCCAAGCGATTGGTAGAAGTGCCCGGAGAGCACCTCCGTCACCGCGCCGGGATCCTCGGTCCAGGTGAGATCGACGTTGCGTCGCAAAGCCGCGTAGCCCGCGAGTGGATGGCCGCCCCGGTACGCGGCCATCGCGCTCCAGCCCGTAAACAGCGGCCAGACCGTCCCCTGGTGATAGCTGATGGGATCGTAGACCGGGTCGGTTTCGGCTACGGCACGGGCGCCCCAATCTGTTGCAAAGGTGTTCCCCGCCCAGGCCTCCAGCATGGGCTCCGGTTGCCCGAGACCCCCTCCGGCGCTCCAAAGCGCGGCGGCTGGGTAGATGGTCAGCGTGGGGTCGTAGCTGCCGTCGCTGTTCTTGCTAAAGGCGTATAGACCGTTGCCCAACCGATAGGCTTCGACGCTCGCCGCCAGCTTAGCGGCCGTGGCTTGCGCCTCCTTCGCGAGCGCTGGATGACCCGTCCACCCGGCCAACTGCGCCGTCGCGAGCGTGGCGTCACGGTCCAGCGCGGCGAGGTAGAGCTCCTGGTGCGGCAGTCGGGGCGGCCAGCCCTCCACCCAGCCGGTGCCTTCGGCGTTGTCATACACCCCATCCCCGTCGGAGTCGTGCGTGCGTTCGAAGCGATACGCCCGCTCTACGGCATCCCAGTGCGTTCGCACGAAGCCGAGATCGCCGGTGGCTTGCCCGTAGTCCTTCATCGCGAGCAGAAACAGCGGCGTCGCATCAGCCGCGGCGTACTCGTAGGGCAGCTTGTTCCAGGCCATGTCGCCGGTCAGCGTCCCGGCGGTTTGCGCGTACTCGTGCATCATCTTGCCGTCTGGCCGCTGCCTCCGCATGAGGAACTCCAGCGTCCGCTGCGCCAAGGCCCCATCACCGTAGCTGTCGATCGCGTAGATCGACCAAAGCGCGTCGCGGCCAAAGAACCAGCCGAAGCCGGGGCGCGCGGAGTCGAAGGAAGGGAACCAGCCGGCGACCAGGCCGGTCTCCCCTGACGTTGTTGTCACCTGCATCTTGTCGATGGCGAGCTCGGCCCACTGGAGGGCGCGATCGAATTGTGGATCGGGCGTGTGCACGGTCGTGCGCGTGCGGAAAAAATCTGCATAGTAGCGCTGGGTGCGCGCGTAGATCGCTGGCAGCCTCTGGTTGCTGGCGAGCAGGCGGGCCTGCAGTGCGGCCATGCCTGGGGCATCGTTGGTCTCGTCGGGCCGCGACACTGCGCCCAGCAGCGGAAACAGGTGATCGTCGTCACGCGCAGGGTCATAGTGAATACGAAACTCGAGCGGCAGCGTGTGCGGGTGTTCCTGGTAAGGCGAGATCGCCCCGGGTTGGGCGTCGGGCATGCCCAGCATGCCGAAACGGTGCGGGTTATCGGTACCGATGGCATACACACCGCCTGAGCCGACGGGTCGCCACTCCCACCCGGGCTGCCCCGGCTGCGGCGCGGGCCACATGCCCACCATCGCCGGGGTGAGGGAAACAACCAGCGTCGCGGGATGGATCGCGTGGATTTCAAAAACGATCACGCCGCCAGCGTCTTGGCCCCCAGCGTCTTGGCCCCCAGCGTCTTGGCCCCCAGCGTCTTGGCCCTCACCGGCCGGCACAAACATGTGCTGCCTCACCGTGATGGCGGCGTGCGCGTAGGTCAGCGTCGAGTGATCGGGCGCGACGGTGAGTTCAGCCGCGAGCGGATTGAGCTCGATGGGTGCCGTGTAGCCTTCGACCTCGACACGCAGGTGCAGGCCGCTGAAGAGCTTCACCGGGAGCTGCCACAGCTCGACTGTCCCGTCCTGCATGCCGAGAATGGCGCCGCTTCTACCCGTAACGGTGAAGGGATGGTTGGGCAGGGCGGGCCCGTGAAGTGTCAGCATCTTCTCTGCCGAGTTTTCGAAGGAGAAATGCGACAGAGGGTCAAACCGCTCGGCTGCAAGCCCAGTCTGCGCTCTCCCCGTTGCAGGGAGCAGGCAAAGCAGAACAACGCGAAGAAGGTAGCGTCCTGGCGACGCTCCGGCACGCGAGCTAATGGGCGAGATGATGCTGCATCTCTTCAAGCGAGTAGCCCTTGGTCTCCGGGTAGACGAACAGCACCGTGAGAAAGCCCACCGCCGTCATGCCTGCGAAGAAGGCGAACGGCAACGCTTTGGAGTTGCGCGCCAGAATGGGGAACGTCTGTGCGATCAGAGCGTTCATGACCCAGTGCGCGGAACTGCCCAGGCTCTGACCTTTTGACCGCACGTTGGTGGGAAAGACCTCGCTGAGGTACACCCAGATCACTGAGCCCTGCGACAGGGCGAAGAAAATGATGAACGCGATCAGCAAGGGCAGCAGTAGCGCAAGATGCGCGTGAAGATGAAAGATCCAGGCGACGCCCGCCAGGCAAAGGGCGCAGCCCGCGGCGCCGGTGAGCAGCAGTGTCTTGCGGCCGAGCTTGTCGATGATGGAGATGCCGAAGAGTGTTGCCAGCAGGTTGGCGGCGCCGATCGCGACCGCCTGCGCATTGGCCGAGACGTTGCTGAAGCCGGCACTGGCGAAGATGTCGTTGAGGTAGTACAGAATGGCGTTGATGCCGGTCAGCTGATTGAACATCCCGATTGAGACGGCAAGCAGGATGGGTAGGGTATAGCGACGTTGAAAGAGATTGGTCTGCGCGGCGCCGCCTTCCTCCTGTAAGGCCAGGGCCATGGCATCGACCTCGGCCTTGGAATCTGGCGAGCCCATGCGCGTGAGGATCAGCATGGCTTCATCAAGGCGATTCTGGCTGACCAGCCAGCGCGAGCTGTGCGGCACCGTCAACAGCAGCAGGAGGAAGATGACCGCGGGAAGGATCGCAACGCCGAACTCCCAGCGCCACAACGAAGCATCGTGTACAAGGTGCGCCACGATGGCGTTGGACAGGTAGGCGAGCAGAATGCCAATGACGATGTTGATCTGGAAGAGGCCGACCAGCCGGCCACGCCAGCGCGCCGGTGCGAGCTCGGCGATATATACCGGCCCGAGCACCGAGGAACCGCCAATGCCGAGCCCACCAAGAAAGCGAGCCGCCAGAAAAAAGTCCCAGCTGGGCGCGAACGCGCATCCCAGCGCGGACAGGACGTAAAGAAAGCCCATGATGCGTAGGGCCGCACGGCTGCCGATCCGCTGCCCCAACGGACCGCTGCCCATGGCGCCCGCCACGGTGCCCCACAGGGCGATGGCAACTGTAAAGCCGAGTTGCCGATCGGAGAGCCCGTACTGTGCCACGAGTGGGTGGGTCGCGCCGGCGATGACCGCTGTGTCGAAGCCAAACAGAAGACCGCCGAGAGCTCCCGTCAGGGCGCTCTTGACCAGTAGCAGGATGGCTTTGCGTTCCGGTGCGCTCAGGGTACGGCCTCTCGCAGATTGCCTTTACAGGTTGCGGAGAACACCTTACCACTGGCCAACACAAATCAGCCAGCCTCCGTATCGCATATTTCCGATTCGGACAGACAGCCCGATAGAAGCCGCGGCCGGGCTGCCGCACACTGCCTTTGGCGCAGCGCTGATCAGCGTGCGCTGGAGGTGTTCGCCGCGGCCCCGCAGGACTGGCGCACGACCAATTGGAAGGGGACACGCACCTCCCAGGGAGTCCGTTGCGGCTCGCGCAGACGCGAGAGCATGAGGGAGAGTGCTGCCCGGCCAATCTCCGAGCAGTTCTGGTGAATGGTGGTGAGCGGCACGGGTAAGAACTGGGAGTAGCTGACATCGTCGAAGCCGGTCAAGCGAACTGTGCCCGGGATGTTCACTCCCATGTCCAGCAAGGCGCGCATCAGGCGGGCGGCGGTGAGATCGTTGCCGCAGACGATGCCATCCGGACGTAGTTCCTCAATGAGGTTTCGCACAAAACCTGGATCGGCGACGTCTCCCAGCTTCACGGCTCCGAGGGTTCCGGGATGCGCTTCACTAAGGGCAGACTGGAAACCGCCGATGCGCTCAGCGATGGTGGTCGCGGAGCGCTCGCGCGCCACAAACGCGAGACGGCGTGCACCCTGCTCCCAAAGGTGCCGTGTCGCGACAAAGCCGGCACGGTAGTTATCGATGCCTACCAGGTCAAAAGCGGAGCGCTGCGGATAGGTCTCGAAGCAGCGGTCAAGCAGCACCACGGGTATCTTCGCCTTGGCGAGCATCTCCACGATGCGGTGGTTAGCCGAGTCGCGATCGGCGGTGTATTCAAGTGGCGCGAAGAACACGCCGGACACCTTCTGGTCCATCAACTGCCGACAAAGTTGTTCGGCAATGCGGCCGAGCTCGTCGGACTCGCCCTCGCTGGACGCATGTCCCCAGACCAGAACATGCGACTTGGCGAGCGGCGCCCGCATGATGCCTTGGCAGATCGGCTCAAAGATCTCAGTACTGCCCAGCTGCGGGATGAGCAGACCGAACTGGTGGCTGTCTCCCGAGACGGGTTTCTGAACATAGGTGCCCGAGCCGGCTCGCCGCGTCACCAGACCGTCGCGCTGCAGCGCCTGGATCGCCTTCGCGACCGTGATGCGGGAGGCGCCAAAGCGTTCGCACAGGGCTGCTTCACTGGGCAGGCGATCCCCCGGCCGGTAGACGCCTCCGGTTATTTCACCCACGAGCGCCCGATGGATTGCTCCGTGGAGCGTCGTCGGCTCAGGCCGGGCAGTCGTCGTACCACTGGCGTCATCGGCTGCAGGAGTTCCGGGCATGGACACCTCCAGTGTACTGGATCTCCTGCGGGCCCGAATGTCTTTAAACGCTTCAGACGCGGCGTCGACAGAGGATCGGTCACGCCGCGTGGTGATCTAACCAGCCGCTACTCCACCGATCCGACCCAGGCCGAATAGCCTGGCAGGGTTACAGAGTGGAGATCCCGCACGCCGCGTAGAGAGGCGCTGCTGGTCGCAAGCGTGTGTGCGGTGCTGCCCTTGACGCCAGCCGGTGTCGCGTCCAAGGAGACGGTCTTGGATTGCCCGCTGAGATTCAACGCGACCACCACGGGCGCTGCGCCTCCAGGGGCAGTGCGGACGTAAGCCAACACATCCGCGTCCTCCGGATTCAGCATCGCGATGCCGCCACTATGAAGCGCCGGGTTCGACCGTCGCAGCGTCAAAAGCCCCTTGTACCAGTTCAGCAAAGAATCCGGATCGACTGTTTCTTTCTCCACATTAACCGTCTTGTAGTCCGGCGCAAGGGGCAGCCACGTATGTGGGTTGGTGGAGAACCCCGCCTGCGGCCCGGGGGTCCACTGCATGGGAGTTCGCTCCCCGTCGCGGCCCTTCTCCTTGGGCCAGCCGGTGATGCCGATCGGATCCTTAACGTCTTCTTTGCGCGTGGGCGTTGTCGTGGGCATGCCCAGTTCCGCACCGTAATAGGTCAGAGCGGTGGAGCGCGTGGTCAGCAGAATGGCCGCGATCAGCTTGGCGATCTCCACGTTGTGCACGCCGTCACCAAACCGGTCGATAGAACGGATGTTGTCGTGGTTATCGAAGACCAGCAGCGGCTGCGAGCCGTGAACCTGGGTCTCGACCTCCGTGATGTACTGGCGGAAATACGATGCGCTCAGCTTCGCTTGATGCCCGAAGCCGACCAGCATATCCATGGGCAGCTGTAGTTCGTTCTGCGCGGTGCCGCCGTACCACTTGTCTAGTTCAAGGGTGTTGGGCAGGTAGGTTTCGCCGATGAGGACGCGGTCGCCGGGGTACTTCGCCACCATCGCACGCATGCGGCGAATGGTGTCATGCACCTCCGGCAGGTTGTCGGTATAGATAGGTTTCAGATCCGGGTCGCCCTGGGCATTGGTGCCGCCGAGCTCCGGGTTGTCGCGGTTCGCTGGATCTTCGAACAGGGCAGGGATGGCATCCAGGCGAAAGCCGGCGACGCCGCGGTCCAGCCAGAACTGCATCACGCCGAACATGGCCTTCTCAACGGCCGGGTTGCGCCAGTTCAGGTCAGGCTGCTGCTTATAGAACTCATGGTAGTAGTACTGTTTGCGGGCCGGGACCCACTCCCACGCGGAGCCGCCGAAGCCGGAAACCCAGTTATTTGGCGGCACCACCTGCCCGTGCAGCCCCTCGTGCGCATACTTGCGCTCGAATGCGGTGACGTCGGCGCCATCAGCCGGCTTGCCATCGTTCCAGACGTACCAGTCGGCTTTGGGGTTGGTGCGCGAAGCGGCGCTCTCGATGAACCACTTGTCCTGATCGGAGGTGTGGTTCAGCACCATATCGAGGCAGATGCGGATGTTGTGCTTCTTAGCCTCGGCCTGCAGACGATCGAAATCCGCGAGGGTGCCGTACTGCGGGTCGACGTTCTCGTAATCGGAGATGTCATAGCCGAAATCGACCTGTGGTGACGGGTACATGGGCGCAATCCAGATGGCGTCGATGCCCAGGCTCTGCAAGTAGCCGAGCCGCTGCGTAATGCCATTCAGATCGCCGATGCCGTCGCCGTTCGAGTCCTGAAAGCTGCGGGGGTAGATCTCATAAACTGCCGCATGCTTCCACCAGGTCTCGTTCATGCTGGGCTTGGCTGCTGCCGCGAGATCCGCGCCGGGGTCGCCGGTCTGCGCAACACCTGCGCTGCTAACCAGGGCAAAGCTACAAAGACAGAAGGAGAGAAGAAGCTGCTTGCAGGAATGGGGCATGGGGCGATCTCCGAGAAGGTCGACTGCGAGGCGACCATACCATTGAGCCCAAACCATTGTCGAGACAATTGCTATGACAACTTCTCTGGTTCGGCGAACAGCCTCGCAGTCCATTTCCCTGTCGCCCTCCACCGCGAGGCGGCAAGTTGACAACGCAGTTGGTGACCTGGGCCCCTCGGGCGGTGTAGTATTCCCCGGAACCTGAGCATCCGCTCTTTATGCGCTCACGACTCACCATTCCGCTGCAAAGGTCTGTACGTTACCTGTGCCTTTCGCTGCCGTTGCTGGCTGCGACTCTTTGCGTGAGCCGTGCGGTGCGTGCCGGTGGGGAAAAGGAAGCCGACGAAGACACGCGGACCACGTACTCGGACAAGGTAGCCGCAACCTATGACTTTCATTTCAAAGCGAACGCAGCCTTTTTGCCTTCGCTGATCTCGACAGATAACGGGCAGTTCATCGATGCCAAAAGCTTTCCAACGGCGCAGTACTGCGAGCACTGCCATGAGGCGAGCTACCACCAATGGCGGGAATCCGCCCACTCCAACGCCAACCGCGCCCCCTGGTACAAGCGCAACGTAAATCTGCTCGGCAAGGAAAAGGGTGTTGAGTTCACCCGTCATTGCGAGGGCTGCCATAACCCCATCGCGCTCGTCTCCGGCGCGCTCACAAAGGGCGCGCCGGCGGACCATAAGTACGACGCCGATGGGGTGACCTGCACGGTGTGTCACTCTGTGCAGAGCGTGGACGCGCGCGGGACCGGCAGCTACGTGCTAGCGACGCCCGCCGTGCTGGTCGATGAGAACGGTGCTCCCATTCACAGAGCGGTGAGTGACGCGGAGATCCTCGCGCATCTTGATCGCCACTCGGCGGCTGTAATGAAGCCGTTCTATCGCACGAGCGAGTTCTGTGCGGTCTGCCATAAGGGGGCCCTGCCGCACGAACTGAACGACTACAAGTGGCAGCGCGCGATGAGCCCGTATGACGAGTGGCAGAATTCGTCATTCGCCAAGCAGTCGCCCCTGCCGTTTTACAGCAAGCCGTCGGTCTCCACCTGCCAGACCTGCCACATGAACCGAGAGGCGCTGGAAGGCCGCGATCCAGGGGCCAAGAAGGGCACCCTGGCGTCGCATCGGTGGCTCGGTGCCAACTCCCTGGTGCCCGACTACTACAAGTACCCCGAGCAGTCGGCCAAGATTCGCGCATTTCTGCAGGCGGAGGTGTTAAATGTTGATCTCTTTGCGCTGGAGCGGAAGTCCGCGCAAGCGGAGGTGGCCGGCGGTGATCCGGAGTTGATTGCACCGCTCGGCACGACGGCCTTCACCCTTACACCCGGCGAGAAGCTCACGGCCTCCGTGGTGATTCAGAACAAGGGCGCGGCGCACTCCCTGGTGCCCGAGCAGCGTGACATGTACGAAGCGTGGGTGAACTTCCAGGTGAAGGACGCGGCGGGCAAGGTCCTCAACGAAAGTGGAGCCCTGGGGGCCTCGCGGGAGCTCGACCCCTCCGCGCACAGCTTCACGAATCGGCTAATCAACAAGCATGGCGAGCTGAACGATTTGCATCAGGTGTGGAACAACCGCGTACTCGCGTACAACAACACGATTCAGTCCGGTCGCTCCCAGCTCATCCGCTACAGCTTCACCGTGCCTGGAACGAGCAAAGGCCCTGTAAGCCTCACGGCGACGGTGCGCTACCGCCGCTTCGATCAACACTTCATTGACTTCGCGGCAGGGAAGCACTACGACCAGCCCATTCTGGATATGGTGAGCACCACGCGTACCTTCAACATGGGCGAGAACGCACCGTCAACGGCGCCGCTGCCCGGCACCAATCCCCTCTGGATGCGATGGAACAACTATGGCATCGCGTTGCTGGATGCGCAGCAGTACGCGGCCTCGGTCGCCGCGTTCCGCCGCGTCGCGGCGCTGCGTCCGGAGTACGCGGACGCGCAGACCAACATCGCTATCGCCATGATTCAGTGGGAACGTTATGAGGACGCGCTGCCGGCGCTGCAAAAGGCACTCGCGCTTGCGCCCGAAAACGCCCGTGCTCTTTACTACCTTGCGCTTGTGGAGCGCAATGAGGGGCATCTGGAGCAGGCCATCGCCGATCTGCAAAAGGTCGAGGCGCAGTATCCACGCTCTCGCGACGCCCATCGTGAGCTCGGCTTCAGCTTCTATCAGCAGCACAGGTATGACGAGGCGCGCGCCGAGTACGAGGCTGTGCAAGGCATCGACCCCGACGACCTGGCGGCGCATTACAACCTGTCCATTCTGTATCGCCGGCTTGGGCTGAAGGACAAGGCACATGAACAGGCAGCGTTCTTCGCCGACCAGAAGGACGACCCCACGGCAAGCACCTTTGCGCTCGACTACCTGCGCCGGCACCATGAGATTGCGCAGGAATCGGTACCCTGGCATGTGCACGACCTGGATGGATCCCCTGCGGATGCCGCCGCAGCGGCTTTGAATCCGAACGCCGTGCCATCGCTATCGCAGCCCTGAAATCCGGCCGGTGCTCTATCCCGAGACGCGTCGAAGGTGCGATGCTGGAGTGCGTTATGCGTTCCGCTTCCCTGAAGTCTTCCTTCGCATGGTTTTGTCTCGTGATGCTGGCGATTTACGCTGGCACCGCCATGGGCCGCCTCAGTACGCCGGCGCAGGTGATGGCAGCAAGCGACGACGCCCGTGAAGGTGCGGCTCTGTTTGCCGCGCGCGGCTGCACCCACTGCCACGGCCCGCAGGGCAACGGTACAGACAGCGGGCCGTCGTTGCGTGAGCTGCGCAAACACGTGAGCGCGGAGACGATGGAGCACCAGATCGTGTACGGCGGCAAGGAGATGCCCGCATTCGGGGACACGCTCGATCCCGGGCAGGTGAAGAGTCTCGTAGCCTTTCTGCGCGCCAAGAAGTGGATTGTGCTTGAACCGTCCGCTGCTCCTGTTCCGTGAGCAGGCTCCCGTCGCCGCAACCTATCGCCCGGCGGGACGCGACGCAGCTTGCGCCTTTCCCTCGTTCAACGTGATGATGCGATCCAGACTCGGAGGCACAGCGAAGTGCTCGGTATCGCCGTCGGGCCAACGCACCTCCAGCCCCGTCAGCACCGGCTGCGCGCCTAGGCCGAAGTGCAGGCGGAGATCGCTGGAGCTGGAGTAGCTGGAGCCGGAACGCACCTCATCCACCCACACGCGCTGCTTGCCCGCCATGGTGCCGTGAAGCGTGACGCGTGCGCCGAGGGCATCGTGGTTGGACCGCGTGCCCACCAGCTTGATCCCAAGCCAGTGATTGGCATTGCGCGCGAGGTTTACGAGCAGCAGCGGCCGGTCGCTGAGGTTGTTGACGACGGCCTCCAGCCGACCGTCATTCCAAAGGTCGGCGATGGCCAGCCCACGCCCGGAGAGCGGCTCCAACAGCCCCGGCCCGGAGCTCGCCGAGAGGTCTTTGAAGTGACCATCGCCAAGGTTGCGGTAGAGGAAGCGTGGCTCTTTGAACGCGGATCCCAGATGCGCCGCGTCGACCTCTGGGTAGACGTGGCCGTTTACGACCAGGAGGTCAGGGTAGCCGTCATTATCGACATCGGCAAACATCGCGCCCCAACCCAGCGCGTCGTTGTTGATCGCCAGCCCCGCCGTCGCGGTGACGTCGGTAAAGGTGCCGTCCCCGTTCGCGTGGTAGAGCGTCGCCGTGTCGTCGGAGAAGTTCGTTTTAAAGAGATCCAGATGACCATCGCCATCGTAGTCGGCGGCGGCCGAGCCCATGCCGGCCTGCTCTCGCCCGTCTTCGTTGAAGGCCACACCGGCCTCGGCGGCAACATCGGTAAAGGTGCCATCGCGGTTATTGCGATAGAGGATGGCTGGCGTGGAATCGCAGGCGAGGTAGAGGTCAGGCCAGCCATCCTCGTTGTAATCGAGCGTGGTGATGCTGAAGCAGTAGTGGCCTGCGGTCTGCTCGATGCCACTCGCCTTGCTGACGTCTTCGAAGTGGCCGTTTCCGAGATTGTGAAAGAGCAAATTGGGTGCAGAAGGCAGGCCACGTGGTCCGCACATCACCGGGGCACCCTTCCACGTGCACCCGGCCTCGCTGCCCGGTCGCGGCACCTGCGCCAGATCGAAGTGCACGTAGTTGGCGACGACGATGTCGAGCCGGCCATCACGGTCATAGTCCACAAAGGCACAACCCGTGCCCCACTCCTTGCCTGTGCCTGCCACGCCCGCGGCTTCGGCCACCTCGTGGAAGTGCCCATGCCCCTCGTTGTGATAAAGCCGGTTGCGGCCGTAGCTGGTGACGAAGAGATCTTCTAGACCATCGTTGTCGTAATCGCCTGCGCACACGCCCTGACCCCAGAAGCTGTCCGCAAGCCCTGCCTGACGGGTTACGTCGGTGAAGGTGCCGTCGTGGTTGTTGTGCAGCAGGTGACTTGTGGGCGCGGCGGCAGTGCTCCCCGCCGAGCCAGGCAGCGGGATGCCATTGACAAGGAAGATGTCAGGCCAGCCGTCGTTGTCGTAGTCGAGGATCGCTACGCCGGAGCCGGTTGATTCGACGATGTATTGCTTGTGCGCGTCGCTGCCGTTTGTGTTGCGCGCAGTCAGGCCAGCCTTGGCGGCAACGTCGACGAACCAGGCCGGTGCGGGGTGCGCCGCGGTGGCGGGATACGGAGTCGGGGCGGTCTGGGCACACATCGGCTGGGCAAGCAGCAAGGAGATCATGATGATAACTTCTGCGGTGTGGCGGAGGCCAGCACTCAGGCCGCGCTCGGCGCATTGCTGGAAATGCGCAGAGACCGTCCGGCACATCAGCGTGGCCCGGTCGAGGGTGTGCGCGCCGCTACCGTCCCTGTCATGGCCATGGTCTTCAGGATCTTGCCACCTTCCTGGATGACGTACAGCTTGTCGGCGGGAAGAGCCTTCAAGAGGTCCTTCGTACCCGAAGGCCAGGCAATCTCTACATCGGCCACCGTCGCAGCATCGAGGCCGAAGTGAAGGCGCAGATCGTTCTGCGAGTAGTAGCTTCCGCCGGAGCGAACCTCGTCGATTTGCGCCAGCGGCTTGCCGGGCTGGTTTTGTGCGGTCACCGTGATGCGGGCGCCAACGCCGGTGCGGTTGCTCTTGGTGCCTACCGTGCGAATTTTCAACCAGTGACGAGCCGTTCCACCGGCTGCCATCTCGCAATGCAGCAGCTGCGGAATAGTGTTCACACAATTCACGGCCACGTCCATGAAGCCGTCGTTGTCGTAGTCGCCGAAAGCACATCCACGCGCCGGGGCGGGCGTCGTGATGCCGGAGCCCGCTACACCTGTGACCTCTTCGAACTGGCCGTTGCGTAAGTTGCGATAAAGATACTTGTGCTCTGCGTACGGCGCCTCGATGTGGGAGTTGTCGACCTCCGGGTACACGTGGCCGTTCGAGATGAAGATGTCGAGCCAGCCGTCATTGTCCGGATCGAAAAAGCCGACACCCCAGCCAAGGTAGCGCGTGTTAATGCCCAAACCAGAGAGGTAGGTGTGGTCCTCAAAGGTGCCATCGCCGAGGTTCTGGTACAGCGAATCGGTGTCGCCCGCGAAATTGGTCTTCACGATGTCAAGCAGGCCATCGCGGTTGAAATCACCCACCGCCACGCCCATGCCGGCCTGCGGTTTGCCATCCGGTGAGTACGCAATGCCACTCTCAATGGCTTCATCCTTGAAGGTGCCGTCTTTCTGATTGCGGTAGTAGGTGGCGGCTGTAGAGTCGTTCGCCACATAGATGTCCGGCCAGCCATCGTTGTCGAGATCCGCGACGGTCACGCTCAGACCATAGGTGCCCACGGTGTCGTGCATGCCTGCCTTCACGCTGACGTCGGTGAAGGTGCCATTGCCGTTGTTGCGATACAAGATGTTCTTGCCGCCCTGCAGTCCCGGCGGGCCGCAGGCGACCTGGATGCCCTTGTACGCACAGCCAGCGGCCTCGGGCAGGGGCGCGGTCTTCAGATCGAAGTCAATGTAATTCGCCACGAACAGGTCAAGATGACCATCCTTGTCGAAATCCAGAAAGGCGCACCCGCTGTTCCAACGCGTGCGCTCCTGGGTCAAGCCGGCCTTGGCCGTTACGTCGGTAAAGGTGCCGTCGCCGTTGTTGTGCCAAAGGACGTTCTGGCCGTAGTAGCTGACGAAGAGATCGTTGTGGCCATCGTTGTCGTAGTCGCCCACGCAGCATCCCTGGCCCCACCCGCTGCGGCCGAGTCCACTCTTCAGCGTGACGTCGGTGAAGGTGCCGTCGCGGTTGTTTTTGAACAGCCGCGAGATCGGCGCATTGCCGTGAGGAAAGCCTTCCAGGCGTGAGCCATTCACCAGAAAGATATCAATCCAGTCATCGCCGTCATAGTCGAAGAAAGCCACGCCGCAGCCCGTCGTTTCGAGGAGAAAGCGGTTCCTGTGCTCACCGCCATAGATGGTTGGTGCATTCAGTCCGGCTGCATGCGCTACGTCTGCATAGCTGTAGCCAAGTGGCGTTCCTTTGACCACGGATGGCAGTGATGCCGGCGCGGGCCTAGCCGGCGCAGCGTATGTCTCGCGGCTCATGGGCGCACTTTGTTGCCCTGGGTTCGACGTCTGGGCGCCAAGCCGAAAAACGTCTGTCAACGGCAGTACCAAAGCAGTCCGGGAAAGCGATCGCAACAGCTCACGGCGAGTCCAATTCATGCATTCCTGCTTTCGCTAGACCTTGTAGACGTGACTGCGCTGGAGACCGGGCTGCGCTGTGCGCCGCACCCGAGTGAGGCGGGCAGGCGCGAGTGTAGCGAAAACGAAAAAGAGAAGGCAAGGCGAGGGTACGCGGCCAGCGTATCCTGCCTGCCGCAGCCACGCCGGACTTCAGCGCGCCGCAAGTTGCTCCGCCCGCTTGCGCTCTGCGAGCGCATCGGCAGGTCGGCCTTCGCGCTGCAAAGCCTCCGCGAGCAGGAGGTGAGCTTCCTTCAACTCCGGCTCTGCAGCCACGGCATCGCTTAATTGTGTGATCGCCTGTGCCGTCTGACCCTCGCGCAGCAGCGTGCGTCCACTGTTGAGGGCGAAGCCTGCCCGCTGTCGACTCATGGCCGTGCGGCTTAACGTGGCCGCGATCTTACGCTCGCTTAGAGCCTCTCCAGAGTGGCCTTGCGCCGCGAACACAGCCGCCAGTGTGATGTGCGGGCTGGGCTGATCGGGCGCGAGCGCTGCCGCGTGGTGCAGGGCGTCGGTGGCTGCGTCCAGATGGCCAGCGTCCTTCTCAACGGCCCCCAGCAGGGCCCAGGCCTCCTCATTGTCCGGTCGCAGCGTCACTGCCCGTTGCAGTTCAAGGGCAGCCGCGCCGGTTTGCCCTTGCTGCATGTGGATGACGCCCAGCGTGTAGGGTGGATCGGGCAATTGGGGATCGAGTGCCTCGGCACGCTCCAACTCCGGGATGGCCGCTGCCAAGTCATCCTTCAGCTTGTACGCGAGTCCCAGGTCATAGTGCAGCTGTGCGTTTGCGGGATCCAGCGCGAGCGCCGCTTGGAACTCCCCCAGCGCGTGTTCCACGTCGTTCAGCTGCAAGTAGGCGGCTCCCGTGTCTTCCTGAAGGGAAGCGCTTGCAGGCCCCGTCCGTGCAGCGCGCGCATAGAGCGCCAAAGCACCTTTCGCATCGCCGGTGTGCACTAGGGCAAGGCCATAGTTCGTCAGCGCGGCGCTGTCGTTCGGCCTCGCGGCCGTCACCTTCTCAAACAATGGAATGGACTCTGCGGCTTGTCCACCTGCCTCCAGCGCCAGCGCCAGGGCGTATTGCGTGTCCACGGAATCAGGCCGGGCGGCGAGGGCCTTCCCCAGTGTTGTGACGGCCTCGGCGTCGTGGCCCGTTGCGGTGAGCGCGCGGCCCAACGCCAGCTGTGCGGCGGGGTCAGGGTCGCCCAGCGCCTGCGCTGTTCGGAGCTCTGCGAGCGCGTTTTCCGCTTGACCCTGGATGAGCAGGAGCGAGCCCAGGTGAGCATGGGCGGAGGCCAGGTGCCCGTCGAGGGCCAGGGCACGTGAGAAGCTCTCCGCGGCCGCTGGAAGACTGTTCGCTTGTGCCTGCAGCACACCCAAACCGTCCCACATGACGGCCGTGGCTCCTGGTTTGGTCACTGCGTTGTGCAGCGTTTCGGTCGCCTTGGCTGTATCGCCGACGCCGGAGAGCGCGATGGCATAGGCCATCGTTTCAGGGGGCTGCAAGCTGGCAATCGTCGTCTCAGGAAGCGCGCGAAAGGTCGCGATAGCCGCCGGGTATTCGGCCAACCGGCTCTGCGCCACGGCCAGATTGATCGCGGTCTGCAGGTCGTTGTGGGCGAGCTCTTGCGCCACCGTCAGCTCCTTCACAGCACCGCGCAAATCGTCCTGTGCCAGCAGCACCGCACCGAAGGCGGCATGCGCAGCCTCGACCTGAGGAGCTAACCTCACGAGGCGTGCAAACGCAACGTGCGCGCCAGCGAGATCACCCCTTGAAAATGCCAGTGAGCCGGCCTGAAAGAGTTGGGTCATTGCCGCCCGATCTTCCGGCGCGGCTTTCTGCGCACGAATCTGGACCGCCGTGCCGACGAGCGGCAACAGCAGACAGACTCGGCACGCGGAGCTTTGCAGCACGTTCATCCCTAGCGCACCTGGCCACCGGACGCCGATGTTTCAGGCTCTCCCAGCAGGTCTCGCATGCGCAGATAGACGCCGTTGGTCCAACCGAAACCGATGACGTTGGCCTTGTACCCCGCGGCAACCGCGACGTTGGCCGAACCGCTGACGACGTTGTACTTTTCGCGCACCGTGCCGTCGCGGCGAAAGTTCTCAAGCACCGTTGCGGAGAACTCACGGGCGACGCGGCGCGCATCCTCGTGGAAGCCGTAGCGCTCCAGCCCCTCCACGGCCAACCAGTTGGTGGGAGCCCAGCCGTAGGGCATATCCCACTGGGTACCGGACTCTACGCCGCTGTTGGCCAGGCCGCCACCGCGCTCAAAGGTGGGTAGATACGCCTGAACCGCCTTCGCTTGGGCGGGCGTCGCCAGCCCGGCCCACAGTGGATAGAAACCGGCAAGGGACGGGTAGGTGGACTGCGTGCGCGTCCGTGCGTTCCAGTCGAAGAAGAAGCCACTTTGTGCGTTCCACAGATAGCGGTTCACCGCAGCGCGGCGTGCGTCGGCCTCGGTGTTCCAGCGCGCTGCCTCGGCCGGGCGACCCAGCAGCGTCGCGAGGTGGGCGAGATCAATTTCATACTTGTATAACAAGCTGTTCAGGCAAATCGGCGCATAATCCTCCGTCGCGCCGCTGAAAGGGCCAAAGCGGAAGCTGGTATCGAAGCCGGACTCCCGCATGGCACGATCGCCCTCGAAGAACGTGGCGGTCAGCCGATGGCCATCGACGACAGCGCGTGCGCATACCCGGGAGCGGGCGACATCGCAACTCTCCTCTTTCAGCTTTGCCTGCTCGGCGGCCGTGAGCTCCCCTGGAGCGGTCAGTAGATAGCCATCTGCCGTCCCGGGGTGCGCCAGCAGCCAGCGGATCACGTCCGGGTAGTACTCGCTATCGTCGGCCATCTCCGGCACCGGCCCGGCCCCGATATCGTGGTATCGCGCCAGGCCTGTCGTACCCACTGCATGGCTGGGGGAGGCCCACAGCGCGTGGTCGCGTTCGGCCATAAGGTAGGCATGCTCAAGCCACTGCTGCGAGAGATGTTCTCCGGTCCCGGCGACTGGATGCTCATACACCGCGCGGATCATGGACGACAATAGTGGCGGCTGCGAGCGAGTCAGGAAATAGGTTCTGTTGGCGTTTAGCAGCGC
This sequence comes from uncultured Acidobacteriaceae bacterium, assembly GCA_964242225.1. Lineage (GTDB taxonomy): Bacteria > Acidobacteriota > Terriglobia > Terriglobales > Acidobacteriaceae > Granulicella. Next base: position 108,204 of record CAXTAE010000008.1, read on the forward strand.
ACCGTAGTGCTCGATCTCGAAGAAGAAGTTGCCCAGCATGCCGCGGGCGAGGTCATCGCGTCCGCTGTCCAGCAGCCCCAGCAGGATGAAGTAGCTGTCCCAGCCATACATCTCGTTAAATCGACCGCCCGGGACCACATAGCGGTTGGGAAGGTATAGCAGACCTTCCGCGGGCAACTCCGCCGGGCTGACCTGACCGACGAACGAAATGGTGCGGGGCAGATGTTCCACCCGCACATGACATTTCGCCTGCAACGCCTCCACGGCTGGCGGCGCGGCAAAGCCAAAGGGAAGGTATAGGACCGGCGTGTCCTTCACCTTGGGGTCGACTACGGAAGAGCAATCGGCAGTGGATCGGGAGAGCCTGTCCCAACCGGACTGTATATACGCCACGATGCCTGCGTTATCTGTCGGGGAGACGGCAGGAACCTGCGCGAAGATAGGCACAGGTTGGATGAAGGCGAGGAGCAGCGCGAAAAGCACTGGGAAGAGGGCTTTTACCTTCCGGGGCATCACTGATCCTTGCCTCCGTCGCCTGGGATCATGGCCTCGATCGCACCGCGCAGACCAAACTACCACAGCGAGCCCGGCTCGGGCAGAGCCTCTCTGCGAGGAACGTTGCGGGTGGCGCGCTACCCAAGGGCGGACGACGGCTAGGAAATGGGAGAAAGCTGTAAGTGGTATGTCCAACAACCTGTATTTACAGCATTGCGATGGGGAAAGAACATTTTCCGCGAAAAACCTTGACACCTGCCTGGCGGCTGCCCTAGTGTTTCGCCGTTCTGAAAATACCGACTCTGGGCCTCACGAGCGTTTTGCAGGTTGTATGCGATACGCCGGGCCGCCATGAGTGTCCGATCAGAGGGAGCTTGTATGAGGTTTCTTGCGAAGATCCGCGCCGCCCACGCCGCTGCGCTGCTGTTGCCCTTTCTGCTCGTAGCTGCTCCCGGTGCCGCCGGCCAAGCCGTGTTCGGTACGATCTACGGCACCGTGACAGACGCCTCCGGGGCCGCGGTGCCGAGCGCCACGGTGGTGGTGACGGACATAGGGAAGGGCACCAGCATCACCGTGACCAGCAACGCGAGTGGTGAGTTCACGGCGGATCACCTGATTCCTGATACCTATCAGGTCAAGGTGTCGCTGAGTGGGTTCAAGAGCTATGAGCAGACTGACATTCGTGTGTTCGCGGACACCTCGATCAAGGTCCAGGCCGGCCTGCAGATCGGCAGCGCTACGGAGACCGTGGAGGTCAACGCCGATCAGGTGCCGTTGCTGAAAACGGATCGTGCGGACGTGTCCACGACCTTCAGCGCGCAGGAGATCGTCGACCTGCCTATCCCGGACCGCAACTTCACCAACCTCGAACTGCTGCTGCCGGGCGCACAGCTGCTGGGTTGGTCGCACGCGGCAGACGAGGATCCCCAGGGCTCCAAGCAGATTGAAATTGATGGCCAGAGCTTTGCCGGTGCTGCCTATCAACTGGATGGTACAGATAACGAGGACCCGATCCTCGGCATCATCGTGATCAACCCCAATGCGGATTCTCTGTCCGAAACCAAGATCGCCACGCAAAACTACGATGCCGAGTTCGGCAAAGCTGTTTCGGCCGTGATCACGGCGCAAACCAAGTCCGGCACCAACGCCTTCCACGGCTCCGCGTTTGACTATCGCGAGAGCAACGCCAACCTGGCGCGCGACCCGTTCACGCAAGGACCCACCACTCCGTTTCCGGTAGGCTTGCGCAATCAGTTTGGTGGTTCCGTAGGAGGCCCGATCCTGAAAAACAGGGCCTTCTTCTTTGGTGACTACCAGGGTGTTCGGCAGAAGACGGGCACCGCCGCCTTACAAACTGTGCCGTCGACACATCTGGTCCAGACGTGCCTTGGACCGGTGGGCTGCGATTTTAGCGAGTATGCAACGGCGGTAGGGCAACAACTTGGTCTTACCGGAACGGCCCTACAGAACTTCAACCTTGTTTATCGGCCCAATAGCAACACGCCGTATGCGAATAACGTGATTCCGCATGCTGAGCTTTCCCCACAGGCGCTGGCGCTCCTTACGCTGTTGCAACCGTATGCGCCAAACACGTCGGGCACTTTGAACGGGTTAAAAAATAACTACGCCGGCAGTGGCACAGGTGGCTTGAACAGCAATCAATGGGATGTGCGCCTCGACCTCACGGCGAGCGAAAAGATTCATGCATTTACCCGGTTCAGCCGCTTCACGGATCTTTTGAGCGGCAGTACACTTTTCGGCGCCGCCGGAGGTGCGGGTTTCGGCCTCGGCGGTTACGGCGGAACGTCACTAGGCGCCAACGACAGCACCGCAGCCGGTGTGGATATTGCGATCAACCCAAAGCTGGTGACGGATATTCGTCTTGGCTACTTTCGCTACGGAATCAACACGGCGAACTACGACCAGGGCACGCCGCTTGCCACGCAGCTGGGTATTCCTGGGCTGAACACGGCGCAGTCCATCACCACGCAGTCTCCTGGCTTCATTCTCAGCGAAGTCGGCAGCTTCGGTGGACCCAGCGATGGCACGGCAGCCGGTCCGCAGTACGGCGCCGGACTGAACATCGATCGTTGCAACTGCCCCCTGATCGAACATGAGGACCAGTATCAGGTCGCGAACAACTGGACCAAGATCGTCGGCAATCACGAGGTCAAGTTCGGCACCGACCTTCGCTACGCGCGCAACCTGCGAGTGCCTAGCGACAACAACCGCGCCGGCCTGTTGAACTTCGGTACAGGGCCGACCTCGGGAGGCAACGAGACGGCGGGTCTTGGCTTTGCTACCTTCGTCCTTGGCGACGTCACGCGGTTGCAGCGTTACTACAGCCTTTCGACCAACGCCAAAGAATTTCAAAAGCGAGCCTACTTCTTCGCGCAGGATACCTGGCGCGTTACGCAGAAACTGACCGTGAACTACGGTCTGCGGTATGAGGTCTATTTCCCTGAGGTTGTAAACGGTGTGGAGCAAGGCGCTCTGCTGAATTTGGATACAGGCTATCTTCAGGTCGCGGGCGTTGGCGGTATTGAAACCAACATGGATCAACAGCGGCCAAATAACACGTACGCTCCGCGTATCGGTGTGGCGTACCAAGTCACTCCCACCACCGTCATCCGTACCGGGTACGGCCGCAGCTTCGACATCGGGGTCTTCGGTTCCATCTTCGGGCACTCGGCAACACAGAATCTTCCCGTATTGGAGAATCAGTCGCAATCGGCAGCCGGTGGGGATACGCCTACTGACACGGCATACGCCTTCAACCTGGCCACAGGTCCCGCAGCACCCACCGTTCCTGTCGTGCCTGCCTCCGGCCTGCTCCCCAATCCAGGCAATCTCGAAACAGCGAGATCACGGCCGACCACGCTGCGGCTGCCAACGATCGACGCTTGGAACCTGAGTCTGCAACAGTCCCTTTCCCCAACGCTTTCGATGACGATCGCCTACGTGGGCAATAAGGGAACGCACACGTTCGGTGATGTCTCTGGGAACACCACTAACCCGAATGAAGCGGGAATCAATGTACCCGCCGATCTCACCGTAACGGGCACTCCGCTGCACTACGATCCGAATGCATCCAAGACAACGACTGCCGGCGGATTTGTCGGCGTAGCGGCCGATGGCGGAACGGCGAATGAGGCGACCCTGCGCCGTTATTTTGGAGCCAAGCTCCCAGCCTGTTTGGACCCGAACTATGCCGCAGCCGGCGGCGTCAACGCCGCCAACGGCGGTTGCGGCTGGAACCAGGACCTGACCTACTTCGGAGATAATCTGGACACGCATTACAACGCGTTGCAAGTATCACTTGCCAAGACGCTCGCCCATGGTGTTTCGCTGAACCTGAATTACGCTTGGCAGCGCGGCATGAGTGAGGCTACCGGCTACTCTACGTGGAGCAAGCGGGCGGTATACGGCAGAGATGGCGACCTGAGGCAGCAGGCGGTCACAGCGTACGGACTCTTTCAGTTGCCGTTTGGCAGGAACAAGCTGTTCCTCAGCCATGTGAATGGGATCGTCAACCAGATTGTCGGTGGCATTGAGATTAACCCAGTGGTCACGTACTCGAGCGGACTCCCGTTCAACCTCTGCGCGTCCACATACACCAACTGGGTTACCAGCGACGCACCATGCTATGTCAATGGGGATACCCACCGCTTCCATAAGCAGGTGAGTGGATCTCCCGGCAACAGTTTGTACTTCTACCAACCGATTCCGTTGGGAACGCAGGGCTTCACGGCGCCGGCACTGGACCAGATCGGCAATACCGGTCACGATGCGGTGACAGGGCCAAACTTCTTCAATACGGATCTTTCGATCCAGAAGAACTTTCCCATACGCGAGCGGGTGACCTTGCAACTGCGCGCGGACGGGTTTAACGCGTTCAACCACATCAACTGGGGCACACCGCAGGGGAATGGAACCGAAAACAACTACATCGACCAGGGCGGCCAGATCTCCACGGGACCGTACCCGGGTGGCTCGGCCAACCCACGGCAGATGCAGTTCTCGGGCCGCGTCCAGTTTTAACCCAACCTCTCTACTTCTCCTCATGAGAAGAGCTTCGGCTCTTCTCATCTTTTTCTTTCTAACCGCTTGAGTGAGCTTCGCATGCTTCGATCGCACGACCCCGGGAAAGCCAAGGCAGTGGGAGCCTGGTGGGCGGCAACGTTGTTGTTCGCTTGTACCCTGCTTCCGTTGCAGGCGGGGGGCACGGGCGTACTCCCCGCCGCGCCCCTGCCGGCGGAGCTGGTTCCCATCGTGAAGTTGATTGGCACTGGTCACGGCAAAGAGGCGCTGTCTCAATTACAGGCGTTGCGCGTCTCGCAACCGGCGCTGGCGGGGATCGACAGGCTTGCGGGCGATGCGCTGTTTGATCTCAATCGTCTCCCGGAGGCGGATGCGGCATACGCGAAAGCTCTCGGAGCCGATCCTCACGACCAGGCTGCGGCCCAGATGCGTGGGCTCACGCTCTTCAAGCTCGGCCGCCCCGCCGATGCCATTCCGTTGCTTGCGGAAAATCACGTGTTCGGCGCGCAGAGCAAAGCCGACCCAACCTACGTGCTTGCGCTGTGCTACCTGGACACGCTGCGCTATGACGATGCGCGGCACGCCTTTGCAGCGCAGTACGAACTATCCGCGGATTCGGCTGCGGCGTACCTGCTGACGGCGCGCATGCTGCTGCGCCGAGGCTACCTGCCCATTGCCGGCGACTATGCGGGTAAGGCTGCGGCGCTGGACGCGCGGCTGCCACTCGCGCATGAGCTGCTGGGAGAAATCGCGCTGGCGCAGAATCACACGGAGCTCGCCATCACGGAGCTAGAAGCGGAGCGCGCCACCAATCCGCTGCAGGGCGCCGTGTATGAGCGGCTCGGGGATGCGTACAGCCGGGCTGCCCGCTACCCGGAGGCGCAACGCGTGCTGCAGCAGGCCGTGCTGCTGGAGCCAAACGCAACCGGGCCCTACATTCTGTTAGGGAAGGTCCTACTGAAGCAGGGACAGCCCTTGGGGGCGATGACTTTTCTGCAGAAGGCGGAGGCGATGGATCCGGCGAACTTCATGACGCACAACCTGCTGGCCCAGGCGTACCGTGCCCTGGGTCGAAGCGAGGAAGCCAGCCGGGAGCTGGCCCTTACTGAGAAGGTGCAAGCCGCGGATGCGCCCAAACTGCAGTCGCCGCAGTAAGGTTCGGGCAACGCATGAGGCATACTTTCCGGGTCTTGACCATGGCGCTGGCTGCCCTGGTTGCCTCGCTTGCATTGCTCTGCGCGACGATGGACTCAGCGGTGCTCGCCGGCCATGCAAGCTCCCCACCCGCGTCGCTGGCCAGGCCCGATGCCGCCTGTGCGACTTGCCATGCAGCCATCTACGCAAGCTATGAGCGCACGGCCATGGCGCGTGGCAGCGGGGCGGCGATGGATGGCCTGCTGCCCGGAGAGTTCTATCACGACGCCTCTGCTGTGAGCTATCGCATCTTCACCCGGGATGGCCGCGCCTGGATGTCGTACACGCGAAGCGCAGCCGGTGCTCGCGCACCGCTTGAACGTGCATCGTTGGAAGGGAAGCAGGAGCTGCTGTATTACGTGGGCTCGGGCAGGCATGGGCGCACGTTTCTTTACAAGCTCGGCGAGCAGTGGTTTGAGCTGCCAGTGAACTTCTACGGGCGTCGTGGGCGATGGGATATGGCTCCGGCATTTGAGTCTGTCACTGCCATGCCGTCGCCCCTGCCGGTGGACGCCAACTGCCTGCATTGCCACGCGAGTGAGGGTGAGACACCGCTGCCCGAAGCGCGCAACCGCTTTCCGCAACGGCCCTTTGACGAGGCCGGCATCGGCTGCAGCGCGTGTCACGGTGATCCGGCGCAGCACCTCGCCGCCAATGGCCATGGACCGATCGTTAACCCGGACAAACTTCCTGTTGCAGCTCGCGACAGTGCCTGTATCCAGTGTCATCTTGAGGGCGATGCGGTGGTCTACAGGGCAGGTCGCTCGCTGGCGCAGTTTCGAGCGGGGGATACGCTCTCTGACTTCGCTGTTTACTTCGTACGCCGGACGCAAGCGGCGGGCGGACGCCGTGCCAGCAGCCAGTATGAGGCTCTGCTGCAGAGCGCGTGCAAGCGCGCCAGCGGGGATGCGCTCACCTGTACCTCCTGCCACAATCCGCATCGGGATCCCGAGCCTGCGGAGCGCGTAGCGTACTTCCGAGCGCGTTGTTTGACGTGTCACACGGCGCCTGCCATGGCCACGTCACATCACCCTGAGCAGCCAGACTGCGCTACGTGCCACATGCCCTCGCGCGCGACGGCCGACATCTCGCACGAGCAGGTTACGGACCACAACATTCAGCGCCATCCGGTCCTGGATCGGCAGGCGGGATCGGGGCCTCGCGTCGGCGAGCAGCTGCTTCCTGTTGGTAGTGCCGACGCTGGCGATCGTGAGTTTGGCCTGGCCTATGCGCAGCTCGCTCAAAAGGGAGACACGCTTGCGGGTGAGCGCGCCGCCGAATTGCTCTCCCGGGCCGAGGCGGCTGGCGCGACTGACGAGCCGGTGCATACGATGCTCGGATTCCTTCGCCAGCGTGCCGGTGATCTCCCTGGCGCGCGCATGGAGTACGCTGCCGCGTTACGCGAAGATCCTTTCAGCCCCAGTGCGTTGACGAATCGCGCAGTGCTGGATGCGACGTCCGGTGATCTAAACGAAGCGCTTCGTCTGCTGGATCGGCTGGTGAAGGTGGATCCTACGCAGACGCAGGCCGGCCTCGATCTCGCGTTCCTGCAGTGCCGCATCGGCCAGGCGACTGAAAGCCGTGCGCTGGCCGAACGTTTGCAGGGGTTCGATCCTGACTCGCCGGCGCTTCGGCTCTTCTTGACGAAGCGTGTCCTGGGTGGCCAGAGCTGCAGCGCTTCGACCACCCCTCGATAAGGCTTTACTGGCGCTTGCTGGCGTCGGCGCCTGGCAACGCATGAATGGAGACCCAGCGTCGGCCCAGGTAAAGCTTGACGGCATCCGGCGCTTCAGGGATTAGCTGCAATGGGCGTGGCCGCGGGAGAGCCGAGTCCCGCATGGTGGAGCCCTCTGCCACGTCATGTCCACCAAGGTCCATGATGGCAAAACGCTCGCCCACGAAGCCCCCGCCATAGGCCCCGGCCGTGAGGTGAGCGCCTCCGATCTCCAGTGGGCTCTCCGTGACGAGGTAGAACTGGTAACGCTCCTGAACGCTACTGGCATAGCCGGAGGTGTCGACCAGAGCGGCCCAGACGATCCCACCGCCGGCCAGCGACATGCCCGCGGCGTTGCGCAGCTGCAAAGGCGCGGTTCGCCCCCCGAAGTAGACCGTGGAAGGCAACAGGGTCTGCAACTGCGCAGGGGAGTAGGGGGTACCGGCAGGGACGGTGCTGGCGGTTTGTGGGCCGCTGCCTCGCGCAGGCGATGCGGTCTGCGCTCCGGCGCTCGCTATCCAGACGCCCGAGAGGACCAGATGTACGCCGAGAGCGAGGACGATCGCTCGCCTTCCGAGAAACGCCTGGGTGGTGCGCGGGAGAGCGGAACTATGCGAGAGGCGATTGGACCCGCCGCCGATGCGTCGAAACTTGGCCGTAAGTTTGGTTTGATGTGGCAGCATGGAGCACCGTGTACATCAGCCACCGAACGCTTGTCCAACGCTTTTCAAAACCAATTTTCCGCGGCTCGACGATCACTGGACCCGGTTCAAAACTTGCGCCTGCTCGGACGTGTGGGGAGCTTTGTTGCGCTGACGAACACGGCCTGAGCCCGCCCGCCGGAAAGATGGTGCCGGAGCGGCAAAGGTAGGCAAACTCGGAGAGGTAAGCCACACCCGGGAAGTAGAGAGGTTGTTCTGAATATCCACTCCGGCGCACCTTCCAGCCGTGCCAAGGTTGCACCGAACCTTCGCACAGAGCTGCGTTTGACCGCACTGCTCGGGGGGCCGCTGGCGCTTGGCGAACTGGGTTGGATGTCGACCTATATCGTCGATGCGCTCATGGTGGGGCGCTTGCACAACTCGCCGCTGGCCATCTCCGCGTCTTCGCTGGGCAATACGATCTTCTACGCCATTGTCTTCTGTGCTATTTACCTCCTCAATGGTCTGGAAACCCTGATCGCGCAGGCCTTTGGTCGCGATGAGGAGCAGGAGTGCGTGTACCTGCTCGCGCAATCGTTCTGGATCGCCCTGATCGCCACACCGCTGGTGGTTCTGGCCACCCTGGGGATGCTTCGGCTGCTGCCGCACTTCGGCACTCCTGCTGAGATTGTGCGCGAGACCACGACCTATGTGCATGCGCTGGTGTGGTCGACCGCCCCGCTGATGGCGTATATGGCGCTGCGACGATTTCTGCAGTCAGTCAACCGCGTGGCCCTCATCTCTGCTTCTTTGATTACGGCTTCGGTGGTGAACCTGGTCGGCGATTGGGCGTTTCTCTTCGGGCATCTCGGCGTCCCCGCGATGGGCATTGCGGGCTCGGGCTGGTCGACCTGCGTGGTGCGTGTGTACATGCTGCTACTGCTGATTGGCGGTACAGCCTGGGCCTTTCGCACCGATGGCTACAAGATCTCTGCGCACATGCTGGTACCGAATGGCCCGAGGCTGCGCGCGCTGTTGCGCATTGGCTGGCCGAGTGGTTTGCAGAATTTAGAGGAGCTCGGAGTCTCCACCTTTCTCTCCATCCTGTGTGCGCGCCTGGGCACCGTGTTGCTGGCGGCCAATCAGGTGGTGCTTGATCTGAATGCCTTTGTGTACCAGGTGTCGGCTGGTCTCTCCTATGCGACGATCGTGCGCGTCGGCCAAAGCGCAGGGCGCGACAGCCTGCCGCAGGTACGACGCGCCGCTAGTGCGAGCCTTTGGCTGGGCCTGGGTTTTATGGTGATCGCCGCGACGATCTTTGCCGCGTTTGCGTCGTTCTGGGCGGGCCTGTACACCAACAGCCATGAGGTTGTGCTGGCGGCCGTCCCTATCTTTCTTATCTGCGCCTTTGCGCTGGTGGGGGACACCGCCTTTGTGCTGCTGGCCTCCGCGATGACGGGCCTTGGGGATACGCGCACCCCAATGGTCGTCAGCCTGGTGTGGAATTGGGGCATCGGTATGCCGCTCGCGTACCTGCTCGCTTTCCGCTTCGGCTTTGCCCTGCACGGGCTATGGCTGGGGCGCGCCACCGCGTCCGTCGGCACCGGCCTCACGATGCTTGTGCTGTGGTACTGGCGCGTGCGCCGTCAGGTACAGGCGAGGCAGCCTGCACGGCTCAATGTTCTGTCTTCCGTGTGACTGCTTTCCGTTCCTCGTTCTCCTTCCCGAACTCAACCTTTCAGCTGATCAGCGGCACACCATCCAGACAAAAACTTTCGAGGTCACTTCTATGCTCTTTCGCAAATCTCTTTTCCTGCTTTTCATCTTTGGTGGCGGATTAACGGCTTCCGGGCAGTCTACCTTCGGCTCTATCTCCGGAGCGGTGCATGATCCACAGGGGGCCCTCGTGCCCAACGCCAACGTCACTCTGCATCGTCAGCAAAGCAACACCGATCGCACCGTCAACACAGGCGCGGACGGCCAGTACACGGCGTTGAACCTCGATCCCGGAACCTATTCGGTAGAGACGCACGCCGCCGGCTTCGCGCCCGCCACAGCGCAGAACCTCAGTCTGGACGCGCGTCAGCAACTGCGTTTCGACATCCAGCTTTCCATTAGCGGCAAAGACTCCGTGACGGTAAACGCCACCGACGCCGGCACGATTAATACCGATGACGCGGCGATCTCTTCGGCGCTTTCCCCGGAGGCCGTACTCGATCTGCCGGCCAATTACCGTGGGGCCGGCTCCACCTCACCGTTGAACGTGATTCAGACGTTGCCGGGTGTGCAGCCAGACTCCGGCAGCTTTCCCCCATCGGCTTCGGCGTCGCCGAACGCCACCATCAAGTTTTCCATTCAGGGTGGTTTGCCGTCGCAGTCCGAGACCACGGTGGATGGCATCTCGGCGCAGAACCAGACGACGAACAATATTCAGTCCGATGCCTTTCCGTCCGCGGAGTCGATCGCCGAGATCCGCGTTGACGGCGTAAATAACAATGCCGAGTACGGCCAGCCGGGCGAGATCACGACGGTCACCAAAGCGGGTACGGATCACTACCATGGCTCGGTCTTCTGGTACTTCCAGAACTCCGCCTTCGACGCCACACCGTTCGGTAGCGTGACGAAGCCCAAGAAGGTTGCCAATGATTATGGCGCGAGCATCGGTGGAGCGGTCCCGGGACTTACGCGCGGACGATATAAGACCTTCTTCTTCGGCACTTACGAAGGTCTGCGCTTCCCGCAGGCGGCGACCGTGCACTATGTGGTGCCGACGGTATTAGAAAAGCAGGGAAACTTTTCGCAGGAAGTAACGACACTCGCGGATCCGTTTACGGGCACGGCTTACATGAACCAGACGCTGGTACCGAACCCCAGCTCTGCAGCGTTACTAAGCCTTTACCCTGACCCGAACTTCAACGTAGGGCAGTCGGTGCAGTCGGTGCTGAGCGGACCCACGCCGTATAACTACGTCGCGAATAAGCGCAACGACATCACCTCGGACCAGTTTGATACGCGTCTTGACGAGACGATTGGCAGCCGCAGCACGCTGTTCGCACGCTATACGAATAAGCAGATCGGCCAATCCGTTCCGGAGAGTCTGGCGATTCCAAACGGCACGCAGTTTGCGCATTACCGCATCTTTGCCACCGCGTTCAGCTTTGCGTTCACGTCACATCTAGTGGATGAGGCTCGGTTCGGCTTCACACTGGAGGGCGATGGCACAGGAAATCCGCTAAATGGGACGGCCCTGACAAACAATGCAAACTTGAATGGCATTCAACGGATGTTCCCCTACAACGGTGTCCCGTGGCTTGGCTTCAATCAGATCACCAACGACCTGACCAACGTAAACGGCAGCCGCCTTGCGCAGTCGGAGCGTTCGCGCGTCTTCCAGTACGTCGATAACCTCACCTGGCAGCGCGGTCCGCATACGCTACGTTTCGGTTTGGATATCCGTCATCTCGACGCGTATACACCGCTGAGCATCAACGGCTTTGGCGATAACTACGGAACTTTCTTTTTCAACGGCAGCATCACCGGGAATGAGTTTGCCGATTTCCTTGCCGGTGTGCCATATGAGACAGAGACCGATACGATCAGCTCCGATAATAACGGCGCAACCAGCGCCTACGCGGTCTATGCGCAGGATACGTGGAAGGCTTCGAGCAACCTGAACCTTACCATGGGTCTTCGCTACGAGTTACACCCAGGGTTCCACGCGCTGAACGGCGATATCGGTAACTTCGATCCTTCGGTGGCGAAGTCGGGAACGTTTATCTACCCTGACGGCTATACCAATCTGCTCTCCGTGCCGGAGTTGGCGGGGTTCAACGCCTGCGCCACCGCGGGTGTAACCAATCCCGCAGCGAGCAACGTTGCAGTGAACGGTGCACCGTGCACCCCCGTCCTGACGAACACGCAGGCCGGCCTGCCGACAGCGCTGCGCTCCACGCCAACGCTGCGCTTTGAACCGCGTTTGGGCTTCGCCTACCGGCCCTTTGGTACGGAGAAGCTGGCCATTCGTGGCGGGGCGGGGTACTACAACGTCACAACCTCCGGCGCGCTGTTCTATGCGCTGACGGGAGCTCTGCAAAGCAATCTGCAGACCTTCTATAACTCGGTGACGCCGGGATCTGGGCCCCTATTCAGTTTTCCTAACATCTCCTCAGCGGCAGCCAACGCCGCGGTGACGCCGGGGACGGGGACCTTCTACACCGCGGTGGATACCCACTGGCATGATCCTTACTCGCTGCAGACGGATCTTTCCGTCGACACCGACCTGGGCCATGGCTACGGTCTGCGTGTCTCCTACATCGGGCTGAAGACCTGGCATCTCGTGTGGCAGCCGAATCTGAATATGCTGCAGCCGAGCAACACCACGATCGCGACCATGCAGCCGCGTTCGGCGTTCCCCTTTCCAAACTTCTTTTCCATCGAAAGCCGCAACGCCGAGGCACAGGCGGTGTACCAGTCGGGCCAGGTCGAGCTGTCGCATCGGTTCGCGCATGGCTACTCCTTCGATACGGCGTACACGCTGGCCAAGAATCTTTCCGATGACCAGGGCACCTACGGTTCGTTGGGGCAGGCCAGTGGCTTCGCTGATGAGCAGGGCGGCTACTACGGGACCGACAGCTATAACCGGCACCTCGACTACGGCAACGTTACCGGGACGCGCCGGAATCGGTGGTTGACGACCGGGGTGTACCGACTGCCGGTCGGGCGCGGCCAGCGCTTTGCCGGCGGCGTGAACCGCTTCACGAATGAGGTGGTCTCCGGCTGGCAGGCTTCGAGCATTTTTCTACTGCAGTCCGGGCCGTACCTGACGGCCTATTTGCCGTCGAACATCGACGATCCTTCCGGCACCGGCTCGGGTACCATCTTTGGCCGGCAGCAGCGGCCCGATCGCATCGGGGATCCGCACGCTGCGAATCATTCTGCGGCAGGTTGGTTCAACAAGAACGCATTCAGCTGCCCGGGAACCGTGACTGGCATCAACTCGCTGACGCTGCAGAGCAACCAGGCGACCGGCATCACGGCTGAACCCTGCACGGTTGGCGCGAGCACTGCGCCCATCGGGCGCTTCGGTACGGAGAGCACAGGTGATCTGGTCGGGCCGGGGACGGTGAGTCTGTCTGCGGGCCTTAGCAAGGCGTTTTCGGTAACGGAAGGCGTGACGCTGCGCGCGGAGGGCACCTTCACCAACATCCTGAACCACACCAATCTCGCCGATCCAAACCTGGATGTAACGAACCCAAGCTTCGGCGTGATTACGTCGGCGCGCGGCTCGGATTTTGGCGGCAATCGTACAGGACAGGTGTCGGTGAAGCTGGAGTTCTAGGCCGTTCCACTATCGTGAGGTGTGATGAGCATCACGCCTGAGCAGCGGGAGTGGATCGAGGCGGAGGCGCGGGCAGTGGGCTTTGAACTCGCCGGCCTCGCCTCCGTTCCCGATCCGGAGAGCGAGGCGGCGCAGGCCGAGGCGCAGCGCTTTGCCGACTGGATCGACTCCGGTGCAGCCGGCGAGATGGACTGGCTGAAGCGAACGGACGCGGCGGGCGCCTATGTTCGCGGTGACCTGCGGCGCACGCTGCCATGGGCGCGCTCCGTGCTGATGTGTGCGGTGAACTACAACGTCCGGGCGCCGCGCTCCACTGACCCGGCGCCGGCGGACACGGGTTGGATTGCACGTTATGCCTGGAGTGGCCGTGGCGGCGCGGCCATGGCGCCGGGCGAGGGTACCGAGGAGGTAGCAGGCAGCGATTATCACGAGGAGTTGCTGCCCAGGCTAGAGGTAGTTGCCGCGAAGCTACGCGAACGCTTCGGCACAGGGTGCGTGACGCGTGCTTATGTCGACACGGGGCCCATTCTGGAGCGTGGCTATGCGGCGCGTGCCGGGGTGGGCTGGATCGGGCGCAACACCTGTGTGCTGAACCAGCGCGAGGGCTCCTGGCTGCTGCTGGGGGTGGTGGTCACCTCGCTGGAGCTCGCGGGGAGGGCGACGCCCTTGCCCGCGGCCGACCGTTGCGGCAGCTGCACGCGCTGCATTGATGCCTGCCCCACCGATGCGCTGCACGGCTCGGGGCTGGATGGAGGGCCGCGGAGTATGGACGCCTCGCGCTGCATCGCGTACCTCACGATCGAGAAGAAGGGAAGCATCGATCCCGCGCTGCGGGAAGGAGTGGGGCGGCAGGTATTTGGCTGCGATATCTGCCAGGATGTGTGCCCCTGGAATCGGCGTGCGCCGGTGGGGCGGTCGGGGTTGCTGCAGCCGCGGCCGGAGCTGGTAAATCCGCCGCTGGCGTGGCTGGCGGCGCTGGATGGGCCGGGGTTCAACCGCAAGTTTCGTGGCTCGCCGCTGGAGCGCACGCGTCGCAAGCGCCTTCTGCGCAATGTGGCAATCGCCATGGGCAACAGCGGCGAGGCGCAGTTCCGGCCGCAGCTTGCAGCCTGGGCCGCAGAGGCGAGCGATCCGGTGTTGGCCGAGGCCGCCGGCTGGGCACTGGCGCGGCTGCCGTTCAGAGGCGATCCAGAGGCCGAGTGACTCCGGAAGGAGCGGCTGAAGCCGACGGTCGGTAGACTTATAGACCATGGCTCCGACCCCGGGCACAACCCCCGCAGCACAGCCCGACACCGAGCCTGCCGAAACGCCTGCGCGCTCGCCGGCGAAGCCTGCCGCAGCCGAAGCCGCCACGCCGGCGAAGGGTGCGCAGGCGGTCACGGCATCGCTGTTCGCTTCGATCACACATCCCGTGGTCGAGGCTGGCACCTGGTCACAGGTAAAGGCGTTGGCGCACTACATGGCCCAGACAGAGGTGCACACCTATGCCTTCAGCGTAGCTGCACAGGTAATTCTGTCGCTGTTTCCGTTCATCGTGCTCTTACTCACGCTGTCACAGCGGGTCTTTCACTCGACGAAGATGGCCGACGTTGTCGGCGAGATGATGACCAACTTCCTGCCCAACCACCAGGTGTTTGTGATGAGCCAGATGCGCAAGCTGGCCTTTGGGCACACGCAGACGAAGATCTTTTCGCTTGTCATGCTGTTCATCACGGTCACCGGCGTTTTTCTGCCTTTGGAAGTGGCGCTGAACAGCGTGTGGGGCGTGACGAAAAACCGCAATTACCTGCATAATCAGGTTGTTTCCATTGGTCTGGCTATCGGTGTCGCGCTGCTGGCGATGGCGTCGGTGGCGCTTTCGGCGGCGCAGCGTACGGTGCTCGGCTGGTTGTTTCTGGGGCACACAGATAACGTCGTCTTCAGCTTTATTGCCCAGAGTTTCTTACAGATCTGTGCGCTCATCTCCAGTGTGGGGCTGTTCTTTCTTATTTACTGGGGGCTGCCGAACCGCAAGGTGCCTCCGCGGGCGGTGTTGCCTACCGCCATCGTGATGGGTGTGCTTTGGACGGTCGCCAAATACCTCTACATCCTGGCGCTGCCGCACCTCGATTTTCATTCGGTGTATGGGGCTTTCGATGTCTCTGTAAGCCTGATCATGTGGGCATTCATCTCCGGTCTGCTGCTGCTGGCGGGGGCCTATGTCTCGGCGACGCGCCAGGCGCTACGCGAGACCCGGGCTGCGGAGCTGGCAGATGGGGACTGACGAGGAGCTTGGCGGGTGCACTCGCCGAGAGCCTTAGGCTGTACCCACATACAGCTGCGAAGTGCCCTAACCGTGTCATCTCGACGAAAGCAAGACGCTTTCATCGTCTTGCGTAGTAGAGAGACCCCTGTATTTCTGACTCCACAAGGCCATCAAGGGGTCGGCGGCCCCAAATACAGGGGTCTCTCCACTCGCTGCGCTCGGTCGAGATGACATCGTTCGTGGGCAGATCTATAGGTGGAGACACCTTAGCGTACGTGGAAAGATTTCACGACGATGTCGTTGGGCTGTGGCCCCGCAGGTAGGACCGTGAACAACGTGGGCCCGCCGCTGCTGTTGACCCTGATCACGGCGACATCGGCAGAGCCAGAGTCGGCTACGAGCAGCAGGTGTTCATCCGCGGAAAAAGCCAGTGCATCGGGCCGGGAGCCGGTGCGTACGCTGGCCACCACGCGTCCATCGTCGATGCTGTAAAGTGTGGCGGAGTCGGAGCCGAAGTCGGTGATCCAGAGGCTGGTGTTGTCGCGGCTGACGAGCGCCCGGGCGGGCTGCTCGACTACGGGGTAGGTGCCGCTGACCTCGTTAGTCCAGGTCGAGAGTTCCGAGAGGCTATTGCCGCCGAAATTGGTCGTAAAAACCTCGCCGTCGTCGGGCTTCAAAGCCAGCCGTGTCGGCGTCTTGCCAACATCGAGCAGTGCCAACAGGTGATCCCGTTGGAGCGTGGCGTCCTGCTTGCCGCGCCAGGACTCTGCGGGGTTGCCCAGCCAAATCGCCATCACTTGGTGCGCCCCGGAGCAGGCGATAAAGGCCTTCGTGGAGTCCTGAAGTATCGCAATATCGGTAGCACCGGGACACCCCGGAAACACTTCCCGGAGACGCAGAGGATGCGGTCCGGCAGCTTCGACCGAGTAGACCGAGACACTGCCCGCGGTGCGGTTGCTGACTACCACGGTGCGGTTGTCGGGCGAGACCTGCGCGACGCCCGGACCCTCACCCGCCGCAGCCGTGCCGATCTCCCGACGCGTGTTCAGGTCCAGAATGCTGACGGAATTTGAGCCTGAGTTGGCGACGTACGCGCGCTTACCTTCAGGATCAACGCTGAGGAAATAGGGCGCACGGTGCACGGAGATGGTGGCGACCACGCGATTGGCTTCGGCATCGATCACAGAGATGGAATCGCTGCCGGCATTCGCGGCATAAACCTCGTTACGCTTTGGATTGATGGCGAGGCCGGTTGGCCGGCGACCCACCGGCAATGTGCGCTCGGCACGCACCTCGACGAGGTTGAGCACCGTCACGGTACCCGAGGCGCCATCGGAGACATAGGCGAACTCGCGGTAGTTGGCGGGAAAGGTCGGAAAGCGATTGCGATGGCAGCCCGTGAGACAAACGAGGCCCAACAGCCCAAGTTGCAGTCCGGTCCTGCGCCCCGCCGCGTGAAGCGGGAGACGGACGCGGCGCCCCGCCACAGGCTGCCGACGTAGCGGGGAAGAACAGGCGATCAACGGCGAGAGGGGCACTTCCCTGAGTGTATGGAAGCCTGTCATCACCAGCAAACGGAGAGCGCGGAGGCTACGAAGAAAGATTGTGAAACATGGCGCAACATCGCGAATATGCCTGTGTTTACTCCATTGACACGGCGGCTCACACGATCGCCGGGTCAGGCATGACTCCTCGGAACAACGGAGCTTGGGCAACTAGGCTCCGTTGCTTTTTTGCCTTTGCGGCAACGTCCGCGGCGCTGGTGATCTGGAAAAGCGGATTTCTCCGCTGCGCTGCGGGATGACAATTCGAGGAGGAGTGAAGGCTTGCGGCCTATGGTTCGCGGCGGGTCTGCCGCCAGGCCTTGAACAGCCACCCTGCGTAGCCAAATTGCAGCAGCCAAACCGCACAGTAGGCGAGGACAAGGTGTCGCTGCCCAAGGGTGTGGAACGGGATGTTCAGCATCAGACAGCCTCCGTCATGCTGGGTAGTGGCTCGGCGCTAAGAAACGCCAGCGCGGCGACGGCGGCGTGACGCTGCCGCCGACGCTCCAGGGCATAGCGCCAGCCCAGTAACAAAAGCCCCCACATGCCCCAGCCGATGACGTTCCAGAGCATGGCTTTTGCCATGGCAGGATCGACGCCGGAGTCCGGACCGCCAGCGAAGACGGGCGAGGGGTGCTGGGTACGCCACCAGCGGATCGACATGAAGCAGATGGGGATGTCGATGGCGGCAAAGACGCCCAAGACTGCCGAAGTAATGCCGGGTTGGCCGCCGCCGGGAAGAGCTGCCCCACTACCGGTGAAGCCGCGCACGAGCAGATAGCTCACGTACAGCAGCCAGAGCAGAAGATAGGTGGTGAGCCGGGCATCCCAGGTCCACCAGATACCCCAGGCCGCGCGACCCCATAGCATCCCCGTAGCTAGACCGATCGTGGAGTAGAGCACCGTGATCTCCGCGGCTGCGAGGGCAAAGGCGTCCGCGGCCAGGGCGCGTGCCGCGTTGCGATCGCGCCAGTAAAGGTAGGCGAAGCAGGCGATGCAGTTCAGGTAGGGAAAGATGAAGCTGAGAATCGCGTGCGGTACGTGGTAGTAGAAGATGCGATAGAGATTGCCCATCGTCTCCTCGGTCGGGGCGGTCATCGCCTTGAAGAAGCCGAAGCCGAGGGCAGCTGCCGTCAGGGCGAACCAGACAAGCCCAAGATTTTGGGAAAGCCGCCCGTTCCCACGCGTGTTCGCTGTTTCCATCACAGGGATATTCTACGGCGGGCGGGCAGCCGTTTACCGCTTTGATTCCGTGGGTCTTGACAGGGCTGGAAGCGGGCTCAGTCCGCGTGGAGCACCACGCCAAATAGCAGCACCGAGGCCGTGGTGAAGACGATATCGTAGCTGACCAGCACCTTGATCCAGAGGCTGGGGTCGAACTCGCCCGTCAGCACGTCCGTGGTGGCTTGAATCATGGCCAACAGTGCCGGCATGGCGATGGGGCAGAGCACCAACGGCAGCAGCAACTCGCGGTTGCGGCTGCGCAGGCTTAGCGCGGCGAAGAAGGTGCCGTTCGAAATGAGCGCCCACGTGCCCAGCGGCAGAATCAAGACCAGCTTCCAGGCCTCCCCGAGCGGATGGAGGTTGTAGAAGATCGCGAAGATCGGCGCCAGCACCAGCTCCACGGCGGTGACGAAGCTAAAGTTTGCCAGCGCTTTGCCGATAAAGAGGGCAGAGGCGGGAGCGGGCGAGAGTCGATGCGCGTCCAGCACCCCGTTCTTGAGTTCGCGCGCCCAGGCGTTGTTCAGGGCCGTCATGGAGGCAAACAGGACCGCAACCCACAGCAGACCACCGGAAATTTGCCGGGCGATCGTCGGAAATGCGGTGGGATCGAAGGCGAGAGCGAAAACCACAACGACCAGCAGCGCGAAAAACAGCATGCCGTTGATCGAATCGCGGTTGCGCCACTCCAGACGGAGGTCCTTGCGCAGGTGCGCCAGGACGTGTGCCGCGTAAATCATGCGGGCCAGTCTCCGGCCGGCGCTTTGGTCAGGTCGGCGACGGTGGCACCGGTCGCGCGAAGGTAGTCGCCAGGGGAAAGCAGCAGCTGTAAGCCGCGCTGGCCGGCGGAGACGGAGATGAGGTCGAAGATCTCCAGCGTTTCATCGGCAAACGCGGGAAAGGGCTTCTTTGCAGCGAGGACGGTGACACCGCCGCGAATATAGCCGGTGAGCGGCTCCACGTCTTTGAGTGAGGCCATCTCGGCCTTGCGCACACCGGCGACCGCCGCCAGCTTCTTCAGGTCGAGCTCGGCATAGCCAGGCACGATGCCGAAAAGGTGCGTGCCCTCGGAGGTGCGCGTCAGCAGCGTCTTGAATACCTGCTCGATCGGCACGCCGATCTTCGCAGCGACCGTGACGGCGGAGAGGTCCTCGGGATCGACCTCGTAGGGGCGGAGCTCGTACCCGATGCCGAGCGCATCCAGCAGGCGGGCCGCGTTGGTTTTATGCACGTGGATCGCGCTCATGCCAGGGGCGCTCCGGCCGGCGCAGGGTCAGCTGCGCTTGTCGGGCTGCCCAAACTTCCAGGGCTGGCATTCGGGGGCGGTTGGCTTGCGCCTGGAAGGAAGCGGCCGGCGCTGAGCACAAGCGTCTGCCCAGCGAGCGGCCGCGCCAACTCGGCCTGATGCGTGGTCAGCAGCAGGGTGCGGGGCAGGCCGGCGGTGTCGGTTGTGCCGAGATAGCGTTGTAAACGGGCGATCATGGCGTGCGCGGAGGCCACATCGAGGTTGGAGAAGGGTTCGTCCAGGAGCAAAAGATCGGGTTCGGCAAGCAGGACGCGCGCCAGCGAGGCACGCTGCCGCATGCCCTGGGAGTACTCGCCGAGGCGGCGGGTGTTTGCGGGGTCGAGCCCCACCCCCCTGAGCCCCCCGAAGACGACCTCTTTTCGCTGGGTCAGGGTGAGATCGGGGCGTTGCAAGCCTAGCAGATAAAGGAGGTTTTCCTGCACGGTGAGCTCGTCGTACAGCATCGTGCTGTGGCCCATATAGGCGATGCGCCCGCGCAGCTCCGCGGGCCGGGTGCCGAAGACCAGCACCTCGCCGTAGGTGGGCGCGCTGAGGCCGGCCAACAGCCGGAGCAGGGTGGATTTTCCCGCGCCATTGGGGCCGAGTAGAACGACGCTGGAGCCGGGCGCCAGATCGAGAGAGACGTCCCGCAGGGCGACGAAGCTGCCGAAGAGCTGCGAAACACGCCGCAGCGAGACCGCCGGTTGGGGCAGCTCGCGGACGCCGGCGGTGGCAGGGGGAAGGGTCATGCTGCGATTGCCTGGAGTGCTTAGGACACTCTCCGGGTGAAGGTTCTGAAATCGTCCAAGGGCTTTCCGGGCTCCATGCGAGTATAGAGGGCATATCAAAAAACCACTCTGGGGTCGTGAATCGCTTGAGCATGTTTCGAGACGGGAAGAAGGCTTCTGCTTTGGTGGTGTTTACGTTGTACGCCGGCGTGACGGCAAGTTCAGCAAGGGCACAGACCCTGAGCCCGCCCGACCGCGGGCTGGCACATGACATCTTTAAGCAGCTGATCGAGACCAACACGACGCACTCGACCGGAAGCACCGGAGCGGCCGCCGAAGCCATGCGCGACCGTCTGCTGAAAGCGGGGATCCCGGCTGGCGATATGGAAATCGTAGGGCCGAGCAACAAGCGGCTGAACCTGGTGGTGCGTTACCGCGCGGCCAAGGGCGCAGCGGGCAAGCCGGTCCTGTTCATCTGCCATCTGGATGTGGTGGAAGCGAACCGCTCGGACTGGACGATGGATCCGTTTCAGCTCAACGAAACGGATGGCTTCTTTTACGGGCGCGGCGCGCAGGATGTGAAAGATTCCGACGCCGCGCTGGTGACGAGTCTGATCCTGCTGAAGCGAGCCAACTTTGTACCGAAACGCGACCTGATCGTGGCGCTCACGGCCGATGAGGAGGGCGGCCCCGACAACGGAGTCGACTGGCTGCTGAAAAATCGCCAGGACTTGGTGAATGCCGGCGTGGTCATCAACCCCGATGCTGGCGGCATCGTATTGAAGGACGGAAAAGCTGCCGAGATGGACGTGGAAGCCAGCGAAAAGCTCTATGCCGACTTCCAGATCACGGGGACGAGTGCGGGCGGGCACAGCAGCCTGCCACGGCCGGACAACCCGATTTACGAGGTGAGCGACGCGCTCGGGCGATTGGAGAAGAGCCCCTTCCCGACAGAGTTGAACGCGGTGACCCGGGCGTATCTCGAGACCGAGCTGAAGACGGCCCCGGCTGATCGCAAAGGCCTCATTCAACGCGTGCTCGCGACGCCGATGGACGAGGCCGCCGCGACGGAACTCTCAAACGACCCGCGGATGAATGCCACATTGCGCACGACGTGTGTGGCGACGATCATCTCGGGCGGCCATGCTCCGAATGCACTGCCAGGCTCGGCGACGGCGAACGTGAACTGCCGCATCCTCCCGGGGCATCCGCCCGAGCAGGTCAGGCAGGAGATCATCGCCAGGCTGGCCGACCCGAAGCTGGTGGTGAAGTACATGGACAACGGCGGAGCGATCTTTCCCAGTGCCCCCACGACGGCAGCGGGTGCGCCGCCACCGCTGCGCGAAGACGTGACGCGGCCGCTGCATAAGGTAGCCGAGGGCATGTACCCGGGCGTGGCCATCATCCCGATCATGGAGACCGGGGCCAGCGACTCGATCTACACCCTGGCCGGAGGCTTACCCAGCTATGGGATCTCCGGGATGGGCATCGATGAAGGCGATGACCGTGCGCACGGGCGCGACGAGCGGATTCGAATCGAATCGTTCTATGCGGGCGTGGAGTTCCAATGGCACTTCATGCGTGCTTTGGGCGAGGAGGCGCGATAAGGGGATGCAACCCGGCGCGCGCTAAAGCCTGCTAGCGGACGAGTGAGGCGGTCGTGTTCAGCGGCGTTTTGTTACCTGTCGGGGCGGTGCCGGGCTTCGCCGGAGCGTATTTGCTGGCGCATTTTGCCTGCAACTGCGTGGCGTGGAAGACGCCGTCGCGGCCGAAGGTGCCCACGGCGAGAGCCTGGGCGTCGTCCTTGAAGGTATCGGGCGGGGGCTCGGCACCCTGGTAGGCGACGCGAAGCGTCTTGCCGAGCTCGACAAGCGTGAACTGGGCATCCGGGCCGGAGCGCTGAATGGAGCCGGGCTGCACGTTGCCGGCCACGCGCAGGTTGCGCGAGTACGCCTTCGAGCCCATGGCCTGCAGCTCATTGATCGTGACGTAGTAGCTCTTGGTTTGCTTAGCGCCGGAGATGGCGAGCCACGCGACCGTGCCCACCACGAGCAGGGCGGCCACGACGAACTTCCACTGAAACGGACGGCTTGGTGCCTTCGAGTTCACTTTTCCAGTTTACGCCGGAACGGAGCAGGGATCACGGAGGGTTCAGTCGAGCGCGGCAAAGGCTTCGGTGAGGTCAAGATGGATCGGCGTCGAGGGAACAAGCAGGCGCGTGGGGTCGGCTTCGCGAAGGCCGTTGGCATCGAAGGCCCAGGCGGCGCGGTAGATCGGGTCGATGAGCCAGATATTTTCAACGCCCATGGCCAGGTAGTCGGCAAGCACAATCCGGGCTCTGCCGATGCGGTCCTCTGGTGAGAGGACTTCGACGCAGATCAGGGGCGGATGAGTGGTGACCTCTTCGCGAGGAGCGTCGGCGCGCAGGATGGCAACGTCGCAGACACGGACTTTGTCCGAGCGAACACGGATGCGCTGCTCGACGACGGGGTCGGTGGCCCATTTCTTCTGGTTGAGGGTGAAGATGTGGAAGATCCAGCCTTGGATCTTGCCATGTTCGTAGCCTCCCAGGTTGCGCTCCTCCAAGGTGCCGTCGACAAAGTCCAGGTCGGGCTTGTAGCTGGTGTGCAGGTACTCATCGATCGAGAGGGGAAGGGGAGCGGTCGCCATGACTGAATCTCCTTGGCACAGTATGTCGCAGCTGGCTCGATGCGGCTGCGAGTTTAGACGGCTTAGAAGGTCACGGCGAAATTGACGTTCACGGTGCGGCGTTCGCGGCTGCTCTCGCGGGCCAGTTCGATCAGCCGCGCGACGCGCCACGCGTCTTCGCCGGAGACGACCTGCGGCGCCGTTCCCTGAATAGCGTCGCGGACGTTGGCGTAAAAGAGCCGGTAGTCGCCGTCAACCGTCGGGACGGGGGTGCGGGTGAGGTCGGCGGGCTTGTTGACGGGGTCCGCGGCGAGGGTCAGGGTGGCCCAGTCGGACTCCGGCTCAGCTAGCCAGGGAATAGAGGAGCCCAGGGTGGGCGGGTGCCGGCCGTCCGCGACGAGGTGGGCCTCCTGCGGATCGAGGCCAAATTTGGTGAAGGAACCAGAGGTGCCGTGGACGCGGAAGCGTGGGGCGGCATCGGCCGCGATCATGCCGGAGTGGCATTCGTACTGCAGCAGTTTGCCGCCGGGGCGGTCGTACTCCAACACGATGTCAAAGGCGTCTTCGACGTCGGAGTGGTCGCGATCGCGTCGCACGCTGGCGGTGAGGCGCTGTGGCGGGCCGAAGAGGGCGACCGCCTGGTCCAGCAGGTGCGGGCCGAGGTCCTGCAGCAGGCCGTGACCGTCGCCGGCGGCCTCTTTCCAAGTGCCGGGGCGCCCCGCGGGACGGAAACGATCCCAATGGGAGAGGGCCTTGACCACACGGCCGAGTTTCTCCTCTCTGAGCACCTTTTGCAGAGTGAGAAAGTCGCCATCCCAGCGACGGTTATGGAAAGGGAACAGGAGTTTGCCGGCGGTCTTGGCGGCATCGATCAGGGTACGAACGCCGTTGCTCGAGGCCGCCATCGGCTTATCCACGACCACGTGCTTACCGGCCCCGAGCGCGGCCAGGGCAAAGGCTTCATGGGTGTCGTTGGGGGTGCCGACGATGATGAGGTCGATGGCCGGATCGGCGAAGGCCTCCTCGGGGGAGCGGAGCAGCCGAGCCAGGGGGTAGGTTTCACCGGCAGTGTTGCCGGTGCGCTGCACGATGGCTGCAAGTTCGAGCCCGGGGATGGCGGAGACGAAAGGGCAGTGAAAGACGCGGCCGGCGAGACCGTAGCCGAGGACGGCAACGCGGATAGGTTCTTGAGTCAACAGAGGCTCCGGAATCTTTAGGTTAACGCTCAATGACGAATCAGCCAGTGACCTGTCTGAGGGCCGGGTAGAGCTTGCGGTAGCGGGTGTAGCCCGCCGCCATCGCGGCGGCGTGCCTAGGCTGAATGATTTCGGCGGCGCGCACCGTGGCGTTGCAGGCGGCCTCGACCGACGGCCAGGCGCCAACGCCGGTGCCCGCGAGGAGGGCGGCTCCGAAGGCTCCACCCTCTTCTGCCTCCAGCAGCTCGACAGGGTGATCGTAGACGTCGGCCTGGATCTGGCGCCAGAGCGGGCCACGGGCGCCGCCGCCGCCGAGGCGAATCGTCTCGACCGGGATGCCAAGCTCGGCAAACAGGGTGAAGCTGTCCTTAAGCGAGTAGGCGACGCCTTCAAGCACCGCGCGGATGTAGTGCGCGCGGGTGGTCGAGGCATTGATGCCGACAAAGGCGGCACGGGCGTTGGGATCGAGGTGGGGGGTGCGCTCGCCGAAAAGGTAGGGTGCCCAGAGCAGGCCATCGGAGCCGGCGGGGATGTGCGCAGCAAGGACGGTGAGGTCATCGTAGCTGTTCAGCGGCATGAAGGTGTCGCGCAGGTAGCGGAAGCTTAGCCCCGCGCCGTTGGTAACGCCCATAACGTGCCAGAGGTTCGGAGCGGCGTGGCAGAAGGTGTGCAGGCGGCCCTTGGGGTCCAGGGTCGGCTGGGCTGTCGAGGCGAACACGACCCCCGAGGTGCCGATCGTGGCGGAGACCGAGCCCGGCGCCAGAATACCCATGCCGACGGCCCCGGCCCCTTGATCCCCGGCTCCGGCGGCCACGGGCGTGTTCTCGGGGATGCCGGTCGCCCGGGCGCCTGCGGCAGAAATGCGCGCACAAATCTCCGGGCTTTCGAATAAACGCGGCAGCCAAGACGTGGGAATACCGGCAATCTCGGCAATTTCGGTCGACCAGCGGCGATGAACGACGTCGAGCAGCAGGGTGCCGGAGGCCTCTTGCACGTCAATGGCGTACTCGCCCGTCATGCGGAAGCGGACGTAGTCCTTGGGGCAGAGGACGTGGGTGATTTTCGCGAAGATTTCCGGCTGGTGCTCGCGCACCCAGAGGAGCTTGATCAAGGTGAAATTGGGCAGTGCAGGGTTGGCGACGAGCTCGATGAGCTTGGCCTGGCCAACCTTATCCGTGAGCCAGTCGCACTGAGGCTGGGTACGCTGATCGCACCAGATGAGCGACGGGCGGAGGACCTCGCCCGCCGCGTCAAGCATGACGCAGCCGTGCATCTGGCCGGTGAGGCCGACCGCCTCGATAACATCGACCGCAGGGTCGTGGCCCGCCTGCCTTGCTAGCAGAAGAGCGCCCGCGATGGCTTCCTGGGCGGCCCGCCACCAGTCCTCAGGGTCCTGTTCGGCCCAACCGATGTGCTCGGAACGGATCTCCGCGTGGGCTGCCGCGTGGGAGGCGAGCACCTTCCCGCTGCGATCGATCAGAACGGCGCGGGTGCCACCCGTGCCCACATCTATACCCAAAAACATTCGAGCCTCCGGCGAACGACGCCACCGGTGAGTGTAAAGAGGAGAGGCGGCGTTTGTCTCTTCCCCTTGCGGCACGGTGGCGGCACGGTGGCGGCGCAGCTGCTTGGGAGAGCGGAAGGTGCGTCTTTTGGGGGAGAACGTGGGGGAGAACGCATGAGTTTTTGCATACAAAGGGGATAGGGGCGCATCGAAAGCTGGAAAAGGTATTTGTGAGAGCTTCCGCATGTGCCCGGCTTTGGGCAGAGCGGCGGTTCGATAGCATGGAGCTTATGAGTCGAATGGGAAAAGCGTCCGCCCTGCACGTGGGGCGGGGCCTCGGTCTGGGCCTATGCACGCTCGCGGTGGCGACGGGACTTTCGGCCCGTGGGCAGGCTACCGGAGCGCAGAGCGGAGCGTCGGGCAATAGCGCCTCGGGCGCCAGTTCTTCCAGCAATCTGAACTCTGTAAACCAGGTGCAGCAACAGTTAGCGCAGCCTGGGCCGTCGGTGACGCCCAACAGCGGCTTCGATGCCAACTTCCGGGGCTCCATCGCAGAGGGCAAGGCGACTGCGGATGTTCTTTCGTTGACGCTGGATGAAGCGATTCGGCGCGGCCTGCGAACCAACCTTGGTTTGGTCCTACGCACCACCGATGAGACGGGCGCCAACGGCGAACGGCTGCGAGAGCTGCAGGAGCTGTTGCCGACGGTGACGGCGGGTGTGGCCATCACGATCCAGCAGGTCAACCTGGCCGCGTTCGGCCTGCGCATTCCCAACTTGAATCCAATCATTGGGCCGTTTCAGACCGAAGATGCGCGACTCTATCTGACGCAGAGCCTGGTCAACCTACGCTCGCTGCAGAATTACGTGGCCTCCAAGCACAATTTCGAAGCCACCAAGCTGACCGCGGCCGATGCACGCGACCTGGTGGTGTTGACGGTGGGCAATGCTTATCTGCTGTGCTCGGCAGATGCTTCGCGCATCACGGCCGCCGAGGCGCAGATTGCGGCTTCCAAGCTTTCGCTGGACCAGGCCACCGCGGCGCATGAGGCAGGCACAAGTCCGCGCCTGGACGTGTTGCGGGCCCAGGTGGACTACCAGAATCAGCAGCAGAATCTGATCTCAGCCACCAATCAGTTTGAGAAGGACAAGATCGCGCTCGCGCGGACGATCGGTCTACCGCTGGAGCAGAAATTTCAGCTGGTAGACACGGCGCCCTATGCCTCGCTCGACACCCCGGCAGCAGAGGCGGCGTTTCAGCAGGCACTGAAGGGTCGCAAAGATCTGGCCGCTGATGCGGAGCGGGTCGAGGCGGCCAAGGCAGGACAAAAGGCCGCGTTCGATGAGCAACTGCCCACCCTGACCGCGACCGGCGATTTTGGCACGCTCGGAGATACATTCGGGCACTCGCACGGCACCTACACGGCGACCGGGCAGATCAGCGCGCCCATTCTGCAGATTGCCAAGACGCATGGCGACGAGCAGGCTGCCGCCGCGCAACGCGATCAGGTGGCGGCGCAGCTGGCCAACGATGTGCAACAGGTGAATGCCGATGTGCGCGATGCCATTTTGGACATCGAATCAGCGGCCAAGCTGGTAGGCGCGGCACGCAGCAACGTCGATCTTGCCGATGAGGCGCTGCGTGAGGCGCAGGAGCGGTTCCGCACGGGTATTGCCGATAACCTGCCGGTGTCTCAGGCGCTGGCAACCGATCAGCAGGCGAACGACCAATACATTGCGGCGCTTTACCAGCACAACGTAGCCAAGCTTGAGTTGGCGCGTGCGCTGGGCGTGGCGACGACGAACTATAAGGACTATCTCGGAGGGAAGTAACGGTGGCCGAACAGAATCAGGGACAGGAAAATCAGGACGGTGGCACGCAAACCGCGCAGATCACCGGCACGGTCCAGATCAAGCCGAGCGAAGGTGCCGCGGGCGCTGCGCCGCCGGGTGGCCAGGGCAAGCCTGCGGCGAATGCAAACGGCAAGAGCGAAACGCCGGCCAGCAAGGCCCGGCGCAACATCATCATCGCGACGGTGCTGATCCTTCTGGTGCTGATCGGAGGATTTCTGTATTGGCGGTCGACCTTTACCGAGGATACCGACGACGCCCAGGTGGACGGCAACCTCTACCAGGTGAGCGCGCGTGTAGCCGGGCAGGTCACCAAGGTGTACGTGGATGAAGAGGAGCCGGTCAAGGCCGGGCAGCTTATTGCCGAGGTGGATCCAAGCGACTTCCAGGTGAGTCTCGAGCAGGCTGAGGCCAATCTCGCGAATGCCCGCGCGGAATACATCCAGGCTACGGCCAATGTGCCCATTACCAGCACAAGTGTGCGGACGTCCGTAACGACCTCCGGCCAGGATGTGCAGAGCAGTGCGGCCAGTGTGGCCCAGGCGCAGGCCAACGCGCAGGCCATGCAGGCACGCATTCTGCAAGCGCAGGCGAATGCCTTGAAGGCACAGACCGATGTGGATCGCTATACCCCGCTGGTGAAGCGGGACGTGATCTCCAAGCAGCAATACGACGCGGCCGTGGCGACGGCCACGGCGATGCAGGCCCAGGTGGACGAGGCACAGCGCGACGCCTCCGCCTCGCAACAGCAGGTGCTTGCGGCCCAGCAGCGACTGGCTTCCTCGCGGTCACAACAGGCCCAGAACCAGCAAAACGCGCCCAAACAGATCGCCGTACAACAAGCGCGCGCCACGGCCGCCGATGCCTCCATCAAGCAGGCGCAGGCACGTGTAGATCAGGCCAAGCTGAACCTGAATTACACCAAGATCGTTGCACCGATTGACGGCATCATTAGCCGCAAGAGCGTGGCGGTCGGTGACAACCTGAGCGTGGGGCAGTCTCTGCTGACGGTGGTGCCGCTTAAGGACCTCTGGGTTACGGCAAACTTCAAAGAGACACAGCTGAAGGGCGTTCGTAAGGGGCAAAAGGTCGACCTGAAGGTCGACGCTCTGGGTGGGCGTCACTTTGCCGGCAAGATCACCGAAATTGGGGGCGCTACCGGCTCGCGTCTGAGCCTATTTCCCCCGGAAAACGCTACCGGCAACTACGTGAAAGTTGTGCAGCGCATCCCGGTGCGGATCGACTTTACCAATATGGACCAGGAGAACAAGGACGAGGCGCTGCGGGCCGGGATGTCCGTTGAGCCCGACGTGCACGTGAAGGATTAGGCGTAGTTCGCGCGAGAGGGCGGCTCCTCGGAGCCGCCCTCTCCTTTTTTGTTCAATAGCGATTCACGAAGCAAATCCGACACGTGCTACATCTATGGGATAGACACCCAAGAAGAGAGGAGCCTCGCTGTGGCATTTCTGTTACGAGCCTTCACACGCCACGCGTATGCGATCCTCTTCGGCTGGGTGCTCGTGGAGCAGGCGGGGGTGCCGGTACCCAGCGTCCCGGTGCTGCTGGCTGCCGGCACCATGAGCGCGGCGCACCGTTTACACATTGCGCTGGTGTTGCCGTTGATCATGCTGGCGTGCCTGATTGCGGACTCCACGTGGTACCTGCTGGGCAGGCGTTACGGCACGCGCATCGTCAATTTGCTGTGCAAAATGTCTCTGGAGGCAGCAAGCTGCGTGACACGGACGCAGGGCAGCCTGTCACGGCGGGGTGAGATCACGCTTTTGTTTGCGAAATTCGTGCCAGGGCTTAGCACCATGGCGGCGCCGCTCGCTGGGCAGTCCGGTATGAGCTATCGCGCTTTCCTGCTCTACGACATGGCAGGCACGCTGGGTTGGGCGAGCGCCTGGTTATTTGGCGGTCGGTTCATGGGTGACCTGCTCGAGCGCAACAATCACCTGTTCCGCCTGCTGGCGCATTCGGCCGCGGCGCTTGTGATGCTTGCCGTGGCGGGGGTTCTGTTGGCGCGTTACATTCGGCGGTTGAAATTTCTGCGCGAGCTGCGCGGTCTGCGCCTGGAACCTGGACAGCTGTGGGCCATGATCGAGGACGCGCGGCGTGCCGGCTCGCAGCTTCCGTTTATCGTCGACCTCCGCCATCCGCTTGACATTCTTTCTGATCCTGTCATCTTGCCACATGCGTTGCGCATCGGACCCGATGAGCTGAAGCAGCGACAGGGCATCATCCCGCGCGATCGTGACATCGTGTTGTACTGCACGTGCCCAAGCGAGGAGACCAGCGCCAAGGTGGCGTTGGAGTTACGGCGCCTGGGTGTTCGGCGGGTACGGCCCCTGCGCGGCGGCTTGCAGGGCTGGCGGGATGCGGGCTATGCGCTTGAGTCCGTGCAGATTGCCGCCTAGCCCAGGGTTCGCGTTGTGGCTTCTCAGAGGCTTCGCTGCCCTTTCATGGCACAGGATGAAGAGCTGACCCTCTTCAGCCAGGCTCCCGTGTGCGATGGGATGATGGGGAGGGAGAACTGAAATTGGCTTACGACGGTTTGCGCGATTGGTTGAAGGCGCTGGAACGCGCAGGGGAAGTGAAGCGGGTGAAGGCTGAGGTCTCGCCCATTCTGGAGATGGCGGAGATCGCCGATCGTGCTGCGAAGTCGGGGCGCGGCACGCCAAACGCGGGTGGGCCGGCATTGCTGTTCGAGAACGTCGCCGGCTACAAGGGCTCGCGTGTGCTGATGAACCAGTTCGGCAGTGAACGCCGCATGAAGCTGGCATTGGAGGTGGACTCGCTCGATGAGATCGCCGGGCGCATCGATTCGCTGATCCACCCCGTGCCGCCCAATGGCCTTATGGACAAGTTGAAGCTGTTGCCCAAGCTGGCCGAGGTGGGGTCGTTCTTCCCCAAGCGCATCGATGCGAGACGGGCGCCCTGCAAGGAGGTCATCCTGAAGGGCGATGCCGTCGATGTGTTGAAGTTCCCCGTACTGCAGACCTGGCCCGGCGATGGCGGACGGTACATCACGCTGCCTTGCGTGGTAACGCGCGACCCGAAGTCGGGCAAGCGCAACGTGGGCATGTACCGCATCCAGGTGTATGACGGGCAGACCACGGGCATGCACTGGCAGCGGCAGAAGAACGCGGCGGAGCAGCTGCGTGATCGTCTGCGTGCGGGCGCGAAGGATACCGTCGGTGCTGTGGACATGATGGCGGCGACCGCAGGGGGTACCGTGGCAGCTGGGCCGAACTCCGGCATGCCGCAGACGGTGATGACGAAGGTACGTGGTGACCGCATGGAGGTCGCTGTCGCGATCGGCACCGATCCGGCAACGACATTTTCGGCCATCGTGCCAGCACCGCCGGAGGTCGAGGAGTATTTAATCGCCGGCTTTCTGCGTCGTAAAGCTGTAGAGCTTGTGCGTTGCGAGACCGTGGATCTCGAGGTGCCCGCGCATGCGGAGATCATCCTTGAGGGCTTCGTGGAGCTGGGCGAGTTGCGCAGTGAAGGGCCGTTCGGCGACCACACCGGCTTCTACACCATGCCGGATGACTACCCGGTATTTCACATCACCTGCATCACGCACCGTAAGGATCCCATCTATGCCGCGACGGTGGTGGGCAAGCCACCCATGGAGGACGCGTGGATGGGCAAGGCCGTTGAGCGTATCTTTCTGCCCCTGATGAAGCTGACCCTGCCGGAGATCGTGGACATCAATCTGCCCGCCGAAGGCGTGTTTCACAACTTGATGATCGTGAGCATCCGAAAAAGCTACGCGGGCCACGCGCGCAAGGTGATGAGCGGCATCTGGGCGCTGGGGCAGGCCATGTTTACCAAGTGCATCGTTGTGGTGGATGAGGATTGCGACGTGCAGGACTTGGGCGAGGTAACCCTGCGCACGGCCAACAACATCGATCCGGAGCGGGATATTCAGTTCACGCTGGGGCCGGTGGATTCGCTGGATCACGCATCGCGGCTGCCGAATTTTGGAAGCAAGATGGGGATTGATGCGACGCGGAAATGGGCTGCGGAAGGGTTTACGAGGCCTTGGCCGCAGATGCTGACGATGCCTGATGAGGTGAAGAAGCGCGTGGAGAAAATTTGTAGGGATCTTAGTCTTCAACCAGGTTAGGTGCAGACAGAATGGATCGCCCGCCAAGACTGCCGTCGCAGTGGTGGAACACAGAAATCCTTTGCTGCGCTTAGGATGACGCCACTACGAGAAAGTGTCTGTACAACCAGGGCGTCGAGACTTACTCAACGCTGCCGAAGTGCCGTGATACCAGTCATGCGCGCGACATGTAACGTCGTACGCGTTGGTATACTCAGGGATGGTGCGGAGCGCCGCGGAGCTTAAGTTTGGCGAAGGCAGAGATTGGCATCATCGGCGGCAGTGGGCTGTACAACATGGCTGGGCTTACCGAGGTTCGTGAGGAGAAGGTCGAGACGCCGTTTGGTGACCCAAGTGAGACCTTTGTCCTGGGCAAGCTGGAAGGCCGCGATGTGGCGTTTCTTGCACGGCATGGCAAGGGGCATCGCATCCTGCCGAGCGAATTGAACTTCCGCGCCAATATCTATGCGATGAAGGCGCTCGGCGTCACCAGCATTCTCAGCATCAGCGCCGTGGGTAGCTTAAAAGAAGAGCACAAGCCCACAGACTTCGTGATTCCGGATCAGTTCATCGACCGCACGTTTGACCGTACGGCCACGTTCTTCGGTGCGGGCGTGGTGGGGCATGTGGCCTTTGGTGATCCGATCTGCGCGACGGTGGCTGAGGTGTTCCACAAGGCTTGCGAAGAGGTCGGCGTGGTGGGCAAACTGGGCGGCACGTACCTGTGCATGGAGGGGCCGCAGTTTTCAACGCGTGCGGAGTCGAAGCTGTACCGCAGCTGGGGCGCGGACATCATTGGCATGACCAACCTGCAAGAGGCCAAGCTGGCCCGTGAGGCCGAGATCAGCTATGCGACGCTGGCGATGGTCACCGATTACGACTGCTGGTATGAAGGGCACGACGATGTGACCGTGGAGCAAGTGATCGCGGTAATGCACCAGAACTCGGCGAACGCGCAGAAGGTGGTGAAGGCTGCCGTACGGCTGATGCCAAAAGACCTGAGTGCAAGCCCGGCGCAGAGTGCGGCCAAGTTTGCCATCATGACGGATCGCGCAGTGATTCCGGCAGAGACGAAGCAGAGGCTGGACTTGCTGTACGGAAAGTACTGGTAGGACCAGCCCGCCTTTTACGCTTAGCGAAGGAACACAGATTCCCTTCGGGAATAAGAACTAGAGATACAGAAGTAAGTTGGAGATCCATGTCGATTTTGGTGGTAGGTTCAGTGGCGTTCGACTCGTTGGAGACGCCGAGTGGCAAGCGCGAACGCGTGCTGGGCGGCGCGGCGACGCACTTCTCGCTGGCGTCGAGTTTTTTCACGCCAACGCGCGTTATTGGAGTCGTCGGTGAGGACTTCCTGCCCGAGCATGAGGCTGTGCTGACGCGCAAGGGTGTGGACACCGGAGGCATCGAGCGGGCCGCGGGGAAGAGCTTTCATTGGACAGGCAGCTACCTCAAAGATCTGAACGCGGCCGATACGCTGGCCACGGACCTGAATGTGTTTGCAGAGTTTTCACCCAAGATTCCTTCGACGTATGAGGACTCGGAGTTTCTGTTTCTGGCCAACATCGATCCTGTGCTGCAGGGCAGAGTGCGTGCGCAGATGACAGGCGTGAAGATGGTGGCCGGCGACACGATGAACTACTGGATCAGCGCACATCGCGAGAACCTGTTGCCTGTTCTGCGCGAGCTAGACGTGCTGCTGATCAATGACGGCGAAGCGCGCATGCTGTCAGGTGAGTCGAATGGCTTGCGCGCGGCAGAGACGGTGCTGGCGCTGGGCCCGAAGACGCTGATCGTGAAGCACGGTGAGTACGGCTCCACGGCCTATTTCTCGGAGCGGAGCTTTGGCGATGGTGTGGCCCGCAAACCGTTTCGGGCGCCTACGTTGCCGCTGGGCGAGGTCGTCGATCCGACCGGTGCCGGTGATTCGTTCGCGGGCGGGTTTTACGGTTATGTGGCCTCACAACCGGCCCTGACGCCGGAGGTGTTTCGCCGCGCTATGTTTTACGGCAGCGTCATGGGGTCGTTTGCCGTGGAGCGCTTTGGAACCGAGCGGATGCAGGCAACCACGCGTGAGGAGATCGACGAGCGCTTTGGGCACCTCCGAGAAATCTCGCACCTGTAATTGGTTGTCCGTATGGGAGACGTGTCGTGCAGTCCAACGACAGAAAGATCCGCCGATCAACTACGCTTGGGGCGAAGCCTGTAGCGGCGAGGCGCAGCTTGCCCGCGCAACGCGAGCGCGGCACACTGTGGGTGCCGGGCGATCCAGAGGCGGTGCGGCCGCTGGTGCGTGGCGAAGGCATGCCGGTGTTTGTGGCGAGTGTGCTGCTGGCGCTGCTGGCTCTGGCCGTTTGTTATCGGCACGGCTACACGCTGCTGTATGGCGATGCTGTGGCCCATCTCGGCAACGCGCGGCGCATCCTGGACTCGCGCTACCCGGGGCTTTCGCAGCTGGGCGGGGCGTGGCTCCCGTTGCCCCATGTGCTGATGTTGCCCTTCATCAGCAATCTGGCGATGTGGCAGACCGGCCTGGCCGCCGCGCCGATGTCGATGATCAGCTTCGCAGCCAGTGTTGCCGGGGTGTGGCGGCTGGCGCGGCGAATGATGCGGCTGCGCTGGGCGCTGGTGGCGACGCTGCTGTACGCGCTCAACCCGAATTTGCTGTATCTCGCCACGACGGCGATGACTGAGGCCCTATTTCTGGCGCTCTTTGTCTGGTCCGTGGACGCGACAGTGGAAGGCGTGGCGGCGATGCGTGCGGGCAACGCGCCCGCGGCACGGGCGAAGATGTTTCTCGCGGCGCTGCTGGTGTTGGGTATGGTGTTCACGCGCTATGATGGCTGGATTCTTGGCGCGGCCGTGTGGTGTTGCTTCGCATGGGCGCTGTGGCGCAGTGACGAGGCTCTTCGTCGCCGGTTGATGCCGAGCTTCATCGTGTTTACCGCACTGTGTGCGGCTGGGCCGCTGCTATGGTTCTGGTACAACGCGCACTTCGATGGCGACTGGCTGGACTTCATGCGGGGGCCGTACTCGGCCAGGCAGATTGAGCTGCGCAATGCGCATCCGGGCGAGCACTACCCGGGCTGGCATAACCCATTTGTGGCGGCGTTGTACTTCCTGCGCACGGCGAGCATCGATGCCGCGATGTGGGAGACCGGCTGGGCGCTGCTGCTTGCCGCACTGGTCGGCTTGTGGATCACGCTGGCACGCCGGGAACAGCCGGCAATATGGGCGCGCGGTGAGAGCCTGGCTATCCTGCTATGGGTGCCGCTGCCGTTTTACATCTACTCGGTGGCCTACGGTTCGGTGCCAATCTTTATCCCGGAGCTGGCACCCCATGCGTTCTACAACGCGCGGTACGGGATGGAGTTGCTACCAGCCCTGTGCCTTTACGGCGCGCTGGCGGGGGAGCGACTCGAGATCTGGCTGCGTGCGGGGACCGCTCCCTGGCAAGGTACGAGTGGCCGCTACTGGCAGCCAGTAGCGGCCGCCCTGTGCTTGTTCAATGCGCTATTGATGATGGAAGGCCTGGGTTCGGCGGGGTTTCTGCGCACGGCGGCAACAAAGGCACGGCAGGTACGTGAGGCAGCGGCCGGGGGCTACCTGCCAGAGGCACGACGCTATGCGTTGCCGGTCGTGCTGCAGGAGGGCATGGTGAATGCCCGGACCCGTGTGCCGTTTGAGCGCGCCCTCGCGACTGTTCTGGAGACGATGCCCGCCGACCAGCCGATTCTGATGTCGGTGTCGGCGCATGTGGGAGTGCTGCAGGATGCAGGCCGCCTGTTGAGCACGGTGGTCAGCGAGAACGACGAGGACTCCTGGAAGAGAGCGTTGGCCGATCCCTCTGCGAACGCGGCGTACGTCGTCGCACTCGACGGCGACCCTGTCGCGAAGGCTGTGGCAACGCAGCCGGCGGGGTTAGCGGAAATTGAGGTGGTGCGCACGCTGGGGCAGCCGACGGCGCGAATCTACCAATCGCTCCAGTACAAGCGGGCGTTCCAGAGCAAGCCCGCGTCCCAGCGCTAAGCTACGTCTAAGGGGCGTCTCGCATCGAAGCCTGCAGCGCAAGAGTGGGCGGCCCTGCAAGGTTCATGAGGCCACTCTCAACCATTTCAGCAAGAGGCGAAGCGGGGCCAAGATCCCGCTGTTGGAGCAGCACCATGGGATTGTTTACACCGGACTTCGAGAACCTGCGTGAGCTGTACACGACCGCTCTGCAACGACAGCTGAGCAGCGAACAGCAGATCACGGCAGCGCTCGGCGACATGATTGAGAAGGCCACGGCGCCGCAACTGGCGACTGCCTTCCGCGAGCACTTGGAAGAGACCAAGATGCAGGTGGCACGGCTGGAACGCATCCTCGACGACGATACGGGTGAGTCGAGCGACACCAAGTGCAAGATTACGGCGGCCCTGATCAGCGGGGCAGAGGCAGATACAAGTTCAGCGAAGGATACACAGCTGCGGGACGTAGTGCTGATCGCCTCCGGCAACCAGGTAGAGCACCATGAGATTGCGATGTACGGCACGCTGAAGAACTGGGCACTCGTTCTGGGCGAGGCGGAGCATGCCAAACTCTTCGACAAGAGCCTGGAAGAGGAGAAGAACGCCGACAAGGTGCTTACGGCGCTGGCGCAACAGATCAACGTCACCGCACCTGTCGGGACTTAGGCACAGCTTCCGTCTTGCGTGACATGGAAGGCTCGCACCTCTCTTGGTGCGGGCCGTTTGTTTTGTGCGCATCCTCCATGAGCGGTCAAGGAAGAGCCGTTTATGCTTGGGCCTGAGGAGCCGGATTGAGCCGTAGGATTCCATTCGTGAAAGCGCATGCGTGCGGCAATGATTTCCTGCTGCTCGAGGACTCGGTGGCGGAGCGTCAGCACGCAGACCTTGCGCGCAGGCTTTGCGCACGTACTACGGGTGTCGGCGCTGACGGGATTGAGTTTCTCGACCGCCGCGCGGACGGCAGCCTGTTCCTGCGACTCTTCAATGCGGATGGCAGTGAGGCTGAGCTGAGTGGCAACGGCACGCGCTGCGTCGCGGCGTGGCTGGCCGCGAGCGAAGGTCGCCGCACGGTGTCGCTGGGCACGCACGGTGGTGTGCGGCAGTGCTATGTCGTGCGCGGCGAGGAGGGTTCCTGGTGGATTGAGACCGGGATGGGCGTGCCACGGGTGATGCGGCGTGCGATTCGCATTGACGGCATCGAGGGCGAGATTGCGGGGGCGATGGTGAACGTTGGCAACCCGCATTTCGTTCTCTTTCCTGAGCGTGATGACTATGGCAGCCACGGTCTGACCTGGGAGGCGTTGGGCGCGCGGATCAGTGTCGATCCGCTGTTTCGCTTCGGCACCAACGTGGAATTTGTGAGGGTGAAGGCACCCGGAGAGATTGCCTTCCGCATCTTCGAGCGCGGGTGCGGGCCGACGCTCTCCTCCGGCACAGGGACGTGCGCCTCAGCAGCGGCGGCGATGGTCATGAACGGCGCCGCACGTGAGCTATCGGCGGAAGCTCCGGGCGGCACACAAACTGTGCGGTGGTTAGCCAACGACGCGGAGATGCTGCTGACCGGTCCCGCAGAGATCGTCTGCACCGGCGAGGTGTGGCTGTGAGCGCGGAAATTCCGCGCCTACGCGTCGGCAGTCGGGTCGCTGTCGTGTCGCCTGCCTCGGCGGCGAAGGTTGAGCTAGTGCAGCGGGGGATGGAGCAGCTGCAGGCACATGGCTACGAGCCGATTTTAATGCCGCATGCCCTGGCGCGGGGGCCGCTGTACTACGCCGGTACAGCAGAGCAGCGGGTGAGCGATCTGCATGCGGCGTTCTCCGATCGAAGCATCGACGGCATACTCTGCACGCGTGGGGGATGGGGCTCGGCGGAGCTGTTGCCGCTGTTGGATCCCGAGCTGATCCGGGCAAACCCGAAAGCCTTTGTCGGCTACTCCGATCACACGTCCTTGCAGACCTGGTTTTGGAATGAGTGCGGGATGCCGAGCTTCTATGCGCCGATGGTCGCGGCGGACTGGTCGGGGGAGGGCGGCCTGGACGAGCGCTCCTGGCGCGCGGCTCTGGAAGGCGACAGCACGTACACGCTGAGCGAAGACGATGGTCTGCGCGTGCTGCGACCAGGGCGTGCCAAAGGCCGCCTGCTGGGTGGCTGTCTGGCGATTCTCGAAGCCGGATTGGGAACGCCGTGGGCGTTGCGCATCGAGGAGCCTTGCGTGTTGTTTCTTGAGGACATCGGCGTGAAGCCCTACCAGTGGGACCGCATGCTGCAGCACCTGCAGTTTGCCGGGTTGCTGGAACAGGTACGCGGGGTGGTGTTCGGGGATATGAGCGCCAACGTGGAAGGGGCTGACATGAAGATACTGGAGGGAGCCTGCCTGCATGCTCTGCGCGACTTCGCGGGACCGATCGCGCTCGGGTTGCGGTGTGGGCACGTCAGCGGTGGCAATCGGTCGCTTGTGCTGGGTGCCGAGGCCGAGCTGAGTTGTGACGACAGAGCGTCGTTGACGCTGCTGGGTGGGAACCGCGCCGTTGTCGCGGGGAGGGAGAAGGTATGCGCAAGCACATCCATCTGATTGGGATCTGCGGCACGGCAATGGCCTCACTGGCGGGCATGCTGCAGGGCCGCGGCCACAGGGTCACGGGTTCCGATACAGCAGCCTATCCACCGATGAGCGATCAGCTCGCGGCGATGGGCGTGGCGGTGACGGAGCCGTACAGCGCGCGCAATCTGGACGAGGTGCCGGACTTGGTAGTGGTGGGTAACGCCATCTCGCGTGGCAACCCGGAGCTGGAGCGCGTGCTGGACCAGCGCATCCCCATGACCTCCATGGCGCAGCTCATCCACGATGAGTTTCTGGTTGACCGCGAGCGGCTGGTTGTTTGCGGAACGCATGGCAAGACCACCACCACGAGCATGTTGGCGTGGATCTATGCGACTGCGGCGCGCATGGATCCAAGCGTTTCGCACGATG
The DNA here is from genome assembly GCA_964242225.1 of uncultured Acidobacteriaceae bacterium. Classification (GTDB taxonomy): domain Bacteria; phylum Acidobacteriota; class Terriglobia; order Terriglobales; family Acidobacteriaceae; genus Granulicella. The sequence continues at coordinate 146,938 of CAXTAE010000008.1, forward strand.
CAGGTGACGCCGCGATCTCGCGCTGGGAGCCTTCGTTTCTGATTGGCGGCGTGGTCGAGAACTTCGGCAAGAGCTTTCATGTGCAGGAGGGAACACGGCCGTTTCTGCTGGAAGGCGATGAGTACGACACCGCGTTCTTCGACAAGGGACCAAAGTTTCTGCACTACTTCCCCGACGTCGCGATCCTGACGCATGTGGAGTTCGACCACGCCGATATCTACGCGGATTTCGAGGCTGTGAAGACGGCGTTCAAGCGCATGGTGAACCTGTTGCCGGGGCGTGGGCGGCTGATCGCCTATGACGGCAGCGACGCGGTCACGGAGTGCTGCGCGAATGCGTTCTGCCCCGTAGAGCGGTATGGCCTTGCACCCGATTCCTACTGGCGTGTGAGCGGGTTAGGTCAGGAAGGTTCGCGGACGCGCTGGATGCTGTCTCGCCAGGGTGAGCCGTTTGCGGAGCTAGAGCTTCCCATGGCTGGCGAGCACAACGCGCTGAATGCCACGGCAGCCGCGGCGCTGGCGGCGGGGCAGGGTGTGCCGGCGGTGGCCATTGTTGAAGCCCTGCGCACCTTCGGCAGTGTGAAGCGGCGGCTGCAGGTGGTCTCGGAGGCAGGTGGCATCACGGTCATCGATGACTTCGCGCATCATCCGACGGCTATTCGGGAGACCTTGCGCGCGTTGCGAGCCGCGTACCCCGGACAGCGTTTGTATGCGGTGCTGGAGCCGCGCTCGAACACACTGCGACGCAACGTGTTTGAGGCCGAACTGGTGGACAGTCTTGCTTTGGCCGATGAGGTGGTGATGGCCGAGGTGTTCAAGAGTGAGGCGATCCCGCTCGCGGAGCGGCTGGCGCCGGAGGCTGTCGTGCGGGCGCTGCACGGAAAGTCCGTGCCGGCGCTGCTATGCCGGGACGCGGAGGCGATTGTGCGCGAGATCGTCCCGCGTTTGCGAGCGGGGGATGTGATCGCTATCCTCTCCAATGGTGGCTTTGGTGGGATCTACCAGAAGCTGCCCGCCGCGATCATAGAAAGACTTCCAGCGGCCAGCGCGACCACACCGTCAGCTGTGAAGGTTTCGTCTTCGACAGAGACTGTTGTTGCGCTGCAGCCGGAGCTGCAGGTGAGCTAAGCGAATGTTTGCTTCGTTGCGCCTGTTGGCCGTCTTCGTCCTGCTAGGGATACCGGCAGCGCTGGTCGGCATTCCCTGGTCAGCGCTGCGCGGCAGCTTCAAAACCATGTACCGCTGGGGTATGGGCACGATGTGGCTGGGGGTACGCGCGGCCGGCATCCGGGTGCGTGTGCTTGGGCTCGAAAACTTCCCCGGGGAGCCCTGTATCGTGATGAGCAACCACGTTTCGAATCTCGACCCGCCGATCCTGCTCCCGGCCATCCCCGGCATGGCCAGTGTCATGCTGAAGCGTTCGCTGATGAAGATTCCGCTGCTGGGCACAGCGATGCGGATGGGCAAATTTGTGCCGGTGTCGCGTGGCCACTCGCGGGAGGATGCCGTACGCAGCGTCGCGGCGGCAGCGGACGCGCTGCGCGCCGGGCTGCACCTCATGGTGTTCCCGGAGGGCACGCGGTCCCCTGACGGCAGGCTGTTGCCGTTCCGTAAAGGAGCGTTCTTTCTTTCGACCGAGACTGGCGCGCCAATCCTCCCTACGGTGATCGAGGGGACGGCACAAATGATGACGCGCGGCAGTTCGCGCATCGCGCCGGGAGAGGCAACGGTGCGATTTCTCGCCCCGCGCTGGCCGAAGGACTTCCGCACGCGCGATGAGTTGATGCTGGCGGTGCGTGAGGACATGGAACGGGCCCTGGGGCTGGTCTAGCCACCGGACCGGCTTGCGACTGCACTCAGAGCTGCAACTCTATTTCAGAATGGCGTTGTAGCCGTCGGAGAGCAGGCGCTGCTTCATCGCTTCGGCAGCCTTCTTGTCGTTGAATGGCCCGATCTGCACATGAATGAAGCCGTCGCTGGCACCGGGGCGAGCCGAGACGACGTAGCCTCGTCCCCGCAGTGCGCCGACGAGCAGGTCGGCATCCTCCTTGTGCGAGACGGCAGCGACCTGCACCATGATGCTGCCGGTACCCGTCGAGGCCCCGGGTAATAGGGCACTGGGAGAGACTGGGCGCACAACCGCAGGCTCCTCGACCCTCTCGCTTTCGCGGGCAGGTGTGCCGGGCTCGGGTGCTTCAGCTGCTTCAGTGGGCGGCGGTGGCGGCTTGCGCACGATCGGTGCGGGCTTGGACGCGGGGGTTACCACGGCAACCACGGGCGCGGATTGGTTGGCGGTCCCGCTACTGTCGAGCGGCGAACCGGCCGAGGGCTTGGCTGTGCTGCCCACGTCGGCCGCAGGCACGTCACTGCTGGTGTCGTTCAGCGCCAGGGGCGTGGGCGTGGACTTACGGCCCATGTTGTACCCAACGCCGAAGCAGACACCGCAGAGCAGCACCAGACCGAAGAAGATGCCGAGAATGGCGCCGGTAGAGAGCGTAAGCTCGCGCTCGCCACGCGTCAAACCTTGGTCGTGATCGTCGAGGTGTTCGTGCATACAGTGCTCCGGTGCCTCTATGGCTGCGATGTTTGGCGGTTAAAAGCGCGCATAGACGCCGAACAGGGGCTCTTTGGTGGAGGTGTATTTGTAGATGGTCAGGTAGTTTTGATAGAAGTCCGGCGCGATATAGAAGACCTGGCGATAGCCCACGCGCACGCCATACCGGCTGCCGAAGACCTCTTTCTGCAGGCCCACATTGCCGTAGAAGGCCGGCCGGCCTTCCGGTGGCGCATTCTGGCCGCCGCCGGCCGTCGGCGCGAAACGCATCAGGCCTACCCCGGCCGAAGCATACGGCTTCAGGCCGAAGAAGGCGTAGGGCGGCGTAACGAGGTACCCGAAGGTGAATTCATTCGCCTGGGTCTGAATCTGCGCAGGTGGCTCGGAGTAGTTCTCTGTGTAGCGCGCGTAGCTGCCGTTGAACTCGACCCCAAGGTAGGGCTTGGGCGCGTAACGAATCGTGACCAGCGCACCCACCGTGTTGGAGGCGTTCTGGCTGACAACAGCCCCCTCATCGAAGGCGGGGATGTTGATCGGCCCGGAGACGTTTCCGCTGAACTGGCCGACTGCCTGCACCCCGAGATCGATGTAGGAGAGCTGGCGGTCCAGCTTCGTCTGGGCAGTTGCAGTGAGCGCAAACAAGGCGAGCGAAGAGGCAAGAAGGATCTGAACAGGGCGAATCAAAGGAAGGCTTGCTCCGGACACTTGTGTCAGCTTTAGTCTAATGCTTTCGCGCGCCGGGCGCGGTAAGCGATCCTAGTCAGGGTGGCACTTAGCAAACCCAGAGTGCCCCCAGATACGATCGCGACCCACATGTGCACAGGGGCTGCCTTGCCCGGTCGCACCACGAACCGGACGCCAACGACAAATGCCAGTGTGGCGGCGAGTAGCGTCCCTGCGGGCATTCTGCGCCGAGCGTTAAGAACAGGGATCGCGGTACATGCGAGCAGCAGCAGGGTTACCGGAGGCCGAACGCCCAGATGCCCGATTCGACCGACTCCAAGTAGCGTGAGGAGTAGTCCCAAAGCGCCGGGTAGTATTCGACCGGGCCGGTTGAACTCCACAAAAATAAGACCAAGGCCGACCGAGGCGAGCAGAACGCCGGCATCGGCGGGGGTCAGCAAGCGGAGGCTTCCGGGGTGAAGCGGTGAGAAGAACGTCATTGGCAGTGGCGCTTCCGCCGGCTTACCGGACGGCCTGCCCCTTGCCGATCAGCGTACCCCGCAGGGTCTGCCCGGCGGCGTTCTTCGGATCGAGGGCAAGCGCTTGGGACACCTCAGCGGCGGCCACACCAAGGGCGTTCTGGGCTAGATCGAGCCTCGCGAGCACCAGCAGGGCGGGGGCATTCGGCTGCAGGCGCAGGGAGGCCAATGCCTCACTATGCGCTCCGGCGGCGTCGCCGCTGCCTTCGCGCACCTCGGCGAGCCCGGCGTGCGCATCGGCGTTCTTGGGATCCGCCGCCGCTGCGGACACAAAGCGGGTCTCCGCTTCTGGGAGCAGGCCGTGGGAGAGAGCGTCGCGGCCGAGCATGTCGTACTCCGCCGCTTGCTGGGCTGGCGTGAGCAGGGCAAGGCGAGCGCTTCGCAGTTGCTCCAGCTGAAAAGCGGCCTGTCGGTAGCTGGTCTCCGAATAGGCGCGACGGATGCGTTCGAGTGGGCTGAAGCCGGTGGTGACAGCCGGCGGGAGACGTGTGCCGGCCGGCACAGCGTGCAGCTGATTGCGCAGTTGCAGAGCCTCGTTATCGTTGGGCCTGAGCTTCAGGGCGGCGTCGGCCTCGCGTTGTGCCCCGGCTGTCTCGCCGCGACGGAAAAGGGCGACGGCTAGGTTGTAACGATAGTCCTCGTCGGAAGGATCGGCCGTCGAGGCATTTTGAAAAAGTGGTACGGCGTCCTTGCCTTGACGGCTCTGCGCAACCGCCTCGTTATTGACTACCTCCGGCAGCGGCAGGTGCTGGGCGACAAAGGCGAAGGCTGTCTCCGCTGCTGGATAGCTCGCAGAGTTGAAACGCGAGAGGCCGAGGTAAAAGCCAGCCTCAAGCGACAGCGGACTTGCGGGAGGCACCTTGCTGAGCGTGGCGGCGGCAGCATCGAAATCCCGCGTGGCGTACTGCTCTTTGCCCAGAGCCAGCAGCGCCGAAGCGAAATCGGGGCTGAAAGATACGGCCTCCTTTAATCGCTGCAGCTTTTCAGAAGGCGCAGTCGCGTTTGTACCGCGGATGTAATCCTCGAACGCCGGCAGCGGCACAGCACCAGGAGCGGCTAAAAAAGTACTCTCCGCAATGGCAAACCTGGGGTCAATCGCACGGGCGAGCTTCCAGGCGACGGCGTTTTCCGCGTCAAAAAGGTGGCTCAGGTCAGCGCCATCCCCTATCGCCGGGGACAGCCGCAGCTGTTCCACGGAAAGGACCTGCGCCTGCGCACTAAGGTGGTTGCTCGCGACGGTAAAGCTGCCGATGACGACGTAGTTGGCATCAAGCTGCTGGGCGATGCGGATGGAGGTCGCGCGGGAAGGGCGAAAGCCCTCCGGGAGCCCCAGATGGCCGTAGGCGTAGACGCGGTCGTCATGCGAAATGGTGAGGAAACCAGAAGCGTCGAGGCGCCGGTCCAGCGTGTCCGGAAAGCTGTCGCCAATCCAGTTCAGCGACGGGTTGCCGGAGCGGTTTTCGAAGGGCAGAACAAGAACGACACGGCCGGCGGGGGGCGTGGATGCTCCCGCACTTTGGCCATAGGCAGAACCAAAAAAGCCCGCCAGGAGACCCAGAACTGCGGAAAGCTTTGCGAACGACCGCATCATTCGATTATATGGGCCACCGTATACAGCATGGCGGTTGTTGGTTGGGGAAGCCCCCGTGTGAGCGGTAGAGTCGTTCTTGTGACGAACTCCCTTTGCCAACCGATCACCCTGCGAGGCCGCTTTGTTCATCTGCTGCCGCTTGCTGTGGAACACCGCGAGGCGTTGGTCGAGGCTTCGTGCGATGGCGAGCTGTGGAGACTCTGGTACACCGCTGCGCCCTCGCCGGAGACGATGTCGGAAGAGATCGGGCGAAGGCTCGCGCTGCAAGCGTCCGGTGCCATGCTGCCCTTTACCGTTGTCGAGGCCGCCACAGGGCAGCCCGTGGGCATGACGTCCTATATGAACATCGACGCGGCGAGCCCTCGGGTGGAGATCGGTTCCACCTGGTATGCGCAGCGGGTGCAGCGGACGGCCCTGAATACAGAAGCCAAACTCCTGCTGCTGCGGTACGCGTTTGAGACTCTGGGATGTATCGCGGTTGAATTTCGGACACACTTCATGAATTCGGGAAGCCGCCGGGCCATCGAACGGCTTGGCGCGAAGCTGGACGGCATTCTGCGCAGCCACACAATGGCCAGAAACGGCACCTTGCGCGACACTTGCGTTTACAGTGTGATTGCCGGGGAGTGGCCGACGGTGCGGGCTCACCTGGAGTGGCAGCTGGAGCGGCCTCGCTGAGGAGCGGACCGGCTGCTGGCCCAACCGATTCAACGGGTTCAAAAGAGTTCAACGAATTAGCTGTCGAGTCGCAGCATCATCTCGTCGGATACGGTAAAGCCCAGCGTTTCGTACAGCGGGCGGCCCTGGGGTGAGGCGTGCAGCACCACCGTGGGTACGCCGCGCTCTTTGCATTCTGCGAGGATGCGCTCCATCAGCGTGCGAGCGTAGCCCCTGCCGCGAGCCGCCGGGGCGGTATACACGTTCAGCACGTAAGCTCGCACGGGCTGCGGATCCATCCAGTGCGGGGGAAAGTCTGCGAAGAAAATGCCAGCTCCGCCAACGACCTGCCCGCCATCCTCGAGCAGCAGGCCAAGGTAGCGTCCGTCAGCCAGCCGAAGGCGCACCCAGGGCTCGAACTGGAGATCAGAGGCAGAGAGAGCAGTCTCCGTGGAGAAGGCGTTGTCGGCGAACATGCTGTGGCGTTGTGCAGTGATCAGTGGAGCGTCATCTGGCGTGGCGTAGCGGATGGTCGGCATACATTTGAGGCAGCGTATTTAATCCAGCGCCGCAAAGGGCTCGGTCAGGTCGAGCCGAATCGCTGTCCCGGGTACGGCGAGGTTTGTGGCGTCGGCATGGTGCAAGCCTTCGCCATCAAAGGTGTGTGTGGAGCGGCGTAGCGGATCGATGAGCCAGATGTTCTCGACGCCCATGGCAAGGTAGTCGGCGAGGCCGCGTCCCGCGCGGGAAAGACGGTCCTCGGGAGAGAGGATCTCGATGCAGATCAGGGGCGGGGTCTCCGTCACCTTCTCGCGAGGCGCGTCGGCACGAAGAATGGCCAAGTCACAGATGCGGACGCGGCTGGAGCTGACGCGGATGCGTTGTTCGATGACGCCCTGAATGCCCCAGAGTTCTTCCCTAGTGTCGAAGAGAGACGCTAATTTGAATTGCAGCCGTGCGTGGTCAAACTCACCCAAGTTGCGCTCCTCGATCTCGCCATCTACGAAGTCGACATCAGGCTTGTAGCTGGTGTGCAGATACTCGTAGAGAGAGAGCAGCGTGGGGGTGGCGGACATGGGTGTACACCTCGCGTTTTCATCCACAGTATGCGCCGTGATCGTGCCCTGGGCTACTTCTTTCCAAACACATCGCCCATGCGGCGGATCTGGGCGCCGACGTTGCGCAGCTTTTCTTCAATGTGCTCGTAGCCGCGATCAATGTGGTACACGCGATCCAGGATACTTTCCCCATCGGAGACCAACGCCGCCAGCACAAGAGCAGCACTGGCGCGCAGGTCCGAGCACATCACGGCAGCCGACTGCAGCGGTGTGCCGCCGCGCACGGTGGCGGTGCGGCCGTTCACGGTGATGTGCGCGCCCATGCGGTTGAGCTCGCCGACATGCATGAAGCGGTTTTCGAAAATGTTCTCCGTGACGTTGGAGACGCCTTCAGCCTGAGTCATCAGGGCCATGAACTGAGCCTGCATGTCGGTCGGAAAGCCGGGATACTCCTCCGTGCTCATGTCGGCGGCGACGAGTTTGCCGCCGGAGTGGACGCGGATGTTGTCCTGGCCAATCTCTAAGCGCACGCCGCACTCCTCCAACTTGCCGAGCAGCGAGCCGAGGTGCTTGGGGTTGCAGCAGTCGACGTTGAGGTCGCCGCCGGTGATCGCGCCGGCGATCAGAAAGGTGCCAGCCTCAATACGGTCAGGGTTGATGCGGTGCTTGGCACCATTCAGCTTGGCGACGCCCTGGACCTTGATGGTGGAGGTGCCGGCGCCCTCAATCTTCGCCCCCATGGCGTTCAGCAACGCGGCGAGGTCCGTGACCTCGGGCTCACGAGCACAGTTTTCGAAAAGCGTCTCGCCGTCCGCAAGCGTCGCGGCCATCAGCAGGTCTTCGGTGCCGGTGACGGTAATCTTGTCGAAGACGATATGGGCGCCTTTGAGGCGATTCGTGCGGGCTTCCAGGTAGCCGTGCTCCTGGGTGATGGTTGCGCCCATCGCCTCAAGCCCCTTGATGTGAAGGTCAATCGGACGGCCGCCGATGGCGCAGCCGCCGGGCATCGCCACGCGGGCAATGCCGGTGCGGGCGATCAGAGGCCCAAGCACGAGCGAGCTGGCGCGCATGGTTTTAACAATTTCGTATTTGGCGACCGGATCAGAGAGCACGGCGCACTTGATGGAGGTGCGGTGCTGGGCGCGGCCGTAGCCCAATTCGACCTCGGCACCCATGGACTCCAGCAGGCGGCGCTCTGTCTCGATGTCGCGGACTTGCGGAACGTTCTCGAGAATGACCTCCTCTTCGGTGAGGATCGCTGCTGCCATGCAGGGAAGAGCCGAGTTCTTTGCGCCTGAAACCTTGATCGTCCCGAGCAGCGGATTGCCACCACGCACCACAAACTTATCCATCCGGCTAGTGTACGAAAGCGGAGGAGGAAAAGCGGTTGTTCAGGCTGATGCGGGGATGACCCGGGAGGTGAAACGTAGCAAGACCGGAGCGCGGCGTCTCCGGCCCTGCTCTTAATCTGGTATGGGCGGAGGACGCCTAGGCGGTGGGCGCCGGAGTCGGCTGTTCGTCGCCACCCTGGCCATGGTGGCCGCGGTGATGCATTGCCTTGAGCTGCGCCATCTGGTCGGGCGAAAGGATGCCACTCATGCCTTGCTCAGCCTGCTGATTGATCGAGTGCATCCCTTGGTGACGATCCTGCGGGGAGAGCTGGGCGTTGCCCATCAGATCGTGCATTTGCTGGTCGCGCGCGGCCAGGATGGGTTCGATCTTGGCAGTCTGGTCTGGAGTGAGGTTCAGCTTCCGCGAGAGGTGCTCGGCCTGCCTATGCGGATTTGGCGTGTGGTGGTGGTACTCACCCTGGGTGGCCGGCGCAGTGGCCTGGGGATCGGTTGTTTGCTGCGCGTACGCCGCCCCGAAGCTGAGGGAGAGCGCAAGGGAAGTAGTAACGACGAGACGCTTCATGGGAGAGCTCCTGAACATCTGCTGCGGTGTTCGGCAGCCTGCATTGATAAACACGGGCAGGGAAAGATGTTGCGGCCTCTGAGCGAAAGGCCTCTCTAAAGCTCCAGGCGGGAATCTTCGATGGCGAGCCGGACGTTGCCTTCGGACTTCTGCAGCCGGCGTACCGCCTCCATCTTGTCCACCTTGGCTTTTAGCATCACCACAGCGATAGGAATGCTCTTACCGGCAGACTTGATGGTGCGAATCGCCGTTTCACGATCGATATCGCAAAGCTTCATCAGCACACGGATGCCACGCTCGACGAGCTTGGCATTCTTCATGTGCACGTTCACCATCAGGTTGTCGTA